>NZ_JAPDPD010000004.1 GCF_026283965.1 Dyella subtropica
GAAACGGGCTTGAAGCCCAGGCAACTGTTCGGGTTGTGAGGAAAAGTCCCCGCCGACCCAGGCTCACCTACGATCTCGTGATCCGAGGGGCAACGGTCTGGCGGGGGTAAAGCAAACTTACAAGGGGCGGGTGCTCGCGATAACACTCCTACTTCGTCACCCCGGCGGAGGCCGGGGTCCAGTGCCTTGTCGCTCGGTTGTCGCGTCTGCGCGCTCTGGCTCACCTGCGACAGGCATTCCGGAATGCCCGCTGCATAAGCGACCAGGTCGCGATACCCCAACATCAAAGCAAGAAACCGCGAAAGGGGACGGGCGGGGCCTGTCTCAATGGAACACGAAGGTCGTTACCGAATAGGGCGGCAGCGTGTAGGTGATATTGCCGTTGACGGCCAATGTCGCCTGCAGGACAGGCGCCTGGAACGGTGCGTTATTGTTGGTCTGCCACACATCGACGGATGTGGCGGCGAGCGCTGTCGTCTGCATCACCGCGGTCTGGATGGCGCTGGGATCCTTATTGATCATCACCACGTTTTGGCCATTCGTGGAGGCGAAGACCTCGACGTTGGTCAACGTCGTCGATGCCTGCACCGACGTGCTGCCGAACGCACGGAACAGCGAGCCACCGCTGAACATACGCAGCCCGTGGTAGATCGGCATGGGATCATCGATCTGCTGGCCGAAATGCGTGGCATCGCTCAGCTTCTCGAATGTGATGCCGAGTGCGCCGTTCTGATCGGAATACTGATGGCCACGACCGCCCGCGCGCATGATGTGGCCGGCAACAGACGCCGCCCACACGGTGGCCACGCCTTGATAGAAACGATCGTCGCCGTTCCATCCGGGATAGCCGTCGCCCGAGCGCCAGGACCAGTTGTACTCACCCACCTGGATGTCGATCGAGGACGCGCGGTCAGGCACCGTGGCATTGATCATCTGGCGGATCTGAGTGACCTCATTCTCCCAATCCGGCGTCTTCGACAGTGCGGTTGCGTTGTCCAGATAGGACCCGCCCATCGCGTAATGGTGGTAGTCGACCACATCGACCTTGCTGCCTGCGCAATTGAGGAACGTCTGCAAATCACCCTGGCTATAAGACGACCAGGCTGGGCCAACGACCTTGATGGTCGGATCGATGGCCTTCATGCGGTCCACGGTCGCGTTGAATAGCGTGCAGTAGCTGCTCATGCTCATGCCGCCGTTGTTGGGCTCATTGCCGATCACCCAGTACGTGACACGATTGCTTGGATTGAAATGCTGCACCAGGGCGGCTGCATCATCCGGCGTGAAGTTGTTGTTGCTGGTGCCGGCCACCACGATCATCGGCTCGCCGCCGAAGCCCTTGATCGCGTTGATCCAGTTGTCGCCGGAGACATTGGTTGGCCCGCCTCCCGCACCGGAGATGATGTTGCCGCCGTTCCACTGCAACGGAATGCGATACAGCCCAAGGCCAAGGCTGCCGAGATTCGAACCTTGCTTGGCGTTGTTGACGATCGACCCGCCACCCTCGCCATACGTGGAGATGGCGCCAGCGAAGGGTGAGTAAGCCATGGCTTGCGATGTCGGCGTGCCGAAATCGACAAAGGTGTTTGGGCTGGTGTTGTCGAATGCCGTCGACGCGACCGCGCCTGCGCTGGTCAGGACAAGCGATGCAGCCGCGAACAACCGGGAAGCTAGTGTGAGATGGGGTGCCTTCATGGCGTGGTCTCGATGCTCAGTGGGGGAGGGGGCATGCATCAGTTACTGTTGATCAAATGAATCGCCAGGTCCGGGCTGAACTGACCGGCGGGTGTTAGTGGCGCCGTGCCACAGGGGCCATCGGAATCGCCCGGCACCTTGACCCATGACAACATCTCCGCGTCGGCCGCCACTTGTGTGGGGCTACCCAGCTTGCGCAGCGCCGACGTCGAATGACGGCCGAGCTTAGAGGCTCATCGCGTACCGGCGCCGCCCCGAAAAGTCATGAGTTCCCTGATTTGTGCAGTACCACACACGGCGTGGGTCATCGGGCCCTGTGTATGTCGAGGCGTCGATGTGAGCATCGGTAGGAGCGCACAGGGTGCGCTCCTACGGTGACGCGTGTTGCTTGCTCATGTACCCGATCGTCTGACGCTGGAAGAGACGCAAGCCCGAAGCGCGCCGCATGGGCCGGTGTCCGGAATGCCCGCTGCATAAGCGGCCAGGTCGCGATAGCGCACCTATTCGTCTAGAGCCGCCAGTAATGACCAAGCTGCCGGAGCTGCTCCAATGACGCCTCGGCCTTGGTCGATGACGTTGCCGCCGTCTGCTTCGCCCAGCGACGGAAGGCCTTGATGCCGGCGTGCTTCCTCGACTCTGGCAACAGCTCGCGGCAAAGCACGCGGGCAGTGATGCGGTCATGCGCTTCGCCCAGGTGCGTCTGTAGATCGGCCAGCTGATCCAGCCAGTGACGGGCGGCATGTCGCGGGAACAACGGCTGAAACAATTCCATGATGTAGCGCATTTTTTTGGTCGTCGTGCGCAGGCGGTGCAGGTGGCGGCGCCCGTCGCCCATCCGCACGGCACGCTTGTGCAGTTGATGAAAGCGCGACTCGATGAGCTCGGCCGCCACATGGCGGAGCTGTTCATCCGACACGGCAAGATGCGCCTCGCTCCAGGCATGGAAATGGTGCATGGAGGAGGTCAGCCGGGCCTTCTTCAGGCCATCGATGGCCTCTTGATGTAACTGCGCGCGGCGGGCTTCCAGTGCTTGAAGCAACGCGGGATCGAACACAGCGCCTTGATGATCCTCCGCCATGAAGGCGGGCAAGGTTTCATCCAGAAGAATGTCGATGTCACGAGCTACGCCGGTGGCATTGCGAAAGGCTCTTAACTGCTCAAACAGCGCCAGTGGCTCCTCGCCCTGCAGCGCATGCGCGACACGGTCCAGCGTGGCGGTGATGCGGCGCAGGTTGACGCGCCAGGCATGCAACGCCTTGGGCTGGTAATGCCGGAGCAGTTCGGCTCGCGCCTTGGTGGCCTTGGTCAAATAGGTTTCGTAGGTGCGACACACCTCTTCAAAGGCGCCGCCGGAAGATCCCTGTTCCTTGGGCGGAACGGGGAGTGGGGTGGACGGACCTTGCGGTGTCGCAATCATAGATTCGACTCGGACAGCTGCTTAGACTGGTTCAGAGCATCCCCTACTCTGCAACAAAAGCAGTGACTCCGCGAGTCGGTCGTTCAGCTAGGGAGGGCTAGGGCGGCAGCGACTGGCTGCTCGATTTACAGGGGGGGGAGCGGCCCTGCGTCCCGGGTGCACCCCTGGACGCTCTTTGAGCTTGACGCGCCGTACAAAGCATTTGTAGGAGCGCACCCCCGGATCGAGTCCGGGGCAGGCTCTGCGCGCGACAAACCGGCAGGTCTGCCGGTTTGCACAGCCCGAGAGGGCCCCATTGATGCACCACATCATTGATGAGGCTCTGTCGCGAAGGCGGTCGCCCACAGAGTGGGCTCCTGCAACGGGGCATGCAGAGATATTGAACAGGCTCTCAGGCTGCAGCGCGAAGGCCCAGTTCGTCGATCGCGGCCGCGATACCGCCGGCACCCTGTACCTGCACCACGCGTGGGGATGTCGCTGCGAAATCCGTATCCGCCTCATGCGCCCAGGTCACGTGATAGGGCATGTACACGCCCCAGCCGCCCAGTTCCACCACCGGCGCGATATCCGAGCGCAGCGAATTGCCGATCATGGCAAACCGATCGGCCCCAACGCCAAACTCGCCCAATACGCGGCGATAAGCGCGCTCGTCCTTCTCCGACACGATTTCAATGCGATGGAACAGATCCGCCAGCCCGCAGCTGGCCACTTTCTGTTCCTGGTGAAACAGGTCGCCCTTGGTGATCAACACGATCTTGCGATGGGCGGCCACCGCCTCGATCGCTTCGCGAATGCCCGCCAACAGCACCACCGGATGGGACAGCACCCGCTTGCCGATACCGATGATGCGATGCAGATCGGCGGCGCTGATACGCGAACCGGTGATCTCGATCGCCGCCTCCAGCAACGACAACGTCATGCCCTTGGCGCCATAGCCGAACAGTTTGATATTGCGCCGCTCCGTCGCCAGCAAGCGGTCGTGCAGCCGCAGATTGCCCAGGTCGACATAGCGGCCGACGATCTGCTCGAACTCGGCGTGCGCCTCCTGGTAATAACCCTCGCTATGCCACAGCGTGTCGTCGCCATCAAAACCTACGAGCTCAATCACTTAAACGTCCAACCCTGCAAACGAGAGCGCACACGATAACCCAGGTGCCATTGCTGCGACGCAGCTTGGATGCTGAGCATGTGAATTTCGCGGATCGCAACACTCCGCCTCAAGCGGAGTGTTGCGTTTGCAACTTGAGTCCAGGCCGTTTTATTACCAGGCAACCAAGCGGTGCTTCATATCGCCTGACTTCCATGGCCCCGCCTGTATCTCTCCGTAAATCCACAAGCCATTATCGGCAGGCGTCTGGTCCCATTTTGCCTGAAGCTTAATGTCGCCATTCGCCAAGCCCGCGATGTCCAGGCCTTCTTCGAGTTCCGCATCGCCGGCCTTGAGAGTGCCGGAGAGCTTGTCAATATCAAATCCAAAGACTGACACATCGACATCGACAGCATCCAAGTCCTTGATGTCCCAATTTATCTTCAACGGACCATACGTCCAGTTTCCAGACGGAAATTTGTCAGGACCGTTGGCGTTTGTCGGTACATTCATAGCCATTGTCACTTTCTCCTTAGTTTGGGTGAGAGACCGACCTCGCCACGCGTTCAATAACGATGGCGGACGTGGCGCATTACAGGGCGGCCGAAAATAATTACCGACGCCCTGTGAAATCAGCGTGTGAGATGTGTGGCTGAAGATCGATTTTCCCATTGCCAGCCTCAGGCCAATCGATATCGCCAGGCGGCAGGTAATGGAGGGTATTTTTGGGTCGGGACGGTGGAGTAGGAGCCCACCCTGTGGGCGACAAACCAGCCGTCCTGCCGTTTGTCGCCCATAGGGCGGGCTCCTACAGAGGCGGGTCATTCCTGGGCGCGATGACCCGCTGCCCGGCCATGCCGTTCCCGGCACGCCCCCTGTAAGCGTCGTGTAAGCATCGGACGCCAGCCGCCTGCTATAAAGCGGGCGCCTTCACAACGAAATAGCGCGCGGCATGCGAGGCTTGCGGACTTGCGATGCATGCCGATGCGGGCTCGTGCACGTTGGGGGGTCACTCGATCTTCTTGATCGTGCTGTCTAACCTCGGATGCCACGGTCGAGTCCGCCCAATTCACGGCATCGAATCTGTGCAGCTGGACTGTCAAAGCGTTGCCCGAAGTTGATTGGGTTTTCGTCAAGGCGCAATCCATGGATATGGTGAGTTGCGGTTTTGTGTCAGTCGGTGATCCCTGTTCGTCGGATCGTCGAGACTACGATGCATTGCGGAGCGAGGCGTTGGATCGGATGAGGCTGCTGTGGCAGCCCACACTGGCCCAGCAAGAGGGCTGCGATCTGTTGCTGATGCCCGTGCAGTCGGCGACTCTCGAGGCCGCCATCGCGCAGGTGGCGAGCCTGCGTGGCAGGTCCCTTGCCTGCGGCGTCATTGTGATTTGTGACGGCTTGGAGATGGATCAGATCGGCACGCTGCTCACGGCTGGCGCCTTTGATTTTGTTTCCGTCCCCTATGCCCCAAGAGAGTTGCATACGCGCCTGCAGCGTGCGGCGGGTTTGCTGCCGCGGCACCGCCTTGACGCGGCGGCGACCGTCAAGATTGCACGTGCCCATGATCTGGTGGGCTCTCATCCCAGCTTCATGAAGCAACTCGCATCGCTACCGGTCATCGCTGGCTGCGACGCAAGCGTGCTGATCCTGGGCGAAACGGGGACAGGCAAGGAAGTCTTTGCGCGAGCGATCCATTACATGTCGCCTCGCTCCTCGCGCCCGCTGGTCGCCGTCAACTGTGGGGCCATCCCCACTGAACTGGTGGAGAGTGAATTATTTGGCTGCATGCGCGGCGCGTTTACCTCCGCGCATGCCGCGCGCAGCGGACTGGTACGTGAAGCCGAGGGTGGCACGCTGTTCCTGGACGAAATCGATTCGCTGCCGCTGGGTGCGCAGACCAAACTGCTGCGCTTCCTGCAGGAAAAGGAATACCGGCCGATCGGCGGGGCAGGCATATGCCATGCGGACGTCAGGGTGATTGCCGCCAGCAATCATGACCTGGCCGGCCTGACCGAGCGCGGCGCGTTCCGGCGCGATCTCTATTTCAGGCTCAACGTGCTCAACATGCCGTTGCCCGCGTTGCGTGATCGCCGCGAAGACATCCCGGCACTCGCCATACACTTCACCGAACAGTGCTGCCGGACATCCCGCCGGCCGGTGCTCAGCCTGACCTCGCAGGCCCTGCGCAAACTGACGGGCTATGACTGGCCCGGCAATGTGCGCGAGCTGCACAACGTGATCGAGCGCGCCGTGCTGTTTTGCCAGGGGCCGGTCATTGGCACCGACTACCTTGAGCTTCCGCGCAACGACGCAAGCGACACTGGCATCGAATCGTTTCGTGTTGCGAAGGCACGCACCGTGGATGCGTTCGAGCGCAGTTACATCGAGCGCCTGCTGACCGAAAACGCCGGCAACATCACCCGCGCGGCCTCGGCGGCCAAGAAGAACCGGCGGGCGTTCTTTGCGCTGATGCAGAAGCACGCGATCGTGCCGGAACGGTTTCGTGCGATTTGAACAGTGAGGGATCCTGGCTAGGGCCCAATCGGTGTCTGTTTGAGTGGTGCGCGATAATCCGTGGAGGTTACCGTCCCCACATTGATGAGACGTTCTATCACGGTCTTGTAGAAAGCGCTCTTGAAGTTATGGATGAGATTCTCGTACGCCAGCGTTGCGTCGGTAATATGAATCTCGTTCTGGCTGAGCATGACTTCGACGACGTCGGGACGTTTGCTGCCCACCCTTCCGAGAAAGAAGCCGGACATATCGCCGGCTGCCGCTGACGTTTTGAACTCCTTCCACTGCCGCTTTACGTTCGGATTCGTGCTGTTCTCGCAGGCGTTGTAGGCGGGGGTGAGCGTAGGGTCGGCCTGCCGCAGCATTTCGCCCACAAAGTCCATCACGCTCCACCCAAGAATGGCCGTATTCAACGAATGCCCGGTCTTACCCGCCATGGCGGCATCGCCCAATTTCTTGGCGACGTCATCCAAGGTCTGTTTCGGGTCGGACATGACGAAGTCGGTGGTGGTCTCACGGCCGAGCCACGAGCCACGTACTTCAGCCAGCACAACGGCCTCGACCCAATGGGCCTGATTTGCGTACTGCTCCTTGATCTGAGCGTCGGTAAGCGTGGCAAGCTCCACGGATTTACCCTCGCTGTTGCGCACCGTTCTGAACTTGCGTCGAAGGAATGCCACGCCACGGTCGGTGAGATCGCCAACGCCGGACTGCAGCGGGTCCGCGCTTGTCCCGGTGGTCTTTTTCGCCATGGTCTTATCGGCGGGGCCGGTCGTTGTCTCCGTGGGGGGCTTGGTTTCCGTCGTGCTACCGGAAGACGTCTTCTCATCCGGGCCGAAACGCTGCGGCTCCGAGCCGCGGATGGAGCGAATATAGTCCTGGATGTCGCGGATCATCGCGTCGTAAACCGGTGAACCTTCCGGTACCGCGATAGTTCTTTCGCCCCAGTAGGCGGAGTAATGCCCGTCGTTGGCGAAACGCACGGTGCGACTAGTGCCGTCGGCTTGATTGATGCGCACATAGAACGGCTCGGGATTGCCCGGCTCCATGCCATATTCGGTACGCCCACGACCGACGCCCGGAATATTGAACTCGACGAATTCACGTACCGCGACACCTCCGGACAAGTAACGCATCATCAAGCCCGCGAAGTCCTGTGGTGCGGGAAGTCGGAAATTCAGCACATTTCCTTCATTCGGGTGGTAATGCAGCAATGCGTTCCAGCCGAAGGGTTCCGGCGCGCGCACGCCGGTTTCGCTGCCCATCATGATTCGATATTCACCCGTTTCGGGGTTGTGATAAATCGCCACCTCCCGCCCACCCGAAACGGCGAGCGCCTTGTTATACGCGGCGTACGCGGCATCTGCCGTCGTCAATCCACGTTGGAATTCACCAGCCTTAGGCGGATTCTTGATGGCTTCGGCAGGTAGCGGCGGCGGCAACGAGCGATCGACACCTTTCTCCAGACGGTCGAATAGATGCTCGGGCGATCCTCGCCCTTTTGGCGTTGCGCTTGTCGTGGTGGTCCCAGGCGGCGGTGAACTGGGGGGCTTGCCATCCGAAGCGGAGCCACCGCTTCCGGTCATGCTGCGATCGGCTGGATTCGTCGTCTGCGTGGATGATTTGGCCAGTTCGTCAGGGGGCGGCGAATGAAAGCCGGGTTCGTCATGCTGGGTGCTGCCAGGTTCGATTTCATGGCCCCCCGTCGCACCGCGGTGCGACTGGTACCGGGCATGCATCACCGCGCCACCGGCCTGAATGCCGATCTGCAGCATCGCCTGACCGAGAATTTCCAGCATGCGCGCGGCGCGCTCATGTTCGGGAAGCGAACTCAATGCATCGAGCTGCACCATCACACCGGCGCCCATCATCATGATGCCGGCGCCGTCGACGCCGATCCCCATCACCATCAACACTTTGCCCAGGCGTACGGCGCGCAACGGTGTCGCTACCTGGGCCAGGCCGAGTACGCCGCCGACGATGTTCACCACGTCCATCACGGCGGCAAAGTCCAGGCGCAACCGGTTTTCGTCGTAGCGTTGATACAGACGATAGGCGGAAGTGACGGCGCCCGCAGCGCCCAACGGCAGCAGCAGGAACAGACTTGCGCCGTCCGTGATCGGTGCAGCCACGATGGCGGCCAGTGATGCCACCATGGCCGCGCTTTCCGCCGCTTCGGTGAGCATGCGTCCGGTGCCGGCCTGGATGGAAACGAGATGGACCTGTCCGTCGATCTGCACCGCGACCCGGCCGCGACCGTAATCGCTGCTTTCTTCCAGCAATCGCTTCAGTCCGTCCTTGATGGCATCGACGCGTGGATTCTTTCCCGTCATCGGCGCCGTGCCGAGCATCTTGCCGCTGTCAGGGGTGGTCAGGTCGGACATGAAAACCTGATAGACCCCATCGCCTTCGCCACGGTCAAACATCTCAATGGACAGCTGCAAGCTTTGTCCCAGGTCGGAGACAAAGGTGACGAGGGGCGCGAAGCGAATCCCGCGTTCGTCCTTCGTGCGCTCGGCATGCATCGTGAGCATGTCTTGCGCTGAATCACGCTGTGCGGTGAGTGAGCTCAGCGTGCGCTCCTCATCCCAGGCATTGCCACTTTCGCCGCCCGCCGCCATCAGGTCGCTTTGCAGTTTGGCCAGCGCAGCGGCGTCTCGTTGCGCTTCGGGCTGATCCATGATCGCGGCGATGCGTTTGCGTAGATCGAGCCGGCTCTGGAGTAAGGAAATTTGCTTGTCGAGGGCTTCTTTGCGGTGCTCCAGGGCCTCTTTGGGATCGAGCAGCATCGCTTGCAGATCCTGCAGCTCTTCGCGCAGCGCCGTCGCGTTCTCGGGTGGGAACGGAGAGGCGAGCAGCGACTGGATCTCCGCCATGCGCAATCGTGCCTGAAACTGGGTGCGTGTCGCATCCTTGACTTGACCGACTGCCATTTCGTCCGCATCGCGCGCAACGATCGGTACGAAGGCGATGCTGGGCAGGCGTACCGTTTCCTCCTCGCCGTCGAGGACGGGAAGTGCGCGGCAACGCACGATGTACATGCCGGCGCCAGGGAAGACATAGCGAGTGACGTAGCTTGGCTCGGTTATCTTGTCGAGTAGCGTGTGGATGATCGTACCGACGTAGCGCAACGCGGCATTGGCCTGCACGAGATCTTCCGCCGCCTGACCAAATGGCGTCCCTCCAAGACGCTGATGAATGCGGTCCAGATCGGCGGCGTTGTAGCGTCTGGCCCGCGCCAGCCGCGTGTTCAGGACCTTGCCGAAACTGGGCTTCTCGCCGGCCGCCTGCAGCGGATCGGCGGCCGGATCGCCGAGCATCGAATCCGGCACGCGGATGAAGTCCCACAGATAGCTGTAGCGAACCATGGCATCCGTGAAGTGCGTCCACTGAAGTTGCATGGTGAAGGCATGATCGGTTTCCAATGCCGCCTCGTACAGCGGTGGCGCGGCGGGTGGTGTACTGCTCAGCTCGGCTTTCCATGGCGGGGTATTTGCGCGTGCGGGTTCTCTGAGAATCTTTTCGTCCGTACCGCTCGACTGTCCGCGGACCCAGAAGCGCCCGAAGCGGCCAAGCAGCTTGGTGCGCGCGTCATGCCCATCGGGTCCGTCGGCGCTCGCTTGGGCTGCCAGCTTTTCCTGTGAGTGGATGTACCGAAGAAAATTCGCCGCCATGGCCTCATCGACATCCACGGGTATCTTCGTGATCGGCGTCGTCGATAACGTGAGATTGAACATGATGGCGTAAGCGGCAGCCGCACTCTCGCGATTTCTTTTTTCGACGATGTCGTTGGTCGGCTTGAGCGTTTCGTTGGCGAGCGCCACGTCTTCTCGAATGGTATCGACCAGCATCGCGCCGGTTAGCAGAACGCCTTCGATCTTGTTGATGGCCAGCACACCATCCGCTCCCGGCTTGTTCTGCCAGGCGGCCCTCCAGTCGGCGAGAAGTTCACCGTGCTGCGCCATTTCACGCTTGAATATCCATTCGGTGTACCAGCTGGGGAATTCATCGTGGAGTTGATCCCAGGCTGCGTGGGCGGCGAAGCCGTTGTAGAGCAGATCGACCTGCGCACTGGTGAGGGTATGTCGCATCTGGAGATCGACAATGGTCTTGACAAGGGTAACCGTGGCGCCCAGGTCGACGGTCGCCACACCCATGGCATCGCCACTCTTTACCTTGCTGTCCCTTGAAAGAGCGCCTTTGAAGACAGCGGTGGTCTTGTCCAGCGCCGCGAGCACTTTGTCTTCCAGGCCGGCTTTGTATTGCTCGCCTACGAGTCGGCGCAAGATCATCGCCATGATTTGTTGGCGAGACGATCCCTGTTGAAAGACGGAACCGGGAAATTCAAAGCGCAGGCCATCCATGGACACGCTCATCGAAACGCTGCCTTGAGGCGCGTTGCTTGTGGTCGGTTGCGGCCCCGTTGGCTTATCGCGCATCAGCATCAACGCCCCAGCGGGGGCGGTTTGCAAAGTGTGTGCAAGCTCGTGGGCGAGCAGGCGCGCACCGCTCGACGTACCAGGTGCATAGCGGCTGCCGTCGATCACGACATGTTGGCCGAATGCATAAGCGTGCGTACCAAGGGCGTGTGCCGAACGCGCAGCCAATGCGTCGGTATGCAAACGGATGCCTCCGAAATCGGGTCCGGCATCCGGCGAATCTAGCGTGGCGTGCGTGGCTCGATTGCCTGCGCCTAGCGATAGAGCTTCCGCCTCGTTCTCGACCGCATCTCCCGGCATGCTCAGGTAAACCCGGTTCGGCAAGGTCTGAATCTGCGCGGTAGTCGCGCGCCTGAGTGCGCCGAACTGATGGAAGAAATGCGACTGCATGGACAGGCGCGTGGCGTGGTCGAGTGGACGTCCAGGGCTGGACAAGGTCTCGCGGACGCTATCCGGCATGGGCATGGACGCCGTGGATGCGTCTATGGCGTATGCGGCGCGCAACGTCGTCATTCCGGGTGCTCGCCGTGCGGAACGATTGCGATCAGGGGGAGCGTCCGCCGCCCCTTCGCCGGGGGCCAGTACCGGGATGCTCGAACAGGACGCTGGTGTAGCGGTTCCTTCGGGTGACGGGGGCTCATGCCGCGATGGCGACGGACGCTCCACGGCACGAGCCGATGACATCGATCCTTGCCTGGTCGCAGCAGGAGCGTGGGTAGGCGGCGTCGAGGTCTGCGTTCCCATCGCTATGGCTTCTCCTGTCCCGGCATTCTTTTCTCCCCATCAGAACGGTTTCGTGCGATGTGAACAATTGAAAGAAGCCTCCCGCGCCGGCCGGTGATTCGCCAGCAGCCTAGAGTTTGGTCGAACAAGCGACGTTGCACGTTCTGCGGCACGCGGCGTCATCGGCGGGAATCGTGTCTTCGCAGCATTGCTTGCAGGAGTCCTCATCGTCCGACTTATCCATGCATGGATCTGCGCATCGCTTTTGGCGATCGTCGGCCGGGGGATCCTGGGGCGGCGGATCTTCCTTCCACTTCACCTGGAAGTGCAGAACCCCCTTGGTCGGGTGCACCCATTTTTCCCAAAGGTCGGGGTCGCCGAAGTCCCTGTCGGGCCCGCAGAACACGAAGCCGGCGGCACGCAGGCGCTCCCTGGAAATGTTTCTGATGTTGTCCCAGCCGTAGAGCGGCTGGCGGATGCTGCAGGTCTTGTCGTCCTTGCGCATCACGGCGGGTGCCGCAGATGTGCGATTCGTGGACTGCTGAACGACGTGGGTCAGTTCATGCGCCAGCAGGTGGAGGCCGGCATGGGTGTCGGGAACGTACTCGCCGGCATTGAATACGATGTCGTGCCCAGCGGTGAATGCGCGCGCCTGCACGGCACGTGCGCCGGCCGCCGCTCCAGCATCCGTATGCACGCGGACGCGACTGAAGTCGTAGCCGAAACGAGGCTCAAAGAACGAGCGCAGGTGCGCCGGAAGTGGCGCGCCGGCCTGCCTGGCCGCGTCGATCGCCGCTCGCGCATCCAGCGATGTTTCGGCTGACGCGTGGCTGGCGTGCTTGGCCTGGATGGCGTGGTCTTCCTCTTCTTCGCATTGCGCGCATTTGCGCTGGATCGCGAGTGGTGCCGAACCGACGGCAGTGGGTAGCGCCATGCGCATCACCCGATCCGCGGTGGCATCGGCCTCGAGTTCGTACGGATCGCCGGGTGAGCTGACCGTCGATTTCCGTTGGATTCCCAGTGACTCGGCTGGGACATAAGCATGCATCGGAGGTGGCCTTTTGCTCGCGGCATCGTGTGCGTGTGGCGGTACCGCCTTGGCGGATCTCTGCATCTGCATCTGTGCGATGGCCATGGCGTATCTCCTTTGCGCGTTCGAGGTTCACTGGCTCAAAACGTTCCGCTCAATGTGACGGGCAGATCCAGCTCGTTGATAAAAGGTGCATATAGGGTTGGGCTGCGTTCGTGCTGCAGCACCCAGAAGCCAAACAGACCAGGCGCATAGAGGTCGGCTTCATCGACGCCAAAGTTGTCGCAGATAAGGAAACGCAGATCGATCGTGTAGGTGCGCGCGGCAAGGTTGCCGGTGAACCCGTTGCAGAAGAGCTTTTCGCCGTGCGTGCCGCCGATAACGGTTTTCAACGGGCCGGGTGAAAAGCGGCCTGCCATGCCGAAATGCGTCGCTGGCGGGATCACTGGCGAGAACGCGCAAGGGGCGAGACAGCCACTCGCTGCCTGGGCGGCGAGCTTCGATTCGATGTCGCGCCTGACCGCCGCGACGGTCCTGGTGAACTCCGGCGATACCAGCGCCAGGCTTCCCAGTGTGGTTCCTGGCCCCAGCGTTTCGGTGCCGCCAGTGCCGGCCGCAAACCGGTGGTAGGCGGCAAGACCGGCACCGCCAGCCAGTGTGCTCAGTACGCCGGCCATCTCGAGTTCGCACTGAACATTCGGCACCAGGGTGCGGTCCGGGTTGGGGATGATCGACGGCAAATTCTGTAGCGTCGCCCACGCCGCGAGCTTGGCTTCGGAGGCGAATGAGATGTGTGGAAAGTCGAAGTGTGTAAAGTCACTACCGTGGCCGCAGCCCGTGCGGCCGGTGCCGAGCAACAGCGGATACGTACATGGCGGACAGGTTGGCGCGGGTGGTGGGGGCGGCACCGGCATGCTGATGGTGGTCAGTCGATTCGGCGCGAGCGCATGGTCCCATTCGTCGGTTTCGCCATGGGCGAAGGTCTCGACGTTCGCGGACGGAACGCCGGTGGAACCATCGCCCGGATGCTCCAGTTCATTGGCCACCGCCATGGCGCGCCGGCACGACAAGTACCAGTTGTAATCGCACGCGCCTTCGGCGCTGGCGTAGCCATCGATCCGCACGGTGACGCCTGCGCCGGCGCTATGCCAGGCCGCCGCGGCGGCGTCGATCTCGGCCCTTTGCATGGGTGTGAGCAGCGCTTGATCCTGGGGAAAGCCGAAGCGGTGGGTTACAGCGCCTGGCGATGTGGTTCCAGGCGCGCAGCTGAGATCCGCTGGCGGCGGACAAGTCTCCGGACGCGGAATCGGGGAGGGTCCGGCGTGCGCCGCGGGGGGCGGGGCGGTACCACCGCTTCCGGCGGCATGGGATTCTTCGACCGGGGGATCGGCAACTGGGCTCTCCGTTGCCATCGCACTGCGCTGGATGGACGGTGCTTGATGCATCGCCGCGCCCGATTGTTGAACGACATGCACGAGCTCATGCGCCAACAGGTGCATACCCTGTCCGGTCGACGGGGCAAATGCGCCCGATCCAAACACAATGTCGCTACCGACCGTATAAGCGCGCGCCTGCACCGCACGCGCGGCATCCGCCGACGCGCCATCGGCATGTATGCGTACCCGGCTGAAGTCATAGCCAAAGCGGGGCTCGAAGTAAGCGCGAAGACTTTCGGGCAGCGGTTTTCCGCCTTGTTTGGCCGCATGCACTGCAAGGCCCGGATCAAGCGCGGCATCTTCTTGCCGCGAACTTGACGGTTTTGTTTGAACCGGCGGTTCGTCTTCATCCTCGCACTTCTTGCATTTGCGCTGGACAGCGACGGGCGCGGCTCCGATCGGGCCAGGCAGTGCCATGTTCATGACCTTGTCGGCGATGGCGTCCGCTTCGGTTTCAAAAGAATCGCCAGGCGAACTCACCGTCGCCTTGCGCTGCAAGCTCCAGGGCAGCGTTGCCCGATGCTGCTCGGGCGAAGGCGGGCGCAGCGATGTCGTACTGCGCCCCCTTGTCGGTGCCGCAGGCGCGGATTTCTGCACATGGATGGCCGTGGTCGACATGGTGTTTCCGTGCGGCGAGGGCTAGATCTCCATCCGAAGGCAGCGGTTATAGAAACTCCGATCCTCCTGCTGCATCCGCTGCTCTAGGCGTTGCATCACTCCCGCATGGCTCTTGGCATTACCCAACAAATGCGTATAGCCGGCCTGTGCCGTCAGCCGCGGATTGAAGGCGTCGCCGAAGCTCGGAAACAGATGCTTGATGCGAATGCCCTGGTAGGGCGACTCCGGGTGCGCCCGGTGATAGTCCAGGCAGGCGGAGAGCAGGAATTGCTCGATCATCATGTTGTAGCCGGACTTGTTCGGCAGCTCCGCCCAGGCCTGCGCAAAGGCGGGATTCACCGCAAGGTCCATGCCGAGCTGGGCGTAGTAGCGGATAAAGTCGACGTGATGGCCGCCGAGGATGCCGCAGTTCTCTTCGCGAAAGCCGGTGCTGGGTTGCGAGCGCATCCACTCCCACTCTTGCGGCAGTGGCAGTCGATGTTTCGCAAATGCCGCCTCGATGTCTTGCGGGCCGCACCAGTCATTCAGTGGGTGGTCTTCGGGACACTGGGCAAAGACCGGTGCAGAGGCCACGGAGGCGGGCAAGGGCTTCCACAGGAAGACATCGGTGTCGAGGTGGATGAAGGGGCGATCCTGCATGCTGTAGGCATACAGCTTGCCCAGCGCCCACCAGCCAAGGTCGGCATCGCGCAGTGCTTCCAGCTCGATAGATACTTCATCGAAATCCAGCCCGAGGCGATCGACCAGCAAGGCTTTGCCTGCCTTGTCGGTGACCAACATGGTTTCGGGGTAATGCCTGCGTGCCAGCCGCAGCGAAAGGCCCCAGGCCAGCAGGTGATGCCGGGGTTCGCGCCAGATCCTTCCTTTGTGCGCGAAGAACGGTTTGCTCCAGAACGACCAGACGGCTCGCATACGGCCTCCTTCAACCCGGCGGTGGCTGTTGCGGGTAAACGGTAAACGTCGCTTGTTGGCTGGAGGCCTGGCCAAGCGCGTTGGTGATCGATGCGGTGAGCGTGATGACCGTGGATTGACCTGACGCGGGAAGACCAACGATCTGGATGGGCACCGTCACGCTGTTGTCGCCGATATTCACCGGCACGCTCGATGCGACGGTGGCGACGCTGGGGTCACCGCCAAGGCTCAGGTTGATCGTGGTCGCCTCCACCGCGTGGTAGTTCAACGTGATGGTCGCTTGTTGCTTCACGGACACTCCGCCACCGTGGGCGGTGACCGTGACTCCGGCGCCGCTCGGGGTCACGTCGAGCTCGGTATAGGCCAGCTCGACGTTGGTGATGAGCAGCTCGGGGTAGAGCATGAACCAGCTTTCGAAATCGCTGGCCTTGTCCTGGTTGCCGGTCGGAAAGCGCAGATCGATGCGCGGCGTGGCATTGCCCTGCGAGCTGTCCGCCGTGACCCCGAAGGCCTGGCCGTCGAGATAGATCTGCCCGCCGCCCAGCGGCGAGGCGTACAGCATCCGGCCGCTGAGTTTGACGCGGACACGCAGCCCAAGCGTGCTGCCGCTGTCGAGCAGATATTTCAGCAGATAGGGGACTTCGTCGAGTTTCCAGGTCAGGGTGTTGCCTGCCGTCGTGATGGCCGCTTCGACGATCACTTCTTCGCGTGCCACAGCGACGCGCTTGGGGGTCGCATAGCTTTTCATCAAGGCGTACAGGTGGATCTGTTCGGTGTCGACGGTGTTGTTCTTGCTGTCGGCGGCCGGCGCCTGCTCGACTACCGTGCCGTGATAGGCGCTCTTGCTGTAGCCGTAGTAATAGGGGGCTTCCACCAGTACGGTGAAGTTCGCCGGGGTCACCGGGCCCGTGGGCGGGTGATCGAAGGTGACCGCCAGCCCTTGCTTCATCAGCTGGTCTGCCGTCATCACATCGTCGTTGTCCCAGTTGATGCCGGTGATGTGCAGGGCCTTGGCGCTGACGAGGCCGCCGAGATCGGTCAGGGAAGGAAACAGCCGGCGGCAATCCTCGACCTGAAACTTGCCGTACTGCTTCATGTAGGCGTGCTTGATCGAGCTGCCTTTACGCAGCGCGCCGTTGGCGTCGTATTCCTCGCTGTTGAGATGGATGCAGGCCAGCGGTGCGCGATGGATCTTGGCGTGATGTGCCGGCTGGTAAGGATTGCCGTCGCCGCCGCAGGGCGGCCAGTCGATCTGCCCCGTGGCACTGCGCGCCGGAATGGTCCAGGCATCGCCGGATACGTAGTGCCCTTTGGCAAAGCACACCTGGATGCCGTTCTCCAGCGACAGCCAGTCTTCCGAAAGCGCCACGCCGCTGGCCGTTGCCGTGGTATCCGTCTGTTCCCAGCGCCGCAGTCGCGGGTTGCGCGTGAGGTCGACGGGATTCACCGTGGTGGTCATGGTCAGCGTCGCCGTGGCTTGGTCGACATGCTGGATCTGGTACAGCGCTCCCGGCTGGTTGGGCGTTTCGCCGAAGAGATTCGTGTCGTCGCTGATCTCGACCCACTGGTCTTCGCGAAAGCCGAGGTTCGCGTCCATGCCGAGACTGCTGACCGTCACCTTGCTGCCCGACATGGAAAGAATCGCCACGACGACCGACGCGTTCTCGCGCGACCATTTGAAGGTGGCGGTATCGATATCGCCCGACTGGTGGATCTCGACGCGATAGAGCTGGTTCTCCAAGCCGACGTAGCCGGCGGCGGGAATAGGCTGGCAGCCACAGTCGCCCCCGCCGTCGGCCGTCTGCGCGCTGAGCAGGCCGGTGTGCGACAGTTCGGAGGCGCGATACATCGCCGGGCAGCAGCTGGGCTCTTTGCCTAGCGATGTGGTGTACGAGTAGGGCTGTACCGCGTTGGTATCGGCGGTGGCCAGTTGCGCAACGACGCGCCAGACCGTCTGCGTGCGCGCCGTCGTGTCGGCCTGGCCCAGGGCCGGTTCGCCCAGGCAGGGATCGTCCAGCGCCGTCACCAGACGCTGCCAGACTTCCAGATACACGCGCAGGCAGGTGCCCGGCGAACTCTTGAGCAGTTCGTCGAGCAGAAGGTGGCTGGTGTCCGATGCGGTGGACGGGATCAGATAAGGCTGTTCGTCGTACTCCAGCGGCTTGGCGTTGTCGCACAACAGGCCACCGACGTAGTAACGGCCTGGGCCGATGAGCATCGAGCCGCCGACGACTTTGATCGCAAAGCCCGGGTCGTGCATCGGCGCCCCAAACGGGCCGATGACATCGATCGTCTCGGTCATCAGCCGATGGTCGTCGATCCAGCGTTGTTCGTTGGCATCCGCATCCAATGCGACGCGGCCCTGCTGCGAGAGCACGTCGGTGTAGTGCTTGGCTGGCTCGAAGCGGATCCGACTGAAATCACCTTTCATGGCCTGCACCTGTTTTCGTGGAATCGTTGTGTTGTGAGTGGGAGAAAGTGGTCGCGTTAAAGGAGATCCACGCCGATACCGTGGAAGCCCTGCAATCCGTCGTCATCGTCGTCGTCGCCGCAGCAGCCCGCCGTTGGCCGCTGCATGCCATAGACCAGCGGCGGCAAGACCGGTCGCGGCGGTGGCCTGGACGGATGCAGAAACACGCCGCTCTCCAGCGCCACCGGCAGGTATTCCGGCGTGCGTATCTGCGCGTTGCTCACCGCCTCGGTTTCCTCGATCTGCAAATAGGCGCCGATTTGCGAGCCGTTGTCGGCGCCGCGCCATACCGCGAGCGGCACGTCGCCACTGAGCAGCGCGTACGAGGGGTGGCCGTAGCGCAAGGCGACGAAGCGCGGCTCGAAGGCGGCGGCCTGTTCCGGCGTGGGCGGCAGGCACTCATAGCGTCGCGGTGTGATGGCGTCGCCCGGCAGCGAGCAGAAGCGCACACAGCCGACCTGCGTGCGGCTGCACCAGAGCGCTGCCGGCCATGGGTCGTGCGCGCCGCGGCGTGCAAAGAACAACGTGTTCGAGGCCAGCAGCAGGGTACGCGTACGCAGCTTTCCGACGATGGTGCTGTCCTCGACATGCAGGTCGGCGCCGGCAGACCACTCGTCGACGCCCGCATAGGCCACGCAGCAGGGCGAGGTGGCATCGACGATGCTGCTGGTGATGCGTACGCTGCCGGCGGCGCTGACGGCCAGCGGACCGCAGATGCAGCGGACCATGCACAGGCTGGCTTCGTTGCGCACCACGATATTCGGCTCGCACGGCGCCAGACCGGGATGCGCCACACCGAATCCCGGCACCAGGGTGCAGTCGGCCAACTGCACCGCGACAGCGCTGCCATCGATCGTCAGCTGCCCATCGAGCAGCAGGCCGCTGAGCAACAATTGGCCGGGAGGGGGCGGATCGGCCGATGCCGGTGCGGGCGGCAGGCCAGTGACTTGCAGGTTGCCCACCAGGGTGACGCACGCGTCACTCCACACGACGTCGAAGGCTGCCCCGCCGGTTTGCGGCGTACCGGCAACCAGCGCCAGACGCGAGCCCGGTGCCAGTGTGATGGCTTGGCTGCCTTCGAGCGCGATCGCATAGCGCTCGAAGCCGGGCAGCACGATCAGCCCGGTGGCGCCGGGCGCTTGCAGATTCCATTGGGCGACCGCGGTTTCCAAGTCGGGATAAGCGGGCGTGCCCACTAGCGCGAAGAAGTCCGCCTGCGCGGGATTACGGGTCGGCGCATCGTCCGCCAGGCTGGCGGAACGGTCGTAGCCGCCACCGCCGATGTCGGCCGGGAACCCATGGTGATAACTCACCCGCAAAGACTGGGGAGGGGTCAGGTCGGCCGCGAACTGGATGCGGCCGAGTTCGGGATCGATGGCGATCTTGCCGGCCGGTACCTTGCACCACTGGCCACCGGGCCGATCGTCCAGGTTGACCACGCATATCTGCGACACATCGACCGCGACATCGTCCGCGAACAACATCAGGCTGGGGCCGTAGAACGCTTCCGGGTGGCGCGCGAATTCACGGCGGTGGATCGGCCGCGTCACATCCATGCGCGTGTTCATGCGCTGGAAGGGCTCCGTGGCGGTCTCCCGTTTCAGGAACAGCGGAATATCCAGGCCGATCGGGTTGAATCGATAGCGGTAGGGGTCGACCACGCTGGCGGGTGATTGCGTGACCTGGAAGTCACGCCAACGCCACAGGTGCACGGCAACGTCGGGAATGTTGAATCGCCCCGGCCCATGCAACGCGACGTTCAGCGGCGTGGTGTCCGGTGTGGTGACGGTGCGGATGCGTGGGGCGATGCGGCGTACGTCGATGGTGCGGTTGCTGTGGTCGAATGCGGTGTCGTTGAGCCAGTCCACCACTTTGCTGCTGCGCAGATCCAGCGTCGCCGCATGGCGAAGCCGCGGGTGTCGCATGCTCTCAGTGGTGATCAGCCGCTTGAATTCCTCGACGATCACCGCCGGTCGGCCGGACACATCCGTCACCACCTGCTGCAAGGCCACCGGTGTGCCTTTGCGCCGCCGGTAGCCGATGGTGTTGGCGATTTCCGCGCGGCTATCCGTGCCGATGTTGGTCTGGTAGATCGAGTGATAGCCGATCAGGTCGCCGATGTAGGGAATCACCCAGGGCGCGCAGGTCTCGATGAACTGGTCGTCGTAAAGCTGCTGGATGTTGTCTTCGACGATCCCCGATTGCGCGGCGAGCACCTCGAACAGCGCCTGCAGCGCACCGCCGCTGGCCGCGTCGCGGGTGCGATAGACCGCGGGAAGCAGGGCAAACAGGCTTGCCGCATCCAGGCTCATGACCACACTCCGATGCTGTTGCGGCTGGCCGGATCAAGCAGCAGCATCTGCGCGCCCAGCGGCGGCATGGCACTGGCTGCACACAGTTGCGTCGGCACCGAGGTGGCGGAGCTGCCGCTGGGAGCCAGCACCTGCAGGCGCACGGCCACCACGCCCGGGGTCTGCTGGATGATTTCGATCACCTCTGCCGCGGCCACGCTCTGGCCGATCTGCCGCTGCGCGAAGGCGAAGGCGTTGCTGAGGTTTTGCCACACAGCGGCGAGCACCTGGGTGGCGTCATAGTTGTCTTGGTCGATGGCGATGCTGGCCGACAGTTCGAACAGCACCGGCACGTAGGAGGCGACCTGCAGTGGAATGAACGGGTTGCCATGCGCGCGCAACGCGTCGATCAAATGCGTCACCACCGGGTCCGTCGGCGCAAAGGTGGCGCCATCGGCACCGGCCACCGTCAAGAACACACCGCGCGTGCCGCCAAAGCGAACCCAGGTAGCGACCGCCTTGGCGATACCGCCGAAGTTGAGCGCGAAGTTCTGGTAGTCCTCCAGCGACACCACGCGATCCAAGGTCAAGGTGGGCAGCGGCGCCCTGATGCGCGCGTCGTCTGCGCTGGCCGGGTCGGCGCCACCCGAGGCGGCGCTGGGATTGGTTACCGCGGTGAGCCCTTGCGGGCGATCCAGCGGCTGCGAGAGTTGGCCAGCGGCGACCATGCCGGCACTGCCGATGCCCTTGCGGTAAATCGCCCGGATGTTCATCTGCCCGGTCGGCGGACGCGCGCCGTCGATGCCGTTGCCGAACTGCACGATGGTTTGGCCGCTGGCATTGGCGCGACTGACAAACGCCCGGTCGGCCGGCCCGGAGGACAGCAGGTTCGGCGCTTCGTGCCATTGCAGATTGTTGACCCACACTTGCAGCGTCGATTGCGTGCCGTTGCCGGTCGTTGCCGAGACGTAGGTCAGTGGCGATTGCTTGAGCGTGAACTGCAGGCTGTCGTTGCTGGCGTCGCCCGAGCCGAGAATCTCCTGCATCGTTTCGCCGTGCGTCGCTTGCACCGCGTTGGCGTTGACCTTGACCGTGGCCGCGTCGTACAGGCGCGAAAGCGTGCCGCCCAGGCCCAGGGTGGTGACGTCGCCATTGACAGCCGTCGTGCTGACCGCGCTGGCTTCGCTGACGGTGTCGTCGCCTTTGTCGGAGGGCAGCAGCAACACGCTGCTGTCCTTGAGCAGCAAGGTGCCCGTGATGCCGCTGAGCGAGTCGACGCTCCAAGCCGGCGAACCGCTGGCACTGTCCTTGCCGGGTGGAAACGCGTTCACCAGGAAGATCTGGTTGTCCGCGACTTTCAGCGCGTTGGACGAGTGCGCCGGTATGAAGGTCGCATTCGCACTGGGCTTCACCTGCAGGCGAACGCGCTTGCCGGACACGCCGATCGGTTGGCCCACGGCCACCTGTTGTCCGCCCATCACGTCGATGCTGCCGCCGCCGACCGGTGCCAGCATGCCGTCCTGCAAGGTGAAGTTGGAGCTGCCATCCCACTGGGTCAGCGGAAGACCGGCCGGTTGCAGCTGCGTGCTTTGCACGTAGGCCGTGATGTCACGCGTCTCTTTGGTGAAGTCTTTGAGGACATCGTCCAGGCCCAGATGCGTATTGCCGGTTAGGATCTGTCCCGGCGCCAGCGTCAGTTGAGTCGTCTTGGCGGTCAGCGTGTAGAGGTTGGGGTTGGACTCGGCCGCTGCCGTAATGCGGAAGAACGAGGTGTAGCCGAGTCCGGTGAGCACGATCCATTGCTGCGATGTTCCGGATGGCCCCAGACCGGCGATGGATTGATCGAGATTGACGTGGCCGGAGCCTGTTACGTATTGGTCGTAGTTCCAATCGGTCGCGTTGCCACTCGGTGCGCCGGGAATGCCGCCCCCTTTGTTTGGCAAAGTCATCGGATTGGGCGCCTGCGCCCCATACAGCGCAGCCTTCTTGCGAAACACATACATGCACATCTGCGCACTCGTGTCCGCGTTGAATCCGACCGGCAAGGCAACGTCCCAGCGGATCATGGTCGTGCCCGCCTTGGCGTCCAGGACAACCTGGGTCACGTAGCGCACGTTGCCCGGTCCCTTTTCGGCGGGCTGGCCGTCGCTGGCCGTAACGAACAGCAAGGCGTCGCCGACATTGATGTTGTTGGCCGTGCCTTGTATCCACGTATAGCTGCCGCCGTCGGCCAGTTTCCATGGCTGCGAGGTGCGCGCCGGCAGTGCGTTGTAGCCGATGCGCGCAGTGATGTCGGTGGCGGTCTCGAACACCTGTGGCATCTGCCCCGGTCCGGGCACACTTTGTACCCGTGTGCCCGCTGTGATGCGCACGTTGTCTGGCGAGCCGGTCGCATCCGACAGCGTGAATGCCAGCACCGTCGATGCGGCGACGCCGGGAGATGGCACGTAGCCGATCAATCTTGCCAACTCGAACACCGAGCGCCGATCCACCGCGGTGCGCAGAAAGGCTTCGTTGGCGAAGCGCTCCTGATAGAAGGTGAGGATATCCAGCACCACCGACCAGCTGTCGATCAGCGCGAGGGTGAAGTCGGCCGGATCGCGCGTGCGCAGCAAGGCCAGCGGCAAACGATCCGATGACGTCAGCGATGCCTGCATGCTGGCGTTGAAGGTGGCGTAGCGTCCTGCGCGATAGGCGATCGCGGGCAGCGCCGGACGATTGAAAATGCGCTCCGGCGTTTCCTGGGTCGTGCCTGTGCAACAGCCGCACAGCGTCTCCTCGGGCGATTCGCAGGCTTTCATTTGCCACCGTCCAGTCGCAGCGAGAACAGGCCGCGATCCAGGTGATTGGGGTCGTTGTCGCAGCGGGCGATTTCGAGTCGCCCGAGGTGGATGTATCCCTGCGCAACGCCGTCCACCCACGGGTTGTCCATGCGGGTGAAGGTGGTGAGCGTGGCCGTGCGCACGCCTTCGACCGCTTGCGCGGCGGCGATCAGGGGGCTGGCGAAGAGGGTCTGGCCGAACGTGAAGTTCGATGCGTTGAGCAGGCCCGGCTGGCCGTCGCACTGGTCGCCGGTGATGAAGCGCTGCATCAGCGCGGCGAAAACATCGCCACGGAAATGTTCGGGGTCGACGCAGATGTTCAGCTCGATCTTCAGGCCGACCATCACCGCCGCTTCGACGGCCAGATCGGTACCGAGCATGCGCAGTCGGTTGAGGCGATCGGTGGTCCGCTGGATCAGCGTTTTGTCCAAGGCTTTCGCGGGTTCCACCGACACGAAGGCGGTATACCAACTGCCGGTCCAGCGCAGCGTGCCGCGGGCGAGCCGCACAGCGGGATCTTGCGCGGCCATCACGCCGTAGTCGTCTTCCGTCACGCAGCGCTGCTGCGTCTGGAACGCAAACGGCGCGTATTGCCGTATGTGCTCCATGCCTTCCGGATCGGTGCCACCGGCCGCAGCCAGCGGATTGCGCACGAGGCGAACCAGCGCCGGGTTGAAGATCAGATGGGTGATGCTGTCGCGCCCCACATTGCCGACGCTGCCGTTGCCGACCCGGTAGCTCGCGGTGAAATGCAAGCCGCTGTCGGGTGCCTTGCCATACTGACCGTCGCCGAAGCGGAGGAAGGTGTTGCCGTCGTACTCGATCTCAGGAATGAACAGCCGGTCCAGGGTCGGCGTCGCCAGCAAGTCCTCGGATGGATCCCAATCGTGGCCATCATCGCTGCGCAGACGAATCTGCGCGGCCGGCGTAGCGTCGCTGCCCACGGCGAACGTGCTTGCCGCCGCCTGCGCGTCAAATGCGCGGGCGAAGGTCAGTGGTGTCTTGCCCAGTTCCGGATGGAAGCGTGCGAACGCCGGCTGGGTAGCGATGGCGATGGTCTGCGTACTGCAATCGCAGCCCGCATGCATGTCTGCCTGGGGCGACAACGGCGGAACTGTGCCAAGCACCTCGTCGTCGTACCAGATGCCATGGTCGACCGGAACCAAATTGCCGCGCGCAAGGCTGACCTGCGGCACCGATGTCGAGCCGGAGGAGCCGGCCACGCTGGAAGAGAGGCAGAGTGGAAAAGGCAGGGCGTCGTCGGTGGACCAGGCGATGCGTGTGATCGGCCATCCATTCAGCGGGTCGATCAGTGGCTGCCCGCGATAGTCGAGCCAGCTCACCGCCGTCAGTCGTACCGCCCAGCGATGGTTAGGATCGGCGTCGGCCGGATTGCCGGTAAGGGGGCCGGTCACCTCCTCGAACATCAGCACGCTGCCTACCTGCAGTGTGGTGAGGTTCTGGGACAGGGTGGCCTGGGTGGCGCCGGCAGGCAGACAGCAGTCGGCGTCGCCCCAGGTGTAGAACGCCATGCTGTTCTGCTCGGTAAACAGCTGGGCATCCTGCATGCTCTCGAACACCGGTTGCGTGCTGTTGCGCAGTTCGCGCGCGCGGGGATCGTTCGGGTCGACCACGGCCGGCAGGCTGAAGGTGCGGACATAGAACGCCGTGTGCATTGGCACCAGCACATGATCTTTGAGTGCTTCGAGGTAGACCCAGGCACGCGCGTTGCAGCCTTCGCCGATGCGGTAGTCGACCAGCCGCGCATGCCGGCGCAGCGAAATGCGGCTGCGCGCCGTGCCCAGGTAAGCCTCGGTGCTGACGGCGTCCTGCTGGTAGCTCAGGTGATCCGCCGCGTAGGCCAGCGCTTCGGTCATGGCCACGCCGAGGTCCGCCGCGTGCGTCTCTGTCCAGCCAGGCGCGAGCACGGCCATGCGGTCGCGCATCACTTGCAGGAAGCCGGTGTAGTCCTTGGCCAGGTAGTTGATGTCCGGCGGCGGCTTCAGGGGTGAAGGGCAGCAGGTGTCCGTGCGGCAGTCGGCGGGTGAAGGGCAGGCGGCCTTGAACGAAAACGCGATGCTCGAAAGCGGCGGGTCCAGACCATCGAGTGGGTCGGCCAGGCCGAGCCCGGCGACCAGCGTCATGGTGTAGTCGGAGAAGTCCCCATTGTCGTTCAAGGTGATGGTGATCAGATTCGGGTTGTCCGCGGTGGCCGCGTCGATGGTCACCGCGTGCAATGCGGTGTCGCCCACGATCTGCACGTTGTCCAGACTCAGCGCGAGCGCGCGCGCATCCTTGAGAAAGGTGACGGCAAGTTGTTTGCCACAGCCGGTGTGCGGCCCGATCACTTCCAGATAATCGATGCCGTTGAGCGTGGCGCTGCGCAGCACCTGATCCCGGCGTTTCTTCTGTGCGCAGAAATAGATCATGGCGCCACTCCCGCACCCGCGCCGCCATAAATCCACTGCTGCGACTGTTGTTGCTGGGTCTGCAGCACCACATAGACCACCGTGATGCGCAGCGTGGCGTCCTCCGCGGCAACCGTCACCGACTGCACGCGGATCAAGTCCGACAACCACATCTGCAGGCTGGCCTGAATCACGTTCTGCTGCGCCGCCGCCAGCACGTCGCTGTTCGGCGCGAAGACCAATTGCGCGGTGCCGCTGCCGAAGGTCGGGCGATTGACCCGTTCGCCGGGCGAGGTGAACAGGATCTGCTCGATCATCTCGGCGATGTGATGCAGCGCATCGGTTTGCGCCGTATATCCGGTGACGTCGAAGCCGTAGGGGAAGGCCAGATTCATCGCCGCCTCACATCGCACTGACGCGCAGTTGGGTGAGCACCGGCAACAGCGGCGTGCCGCTGGGCGTGCAGATCGCGGTGCCGCTCTGCACCACCAGCGGCTGCCCGTTCGAAGTGACGCGCATGGTGCCGAGCAGCCATTGCGCGGTGACGCACGGCGGCATCATCGCCGCCGCCGCAGGGCAGCCGGCCACGGACCAGGGCGCGGTCACCACGCAACTGGGCATGCCCGAAAGCATCACCGCCGGATTCGGCGCCGTCGGCATCGCCGGGGCACCGTGCGTGCACAGTACCGTCGCGCCTTGCTGGATCAGCATGCCGGCCATCAGATCACCTCCAGAGCGCCCGCGTTGATGGTGACCGCGGGCCCGGTCATGACGATGCTTGCGCCTTGCCCATTGCTGATCGTGATGCCGATTTCGGAGATCGAAATCATTGCGCCTGCCGTGGTCTTGAGCAGGATGCCGCCGGTGGGGCCGGGTGCGTCGCTGATCATCAGCGTGTTCTGCAGCGTGGTTTGCATCACCACCTGCTGCAGGCCGGGTGGCGCGGCCAGTGCGAGTGCGGGCACCTCGGCCGCCGAACCCCAGAAGCAACCCACCCATATCGGGTAGTCCGTGTTGCCTTGCTCGAACTCGATCCACACACCGGAACCGATCGCCGGTGTCACGAACATGCCGGACTGGATGCCGCCGAACGGCAGGCACGGCATGGCCCACGTCGAGGGGATGACGCTGGAGACGTCCGGTATCTGCACCATCAACCGCCCCATGTTCAGCGGGTCGATGTTGTTGAGGACGGTGCCGCGATATTTTCCGTAATGCGTGCTCACCTTTCTTCCCCGAGGTAACGCTCATGTCAGAAGGGAAACGATGGAACCACCGGTGTGTTGGCGATCAGTGCGTTGCGCTTGAGCACGAAGCTCTGCTTGTACTCGCCCGGCTTCAGCCGATGCGTGGTGCTGTCGACGTAGTAGAGGCCGTCGAACGCGATGCCCGCACCGCGCATGCCGACCAGGCTGCGCGCGCGCAGCACCTGGCCGTAACGCAGGACATCGAGCGTGCCCTCGCCAGTGATCACGTCGGCGCTCTCCACGGCACGCGCCATGCCCTGCATCAAGGCCTGGCCGGGTTGCAGTTTCGCGGTGTCGTTCAACGGTTCGATTTTTTGCGGGATCGGCACCACCAGTCCCAGCGGTGGATTGAACGGCGTCACCGGCGGGATCGGGATCGGTATCACCATCTTGCTGAGCGGGTCCTGGATAAAGACGATGGGCAGCACCGAGTTTTGCGGCTGGTAGCGGAAATTCAGGCTCTCGACATTGGTCCATGCATCCAGGTTCACGTTGAGGCATTGCTGCGGTATGCCGATGCGTACCTGCGGCCCCCAATAGGCTTGGCTGGTGCCGGGCAGGGGGCCGGGTGTCATGTAGAAGACGTAGCCGTTTTCCTTCGCCAGTTGCTGCACATAGGTGAGGTCGGTGCTCTTTTGCGACGGCATCTTCACCAGTGGCACTTCGATATCCGGTATCGCCACCGGAATCACTTCCGGCACGATGCCGAAGCCGGCGTACTTGCCGAGGATCATGAGCACGCGCATATCCGGGCTCATGCCGGGGTAGGGCAGGCCGGAGAAGTCCACCAGGTTCATCAGTGCCGACAGATCCTCACCGGTTACCACCAGTTTGGATGAGCCTTTCATGGCATCCGGCACCACTTCGTGGTGCAGCACGATGCCGTCGACGATGATCTGCGGCAGACCGCCGAAGGTGGCCATCAGCACGACCCGCAGCAGCGGAATCGGCGAGCTTGCGGCGAGCAGGAAGAACGTCTGCAGAATCGAATTGTTGGCCAGCGTGAAGGTGAGCTGGAACCCACTGCGGCCGGTAGCCGATTCGGTCACCTCCGCCGAGGTCAGCGCATCGATCAATGGCTTGGGCACGGGTACGGCAACGCCGGTGCCGGCCAGCAGCGTCAAAAACAGCGGGCTACCCATAACGCGCCCCCGGCGGTATGCCGGACGACTGCGGAATGAGAATGCTGCGTCCGACCTGCGCGGTGAGCGCATCGGGATCGCTGGCGTTGTTGGCGTCGCAGATCATCCAGAACAACAGCGGATCGCCGAGGAAGCGTGCGGCCAGGTTGTCCAGCCGGTCGCCTTCGACGACCACGTAACTCTGCAAGGCTTGATAGATGCTCGAACGCGGCAGGATGCGTCGCGCCAAGTACATCACTTCGGTGCCGTCAGGCAGCGTCCACGGCAAGTTCGCCGAGCCCTGGTACCGGCTGGACGGCAGCGTCGGCGCGCCGTTGCCCGCGCCGGAAGTGATCAGAGATGCCAGTGCTTTGTCCATGAGTGGTCCCTAAGCCATCTGCGCCATGGCTTCTTTGCTGGTCTGGTAGACCAGGTAGAGCGCACCGGCGGGGGTCAGGAAGCCGACATCGCTGACGCTGAGCACGCGCAGGCCCAGCGAGACCTTGGCGCGAATCGGATTGAGCTGTGGATCAAAGGCCTCCTCGGTAATCGACATGTCGGTAATGCGTACGGGCGTTATCCGCTGGTTGCTCCACACGAACACCGTCAGCGCCGATTCCATCGGCAGGATTTCGATAGTGCCCACCAGCGACAGGATCTCGTTGGCGATCAGCACGCCGCTGGACGGGCAAAGCAGCATCTCCAGCACCGACAGTTGCGGCTGGATGCCCAGCGACACCGCCGTGGGATCGGCGCTGGCCAATTGATCGGTGGCGTCGATCTCGATGTCGCACTTGATGGTCTCGATCGGCGGCCCCTTCAAGCGGAAGATCTCGCTGCGATCGGCCTGCTCGCCAGCGCTCTGCGGCTTGAGCGTGCGGGTGATCGAATCGGGGTTGTACTGCAGCATGATGCTGCCCAGCGGGATGCCCAGCGTGGGGTCCAGCATCAGAATGGCGCCTTTGCTCAACCGCGGTGACAGGTTAGACATGGCTGCGCTTCCTGAGATGGGCGCCGCATTGGGCAAACAGTTGTTGCGCAACTTGTCGCGCAGCGCTCTCGGGCGTAGCACCCGATGCCAGCGCCCCGGCGTCGAGGTGTGCGATCTGCAACGACGCATCCGCCGGCCATCCGGTGTGATCGGCGGCGAGCCGCTCCAGCGAGGCTTGCAGCGTGGCCAGAAAGCGTTGCTGTTGGCCCGGCGTGTAACCGTTCAAGGTCAGGCGCTGAAGTTCGAGATGCACATTGCCCGCCGCGGCCTGTTGCGCCGGTGCGTCCGGCGTGCGCGGTGCCGCCGGTCGCGACATCGCGCCGGCTGCGGGTGGCCGGGATGCGTGTGGGGCGGATGGCTTCGATAGGTTCACGACCACCCTCTGGTTTCCGACGCGGTCAAGGGTTTGTCCATCTTCGAGTACTCGATGCGCGCGGCGGCCAGCACATGCTGCGGTTCGATGGCGGTGGCCTGCTCGGCGGCGAGGAAGGCGGCGTGGGTGGCGATGTTTCGGATCACGCCGCCGGGCACGTTGAGCTGCGACAGCAGCTCGAAATCGAGCGCGCCGACGGGTGCGGCGCCGGGGAAAATGTCCTGCCAGATGCGCGCGCGCGACGGCGCGTCCGGAAACGGGAAGGACACGATGAAGCGGATACGGCGTAGGAAGGCCGAATCCAATGCATGGCGCATGTTGGTGGTGAGTATGGCCACGCCTCGGTAGCTGTCCATGCGCTGCAACAGGTAGCTGACCTCCAGATTGGCGTAGCGGTCGTGACTGTCGCGCACTTCGCTGCGTTTGCCGAACAGCGCGTCGGCCTCGTCGAACAGCAAGACCGCGCCGCTTTCCTCGGCGACGTCGAAAATGCGGCGCAGGTTCTTCTCGGTTTCGCCGATGTATTTGCTGACCAGCGACGCGAGGTCGATCTGGTAGAGGTCCAGATCCAGCTCACGCGCAAGAATCTCGGCCGCCATGGTCTTGCCGGTGCCACTGGGCCCTGCAAACAGGGCGCTGAGGCCATGACCGCGGCTGTAGCGTTCGGAGAACCCCCATTGGTGATTCACCACCGCGCGCTGGCGCATATGGATGGCTATTTGCCGCAGGGTCTCGATTTGCGCTTCAGGCAGCACCAGTTGCGACCAGGACGCACGCGACTCGATCCGCCGCGCCAGGTTGTCCAGCGAACGCCGGCCGTGTTGCCGGCAGACGCGCCAGGCCACGCCACCCAGGTCCTCGTCGCCAGGTACCGGCGTTTGCAAGGTCGTGGTCGCGGCGAAGCGGATGGCCGGTGCGTCGAAATGGAAGTATTCGACGATGCGGTCCAGCGTGCCGTTGAGCCGCGGCGCGGCATCGCCCAGTTGTTCCAGCCAAGCTGTTTTGCGTTCCGTCGCCGACAAGCCGGGCACGTCCAGGCGTAGGCCATCGATCCGCTCGGCCGGCGAGCCGGAGGGCACGTCGACCGCTATCGGCGCCTGGATCGACGCCAACCAGGAGGAAAGCTGCGTCACGCTGTCGCTATCGGTGCAGCGGACGTAGAGCGCCGCCTGTTGCAATGCCGCCTCGCGTGTCCACAGGCGAGCCAGGCGCTCGCGATCTTCGGGCGTGCCCGGGAGATCCGCCGTGTTGAACAGATACGGCTGAAGTGTGGTGCGGTGGCACAGTTCGGCAAACGCCGCCTCGCGGGTAGCCTCGCCATCGCCGCATAGCAGGATCGGCTTGTTGAAGTGGGTGGTTTGCGTCCAATGCCGCATGCCGGCGTCCAGCACACGATCCAAGGGCCCGGACAATCGGTGACGTCCCCGCTCCGGCGGTTCCGGCAAGGGCCGCACGACCGCTTCGAGACGCTCGTCCATGGCGGGCACGCCGAGCAGCAGCTGCAGGATGCGCTCGTCGAGTTGCAAGGGCGCGTGTAGCAGGGAGCCGTTGCTCGCACTGCTGCTGGCCACCTCGATGAGGCGCCAATAGCGCAGCGGTCGCGTGCGGCTGATGGCGCTCCAATGCGCGTCGTCCAGCACGGACAGGGCAAGGCCGAAGGTCGGCCAGGGTGTCTGCTGGCTGCCGTGAATCGCCGCGCAGGCGGGAAGAAATCGCGCTTCGACGCTGGCGCCGAGGCAAAGTAGCAACACGTCCTGTTCGAACGCGCTCAGTCCGAACAACGTCTTCAACCGTTGCAGCGCCAGGCACGGTTGGTCGGCGCCTTGCCATGGACTGGCGTCGGTCGTTGCCGGTGGTTCTGCCTGAGCCGGCGATGCGGACGCCGCGGCCTGGACCAGTTTGCGATAGACGCGCTCCAGCGCCGCGGACAACGACTCGGCTGCGGATGTCCCGTGCTGTGCCATCGCGCTCATGGCGTCACCTGCAACTGCGGCAGTAGCTGCCCGTAGGTGGGGCTGCCGATCGTGCTATCCAGCGTGAGCTTGCTTTGCGCGCCGTCGATTTCCACGCGCAGCGGAAACGTGCCTGTCGGGAAGCTGGCCGGCACGGGAAAGTCCAGCGTAGTGGACGTGGCGGGTCCAGTGACCGGCCGTTGATCGATCGGGATCGCGTGATCGCCGATGTACAGAGTGGCTTGTTGCATGCTGCCCACGGCGGGAGACAAGGTGACCGTCAAGCCGTGTCCCTGTTTCACCGTCTTTGGTGTGGCGGGTGCGATGGCCGGCGCCAGTTGGAACGGCATCGGGCTGGAGCTGAAACCGGCGTGCGGTTGGGCCGATGTCGAATAGACCACCGTGCGCAGCACACGCAGCGAGCGCGTACCCGCCTGCAGACTGGCGGGCAGTACCACGCGCAGGCAGTTGCCTTGCAACGTGGCCGGCGCGATCCCCGGCGCACCGTCGAAGGAAACCAGGGTGTCGCCGTTGCCGCCGATAAAGTGGCGGCCCTGGATGGTCAGCGTGCCACCGGTCGTGACCGGCGTCGGCGTGAGGTTGTCGATCACTGGCGACTGCATCGGCAGCACCATCACCGAACGCGTCTGCACCGGCAGGTTCGAGGCATAGGTCTGCGTGTCCTGGATCACTACCACCGATACCTGGTACGAAGTGGTCGGCCGATAGTGGGTTTGAAAGGCCGTCCAAAGCCGGTAAATCTCTTCGGTGGTCAAGGTCTCCGGCGTGATGCGGATGTGCTCGATCTGATTGGCCAGCATGCTGCCGGAGATCAGCTTTCCTTCCTGGTTGCCGTTCTTCAAGTCGTCGAGCGCGCTCTCGATGGTCGCGCGCGGCACCACCGGTGTGTCGTGCAACACCTTCATGGCCCAGGCGAGCAGAATCTCCGGATCGAACTGGGTGCTTCCGTAGGCGGTCACCAGGTAATGCAGGTTCAACGCCAGCGGCGGATTGCTGATCTGCGTGCCTTGCGCGTTTCGCGATGGCAGCCCCTGGTTGCGCAACGCCGGGTTGAGGCTCGCGTAGTACATGAAGATGTTCACGCGCGGCTGTTCGTCCGGCCCAACCGGCACCAGGTCGGGCGATGTCGCGGTGATGCCCAGCGGGCTGTTGAGAATGTCGCTCGGACCGCCATTGGTCAGCGCATTGGTAAGCAATGAGCGCAGCACCGCGCTGACGCCGCCGACCGCGAGATAGCTGCTCATGACCGATGGCCTCCTTGCCGGCCGAGGAAGTCACTCAAGCTGACGCTTGGCCGGAACGGTGCCGGCCGGGGTGCTGCCGCGACCGGGGTGCTGCCCACCTCGATATGGCCGATGGAGATGGTGACCGTGGGCGCGGCGGACGGAGCAGGAGGGCCCTCTGCCTCGCGGGATCGCTGTGCGTTGCCTGGTGTCGCGCGGTGCGTTGCGGTCATCGTGGCGGGCAGGGTTTGCGCAGGGTGCACCAAGGGCTGCAAGAGCCGCTGCGAGGGCGCCTTATCGATGTGGGTGCGCTCAGCGGGAGCCAGCACTGGGGCGACAGACGCAGACGTCCACGTCTGCACCGCCGACGTGGCCAGCGGGTCCAGCTTCGGCGCGTCTGCATGCGCTGGCGCGAGTGGCGAAGATTTGGTGCGTATCGGCGCACCTGCATGCGCTGACGCGAGCGGTAAAGGCTCGACGCGTTCGGTCTCTGACCATGCCGGCGCAAGAGTCGTGGGATCGCCGAGGCGCTTGTTGTTGACGTGCCTGTCGTTGACGTGTGTGTTGATGCCCGGTGCCGCTGCTCGATCATCCGGCACCGACCGAGGCAGGGGCTGTAGCGATGGCGTTGCCGCCACAACGTCGGACACCTCGGATACGACCGCCTTCTCGTTGATGTCGGTCTGCGCATCGAACGCGGGCCGATCGCCGATGGCGGCATAGCGTGGCGTGAGCAGGGGCTCGATCCGCGGCACATGCGTGGTCGCGGGATCGCGTACACGCAACATCAGTCGTCGCAGCAGGCTGCTCATGCGCTCAGCAGCTCCAGGTAGGCGTTGCGGCGATGCGGGCTCATGCTGGCGATAGCGTGTTCGCTCCAGCCGTAATGGCAGGCCAGCGCATGGATGTCGGCGAGCAAGCGTTGCGCGGCGTTGCGCGCTTCCAGCCAGACGAAATGCGCGATGTCGAACTCCCAGTTGTCCTCATGCTTGCACTGCGGACAGCTCAGCGCACAGCGAAGCTCGGCGCCCGCATGCAAGTGGTCGAACCGTTGCCGGACCATGGCGTTGCCGGCGAGCTCCGACGGTTCGATCGTCGCGCCGTCGACCTCGATACAGCGTGCCAAAAGCCGCTCTTCCGCGGCGTCAACGTCGGTGGTCTGCGCGCATGCCAACAGATCGGCGGCGGTGGCCTGTCGCATCCGCAGATGCTGTCCTTCCTGTTGCCACTCCAGATGATCGGGGGCCGCCTGTGCGTCCAGCGCGGCCAGCGCCGACGCCACCGGAAGACTGAACTCCATCGCCGTGCCGCATCGACGGCAGTCCGCGTAGCCCTCCAGCACCGGTCCGAAGCTGCTCTGGCGCAGCTGCAACAGCAGGCGGTTGAGCTCGCCCAGCGGGAGCTGCAGCAGCTGCTCGCGTTCGACGCCGGGCAACACTTCGCCCAGCAGGTCGACGGCACGCAGCAGGACGTGCGTGTCGTGCGCGCGATCCCAAGCTGCCAGCAGTCGCTCGCCGGAGAGTGCCTGCATGAATGATTTCCTCCAAAGGGGCGGACGTCAGTGGACTGGCGGATTCATGCGCTGTTGGAGTTGTAGCTGAGCTCGTTCGGCTCGGTGACCGACGTATCGCGCTCCCATCCCTCGTTCTCCAGCTTGATGTGCTGGATGGCGACGGCATTGGCGTTGGCGTCCAGATCGGGCATGGCCTGGTATTCGGACACCCATGCGCGGTAAATCTTGTAGCTGATCGCCAACTGGCCCGCCTCGTTGTAGAAATCGAGGATGACGTCCTTGCGGAAATCCTTCAGCGATACCTCGCTGCCCAGGGTGGAGCCGAACTGCCAGACCTTCGCGGCCCATGCTTCGAACTCGGTGTCATGGGTCACGCCACGATCCAGGGTCAGCGCCTCGAACTCGGTGCGTCCAGGCGATTTGCGGCTGGTGCTCGGATCGCCGCCTTCGCGATGCTTGACCACTTCGGTGGTGCGCTTGAGCGAGGAAACCTTACTGATGCCGGCAACGTAGCGACCATCCCACTTCAAGCGAAACTTGAAGTTCTTGTATGGATCGAAACGTTGTGGATTGACGGTGAACTCGGCCATGGGTCATCTCCGCCGCAGTGGGCATGGTGTCTGGGGCAACGAACCTGTCGCTGACGAACCTGGTGCTCAGGCCTGCGCCTGTGCTGCGATCTGCTCGATCTGGATCACTACGAATTCGGCGGGCTTGAGCGGCGCAAAGCCGACCAGGATGTTGACGATGCCCAGGTCGATGTCGTTCTGCGTGGTGGTTTCGCTGTCGCATTTGACGAAGTACGCCTGCTTGGGCGTGCTGCCTTGGAAGGCGCCCTTCAGGAAAAGGTTTTGCATGAACGCGCCGACGTTCAAGCGTATCGAGGCCCATAGCGGCTCATCGTTGGGCTCGAACACCGCCCACTTCGTGCCGCGATAGAGGCTTTCCTCGATAAACAGCGCCGTACGGCGCACCGGAACGTACTTCCACTCGCTGGCTTGCGCGTCGGCGCCGACCAGGGTGCGCGCACCCCATAGCACCGAGCCGTAGACAGGAAAATTGCGGAAGCAATTGAGCCCCAGTGGATTGAGCACCCCGTTCTCCGGGTCGCTCAACTTGTAGGTCATGCTCTGCACGCCACCCAGCGTCGCCTTGGTGCCGGCCGGTGCCTTCCATACGCCGCGGCTGCCATCGGTGGTGGCATATACGCCAGCCACCACACCGCAGGGCGCAAAGGTGCGCAGCTGATATTTGTTCAAGGGATCGGGCAGGCGCAGCCGTGGGAAGAACGCCGCGCCATTCGGGTCGACTACCGCCAGTTGGCTGCTCTTCCAGTCCACGGCGCCAGCCACCGTGGTCACGTTCGGCGGCGAGTCGATCAGCAGGAACGCTCGCCGCTGGTTGCACAGGGCGATAGAGGCACCATAGATCGCGTTCGTGTTGATGCTGGGGTCGAGCGATGTTGGGTCGCTGGCCAGCGCACGCGTGGCATCCGGGATACACAGCAGGTTGAATAGATCGACTTTCTGCAGCGCATAGATACCGGTGAACGCGGCCTGGTCGCCGATGATGTCGGCCGTGGCGGGCAGGCCGGTACCACTGGAGCCCTTCACGGAAGCGGTCTGTTGCGTATTGGTGTTGCCGGTGCCCAGCGCATAGTGCGCGACGTTGGCTGTGGTGTTGAGGCCAAGCGTGGCCGCACTCGCGTTCAAGCCCGACGCGCCCGACGGGTCGCCGATGGTGATCACCGCGTCGGGGTAACCGGGCAACAGTGCGTTGATACGCAACGCCTGGGTGGGTGGTGTGCTGGCCAACTGCGTCACCGAGACCTGCACGGTGGCCCCTGGCATCTGGACCGCCAGCGCCGCATTGATGGCTTGTTGAAGCTGGGTGGCGAGGCCGTCCAGCGTCATCGGCAACTGGCTGTTGTTTGCGATCACCTTCACCGTCAGCGGAAAGCCCACCGGCGGCGTTGCGGGCAGCGAGGTGTTCAACACCAGGCCATAGTCCTTCGTCACCGCGGAGTTGGCGACCGCCACGTTCGAAGCGGCCTCTGCAGCGCCGCTGTAGTTCTGCGTCAGCGTCAGACTCGTGGCGGAGTTGATGGCAAGGATGCGGTAAGGCGTCTTGGTGACATCCGCGGCGAACATGATCCACTGGCCGAATTTGAGTTCGGTGGTAAACGCCGTGCCGGTGCCGATCACGTTGGCGCTGCCGGCCGTGACCGCCACCGTTCCCGTGATCGTCGTCGTGCCGCCGATCACGCTGGCAATGGAGTAGGGCGTAACGGCCGTGCCGACCAGGCCCGTCTGCGCGATGCTGCCAAGCGCCTTGATGCCCGTGAGCTGCGCAGCGGTGGGGGTATCCATCATGACCAGCCTCGACCCGCTATCCGGATCGTTGACTACGGTCTGTACCCAGTTGCTCTTGCCGTTGTCATACGAGACCGAGGGAAAGAACTCCCGGGTGCCGCCGGCGAGATCGGTGATGGTGAGATTGAACGTCTTGGGATCGCCCCCCGCGCCGCCAGGCGTCAGATGGATGTAGTCGATGTCGATCAGCAGATTGCCATTGGCCGCCGTGCCGCTGCCGAGCGCTCTGAAGGGGAAGTTCTGGAAAACGACGGTGGCCGCGGTCTCACTCAATGACGTGGCAGGCGTTCGCACCACGAACGCCTGCGAACCGCCATTCTGGAAAAACTGCTGCACGGCGTAGCTGAGTTCGCTGGTGGCCGAGAGGCCGCCATACAGGCGCTCGTAATCGGAGAAACTGAAAATCTCCTGCGCACGGTTGTCGATGCCGCTGACGGTGTAGCCGACAAACGCGGCGATGGAGGTCTGAACGCCGGTAATGGGGTGGGAGGAACTCTGCAGCTCCTGCACATAGACCCCGGGGTAACTGTAGGACGTCGCCATGTTTGGTCACCTTGCTAACGTTGGGAACGAAGCATCAGACGGCAGCGGGGCATCGAATCCCCGGTTATTCGTTTGGAACGGTGAAACCCGCAATCAGTCGATCCAGGAGTGCGTCGGTCGCTGAGCCCGGCGCGCGTCGCCGGTAGCGCACGCGCCCGTCCACCGCGCCGACCGCATCGATCAGCTCCGCTGCTTGCAGCCGAGCCAAAGCGGACGCCACCGGTTCGATAAACGAGGGGTCGAGATTCAGCCACCACTGCGTAATGCCCTCCTTGGTATCTCCCGCCAGCGGATTCATGCGCACATAAAGAGCCAAGCGCCGCACGATCTCAGGCACTGACGCCGGATCGCCTCTCGCTGGATCGCCGCCGTTCATGGCAGGGGAAGGTGCAAGCCTGATGCCAAGTGGTATCGGGCGTAAGTCATTGTTCCGATGAGGCAGCGCATTCGACGCTGAGCCTGGATGGGACATTTTCGTCTGCATGGCGCAAATGCATCCGCCGCGGATGGCGGAGCGAGCGGATCTTCCGGGTGGACAAATTTGTCCGGCTTCCTGCGCTTCTTTGTCTAGTTTGCATAACCCCGCCGATCCCATAGGGTGGGGTACTGCCCGGGGGGGAGTCGTGATGTCGCATCGATCGCTTGGATTGTTCGAGCAGGATACGCAGGGCCGCCACTTCGGCTGCAAGAACCATGTCAATGCCGACGCCGCACACAACTTCATTCGTACATTCACGGTGACACCGGCCTCGGTGCACGACTCACAACGGATCGACGTGTCGCTCAACATCACGCAGAAAGGATGGCCGCGCTACGGCGGCTCAGCCTACCGCTCGGAGGCGACCGCGCAGCGCTGTAAGGATCGCGATCTGCAAGACCGCACGATGCACAGGGCGCAACTCAATTCCATGAATAAACATTAGGGGATATAATCATGTCGCTATACCCTGTACCTGTCGACTCGAACGCAAACTCTGTAGCAGGAAGTGGAGTTGCGTCATTCAAGGCATTTTTAGGTGGTCCTTTAAAACCAGGTGATACTATAACAATAAGTGTTGAACCATTGGCTATTTGGAATTCTGGTGGATCAATTGCAGGTACAAATGCATCCGGTTTTGCCGTAAATCCAAACAATATACCTCCCATTGACTATTCATCATTTGTTCCATGTCAGCCGAATGCTCACGAGGTACCAACGTACCCGAATGCCGCAAATTATGGTTTTGGCGTTGGCGTTCTCGTTGGGTCATTGGACGGAGGATCAACATTCTTTGCAGTCGGTACCAACTTTAGTATGGTCTATTTAGGTAGCGGTGACTCCGCTGCAGCACCAGCCGGAATTAGCTTATTTTTCTGGGATGTCAACAGTGCTGACAACGTAGGGTCGCTGATGGCTTCAGTTAATGTAATCCGCGCAAATGCATGATGTCGAAATTAGTCGTGGGGAAATCGGGGTGAAATCGGGGTCAGGTTCGCTTTCTGTGCGAGATAAGTGAACCCGACCCCGTTTCGCTGTCGTGGCACCACTTTTTCCAGTGCCAGACGTTGACCGCATGGCGTTGCCGAGAGGGTCGTGCTCTCGAAATATCCCGTACGAAATGTGTGAGGGGGGAGTTCCGTAGGATGGGGTTCTGAAGGCTGACGTGACCGCTATCTCAGCGAAAGCAGCGCGGCGAGCGTGACCTCTGGGAAGATCCGGCTCACAAACCAGTAGGAGCCAACGCAGGCGATGACAAGTGACATCGCCCAGGCCAGGCCGTTGCGACCCCGTGCTGTCAGTACGGGCATAAGCAATACGGGCATGGCCATCAACACGATGAGTAACTGCCCCAGTTCAACCCCGATATTGAAACCGGCCAACGCCAGCACCCGATGCGAGGTCGATAGCATGAGGTCGTTGAGCATGGAGGCGAAGCCCATGCCATGCAGCAGTCCAAACACAAAAACCAGATAACCCTCCCGATGCCTTCCCAGCACCGGCCAGATATTGTTCACGGCGGTGAATACGATCGACAAGGCAATGCCCGGCTCGACGATGATGGCGGGCAAGGTGACTATCTTCATGCTCGACAATGCCAAGGTCAGCGAGTGCGCCAAGGTAAAGATCGATACCAGCTTGAGCAGGGTCAGCAATCGCTGACGGAGCGGCTCGGCGGCGACCGCGGCATGGAGGGGGACCATCGCCGACAGGATCAGCGTGAGCACGAACAGAATGTGATCCCACCCATTCAGAATGTGGTGAAAGCCATGGTTGACGAAGCCCAGGAAGGAGTGCAGTGAATCGTCTCCCTTCAAGGGCAGGTGTACCGGCTCACCGGTGGGTGCGGCCACCAGCGTCTCCGCCTCGGCCTTGATGCGATGCGTGGTGACAATGACGCGATGTTGCCGATTGCGTTGCGCCAGAAAGGTATAGCGCACATTGGTTTCACCGCTGGCGCCATGGCAGTCGAAGCTGCCGATCAAAACGGCAAAGGGTTCGGACTGACGGGTTTCCACTTGCAGATCGACGTTTGCATCAGGCGAACACGTACGTGACCCCCGGTCGAATTGCAATGCTTTGCCAAAGAGATTCTTGAGTGCCGGCTGTCGTTGACGAAGCTCACCCCAGGTGATGACCAGGTCGTTGTTGGCATCCAGTGGAATCTCTTCATTCAGATCGGCCAGGCTGATCGACCATTGCACTGCGAGCTTTTCATCGTGCGGCGTGACATCCAGATAGCTGAGGCTGGTGGTGTGAGCCAGACCGGCCTGGCATGCAAAAAGCGTGAGTAGAAAGAACAGTATTCGATTAGCGCGCCGCATGAGCGCCTCCCTGCGTGATGGCACCCGCTGCCGCTTTGGCCGATGCCATGGTATTCAAAGCGGGATAGACGCCGGGATTTTCCGCAAGCCAGCGCCGCACATCGGCGACGGCCGCCGGGTTATGCGCAGCCAGCGCGGCCTCCATGAGTAACCGGGCGGTGAGGGGCGTTTTCATTTGGCGCCAGTTTTCACTCGCCAGGGCCAACCCGCGAGGTACATTCTTCAAGAGATACAACTGCGCACGAATCTCTTCGGCGTAATAGGGTTGATCGCCAAGCAACTCGCGTTGCTCGATGCGTTGCGAAAGGTCGGTAACGGCGTCGGCGTAGCGAGCATCCGAGAGCGCGGCATAAGCAAGGCAGCGCCGCATTAGCACGATGATCGTGTCCGGAGCGTTATCGATCGCCGCAAGCGCATCCTGCGGTCGGCCACGCTCCAGCAGAAAATCGGTGTAGCCAGTGAGCACGTCGGTCGCGTTGGCATCCAGCTGATGGGCTTGCCGAAAATAAGCCTCGGCTTGATCGAACTTCTGCATGCGCCAGGCGGCATCGGCCAGGGCGGTCAGCGTCCAGCGACGCTGGCCGGGATCATCGGCGGGTAGATCCTGCAGAGCGGCAACGAGCAGGGCATAGCCGCCGGCGATATCGGGTCCGGTTATTTTCACGTAGCCCTCGCAAAGCTTCGCTGCCGTGGGGTCAAGCTCTTGCAGGGACGCGCATGAGCGCAAGGCCGCCGCCGCATCGTCGTTGGCTACCTGCAGCAAAGCGAGATCGAACCAGGCATGCGCATCGTCGGGAGCGAGCTTGAGCAACACGCCGAGATCGGCTCTGGCCTCGGTGTAGCGATGAAAGTATTGATGCAGCGCGATTCGGGCTCGATACGTTCGGGCCGGTACATCCGCCTGCGTCATCCAGGGTGTCAGTACGGATTGTGCGTAGCCGTAGTAGCGCGCGTCACGGGTGCGTCCGGCTACATCCAGATAGAGCTGGGCCAGTTCGGTGGCCACCGGCAAACTGTCGGGCTTGCGCGTCAGTGCATCGTTCAGGCGACGGATCTTTGCATCGACAAAAACACGGGTCTGCGGAAGCCTGAGCAAAACCTCTTGGTCATCCGTGGGCCGATGGGGCAGGGCGATGGCTGGCGTTGCCAGCGCGAGTGTTGCCCATATCAGATAGCCACCAACACGCGGGATTAATCCAGGAATTCGACTGCGAAAAACAGTGACAGCTTTCCTCACCGAAAACCTCCCATGTCACGTATCGGACCCATATTTGATCATATACTCAAGTATGTTTGTGACACTGAGTTGTTGCGCAGTCGGCAATATCATGCAGCGTGAATTCGTCGTGAAATTGGACTAAATCACTAGAGGTTTTATGGACGCAGAAACCGCACTTCCGCTATTGAACACTTACGCCGCCGCCTGGTCCGAACCAGATTCAGCCAAACGCCTGAAGATGCTCGAGGCCACCTGGGTCAGTGACGGGACGTACTACGACCCGCATGTCGAGGTCATCGGCCATCAGGCCCTGGCGGACTACATGCACGGGTTCCAGGGCAACGTGCCGGGAGGGCACTTTGTTTACACGACCAAGCCCGACGGCCACCACAATTTCTTCCGAGTGAGCTGGAAACTGCTCGACGCCGCCAAGACCACCCTGCATGTCGGAACCAGTTTCATGCAGTTTGCGGATGAGGGGCGGCTTGTCCGCGTCACCGGTTTCTTCGGTGAGCCGGTTGGCGCTTAGCAGATAGGAGTTGGTTCAAAATCTCTGCGAGGGCGACGCAGAAATTTTGAATAGGCTTTGAAAGCCAGTCCTAAATGGCGGCATCTGATGATGATTTCGCCGAGTTGATCACTACGTTCCATCGGTTGCCCGCTGCACCCCGCCGGCGGCTTTTGACCTTCCTGGCGCAACTGCCGACACCGAACCCGCGCTAAGGCGCTCTCCAGCCTTGGTGGTGTAAGGCCCGCTGCTTGACGGCCATGTGGTCCATCCATATAGTTGCTAGTAGCAACGATATGAGCCGCTATGTCCAAGAGCCGGAACAAACCCTCGAACCAGCAGCCGTCCCTTCAGCGGGACGCCGAAGCGCTGCACGCCGCAGTGTCCGATCTGGTGCGGGTGTATCAGTTTCGTGATCGGGACAAGATCTGCTGCTACGACATCTCAGTCACCCAGTGCTATGCGCTGGAGGCACTCGTCGAGCGCGGCCCGTGCCGCAGCCAGGCACTTGCTGAGGTGCTGATGCTCGACAAGAGCACCACGACGCGCGTGGTCGATGCGCTGGTGCGCAAAGGCTATGCGGCGCGCCTTCCCGATCCCGTCGATGCACGGGCGGTGTCCCTGGAGGTCACGCCGGCGGGACGGAAGCTCTACGAACAGATCAACGCGGAACTGATCGAGCAGCAGGTCGCCCTGTTGCGCGATCTAGAGCCCGACGTGCGCGCTGGCGCGACAGAGATCCTTCGGCGTCTGGCCAAAGCAGCCCAGGCTCGTTTCACCGTCGGCGTCAGCGTCGGCGGTTGCGCACCGAGCTGCGGCACGGATGCGAAGCCAGACCCGAAGTGCGGTTGATTTTTTTTGCTCAAATAGTTGTTACTGCCAACTTAAAGGAGTGCCCATGACGCATATTCGCCCCGCCAAAGCTGACGATGCCCTCTCCATCATGGCGATCTACAACCAAGGTATCGCCGAGCGTTCGGCCACCTTCGAAACCGAGCCGCGTCACCTGGACGATATCCGTCAGCGCATCGCCGATGTGGATCGATACCCGTTGCTGGTGGCAGTGGACGCGTCAAACACCGTCATCGGCTGGGCGGGGCTCAGCGGCTACCGTCCGCGCGATTGCTACGCAGGCATTGGCGAATTCTCTGTCTATCTCGCGGCGGATGCGCGCGGGCGAGGTGTCGGACGCCTGCTGCTGCAGGCCCTGATCGAGACCGCTCGCTTGCGCGGCTACTGGAAGCTGCTCTCGCGCATCTTCCTCTTCAACAACGCCAGTCGTGCGCTGTGCCGTGCCTGCGGATTCCGCGAAGTCGGTATCTACGAGAAGCACGGCCAGCTGGAGGGCCGTTGGCTCGATGTGGTCATCGTCGAGCACCTCATCCCGGAAAACCTCGCCCCCGCGGCCAGCGCCGCCGCACTCTAATCCAAGGAGATCGCCATGAACTCGTCTTTGCCTGTCGTCGTGATCGGAGCCGGTCCAGTGGGCCTGGCCGCAGCTGCCCATTTGCTAGGCCGCGGCCTGACACCTCTTGTCCTGGAAGCCGGCGCCGAGGTGGGGGCCGGCATGCGACGCTGGGCGCACGTGCGGATGTTTTCCCCCTGGGAATACGCGGTGGATAAAGCCGCCTTGGCGTTGTTGCAGCAGCACGGCTGGCAGACGCCGGACCTCGCAGGCTTCCCAACCGGCGGTGAGGTCGTCGACCGTTATCTGCGACCTCTCGCCGAATTGCCGGAAATCCAGCCGCACCTACGGACCGGCACCCGCGTCATAGCAGTCACTAAGCAGCGCCGTGATCGCATGAAGGACACGCAGCGCGAGGACGCGCCCTTCGTGGTGCGGTTTACGGATGGCGTCGGTGAACACGAAGTCCTCGCCCAAGCCGTCATCGACGCCTCGGGAACGATCGAGACACCGAACCCGTTGGGTGCCTCCGGCATCCCTGCACTTGGTGAATTGGGCCTGCAGCAGCACATCTTCTACGGCATGCCGGATGTCCTGGGTCGGCATCGCGAACGCTACGCCGGCAAGCGCGTCTTGGTGGTTGGCAGTGGCCATTCGGCCTTCAACGTACTGAGTGATCTCGCCCGGCTGTCCCGCCAAGTACCCGGCATGCAAATCCAATGGGTCATTCGTCGCCCGTCGCTACATCGCGTGTTGGGCGGTGGGGAGCACGATCAGCTGAAAGAGCGCGGGCGCCTTGGCCTGACGATTGGCCGCCTGGTCGACGAAGGCGCGCTGACGGTCACGCCCGGCTTTCATCTGGAACGCCTGGAGCAGACACCGAACGGCATCGTGGCGCACGGCGTTGGCAAGGCGATTGCCCCGGTTGATGAGATTGTGGGCGCCACTGGATTCCGCCCGGATCTGAGCGTGTTGTCAGAGCTGCGCACAGCTTTGGATATGGGCACCCAGGCCCCAGTTGCCCTGGCACCGCTGATCGATCCGAACCTGCACAGCTGCGGTAGCGTGCGTCCACACGGCGCCGAAGAACTCAAGCACCCGGACACCAACATCTACATTGCTGGGATGAAGAGTTACGGTCGCGCACCGACCTTCCTGCTGATGACGGGGTACGAGCAGGTGCGCTCCGTCGTCGCCGCGATCGCAGGTGATTGGGAGGCTGCGCGTCGGGTGGAGCTGGTCCTGCCCGAGACCGGGGTATGTATCACCCAGTTTGCCGACGAGGACATCACGGAGACGACCACGACGGATGCCTCTTGTTGTGGCGGACCGGCGCCGGCCGAGGTGGCGGCCTGCTGCTTGAAAGATGCAGAGAGCAAAGCCACAGGCCAAGCGGGGTGCGGCTGTAGCACATCGGCCGTCGCCCCCAAAGTCTCCACCACTTCCTGTTGCAACTGACTCCATGGCGGCTTCGATGCGTCGTGCCGTCTGGCTGCTTGGCTTGGGTCAGTGCGTGCTTTGGGGCGTGCTGTATTACAGCTTTGCGGTGTTTCTGGTGCCGATCGAACACGCCCTGGGGCTATCGCAAACGCTCGTTGCCGGTGCGTTTTCGTTAGGTCTGCTTGCGATGGCGAGCAGCGCACCGCTGATTGGGCGCTGGCTGGACCGCGGGCATGCGCGTTCGCTCATCCTGGGCGGAGTGGGCCTAGCGGTGTTTGGGCTGCTCGTCGTGTCCCAGGCTCACGGCATCGCTATGCTTTACACGGGATGGCTGCTGCTGGGGTTGGCCATGGCGGCGCTGCTCTACGAGTCGGCATTCGCCTTGATCATTCGGACCGTGATCGATCCCGTTCACCGCTTGAAAGCCCTGGCGGCGGTGACCGTCATGGGTGGGTTGGCCAGCACGATCTTTCTTCCCACGGTCGCCTTGGCGGTGGAGCACGTCGGGTGGCGATCGACGGCGCAGGGTTGTGCCGTGGCCGTTCTGTTGGCCGGATGGGTGATGGAGCGTCACGTCTTTCCGTGCCTAGCGAGAACGACCGCGATGGGCGCGCCACGTCAACGTGGGATCAACACACGATGGCCAGCGCACTTTGCCTTGCTGGTGACCACGAATGGGCTGGCGACGTTAGCTAGCATGGCCCTGACCACACTGCTGATCCCGTTGCTTCAAGCGCGCGGTGCAACACCGGCGTTGGCGGCGACGGTGCTTGCCGCTTTGGGAGTGGCTCAGTTGCCAGGTCGGATTTGGCTCCTACACGGAGGGCTTCGCTTGCAGGGGCGCGCGTTTGTATTGGCTCCCTTGTCCCTGCAGGCCATCGGGTTGCTCAGCGTCGCTCTTGCGCCGTCCTTCTGGGTGGTCTCCATAGGTGTCGCGATCTTTGGGCTGGGCTGGGGACTGCAGACCTTGGTACGACCCTGGCTCGTCCAGGCCCTTTATGGTGTTTCGGATGCCGGGCGATGGAACGGTGAACTGGCTCGGATTCAAGGTTATGCGCGCGCTACCGGACCGATCGCCGTCGCAGCGACCGCCGGGTGGAGCAGCACGCCCATGGTGCTGGCAGGCATGGGAGGACTACTGATCCTTACCCTGCCACTCGCACGTCGCCTTCCCATGTTACCCACGGCGTAGCGATACGGCCTGCACCAAGGGAGCACGGCTTTTGACACTATTCCGTAATTCTGGAATAGTAGAAACATGAAGATGGACGGTGCACTTTCCGCGCTCAACGCTCTGAGCCACGAAACGCGATTGGCGGCTTACCGCCGGCTCGTGAAGGCCGGTCCCGACGGCATGTCTGTCGGCGAACTGCGTGAGGAGCTGGATGTGCCGCCTGCCACCCTGACAGCGCATCTGAATGTGCTGCGCGTTGCCGATTTGGTGCAGGACCAGCGCGAGGGGCGGGTCATTAGGGTTACCGCCAATTTCGACCAAATGAACGCGTTGCTGGCCTACCTCACCGAAAACTGTTGCGCCGACGCTCGCCAGTGCGAGCCGGCTCCCGTCTGCGTCCCGCATACACGCCGAGGCACTCGATGACCGAGCGTACCTACCGAGCCCTGTTTCTTTGCACAGGCAATTCCGCGCACAGCCAAATGGCCGAAGCGCTGACAAACGTCCTCAGCCAGGGACGCATACAGGCCTACAGCGCCGGGAGCCGTCCTTCGGGCTACGTCCAACCGCTCGCGCTGAAGTTGATCGGTGACTTTGGATACCCCACCGCTCGCCTGCGTAGTAAGAGCTGGGACGAGTTCAGCACCCCGGAATCACCCGCGATGGATTTCGTGATCACGGTCTGTGACAACGCTGCCGGCGAGGTCTGCCCGGTATGGCCGGGGCAGCCCATCCTCACGCACTGGGGTGTTCCCGATCCCGCACAGACCCCCGACGATCCCACTGCGTTCAAAAGTGCCTGGCTGACCCTGCGTCGCCGCGTCGACCTGTTGCTTGCGCTCCCGCTGGAGAAGCTGGATCGCCTGGCCCAGGAACAGCAGCTTCGCAAGATCGCCCACGAATCCTGACGACCCGATGACCACCATGAAGCGTGTTCTCTTTGTTTGCGTCGAAAACTCCAACCGCAGCCAGATGGCGGAAGCCTTTGCGCACATCTACGGCGGCGACGGCGTCGAAGCCCTCAGCGCTGGGTCCAAGCCCTCCGGCGTGATCAACCCCAAGGCCATCCGGTTCATGGGCGAGCTCGGCTACGACCTCACCGCACACGCCTCCAAGTCGCTGGACGACATCACTGGCGATTTCGATGCGGTCATCACGATGGGCTGCGGCGACAACTGTCCGTGGGTGCCGGCCAAGCGGCGGGAGGACTGGGGCCTGCCCGATCCCAAGCACATGGACGATGCCGGCTACCGTGCCGTGCGCGACGACATTGCTTCGCGAGTCAAAACGTTGTTGACGGAGCTGTGATGGACCTCTCGCGTAAATTGCTTGCCGAGTTCCTGGGTACGGGCTTGCTGCTAGCGACCGTGGTCGGCTCCGGCATCATGGGCGTTGCTCTGGCCAACGGAAACAACGCCATTGCGCTACTGGCCAATGCGGGTGCCACGGCCGGTGCTCTCTACGTCCTCATCGTGCTGTTTGGCCCCATTTCCGGCGCCCACTTCAACCCGGCGGTGACGCTGGTCATGCGCTTACGTGGGGAGATCAGCAGTCGGGATGCCGCCGCGTATGTGGTGGTACAGGTCATGGCGGCCATCCTCGGCGTGCTCCTCGCCCACGTGATGTTCGACCTGCCGCTGCTGCAACCGGGTACCCATGCGAGGACCGGCGTCGCGCAATGGATCAGCGAGGGCGTGGCTACGTTCGGGCTGCTCCTCACCATCCTGCTCGGACTGCGGCACCGGCCGTCAGCCATTCCCGCGCTGGTGGCCAGCTACATCTTCGCCGCGTATTGGTTCACGGCGAGCACGTCATTCGCCAATCCGGCCGTGACGCTCGCGCGTTCGCTGACCCAGACCTTTGCGGGCATTCGGATGGAAGATGTCGCCGGGTTTGTCGCGGCTCAGGTCGTGGGTGCCTTGCTTGGTTTCGCCGCTGGGAAATTGCTCGCGTCAACGCCCACTATGACGTTGGTCTCGCAGCGCAGCCCGACCGAAGAATCCACCTGACGTGATGCATCGCATCCGGTCCTTCGGTGGGGTGGTGCAGGCAGCGCGGAGCGAGACTAGCCGTATCTTCCAGCCACTATGATCGTCGACCCGCCGCCTCTACAGACCCTTGCTTGCGACGCCATGTGCGCGAATCCGCGCTCCATGGAGGCGCTCAATCGGGACTGCCACTGCGTGGCTGTGGCACCCGAAGCGATGCATGAGGCATTGGCGTCGGCCGTCGGCGCCCATGGACTGCCAGGCACTTTTACGGATTCGCACCCGAACCTGTTTGCTGCGTTGCCCGTCTATGTATCGCGGGAGCATTTGACAGAGCTGGATCGCGTCGCCGCTGCGGTGCAAGAGGTGGTAGCGCTGCCTGACTACCTGGCCGCGGTGTTGGCCTGGGCACCGGAGATCGCGCAGTACGACCCTGGAACGCCCGGTGGCATGCTTGGACTCGACTTCCACATCACGCCCGAAGGTCCTCGGTTGATCGAGATCAACACCAATCCGGGTGGCGCACTGTTGAACGCTCTGGTCGGTCAGGCGCTGCACTCATGCATGCCCGATATCGTTACCGCCCCCACCGACATGGCAGAGGCTGAGCAACACGTTCTGCAGGTCATGCGGCAGGAATGGACGCGTCAGGCCGGTAACCGGCCGCTCGTCTCGATCGCGATCGTCGATGAGGCCCCTGCGGCCCAGTATCTCTATCCCGAGTTCCTGCTGTTCCGTGAGCTTTTCATTCGCCACGGCATAGATGCCACGATCTGCGACCCGGCGGAGCTTGAGCATCGACATGGCCACCTATGGGTCCACGGCAAGGTGGTGGACATGATCTACAACCGGCTGACTGATTTCCCCTTGACGGCGCCCGCGCACGAAACGATTCGCAAGAGCTACCTGGCCGGCGAAGTGGTAGTTACGCCACATCCACGCGCACACGCGCTGTATGCCGACAAACGAAATCTCGCCCTGCTGGGCAACCGGGAATTCCTGATCCATGCCGGCGCCACCACCGACGTCATCGATACGCTGGCTTCCGCTGTGCCCACGACCACGCTGATGACGGCCGAGAACCGCGACGAACTTTGGAGCCGGCGCCGCGGACTGTTTTTCAAACCAGCCGCGGGCTTCGGCAGCAAGGCAAGCTACCGCGGCGACAAACTGACCCGGCGCGTGTGGGAAGACATGGGCGGAAGTGCGTATATCGCCCAGGAGCTGGTGCGACCCAGCGAGCGGCATACCCGTGGTGACAACGGGCCAATGAAGTCCGATATCCGGGTTTATGCCTACCAAGGGCTGCCGCTGCTGTACGCAGCGCGGCTGTATCAGGGGCAGACCACCAATTTCAGGACACCGGGCGGGGGCTTTGCGCCAGTGCTTACGTCAGCAGGGTAGCGTGCGATGCAGCTGCACCGTTGGGTAGAAACGCCATTGGCAGGATCCCGGCGCGGGCCGCGCGGAGATCATGAAATGGCTCTTCGTCCTCGACGAATTCGGCCGGCTATTCACTGCGGGTCATTGCCTGGCATCGACCATGGCGATGTCCATCCAGCTGGCCAGTATTTCGCTGTCTTCGAGTATGTCGGCGGGAACTTCGTAATAGCGCTGCACGGACACCGTTCCCTTGGCGGTCTGATAGGTGAAAGGCCCCATGCCGCGATCCAGATAATGCTGGCGGTTATCCGGGTGAACGCAGAAATACAGCGTGTCTTTCATGATGATGGCGAATTGAATGTTGTTCGCCAGCAAGGCGACGCCGCCGAAGAAGCGCTTTACCTGAACCTCGCGGTGCGCGGATAGCTGGTCGGCGATGTAGGCGACATATTCGCTGGCCAGGTTGGTTTTTGAAGCGCGTCCTTGGGTCATGCCTGATGACTCGCTGAAAGGGTGGTTGGGATGATGCTTCGGAGAGCCTATGGGTCACATGATAGCCAACCCCTCTCCCGACATGGGAGAGGGGTTTTGAAGCATTCGCGGTTGTTGCGAATCCGGCTCAGCGCGGAACGGTATGCGGCGCAGCCAGGTAGGGGAAATATTTGCTGTTGGGCACATCGTTGCCGTGCACGCCATCCAGATCGCCTGGTGCGTAAGCAATCGGGGTGTAGAGGTTGAACCAGAACATGTTGCCCAGAGGATCGTCCAGGGTACGCCCGTTCGGCATTTTGATCGGCTTGGTCGGGTCGAGTTTGAGCGTGTCTGGAACGATCAGGTTTACCAGGGTCGTCAAGTTGTCGCCGCTGAGATGAAACAGCCGCTGCGCGCTTTCGGTGATCGGCTCTTTGAAGTTCTTGACGTCGTCGATCGGCTGGGTGGAGTTGAACAGCTCCGCCATTTCGTCGGGCACATAGACGCCTTTGATCGCAGGGTGTCCGACGCGCTGCACCTGTTTCCATTCACCGCGTGGGGTCAGCTCTTCGGTGGTCGCCCATAGCGCGAGCGGCTTCCCCCGGTAGACGCTGGACAGTGGAAGTTCGATCACGATGGCCGAGACATTGAAGCCGGCGAAGCGATCCTTGGTCGACGTGAATTTCGGCTGCAACCCGGCAAACACTCGATCGGAATCGACGTTGTCGAAGAAGAACGGGTCGTCGCGCAGGCCGGCGAACATGCGAACGCCGTTGGCGCCCTCTACGATCACCGGGGCCGAGGGCACGAGATATACCTGAGTTGCGGCTGTGACCGGACCATTCAGCGTTGGCATGCCTTTTCCGAAGGAGGCGGAGAACGTCTGCCCGCTGAAGTGGTCCGGGTCGCTGAAGTGGGCGAACTGTGGCTTGGAAAAGGTCACTACGATGCTTTGATCCGGCCGGTTATCGCTGTCGTTGTCAATGTAGAACTTGTACCGCGCCTTGTCGGAAAACATGTATGTCTTCGCCGCTGGCGGGAGCGAGTAGCCGTTAACCGTCATCACCAGAACCAGCCGGTTCGAGCTTGTCGGGCTCAGAAAGGCATAGAAATCCGCGATGTCGAGCATCGGCTTGTCGGCGATGCCGGGGGCTTCACGATGGTCGCTTGCCATGGCGACCTGGGTGCCGAGCGTGGACAGCACGATGCCTATGCCAAGTAGAAATCCACGCCATGAATGTTTGCCAACTGCAGTCATGATGATGCTCCGCTATGGGTTGCGAGGTCGTTGCCGTTTTCTGGGGATCCCTGCGTGCTCACGTGCGTGCTCACGGTTTCGGCACGGTGTGTGGCGGCGCCAGATAGGGGAAGTGCTTGAGGTTGGGCACGTCGTTGGCGTGAACGCCGTCCAGATCGCCTGGAGCATAGGCAAGCGGCTTGTACAGGTTGAACCAGAACATCAGGTCGATATCGTCTTCCAGCGTACGGCCGTTGGGCATCTTGATCGGCTTGGTCGGGTCCAGCGTCATTTCATCCGGGCTCACGATGCTGAGATATTTGGCCAGATCCTGATCGCTGATCTGAAAGAGGTACTTGGCCGAACCGCTGATGATGGCTGCGAAGTTCTTCTTGTCGTCGACCGGTTCGGAAGCGTTGTAGGCATCCAGATACTCCGGTGGGATATAGACGGCCTTGACCGCGGGATTGCCGTCGCGCTCAATCTGCTTCCACTGCAGTTTGCCCGAGGCATCGGCCACCTGTTCCTCGGTGGTGATCCACATATGCAGCGGCACGCCGCGATAAACCAGGGCGAGCGGCATCTCGATGACGATGGCGTTGATATTGAGGCCCGCGTTGCGATCGATGCCTGAATCGAACTTCGGCTGTTGCTTGTTCAGGACGCGAAATGAGTCGGTGGAGTCGAAGAAGAAGGGATCGTCGCGGGGACCCGCAAACATCTTGATGCCAAGCTCATTGTGAAAGATCAGCGGCTCTGGCGGCGTAATGGAAGCCTGGTTCAAGGGGGTCACTGCGCCACGTAGCTCTGGCAGGCCAAACCCGAAGTCCGCACGAAAATGCTGGCCGGGGATCAGCGCGCCCGTGCTCGATACCTTGGGAAACTCGGGCTTGGAGAACCGTACATCGATGACCCGGTCGGCCAGGTAGTCGCCATTGCTGTCGATCTTGAACAAATAGCGAATTTTTTGCGAGAACTGATAAGTACGAGAAATCTGCGGAACGCTAAGCGGACTTACGCCCATGACAAGCACCAGACGGCTAGGGTCGTCGGGATTCAAGAAGGCGTAAAAGTCACTGATGTCTGCCGCCGGATTGCCTGCTATCGCCGGCGATTCTCTATGGTCCGATGCCTGGACCATGCTCGTGCACAACAAAACAACTATCGCAACCCAAGCAGTTATGCCCTTCATGTCGATCGTTCCTGTGTGGCTTCGATTTAGTGGCTCCTGCGCGTGCTGTCGTTCGCTATGCCACGCCTTCCCCAAGAGAAAGGCGTGGCATGGAGAATTTCAGCGCGCGTAGGAGGGTGTTTCACTCGATGCGCTGGCGGCACCGAGACCCAGCGAGTCGAGGTATTCATGGCGATCGAAATAGGCGCGGATCGCCTGGATCCGGCCGCCCTTGATTTCGAGATAGTCGATGCCTTTCAAGGCGATCGTGTGGCTGGTGGCGGCATGCAGCTCCGACTCGCCGGTGTTGGTGCCGTGCATGATCCATTCGAATACGGCGTAGTCGTTGCCGCCGCGCAGCGACAGCACTTCGAAACGCAGGTCGGGGAAGGCCGCGATCAACTGGCCGACGTAATCGCCCATCGCCTTGATCTGGATCGGCGTTTCGCCCACGAACGGATCGAAGTAGGTAACGTCATCGGCGAATATCTGCCCGAATAACGCAAAGTCCCGGTTGTTCCAGGCTTCGCCGTAGCGCTTGGCCAAGGCGATGGCCTGGGCGCTTCCATCCCCATGCAGGCGGCCGTGACGTTGCTCCAGATGCGCACAAACCGCCTCGGCCAAGGCGGCTGCCGAGGCCGGGTTCTGCCCGGTCATCAACGCGCCATGGGTGACCACGTGGCTCTCCCACGCCGCGGCTGACTTGAAGTGCGCGCCGCGCTTGACGAGTTCGTCTTCGAGCAGGAACGGCACCACTTTTTCCAGGCCGATGATGGTTTCTTCCGCATTGCTGAAGCCGGTGACGGACTTGCCGGCCAAGAGGTGCGCACCATCGGCCAAGGTCGCTTCCAGTAAGCCGGCCTGGCCGTGGCAGACCGCGGAGATCGCTTTGTCTTCCGCGGCGAACTGTTTCAGCAGCCGCTGCAGATCGGCATCGTGCGGCAGGTCGTAGATCGCGCCATGCCCACCGACGATAAACAGTGCGGCGTATTCGCCCGCGTCGATGTCGCCCAGCTTCAAGGTGTGCCCGACCAGTGGGATGCCCCAGCCGATCGATGCGTCGCTGATGCTGGATGGGTCAATCGGCGCTTTGCCGCCGGCGGGCGAGGCGATATCGACTTGCAGGCCGTGCTTTACGAACACTTCGTAGGGGTGGCTGAGTTCGGAAAGGTAGAGGCCGGTCGGGTTGTCGCTATCACCAAACCGCGAGTGGCTTGTGACTACCATGAGTACTTTCATGAGATCTCCATCCTTATGCTGCGTGCGAGTGGGTGACTAGGCGGGCATCACGTTCTGCCCGCGCTCAAGCGTTACTGCTTTCCGATGCCATCAGCGGCGGCCGGCGGAGCGAATGGCGAACGGTGGTGGTGAACGCGCGCAGCAGGGTGCGCAGCGAAAGCAACTCGCTGGTACCGCTGGTGCCGGCGAGGAAGCGCTGCACAATGGCGCTCATCTCGGGGTCACGCGTTGCTGCGCTGAACAGCATTTGCTGCATGACGGGCATCGGCTTGGCGAGCGCCATATCGGCCATGATCTTGAAGTGACCCTTGACCTCGGCGTAGCGCGCCTGGTGATAGGCAGCCACTTCGCGATCCGGCCGATGCCCGGCCAGCAGGCCGGGCGCCGCACGGCGCACCAGTTCCGAGGCGGAGATGATGCCCCACGAAATACCGAAGCCGTGGAGCGGGTCGGTCGTCATGAACGCATCGCCGACCAGGGCCAGGCCGCGCGGCAGCTTCCGCCGCAGCAGCATCGAGTTCTTGGTGTTCATCAGGTAGTCCGCGATCTGTTCGGCGCCGTCGATATCCGGGGCATCCGGTAAAGCTTTGACGATCTGGCGGAAACACGCGGCGCGATCGGCTTTGAAATCCGCAATGCGATCCTTGGTCGGCATCAGCGCAATCAGGGTGGTGCCATCGTCATTGGGAAACTGGTAGGCGATGTAGGGTTCCAGCATCCACATGCGCGATGTGCTTCGCGACTCATTGGGAATGTTGCGGAAGAACGTGAAGCAAGAGAAACGCTGATTCGGCGATTCCTCGGTAGGCACGCCCGCCAATTCCGCAACCGCCGACTCCCGGCCGTCGGCGCCTACCAGCAGGGTGCATGGCAGCTCGAAGCTTCCCAGGGTGCCCGATTCCACGGTGACGCCAACGACGGCACCCGATGAATCGAATTGCACGGCCGAGCAACGCGCGCCATCGAGGTAGGTGACGCCGGGCGTGTTGATCATTTTGGCGCGCAGGAGCGGGTCCAGCGTGACGCGACGCATATTCATCGCATGCACGTCGCCCAGATCAGCCTTGGGAATCCAACCCCACTTGGTCCAGATGCCGATCGTATTCTTGACGGCACCGGCCTCCAGCAGGGGCTCGTACAAGTCCAGCTCGCGCCAGGCGTTGAGGCTGCAAGGCTGGATGTAGTGCGTGCAGATCGGCTTGTAGAAGTCTTTTGGGTGGCGTTTTTCAATCACGGTCACGGGGATGCCTTGCCGGGCAAACAGCATGGCGGCCGCGCACCCCGACACGCTGGCCCCCACCACGACGACCTGGGTCTTGGGGGCGCTTTTCTGATGCGCACCGCTGCGATTGACGCTGGATTGATGGGTTTTCTGATGCAACATCGCAACACTCGCTTTCATGGATGCGTGTTCCGTATCGATGGTTGGCGGACGAATATCGATCTGCTGGCTAGGCGCTTTCTTCGGCTTGCTTCGCTTCGGCGACATGTCTCTCCGCCGCTTCCTTTTTATTCATGCGCCCGCGTGACGTCTTTAGCCCGCGCTCGGCGGGAACCAGCGGGAAAATCCGGCCAAGCCCGAATTCAGGCATGTTCAGATAGACGCATTCGTAATTGCCTGGTGCGATGCGGTAAGCCTCGTGATAGATGCCCACATCGCCGCCGAGCGCGATCTTTTTGAAGAACCGACCCCATGCCGAGACATGGGCCAGCGCAGCATTGGATGCGTATTTTTCCAGCGCCTCGTAGGAGCGCCAGTACTGCACAAAAATGATCGGATTCCCCGCCGTCCGGTATTCGCCACCGAGGTAGCCGGTGGCGGAATCGGGCATCTTGCCAAGCTGCATCACCATCTTGCGCATGGCCAGGGCGACGGGCAGCCACTTGTGGATCTTCCACAAATAATTGATGCGCATGCCGATCAGAAGTACGACAAATTCATCCTCGACATCGACGGTGACGCGTTGCTTGATGATCGGTTTCAACACCATGCCTCCCGTGGCTTCGGCTGTGGTTACACCAGCACATCTTTGCGGCGGGCTTCGGCAGATCCGCACGCTCTCAGCAGACCTTGCAGTATCTCTTCGGGCAGGCCGGCGGCACGCACTGCGCCCTCTGCGCTCCCGCTCACCCAGCAGCAGTCGGCATGGCCTACGGCAAGCTTGGTTCGTTGCCGTGAGGGTGAGACATGGAAGTAGTCGAACTGCAGCTTGAAGCCGTTCGCGTATAGCTCTTTCAATGCCATGACGACCTCGATCTCGTCGAATGGCATGGCCTCGCGCAGATGCTGGATGGTGCTCTGATGGCAATGCAGCTCGCCGCTGACTTGCGCGTCGCGGAAGTACTTGGGCGCCAGGCCGAACAGGTATTGATCGATGATCGTGCTTTGCCAGCGGTAGTAGTTGGCGAAATAGATATTGCCGACCAGATTGGATTCCGCCAGCGAGGTATCGAATACGTGGCTGTGCAGGATCGGTTCGATTTTCGGCGCCGCCGGTGCGACATACAGCGCGCGCCCTTCCATGGCGATGCGTGGCGATGTCGGCGCACCGGCCCTTCCCGGAATCGGTCGCCGTGCCTGGAATGGGTCCTCTGACAACGCTGAAGTGGGCAGGTAGGCTTTGGTGAAATCCTGCAGATACTTCGGGAAGGGGGCCAGCTCGACGACACCGTGCCCTTTGATGGCCACCCACGTGGTCGTCATATTGCTATAGGCAATGCGCGATTCATGGCCATCGGGATCGATGCGCACCCAATCGAAGTGCATGTCGACCGAGGAGTCGAGCGCGCCGTAGACCTTGCTGATCCACAAGCGCCCCTCGACCAGATCAAGGCAGTTCACGTTGCCGACAATGGTGATATCGGAGCGATTGGTGACCATGCCCCAGCGACCGGAGGAGAAGTCCGGCACCAGTTCGGCGGCGATTCTGACAATGCTCAGCTCGCGGATATTGCCCATCCAGTCGGCCACCACCGAATAGTTCAGGCCGTGCCGTCGCGTGGTGATCTCCTTGAAGGGAACACGGAAACGCCAGCAGGTCGTGGTTTCACCATGGGGCCCGCGCAGATCGTAAAGACCGATAGCCCCCTTGCTTGTCACCGCCGCCTCGGCCAGCGCTGCCTTGGTCAGGGATGTTCCATCCATGGTGCGGGTGTCGCTTGTACTTGCCGGACCGATGCGCTTAGTAGTCATCGCCGATACCGCAAACGCGAGCATCTTTGGGCGCGGCCGAGTCAGCGTGATCGGCAACGTCAGAAGCGTGAGGCTTGCATGGGCATCGCCCTGATGGGCCGCGAAGGTCACGGCGTGGCCCTCGCGACGAGTCACGCTCAATTCAATGCTGCCACCCAGGCCCAGAGCTTTTTTGGCGGCTTCGACCGCGCACCAGATGCGCGTGCCGGCCTCATCTCGCGTATCGCCGCTTTGTTGCAACTGTTGCAGTAGCGGTGCGCGTTGCGGGGTTAGCAGTGCCTGCCATGCTTCGATCGACCGCGGCTCCACCGCTTCGATATCGCAGCCTTGCGGATCGACGCCACAGACACACAAGCAGTGCGATCGGTCGTGAGACAGCGATATACCCAGCGGCTGTTTGGCACCGCCGGCGAGGGTCGGCTTGCCGGTGCTATCCCAGCGGATTTCAATGTCGCCGTCGAGCGCGCGTCCTTCGATGGAAAGCGCGCGTTCGACAACGTCGCTGAATAGCGGCAGCTCGCTCAATCGGCGCCGGGTGCGCTCCATTTGCGCCAGCTGTGGCGCATGGGCAAGTACAAAGTTCGGCTGGTTGAGGCCCAGTGTGGCGCATGCCTTGTCCAGTGCGGCTTCCAGCAGTTGCTGATCGCGGCGGGACGGATCGACCCAGTCTTCTGGAGTGGCTGCGGTGGGATCCATCGACACCCGTTTCAAGCGGTATCCACGCAGACGTTCGATGATGCGGCCATCGCCGGCATACGCCGTGACATCGCAAACCAGCTCGTCGCCGTGGCGCGAGGTGATCCGGTTTTGTACGGATAGGTTCTGTGCGAATACCTGGGCGCTGGTGCTTTGCGCCATGTCGTAGACCTCGACGCTCTCAATGCCGACCGGCAGAAACTGTCCCTGTTCCGAGAGCTGCGCCGTTTGCAGGAGACCGTCGCGGAAGAACGGGTCGCCAGCGAACAGGTAAGGTGACAAACGATCGGCCGAGCCTGTGCTGTTGAAATAGTCCGTGTCGTTACTGCGCTCGATCGAGGTAAGCGATCCGGCCCGGCTCATCTCGTGCACGGCGCGCATGCGCTGGAAGGCCGTGCCCTGAAACAGCAGGCCGCCATAGAGATCCACCAGGGGGTCGAGTTGTTCGATCGGTGCCGCTGGCAACGGCAAGGCGCTGTCGTGTGCCGGCGAAAGCTCGGCGCATACCATCGTGGCGGCGAAGTGATCGCGACGATAGCCGGTCTGTTCAGTGTAGATGCCGACATCCACTCGCAACGGTTCGGCGGCATCGCGTCGAGCACGCACGGTCGCTCTCAGTTCGATCGTGGTGCCCTTGTTGCCATCGACCACGATCGGTCGCTCAAGCCGAACTTGCTCCGCGCTGAAGCTCAAGCGTGGACGGTCTCCAGTGAGCGTGTCGCCCGAGAGCAGAAAAGCCTGCTGTGCCATGGCCTCCAGGCCAAACACGGTGGGGAACAGATAGACGCCGCGGTAGTAGTGGTCCTTGAGATACGGATCGCTTTGCACGGAGAGGTGTACGCGCGTGACCAGTTCGACACCGGGCTGATACGCCACCACCGTTTCGACGAAGCGTCCCGGGCGGGCGAGAGCGGAGCGATCCGGTTGCCAGGTATCGAGCCCGCCCAAACGCCCGGCGACGACCACTTGCTGTGCCGGGGAATGGCCATCGATCAGGTCGAGGAAGGTGCTGACGCCAGCGTCGGGCGGGATGGCGCTGATGCCTTGTTGAGCCAGTCGTTTGGCGCTGCCCATACGTGCGCCCATGCCCACCTCGGCCCACACGCTGTAAGCAAGCGTCAGCGTCGTCGTCGATGGATGGCGGAGGCGGAAATTCGCCAGGGCGACATCCATGGCCTGATTCGAGAACGCATACCAGGCGTTGCCCGGCATGCCGGTGACGCCAATGATCGAACCCAGGCCGACCACCAGCTTCAGCGGCTGCGCATCCAGCGCCTCGCAGAGCGCCAGCATGCCGCAAAGTTTCGGGCTGATTTCCTGTAAGGCTTGCGCGGACGTGACCTGCTCCACACGTCTTGGCTTGTTCGTGCCGGCGCCGTGAATCAGGGCGGTGACCGGCCCCAGGCGCTGGCTGACCTGACCGATCAAGGCCGTGACCGCGGCGGGCTCGGCGATGTCGCAAGAGAAATACTCGGCGACCAGGTGCTCCGCGTTGAAGCGTTGCAGGGTGGCGCGTACTTCGCTGCTTGCCGCATCAACTGGATCGAGTGCCGTGCGGCCGACCAGGGCGACTCGGGCGCCGGTGCGCTTGGCGAAGGCCAGGGCCAGCTCGGCGGTAATGCCTTTGCCACCGCCGGTGATCAACACCACGTCCTCGCCTGACCAGCTCAGTTCGCGCGGCTTCAACAGTGCCGTTTCCAGCATCCGCGGAACCACGCGTTCGCGCTGCCCATCCTGGTGGTAGAGCGAAAAGCGATAGGCGGCGTCATGCCCCAGTTCACGGATGATTTTTTGCGCAATGAGTTCGTTGGCGGCTGTGGCGGAAAAGTCCAGCACTCGCACTTTCAGCTCGGGGTGTTCGAGATGCACACTTGCGGCAAAGGCTTGCGCACAGGAGGTATCGAGGGCTGCGGCCTGCTCCGTTGCGGCCTGCTCCGATGTTCGCTGCATGGACGGGGCGCGCAGCGTTTCGGCCAGGCCGAACTGCACGAAGGTCAGCGTCTTACAGCCGAATCGCAGCGCGTTCTGCGCCGCCTGATGCAAGGGCTCGATCAGGGATGCGACGACCTTGGATGACGGCACGGCTTCCAACGACGTCGTTCTGGGCAAGACGGCGATGAAATGCTCGAGCTTGGCATCACCGGCAATCGTCTGGTCGGCGGTGATCTGCGCCCCTTCGAGACTGAGTGCGTCGGCGATAAGCATGGCGCTGTTGTCATCGCTATCGGGCGCTTGCAGAAAGCATCGCGCACCGGCGAACGACGTTGCGTGCAGAGCCACCTCGTCGGCGTCTTGCACCAGCACCAGTTCGTAAGCGCGAACCCAGTCGGGCAGGGCGGGGTCGGTAGCCGGTGCGATAGGCGATGGGCTTGCTTGATTGGCTGGCGGTAGTTCATTCATGCCGCGCAAAGCCGCCAGTCTGTTGGCGATAGCGCCCAGCGTTTCGCCGGCCAGTTCCGCCGGATCGAGCTTGCCGCTCAAGCCGACAAGGTCGATGACCTCCGCCAGCACCGCGCCCACCTTGATGGAATCGAGGTTCAGGTCATCGATCATCCGCATGTCCGCTGACAGGCGGTCGCGCTCGAAACCGGTCAAGCGAGCGACCGCGTCGAACAGCACGGCTGCTGCGTCGCGTGGGTGGGAGGCCATGATTGGATGGCTGCGCGCTGGCGCAAGAGCCTCCATGCGTTCAGCGATGTCGCCGAGCGATGCCGCCGATAGTTCCGCCGCATCCAGCTGTCCGCCGGCAAGGCCGAGCGCCGTGGCTGCCTGAGCAATCAAGTCGCCGGCTTTGATCGAGTCCATATTCAAATCGTCGCCGAGCTTCATCGACAGTTCGATGCTGGATTCGGCAAATCCGGTGGCGCGGGCAACGAGCTGTTTGAGCATGGCGGCGGCGGACAGCTGCGCCGTTTCGGTAGCCGCAGGTCGCGACGACACGACGGCTGCAGCGGTATCTGCGGTGAACGTATCGACGGCGGTGACCAAGTCGGCGAGCGAACGCTGGGTGAAATCAGCGGGGTCGATGTGTGCCTGAAGATGGAATCGCTGAGCCACCAGCGAGACGATTTCCGTTGCCTTGATCGAATCCAGATTCAAATCGTCACCCATCGTCATGGCCAGCGACAACGACGAGCGCGCGAATCCGGTGAATTGGGCCACCAGATCCAAAACGGTTTCACGTGCGCCTTGCGGCGCCATCCGAGGCAGAGGTGCCGACACCGGCTTGGCCGCCAAGGCGATTGGCTCACGGGTGGCCGGCGCGATGAGGGCCTTGGCGGGCTCCAGGCGGTTGACGTGACCGCCTTCGCTGCGGGCCGTGGCGCGCACGTCGGCCTTGATCACATCGGCGACGAACTCACCGCGGTGCTTTAAGTAGCCGAGCAGACGTTCCAACGCTTCATCGACATAGCTTTCGGGTGAGCCGGATAGCCGATGGGCCGGCGTCGCGGCCGTCATCTGGAGGGCTGCCGGCTCCGCTTGTGCAATCGGCCGTTCGCAGGGATTGACGATAAAGCTGCGCTGCGCGGCAGGGACGAAAGGCTTGATGACGCGCGTGGCATACAGCATCTTCCATTCGATCGCGACACCCAGCGTATGCACACATGCCAGCAACCAGTTGAGGTCGTGCGTGCTTTCGGCCTTGGCCTCCAGCGGAAAGCTGCTCATGCGGTAGTCGGCGGGCATGTTGCCGATCAGCTGGGTCAAAACCCGCCCTGGGCCTACCTCGATCAGCAGGTCGGCTTCCTGGGTCATCGCTTTGGCCGCTGCGACGAAATCGACCGGCAGCAGGATCTGTTCGGAGAAGTGGCGGTGCAAATCCTTGGCGGCATCCACGCGCCTGCCATCCACGCTGGACAGCAGCGTGCAACGCAAGGCTTCGCAGACGGCGGGAATCGGTGCATGTTCGAGCAAATAGCCGGCGGCGTCCGCGACCAACGCGGAATGGAAGGCGTTGCTTACAGGCAAGCGGTGAATCCGCACGCCCGCGCTTTCGGCCAGTTGGGCGATCGCTTCGATCGCGCCGAACTCGCCAGAGATAATCATCTGTTCTTCGCTATTGATATTGGCCAGCACGGCGTAACCGGCATGGCTGGCTTCCTCCAGGAGGGCCCTGGCGCGAACCTGTGTGCAGGCCAGGCTGAGCATGGCGCCGGCCGGTTCACCGCGCGCCGCCATCTGCTGCCCGCGCAACGTGGCCAGCTGGATCAGCTCCCGAGCGCCGAATGCGCCTGCCGCATGAAATGCGGTCAGCTCACCCAGGCTGTGACCGAGCACGCAGTCGGGCTTCAGGCCAAGCCGCTCGACGAATTGCAGCCACAGCAAGGACGCCAGGGCAATCGCCGGCTGTGCTATTTCGGTCTGGCGAAGCGCCAGTATCGAGGGTTCGCGATCCCCGCTGTGCGGCATCCGATCGAGGTTCGGAAACACGGATGGCAGCAGTGATGGCGTGCCGACCTCGGCTGCCCACTGCTCCGCGTGTTGCGCCAGTTCACGCGCCCACTCATAGCGTTCGATGAGCATGCGCGCCATGCCCAGTTGTTGGGATCCCTGGCCGGGGAAGAGAAAGCCCAGGCGCGGTACCGACAGCCCGCTGCCCATGGCGATACCGCGCGGCTGGTCCATGCGCGCATGGCCCGGCACCGGCGCGTCTTGCAACATGACCAACAAGGCATCGAGTTTTTCGCGGAGCTGATCGGGTGTCTCGGCGACGATGGCCGCCCGATGATGACCCGAGGTGCTGATCCTGGACGCAAGATCAGCGGCGAGGTCGGCCAGTTCAGCGGTGTTGATGCCTTTGGCATCACGGCGCGTCTGCGTAATCAGCTCGCGTAACTGGGCAGGTGTTTCAGCGGCAAATGGAAACACTTCGGCCGCTTGCCATGACGCCATGCTGGCACGCTCGTCGAATCCGCCCTGCAGCGACGGCATGGGCGCCTCATCCGGCGACGTCAGCGTGACATGGACGTTGATGCCACCGAACCCCATGGCGGACACGCCGCCACGCAGCCTGGCCTGCGGCGAGCGCTTCTCGCCGCGGATCAACGGATAGATCGCACGTCCTTCGCCGGCAAAGACCGAATGCGCCTGCTCGCAACCCGCCGTGGGCGGAAGCACGCGCTGATTGACGGCCATCACGCCTTTGATGAACGCGCCGATGCCTGCCGCGGCTTTGGTATGCCCGACGATGGATTTGAATGACGTTACGCCGCACTGTTGCGGCTTGGCCGCGAGACCCAGCGTTTTGGCGATCGCCAGCAATTCGGTTTTGTCTCCCAGCGTGGTGCCGGTGCCATGCCCCTCGATGAAATCGAGCACGTCCGGCTGGACACGAGCTTGCTGATAGGCGCGCGCGATCGCCAGATGCTGGCCCTCGACACTCGGTGCCGTGATGCCGCCGCGGCCGTCCGAGGACATGCCCCAGCCATCCATGACGGCATAGATCTTGTCGCCATCACGCTGGGCGTCGGCGAGACGTTTCAGGCCGACAAAGCCACAGCCTTCGCCAGGAATGAAGCCATCGCCGCGCGCATCGTAAACACGCATTTCGGTCGACGTCAGCGCTCCGGTTTTGGCGAAGCCGATCAACTCGAAGGGGTCGAGACTGATGTCTACGCCGCCGGCAATCACAAAATCGCTGTGGCCTGCGACCAGGCTCATGGCACCGGTATACACCGCAATCAGCGAGGAGCAGCAGGCGCCGTCGACGGTGTAACCGCCGCCATTGACGTTCAAGTAATTGCAGATGCGCCCGGCAATCGTGTTGGCCAGCCCGCCGGCGAGCGTGTCCTCGTTGACCGGAGCGAAGGGCGACTTGAATGACAGCTCCATGCTTTGTTCGAGCGCTTGCAATGCATCGCCCGACAAACCCGCCGCCGCCGCCGAGGCGCGCAGGCATTTGAGGACATAGGGCCAGCGCAAGCGCATGGTGTTGGAGCGGGTGAACTCGCCGGTAAGCGTATTGCCGACGATCACCTGGGTGGTATGACGCGGCAGGCGCGTGGCGTCGTAGCCCGCGTCGTCGAGCATCTGCAGCGCCGTATCCAGAGCCAGCCAATGAGCGATATCGGTCGCTTCGGTCGTACTTTTTGGAATTCGCCGCGCAGCCCAATCAAACGCATAGCCATCGAGCACGGCGGCGCGATGACCATAGGTCTTGTCCGGCGTGCGCCGGTCGGCGTCGTAGTAATCGGCCAGCGGCAGGCGGCCATCCGGCATCGGGCGAAACTGCTGCCGCCTGGCAAGGATGTTCTGCCATAACTCTGCGGGCGATTTCGCACCTGGGTAATAACAACCCAATCCAACGACGGCGACTTTTTTCTCGATACCAACAGCCGCGTCAACTGCAACGGACCCGGCATCAACGATCGTGCTGACTGAACGTGCGTCCATATACGTATTCCACCCTTGGCGTTACTGCGCTGCAAAACCCCATGGCGATTCACCACCGCTGAGAGCGGCGGCGTGGATGACTTGGAGAGAGAGGCCGCCAGCGAGACCGGCGGCCGTCGAAGGAACTTCAATGTCCCCAAGCGTCGAGCAGGCTAACTCAAGTTTGTTGCGCTAAAATGAAGCGTTGTCGACATTTTTGATCGGTCAACCAAATAATAGATAACATGGGGCATGTGCCATGACAAGAGAGAAAGATTTCGATGTCGTCGTTGCTCGTCGTGAGATGACGCAGCTCTTTCGACGCAGCGGATACCGGGCAACATCAATGAAGGATCTGGAGGCCGTTACCGGTTTGCTGTCCGGTAGCCTCTACAACGCATTCGGCGGCAAGCAGGATGTATTTCTTTCGTCGCTGGACTTCTATTTGGCGAATGTCGTCAAGCGACGCATCGATGAGCATCTACATGGCGACGACCCCATGGAATGCATACGTGCGCTGTTTACGACGACCTATCACGCGGCGCTCGGCAAGGAGCGCGGATGCCTGCTCACGAACACCGCGATCGAGATCGGCATGCACGATAAGCCGACGCATACCAAGGTGATCGCCGGCATTCGCATGTTCGAGCGCGAGTTCTTGGAGCTGGTCAAGCGTGGCCAGGCGGCCGGCAAGATTCCGTCCACCAAAGATCCGCAAAAGCTTGCGCGTCAACTTTGCGTCAGCTACCAGGGCATGTTGGTTTTGGTGAAGGTGGTCGCGACAAAGAAGGTGCTTGACGAGTACACCGACAGCATATTGGATTCGCTTACTTGAGTAATTGACCAAGAAAGTCACGCGATGTTTGATTGGACATCCAATCGTCGCAATCGATCCGTACAAAGATTGTGAATGCCGCTGTCGCGTCGACCGCTTGCATGCACCCATCGTTCAACATCAGAGGAAGCGACCATGGCCGTACTGGAGACTGAGCGTGTGATCGATGTGCGCCATTGGAATGACAGCCTTTTCAGCTTCCGCACCACGCGCGATCCCGGCTTTCGTTTCGATAGCGGGCATTTCGTGATGGTCGGTCTGGAGGTCGATGGCCGGCCGCTGATGCGCGCGTATTCCATCGCCAGCGCCAACTACGAAGAGCACTTGGAGTTCTTCAGCATCAAAGTGGCCCACGGCCCTCTCACGTCGCGCTTGCAGCACCTCAAGCCAGGCGATTCGGTCATGGTCAGTCGCAAGCCGACTGGAACCCTGGTGCTCAATGATTTGAAGCCTGGCAAGCACTTGTACCTGCTCGGTACCGGCACCGGCCTGGCTCCCTTTCTCAGCATCGTGCGCGACCCGGAGACCTATGAGCGTTTCGACAAGGTCGTGCTGGCTCATGGTGTGCGGCATATCAGCGACCTTGCCTATGCCGAGTATCTGGAACGGGAACTGCCACAGCATCCGTATTTGGGTGAGCTGGTGCGCGAGAAGTTGATCTACTACCCCAGCGTGACCCGCGATCCGTTCCGCAACCGCGGCCGCATCACCGACGCCATTGCCGATGGCTTGATGAGCGACGCCATTGGCCTGCCGCCGCTGAACCCGGACATCGACCGCGTCATGTTGTGCGGCAGCCCGGCCATGCTGGACGACATTTGCACTCTGCTCGATGGTCGCGGCTTTCGTGCTTCGCCACGGACGCGCGAGCCGGGCGACTATGTGATCGAACGCGCTTTCGTGGAGAAATGATGACTTGGCGTTGAGCCTGTCTCTTGTGCACATCTCACCTTGTGCGTGAGCATGCTTGAACTCCCTCTCCCTCGTTCACCGATTTGTGCACGGGGGAGAGGGTTGGGGTGAGGGGAGGGTGCTCGCGTGAGCGTGACTCTTTGCGTTGGCCTCCTCTCCCCTTCGGGGAGAGAATTGAGGTGAGGGGCAGGTGCTCGCGATACCTCCTCTCCCTCGTCATTCCGGCGTAGGCCGGAATCCAGTGCCTTATCGCTCGGTTGTCGCGTCTGCGTGCACGGGCTCGCCTGCCGCGGGCTTTCGAACCGCTGCTGCGGCCCGGGTCACTTTTTTCTGTTTGGCCAGAGGAAATTTGCCAAAAGAGATGCCTATATGGAGCGGTGCTGAGGGATGTGTTCTGTATTCGCGACAATCGTTGGGTTATCGCGACCTGGCCGCTTATGCAGCGGGCATTCCGGACGCCTGCCGGCGCCCAGGTCACTTTCTCTTTGCTGACCCACGCACCCTCAGGAGCGGGTGCGAACAGCGCAGCTGGCCCGAAGGGCGGAGGGAATGGATGCCCGGAGTAAAGAGAAAGTAACCAAAGAGAAATGGTCTGAGAGCAGGCGTCGTGCTTCGGGCTCGCGTCTCTTCCAGTGTCAGGCGCTCGGGTACATGAGCAAGCAGCACGCGTCACCGTAGGAGCGCACCCTGTGCGCGAAACGCGTCCGATGAGGCGCGCTTGGAAAGCAGCCCCGCTTCGCAGGGCTTTCGCGCACAGGGTGCGCTCCTACCGAACCTTCGCGGCTATACCGCGCGCGCCTGTGGCCAAGCGGTTGCATTGAACAACAGCGAGCTGGGCTGATAAGCATCCCTGGATAGCAGGGCGAAGGGTCTGTTCGGTGCCAGTTGAAGGTAAAGCGATGTCATGGTTGTGCGGGATGTCGCCTGGGGTGCACGTACGCGCCGCGTGTAGGCGCACAGGTTTGCTTCCTGGAACCGTTCGTCGAAATCCGGAAGGCTCATCAGGGCTTGCAGCCGGCGAAAGTTGGGAATGTCGGCGGGATCGATGCGCCAATAGCTTGGCCTGTGGCGCATGCTCCAGATGGTCCGGTTGGAGAAGGCTGGCGTCAGTGAAATGAAGAAATGCGCTACCCGGTTCAGTGACGATCTGGGCTGCAGCTCAATGGTGAGGCAGGCCTGTTTGATCCGCACATTCTTGGTCGTGAGTACGCCGACGCGGACGCCGAATGGATCGGCCGCAGCGAAGTCGTCGCGATCCCATGCGCGAGGATGTAAGCCGGTCAGGGCAGAAAAGAGCTTGAAGTCGATCGATTTCACATTCAAGGCAAGGCGCTCGTCAGGTGACCCTGTAGCCTTAGACGCCTTCGGCGGATGAAATTGAAATGGTCATCCAGAGAGCCTGGATTCCGGGCTGCAGCGACGAACCACGCGCTGAAGCACGCGCGATGCGAACGCCACTGGACCCCGGCCTGCGCCGGGGTGACGAGATTGAGAGGTCATCGCGAGCACCCGCCCCTCACCTCAATCCTCTCCCCCGAGGGGAGAGGAAGCTACAGCTTCTCTTCGTGCACAAATCGGTAACCAGGGAGAGGACGCAGAGGGCGAACACCTCGAAAGAGATGCCTCTTACCGCCGCGTCTTGCCGACAAACCCCAGCGCCTTCATCCACTGCGTATCCCGGGCCAAAGTCTGAACCCGCTGCTTTCGGTAGTGACTTTCGGCGCGGTCCTGCACATGGGTGACCCAGCGGCGCAACCATCGGCGACTTTGCCGGCGATCCGGCACCAGCCATTTCATTAGCCAGCGGCCCGGCTTGGGGGCGAAGCGCAGGAACAGCTCATCGTCCACGCTGACGATAGCCTCCGCGCTACCGGGGTCGCCCTGGCGTGCGCAGCGGCCGAACAGCTGACGATCGACGCGCGCCGTCTCGTGGAACTCGGTAAGTATCACGTGCAGGCCACCGGCCTGTTCGACTTCCGGCGTCAGCTTGATATCGGTGCCGCGGCCGGCCATGTTCGTCGCCACCGTGATCCGGCCTGGCTGCCCGGCCTGGGCGACTGCCTCGGCTTCGCTCTTGTCCTGTCTTGCGTTGAGCATGGTGTGGACGATGCCGTCGCGTTCCAGGCATTGGCTGAGTACTTCGGATGCCTCGACCGAGCGGGTGCCGATCAGCACGGCGCGGCCGCTGGCGGCGACTTCGGTGGCGCGGCGCGCGACCTCCTGCCAGCGCTGGGTCGCGTCGGCGCAGATGCGATCGGCCAGGCGTGCCCGCCGGCTCGGTTTGTGGGTGGGGATGCGCGTCACTGGCAGGCCGTAGGTCTGCTTTACTTCCGTCGCGACTTCCTGCGCGGTGCCGGTCATGCCGCAAAGCAGGAGATAGCGCCCGAAGAAGCGCTGATAGGTGATCTGTGCCAGCGTGCGACGCTGGCCGGTGACTTCGCAGCCTTCCTTGGATTCGATCATCTGGTGCAGGCCGCGCTCCCAGGTGCGGTCGGGCATCACGCGCCCGGTCGATTCGTCGACGATCTGCACCTTGCCCTCGGCGAGGATGTAGTGCTGGTCGCGCTGGAAGCAGTGCACCGCGGACAACGCCTTTTGCACGAATTCGTCGCGCCACAGCGGCGACCGCCACAGGCCGTCATAGGCGGCAGTGACGTCGCGCACCTGCTGCTTGCCTTGCGGGGTCAACCAGATATCGCGGTGAGTGCCCTTGATGTAATCGATGCCGGGTTGCAGCGACTGGGCCAGTGCAATCGATTGAGAGTAGATCGCCGGATCCAGGTCGTCGGGCAAGGTCTCGGAGATGATCAGCGGCGTGCTCGCCTCGTCGATCAGCACGCTGTCTGCCTCGTCGATGATCGCCACATGCAGGCCGCGCAGGATGGGCGGTTCGCCACGCCGTGCGCCGGCCAGCTCACGCAGGCGCTGCTGGGTCAGCGAGGCTTCGCCCAGCGCGATGCAGTCCTTCAAATAATCGAAGGTCAGTTCTTTGTTGGAGACATAGGTGATGTCGCACGCATACGCCTCGCGTCGCTGCGCCACCGGCATGTCCTGCAGCACCACGCCGATGCTGAGGCCGAGAAAATCGAACAGCGGTCGGTTGTGTTCGGCATCGCGCTCGGCCAGATAGTCGTTCACGGTAACCACGTGCACCGCGGCGCCGGTGACCGCGGCGGTACAGGCGGCCAGCGTGGCGGCAAGCGTCTTGCCTTCGCCGGTGGACATCTCCGCCAGTCGGCCTTGCAGCAGCGCGCGGCCGGCAAGCAGCTGTACGTCGTGATGGCGCATGCCCAGCGTGCGACGCGAGGCTTCGCGGATAAGCGCGAACGACGCTGCGAGTTGCTCGTCGGTAAAACCCTGCCGATGGGTTTCGCGGGAAACCTCGTGCAAGCGATGGCGCAGGCCTAGGTCGTCACAAGCAGCGGCTGCGCCTTCGAGCGCGGCCGTGGCCTGCAAAAAAGCGCGTGCGCGGCGACCGTCGAAACGGGGAAGCTTGCCCAGCCAGGCGCGTAGCCTGTCTTCCCAGGCCGAGCGCTTGGGGTCGAGCCGCTCCAGATAAGGGCCATCGCCAAGTCGCAGTTCGCGACGAGCCAGCAATGCACGTACGTCAGACACTGAAATGACTCAGGAACACTTGGCGCAGGCGCCGCAGCATCTGTTTGGCCAACGGCTCGCTACCGTGATCGAAACGCACATGCACGCGCTCGCCGAAGGCCGGCGCTGCATCAGGCGGCAAAGCAAGGTCGACGATGAACACGCGCTGCAGCGTCTTCAGCCCGTTGGTGTCGTTCGGGTTGGTCGGGATGACACCGCCGCCGTTCAAACCCAGCGCCGCCGTGGGCAGCTCGTCGACCGCACCGGGAAAGCTGCGCACCACGTGCGAGTCATGCACGTCACCCAGCGAATCGGACAGACGCAGGGTGACGCCGTTGAGTCGCTCGTGCACGAGATCGATGTCGTCCTGCTGCACGACCACGCGCACCAGCAACTCGCGCGGCGCCAGTACGTAGCCCAGCAGTTCACCCTTTTTGTAGTAGTGCCCGGGCATGTCCTGCGCCGTAGCAACGATCAGCTGGCCGTCGTCGTTTGCGCCGCCGACCAGACGTGCCGCCCGCGCCTGTGCGCGCTCCATGACTTCGCGTGCTTCCTGCAACTGACGCCCGGAAACACCGGCCTTCACTGGATCGGTGAACTGCTCGGCGTCATAGCGCGCCTGCGCCTGTTCGAACTTGGCCTTGTTCACCGCCAGCTCGGCCTGCAACTGCGGATTGGCGAGTGTGTAAACCGGCTGACCGCGAGACACGGCTTGTCCCGGCTGCACGAGCCACTGCGCGAAGAAGCCATTCTCCTGCGCGTGCAGCATGGCGTGGTTGGGCAGCCACACCACGCCTTGCGCATGCGAGCGCAACGGCACCGGCGCGAACAGCAGCAGTCCGCACAGCACGCCGAGCGTTACCAGCGTGCGGCGCACCGCGCGACTGCGGCAACGTTGCAGCGCAGGGCTTTCGCGAAGATGCTTCCAGCCTTTGCGCACCGGCATGCCGATCAGGCTGATCGCGCTCCAGCAGGCCATGATGACGCCGACGATGAAGAACTTGCCGGCCACCAGAAAGATCACCGACACCGTGACAAACGTGCGATAGCACCACGCCAGCGGGGTGTAGAAGAACAGCCAGCGTTGCTCTGCCGGCGTCTCGTCGGGTTTGACGGCGTCGGTGGCACCGAACGCATAGCGATCGAGCAGATACGTCCACCAGGCCTGGCCGCGCTGCGCCAGGTTGGGCATCTCGATCAGGTCGGAAAGAATGTAGTAGCCGTCGTAGCGCAACAGCGGGTTGCCGTTCACTACCAGGGTCGACACGCCGCCGATCACCATCGTGTTGAATGCCACCGCGCGCAGCACGCCGGGCTCGGCGAGCAGCCAAACATGCAAAGCCAGCGCCGCCAGGAACAGCTCCACCAGCATGCCCGCCGCGGCGACCAGTGCGCGACGGTACTTGGACGGAAAAGCCGCCGACGACGAGGCTTCCACATAAGGCACCGGCGCGAAGATCAGGAACATCAACCCCAGCTCTCGCACGGCGCCGCCCCAGCGCTTTACCGCAAAGCCGTGGCCGAGTTCGTGCAACAGCTTCACCACCGGATACACCGCCAGCATCACCCACAGGTTGCTGGAGGACAGCACGCGATCCGACAAGTTGTGGGTCAACTCGCCCCAATGCTGCGCGGCGAGCGCCAAGGCAGGCAGCATCACCGCAAGCCACAGCAGCGCGCCGAGCGGACCAAAGCACCAACCGACATAAGGCGACAGGCGGGTCAGCAGGCGATCCGGGTTGAACAGCGGTAGCTTCAGGCTCATCGGATTGAGCAGCCACTGGCGCAGCGTTTCCGAACGCTTGCGTCGATGGCGATCCAATGCGTCGGCGGAGTCGGGCGCCACATCGGTCTGCAACAGATCGGCCGCGTGCAGTTGCACCAGCAGATCCACCACTTCCGGTTGCGTACAGGCATCGCGCGACTCAGAAGCGTTGGCGCGTTCCCACAGCGACTGCACGGTGTGTCGACCGTCCATGCCGGCGATCAATGCGTAGGCGGCGGTGGAGAGGCGATAGACGCGCCCGCCGGTCTGGTCCTGCACCACGTACCAGGGACGGCCGCGGAATACGACGCGCTGTACAACGGCATAGGGCATCAGTCGCGGGCGGAGCTGGGCGACGCTGTGCCAGGAGGGGCTGAAGGGGCTACGCGCCATGACGCCACCCCATGCAACCCACCGGTAGGAGCGCACCCTGTGCGCGATGCCATCTCGCGAGGACGCCCCTCACGCCTAAAGCCCCCAATTCCATAAGCTCAACCGCACCCAATCGAGCAAGCCGTGCAGCAACACCCAGCCGAGTTTGCGACGCCCCACGCCGATCTTGCCCACACCCTCCATGCCGGGCAGCAGCAGCGGCGATTCGTGCCGCAGGCGCGCCTCTACCCGGTAGAAATTCTTGCCGTCCTGCGCGGTCGCCACCGGCATGATTCTGGCCACCGTAAACGGCATCGGATCGCCAGCGAGTCCACTCATCACCAGCTCGCCTTGCTGCCCGGTCTGCACCTGGCTGACATCGCGCTCGTCGACCTGCAGAATGATCCGGTAACTATGCAGCGGTGCAATCTCGAACAGCTTCTTGCCTGCTTCCAACGGCGTACCCACCTGCTGGCTGAGATCACCGCTGACAATCACGCCGTCGTATGGCGCCAGCACCTTCACGCGCGCCAATTTGTCATCCAGCAAATCAAGCTGCGCCTGCGCTTCGTTCAATTGCGCGCTGACTACCTGGATCGCGGTCAAGTCGTGGCCGGCCATCGCCTCGCGCAGCTTGTTGTCGTACTGATCACGCTCGCTGGACCACTTCGCGCGCTCCACCCGCAAGTCATGATCATCCAGCTGCGCTAGCGGCTGGCCTTTCACCACCGTGTCGCCGGCACGCACGAAGCCGGCGGCGAGAAAGCCTTCGAACGGGGCTGCCGCAACGCGCTGGATTTCGCCTTCGGTGACGGTCTTGGCCGAAACGCGATACGACACCGGCAGGAATACCAGTATGGCGATCGCCAAAACCGCCAGCGCTGCGCCGAGCTTCCAGAGCAGATAGCGCGGACCAAGCAAGGCGCCGAGGAAGCGCTTCGCCTCATCGCCGAATCGTTGCAGGGAGTTGCGCTCGGCATCGCGGCGCTGAGCCACCACCGGTGCAAGCAAGGCGGCGAACGTCTCCAGCCATTTGCGCTCCACCTCGGTGAACGCCTGTTCCGGCCCGCGCTCCAGCGTCAGTACAGCCATGCAGCGTGCTTGCTGCGACACCGGAAGCGACAGCAGTCTGCCGGCGCCGGTACGTTGCAGCAGCGCGGCGTGGGCGCGATAGCTTTCGGCGGGCGCCTCACTGTCCGGTTGCGCCACTTCGATCGGCTGCGCCAGATCGCAGGTTTCGCCCATGGCGGCGATATAGGCTTGCACCAGCGGCGAGGACTTCTCGAACGTGGCGGCTTCGGACAGCGCCGCCAAACGCACCTGCGCTTCGCGCACCAGGCCGATGGCGACCCGCGTGCAGTCAAAACGCCGGCGCAATTCGTTGGACAGGTCGAACAAGGCTTGCTGGAAGCGTTCGTGACGCAACGAAGTAGCGATAGTTTCCAACACACCCAGCGAGCGCGTGCTGGATTCCACCGCCGCGTCATGCTCGCGCTTGCCGAGCAGATTGGTGAGCCAGGCGCTGCTCCAGTGCAGCTCCCGCAACAGTACGGGCAGCATGCCGTCCGGCATGGGTGTTTCCAGCACCACGGCCCCGGCGATATGTTCGCTCACCGCGATGGGCGCAGCGATGTGCCATGTACCGGGCGTTTCCGCGAGGGGTTGTATGGCGACACGGCGTTCGACCAGCGCGCGCTGCACCGCGTCGCCCATGCGCGACATATCGCCATTCGCCGCCGGCCACACCGCAATCGGTACGAAGTTTTGTCCATCGGTGGATTCGACCAGCACGGCCGCCTGCGCAATGACCGGAAACTTCTCGCGCAGTAGCGCAAGCCAGGCATCGCAGAATTCAGCGGAATGGCGCGCGCCGACGAAGCGTTGCCATGGGGGCGCCATGTCGGAGGGCGCGACTTCGGTCGAGCCGGGCTCGATCGAATCGGGCTCGATCGAACCGGGCTCGGTCGAATCGGGCGGTGAGGGCAGGGCGCTCATCGTTCCTTCTCCTGCACGTGGCTGGCGAGGTGGAGAGTGCTTTCCTCATGGGCGTCGAAGCATTGATCCAGCTCGTCGATATCCATGGCCGTCAGGTCGCCCAGCGTGGCCCGCAGCTTGATGTACGAAGTGAGCTGCTGGTAGCGCCCTTTGCGCATGTCGCGACGCGCCGCGGCGATCTGTTGCTTCGCAGTGAGCACATCCGCCTCGGTCTTTACGCCGCGCGCGGTGCCGCGCTCGGCAACCGCCAGCGCGCGCTGGCCCGATGCCAGGGCCATGCCCGCCGCCTTGGCCTTGGCCGTGCCTCCGCGCCAACCGAGAAAAGCATTCTTCACGTTGAGGATGGCCTGGCGTCGCGCGGCCTCCAGATCGTCGCGCGCCTTGTCGCGCAAGGCGATCGCCTCGGCCACCTTGGCTGACTGGGTGCCGCCGGAGTAGAGCGGTACATTCAACTGCAAGCCCACCGTAAGCGTGCGGATGTGGTAACCCGTCTGGCCCGGAAAGTTGCCCACGGCCTGATCGTTGTTGCCGTAGCTGGCCACCATGTCGAGGGTGGGTTGGTGGCCGGCGCGTTGTTTGCTTATCTCGTCTTCGGCGGCGGCCAGCGCACGTGTCGCGGCGCGCAGGGCCGGGCTATGCGCGTCGATCTGTCCGAGCCATTGATCCAAGTCGCTACCGACCAGTTCGGGCAAATCCACATCGTCGCGCAGGAATGGCTGTTCGAGGCCATTGGCCGAACCCACCCATTGCTCCAGTGCGGCGAGTTTGGCCGCCTGATCCATCTCGGCCGACGTCTCGTCCGCCGCGGCTTCCTCATACTTGGCGCGTGCATCGTCGGCCTGCGGTTCGCCCTGCGTGCCGAGCTCGGCGCCACGGCGCGCGATGTCCCATTGCGCATGCAAGGCATCGCGCTGCGCGGTGGTGAACGCCACTTCGTCGCGCGTTTCCATCAGATCGAACCAGGCCGTAGCCAGCTTCTGGTAGAGCTGCTGCTCCGTGTCCTTGAGCTGGTACTCGGCCTGCTGGGTCGTGTCGTGCGCTTGATCGAGCGTGGCGATATTGGCCGGGTGCCAGATCGGCTGGGTAAGGCTCAGCTGATTGGTGAGGCTGTGATAGCGGTCGTGCAGCGGCTTGTTCTTGTCCAGCGTTTCGTAGCGACGTCGATTGCCGTTGCTGGTGGCGGTTCCGGTGATCTGCGGCAGCATGGCGCCATAGGCTTGTCGTGCGCGCGCCTTCGAAGCCTCGAGATTCGCCTTTGCAGCGCGGTAACCGGGCTCGCTGTCGTGGGCAATGGCGAACAGCTCGCCGAGCGAAGTGACGTTTGAACTTGCGATAGCGAGATGGCTGCCCATCAGGCCGAAGCAACCTATCGCCATAGAACAGATCGCCATGGACAAAGGCGTGCGCTTCACCTTGGCGCCTGCGACGACAGCCGTCGAACCTGCACTGGCCGAACCCGCTCTGGTTGGGCGTGCTCTGGTTGAGCCTGCTCTGGTTGAGCGTGTTCCGTTGGCATGAAAACGATTGCGTCGCACCTCAAATCCCTTCGCAGTGCCCGGAGGGAGAGGCTGGCCAGTCATAGGCCGCGACGGCCGGGCAGTCGCCACGAAGTGCGTGGCGGCAAACCCTCGTCAATCCGGTAAATCCCCCTGAAGCCTGGGCATTTTGGCATCGCACGTATGGCAGTGCAAAGACTTACGCGAGACTGGCTTGGCACAGGTTGATTGACATCGACATGCGCTACCATGCGCGCTCATTCGCCAGCGCTTGGCGTACTGTTTTCCAGTCTCAGGGGGAGTCATGAAGCGCATCATGGGAGCGGCCGTACTGGCGGTCGTCCTGGCCGGCTGCCACACCACCGGCCAGAAAATCACCAAACTCGATCCGGGCAGCACGCGCGAACAGGTCGTTGCGGCATTGGGGCGCCCCGATGCCATGCGCACCGTGGGTGAATTCGAGGTCTACACCTATCTCGCGCGTAAGCGCACACGGCTATCCGTTGTCCATACCGATTACACGGTGATTCTCAAGGATGGTCAGGTTGTGCAGTACGGGCCCGGCCTTGCGCGGCGCGAGGGCGTGCATAGCATGGTGATCGAGCAGCCAGAGTCTTAGGGATGCTCTGATGAGTTCTGCGTAGGCATGCCCATTCAACTCGACCGTGGAAAAGGGGTCTCTATGCGCGACCGGCCATTGCGATCGATATGGGGCGTGCTCTTCTTGCTGGTATGTATCGGCAACGCGATCGCCTCTCCACCCTCCTCACCAAGGGAGGAGAGCGCGCCGCTCGTGCGAGAAATCCTGGATGGCCCGGTGCCCGCAGAAGCATTTGCCCTGCATACCGCCGCAGCGACGATGTTCGAACTCGGGTTCGCCGAGGATGCGCGGCGGCTTGAATCCTATGGCGAGCGCACCGCCTTTCTCCACTTGCTCAATCGACCCTACACGCCGGCAGCGACCGTGCGAGAAGCGTTGAAGCAGGAAGCAACGGCTCCGGTTTCCCTGGATCAATTGCGCACCGATTTCATGCACGAGGGCTACTCGATTCAAGCGAGTACCGCGGAAGACAAGCAAGGCCCGGATCGCCGCATGGCCGATCTCGGGCGGGGAACGGCCGGTGTCGAGATAGTGTCTTTGCAGCCCGGACTTTGGGGCGCGTTTGATGCAAGGGTCACGCATTCAACCGGTCATTCGATCGGTGACGCCTATTTTCTCTTTGTATCGGCGCTCATTCGAAATAAGACCGTTGAATCGGGCCAATTTGAGTTGGGCATTCCTGTTGGCGGGCGAATGCCGATGAGATGCAAGTTCGGCAGTGTGGCCCCCGGAGGGACGGGGCAGGTTTATTGCCTGGTGGATATGGTCAGCGTTCCGCAAGACAAGGAACGCATCATCGCGACGCTCATCCGTATGCTGAGCGGCGGCCCGATCAACGATGCAAGCTCGTACGGCTTCAGGCCGGATGCTTTTCCCTTTCGGGTCACTAACCAAACGGTCGCGCAGTCGGCCAATCCTGCAGAGCGGTTTGGTGCTGACGCAAGAACCGCAGCGCAGCACATCATTGCCGGTGCGGGTTGCCGAAAGCTTGGCACTTGCGGCGGCGTGTTTGAGGGGTACGCGACGAACTCAGGCGCATGGGGCCTGGCGGTGACGACCCTTTTCATGGTCTGGACGGTAAGCCGCCAATGGCATGGCACGGGAGGACGTGGCCGCGTTTTCTTCTACCTTTTCATAATCTACTTTCTTCTGGTGACGCTGGCCGCCGCATTGAGCCTGATCGATCCGCCGGCCAGCGCGATGCCGAGCAGATACTACGCCGGACTCTTCAGCAGCCTCGCGGTGGGCCTGCTGTCCATGCCCTGGAGCTATTTCAAGCATTTGCTGGACGGTGCAGCGCCCTACGCGGCCCTGCGTGACTTGAACAGTCACGACTTCGCGCTTCAGTGGTTCTTTGTTCTGGTCAACCTGTCCTATTTGGGGTTGATGGCGCTGTTCAGCCGTTTGCCGAAGAGGCGGTAGAGGGAAGGCAGGAGAATCCGGTAGCTGCACACCTGTAGGAGCCCACCCTTTGGGCGACCGGACTGGCAACGGTCTCGCAAGATGGCATCGCGCACACGGTGCGCTCCTACGGGCTAGCAACGCCTCTGTAGGAGCCCACCCCGCGGGCGATGATCTTGCGCGGCAACGTCGTTGAATTCGCCGCCCGGACCTCTCCTCCATTCACCCATGGGTAAATGGAGGAGATGTGCCCAAATAGGCGCCGTTCGGTTCGAGGAAACGTCAGCCTCTTAGTTCGACCGCTTCACCACCAATCCACTGCGCTGAGCCAAATCCGCCGAACTCAGCAACGGCTGCTCGACCAACGCATTCCACCAGGCGCTGCCGATGTTCTCCGAACTACCCATGTCAGTCGGATAGGTGTTGACCCAATCCAGCGACGGTCGGCGCTGCTGGTTGGTCGGATCAATGCCCAAGCCCTGATTGACGATGATGTAGCCGTAGCTGCGCTCGTCGTACTGGTGACCGGCACTAGCCGTGACGAATACGGTCTGGCTGCGGCTGCACTCGCCGTCATCGTCGTCTTCATCCTCGTTGCGGCCCACGTTCAAGGTGATCGTGGCGGTAGCGCTGTGGATGCCGTCGCTCACCGTATAGGTGAACGTGTCGGCGCCGACAAAGCCATTCTCAGGCTTGTACAGATAGCTGCCGTCGTCCCTCTGCACGAGCTGGCCGTGAGCCGGCTTGCCGACGCTGAGCGTGAGGCGATCTTCGGCGTCCTCATCCGGATCGTCGACCAGAGAGCGCAGGTCGATGTGGACCTTGCCGTTCTGTTCCAGCTTAAAGACTGCATCGTTGGCGGTCGGCATCGCCACCACGGTGATGTGCACAGTAGCGACATTGGATATGGCCTCACTATCGCTGACGTAGTAGCTGATGCTGTCGCCGCCGAACCACTCGTCGTCCGGTACATAGGCGAAGCTGCCGTCATCATTGCGGTGCAGACAACCATGATGCGGGCCATCGATGATACGCACGTTTAGCACCTCGCCATCCGGATCGCTGGCGTTGGCCAGCACATCGATGCGCGACGGCGTTTCCGACGGCACGCTGATATCGGCATCCTTGGCGACCGGCGGACGCTTCGGCGGCAGCACAGTCAGCGTCACGGTGGCAGGCTTGGAGTCGAGCTCGTCGGTCGCCGTGACGTAGGTGAACGTGTCGGTGCCGACATAGCGCGGATCGGCTGTGTAGATCCAGCGGCCGTCCTCGTCCTGCGTCAGCGTGCCGTGCAGCGGCTGGGTCAGGATCTTGGCGTGCAGCTCGGCTTGGTCCTCATCGCACTCGTCATCCTCGTCGTCTTCATCGTGGCGCGGTACCAGGTCGAGCGTGGTCGGTTTGCCGGCACGCACGGTGAAGCCCTCGTCCTTCGCCTCCGGACGCTTGTCGACGTCGAGGTGGATCACCGCCTTGTTGGAGTCGTACTGGCCGTCGTTGGCGACGAACACGAAACTGTCATCGCCGAGCCAGTTGGCGTCCGGTGTATAGGTGTACGTGCCGTCGGCATTCGACACCAGGGTGCCATGGCGTGGCCCGCGTACGATCCGCGTGGTCAGCGAATCGGCGTCCGGGTCGGAGGCATCGCTGAGCAGATTGATCGTCTTCGTCTCGTTCTCGGCGACGAAGACCTCATCGTCGTGCGCATGCGGCGGCCGGTTGCGCGCCCTCACGTCGATCGTTGCAGTGGCGAGGTTCGAATCGGCCTGACCGTTATTCGCGATGAACGTGAAGCTGTCCGCGCCGATGTAGTTCTTGGTCGGCACATAGGTGTAGGTGCCGTCGGCGTTGAGGACGAGCTGACCGTGCTGCGGCGGTGTGACGATGCGCACGCTGAGCGTGCCACCCGGAATCGTGCTGGCGTCGGTACGCAGGTCCAACGTGCGGGTCTGGTTGTTGTGCAGCCAGAAGCTGAAGTCCTTCGCCACCGGCGGCACCAGGGCGACCGTGAAGCTCGCCGTCGCCACGTTCGAATCGAGTTGGCCGTCGTTCGCGACCCAGCTGAAGCTGTCGCTGCCGTAGAAGAAGGTCGTCGGCGTATAGGTGTACGTGCCGTCGGCGTTCTGCGTCACGGTGCCATGCTGCGGCCCCTTGACGATGCGGAACTTCAGTGGGTCGTTGTCCACATCGTTGGACGACGTACGCAAATTGACGCCGACGTTGCCATCCTCGGCCAGGTTCAGCGCAAGATTGGTCGCCGTCGGCGCATGGTTCACATGCGCCACGGCCAGGCTCACCGTCGCCACGTTCGAATCGAGCTGCCCGTCGTTGGCGACGTAAGTGAAGCTGTCGTTGCCGTAGAACAGGTAGCCCGGGGTGTAGGTGAGCGTGCCGTCGGCGTTCTTTGTCAGCGTACCGTGCTGCGGCTGGCTCACGATGCGGAAGGTCAGCGGGTCATTGTCCACGTCGTTCGAGGACGTCTTCAGGTTGACGCCAACGTTGCCGTCCTCGAGCAGGTTGAGCGACTGATCCTTGGTCGTCGGCGCATGGTTCACATGTGCCACGGCAAGGTTCACCGTCGCCGCGTTCGAGTCCAGCTGTCCGTCGTTGGCCACGTAAGTGAAGCTGTCGTTGCCGTAGAACAAGTAGCCCGGGGTGTAGGTGAGCGTACCGTCGGCGTTCTGCGTCAGCGTGCCGTGTTGCGGCTGGCTCACGATGCGGAACGTCAGCGGGTCACCGTCCACATCGTTGGACGAGCTACGCAGGTTGACGCCGACGTTGCCGTCCTCAAGCAGATTGAGCGACTGATCCTTGGTCGTCGGCGCATGGTTCACATGTGCCACGGCGAGGTTCACCGTCGCCACATTCGAGTCCAGCTGTCCGTCGTTGGCGACGTAAGTGAAGCTGTCGTTGCCGTAGAACAAGTAGCCCGGCGTGTAGGTGAGCGTACCGTCGGCGTTCTGCGTCAGCGTGCCGTGTTGCGGCTGGCTCACGATGCGGAACGTCAGCGGGTCACCGTCTACGTCGTTCGAGGACGCTTTCAGGTTGACGCCGACGTTGCCGTCCTCAAGCAGATTGAGCGACTGATCCTTGGTCGTCGGCGCATGGTTCACATGCGCCACGGCGAAGTTCACCGTCGCCGCATTCGAATCTAGCTGCCCGTCGTTGGCGACGTAAGTGAAGCTGTCGTTGCCGTAGAACAGGTAGCCCGGCGTGTAGGTGAGTGTACCGTCGGCGTTCTGCGTCAGTGTGCCGTGTTGCGGTTGGCTCACGATGCGGAAGGTCAGCGGGTCACCGTCCACATCGTTGGATGAGGTACGCAGGTTGACGCCGACGTTGCCATCCTCGAGCAGGTTGAGCGACTGATCTTTGGCGGTCGGCGCGTGGTTCACATGGATCACGGTGAGGTTCACCGTGGCGGTGTTGGACTGCGCGAGGCCGTTGTCGAGCAGGTAGGTGAAGCTGTCCTTGCCGTAGTAGAGATACCCCGGTGTGTAGACGAAGCTGCCGTCCGGGTTGAGCGTGAGCGTGCCGTGCGCGGGACCCGAGACGATCTTCGGCAGCGCGCCGAACACGTTGGTGTCGTTGGCCAGCACGTTGCCGGTGACGGTGCCATCCTCGTAGCCGGTGAATGCTGCATCGTTGGCATGCGGTACGGCGTAGGTCGCCATGTCGCTGATCGTGACGTGGCTGCCCGCGGGGCCGAAGCCGATCAGGTCGAACGACAGGTTCACCGCGGTACCGGTGGGCACGTTGTGCATATCGATGATGTACGTGCGGCTGCCGTCGGCGTTGGTGACGAAGGTGACGTTAGAACCCAGGTGCGCACTGCCATCGCCTTGCAGGTTGAGCAGGGCGTCGGTGTGATTGAGGTCGAACGTACCGCCGAGCGATGCGCCGGTCTTGGCGTCGAGCAGTGCCACTTCGAACGCGTCTTCGGGCATGTCGCCGGGATTTTGCAGGCCGACGTTGCTGACCGTGAAGCGCAGGAATTTGTCCAGGGCGCCCAGTTGGAATTGCTGGCTGATCCGGGTCTGGCTGGTGGCCGACTCGCTCAAGGTCGCTGTGGTGCCGGCGACAGCAACCGCACCTTGCGTGCTCCAGGCTTGGGTATTGGAAAAATCGCCGATAAAGCCTGCCGTGCTGAAGGCCGGTGCCTGCATGCCGGTACCCGTGGGCGTTGACAGCGCCTGGGTGAGGCCAGCCGACAGGACGACATGGCCCGCCGTGTTGCCGGTGACGGCATTGGCTGCAACCGTGGTAGTGCCAAACAGATCGGTAAGCGACGGCAGACGGCGCACGCCCGGATCCAGCGATGCATACATCACATCCAGCGGGTCGCTGCTATGTCCCAGGCCCAGTGCATGACCGAATTCATGCAGCATCGCGGTGAACAGATCCAGCTTCCCGTAAGCGGGAGACAGGCTGGAGCAGGTCCATTGATTGCCGGTATGGGCGCCGTCGAATGCGAAATTGTCCGTCGGCGTGGGATCGACGAACCAGCCGCGACCGCCACCGCTTGCATCCAGCACGATCTGGTGGCCTGTGGTGTCGCCGACATCCACGCCCTGCAGGTTGCCCACCGATACCGTCACATCGGCGAGCACATTCGGATCGGCACCGGCAGCAAGCCAGGCGGCGCGAACCGAAGGCAGGAGCTGGTTGATATCGGCCTGGGTGAGCGTGCTGGTGGTAGACGAGGCCGCAGCGCCTTGCGTCTGCAGCGCGGCGGTGCCGAGGAACTGCAGATTGTCCAGGTGAACGATATCGCCCAATACACCCGCGGATTCGCCGCTGCCAGGCTTCACGACAAACTTCAGGCGTCCCTGTGCATGCAGGCCGCTGATGCCAGACAGAACGATGTTATGGAAATTGCCGTCGGCATAATTCTTCAGCGCTATGCCACCGTTGCTGATGTCAATGCCGGCACCGGTGCCATCGCCGCCGTTGTCCTGGGGAATCCAGAAGACCTGCAGGACGGAGTTGGCGTCCGTTGCGCGTGTAGAGATTTCGAACGACAGCGACGTGGCTGTTGGCGGAATCGCCATGCGATCGTGCGTGACCGAGTAATTGTTGCCTTGGCCAAGCACATAGCTGAGGTCCCAGTCGCCGCATGAATTCAACGCAAACAACGAGTGAACAAGGCTGGCCGTGATGGGATTGCTGACCAATTTCGCGTAGGCGTCTCCCACGGCTCCCGTGAAGGACAACCACGTGTCGTTATTACCCGTCAAGTCGATGCCAAGCCGGTCGCGAATATCGGACAAGGACATGCCGAGATGGCTGACGATGGCGCTCAGCTGGCTTTCCAGGCCAGAGGACGCGATGGCATTGACAATATTGGCGATGGTCGCCGCGATGGACGGATAGACCGTAGTGCCACTGCTGATGAAGCTCAGCGCCCCCAGGTTAACGCCTCGGTTAATGGGGTTGCTGTTGATATCGGCAACAATGCTTGCGTAATTGCTGGCAATACCCGCGTTGAGCTGCGGAGAAACCTGCTGGGCAATCAGGTTGAACAGCTTGGTGATGGCGTCGTTGACCTTGCTGTCGCCGGTGTTGCCGAAAGCCTTGCTGAATTTGAAGACAAAGTCGTTGAGATTCCAGTTTGTGCGCAGATCGAGGAATTGCGTACGGCTCGCGCGATCGTCATGGCTGCCGGCGTAGTTGCCGCCAAGAGCCTCGCCATTGTCCAGGCTCCAGCCGGGTACGTCGTACGACTGCAGGAAGCGTCCATCGAAGCCATTGCGGCTCTGCTCGAAGGTGCCGTTGAAGATTTGCAGGCCATTGTTGACGGTCTGGTTGCCGCTTTCAAAGTCCTGCAAGTTCGAGCCGCTTCCGCTGTGCAGCAGGGTGACGATCGGCCGCTCCGAATTGTTGTAGTTGTTGTCGACCTGGCCTGTTCCCGAGGAAATCAGCGGCGGCCGCAGTGAGGAGCCGCCACCGATGATGGAATAGAACCAGCCTTCGCCGCCGCCTTCCCATGACACATCGGTATACGACTGGTCGCGCTGGTTTTGGTCATAGGCCATGACCTGCTGGGTGCCGTACATCACTGGTTGATTGTCTTGCAGCGCAATGTTCTGCCGCTGGGAGATGTACCAGGGCAGGAAATTGGGGCTCATGCCCGACGCCGCGTACAGGTTTGCCAAGGTTGGCGATATAGCGTCCAGGACCGCCGGGTTCAAAACGTACCCGTCGTTGAAGGCCGTCGAGTTGGAGAACTGCCGCCAGAAGGGCACGCCATCGCTGACATCCCCGTTCGCTTGCGACAGCCTGGGCGCATTCAGGTCGAGCGCACCGGTACCGAGGTACCAGTTCTGCACCATCCCGTGCGGGCCGGCAGTAAAGGCCTTGAGGCCCTGAAGGAGGCCGTTCTGGATACCCGTGAAGCCAGGCAGACCCGTGAGGTCGAAGTCGATGTTGGCATCGCTGACGATCTTCTTCGCACCACCTTGCAGCCAGCCCTCATAACTGACATTGCTGCTGTCGTTGCGTAGCTGCGGCTGGGCCTGATCGTTGGACAAGGCTCTTCCGTTCGGGTTGATGTGCACGAGCGCCAGCTCGTTGGCTTCCCGTTCGTAGTAGTTGTCGAGGAAGTTGATGTTCTTCCAATCCAGCACATTGGGATCGCTGAAGTCCGTGTTGTTCAAATGACCCGTGCTCAGCGAGGGCTGGGCGAAGTCATGCACGTCCAGATCGGTCATCTGCAGATCGGTCGGATGAATGCCCCATTGGCCCAGACGCTGTGCGATCAAGCCATTGACCACCGTGCCGCGGCTGTGCGCCATCAACTGCAAGGGGCAGTTCTTGAGATCGTCCACGCCGATTTCCAGCAGGCTGGCAAAAATCGCGTCGGCTGCGGCTTCGGTAAAGCCGGTGGTCGTCATGCCGGACTGGGAATACCAGTCCGAAATCAGGAAGATCGGCTTGCCCGCCGCCTTGTACGACTGCAACGCCGCCATGTTGGCCGCTGCCGTGGCCGCCTGGTCGCCAGCGGTGTAATGCAGCGGGTGCGCGTGATAGATGTTCGCCTGGCTTGCGTCGTACTCCATCCAGATACCGGTCGCGGGGTCGTACATGAACAGGCCGCCGCCCGTGCGTTCTGCAAGCTCCCTGCCGGTGTTGTAGCTCATGGTCGCCTGAGCCATGCCCTGTTCAATGGCGGGCTGATAGCCGTGAGTGATCAGGGTGATCGAGGCGTATTGACCCGCCGGCGCGCGGTAGGACGGCGTCGTGAACTTGTAGGAGTTCTGGACGGCGATATCGCCATTCAGCTGCGACTTGTACTGGATACCCCAGTAGTAGTCTTGCGAAGCCGTCAGCCCGAAATGATCGAGTGTGCTGGTGTCCAGCTTAAACACCAGCTTGCCATCGACATAATGTCCCTCGACGTCGATCTGCAGCGTACGGCCGGCACGGCTGTCGAGATGATTCGGATCGTTACCCACCATCGGCAGATTGGACGTGATGCTGGTAGGCAGCTGGGTGTTCTTGAGATCGCCCCAGGGGTCGCTCGGATCCGGGAACAAGCCGTGGTCGGCATCGAACACGCTGATGTAGAGCGTCGAGTGGATCGGCTGGCCCTCCTGATAGTCCTTGTCATAGACAGACCAGGAGAAGGTGGGCTGGATCAGCTTCTTCGGATCCGTATAGCTGTCGATGCCGTCCACCTTATGGTCGGTCAACTCAGGCTTGAACGGCTGGCTGCCGATGGCCTGCGTAAAGCCGATGGGTAGCAGGGTACCTGCAGGTTTCTGCTGGGAATTGGGTGCGACGTAATCGATCGGCCGCTTGTCCCAGTAACCGCCTTTATAAGCCGCTTCCGCGTCCGCGATCAGAGTGGCCACGTCGTACTTCATCAGGCCGGGTGGCGTGTCGATATTGAACAGCTGCGCATACAGCGTCGTGCCGTCCGGCGTCACGGTCAGGCCGTTCATCGCACCGCCGTAGATGGGGCTGGTAGCCCCCAGGAAGACTGGAGTACCGAACGGGTCCTTGATCACGCCGATCTTGCCGCCGATGAAATCCAGTGCGATGGTGTCGGAGAGGTCCATGCCCTCCAGCATCTGACGCTCAAGGTTGTAGTCGGCGACAAATGCATATTTGAGATCCGGCGTGACAACAATGCCTTGCGACTCGTAAATGTTCTGCCAGTAAATGCGAGAGGTGAGGTAGGAAGGCTTGAGATCGATCAGCGGAGCCGCTTTCGCATCCTTCAAGTCGCCCGTTTTCGGATCCGTGGTGACAGTCAGCGTCAGAATGCCGCGGTCGTAGCTGCGGGAATTGGAGACGATGAACTTGTTGGGATCCGAGGTGCCCTTGATGAACAGTGGCGTGATGCCCTGGAAACCACCACTCTGGTCGAGCACCAGACTGGATTTCACCTTGGCGTTTTCGTCGATCGATTTCAGATCGATGATGAGCACCTTGCCCGGTGACCTGTCTCCGCCATGCGGGAAGAGCACGTAGGGTTGGTTGGCGACGGTCGCGAGCAGATACCTGCCCTCACCGCCGACGGCGAGGCCGTAAAAGCCATACGGCGCTTGCGTCAGCGCATCGGTCTGAATCTTTATCGTGCCTGAAGGTTTGTCGTAATTCGTCGAGGCAGGGTTGATCTCGATTTGATACAGCCCTCTCGAATTCGACTGGTAGCGGTCACCCAGCGCCACGTACAGCTTGTCATCAGCCACGGCGATCGAGGTGATGTCCGTCGACGCCGTCGCTGTCGAGACCTGATAGCTGTCGAAGACTTGCAGGCTTGCGGTATCGATCGCATAGACGCGTCCGGCATAGCCGGCAATGTAGGCGCGCGAGTTGTCGGCCGAGAACGCCACCGCATCGACGTGCCAGCCGTACATATTTACTGGGCTGCCGGTTTGATCGTCAGTAATGGTCTTGATGAGCTGATTGTTCTCGAGCACGAGAATCTGATGTGCCTGGGAAACAAAGGTGAGGTTGTCGCGCGACGCAATCTGCCCTGAATTGCTGGCCAGCTCGTTTTTCTGCACGTCGGAATCACCGCTTGGCGTCATCGTTTGCAGCCAAATGGTCCGCACCACGCTGATCGACATTTTTGCCAGCGGAATGTGCGCGGGCGCATTCATGATGATCTGGTTGGCCGAATAGCCGGCCGGAGGATCAATGTCGATTGAGCCGCCTGCGGGCGACGTGAATCGTATCTTCAGCGGCCCGTAAAGCACGCCCGGCTGATCGGCGCCGAAGTTGTTGCCGGTGATGGTGAGCTGGCCGGACTGCACATCGAAGCTGATGTCGGTGATCGCCGGTTGCTTTGCCTTAAGTTCATCGGGCACGTCCGGGAAGATGTTGTCGAGGCTGACGGGCGGCGTGCTCGGTGCATGAGGCGGGATCGTGGCCTGGGTCACGTAGGTCGCGCCGGAGCGGAACGAATAGCAGGCTATCGCCTGAGCCGCCATGATGCCGATGCAGTCGAGCGCAATGCTCGCTCCTACGAGGCCGCCGGCCATCATGCCGACCATGCCGGCCGGGTTGAACAGCATGTCCGGCCTCACACCCAGTGCCACCTGGCGGCTGCCGTCGTCGGGGTTGTGCTTCACCTGCGCCACGTAATAACCCGTGCCGTCGACGCCAGCGTAGGGCGGCGAGCTGGTATGAATGAAGCCGTCGCTGCCCACGACACCGGATTCCACCGCGAGCCACACGGGCTGGCTTACGCCCTTCTCGTTGAGGAAGGTGGTGTACTTGTAGAAATAGACTTTCATGCCCGCCGTGGCATCTGCCGGGGCTTTCAGCGAGAGCTGCACGGGAACCGTCAGTGCCTTGCTGCCGACTTGCAGGTTGAAGGCGCCCGCGAATTCAAAGTCGGACGGCGGCAAGGTCGGCGGCGGTATCGGGAGATCCGTGGGATTGACCGCCGTGATCGAAACGGTGGTGCTGGCGCTCAGTGAATCCGGCGCGATTTGCGCGACCAATCCATTGCCGCCGTTGACGACACCGCCGATGGCCGGATCGATGGTCTGCGGTGCGACTGCAGGCAAGGCGACGACACGAACTTCGATGTCCCTCTGCAAGCCGCCGGTAATCACGCTGACGATGGTGAAGCCGGCCTGCTTGGCCATGATCAAGCCGTCGGCCGTGACCGAAACGATGTTCGGGTTCTGCACACGGTAGATCACGCCGTAGCTGGCAGCGGACTGGTCGCCGTCGACGGTGGCGTTGATGCGGATCTGACGCGTGCCCTGGTTCTCGACCAGACTGACGCTGCCCGGGTACACGGTGTAGCCCTGGTCCATCTTCATCTGATAGACGTCGCTGTCGGTGCTGGACGCCGACGAGGTCAACGCCATGGACGCGGTAAGCCCGCCACCGCTGGCCGAGATCACGGCCGTGCCGCCACCGTGCACATACAAGACACCGTTGGCGTCGACCGTGGCTACGCTTGTATTGCTGGAGCTGAATTGCAGGTAGCTCGCAGGCAGCGCGACGCCCGTCTGGTCGGCGAAATCACCGACCAGCGGCAATGGCATGCTGGTGCCCGGCGCCATGAACCCCAGTGTCGCCGGGGCGATTCGGATCAGCGGCGCGTTGCTGACATTGATATTGACCACAATCGGCGCCGACGCACTGAAGCCGTCATCGGCCAACAGCGTGAAGCTTGCGGTGCCGCTGAAACCGGCAGCCGGAACAAAGACCACCGATTTGCCGTCGGTGCTCAGCGTGGCACTGCCGTTGCTGCTGCTCACCACGCGCCAATAGATGGCTTCGCCCGCGTAATCGGTCGCCAGCTGATCCAGCGGGATCGTAGTGCCCAGGCCCACATGGGTCAGCGTGGTCGGTATGTTCGCGGCCGGTAACGGCGGCAAGGCGGCCTGGAAGCCATAGTTGGCGTAGAGGATCTGCCGATCGGTCTGGTCGACCACACCGTCGCCATTGATGTCGCCCGCGAGATTCTTGGTGGCGAGATCCTGCTCGAAGGCCGCGCTATCGCTGCCGTCGACCTTGCCGTGGTGGCTGAGGTCACCGGCCATCGACACACTGATCTTCGCCGAACCGGTGCCGGTAAGGCGCAGCAGCTTCATGCCCGCTTGGGTTACGCGCACCAGGATGGTGTGCGCGCCGTTGAAGACGGTGTCGCCGAGCACATCGCCGCCGACTACTTGCAGCGTCGACGTGGCATCGCTGAAGGTGACGCTGATGGCCACGATCAAGGCACCGTTCGCGCCGGGCACCTTAATGGTGGATGCCAGTTCGCTGTCGCGAATCGCGAAGGCGAGGCTGGTGGTTTGACCGGCTTGCAGCGTGCCGTTCCACTGGTTGGCGGTGCCATTGCCGAGCCACATGGCCGCCGTGCCGAGGTTGGCGGTGAGCGTATCGGTGAGCAACTGGCCGCTTGCGTCGTAGCCGTACGGCGTGCCCATGCCGTTGCTGTCGAGCGCACGCGAAAGCACCAGCCGGTTCTGCGTGTCATACGCGTAGACCACGCTGCGGCTGGTGCCGTTCGTATCGAGCGGACCGGTGATGCGCACGATGTTGCCTTGCGCATTGCGCAGGATATCGATGCGATCGGTGCTGCCGACCAGGGCAAGCCCGGCGTCGGAAACCATCCACTGTTTGCCATCGCTGAAGTCGACGCGGGTGACCTTGCCGGCGGCGTCGAGTCGATACTGTGTGCCGTCCGGTGCGGTCAGCACGTAGCCATTGGGCGCCCACGGCAGGCCGGTGGTTTCATCGTAGAGATGAAGGCCCATGCGCTGCAGATTGCCGCCATTGGCGGCTTGCAGGGTCCAGCCCTGGCTGCTGCCGAAGCTGGCGTTGTAGACCATGGGCGCGTTCGCGCCACCCTGCATTGCGGTGCCGCTGGCATCGAGCATGAAGCTCAGGTTCTGCATCGGCGCATTGACGTCGCCGAGGTTGCTCGGCATCGACAGCCAGATATGGCTGCCCATCGTCCACGCGGCGATGGCACCGCTGGCGGTCGACGCCGCCTGATCCGTCGTCAGGCCCGTATCGAATCCGGCGATCGCCCAGTTACCGAAGGCATGGCCGCTGTTACCCGCAAAGCTGCGGTTCACCGTGAACGCGTGGCCGCCGAGCTGATAGGTGACATCCGCTACGTTGTTGCCGCCGAAGCTCTTCTGCGCCGAATCGATGATCACGCGCGCATCGATTTCCGCAACACGGGCTTGCAGATCCCATGCGGTGAGGCGCAGCTGATACACGCCATTGCGGAACTGCGCGGGATCGAGGTTCGCCAGCGCGATCGCCTGGTTGATATTGCTGGCGTCGTAGCTCTGTTCGCCCAGCGTCTGCCAGTTGTCGCTGCCGTTGGCCGCGATCTGCAGGCGATAGCCCATCAACTGCAGTTCCTGCAGATTGGCTTGCAGCGCGGTGAGCGCATGGATCGTCAGTGGCTGGCTGTCCAGCGTTGCACCGGCCAGTGCGCCGCTCCACGCCGGTGCGGGAGCCACCGCGGACGGATCCTTGACCAACACCTGGCCGTCCGTGGTGTCGCTGAAGCCATCCGCATCGATGGCGGTGACACGCACATCGATGGTGCCCGGTTGAGTCGCCTGCAGCTGGAAGCGGCCGCTGCTGTCGAGCGCGACGGTCTGCCACTGAGCGGTGCCCAGACCGGTACCGCGTACTTGCACCGTCATGCTCGCAATGGGGCTGAAACTGCTCGCGCGCACGGTCACCTGCACGGACTGGCCGGGCAGGGCAGGCATGCTTGGAACGCTATCGATGAGAATGCTGGGTGCATTCGCCGATGCGTCGGCCACCACGCGAACCGTGAAAGTCCGCTGCACGGTATTGCCGTGGTTGTCATCCACGTTGGCGGTGATCACGAAATCGCCTACCTGGCCCGGACCCGGCGTCCAGTTCAGACGCTTGTTGGCGGCGTCGTAGCTGGCGCCTTGCGGCAGGTTGGTAAAGCTCACCGCCATGGCCTGCGTGATCGCGTCGCCATCCGGGTCGTTGGCGTAGATGCCTTGCCGCGTGTCGGTGCCGCCGAGCTGCACGGGCAGGCTTAGCGACTGGCCGACCACCACGGCGTGGCTGCTCACATCGAGCACCGGTGTGCGATGCACACCCAGAACGCGCACTTGCACTGTCTGCGTGCTGGTGAGTGCGCCGTCCGTGGCCTGGAAGGTGAAGGTAAAGTCCTTGCTCTCCATCTTGGACTTGTCGACGACGTCGAAACCCGGCGTCCATTCGAAGTAGCCGGTGGTGCCGTCGAAGTTGATGCCCTGTGGTGTATTGGCGTCGTAGAGCACGCTCAGGTGCACCGGCTTGTTGTCGAGATCGACGCTGTTCAGGCTGAAGGACAGGGTGCTGCCTTCGTCGACCAGCTGCATCGGCAGCGGCACGATCTTCGGTGCCTGCGCGATGTGCGCGACGTGTACCTCGAAGCTCCGCATGAAGCTCATGGCGCCATCGCTGCCGGTGACAGTGAAGCGATAAACACCGTTATCGCCACCCGTCGACGCGAACAGGTTCGGCGTCCAACTCAGCGTGGCCTGGTTGCCGTTCGCGCCGCTCGGCACGTTGAGCGCCATGCCTTGCGGCAGGCCGGCGGCGGTCCAGTTGATCAGGTGCGCGGCCGGGTCGGTGCCAAAGAGGTTCAGCGTCAGCGGTGCGCCTTCGCTGGTGTTGATCACCACCGGTGTGCTCGCGTTGCCCGTGTCGTTGACGGCCGTGCCGTTGACTTGCAGTGCGAGTAGCTGCGGCGGCGTATCGGCGGCCACCACGATCACATGGATCGTATGGGTGGTGACGTTCGGCACCGGATTGGCCGGATTGACATAACCCTGGTTCTGCGGCGGCAGGCCGCTGTCGGTCACGGTGATGGTGATGTCGTGCGGACCGAGGTCGTCGGTGGTCGGTGTCCACGTCAGCAGCGCCTGGCCGTACTGCGTCTGCATGGTCAGCTGTGCGCCGATCGGCAAACCATTGCTGGACAGGTGCAATGCATCCTGATCGGCATCGGTAATGCTGATGGGCAGGCTCAGTGCTTGACCGGCAATCGCCACGAACTGCTGCGGCAGTGTGAACACCGGCGGTTCGGTGAAGCTCTTCGCGGTCAGCACGAAGCGCTGCGATGCCGCCATGCCGGTGGCGGTGTTCTGTGCGGTGAGCGTGATCGTGTAATCGCCGCGATCGTTGTCGCCTGGTGCGAAATGCAGGGTGCCCTTGATGTGTCCATTCGCATCGGGCGCGCTTTGCGTGAAGGTGGCAAAGCGCGGCAGGCCGTCGATGGTGACTGTCACCGCATCGCCGATATTGGCCGCGACATCGACCGGAATATCCAGGGTGCTGCCCTTGTCCACGCTTGCGCTTGCGATCGGCGCAATGGTGGGGGCGAGATTCACATTCACCACGGTGATGGGAATCACCACCGTACTGGTGATCGGCGTGCTGGCCGTATCGCCGGCCTTGCTGGCGACCACCGTGACGTTGTACTGGCCGGCCTGGTTGTAGCCGGGCGTCCAATTGATCTGCAAGGTATCCGGGTCGAAGGTGGCGCCTTGCGGCAGGCCAGTGACTTGATAGCTGACCGTAGCGCTGACGTTGCCTTCGTTCGGATCACCCGCCTGCCCACCAGGCACCGGGCGCAGCTTGGGTTCGAACTGCGGATTATTCGGATCGAAGGCGAACACGCTGATATTCAGCGGCTGACCTTCCAGCGTGGTCCATGGCTTGCTCAGATCGCCGTCGAATTGCAGGGCGCCATTGGCGTGCAACACGGTGAGCTGCAGCGTTTGCTGCACCCTGCTGGTTTTGACATCGCCGTTCGGCAGGGTGAAGGTGGCCGTGAGGTTCACCAGCACCGAGACATTCCCTTCCTGCGCATAGTCCGGCGTCCAGCTCAACCAGCCCGTATCGCCATTGATCGACATGCCGCCGGGGAGGTTCGGGGCGCTGTAGCTCAACTTCACCGTAGTGCCGTCGGCATGCTTCAAACCACCCGGCATGCTGCCGGCAAGCTGCAGGCCGAACGCATCGCCTTCGCGCAGCGTCTGCTGTGCGACCGGTGCGAGCACGGGCTGCGGCCAGGCCGGGATGACCACGATGTCGAAGCTTTCGCGCGTTGTCACCCTGCCGTCGCTGACGTTGATGGTGACGCCGTTGTAGGTGCCGGCCTGCTCGTACGTGGGAGTCCAGTTGAGCGTACCGCTGCGCGCATCGAACGATGCGCCGGGTGGCAGGTTGGTGATGCTGATGGTCAGCGGATCCCCGTCGGTATCCGAGGCGACCACCGGCAAGGACAGCGGCTGGCCTTCGACCATCATCACCGTGTTTTGTGGTGCGATGGTCGGTGCATGGTTGCCGTTGGTCACCGCGATATGCAGGGTCTGCAAGGTGGCACTGCCGCTGGCATTGACGATGCGCAGCACGACGATGGTGTCGGCGTCGGCGTTCGTTCCAGGTGTCCAGCTCAGCGTAGCGATCGCGTGGTGTTTACCGTTGGCATCGACGGTGACACTGCTCGGCGGCGTCAGCGTAAAGCCTGCCGGCGCTTGCACGATCTGCCAATAGATCGCGTTGCTGTTGTTGTCGATGGCCTCGACCTGCGACGTCCATGCCTGGCCGATGGTGGCTGTCTGCGTAAAGGCATACGACGTGTCGGTATTGGCATTGACGGCTGCGATCGCGGGCGGCAGATCCGGCGTCGGTACGGCATAGATGCCGTGACCCAGGTTGAACTTGGCCAGATCCGCGAGGTTGCCGGCACCGAAATGACTGGCGGGCACCACGGTAATCGTCTGGTTCTGCAGCGTGGTTCCCGCAACGAGCTTGCCGTTTGGCAGGCTGTTGGTGAGATCCAGCACCCACAGACCGGCTTGATCGCCGCTGCCTTGCGTGGCGCCGGTAATGGTGTCGCCAAAATAGGTGCCCGGATCGAGCAGCAGCATCAGCGGGCCGTGCAGATCGTCGGTGCCGGTATTGGTGACGCTGACGTCGTAGCTCACCGCGCCGGTGCTTTGATCGGCACGGGTGTTGCTGAAATGCAGCTGCACGCGGCTGCTGAGATCGAGCAAGGCAGTAAAGCCGGTGACGCTGTCCTGGCCGATGCGCAGCTGGAACGCACTGCGCAGATTGCCGCTGATGGTGAGCTGGTAGTGACCGGCGGGCAGGCCGCTGACATCCAGATAGGCGGTATGCGTGGCCGCATCCCAGCGCACGCTCTTCGGCGAAATCGGCGTGGCGCCGGTGTCGCTGGATTGCAGCACGTAGTTGGATGCATTCAAGACGCTGGAACCGTCGCTGAGCGCGGCTTGCGCATTGCTGCCGAGCCACATGTCCTGATCGAACTGCACGGCGATCTGGTTGAGCGGCAGCGGCACCAGTGAACCATCGGGCACGCTGGTGGCGAGCACCTTGGGCGCGCGCGCCGCGGCAATCTCATCCACATGGTTGGTCTGCGCGACCAGGATGCGGCCGTCGGCCGTGGTGATCACGCCTTCGCTCTGCGTACCGCCGCTGGCGACCTGCAGCACGCGGCGCGACTGCAGCTCGATCATCCACACGGCGGAGCCGTGCGTGGTGTCGGCGACGCCGTTGACCTCGACGTGCTGGTTGAGGCCGCCGGTGGCGATCAACACGCCATCGAGCAGCGAGTCGGCCTGGCCGAAGGCGAGGTGGTCGACCACACCGTTGAGGCGGTATTCCAACTCCGCACGACCCAGCGTCGGGCCGCTCATCGGGAAGCTGACGATGTCGGTGGTTCCGTTGGGATCGGCGGCGGTGATGTCGCTGCCGCTCCACTTCACGCCCCACAGGCGTCCATCCGGGCCGAACGCCAACGCACCGACCCGTGTGTTGCTGAAGTGCTGCCACGCCTGCGTCGCATCGGTCTGGTTCGGGTGGAACACCTCGATGCCGCTGCCGTCGGACACGTAGATGTCGCCGGTGCCCGGCTGGATCGCCAGGGCATGCGTCAATGGCTGGCCGCTGGGGCCTTGCAGATGGCGCAGCACGGCGCCGCTGTTCGCATCGACCTGCAGCAATTCATTGCCGGTCATCACCCACAGCTGGCCCAGCGCGTCGACGGCCATGTCCAGCACTGGCTCGGCCAGTGTGAAGAGTGGCGTGACGTTGTGGCCGCCGTCCTTGGCGTAGTGGTAGACAGCGTTTCGTTCCGTACCGCCGCTGACCAGGATCGAGCCATCCGGCAACTGCACCATAGCCATCGCGCCGATATCGGCGGCGCCGGTGCTGAAGCCGTCGGCGAAGCCGCGCGCATTGAACGGGGCGAGCACGCCGGTGAGATCGCCCGCGTTGTTGGTGGCGACATTGCCCGGCAGCAACTGCGTCGCCTGCTGGAACAAGGCGTTCGTCGGGTAGGTGCGATCCTGCGGTGCCTGCGGCGTTTGCGCGGTCGAATCCAGGCTCGGCGTGACGCCGAGGCCGTCGAGCACCTTCTGGCGGGCGCCGTCATCGGGCAGTACGGCGTTGGTCACGTTGGCCGCTTCGCGGTTGCCGGCGTTGTCGGTGGCGACGGCCAGGAATTCGTACGTGTGACCGGTGGCGCCGGTGAACACCGCCTCGCTCACGCTGGGATCGACCTGGCGCTGCCAGATCTTGAAGTCGCCGCCATCGGTGGCGACGTACACGGTGACGAAGCGAATGCCGCTGGCATCGCTCTGCGCGTTCCACTTCACGTCGAACGCGGGCGCACCTTGGGCGTTGTTGCCCAACGAGGTCACCGTGACCGTGGTGGTCGGCGCCTTGGCATCGAGTGTGGTGGTGACGACATTGCTGTCGATCGGCGGAGCGCCGTCAAAGAGGATGCGCGCTTGCGCCTTGATCTTTGCGCCGGTGGCGGCCGTGGCGCTGGCGGCTACCGTAAAGCTCACAAAGCCACCCAGGGCCTTGCTGCTGCCGTCCTGCGCCGGAGCCAGCAAAGCCTTGCTGAGGTTCTGCATCACTTCGCCGGTATTGGGGTCGATCGCCTGGATCAGCCAGGTGGCGATATGCGCATCCGCGTCGACACCTGCGCTCACGCGCAGGATGTATCCCTTGCTGGCGGTGAAGTCGAAGTCGCCCTGGAAGTTGGTGTGATCGGCTGGCACATGGATGTTGATGTCGCCGATCTTCAGATCGCCCAGGCGCAGGCTGCGCGGGTCGAGGTTGGCGTCGAGCTGCGTGACGATGCGGATCTGCCCGATGCCCTGCGTGCCCGGATTATTGAAAGCAAAGCTGTAGGGCAGGGGCGTCGCTGCTGGTACATAGACGCTGCCGTCGCTTGCGACCGCATTGCCTTGCGGCCCTTGTGCGCTGATCGCGGCTTGCGTTGCGCCCTTTTGTTGCGCGATCAACTGCAGGTACTGCGCAAGGTTCAGGCTCTTGCCCGGCAGCGGATTGAACTTCTGATCGAGCAGGCCTTGCGCGCGCAGGTATTCCAGCTCGGCCTGACCGCCGACGAAAATCTGGAAGTTTTCGAACTGCAGCGTGCGTCCGGCGTGTTGGTCATAGTCGGCCTCATTGGCCAGCTTGGGCACCGGAATGTCGACCTCGTTGCCCTCGTCGTCCTGGCGCGTTTCGATGTGATCGATCGCGCCCTTGGCCGCGTTCGGATCGCCCGCGAAACTGGCGGTATTGCCGTACCACTGCCGCACCTTGGCGAAGAAGCCGAGGAGGTCCGCCTGCGTGCGATACGTATCACCGCCGTTGGACATCAGGATGCCAGCCGCCAGCGTGGCGTTGAGGCTGACCACCTGCGGATTCGTGGCGATCGGCGGGGCCTGGTCGGCCGGCAACAACATGCCGGACTTCTCCAGCGCGGCCAGCCAGCCGTTCACCCATTGCGAGGCATCGGTGGCCAGCACGGCGAGACTGCTGGGTGCCTTGGCATCGGCCAGGATCGCCGCGCGCAGACGCATCGCGTACGCCGTTTGCTCGGCAACGAACTCGTCACGCGTGAGCGCGGTGGCAGAGGCCACCACGTTCATCTGGAACGACTCGGCAAGCCGCTCCAGCTTGGTGAAATGCGTGTCGGCATCGGTGGACAGGAAGGTCGCCGTCAATCCTTTCGCGATCTTGTCCAGGCTGTTCACGCCACTGTCGAGCAAGCCCTGCGCCTTCCAATCCGGATGCGTGGCGTACAGCGCGTCGCGCAAGCCATCGAAGTCATGGTTGAGCCACGCCGTGAGACCCGGATAGGTCTGCAGGCGGAAGTCCATGCCCACGAAACCCTTGGCGGCGACGTCGAAGGCGTAGCCGGGCGCGAGGTTGTAGCCGTTGGTGTTTTCGGTGCCGTCCAGCGAGGCCCACGGAATATCCGTGCGCGGCTGCGTGCTCGGCGTCTGACCGTAGCCTTGCGTATTGGCCGGCGCACCGTCGATGTTGCCGTACGGCGAACCACCCACGTTGGCGCCGAAGATCGCATACGGCAGGTTGAGTGCATCCAGCAGGTACTGGTTGTAACCCATCTCCACCGCGCCGATGTCGAAGCGCACGTACGGCGTATCGACATTGGTGAGGCTTTGCAGCGAAACACTATAAGTCGCGCTGTCGCCGGGATTGAGATTGCGCGGGCCGCCGACGCCGATGGTGACATCGTCCTCGATGCCACGCTGCACGAGATAGCGATCGGCCTCGGTCACGCTCTGGCCGTTCGGGTTGATCACCGTGACGTCGTACAGGCCGAGCGGGAACTGGCGCGTATCGAACACCGCGCGGATATGCGTGGCGTCCAGCACCTGCCAGCGCGCAGGTTCGGCTTCGTACACGCCGGGACGCGAGAGCTTGACGATGGCGCCTGCCTGGAAGCTGGCACCGTAGATGTCCAGCGTGACCCAGCGATGCGCATCGTCGCTGACGCCGCCGGTGTCGGGCGTCACTTGCGTGATCGACAGCGGCAACAGGTCCGCGCGCAGGGTGACGGGCACGTTCTGGCCACTGCGCGAGCGCACCAGCACGTAGTAGTCGCCCGCCTGCGTGGTGGGGATGACCGCCTGCTGGTTGGCCGATGCGGCATTGGTGTATGCGGCGTCGTAGGCAAACGTGGTGGGTATGTCGCCGAAGCGGATGTACAGCTCGTTGTCGCCGGAGGAGGCCTGCGCGTTGAGTAGCAGGCGCAAGGTCTGGCCGGCGCTCACCGTCACCTTGTACAGCTGCACATCCCCGTTGGAGAGCGTGGTCTGCAGCGGGCTGGCCAGGGCCAGCGGCGGCACCTGCGTATTGATGGTGGCGGCCGAAGGCGTGAACGTCTCCGGCGAACCGGTTTCTTCGTAGATGTCCGGGCGCACGATAACGCGCCAGCTGCCGTCCTTGAGCGGCGGCAGTTTCGCGGTGAGCGTGCCGGTGTAGCCGGCACTGGCTGCGACATCCCCGTTGTGCGCCACCTTGCCCAGCAAGATGGCGCCCAGGTTCCAGGTGTTGTCCTGGCTCAGGTAGATCGCATCGGTCCAGCTGCCGGTGGCGGGGTTGGTCGAGTTGTTGGTGACGTTGTAGGTAATGGTGACCGGATCGCCCACCATCGCCGTGGCCGGCGCGCTGACGTTGCCCACCACCAGGTCCGCCGGCGGTGGCGCGTTGATCAGCATCGGCTGCGCAGCGGCGGTTTCGTTGTTCTTGTTCTGGCGGAATTCCAGCACCTGGCCGTTCGGCCCGCTGCCGAACACGTTGGCCGGATCGGTCACCACGAACACGTAATACGCGCCGTCCAGATCCTTTGGCGCCGTGACATTGAACTGGCCGTCGTAACCCGCATTGGCAGCGAGGCCGCCGGTGTGGCTCAAGTAACCCAGATAACGATCGTGCTGCAGGTCCAGCGTGCGATCGCGCGACAGGTACACCATGTCGTACCACTGGCTCTGGTCGCCCGGCGTGGCGCCGCCGTTATTGTCGACGTGGTAGTTGACGGTGAAACTCTGTCCGGCCGTGACCGCGGTGGGTGCGTGGACGTTAGCCACCTGCAGATACGGCGGCGCCACCTGGGTCACGTTGATCGGGATCGAGGTGACGCGATGGGCGCCGCCCTGATAGGCCGGTACGGCGCCGGGCAGGTTGCCGGTCACGACATCCAGGCCTTCGCGGATCGAACTGGGCGAGCTGAAGTACCAATCCTTCACCGTGGTGGTGTCGGTCTTGAGCACGACATAGAACGGGCCGCCGATCGATTGCGGAATGTGGAACGTGGCGCTCTGCGTGTAGGTCTCGCCCGGCTGCAGGAAGCGGGGAAGGCCGTTGGCGTCGGTGATGCTGATGTGCTGCACGCGCGCCGGGTTGTCGTACAGCGAGCCTTCGACCAGCGGATAGTCGCCCGCTTCCAGCGAGCCATCGCGCGACAGATAAAGGCCGTCGTTCCACCCACTGACGCGGGTGGCGCGATTGCCGTTGTTCTGCACGGTCCAGGTGACGGTGACCAGATCGCCCGAATTGGGCGCGGGGTTGGAGATGCTCAGGTTCTGGATCTGTAGATCCGGTTCGCGATAGATGATCGCGATCGGGCCGGTGCCTATGCGGTTGCTGAGGTTGTCGCCCTCGTAGGCATGCTGGCCGTAGTAGTTCAGATCCGAGTCGTTCCTGCCGCCACCCATGTTGTCGCGGTGCGGCCGGTAGTCGGGCCCCGGGGAGGCCAGGCCGTCACCGCTGTTCTGGCTGTCGGCAATCACATAGATGTAGTACTGCCCGCTGGTACCCGGCGGCAGCTGCACATTCGCCGTGGCGGTATATTTTGCGCCTGCGGCGAGACCAGCCGTGTTGTAGTGCGTGAACACGCCCAGCGCGGTGGCACGAGAGGGGATGAAGGTGGGATCGGTGCTGATGTACACCGAATCCACCCAGCCGGCGGTACCCGGCCACACGGTTTCACCCTGGTTGGTGACGGTCCAGGTGATCGGTGTGAGTTCGCCGGAGTAGTTCTGCGGCGGCACTTGCACCGCGGTGACCTGCAGGCTGGCCGGATGCGTGGTCACGGCGCTGGCAACGTCATTGATTCGAAGCTTGGCGGCTTCGGGCACCTGGCCCAGTGCATCGGTCCGCACGATCACGTAGCGGCCGGTGATCGATGGCGCGAGCTGCACGGTCTGGTTGACGGTGTAGGTCTCGCCGTTATTGAGCGCGCGGTCTTGCGTGTAGCTGGCTATGGTCCAAACCTTGGTGGCCTTGCTCAGGTCGGCGTTGTCGGCCACGTAGACGGTATCGGTCCAGCCGCCGCTATACAGATCGCCCTGGTTCTGCACGGTGTAGCTGAAGTTGAGATTCCCGCCGGCATCGACGTTCGCCGGCGCGGTCACCTGCGTCACTTCCAGGTCGGGCGGCGTGATGCCGAGCACGCTGATCGCGCGTGCCTTGTAGTTGTCGTTGTTGATCTGGGTCGGGTCGTCCGTATTCGTGTTACTGGCCAGCTCATCCTGCAGGATGGTGCCGTAGGGGTTTGTCCAGACGGTGAGGAAGTACTGGCCGCTGAGCGTGTTGTCGGGAATCGTGACTTGCAGATTGCCGAGGTAGCTGTCGCCCACCGCGAGATTGCCGGTGTGCACAGTGGAGCCCAGCAGCACGTCGCCCTTGTTGGCGCCCGGGCGACGCGGGTCCTTGGCCAGCCACACGGTGTCGGTCCAGCTGTTGACGTCGGCGGTCAGGCCACTGGTGGTGGCGCTGCCCTTGTTGGTGACCTTGTAGCTGACGTTGATGCTGGCGCCGTGTACGGCTTGATCCGGCGCGTTGACATTGCTGGTGAACAGGTCCGCGAACGGCACCGGATCCACGTAGAAATGCGCGACTTTGACGTTGTTGGCCTGGTTCGGATAGGTATCGACCGTGCTATCCGCGTTCGCCACCACGATCAGGTAGCAATCGCCGCGGAAGGTGATCGGCACGTCAATGGTGGCGCTGGTGTTGCTGTAGCTCTCGGTGCTGTTGAGCGCACTGCCGTTGTCGTAGGTGCCGACGAGCTGCGAGGTGGCATCGAGCTGGGGGCTCAGCGACAGGTACACCTTGTCGCGCCAGTGACCCGTGGCGGCGACGCTGCCGGTGTTCTGCACGGTGTATTGAATGCCGACACTGGTGCCGGCCTTGACATGATCGGGCACGGTGGTCGCGCTGACGATCAGGTCCGGACGTGGCGTGAGCGAGACCGTGCAGGTGCCGGTGCTTAGCGTGACGTCGTTGTTGCGAGCGCCGCCGTATTCATAGACCTGGTCGCCGTAGCCGCCGAGGTTGGCATTGGTGGTCACCTGCAGGCGGTAAACGCCCTGCAGCCGGGTGGGCAGGCGCACCTGCTTGGTATGCGTGTAAGTGATGCCGGGCGCGAGATGCTGATCGTAGGTGAAGACACCCAGATCGATGGATGGGCCGTTGCCATCGGCCGGCACCAGCTTCAGCGCGTCCACCCATGGGCCGACCGCATCGGCCTGGCCCTGGTTGATGACGGTCCATGAGGCGTCGATCAACGAGCCTTCCGTCGCCGTTGCCGGCAGGCTCGCCGTCTGCACGAACAGATCGGGAGAGGGCGACAGCGTGACCGGCACGGCCGCACTGTGGCCTACGTTGTCGCTGCCATAGATGAACTCGTACGGCAGGCCGTAGGCGGCGGTGCGCACGTTGACGTAATACGTGCCTTGAATGCCGTCGGGCACGGTCACCGTCATGCTGCGCGCATAGGTGCCGCCCACCGGCAGCTGGCCGATATGGTCGGCACTGCCGAACTGGGCGATCACGTTGTTGCCGGCGGCATCGCTGCTCAGCCAGACGGCATCGGACCACTGAGCGCCGTCGGTAATGCCGATGCCGTTATTGATGACACTCCAGTTCACTGTCAGCGGCTGGCCGCTGGTCGCCGTGCCTTGCGTGGTCACCGACTGCACTTGCAGGTCGGCATAGGGCTTGGGCATCACATCGACCGGGTGCGCGGCCTGCGCGGTGTTGACGGCGGTCAGGCCGTTCTGGAACACCTGCTGGGTCGCATCGCTGATCACGAACAGCTTGTAGCGACCGCTCATGCCCGGGGGCAGCATCACGTGCAGCTGGCCGGTGTAGTAGGCACCCTGCGCGAGCGCGCCGTCGTGGGCGACGTCGCCGAGCACGAGGTCGTCGTTGTTGCCGGGCGCGTCGTGGGTGGTGAGGATCACGCGATCCACCCAATGCGTGCTGTTGCCCGCGCCGGTGCCGGTGTTGGTCACCGTCCAGCTCACGTCCATGCTGGCGGGATCGGCGATCAACTGCGGGGGCGCGGTGACTGCGCTGACGGCGAGATCCGCGTACGGCGCCATCGTGACTTGGGTGACGGCCTGCGAGCTGTTCTTGTCGAACGCATGTTCGTCCAGCGCATGCGTGGCATCGGCGATCACCAGCACGTCGTATTCGCCGCTGGAGCCCAGCGGCAGCTGATAGTCGACCGAGGCGTCGTACTTGGCGCCCGAAGCCAGCGGGCCGGTTTGCGCAACGTCGGCGATCTTGGTGGTCTGGCCGTTGTGCACCAGGAACACCTGATCCACCCAGTTGCCGGTGGCGATCGCGCCGTTGTTGGTCACGCTCCACTGCACGTGCAGGTTGCTGCCCGACTGCAAGGTGGGCGGGCCGCCGACGTTGGTGACGGCGAGATACGGGCGCGCCACCGCCATGGTGCTGCTGGCGCGGCCGACGTTGTGGTCGGTACCGCCGCGCTCGTAGATGCTGCCGTCGGCATTGGCGCGCACCATCCAGGTGTAAGTGCCTTCGGCAAAGCCGAAGGGCAGGGTGACGTTCACCGTGCGCTGCACGCTGGCGCCCGCGGCGATGCCATCGGTGTACAGCGCGTTGGCGACTTCGATCAGGTTGCCATTGCCCGCATCGAGATAGATGCGGTCGCGCCACGCGCCGCCGGTGGCGGCGTTGCCGGTGTTGTTGGCGGTGTAGGTCACGGCCACCGTATCGCCCGGACGCACTGTGGCGGGTCCGCTCACGCTGCTCACGGTGAGGTTCGCCACCGGCGACAGTGCGATGTGCAGCGGCTGGCTGCTGGCGCGCGCGTTGTCCGCCGTGTGGCCGTTCTCGATCACGGCGCTGTCGCTGTTGCTCTCGACCAGAATGTAATAGTCGCCCGTGAAATCGCGCGGCAGGCTGAGCGTGGCCGTGCCGGTATAGCTGTCGCCATTGGCCACGATGCCCGCATGCGTGATGGAGCCGGCCAGCACGATGTCGTCCGCCGACGGCGTGCCGGTCTTGGACAGCACGATGCGGTCGTTCCACAGCGCTGTGCTGGTCGGCGCGTTGCCGGTGTTCTTCACCGTCCAGCTGACATTGATGCTGTCGCCGCTCTGCGCGGTGACCGGTGCCGTGACCGCCGTAATGTTGAGATCGGAATACGCCGCGGCCACCGCGATCGGGCTGGTCGCGCTGGTGCTGTCGGCGCGGGTATCCGGTTCCAGCACCTCGTTGTTGGCGTCGCTGCGCACCGCGATGTAATAGGTGCCGTCGGCCAGCATCGGCAGATTCACGATGGCCGTCTGGGCGTAGTTCTGGCCAACGGCGAGCACGCCGTTGTGACGCACGGTGCCGATGATGATGTCGCTGACGCTGCCCAAGGTGGAGCGGGTACTGAGCACGATCACATCGTTCCAGGCGCCGCTGGTGGGCGCCTGACCGTTGTTGGTGACGGTCCAGCTAATGGTGACCGGCTGGCCGCCCACGCCCTGAGGGGGCACGTTGACGTTGCCGATCTTCAGATCCGCGTACGGCGTAACAGCCGACACGATGGACGCGGTGCCGATGTTGTTGCTGTCGTTGCCGTTCTGCAGGTCGGTTTCGAACAGCGTGGCCACGCCCGCCGCATTGCGGTTGGCGGTGACGGTGATGCCGAGATTGCCGGCACCGGCCAAGCCATCGGGCAGGCGGAAGGTAAACGTGCGCAGGCGATGATCGTTCGGCAGGATCGCGCCATTGGCCTGGCCGTTGGTGATCGCCGTGGGATCGTAGGCTAGGCTGGTGTTGATCAGCGACAGCCCGGTGTCTGCGCGAGTGACCTGGATGCGATCGCTGAACGCGGCGCCGGTGGCGCTGCCGCCCATGTTCCAGTCTTCCCAGGTGATGGTGACCATGCCACCGGCCTGAATGGCCGTGCTGGCGACCTGCAGGTTCTTCATCTGCAGATCAGGTCCCACCGCCTGATCGATTTCGGCGGTGTTGTCGGTCTTGACCGTGTTGGCCTCGGGCACTTCATTGAGGCTGTCGGCGATCACCTTGATCGTGAAGTTGCCGGAAGCGTCGACGCCGTCCGGCCAAGTGAAGCTGGCGGTGCGCGAACGATTGCCGCTGATCGCCAGCGCGCCTTGCGTATCGCGCAGGGTGACGGTGGCGACCAGCTTGCCGGTGGAGAGGTTGCGCACCTCCAGCGTTTCGCTCCACGGGTTCGCGACCGCGGCGGTGCCCTGGTTGAGTGTGGTCCACGTGGCGGTGATGCTCTGGCCCGGCTGGAAATTGCTGGCCGGCTGCAGCGTGAAGTTCTGCACCACCAGGTCGGCGTACGGTGCCAGCGCAACGCTGACACTGGTGCTTGCGGCCGTGCTCGCGGTTTCCTTGAAGACGTTGTCGGAGTCCGCGATCACCGTGACGCTGAGCGTGCCGGCGGCGAGGTTGCCATCGGGAATGCGGATCGACTGATGGCGGTTGCGCGCATCGTTTATGGCGAGCGGGCCATTGCCCGCGTCGCTTTCGTTGTACGGCACCGTGAGGTCGAGCAAGATCGCGCCCGTGGCGGTATTGCGCACGATGATGCGGTCGTTCCAATTGCCGCTGGATGCCAGCGTGCCCTTGTTAGTGTCCACCCATTGCACGTCGATGGTCTGGCCGGTCTGCAGACCGGTGTTCGGCGTGACATTCACCGCGCTGGCAGCGAGTGCGGGCGAAGGCGTGGCAACCAGGGAGTTCAGGATGACAGTCGGCGGATCCTGCACCTGGGTCACACTGAACGCGACGCTTGCCGGCGTGCCTGTGCTGTTGTTCGGATTGATCAGCGCGAGCGTGTAGCGACCGCCGACGGCCAATGCGCCGAGGTTGACGCCGCCGTAGCCGTTGAACTGGTACTGGCCGTTGCCCTGCCAGTTCTCATTGCCCATCAATTGCTGGCTCACCACGACGCGGCCCAGCGGATCGAGCAGCATCCAGGTGGGTACGCTGTTGAACCCTGCGCTCAGGGCGCCCGGCAGTGCATCGAGGAAGTAGTGCGCGCCGGCCTGGGCGTCGAACGTATACAGCTGCACGCCGCGGGCATCGGTCACGCTGGTGGTGACCGGCGTATTGATGGTCAGCGGTGTGGCGGTGGTCTGATCGAACGCGGTAAAGCTGTACGCGTCAGCGGTGTTGCTGTTGCTCCACAACGTCAGCACATAGTCGCCGGCCGGCAGCAAACCGCCGAAGTCGCTATAAGCGCTGCTCCACCAGTAGGTGTCGTACATCTGATGGTTGAAGACGGTGCCGTTGGGGCCCTCGAGCCGCCATTGCGTCGATTGGTTCGTTCCCAGGTTGTGGAAGGCCAGCACGCTCTGATTGTCGAGGTGCAAGGTGTAACGCATCGGCAGGCCGCCAGTGGGCAGGTTGCCGCTGATGACGGTATTCAGCGCGATGGCGGTGGCGGCGGTATCGACCGAGAAGCTGTAGTTCCGTGCGCCAACCCTGGATTCGATCAGCAGGTAGTAGTTGCCGGCGTCGAGATTGAGCGCACCGGTACTGCTGTTCATATCGTTGTACGCGATGGTCTTGCCGTAAGCGGAGACCAGTCGCCAGCTCATCCCATAGTAGTTGCCGATGTAGCCCAGCCCGTTGAAGGCGAAACTGCCGGCCTTCGCCAGATTGAACTGGTACGCTGCTACGCCCTTGCTGGGATCGACGTTGCCATTGATCGCCGTGTCCTGGGCCAGCGTCGTGACGCCGGCGAGATCGGCGAGCATGAAGCTGATGGAACGCGAATAAGTGTTGCCGTAGAGATCAGTAAGCTGAAGCGTATAGGTGCCCGCGCCGGGCAAAATGATGGCCTTGCCGTCGTTGGACGGATCGGCGGTGTAGATCAGCACGCCCTGCGCGTCGTACACGTTTGCGCGCACGCTGGCGTTGCTGCTGAGCATGTTGAGCCACAGCTTGGCGCCTTGCTGCACCGTGATGCTGTAGCCGACGCTGCCATTGGATAGCGTGGCCGTGATGGCCTGGCCGATCGCGGCTGGCGGCAGGCTGTGCGACATCGTGGCGGTAAACGCGAACGGAACGGCCGTGGTGCTGCCGTTGCCTGCCGTATCGCGTACCAGGTAATAGACGCCCGTGCGCGGCAAGTTGGCCACGCTGCCTGCGTTCTGCACCAGTTGCACGAGGTTGCCGAATTCGTTGTACAGCGACCAGGTGAAGTTGGTGTCGTTGCTGGCGAGGCTGATCGAATCGCCGGCATTGGCGTTGAAGGTGTACGTCTCGGCGCTGCCCGAGGTATCACTGCCGCTGACCGGCGAGCCCGAGGTCAGGGCGGTGGCGCTGGCGAAATCGAGCAGGCGCAATGTGGCGCTGAACCAGCTGGCTGCTATGGTGAATTTGTAATCGCCCGCGGGCAGCGTGATCACGCTGCTTTGCTGGGAATAGATCGAATCGCTGGCAACCACCTGGCCATGGCTGGTTATCGACCAGGGTGCATTGCCATAGGCGTACTGCCCGATATCGATCAGTACATGCGTGGCATTGGGCAGATTGAAGCTGTAACTCTGCTGGCCTTGCGGAGTGATCCAGGTACCTGGAGCCATCGTCTGCGTGTTGAGCGCAAACTGCACGGCCACCGGTGTCGCATCGGCGGAGGCATTCGCCGTCCAAACCCAGACGTAGTGCCCGCTCATCGATAGCGTGAAATCAGCGGCGCTGGTCATGGCGCCATTGACGACGACGGCACCGATGGGATTGAGCAGCGTCCAGTTGCCGGCCAGTGAACCCATGTTGCCCGGGGCGAAGTGCAGCGATTGCCCGCTGACGCCGTCGAAGCTGTAGGCCCGGATGCTGCCCGGGGCGATGCTGTCGCTGATCGGCGCATCGATGCCGATGGCTGTCGCACTGGCCGCGTCGGCCAACTGGAAGGACAGCGAACCGCTGATATTGCCGCCGGGGCGAACGCTGAACTGATAGGTGCCGGCCTGCAATTCAATCAGCCGTTGCACGCTGCCGCTTGCAGGCCAGCCGCCGTTGATCGCCAGCCCTGATCCGCTCAATTGCCAGCGGAAGGCGACGCCGCTGCCCGTCCCGCTGAGCAGGACGCGCGTCGGCGCATTCAAGGTGAAGCTATACACCGACGTGGTGGCGGTGCTGCCTGCGGTGACCGTAACGGGTGTGCCGAGCGTGATCGGTGCGAGCGCCTGTGCCGGCGTGCTGTTGAGGCGGAAACCGTAGCCGCTGGTAGCGCCGGACGGATTGATGCTCCACAGCAGGTAGTAGTCGCCGTCGGCGGGCAGCGGCGGCAGCGGGTCGTTCGCATTGGAAGCATCGCCGAAGAGAATGTTGCCTTGGGCGTCGCACAGGCTCCAACGGGCCCGGCCATCCGTGCCGTCCTGTGGCGCGAAATACAGCTGCTGTCCGGCCGTGCCCTTGATATGGAAGGTCGCCACGCCGGTGCTGTCGAAGGCCACGGTAGTGGCTGTGTCCAGCGCCAGTTGCGGCGTGGTGGCATCGAGCGGTTCGAGGACGAAGCTGTAGTTGACGGCCTGCGATCCACCGCCTCCGGGGATGATCATGTTCGTTCGCGCGAAACTGCCGCCACCGCCGCCGAAGCCGGGGCTGACCTCGACGATATAGCTGCCCGGGTGCAGGTGAACCAGCATGGGCGCATCGCCGCTGTGCACGATCAAGGGCGTCATGCCCTGGCCCTGGATCTGCAACGTAACGGTCGACGATGCGGGTGGCAGCGAGATCGCGAACAGCTGGTCGCCGCTCAACGAAAGCGAATAGACGTCCGTGCCGCCGTGGGCGATCGATCCGCTGACCGACTGGCCCATGCTGAGTGCGCTGGGCGAGGTGACGTGCAGATAGCTCGAGCCGTAGTTGTGATTGGGAACGACCACGTACCAGGTGCCGCTGGCATCGGCGTGCATTGGCTGCACGGTGTTGCCGTAGCCCGAAAATACCTGGCTGAGATCCTGGCGGTAGACGTCATAGCTTACCGAGCCGCTGACGAAATAATCCTGTCCGGCGGTCACCGGGATCGCGTAAATACCCGGATTGGCACTCAGGTCGAGCGGCCCCGGCGCGGCCACGCTGGCCTGCGCCTGGGTGGTGAGGGTGAAGTCGATATTGGTCGCGCTGGCGTTCTGGCTGCCGTAGTTGACGGCGAGGGTGTAGTCGCCCGCCGCCAGCAACCTGACCGTTCCCATGGCCGTAGCATTGAAGTTGTCGGAGACGATCAGACCGTTGGCGTCACGCAACTGCCACTGGGCGCTGGACACCGAGGCAGTGCCGCTGATCGCGACCAGCGTGGCGCTGCTCAGGCTGAAGGCGTAAACCGTGCTGCCGCCCGCATTCAAGCTCAGCTTCGTATCCTGGCCGAGCGTCAGCGGTGCTGTGGCAATGGGCGGAACATTAGTGTGGCTTTGCAGCGTGGCGGTGAGCGTGGCCGTGAGTGGCTCGTTGGCGCCGTACACGATCAGGGCGTAGTTGCCGGCACGATCGAGCGTGACTGTGCCGGTATTCGTCCAGCGGCTGCCGTAGCCGGAGGCGATGGCGTTGCCGTCCGGGCCGATCACGTTCCAATACGCGCCTATGCCGTCATTGTTGTTGTTGGTGAGCGCGCAACTGATGTTCAACGTATCGCCAACACTGGCCGCGATGCGCAGCACCTGCGAATCCGAGTTGGAGGCCAGCGTCACCGATGCGGGCGTGCCTGCCGTGAGTGACGGGCCGGCGTCGATATCGATCAGCCGGAACTGATTGCTGACGGCGTTGCCATTGCCGTCGAACTTGACGGTGTAGCTGCCGGCCGGCAGCAAGATCGGGCTGCCGTTGGCATTGCTCAGATAACCCTGGCCGCAGGTCACGCCACGCGCATCGACGATGGTGTAGCGCGCATCGCCCGCGGATGCATTGGGCGCCACCATCAGCAGGCGATGCGGCGCGGCGAGCGTGAACGTGAAGTTGGCCAGTGACACGGAGGCAGGATCGAGCGTAAGCGCCTGGGTGCTGCCAATGGTCAAGGCGGTGGTAGGGATGCTTACCGGCGCCAGGGTGGTGGTGTAGGGCAGCGCGGCACTGCTGTTATCGGTGCGATGGACCAGCAGGTAGTACGCGCCTGCGGGCAGCACTCTGGCGGCCAGGCTGCCTTGGCTGCTGTCGGTCCACATGCCGCCGTCGATGGTGTTGTAAAGCGTCCAGCCGATGCTGCTGCCGGTTTGCGCGGCAGCGCCAAATTGCAACGGCGTCACACCATCGCTGGTGATGCGGTAAAAAGTGGCCGCTTGTCCCGCCGCCAATTGCGCGGGGCTGGCGGAACCGGCGGGCAGGGCGGGAGCGCTGCCCGCATCGAGCAAGGCGAATTGGTATTGCAGATGATTCGCCGCGCCATTGATGACGACGTCGTACTCGCCGGGGGCGAGGCTGGTGATATTGCCGGTGCCGACGGATTGCCCGTACTGGAAAATCTGTGCGCTGAGACTGTTGTCGCCGTTGGCGTTGTACAGCATCACCTGGCCGCCACTGGGCAGACTGAGGTGGTAGCCGGTTTGCATGGTATTGCTGTCGAGTGTGCCGCTGACCGTTTGCCCCAGACTGGCCATGGGAGGAATGAACGGCGTCGCGCTCACCGCGTAGGCAATATCGGCGGACGTACCTGCGGCGGCCAGGCCGTCGAGCATGAGGGTATAGGTGCCGCTGGCCAGCGGCGTGGTGTCGACATTGGCGCCGTTCGCGCCGGAGATCACCAGGTTGCCGTTGCTATCGAGCAGCTGCCAGTTGATGTTCGCTGCATTGCTGACGCCGAAATTCAGATGCAGGGCGGAGGTCTGGTTGAGCACGACGGCATAGGCCGCGGCCGTGTGCCCGCCCGAGAGCGTACCGTTCGTCGGCGTGCTGGTGATCGGCGTCGCCTTGGTGAGGTTGAGCAATTGCAGCGCAAAGTTCGCCGCCGCGCCGTTACCCGCGATCCAAAGCACGTAGCTGCCTGCGGTAACGTACTGCGTTTGCGGGTCGCCGCCGTCCAGGCTGCTCCAGCTCGGTGCGTCGCCCAAGGCCGCAATGCTCGCGCGCAATCCTGGATCGGAGCCGGCGTTATGCAGCTGCAGCAGCGTGCCCACAGGCACGTCGAAACGATAGGCCGCCAGGTTGCCGTTGACCGCAAGAGCGCCAGTGAACAGCGTGCTGAATGTGGCGGCCGGCAGGGCCTGACGCTGCACGCTGAGCGTGTACGCCGCCGTGGCCGTCGACGTGGCGCGGGTGATCAGCACGACGTAATTGCCACGGTCCAGCTGTGGCGTATTGCTCGCCGAGCCGGCGCTGCCTGTGGCGAGCTGATTGCCTTGTGCGTCGAACACGGTCCAGGTGTCGGCGCCCGTCAGGCTGATGGCGAGTGCGCCTGGGATGTCCTGGCTGTAGCGATATGCCACAGCCTGTTGCCCGATGGCGAGGCTGCCGTTGACCGGTGCGTTGCCAGCTACCGGCGCCTGCGCGCCGTCGATGGTTTGCAACGCGTAACTGGCGTTGTCGGCGGTGGCGGCGATGGTCAGGTCGTAGTCGCCTGGCGCGAGGAGGGCCTGGTAATACGCGGCGTTCTGGTCCTGCCACGGCGCAACGCTGTTCGCGCCGGCGGTGGTCAGGCGCCAATGGATCGACTTGGAGCCCACGTCGCGCAACAACTGCGCGATGGGCAAGGTCTGTCCGTAGTCGACCGTGAGGCGATAGGTCTTGCTGTCGCCCGACGACGCAAGCGTGCCGTTGAACGAAGCGCCCAACGCGAGCCCCGTTGCCGCAGGCGCTGCGCTTTGTGTCGCAGTGAGCGTGTAAGTGGCGGCCGTACCGCCGTCGATGACCACGTAGCGCGCCATGCCGGTCGCAATGCCACTGGCGATGGTGCTGGAAGCAAGCGAGTTGGTACCTGAAGCAACCAGGTTGCCGGCGGCATCGAATACGCGGATGGATGCGCCCGCACTGACTGATGCATCGATCTGAAGCTGCAAGGCGGATTGATCGGCGGTGGCACTGACGCGATAGACCAGCGCATGGCCATCCGCGATGCTGCCTTGCGTGGCTTGCGCCAACGGAAGGTTGGTAGCGGTGGCGAGGTCCGTCACGCGCAGGCCGTAGCTGCCCAGTGCATCGACGCTGTCGGCTTGCACTTCCAGCGTGTAGACATCCGCGGCAAGCACGCTCGGCGTGATCGTACCCAGCTGACCGTGTGCCACGACGCTGCCGTCGCTGGCGCGCAGGGTCCAATGCTGGTTGAGTCCGCTGAGGCCGTTGACGATGACGGCCGTAGGCGCAGCGATGGCGATGCGATAAATGTCGGGCACGCCAATCGTGGCGGTCTTGCCCTGGATATCGCTGCCCAGGCTCAGTACGCCACGCTGCGGTGTGGTTTGCGCAGCGTCATAGGTGATGTCGGTTTCAGCGGTATTGGCGATGTCGCCCGCCACGATCAGCTGATAGCGGCCAGCGTGCGGCAGCACCAGTTTGAAGTTGTCGGCGCCGGTGAGCGCCGTGGACGCGAGCACCTTGTTGCCCGCTGCATCCACCAGCCAAACCGTGGCCTTGCCGCCGCTGAGGCCGCTCACATGCAGCGTGAGGTAATCGCCTGCTTGCGCGTCGATCGCATAGGCCGCCGTCGCATTGCCTGGAACGAGTTTGATCGACTGTGCCGTGCCGGTGGGCAAGGCCGCAGCCGCGCCAAGGTCGAGCAGATTGAAGGCGAAGTTGCCGGTGGCCTGGCCGATCGGCACCAGTTGCAGCCGGTAGGCGCCGATGGCATTGAGCGCCACCGTATCGTTGACCGCTGCCAGCGCGGTGTCTGAAACAACGGTTCCGGTCGGGCCGAGCAGGCGCCAGATGATGTCGGTGCGAGCACTCAGGCTCGTGAACAGCACGCGTGTGGGTGCCGCGAGGCTGAAATCGTATTCCTGCTGTTGGGCGACCGAGGCGATGCTGCCATTGATGGCGCTGCTCAGCGCGAGCGGCTGGGTGACAGTAACGATCTGGTGCAGCGTGAAATTCGCCGTTGTCGCGCCCGATGCGAGGGTCAGCACATACTGGCCCGAACCGAGATGGAACGGGTTGCTGTTGTTGCCATTGAGCGTGCCGGACTGCACGTACTGGCCTTGCATATTCAAAAGCTGCCACTGCACGCTCTGGCTGCTGGTGGCGACGTCCATGCGATAGTCGCCATCCGCCGGGGCGGTAAAGACGTAGGCTGGCGATTGGCCGTTCGCAGCGAAGGTTGCGGCGATCTGCTGATCGACAGCGACGACGGGCTGTGCCGTGATGTCGCCCAGCGTGAAATGGAACGGGCCGGTGGATAGATCGTTATAGCCCACCGTCAGCACATACGTGCCGGCAGGCAAGGTCAGCGGGGCGGGAGCACCGTTGAAGCTGTGCAGCGAGCCCTCCGAGCCGCGCGGGCCGCTGAGGCTCCATTGCAAACGGTTGTTCGCCACCGGGCTCATCAGGAGCGTGCCCGGCGCGGTCAGCGTGAAGCTGTACTGGATGGTCTGGCCGGGCTGGGTGATGCTGCCGGCGGTATCGGTGCCCAGCGTCAGCGCAGCAGGCGTGGTGACGCGATGTCCCAGGGTAAAGCTGAAGGAGCTCGTTGTGGCCGTAGTGCCATTGACCGACGTGGGCGAAAACACCAGCAGGTATTCACCGGTGCCGGGCAGCGCTATATCCGGCTGGAAACTGTTGTAGTTGGAATTGCCGATGGCGATGGTGTTGCCGTTCGGCGCGATCACGCTCCACTGCGTATTGAAAGCGGCACCGCTGAAATTGCCCTGGAAGTAATAGTGATCGCCGGCATTGGCGCTGAAGCGGTAGCTGGTCGATTGATCGCTGGTCAGCGTGCCCTGCGTGGGTGTATCGAGGCTGATTGCCTGCGCTGCGTCACGGTTGCCCAGGCGGAAGCCGAAGGAAGCCGGCGTATCCTGCATATTGCGCAGAATAAGCGTGTAGTTGCCCGCCGGCAGGGAGAGGCGTTCGCTGCCGAAGCCGTTCCAGCCATATTGAGCACCGCTGCTGGAGCGGATCACCCATTGCAGATAGTTTGTCTGGGTGCTGGTGCTTTGGCTGGGATCGAAAAGCAGCGTGCCGGCCTGGTTGAGCGTAAAGCTGTATTCGGCCAGGCTCTGGCGTCCGGTAAGGCTGCCGCTGACGAGGTTGTTGAAGCTCAGCGGCGCGGTGGTGACATCCTGCTTGCTGAGTGTGAACGTGTCGGTGCGCGAGGCGGTGCCGTCGTACTTGTAACCGAGGTCAAGCAGGGTATAAACGCCGTCGGCGGGAATGGCGAAGACGCTGCCTGGCGTATCGTCCGAAAGCGAGGGCAGGACGTTGCCGTAGGCATCGACCAGTTGCCAGCTGTTGTAGTAGTTCCAATTCGAATTGAGCACCAGCTTGCTGCCGGCGCTCGCTTGCACGCGATAACCCACGGCACTGCTGGCAGGCGAGCGCGTTACCGTGGTGGCCTGGCCCAGCTGCAGCAAGGGCAGGGTGGAAATATCCTTGACGCTGAAAGCATAGGCGCCGCCGCCCGCGTAGTTCCATGAGTATTGCGAGCCTTGCAACGTCAGCGCGTAGTCGCCAGGCGGCAGCAACCGCACCGTGTCCTGGTTCGAGAGCGCCTGCTGGCTGAATTCGGTGCCACGTGGGCCGACCAGGGTCCATAGGACGTTGTTGCTGGTCGGCGTATCGAACAGCAGCGATGCGGCGCTGCTCAGCGTGAAACGGTAGGTCTTGGTGGCATCCCACGTCGCCAGGGCGCCTGCGGTCATCGCGCCCAGCGACAAGGCGTCGCCCGCCGGCAGCGGCGACGGTGCGACATTGCCGGTGGTGTCCAGTTCCACCTGGTAGGCGACGTTGGAGGTATTGCCCACCGCACCTTCGATCAGCAGCGTGTAGGTGCCGCCGGCGGCAAGACTGATCGGGCTGCTGTCGCTGGCGAGATTGTTCGCACCTGCGACGTCATGGCCATAAGCATCAACGAGGCGCCAAGTCGCGCTACCACCGGTAACGCTCACGCTGTGCAGCTTGACGCTGTCGCCGGCCACCGCCGTGAAACGGTAAGCGGCCGAGCCGTTGCCGGGACTGAGCGTTCCGCTGACGGGCGTGCCCTGGGTAAGCGCGCTCGCCGCAGCCAGGTCGTTCAGAGCGAACGCGTACGCGCCGGTGGCATTGCCGTTGCCCTGCACCGTGAGGGTGTAATCGCCAGCCGGCGCATTGATCACGCTGTAGTTGCTGCTGCCGTCGCTGCTGCCGAGCGCACGCTGCTGCACCAGTTGCCCACTAGGGCCGGTCAGCGACCACAGGATGTCATTGCGCGCACTCTGCGGATCAAAGGCCAGTTGCGTGGCAGCGGCAAGATGGAAGCTATAGACGGTCGACTGGCCAGCCAGCGCGATGGCGCTGGAAACGGCGCTGCCAAGCGTCAGTGGCGCGGCAAGGTCCGAAACGCTGTTGAGCTGGAAGCCATAGCTCACCGTTGCCGTGGGCGCGTTATTGCTCGCGCCCTGCATCACCAGCCAGTAGTCGCCGGAGGCATTGACGGTAAACGGATCGATGTTCTGTCCCAGCGTGCCATGGGTGACCTGCACGCCGTAGGGATCGAGCAGATGCCACGTCATCGAGCCGCCGGTGGGTGCCTGGCCATTCAAATAGAGTTTCTGGCCCTGAGTGAGCGACACCTTGTAAAGGCGCGAGCCATTGGCGTAATCGAGGCTGTCGTTGATGGCCGCATTGGGCGTCAAGCTGCTGGCCGACGCGGCAGTGAGCAGGCGGAAGGGGAAACTGCCGGTGACGCCGTTATCGACGTTGACTGACAAGGTGTACGCGCCGGCAACGAGATTGAGCGCGCCGGGCTGTTCCTGCCACTGGTGTCGAGTCTGGACGATCTGGCCGTTCGGGCCGGTCAATGACCAGTCGAAGTCGGTATTGGTCAGCCGGTCGAACATGACCGAGGTGGCCGCGTTGAGCGTGAAGTTGTAATTGGCGGTCTGACCAGGCTGCGCGATCGCCGCCGTGGTGGCCTGGTCCAGCGTCAACGCATTCTGCGTATCGGTGACCGGGCCGAGCGTGAAGCTGTAATTGACTGGCGCCGTATTGCCCTGCGCGCCCTCGACCAATAGCAGGTATTCGCCGCTGCACTGCGTAGTGAGGGGCCCCTGGTTGGCGCTGAGATCGTGGGTATAGCCTTCCTGACGCCCGTACGGATCGATCAGTCGCCAACTGACGTTCTGGTAATTGGCCGTGGATTGAATGCCGCCTGCGCTGAAGAAGTATTTCTGCCCCGCGCTGGCATCGAAGCGGTACACGCTGATTTCGTTGCCCTGCACGAGCGTGTCGGAAACCTTGTTGCCGGGCGTGAGTGCGGCTGCAGCGCTGGCATCCACGATGCGCATGGCGTAGCTGCCGGTCGCATCGTTATGGCCGTTGACTGACAACGTGTAAGTGCCTGCACCCAGGTCGAGAAAGGGCTGGCTGTCATCGGAGAACGAGTGCGAGGCGACTTGGCCATTGGGGCCAGTCAAGGTCCAGTTGATATCGCCCCGATTGGTCAGGCTGTCGAAAACGACGCGCTTCTCGCCTTGCACCGTGAACTGGTAATGGTTGGCCTGGCCAGGGTTATCCAGCGAACCGGTAATGGACAGTGCGGCCGGGTTGACGTCGCCGGACAGCAGTACACGCGGCTCCAGCGCCTCGAAGCGAACCGCCGGCGTGGATGTTTCGTGCCGGTTCTCCTGCTTCTGCGCGAGCGTGTCGTTGGTGGTGGTGCCGTCGACGTTGCCGTTCAACTGTTCCATGTGTTGCTCCCAGTGTTTGTCCGCCGGTCGGGCGGATTGGTGCGGCATAGAGAATGTGGTGAATGCGAAAAGGTGCCTGGCCGTTATTGCGGCCAGTGCGGGATCGCCTTCGTTGTTGCTTGAAAGGCGATCCCTGCCATCTTGTTTATGGGCCTAGCGTTGCCTTGCACTTGACGCCCGAGGGCAGGTCAAGCTTCGGGTTGGGCAAATCCATGAAAACGACAAAGGTGCCGCTGGCCGCATCGACGATGCGGTCGACGCTGGTGATCTTCGCGGCGTAAGGCTGCTCGGGTTGAATCTCGGATACGACCGTGGCGGCCATGCCGAGCTTGGGCACGCCAAAGGCGCGCATCGGCATCACCACGCGCACGTGCAACGGATTGAGTTGCGCGACTTTCAATACAGCGTGCTTGGTGGCGTTGGGCTCGAAGATTTCGCCCGGCCACATCATCTGATCCACCACCACGCCGTCGAACGGACTGCGGATGGTGCGCAGATTGAGCTGGCTGGACTGCTGCACGTATTCGAGGCGCGCCTGCTCGCGATTTTCCTTCGCGACCACCAGCTCGGCCTGCGCCTGTTTGAATTCGGCCTCGGCGTCATCGCTGTCCTGATGCGACATCAGCTTCTCGGCCGCCATGTCGCGGCGGCGAGTGAATTTGCGCTGGGAGAATTCGATCTTGCTCGCGGCCAGTTGGGTCGGTCCGGCGAGCTGCGATTTGTAGTGAGCAAGGTCAGCCGCGGCCTGTTCGGCGTGCGACTCCAGCGAGGCGAGCACCTGGTTGCGACCGACCCGGTCGCCGCGTTTGACCAACACATGATCGAGCACACCACTGACCGGAGCGCCCAGCTCCACCGTCTGCATCGGTTCGATCAGGCAGTCGTAGGCGACACCGGCATGAAGCGCGGTGGAGGCCAGTAGCAGCGGAGAAAAGGTGGCACCGAGAGTTGCGGCTTTGAAGGCAAGAATCCGTGCGCCGCGACCTCCCAGAACTGCTCTGGGTGTACGAGTCATTCCATTGTTCCCTGTTTCGCGACCGTCAGCGGAGCCCCTGACCCCACCGTACAAATTCGCGCCCGATAAATTATCGGTTCAAAGTATGACGAGCAAGTGATTTTGATGCGTAAGTTATTGCGGTCGCGGGGTTGGACTGCCGGACCAAGACATTGGGCTTAAGCCGCGTGTGGCGAGTTTGTTGCAAACGGCGTCCTTCCCGCTTTTGCCGGAGCCCACCCCGCACTCGATTCGGGGGTAGGCTCCTACCGATGGGGTGTATGGGGTGGCGTCATGGTGCGTATGAGGGTTGACGAAGCCATGCTCCGTCGAGGTGGCTTTAGTATGTTTTTGCGGAAATACGCAAGATCATGCTGGTTGACAAACCGGGCCGTATTCTTCGAAGTATGTGAGCACTAAGCAGAGGGGACTGCTGCGGCATGGCCTGCTCCATGCGCGTTTGAGAATGGACTCAAGAGGCCATGCCAATACGCGGGGAATGGCCAAGGTCTGCAGCAGCTGCTTCCATCTATTCAAGCAACACATCAAGTAGAAGACGAACTCATTGCTCACGAGGCGATGAGTGCCGCTGAGTAGGGCGCTCAGGTTGAGGCGATACATGGAGTATGTGGGGACTAATTCGGGTGCCGCTTCGCGGTGCCGCACGGCGGAGACCTTTAATCGCTTGAGCCGCAGCTCAAGCGATCAAGGCGGCATCATTCGTGCCAATGCGCTGGCATCCCATCAGAAAAAATCCTATCTATGTCGTCCTGATACCCAGGTCACGTTCCTCTCAAGCGCAATAGGTATCGTTGCCGCCATAAATCGATCCTGCGGCTTTCGCGCCGAGATCGCGAACGACACCCTGATGACGGACCAGCTCTGGATGAGCAGGCACTCCTATTCCGCAGGGTGTCTTATTCATACCCAAAGCACGTTGCAAGCCATCTTTTCCATGTAGTGGTAGGTCAATCGGCCCGTAAGGGCGATTGCGTATTTCTTTTGCAAAGGAGCGTGCATGTCTACCAGCTTGAGCCAGTCGGATGCGATGTATGAAGTGGTGGTCAACCAAGAAGGGCAATATTCGATTTGGCCTGTGAACAAAGCCGTGCCACATGGATGGACGAAAGCAGGTAAGCAGGGCTCAAAAGAAGCTTGCCTTGAATTCATTAGGGAAGTTTGGACCGATATGCGTCCGCATTCGCTTCGTGCCCGGGTGCAGTCCGGTTAGCTAACGTCGCGAGCGGCGAAATGAAATAAAACGGCGGCATCCTAGCCTGGGCGTGACATGCTGGATAAGCGTGGCCTGTTTCTTTGCGCGCGCTTTCCGTCGCTATGCACCCGTTCGTGCACGCTCAAGGAGGCTGTTTGTACGGTCTGCCATATTTCCCGAATTCGCCAACCCAGCCCGATCTTGGTGGCCATGGGTGGCGTGATTTTGAAGTGGAGTTATCGCCCAGCATGTGTGCGCAGCACGTGAAAACCGTCTTTCTTTTTTCTGGGCAGGGTTCGCACCATTTTCAAATGGGCCGGGAGCTATTCGAGCGTGATGCCTGCTTTCGCGCCACTCTGTTGCACACAGATAGCGTGGTGCGCGAACGTTGTGGCGAATCGGTATTGGCCGCGCTGTTCGCAGAACGCAATACCAGGGATATCCCATTCAATCGCCTCTTGCACAGTCATTCCGCCATCTTCATGGTGGAATACGCGTTGGCGAAATCGCTGATCGACAGTGGCGTGCGCGCCGACATGGTGCTTGGCGCGAGCCTGGGGAGCTTTGCCGCGGCGGCCGTGGCGGGCTACATCGATCCGGATGCCGCGTTGCTGGCCGTGATCGAGCAGGCGATCGCACTGGAAGAGCGCAGCGAGCCTGGCTGCATGATCGCGGTCGTGGGTGAGCCGGAGCGCTATCTCACGCCTGAATTACTTGCGCTTTGTGAGCTCGGGGCGAGCAACTTCGCTACCCACTCGGTGATCTCGCTACCGGAACCGAACGTTGCCGCGGTCGAAACCCATCTTCGCCGGCATGGCGTGGCGTTCCAGCGACTTCCGGTCAACTTCGCTTTTCATTCGCGCTGGATCGACGCCGCCAGACAACCCTACGAGGAGTTTCTGAAAGCGCTTCCACTTCGGAAGGGCGAGGTTCCCATCGCATGTTGCGCTACCGGCAAGCTCTTGGATGCCTTGCCCACGGGTCACTTCTGGTCGGTCGTACGCGACCCGATCCTCTTTTCGCAAACGATCAGCCTGATCAAATTCAGCCTGATCGAATCCCAGGGCAGCTTCCGCTATATCGATGTCGGTCCCGGCGGAACGATGGCGACGTTCCTGAAATACGCACTGCCGACCGATTCGACATCCCAGGTACATCAGGTCATGTCGCCCTTCGGTGGTGACGCGGACCGGCTGGCCGAATTGACTGCGCGCTCTCGATCAAAGGCTGCTCGATCAGAGACTGCTCGATCAGAGGCTGCTCATCCGGCGACTTCTCAATCAGCAACTTCTCGATCGACGAGGCGAACCATGAATCAATCAATGGACTCGGTGACATCGGATCACCAAGACGAGCAGGCACAGAACGGACGCATCATGGAGTCGCGCAACATGAAGGCCATCATCTTTCCCGGCCAAGGCTCCCAGTTCAAGGGCATGGGCAAGGACCTCTTTCCGCTCTTCCCGGAACGAGTCAAGAGCGCGTCCGACATTCTTGGCTATTCGCTGGAGGATCTGTGCCTTAACGATCCCCAAGGACATTTGTCGCTGACGCAATACACGCAGCCCGCGCTGTTTGTGGTCAATGCGCTTCACTACTACGCGCTGCATGACCACAGGCGGCAAGAGCTGCATGCCGATTCCGAAACCGATGCGCAACCGGATTTCCTCGCGGGTCATAGCCTCGGCGAATACAACGCCTTGCTCGCGGCAGGGGTGTTCTCCTTTGAAACAGGCCTGCGCCTTGTCAAGAAGCGCGGAGAACTGATGGGAGCCGCTCGCGGCGGCGGGATGGCGGCCGTGCTGGGCATCTCGGCCAAGGAAGTCAGGGCGATGCTCGACGAGCATGAACTTATGCAGATCGACATCGCCAACCTCAATACACCCACGCAAACCGTGATTGCCGGTGACAACAACGCACTTGCTGCGGCGTCCGAACTGTTTGCACGAAAGAATGTGCGCTGTGTGACGTTGAATGTCAGCGCGGCATTCCACTCCCGCCACATGCGATCGGCGCAGGCCGAGTTTGCCGAATTCTTGCGACCATTCTCTTTTGCGGCGCCAAAGATCACAGTGATCGCCAACGCTACCGCGCGTCCTTACGCCCCAACTCGCATGGCCGAAACCTTGGCCGCGCAAATGGCAGCGCCGGTGCAGTGGGTGGATTCGATCCGCTACCTGATGGGGAAGGGGGATGTCGAGTTCCAGGAAATCGGAGCGAGCGTGCTTTCCAAAATGGTTGTCGAAATAAAGGCCAAGGCAACCCCGATTGTCGACGATGCGCCGGGCGCTCGGCTCGAGAACGACGCTGATATGCGTGGGGCCATGCAAGGCGAGGAAGAGGTGGTCTCGAGCGCGGCTGACCCAAAGGCGAATAGTGCCGAGAGAGCACCTGGAATAAGCGAGGTAACCGGCCGCAGTGTGCCGCTTCGGATAGAAGCGACGTCGCTCGGTAGCGAGGTGTTTCAGCGTCGATATGGCTTGAAATACGCCTATATGGCGGGTGCGATGTATCGCGGCGTCGCCTCTGCCGATCTGGTAATAAAAATGGGCAAGGCGGGCTTGCTGAGCTTTTTCGGCTCGGGTGGGCTTTCGCTCAACAAGATCGAGGCGAACATCGTTCGCATACAGGGCGAGTTGAATCATGCCGGATGGAATCAGGCTGAATCGAATCAGGCCGAATGGAATCGGGCTGAGCGGAATCAGGGCCGACCCTACGGCATGAACCTGCTGGCGAACTATGAATACCCCGCGCAAGAGGAGGCGGTGGTCGACCTGTATCTCAAATACGGGGTCAAGAACATCGAGGCGGCGGCCTTCATGCAAATGACGCTGGCCCTGGTCAGGTTTCGCTTGCAAGGACTGCGCACGAACGCGCGCAACGAGATCGTTTGCGACCACCACATCGTGGCGAAAGTGTCGCGTCCGGAAGTGGCGAGGGCGTTCATGTGTCCGCCGCCGCTCGCCATCGTGGAGAAGTTGCTGGAGCGCCACTTGATCACGTCGCAGCAGGCGGAGTGGTCGCAACGCATTCCAGTCAGCCACGACATCTGCGTCGAAGCCGATTCCGGCGGCCACACCGATGGCGGCATCGCGGCCGTGATGCTGCCGCCGCTACTGCGACTCCGTGACGAGATGCAGCGGGCGCACGGCTACATGGAGCCGATCTGCATGGGGCTGGCGGGCGGCATCGGCGGGCCTGAAGCGGCGGCCTCGGCGTTCCTGCTTGGCGCGGATTTCGTCGCGACCGGTTCGATCAACCAGTGCACCGTCGAAGCCGGCATGAGTCCGGACGGAAAGTCGATGCTGCAGGAAATGGACATCCAGGACACCGAATATGCGCCGGCGGGGGACATGTTCGAGATTGGCGCACAGGTTCAAGTGATGAAGAAGTCTGTCTTCTTCCCGGCGCGGGCAAACAAGTTGCTTTCGCTCTACCGCCATTACGAAAGCCTGGATGACATACCACAGCGCACCCGGAACCAGTTGGAAGGCACGTTCTTCAAGAAGACGTTCGACGAGATCTGGCACGAGACGGCGAATTATTTCAAATCGGTCAACCTCGAGCATGAAGTAGCCAAGGCGGAAGCCAATGGGAAGCACAAGATGGCGCTGGTGTTTCGCTGGTACTTCGCCTATTGCACGCGCATTGCCATGGAAGGCAAGGGAGAAGACCGCGTGAACTATCAAATCCAGACGGGCCCGGCATTGGGCTCGTTCAATCAGTGGGTCAAAGGGACGGAATTGGAATCATGGACCAAGCGGCACGTGGATCACATCGCGATCAAGATCATGGATGCGACGGCAGAGCACCTCACACGGTCCTTTGCCCGCTTTTTCAGTAGCTGAAGAAGCGGCCTGGCATGGGCTCGCCTGACTAGCGCAGAGCCGCAGCCTTCGGTCATGTGACCTGGACGGTCGAAGCGACGGTATCGCGTACCGCGCGTGCAAACGATCCAGCTCCTCGCGGAGTTGCCTGGTCGAGGCGGGCTGCCGCTTCGACCGCGGCCATCAGGTTGACCGAAGCATCCAATGAGCACACCACAGGATAGGCACGATCATGAATGTCCGTCAGTTTCCGCCCCAGGAAAACCCGTCGCCATTCACCGGCAAGGAAGGGGAGGATCGCAGGTTCGACCATCGTGACAGCGGAGACATCGCCATCATCGGTATGGCCTGCCGTTTCCCCGGTGCCGAAAACTATGGACAGTTCTGGGAGAACCTGTGCCATGGGCTGTCCAGCATCAGCGAGGTGCCGCAGAACCGGTGGGACAAAGACGCTTTCTATTCGGCCAATGCGCAGGACAAGAACAAGTCCATCAGCAAGTGGGGCGGGTTTGTCGATGGCGTAGAGTTTTTCGATTCGGATTTCTTCGGGGTGTCGGCGCGCGAAGCGGCGGTGATGGACCCGCAGCAGCGGATCATGCTGGAACAGGCATGGGCATGCATCGAAGACGCGGGCTACGACCCCAAGGTATTCAGCGGCAGCCGCACAGGCGTCTATGTGGGGGTGTTCAATTTCGACTATGAGGACCACCTCCGGGGTGCGCTCGATGCCATCGAGGGGCACGTCTCCACGGGGACGCATACCGCCCTCATTCCGAACCGGATCTCGTACTTTTTGAATTTGCACGGCCCGAGCATGCCGATCGATACCGCATGCTCGAGCTCGCTGGTGGCGTTGCACAAAGCGGCGCACGCGATCCGCCGCGGCGAGTGCGACCAGGCGCTGGTCGGCGGGGTGAGCGTGCTGTGCAGCCCCACCCATTTCATTTCATTTTCCAAGACCGGCATGCTCTCGCCGGACGGCAGCTGCAAGAGCTTCGACGAGCGCGCCAATGGCTACGTGCGCGGCGAAGGCGCGGCCATGCTTCTGATCAAGCCGCTCGATAAGGCCATCCGGGATGGGGACCGCATTGCCGCCGTACTGCGAGGCTCAGCGGTGAATCATGGTGGCCGCGCGCGCACGGTGACCTATCCAGGGTCTTCAGCGCAATCCAGAGTGATCGCTGAAGCTTTGCGCGAGGCACGGGTGCCTGTCGGTACCATCGGTTATGTCGAAGCGCACGGGACGGGCACGCCCAAGGGCGATCCGATCGAAGTGGAAGGCCTGAAAATGGCGTTCTCCCGCGTCGCAGCGGATCGCGGTGAAGTATTGAGCGAGCGCTTCTGCGGTATCGGCAGCGTCAAGACCAACATTGGCCATTTGGAATCGGTCGCTGGCGTGGCTGGCTTGATCAAGACGATGCTATGCATGAAGCACCAGAGCTTTCCGCCACTGGTGCATTACCAGAAGCTCAATCCGCGCATCACGCTGGATGGCAGCCCGTTCTTTATGGTCGATACGGCGCGGCCGTGGCTGGCGCTGGTCGACGACAACGGGCTGGCCATCCCACGTCGCGCCGGCATCAGCTCCTTTGGCTTTGGTGGTGTGAACTCCCACGTCATTGTCGAGGAGTATCTCGAACCCGAGGTGGCGCCCTCTGGCCAGGGCCAAGAAGCAACGGATGAATCTTCATCCGAGCAGTCTCCTGTACTGGTGCAGTCTCCTGTATTAGTGGTGCTGTCGGCCAAGACCGTGCCCGTGCTGCGCGAGCGCGTGCGGCAACTGCTTGCCGCCATCGAGTCAGCCGAAGTCCGTGACGCTGGCCTGGCTGATCTGGCCTACACGCTGCAGGCGGGGCGGCAGGCCATGGCGGCGCGCCTGGCGCTGGTGGTCGATTCTTTCGAAACGCTGCAAGAACGGTTGGAAGACTGGGTGGCGCAACGTTCCAAGCCGGGCGATGTGTTTGTTGGGCAACTTTCGGCCGAGACGTTGGCGCAGGCCGGGGGAGTGGCGGAACGTGAAGACTCGCTGTCGACCCTGCTGGTCAGTGGGGATCTCCTCGCGGTGGCGGGAAAGTGGGTCGAAGGCCACGAGTTTGATTGGGCGGCCTTGCACGAAGGGCGCAAGCGCCGCCGCCTCGCGCTGCCGACGTATCCGTTCGTCCGGGAAAAGCACTGGATCGATGCCATCCCGTCGACGGCATCGGCCGCGCCGCAGACAGCGATCCATCCGCTAGTGCATCGCAATACGTCGAACATTTCCGGGCTGCGTTTCAGCAGTCGCTTTAGCGGGAAGGAGTTCTTCCTTGCCGATCACCTGGTGCAAGGCGAACGCACCTTGCCGGGCGCGGCCCAGTTGGAAATGGCTCGTTGCGCGGCCGACCAGGTCGTTGCCGCCGCGGGCGCGTATAGCTTGAAAGACATCGTGTGGCTGCGGCCCGTCGTGGTCGGGCCCGAGCCGGTGGAACTGCACCTGGCGCTGTTTCCGGAGAGCAACGGTGAATTCAGTTTCGAGCTCTACGACAGTGCCGATGGCGACGAGGGCGTGGTCTACAGCCAAGGCTCAGTGACGGCCGTCCCGGATGCGCAGCTCGGCGCTGCGGCGGTGCACGACCTTGCCGCGCTGCGCCGGCAATGTGCGCAATCGCAGCTGGGCGCGGCGGCTTGTTATGCCGCGTTCGATCGGATGGGCCTGAACTATGGGCCTGGCCATCGTGGCTTGAGTGAAGTGTTCGTCGGACAGGGGCAGGCACTGGCGCACATCGCGCTGCCGGATTCGGTGAAATCGCTGCAGGAAAGCTACGTCCTTCATCCCAGCGTGCTCGATGCCGCGCTGCAAGCGGCGATAGCTTTTCAAGCCGAGGACGCGGGCGGGCTCGGTGATGCGCCGTTGACGCTGCCCTTCGCGCTGGGATCGTTGGACGTCATCGCGCCCTGCACCGAGAACATGTGGGCCGTGATACGCCGCAGTGCTGGCAGTGCGGCAGGCGATGCGCTGCAGAAATTCGATATCGACTTGTGCAACGAGGCTGGGTCGGTATGCGTGCGCCTCGGGGAGTTTTGCGCGCGCGCGTCGATGCATGCAGGGGCCGATGAGCCGGTACGCACCGCGCTGCTGCAGCTTGAGTGGACAGCGCAGCCGGCGACCGCTTCCGGCGCGCCACGCTATGCGAACCATCTCGTGCTGTTGTGCGGCGGACCGGACGGCATTCGCGTCGCCTTGCCCGACGTGCAGTCGAGGTTGCCTGGCGCGGCATGCATGGAGATCGGCACCGGCGACGAACTAGCGCAGCGCTATGAATCGGCCGCCGCCACCTTGCTGGAACAGATCCAGTCGCTGGGCAGCCAGCCAGGACAGCATCTGATCCAGGTGATGGTTCCAAGCCAGGGCATAGAGCAGACCCTGGCGGGATTGGGCGGCATGCTGCGCACGGCACAGTTGGAAAACCCGCGCATCGTGGGCCAGCTGATCAGCGTCGAGTCCACGCAGGACGTGGCGCAGGCGCTGCTGGAAAACCGTGACAGCTTCGCGATGCAGATACGTTACGTCGATGGCGTGCGCCAGGTCGGCAGCTGGATCGAATGGACCGGTGCGATCGATGCCGGCTCACCATGGAAGGCGCAGGGCGTTTACCTGATCACCGGCGGCGCGGGCGGCCTGGGGCTGATCTTCGCCCGCGAGATCGCTACCCACGCCAAGGGCGCAACGCTGATCCTGACTGGACGCTCGCCGTTGACGGAGGCCACCCAGGCCAAACTCAGCGAGCTGGAAGCGTTGGGCGCGACGGCGCAATACCGCCAGCTCGACGTGGGCAATCGCGAGGCCGTGAGGCATGTGGTGCATGACGTCGCCGAAACCTTCGGCGGCTTGCACGGCATCATCCACAGCGCGGGTGTGTTGCGCGACAGCTTCATCATCAAGAAGACGCGCGAGGAACTGCACGAGGTGTTGCATGCCAAAGTGGCTGGCACGCTCCATCTCGACGAAGCCAGCCGCGATCTGGCGCTCGACTGCTTCGTCTGCTTCGCATCCACATCGGGTGCGCTTGGCAATGTAGGTCAGGCCGACTATGCGGCAGCCAATGCCTTCATGGATGCCTTCGCGCACCATCGTGCTGAGCTCGTGGCGCGAGGAGAGCGCCAGGGGCGCACGTTGTCGATCAATTGGCCGCTATGGGAAGAGGGCGGCATGCAGGTCGATGCCGCTACGCGGCAGAGCATGACGCAGCAGACCGGGTTGATTCCATTGCGCACCGCCAGCGGCTGTGCGGCCTTGGTGCAGGCCTTGTCGAGCGGCCTGTCGCAAGTGCTGGTGGCCGAAGGCGCGATACGCCGGTTCAAGTCCGCCCTGTCGGGTGTCGCGAAGCCCATCGCTGTGGCGGCCAAGCCTGAAAGCTCGGCGCCGAGCGCGCTGTCTGACGAGTTGCAGGAAAAGGCCAAACGTTATTTCGTGCGGCTATTGTCGAGCACGCTCAAGCGGCCGGCGCACAGCATCGATGCGCGCGCGCAGATGGAGGCCTACGGCATCGACTCCATCCTTGTGATGGACCTGACCCGAACCTTGGAGCAGGTGTTCGGCCCGCTTTCCAAGACGCTGTTATTCGAATACCAGACCATCGCCGCGCTGGCCGGCTATTTCTTGCAGCATCACCTCGCCCGCTTGAGCGAGGTGTTGGGTGAAACGCTGCATGATGCCCCTGTAGCGACATCGTCGCGCGAGGAAGAGGCGCCGATCGTTGCCGCGACGACGACTCGCCGCCCGCGCTTCGGAGCGCGCGAACCTGGCTTCCCGAACGTGATCGCGCCAACCAGGGACTTCGCGCACGCCAATCCGTCCACGACCACCAAGGATGTCGGCGAGATCGCGATCATCGGCGTAGCCGGGCGTTATCCGCAGGCGGCCAATCTGGAGCAATTCTGGGCCAATCTGAGCCAGGGCAAAGACAGCATCACCGAGATCCCGTCCGAACGCTGGGACTACCACCTCTATTACGACGAAGACCGCAGTAAGCCCGGCAAGACCTATAGTCGGTGGGGCGGCTTCATCGACGGCGTCGACCTGTTCGATCCGCTGTTCTTCAATATCTCGCCGCGTGAAGCGGAACTGATGGATCCGCAGGAGCGGCTGTTCCTGGAATGCGTGCATGCCACGCTGGAGGACGCGGGTTACACCAGGGAAACCGTCACCCAACATGCCGGTGCGGGACAGGAAGGCAGCGTCGGCGTCTTCGTCGGTGTGATGTACGAGGAGTACCAGCTGTACGGCGCGCAGGAGCAGGCCAGGGGACGCAACCTGGCGATGCTCAACAGCGCTGCATCGGTCGCGAATCGCGTTTCGTACTTCTGCAATTTCAACGGCCCCAGCCTGGCGCTGGACACCATGTGCTCGTCGTCGCTGACGGCGATTCACCTGGCCTGCCAGAGCCTGCAACGCGGCGGCTGCGCGGTGGCGATCGCGGGTGGGGTGAACGTATCGGTGCACCCCAACAAGTACCTGATGCTCGCGCAAGGCAAGTTCATCTCCGGCAAAGGCCGCTGTGAGAGTTTCGGCGAAGGCGGCGAAGGTTATGTGCCCGGTGAAGGCGTGGGCGCGGTGCTGCTCAAGCCGCTGGCCCAGGCGAAGGCCGATGGCGATCACATCTACGGCGTGATCAAGGCCACTGCCATCAATCACGGCGGCAAGACCAACGGCTACACCGTGCCCAACCCGAACGCGCAGGCGAAGGTGATCGAGCAGGCGCTGCGCGAGGGCGGCATTGATGCGCGCGCCGTGAGTTACGTGGAAGCCCATGGTACGGGCACCAGCCTGGGTGATCCGATCGAGATCGCGGGGTTGTCCAAGGCGTTCCGAAACTGGACGCAGGACACGCAGTTCTGTGCGATCGGTTCGGCCAAATCGAATATCGGGCACGGCGAAAGCGCGGCGGGCATTGCCGGTGTGACCAAGGTGCTGTTGCAGCTGAAGCATCGGCAACTGGCGCCGAGCCTGCATTCGAGCGTGCTGAATCCGAACATCGATTTTGGCGGCACGCCGTTCGTGGTGCAGCAGGAACTCGCTCCATGGCCGCGGCCGTGGGTGGACAGCCGCGAATATCCAAGAATCGCCGGCATTTCGTCGTTCGGCGCGGGCGGCGCGAATGCGCACGTGGTGATCGAGGAATACGTCGCACCGGTTGTACCGGCAACGATGAGCGGCCCGGCGTTGATCGTGCTGTCGGCACGCCACGAAGACCGGCTGCGCGAACAAGTGCAGCGCTTGCTGGACGCCATCGCGTCGGACGGGACCATCGCACTGGCCGATCTGGCCTACACCCTGCAGGTCGGTCGCGAAGCGATGGAGGAGCGCCTTGCTCTGGTGGTGAACACGCTGGACGAGCTGCGCGAGAAGCTGAGCGCCTTTGTCGCTGGCGAAACGGCTGTCGACGACCTGTACCGCGGTCAGGTCAAACGCAACAAGGATGCGTTTGCCGCCTTGGCTGGCGATGACGACATCGGCGCCGCTGTCGAGGCGTGGATCGCCAAGGGCAAGTTCGGCAAGTTGCTCGACCTGTGGGTGAAGGGCCTCGCCTTCGACTGGCAGCGTTTGTATGGCGCTGAACGGCCGCGTCGTATCAGCCTGCCGACCTATCCGTTCGCCCGCGAGCGTTATTGGGTACAGACCGGGCCGACACAGCCAGCGACTTCGTCCGGCACTGGCGCGGCCCTGCATCCGCTGCTGCATCGGAACACCTCGGACGTGACCGGGCTGCGTTTCAGCACGCGTTTGAGCGGCGACGAATTTTTCCTGGCTGATCACCTAGTGCAAGGCGCACGGATCCTGCCGGGCGTGGCGCAACTGGAAATGGCACGTTGCGCGGTCGGCGAGGCGATCGGCGCTGCGGGTCATATCGCGTTGAGCGATGTCGTGTGGGTGCGTCCGATCAAGGTGGGTGCCAAGGGGCTAGCGCTGGATATCGCGCTCTATCCGGAAGCAACCGGCGACATCAGTTTCGAGATCTGCAGCGAAGACGAGAACGGTGAAGCTCTGGTGCATAGCCAGGGCGTGGCCTTGGTGGGTGCGACGGAAACGTCAGGCGCATCCACGGCGCACGATCTGGCGGCGCTGCGCGAGCAGTGCGCGCAAGCGCATTGGAACGCCCAAGCGTGCTATGCGGCGTTCGAGCAGATGGGCTTGCACTATGGCCCGGGCTTCCAGGGCCTGCGCGAACTGTTCGTGGGATCACGGCAAGTCCTGGCGCGGATCACGCTGCCGGCCTCGGTGCAGGCCTCGCAAGATGACTACGTACTGCATCCGAGTCTGCTGGACGCGGCGCTGCAAGCGACGCTGGGTCTGCAGATGGGTGCGGCGACGGAAGCCGGCGGGATGACGCTGATGCTGCCGTTTGCATTGGGCGCGCTGGAGGTACTGGCGCCATGCCCATCCGCCATGTGGGCCGTGGTGCGTCACAGCGCTGGTAGCAAGACGGGTGATGCGGTGCAACGGCTCGACATCGACCTCTGCGATGAGCTCGGCGCTGTATGCGTACGCTTCAAGCAATTCAGCCTGAGGCCGGTGGTCGCCAGTGCTGAACATGGCGCACCGGTCAAGACGCTGCTGCTGCGTCCGACATGGGAGGCGCAACCTGTCGTGACGGCGACCGGTCGTGCGTTCGCGCGGCATCTGGTGGTGTTGTGTGGGCTTGATGCGGCCGATGCGGATCGCGTGCAGGCGCACATGCCGGGCGTGGTCTGCCTGGCCTTCGCCGTGAATCAAGATTTGGCGCAGCACTATGAATCGGTCGGCGGAGCCTTGCTTGAACAGATCCAGTCGCTCGGCAGCCAGCCGGGGCAGCACCTGATCCAGGTAGTGGTGCCGGATCAGGGCGCAGGCCGGACCATGGCGGGATTGGGCGGCATGCTGCGCACGGCGCAGTTGGAGAACCCGCGCATCGTTGGTCAGGTGATCAGTGTCGAACCCGCACAAGACGTGATGCAGGCGCTGCTGGACAACCGCGGCGGCGATGCGTCGCACGTGCGTTACGTCAACGGCGAACGTCAGGTCAGCGGCTGGGCCGAGCTGGCCGGCGCGGCCAACGCCGGCTCACCGTGGAAGGCACACGGCGTGTACCTGATCACGGGCGGCGCAGGTGGACTTGGCCTGATCTTCGCTCGCGAGATTGCGAGCCAGGCCAGGAACCCCGTGCTGATCCTCACGGGCCGCTCGGCGCTGAACGAAAGCATCCAGGCCCATATCCGCCAGCTGGAAGCCTTGGGCGCCGTGGTGCGCTACCACGCGATCGACGTCACCGATGCCGCCGCGCTGACGCAACTGGTGCACAGCATTCCGGAAGAGTTTGAAAGTCTCGACGGCATCATCCACAGCGCTGGTGTGGTGCGCGACAGCTTCATCGTCAGGAAGACGCGGCAGCAATTGCATGAGGTGCTCAGCGCCAAAGTCACCGGCACGCTGAATCTCGATGAAGCCAGTCGCGACATGGTGCTCGACTGTTTCATCTGCTTCTCGTCCATCGCCGGTGCGATCGGCAATGTGGGTCAGGCGGATTACGCGACGGCGAATGCCTTCATGGATGCCTTTGCGCATCATCGCGCCGAACGCGTGGCGCGCGGGGAACGCCACGGCCACACGCTGTCGATCAACTGGCCGCTGTGGGACGAGGGCGGCATGCAGGTGGATGCGGCCACGCGCACGATGCTGAAGCAGCAGCTGGGCATGCAGCCTCTAGCCAGCGACAGCGGTCTACTGGCTTTGCGGCAAGCCCTGGCGAGCGGGTTGAACCAGCTGATGGTGGTGGCGGGTGATGCGGCCCGTATCCGCCAGGTGGTGTTGGGCAAGCCGCAGGAAAAGCTTGCGGTCATGCCGGCAGCGATCGATAGCCATGACGGCAATGCGAAGGAGAGCGGGAGCGCTGCCGCTTTCTCGGAGCATCGCCTACAGGAGCGGGGCATACGGGGGCAGGTAAAGCGTGCGCTGGTAGGCATGGTGTCGTCGCTGATCAAGGTCAAGCCGGAGGATATCGACGGCGATACGGCCCTGAGCGAATACGGCTTCGATTCCATCTCGCTTACCGAATTCGGCAACGCGCTGAATCAGCAATACCGGCTCGAATTGAAGCCGACGATCTTCTTTGAATACCCGACGCTGGACGGTCTGGCCGACTATCTGGCGCGCGAACATCAGTCAGCGCTGACGCCGCGCTTTGCGTCGGCGAATAGCGCGGCATCTCCGGCACCGGCGACGGTGGTCGCGGTGCCGGCCACCGCTTCGGTGCATGAGCGCATCCGGTCCCGCCGGCACAGCCGTTTCAGCACGTCGGTGGCAGCGTCCGCTGCGAACCGGAACGCGGCGGTCGACGAACCGATCGCCATCATCGGCATGAGCGGTCAGTTCCCGCAGGCGCGGGACATCGAGACGTTCTGGCGCAACCTGGTCGAGGGCAAGGATTGCATCGGCGAGATTCCGCGCGAACGCTGGGATTGGCGTGCGTGGTACGGCGATCCGGCGAGGGAGCAGAACAAGACCAATATCAAGTGGGGCGGCTTCATCGATGGCGTCGATGAATTCGACCCGATGTTCTTCGGCATCTCGCCCAAAGAAGCCGAGCTGATGGACCCGCAGCAGCGCCTGATGATGATCCACGTCTGGAAGGCGCTGGAAGATGCCGGTTACGCCGGCCCCGCATTGTCGGGCAGTGACACGGCCATCTATGTCGGCACCATGGCCAGCGGATACGGCCACTTGATCAGCCGCGCCAGGATGGCGATCGAAGGGTATTCCTCGACCGGGGCGGTCGCCTCGGTGGGGCCCAACCGGATGAGCTATTTCCTCAACTTCCACGGCCCGAGCGAGCCGGTGGAAACGGCGTGCTCCAGCTCGTTGATCGCTTTGCGTCGCGCGATGCTCGCGATCGCCCGGGGCGATTGCAGCATGGCCATCGCCGGTGGCGTGAACACCATCGTCAACCCGGAACTGCACGTCAGCTTCAACAAGGCCGGCATGCTAAGCGAGGACGGTCGCTGCAAGACCTTCTCCAGCGAAGCCAATGGCTACGTGCGCGGCGAAGGCGTCGCGATGCTGGTATTGAAGCGGTTGTCGGACGCCGAGCGCGACGGCGACCACATCTATGGTCTGGTGCGCGGCACGGCGGAGAACCATGGCGGTCGTGCCAACTCGCTGACCGCGCCCAATCCGAAGGCGCAGGCGGCGGTAGTTCGGCGGGCCTATCAGCAAGCCGGCATCGATCCGCGCAGCGTGACTTATATCGAAGCACACGGCACCGGCACCCCACTCGGCGATCCGGTGGAGATCAACGGCCTGAAGGCAGCGTTCAAGGAGTTGTACGCGGCAAGCGGTGAGAGTGAGGTCGCAGCACCGCACTGCGGCCTGGGATCGGTCAAGACCAACATCGGCCACCTTGAATTGGCAGCCGGTGTGGCGGGCGTGATCAAGGTCCTGCTGCAGATGAAGCATCGGACGCTGGTGAAGAGCCTGCATAGCGACAGCCTCAATCCGTACATCGACCTGGATGACAGCCCGTTCTACGTAGTGCAGGAAGCACGCGAATGGAAGGCAGTACGCGATGCACAAGGCCAGGTGCTGCCCCGCCGCGCTGGCGTGAGTTCGTTCGGTTTCGGTGGCGTGAATGCGCATGTGGTGCTGGAGGAATATCTCGCGCCAGCGTCCGTTCCTGTCGCAAACGGTCCGGTCGCGGTGGTGCTGTCGGCACGCAATGAGGAGCGGCTACGCGAACAGGCACAGCAACTGTTGGCGTTCCTTGACTCGCCGCAAGCGGAGTCGGAGATCGCGTTGGCCGATCTGGCTTACACGCTGCAGGTCGGACGCGAAGCGATGGAAGAGCGGCTGGGCTTGGTGGCCGGTTCGCACACCGAGTTGCGCGACAAGCTGGCACGCTTCCTGTCCGGCGATGGTGGCGTGGACGAGCTCTATCGCGGCCAGGCCAAGCGCAACAAGGATGCGCTGGGACCATGGTCGGCCGATGAGGACATGGCCCATACCGTGCGGAGCTGGGTCGGGAAGGGCAAGCTCAGCAAGCTGCTCGATATGTGGGTGAAGGGGTATGGCCTTGATTGGAGCGCGCTCTATGGCGCCCATAAACCCCGCCGCATCAGTTTGCCGACGTATGCCTTCGCCAGGGAACGCTATTGGGTGCCGGCCGGGGATGCCAACCTGCCGACGGCATCCAGTGTGGGTGCCCTGCTGCATCCCTTGGTGCAGCGCAATTCATCGAACTTGCTCGGCCCGCGCTTCAGCAGCCGCTTTGGCGGAGACGAGTTTTTCCTTGCCGACCACGTGGTGTTGGATAAGCGGGTATTGCCGGGCGTGGCCCAGCTCGAGATGGCGCGCTTTGCGGCAAGCGAGGCGATGGATGGCGCCGGCCAGCTGCATCTGAAGGATGTGGTGTGGTCGCGCCCCGCGGTCGCCGGCAGTGAGGGGCTGGAGCTGCATGTTTCGCTGTATCCGGAAGACAGCGGCGACATCGGCTATGAGATTCACGCCGATCCTGTGGATGGCGAGATCGTTGTCTATGGACGAGGCGTGGTGACGGAGACCATCGACGACATCTCTCCGGCACCGCACGATCTCGAAGCACTGCGTCAGCAATGCACACAGGTACATCTGAGTGCAGCGCAATGCTACGCGGCGTTCCAAGCCCTGGGCTTGAACTATGGCGATGGCTTCCAGGGTTTGAGCGAACTGTTCGTCGGCGAGAAGTTGGTGTTGGCACGGATCACGCTGCCTTCCGCCGTACAGGCGACGAAGGATCGCTACGTGCTGCACCCCAGCCTGCTCGACGCGGCGCTGCAAGCGTCGATCGGTTTGCAGATGGGCGCAGGCGCTGGCGATCTGACGTTGATGCTGCCGTTTGCCATGGGATCCCTGGACGTATTGGCCCCGTGTACGACCAGCATGTGGGCAGTCGTTCGTCACAGTTCCGATCGCGCAAGCGGCGATGCCGTACACACCGTTGATATCGATCTTTGCGATGAAAGCGGTGTGCCTTGCCTGCGCTTCAAGCAGCTTGGTCTGAGGGTGCTGGCGACACCGCCGACCGGAGGCCTGGTCCGCGATGCGAAACATGAAGAAGCGACGAGCCATGGAAAGGACCGCTTGGTGAATGACTCCACTCCACTGCCGCTGGTAGAAACAACTGCTGTGCGAACCGTGGAGAACGTCTCGGACGATATCCAGGAAAGGTCTACCCGCTATTTCGTGCGTTTCCTTTCGGCAACGCTGAAGCTGCCGACCCACCGGATCGATCCGCGGGCGCAGATGGAAACCTATGGCATCGATTCCCTCCTGGTATTGGATCTGACACGCGCCCTGGAAAAGCAGTTTGGCCCGTTGCCGAAAACGCTGTTCTTCGAATACCAGACGATTGCCGCGTTGAGCGGATACTTTGTGCAGCATCACCCTGCTGCCATGGCGGCGCTGTTTGGTGAAAGCCGCGCAGCCGCGGCCGTCGTGTCGGTGCCTTCGGCAACCAAGCTTGATAAGCCGGCTTCCGCGCCGATGAGCCGCCGCTCGCGTTACGGGGCGCGCGGCCGGATCGGCAAGGATGCCGGCCGCGACGTCGGCGAGATCGCGATCATCGGTGTGGCTGGGCGTTATCCGCAGGCGGCTAACCTCGAGCAGTTCTGGGCCAACCTGAGCCAGGGCAGGGACAGCATCACCGAGATTCCGGTCGAGCGTTGGGACCACACGCGCTACTACGACGAAGACCGCAACGCGCTAGGCAAGACGTACGGCAAGTGGGGTGGCTTCATCGACGGCGTCGACTTGTTCGATCCGCTGTTCTTCAACATCTCGCCGCGCGAAGCGGAGCTGATGGATCCGCAGGAGCGGCTGTTCCTGGAGTGCGTACATGCCACGCTGGAAGATGCCGGCTACACCCGGGACAACGTGAGCCAGGACGGCGAGGTCGGCGTGTTCGTCGGCGTGATGTATGAGGAGTACCAACTCTACGGTGCGCAGGAGCAGGCACGCGGACGGCCGATCGCGGTATCCGGTCACCCGGCATCGATCGCCAACCGGATTTCGTACTTCTGCAATTTCAACGGTCCGAGCATGGCGCTGGACACCATGTGTTCGTCGTCGCTGACGGCGATTCACCTCGCTTGCCAGGGTATCCAGCGCGGCGATTGCGCGGTGGCCGTGGCGGGTGGCGTGAACGTCTCGATCCACCCGAACAAGTACCTCACGTTGGCCCAGGGCCGCTTCATCTCGGGCAAGGGCCGCTGCGAGAGCTTCGGGGAGGGCGGTGAAGGCTACGTGCCTGGCGAGGGCGTGGGCGCGGTGCTGTTGAAACCGCTGGCCCAGGCCAAGGCCGATGGCGACCATATCTACGGCGTGATCCGGGCCACCGCGGTCAACCACGGCGGCAAGACCAACGGCTACACCGTGCCGAACCCGAACGCGCAGGCGAAGGTGATCGAGCGGGCCTTGCGTGAAGGCGGGATCGATGCGCGGGCAATGAGCTACATCGAGGCGCATGGTACGGGCACCAGCCTGGGCGATCCGATCGAGATCGCGGGGCTGTCCAAGGCGTTTGGTCAGTGGACACAAGATAAGCAGTTCTGCGCCATCGGCTCGGCCAAATCGAACATCGGGCATTGTGAAAGCGCAGCAGGCATCGCTGGTGTGACCAAGGTGCTGCTGCAGCTGAAGCACCGGCAACTGGCACCGAGCCTGCACTCGGCCGTGCTGAATCCGAACATCGATTTCGAGGCCACGCCGTTCGTGGTGCAGCAGGAACTCGCTCCGTGGCCGCGGCCCCTGTTGGACGCGGGTGACGAGATGCGGGAAGTCCCGCGGATCGCGGGCATTTCGTCGTTCGGTGCAGGCGGCGCGAATGCGCATGTGGTGATCGAGGAATACGTTGCACCCGTCGCATCGCAAGCTGGAAGCGGCCCGGCGCTGATCGTGCTGTCGGCGCGCCAGGAAGACCGGCTGCGCGAACAAGTGCAGCAGTTGCTGGAAGCCATCACATCGGGCGCAGACATCGTATTGGCCGACCTGGCCTACACGCTGCAGGTCGGTCGCGAAGCGATGGAAGAGCGTCTCGCCCTGGTGGTGAATTCGCTGGACGAACTGCGCGAGAAGTTGAGCGCCTATCTGGCGGGTGATACGTCGATCGACGAGCTGTATCGCGGTCAGGTGAAGCGCCATAAGGATACGTTGTCCGCCTTGGATGGCGACGACGACATGGGCGCCATCGCCGAGGCGTGGGTGTCCAAAGGCAAGTTCGGCAAGCTGCTCGACCTGTGGGTGAAGGGGCTGGCCTTCGACTGGCGGCGTTTGTATGGCGCCGACCTCCCGCGCCGAATCAGCCTGCCCACCTATCCGTTTGCCCGCGAACGCTATTGGATAGAGGTTTCCGCCTCGCCATCGACGGACGTGGCGACAGCGGGCGGGCTGTTGCATCCGCTACTGCATCGCAATACATCGAGCTTTTCGGTGCAGCGTTTCAGCAGTCATTTCAGCGGCGAAGAATTCTTCCTGGCCGATCACGTGGTGCAAGGCACACGCATCCTGCCGGGTGTGGCGCAACTGGAAATGGCCCGCTACGCGGCCAGCATAGCGATCGAAGAGACATGCGCGCTGCGCTTGAGCGACGTCGCCTGGCTGCGGCCCGTGACGGTTGGCGCGCTTGGGCTCGATCTGCATATCGCACTGATGCCGCAGGACGGCGGCGACATCCGCTTCGAGCTATATCGCGACACCGAAGACGGCGACACCGTGACCTATAGCCAGGGCTCGGTGATGGTCGTGGCGGATGCCAACGCGGAGGTGGTGGCAACACACGATCTCGCCGTCTTGCGTGAGCAGTGCACCGCTGCGTCTATGAGTGCGGCGCAATGCTATGCCGCGTTCAAGCAAATGGGCTTGCACTACGGCCCAGGCTTCCAGGGCCTGAGCGAACTGTTCGTGGGGCCGCAGCAGGTCCTGGCGCGCATCACACTCCCGGCGTCGGCGCCGGATGGGTACGAGCTGCATCCCAGTCTGCTGGATGCGGCGCTGCAAGCCGCAATCGGCTTGGTGCACCCGGCTGATGATGCGAGCGAACCGACCTTGTGGCTGCCCGTCGCGCTGGAATCGCTTGAAGTGCTGGCACCTTGCGTCGCCGACATGTGGGCGGTGGTGCGTCCCAGCGCAGGCCATGTCATGGGCGATGCATCGCCCAAGGCATGGCCTGTCCTGGATGTCGACCTCTGCGACGAGGCGGGGATGGTATGCGTTCGCTTCAGCCAACTTGAGCTGCGGGCATCGACGATCACTGTTGAGCCCGACACGGCTTTGCAGACGCTGCTGACGACGCCTGTATGGGAAGCTCGGTCCGCCGCCAAGCGTATCGAGAACCCTGCGTTCGCGCGGCACCTGGTGATGTTGTGCGGCCTCGATGCGGTGGACACGGATCGCGTGCAGGCGGATCTGCCGGGTGCGATGTTCCTGACCTTCGCCGCAGATCAGGATCTGGCGCAAGGCTATGCATCGGCGGCGGCGGCGCTGCTGGAACAGATTCAGGCGCTGAGCAGCCAGCCGGGTCAGCACTTGATCCAGGTGATGGTGCCAAGCCACGGCGTAGATCAAACCTTCGTGGGATTGGGCGGCATGCTGCGCACGGCGCAGCTGGAGAATCCGCGCATCGTCGGCCAGACCATCGGCATCGAGCCTGGACAGGATGTGGTACAGGCGCTGCTGGAAAATCGCGGCGGCGATGCATCGCAGGTGCGCTATGTCCACGGCGTGCGCCAAGTCGTCAGCTGGGCCGAATTGGCCGGCGCGTCCGACGCGGACTCGCCGTGGAAGGCGAACGGTGTGTATCTGATTACCGGCGGCGCGGGTGGCCTGGGTCTGATCTTCGCTCGCGAGATCGCTACTCATGCCAAAGGTGCAACGCTGGTCCTGACTGGTCGCTCGCAACCGACAGAAGCGACGCAGGCCAAACTCCGCGAGCTGGAAGCACTGGGCGCGTCGGCGCAATACCGCCAGCTCGACGTGGGCGATCGCGAAGCCGTGATGAACCTGGTGCACGACATCGCCGCAACATGCGGCGGCCTGCACGGCATTATTCATAGCGCAGGTGTGCTGCGCGACAGCTTCATCATCAAGAAGACGCGCGAGGAATTGCACGAGGTGCTGCGTGCCAAAGTGGCCGGCACCTTACATCTCGACGAAGCCAGTCGCGAGCTGGCCCTCGACTGCTTTATCTGCTTCTCGTCCGTCTCGGGCGCACGCGGCAACGTGGGCCAGGCAGACTATGCGGCAGCGAACGCGTTCATGGATGCCTTCGCGCATTACCGTGGTGACTTGGCGACCCAGGGCCTGCGTCACGGCCGCACGCTGTCAGTGAACTGGCCGTTGTGGGAAGAGGGCGGCATGCAAGTCGATGCCGCGACGCGCCAGTACCTGCTGCAGGAAACCGGCATGACGCCGTTGCGCCGCGCTAGCGGCTGTGTGGCCTTGGTACAGGCCTTGTCCAGCGGCCGGCCGCAGGTGCTGGTCGCCGAAGGCCGGCTGGAGCAGTTGAAAGCAACGCTGCTGAAGGATTCGGCAGTACAGCCGCCCCCCGTGGTGATCGAGGCGCATCGCGCAGAGCCGATAGCTGAAGACTTGCGTGAAAAGACCATACGTCACCTGGCCCGCCTGCTGTCGGCCACGCTCAAACTGCCCGCGCAAAAGATCGATGCGTCAGCGCGGCTAGAGGCTTATGGCATCGACTCCGTCATGGTGATGGACCTGACCCAGAAGCTGGAAAAGTCCTTCGGTTCTTTACCCAAGACGCTGTTCTTCGAATACCAGACCATGGCGGCACTGGCCGATTATTTCCTGCAAAGCCATCGCGCTGTGCTGGTGGAGTTGCTTGGTGAACAAACCGCCATCGCTGCGTCTGCGACCGTAGCAAAGCCTGGTCGCAGCCTGGCAGCCGCACCGACCGTCCCGCGCCGTTCGCGTTTCGACCTGCGCAGCGCGCCTGTCGGCATCGCTGATACTGCCAACATCGGCATCGCCATCATCGGCATCGCCGGGCGCTATCCGCAGGCCCGCAACCTCGAAGAGTTCTGGGCCAATCTGAGCCAGGGCCGGGACAGCATCACCGAGATCCCGGCCGACCGCTGGGATCACGCTCTCTACTTCGATGCGGACCGCAACGCGCCGGGCAAGACGTACGGCAAGTGGGGTGGCTTCATCGACGGCGTCGATCGCTTCGACGCGCGCTTCTTCAACATCTCGCCGCGCGAGGCGGAGCTGATGGACCCGCAGGAGCGCCTGTTCCTCGAATGCGTGCACGCCACGCTGGAAGACGCGGGCTACACGCGCGAGAACGTCGCCGAGGACGGCGACGTGGGCGTCTTCGCTGGCGTGATGTACGAGGAATACCAGCTCTACGGCGCACAGGAACAGGCGCGCGGCCGTTTCGTCGCCGCGCCGGGAAGCCCGGCGTCGATCGCCAACCGGATCTCGTATTTCTGCGACTTCAACGGCCCGAGCATGGCGCTGGACACCATGTGCTCGTCGTCGCTGACGGCCATCCACTTGGCGTGCGAGAGCCTGGCGCGCGGCGGTTGCTCCGTGGCCATCGCCGGTGGCGTGAACGTTTCCGTGCATCCGAACAAATACCTCGTCCTCGCCCAGGGCAAGTTCATTTCCGCCAAGGGCCGCTGCGAGAGCTTCGGCGAGGGCGGCGAAGGCTACGTGCCGGGCGAGGGTGTGGGCGCGGTGCTGTTGAAACCGCTGGCCCAGGCGAAGGCCGACGGTGACAACATCTACGGCGTGATTCGTGCCACCGCGGTCAATCACGGCGGCAAGACCAACGGCTATACGGTGCCGAACCCGAACGCGCAGGCGAAGGTGATCGAGCGTGCCTTGCGCGCGGGTGGCATCGATGCCCGTCACGTCAGCTACATCGAGGCGCACGGCACGGGCACGAGCCTGGGCGATCCCATCGAGATCGCGGGGCTTTCCAAGGCGTTCCGTCACTGGACGCAGGACACGGGCTACTGCGCGATCGGTTCAGCGAAGTCGAATATCGGCCATGCCGAAAGCGCGGCAGGCATCGCCGGGCTGACCAAGGTGCTGCTGCAATTGAAGCACCGGCAACTGGCACCGAGCCTGCACTCGGCCGTGCTGAATCCGAACATCGATTTCGAGGCCACGCCGTTCGTGGTGCAACAGGAACTCGCACCGTGGTCGCGGCCGGTGATCGACGGTCGCGAGCAGCCGCGCATCGCGGGCATCTCGTCCTTCGGCGCGGGCGGCGCGAACGCCCATATTGTGGTCGAGGAATACGTATCGTCCGCCACGGTGCGGCCGTCGGCCGGTCCGGCGATGGTGCCGCTCTCGGCCCGCGACGAAGAACGCCTGCGCGAGAGGGCGCGCGAACTACTCGCCTGCCTCGCGACGCCGGGCATCGAACTGGCGGACCTGGCGTACACGTTGCAGATTGGCCGCGAGGCGATGGACGAACGGCTCGCGCTGCTCGTGCATTCGCTCGACGAACTGCGCGACGGGCTGACGGCGTACCTCGCCGGTGAGACCGCCATCGAAGGTCTATACCTCGGGCAGGCGCGGCGCGGTGCCGGCGCGTTCGCCGCGCTGGCGGGCGACGACGACATGGCGGGCACGGTGGCGACCTGGTTTGCCCGGGGCAAATACGACCGTCTGCTCGACCTGTGGACGAAGGGGCTGCACGTCGATTGGCGACGCCTTCACGGCGACGGCGAACACCTGCGCCGCATCAGCCTGCCGACCTATCCGTTCGCACGCGAGCGCCATTGGTTCCCCGTGGGCGCGGCGCAGCTTCCGTCGCGCGTCGAGTCCGTGAGCTTGTCGGAGACAACACCTGCTGCCCCGATCGAGACGCTGATGTTCCGGCCCGCGTGGACGACACGTCCGTTCACCGCCGACGAGCGTGCGGGCGAGAGCTATGCCTCACGTCTCGTGCTGTTGTGCGGTGTGGAAGACGGACAGGCGGCGCGCATCCGGGAGCAGTTCCCGGAGGCGACCTGCCTTGTGGTGTCTGCCGGAGCGGACCTTGCCGTGTCGTTCGAATCGGCGGCGGCGACGTTGCTGGAGAGGCTCCAGGCATTGGCCGTCCAAACGGGTCGGCACCTGGTCCAGGTGGTCGTGCCGCGCGAAGGCGAGTGGCAGGCGATGGCGGGGCTGGATGGCATGCTGCGCACCGCGCGACTGGAAAGTTCGCGCCTCGTCGGCCAGTTGATCGCCATCGATACCGGGCAGGACGTGGTCCGCGCGCTGCTGGATGACGGCGAAGCGCAGCGCGTGCGCCACGTGCACGGTGAGCGGCAAGTTGGCCATTGGGTTGAAGTACAAGTTGAGGCGCGGCCAGCGACGCAAATCGCCTCGCCATGGAAGGACCACGGCGTCTACCTGATCACCGGCGGTGCCGGCGGGTTGGGCCTGATCTTCGCTCACGCGATCGCCGGTGAGGTACGCAACCCGGTGCTGGTGCTGACCGGCCGTTCGGCGATGAACGAAACCGTCAAGGGACACGTGCGCCAGCTCGAGGCACGGGGCGCCGTGGTGCGCTACCACGCGGTGGATGTCGCCGATGCCGATGCCGTCGCCGCACTGGTGCGTGGCATCCCGGAAGAATTCGAAAGCCTCGACGGCATCGTCCACAGCGCCGGTGTGGTGCGCGACAGCTTCCTCGTCGCCAAGACGCGGGGCGAACTGCGCGAGGTGCTTCGCGCCAAGGTGGCGGGCACGCTGAACCTCGACCGGGCCAGCCACGACATGGCGCTGGACGCCTTCATCTGCTTCTCGTCCATCGCCGCCGTCATGGGTAGCGTAGGGCAGGCCGACTACGCGTCGGCGAACGCGTTCATGGATGCCTTCGTGCTTGAGCGCGCCGAGCGGGTGGCCCGCGGGGAACGCCGCGGGCGCACGCTGTCGATCGACTGGCCGCTATGGGCGGAGGGCGGCATGCAGGTGGATGCCGCCACGCAGACGATGATGCGCCAGCACCTGGGCATGCATCCGCTGTCCACCGAAGAGGGTGTGCAAGCCTTGCGCGACGCATGGGCGAGCGACGCCAGCCAGCTGCTGGTCGTATCCGGTGAAGCGGAGCGCATCCGCGAGGCTGTGCTGGGTACGGTCTCGCAGGTGGCCGTAAAAGTGCCGAGCGCTGCGACGGAGGACGAAGACATCGCGACGGAAGCATCGTCGCGCGAAGCGGTATGGAGCTCGCTGGCAGTCCTCGTGTCGTCGCTGATCAAGGTGAAGCCGGAAGACCTCGATGGCGAGACGACCTTCAGCGAATACGGCTTCGATTCCGTCTCGCTGACCGAGTTCGGCAACGCCTTGAACCAGCATTACCGGCTCAGGCTGACGCCGACGGTGTTCTTCGAACATCCCACGCTGGATGGTCTGACCGATCACCTCGTGCGCGAGCACGGTGTCGCGCTCGCGCCGACGCCGGTGCGGACTCGTGTCGCGGCGAACGCTGCCGTTGCGTCGGTGAGTGCACCCGTGGCAACGCCTGCGCCGGCCGTCGACGAGTCCATCCTCGACAAACCCGGCGCCAACAAACCCAGCGCCGACGAGTCCGTTGCCGACGAGCCCATTGCGATCGTCGGCATGAGTGGCCGCTTCCCTCACGCGGCGGACATCGACGCGTTCTGGAACAACCTGCTCGACGGCCGCGACTGCATCGACGAGATCCCGCCCGGCCGCTGGGACTGGCGCAGCATCCATGGCGACCCCGGCCGCGAAACGCACCGGACCAACATCATCTGGGGCGGTTTCATCGACGGCGTCGACGAGTTCGATCCGATGTTCTTCGGCATCTCGCCGAAGGAAGCCGAGCTGATGGATCCGCAGCAGCGGCTGGCGATGATCCACGTCTGGAAGGCGCTGGAAGATGCCGGCTACGCCGGTACCGCGCTGGCGGGCAGCGATACGGCCATCTATGTCGGCACGGGCGCCACGGGCTACGGCAGGCTGGTCGATCGCGCGGGGCTGGGTGGCGAAGCCTATGCCTCGACCGGCGGTGTGCCGTCGGTCGGACCCAACCGGATCAGCTTCCTGTTCGACTGGCATGGTCCGAGCGAGCCGGTGGAAACGGCATGCTCCAGTTCGCTGATTGCGCTCGCACGCGGTGTCGCCGCCATCCGTCGCGGACATGCGTCCGTCGCGGTCGTCGGCGGCGTGAACACCATCGTTACGCCGGAAGCGCATATCAGCTTCAGCAAGGCAGGCATGCTGAGTGCGGACGGCCGCTGCAAGACCTTCTCCGCCGAGGCCGACGGCTACGTGCGCGGCGAAGGCGTGGCGATGCTCGTGCTGAAGAAGCTCTCCGACGCCGAGCGCGACGGCGACCACATCCATGGCCTCGTGCGCGGCGTCGCGGAAAACCACGGCGGCCACGCCAATTCGCTGACGGCGCCGAATCCCACGGCGCAGGCCGAGGTGATTCGCAAGGCGCACCGGCAGGCCGGCATCGATCCGCGCTCGGTGACCTACATCGAGGCGCATGGCACCGGCACGCGACTGGGCGACCCGGTCGAGGTGCAGGGCCTGAAGGCGGCGTTCGGCGACGAGGCGGTCGCCGCGCCGTACTGTGGGTTGGGTTCGGTGAAGACCAACATCGGCCACCTCGAACTCGCGGCCGGTGTTGCCGGGGTGGTCAAGGTGCTGTTGCAGATGAAGCACCGCACCCTGGTCAAGAGCCTGCACAGCGATCGTCTCAATCCGTATCTCGAACTCGACGGTAGTCCTTTCTACGTGGTGCGCGAGGCACGGGACTGGACATCGCTGCGCGATGCGCAAGGTCAGGCGCTGCCGCGTCGTGCGGGTGTGAGTTCGTTCGGCTTCGGTGGCGTGAATGCGCACGTGCTGCTCGAGGAATACATCGCGCCCGCAGCGACGAAGTCACCCATCGATGGACCGGTGCCGGTGCTCCTCTCGGCGCGCGACGAAGAACGGCTGCGCGAGCAAGTGCGCCTGCTGCTGGATTTCGTCACGAGCGCCGACGTCGACCTGGCGGACCTCGCGTACACCTTGCAGGTGGGACGCGCGGCGATGGAGACGCGGCTCGCGCTGGTGGTGTCGTCGATGGACGAGTTGCGCGACAGGTTGCGCTCGATCGCGTCGGGCGACGGAAAGGAAGGGCGTGTTCATCGCGGCGTGGCATCGCGCGGGCGCAAGGATGCGCAGCACGATGCGCGGACGGTCGCCGCCTGGGTCGAGGCTCGCGATTTCGACAAGCTCCTCGATGCATGGGTGAAAGGCTTGGCGCTCGACTGGCGCGCTCTGCACGGAACGCGTACACCGCGCCGCGTCAGCTTGCCCACGTACCCGTTCGCGCGTGGCCGTTACTGGGTGCAGGACGGGACGGCGCCGATCAGTAGCGAGCCGGCGGAGCCCGCCGTGAGCGGCCGCGAATGGCTACTGCTGCCGACCTGGGAGGTCGTCGAACCGAAGCTCGCGTCGCCTGCATCTGGCGGACGCAGCTTGATCATCGGCGGCTCATCCACGCAACGGGCCGCGCTGCGCGCAGTCTTACCGGATGCGACGGCACTCGAATGGCCTGCGCTGGCCGATGTCGCGGCGATCGAGTACCGCTTGCGTGCATCTGGTTCCTTCGACCGGCTGATCTGGCTGGTGGATGCCGACGAGGCGAGCGCAGCCGATGACGACGAGTCGCTGGTCGCCGCGCAGGAGCGCGGCGTCATTGCCGGCTTCCGCCTCGTCAAGGCTCTGGTTGCGCTTGGCTTCGACCAGCGTGCGCTCGATTGGACCATCGTGACTGTGCAGGCGCAGGCCGTGCACGGCTCCGACGCCAACGCGCCGCGGCATGCCGCCGTGCACGGTTTCGCGGGAGCGGTGGCGAAGGAGTTCGCACACTGGCGCCTGCGCCTGCTCGACATGGCGCGCGAAGGCGCGTGGCCTGTCGACATCATGAGCCGTTTGATTGACGACCACCGTGGCGCCACGCTGGCGTGGCGTGGCGGCCAGTGGTTCAGGCAGGTCCTGTCGCCCGTGGATGCGGCCTCCGTCGAGCAGGGCGCATCGCCGTATCGCGAGGGCGGCGTCTACGTCGTCGTGGGCGGTGCGGGCGGAATCGGCCAGGCCTGGAGCGAACACATGATTCGCACCTACCGCGCGCGGATTGTGTGGATCGGGCGCCGGCCCGAAGACGACGCCATCGCGCAGGCGCGGACTCGGCTGGGCGCGTTTGGGCCGATGCCGCTCTACGTCGCGGCTGATGCTTCCGACCAGTCGGCGCTGGAGCGCGCTCGCGAGGACGTGCTCGCACGCCACGGGATGATCCATGGTGTCGTGCACGCGGCGATCGACCTGCTCGACAAAAGCGTTGCCCAGATGGACGAGGAACGTCTGCGCGCGGGACTGTCGGCGAAGGTCGACGCGAGCGTGAGGATCGGTCAGGTGTTCGGCGCGTTGTCTCTGGATTTCATGCTGTTCTTCTCGTCGCTGGCTGGTTTCGTCCGCGCGGCGGGGCAGGGCAATTACGCGGCGGGCTGCACCTTCAAGGACGCGTACGCCCTGCATCTGGCCGCTCGCCTGCCGTATCCCGTGAAGGTCATGAACTGGGGCTACTGGGGCAGCATCGGCGTGGTCGCTTCCGGCGACTACCGCGAGCGCATGGCGCGGCAGGGCATCGGCTCGATCGAGCCCGCGGAGGGCATGCGTGCGCTCGACCGGCTGCTGCGTTCGCCCATGCCCCAGCTCGGTTTCATGAAGGCGACGCGGGAGGATGTCCGGGGCGGCATGTTCGACCTGGTCGGCGACGTGCGGGTGCGCCTGCATCCGGCCCGCTTCGACTCGCTGGCGAAGACGCTCGCACAAGGCGTCGCGGCGGTCTTCCCGGGCGACTCCGCACAGTTTGCCGCGGAGGGCAGGGAGATCGACCGCCTGGCGCTCGCGATCCTGCGCGGCGAGTTGCAGGCGCTGGGGTTAATGAGCACGTCGTTAATGGGTTCGTCGTTGATGGACTCAGCACTGACTGAGCACCCGCGGTATGCGCGCTGGCTGCGCCACAGCCTGCGCTGGATCGCGGAAGCTGCACCTGGCGCTGCCGCGCCGTCACTCGATCACGCATGGGCGGCATGGAACGAGCGCAAGACGGCCTGGCTGGGCGCGGGCAATGTGCGCCAAGCCCAGGTGACGCTGGTGGACACGATGCTCCGCGCGCTGCCCGCGATCCTGCAGGGCAAGGTCGAGGCCACGGCGGTGATGTTCCCGGACTCATCCATGCGGCTCGTCGAGGGCGTGTACCAGGGCAATGCCGTGGCCGATCACTTCAACGACGTGCTGTGCGACGCCGTCTGCGCTTTCGTCGCGGCACGCGTCGCGCGCGATCCGGCGGCACGGCTCCGCATCGTCGAGATCGGCGCCGGCACCGGCGGTACCAGCGCGAGGGTGCTTGCACGGCTCGCGCCTTACGCGGAGCACATCGGGGAATACGGCTACACCGACCTGTCGCGTGCGTTCCTGCTGCACGCCAAAGGCAAGTATGGCCCGCACTATCCGTACCTCTCGTACCGGCTGCTCGACATCGGCAGCCCGCTGGAAGGGCAGGACATCGACGCCGGGGCTTACGACCTCGTCATCGCCACCAATGTGCTGCACGCCACCAAGGACATCCGCGAGAGCCTGCGCAACGCCAAGGCCCTGCTCGGCGCGAACGGCCTGCTCATGCTCAACGAACTCGCCAGCTGCGAGCTGTGGTCGCACCTGACGTTCGGCTTGCTCGACGGATGGTGGCTGTACGAGGACGAGGCGCTGCGCATACCGGGCTGCCCGAGCCTGTCGCCGGCACGCTGGGACGCCGTGTTGCGCGAGGAAGGCTATCGCCACGTGCATTTCCCGGCCGAGCCGGCACACGGCCTGGGTCAGCAGGTGATCGTCGCCGAGAGTGACGGCGTGACCCTGCAGAAGCCGGTCGTGAAGGCGAGTGCGAAGGCGAGCGTGCCTGCCCGCGTGGATGTCGCCACTGTCTCGCGTCCCGTCGAAGCCGCCGCGGCGCCATCGCGTTCGAACTCCGACGCAGCAGCGTCGTTGCGCGAGCGTTGCCGTTCGCGGATCGCGAAGCTGGTCGGCAAAGCGTTGAAGATGCCGGTGAGCGAGATCGACACCGCCGCAGGGTTGGACCGTTACGGTATGGACTCGATCCTCGTGCTGGAACTGACCAACGCCCTGCGTGCGGCGTTCGAAGGCATCGGCATGGAGGACAAGGTCTCCTCGACGCTGTTCTTCGAACACCCGACGATCGACGCGCTGGTCGACCACTTCGTCGCGACCGAACCGGCGGCGATGGCGCGCTGGACGGGGACGGATGCAGGCGTCACGCATCAGGCTCGCCGGCATCCGATGCTGCACCGTGACACGTCCGACGCATCGGCACGTCGCTTCGGCAGTCATTTCGACGGCGCGGAGTTCTTCCTCGCCGACCATCGCGTGCAGGGACGCCGCGTGCTGCCTGGCGTGGCGCAATTGGAGATAGCGCGCGTGGCCGTCCAGCGGGCGACGCCCGATTCGGCACGCGTTCGCCTTGGGCAGATCGTGTGGGCCCGGCCGGCGTTCGCGGACGAGACTGGACTGTCGCTCAACGTGACTCTGGAACCGGAGCAGGACGGCGCATTCCGCTTCGCCTTGCATGGCGACGACGGAACCGTCTACAGCCAGGGCATCGCATCGTCGGACGCGACCCTGGCAGAACCGGCAGGCCGTCACGACCTCGCCTCGCTGCGCGCCCGGTGCACCGTGGCGCACGTCGGCCACGAGCGCTGTTACGCGGTGTTCGAGCGCAAGGGCCTGCAATACGGGCCGGCCTTCCGCGGCGTGGACGAGCTGTTCGTGGGCGAGGGCGAGGTGCTGGCGAGGATCTCGCTGCCGGCATCGGTCGCCTCGTCGCTGCACGACTACGTGCTGCATCCCAGCCTGTTGGATGCCGCCTTGCAGGCATCGCTGGGCTTGCAGCTCGCGGCACGGGGCGAGGACGGCATCGCGCTGGCCCTGCCGTTCGCGCTCGACGCCGTGCAGGCGTTCGCGCCGTGCACGGCCGAGATGTGGGCCTACGTCCGCCATGCCGAAGGCACACCGGCCAGCGGCGGCATCAGCAAGCTCGATATCGATCTCTGCGACGCCGACGGTGCCGTCCGCGTTCGCCTGCAAAAGCTCAGCCTGCGCACCCTTGAACCGAAGCCATCACCTCAGCCGTCAACCACGCCATCACCGAAGCCGTCACGTGAAACGAACAAGGACAGGAACACTCACGACATGAACGATTCCATCGGCATCACCTCTCACCACAGCCACGCCACCGGCACGCTGCCTGCCACCGCCGTCCTGCACGAGAAGAGCATCCTGCAACTCAGGAAGCTGATCAGCCGGCGCCTGTCGCTGCCGCTGGACGCCATCGGTGCTGGTGTCGGTTTCGACGAGTACGGCATGGACTCGATCGTGGTCATGGAACTCACCAGCGCCTTGCGCGAGGTGTTTGGCGAGGAGCGCATCAGCGCGACGCTGTTCTTCGAACATAGCGACATCGAAGGCCTGGTCGATCACCTCATGCAGGCCGATCCCGTGGCGCTGTCCCGCTGGACGGGCCTCGATGCCATGCCGCCCGCGGTCCACGAGACGCCGCCTGCCGCGCCGGTCTACGCGAACGGCACAGAGGCGCGGGAGGTGCTGCCGGTAGAAGCCACGATCCCCAGCGTTCCCGCTGTGGCCGCGCCGTTCGACGTGGCGATCGTGGGCATGTCGGGCCGGTACCCGGGCGCGAACGACATCCACCAGTTCTGGGAGAACCTCGCCGCCGGACGCCACAGCGTGACGGAAGTGCCGCCGGAGCGCTGGGAGCACGGCCGGTTCTTCGACGAGCGCAAGGGCCAGGCCGGCAAGACGTACACGCGCTGGGCCGGGCTGCTCGACGACGTGCAGGGTTTCGATCGCCTGTTCTTCAATATCGCGCCAGGCGAGGCACGCTTGATGAGCCCGCAGGAGCGGTTGTTCATGCAGGAGGTGCACGCGGGCATCGAGGACGCGGGCTACACCGCCGCGAACCTCAGCACGGGCCGCAAGGTCGGTGTCTTCGTTGGCGTCACCAACGAGCACTACGCCACCGGCGCGCGCTTCTGGTCCATCGCCAATCGCATCTCGCACCTGTGCAACTTCCAGGGCCCGAGCCTGGCGATCGACACCGCGTGCTCGTCGTCGCTGACCGCGATCCACCTTGCGATCGAGAGCCTGCGCAGTGGCGACAGCGAGGTCGCGATCGCGGGCGGCGTGAACTTGATCGTCGCGCCCACACAGCTCATCGACCTCGCCTCGATGACGATGCTTTCCTCCGACGACAAGTGCAAATCGTTCGCCGCCGGTGCTGACGGTTTCGTCGATGCCGAGGCCGTGGGCGCTTTCGTGCTCAAGCCGCTGCATCGCGCGATGGCGGATGGCGACCACGTCTACGGCGTGATCAAGGGCAGCGCGATCAACTCGGGCGGCAAGACCAACGCCTACCTCGTGCCGAACCCGAACATGCAGGCGCAGCTGGTCATCGACGCCCTGCGCCATGCCGGCGTCGACGCGCGCAGCGTGAGCTACGTGGAAGCGCAGGGCACCGGCAGCCACCTGGGCGACCCCATCGAGGTGGCCGGTCTGGCGAAGGCGTTCCGCCAGTGGACGCAGGACAAGCAGTTCTGTGCGATCGGCTCGGCCAAGTCGAACGTGGGCCACAGCGAGAGCGCGAGCGGCTTCGTCGCGGTCAGCAAGGTGCTGATGCAGATGAAGCACGGGATGCTGGCGCCGAGCCTGCACGCCGCCACGCCCAACCCGGAAATCCGCTTCGCCGATACGCCGTTCTTCGTGCAGCAGACCCTGGCCCCGTGGCCGCGTCCGCAGCTCGACGTCGACGGCCGCCGCCGCGAGTTCCCGCGGCGGGCGGGCATCTCATCGTTCGGCGCGGGCGGGGCGAATGCCCACCTGGTGATCGAGGAATATGTCGCGCCAGCGGCGTCGGGCCGCGAAGGCCTGCTGGCCGGTCCCGCCATGATCGTGCTCTCGGCCCGCGATTCCGAACGCCTCAAGGCGCGGGCCGAACGATTGCTGGCGGCACTCGCCCCCGAACGCCGCGCCGCTGATCTGACGCTGGCCGACGTCGCGTACACCTTGCAAGTGGGCCGCGAGGCGATGGAGGAGCGGCTCGCTCTACTCGTGGAATCGCTCGACGAGCTGTGCGCGAAGCTGGCGGCGTTCGTCGTGGGCAGCAAGGACGTCGATGACCTCTACACGGGCCAGGCGAAACGCAGCGCCTTCTCTATGCTCGCCGACGACGAGGACATGCAGACCGTCGTGCAGGCGTGGGTCGCCAAGGGCAAGTACGGCAAGTTGCTGGACCTGTGGGTGAGGGGCTTCTCGTTCGACTGGAACACTCTCTACGGAAGCGGGCTCTACGCGGGCACGATGCATCCCCGCCGCGTCAGCCTGCCCACGTATCCGTTCGCGCGCGAGCGTTGCTGGACGGATGTCCGCTACCCGGACGCCGCCGATGCGTTGCCTGCCATGGGCGCCGTGCGAACGGACGTCCCGCTTGCTGTTACCGCGGCGCGCACGGCCGATCCCGTGCAGACGATGATGCGCATCTGGTGCGAGTTGCTGGGCCGCCCGTCGGTGGCCATCGACGACGATTTCTTCGAACTCGGTGGTCATTCCCTGCTGGCGACGCAGCTGGCCGCGCGCATTCGCGATGAGTTCGGGGTAGACGTGCTGGTGAGCACGATCCTGGAAGCGCCCACCCTGGGCGCACTCATCCAGCGCCTCTCCATGTTCGTGCCGACGCCCGATGGAGTGGATGTCCCGCAAGCAGTGGCGACGACGGCGGATGCGTCGGTGGACGCGTCGTTCCCGCTGTCGTTCGCGCAGCAGCGGCTGTGGTTCCTCGACCAGTTGGAAGGGCACAGCCCCACGTACAACATTCCCGCCGCGGTTCGCCTGAAAGGCCGGCTGGGCGCCGACGCGTTGGAGGGCGCCCTCAATGACGTCGTCGCCCGCCACGACGCCTTGCGTGCCCGCTTTGGAAGCGTGGACGGCACGCCGGTGCAGCACATCGCCCCGCGTCTGGACCTGGCGCTCATGCTGCACGATCTGCGTGGCCTCGCGCCGAAGGAGCGCGAGGTGAAGATGCGTTGGCTGATGCTCGACGAGGCCCGCACGCCCTTCGATCTGCAAGGCGGTCCGCTCGTTCGCGGCAGCCTGTTGCGGCTGGCCGACGAAGAACACCTGCTGCTGTTGACCATGCATCACATCGTCTCCGACGGCTGGTCCATGGGCATTCTCGTGCGCGAGCTCGGCGCCTTGTACGCCCATCGCAGTTTCGGCGGCGAGGCGTCGCTGCCGGAGCTGCCGATGCGTTACGTCGACTTCGCCCGCTGGCAGCGCGAATGGCTGAGCGGCGAGGTGCTGGAACGGCAATTGGGCTATTGGAAGAAACAACTGGCCGGTAGCCCGACGCTGCTGACCTTGCCGACCGATCGCCCACGCCCGCCCACCCAGGGCCAGGACGGCGCCGCACTGGCCTACGCCCTCCCGGCCGGCCTCAGCGCGAAGCTGCAGACGCTGAGCCGGAAGTCGCAGGGCACCTTGTTCATGACCCTCTGCGCCGCCTTCAATGTGTTGCTGGCCCGTTATTCCGGCCAGACCGACATCTGCATCGGCACGCCGATCGCCAACCGCAATCGCAGCGAGATCGAGGGCCTGATCGGCCTCTTCGTGAACACCCTGGCGCTGCGCACCCAGGTGGACCTGAGCGCCGGGTTCACCGACCTGCTCAAGCAGGTACGCGCCACCACGCTCGACGCCTATGCGCACCAGGACGTGCAGTTCGAACAACTCGTGGGTGCGGTGCAGCCCGAGCGCCACACCAGCTACTCGCCGTTGTTCCAGGTGATGCTGGTGTTGCAGAACACGCCGCTCGACCTGGCGTTGCCAGGGCTGGAGCTGGAGCTGGTGCCGCACGAGACCGTGACCGCCAAGTTCGACATCACCCTGACCCTGGCCGAAAGTCCACAGGGCCTGCACGGCAGCTTCGAGTACAACACCGACCTCTTCGACCGCGCGACGATCGAGCGGATGGGCGGCCACTTCACCCATCTCCTGCAGGCGATCGTGGCCGAGCCGGAGCGGCCCGTGGGCGAGTTGTCCATGGTCGGCGAGGCCGAGCGCCAACACCTCGTCTACGGCTTCAACGACACCACGAAGGTCTATCCGCTAGTGGGGCCGGACACCCACACGCTGCACCAGCTGTTCGAGGTGCAGGTGGCGCGCGGCCCGAACCACACCGCGGTGGTGTATGAAGGCGCGTCGCTGACCTATGCTGAGCTCAATGCCCGGGCGAACCGCCTGGCGCGCCACCTGCGCCGTCTCGGCGTGGGACCCGACGTGCTCGTCGGCCTGTGCACCGAGCGCTCGATCGAGATGATCGTGGGCTTGTACGCGATCGTGAAGGCCGGTGGCGCCTACGTGCCGCTCGATCCGACCTATCCAGCCGACCGCCTGGCGACCATCGTGGACGACGCGGCCCCCGCCGCGATCCTCACCCAGCGGCACCTGCGGCAGGCAGCGCCGTCGGTGCCCGGCGTGCCGGTGGTCTGCATCGACGGCGACACCGATACGTGGGCCGGCGAAGACGCTAGCAATCTCGCGAACACCACGCAGCCGGGCCACCTGGCTTACGTGATCTACACGTCGGGTTCCACCGGCAAGCCGAAGGGCGTCGGCGTCGACCACCGCGGCATCGTCAACCGCCTGCAATGGATGCAGGAGGCCTACCCACTGACCGCCGCCGACCGCGTGCTGCAGAAGACGCCCTTCAGCTTCGACGTTTCGGTGTGGGAGTTCTTCTGGCCGCTGCTGGAAGGCGCCACGCTCGTCGTCGCCAAGCCCGGCGGCCATCAGGACGTGGCCTACCTGGCCGGCCTCATCGACGCCGAAGGCATCACCACCACGCACTTCGTGCCGCCGATGCTCGACGTGTTCCTCAACGAGGTGGAGCCCGGCAGCGGGCGCTCGCTGCGCCAGGTGATGTGCAGCGGGCAGGCGCTGCCGATGGAACTGCAACAGCGCTTCTTCGCCACGTGGGACCACGTGGAACTGCACAACCTGTACGGCCCGACGGAAGCTTCGGTCGACGTCACCTACTGGCCATGCAGCAAGCACAGCCCGCTGAATTGCGTGCCGATCGGCAAGCCCATCGCCAACATCCAGATCCATATCCTCGACGACTTTCTTAACCCGGTGCCGATGGGCGTGGTGGGCCACCTGTACATCGCGGGCATCGGCCTGGCGCGCGGTTACGTCAACCGCCCGGACCTGACCGCGCAGACCTTCATCCCCAATCCGTTCAGTGCGACGCCAGGCGTGCGCATGTACCGGTCGGGCGACCTTGCGCGCTACCTGCCGGACGGCACTATCGAATACCTCGGCCGCAGCGACCACCAGGTGAAGATCCGCGGCCTGCGCATCGAGCTCGGCGAGATCGAGTCGACGCTGGCGGCGATGGACGCCGTGCGCGATGTGGTGGTGCTGGCACGGCCGGACGAACGTGGCATACCGCGCCTGGTGGCCTACCTGGTGGCACACGATGGCCAGGCGCTGCCGGACGCGGCCTCGCTGCGACGGACCCTGGCGCAGACGCTGCCCGACTACATGGTGCCGGAATACTTCGTGCCCCTGGCGGTGATGCCACTCACCTCCAATGGCAAGGTCGACCGCAAGGCGCTGCCCGCGCCGGAGATGGCGCACGACGAAGCCGAGCACGTCGCGCCGCGCACGGCGACCGAGAAGGCGATCGCGGCGGTGTGGTCGGAGCTGCTGAAGGTGGAGAGCGTTGGCATCACCGACGATTTCTTCGAACTGGGCGGTCACTCCCTGCTGGCGACGCAGCTCGTATCACAATTGCGCAAGCGCCAGGTCGCCGACATCGAGCTGCGCGACTTGTTCTCGCATGCCACGCTGGGCGCGCTGGCAGCGTTTGTCGATACGAGGAAGCAGGGCGGTGCGCACCCGAACCTGGTGCCCATCCGTGAGAAGGGATCGGCCGCGCCGCTGTTCCTGATTCATCCGATCGGCGGTGGCGTGCAGTACGCCTTCGACTTGTCGCAACACCTGGATGCCGACCAGCCCGTGTATGGCCTGGCGGTAGGCGAAACGCTGCAGGCGAGCATCGACAGCATGGCGTCGACCTATCTGGACGCCATCCGCGAAGTGCGTCCGTCCGGTCCGTACCTGCTGGCCGGCTGGTCGCTGGGCGGCATGGTCGCCTACGAGATTGCTCACCGACTGCTGGCGGCGGGCGAGGATGTGCAGTTCGTAGGCATGATCGATACCAGCGGCCCGTCGATGCGCGCGAAGCAGCGCGACGAACATCCGATCAAGCACGATGGGTGCCGGGCGCTGCTGAACTGGCTGCTCGACCTGAACCTTGCCGGTGATTGGCGCCGCCATCCCGCGTATCCCGAACTGATGGCGCGGGCTCAGCGCGGCGACCTCGACGGCATGATCGCGCTATGCATGGGCGCAGGGCTGGTGCCGCCCGGACTGGATACGGACGAGGTGAAGCGCACCGTGGCCCTGTACGAAGCCTGCGGCCGCGCAGCCGACGACTATCGGCCGCCCGCGGCGCAGTTGCCGGTGACGTACTTCGCGGCGGACCGCCGCGAAGGCGAGGACGTCGCGCTGGGTTGGCGCGAGTTGCTGGGCCGGCATCTGGAGGTATCGAGGATCGGCGGTTCGCATCTGTCGATCGTCAAGTCGCCGCTGGTCGAAAAGCTCGCGCGCGACATCTCGGAGCGGATCGGGCGCTATGCGCCGCGCCTCTCCTTCACCGCCACCAACCCCTGATTGATCAGGTATGACCGCCCAAGAGGGGAGTGCCATGAACGAAACGATTGCCTCGGACGAACTCGGTCTGGCCGCGGAAGCGCCGGCCGAGCTGCGTTACACGCGCCGCATCGACGACCTGCCTGGCCCGAAAGGCCAGCCCTTCGTCGGCAACGCGCTGCAACTCAGCGGCCGGCAGATGCACCAGAAGTTCACCGCCTGGGTACGCGAGTTCGGGCCGATGTTCCGGCTGCAGGTGTTCGGCCACACCATCGTGATCGTCTCCGACGCCGCCACCGCGCATGGCGTGATGCGCGAGCGCCCGGATGGGTTCCGGCGCAACGGCGGCTTGAAGCAGGTCATGAATGAGCTGCACATCGGCGGCGTGTTCACTGCCGAGGGCGCCGCCTGGCGCAAGCAGCGCAAGCTGGTGATGAGCGGGCTGAATGCCGAAGTGATCCGCAACTTCTTCCCGACCATGGTGGCCTTGACCGAACGGATGCTCGAACGCTGGAAGAAGGCGCTGGCCGAAGGCCGTGCCGTCGACCTGCGCCGCGACCTCAAGGCCATGGCGCTGGACACCATCGTCGGCATCGCCATGGGCCACGACATCGACGCGGTGAACCAGGACGGCGACCCGTTGCAGCGCGATATCGACAACATGTTCCAGCGCCTGGGCAACCGCACCACCGCGGCGTTCCCGTACTGGCGCTACTTCAAGTTACCGGTGGACCGCGCGGCCGAGCGCTCGTTCGCCGACATCGAGACGCGGGTGACGGAGTTCATCCACCACACGCGCGAGCGCATGGAGCAGCAGCGGCACCTGCAACGCAAACCCGCCAACATGCTCGAGGCGATGATCGCGGCGAGCGAGGATCCGGAGTCCGAGTTCACCGACGAGGAACTGGTCGCCAACGCGATCCTCAGCGTGATCGGCGGCGAGGACACCACCGCCAACTCGATCGCGTGGATGCTCTGCCTGCTCGCGCAAAACCCCGTCGCCGCCGCCGCGCTGGCCACCGAAACGGACCAGGTGCTCGGTGACGCGCCGCTGCCGCGCGAGTGGGAGCAGATGAAGGCGTTCCCTTACCTGGAGGCGGCGCACAGCGAGACGCAGCGGCTGAAAGCGGTCGCGCCGTATCTCGGGCTCACGGCCAATGCCGATTGCGTCGTCGCCGATACCTTCATTCCGAAGAACACAGCCATCATTGTGGCGACGGCAGGCGAGGGGCGCGACGAGGCGCAGTTCCCCGGGCACGAGCGGTTCCGGCCCGAACGCTGGATCGCTGAACTGCGCGACCCGGGAGAGGACGACCCCACCCGCAAGCTGTTCCCGTTCGGTGGCGGCGCACGGCTGTGCCCGGGTCGCTTCCTGGCGCTCACCGAGATCAAGGTCGTCGTCTCGATGATCATGCGCAACTTCGAGTTGGAACCCGACCCCAAGGCCCCACCGGCGAAGGAACTGTTGAATTTCTTCATGGCGCCCAGCTCGGTGCCTGTGCGTCTGAAGCTGCGCGTGCCGCCGGCAGGGGAGGCCCGTTGAACGCCGTCGCGTCCGCGTCCAACGTGCAGATCGCCAAGCGGATCCTGCACGTCTCGCTGCCCTTGATGGGTTCCATGATCGGCAACCTGATCATGATGCTGGTCGACCGGATCTGCCTGGCGAGGTATTCCAGCGACACGCTGGCGGCCTCCGGGCCCGCGGTCTACACGGCCATGGCGATCGTTGGCTTCTTCGTGGCGGTGGTCGGGTTCTCGCGATCCTGCGTGGCGCAGGCCTTCGGCCGCTCGGGTCATGCGAACGCTTCCTGGCAGGCCGCCATCGGCATCGTCGTCGGCGTCGTCTTCGCCGTACTGCTGCTGCTCATGGCGCCTCTTATGGCGTGGATTCCCGCGCTGAGCGACCGGCCGCTCGCGTTGACTCGGCTGGAGTCCCAGTTCCTCTACTGGTCGGCGTACTTCGGTGCCGCGATGACGTTCAACATGGCGTTGTCGTCGTACTTCAACGGCATCGGCAAGACCCGCATCACCCTGGTCGCCGGGCTGGTCGGGCAAGCGGTAGGGATCTTCGCGACCATCGGCCTGGTGTTCGGGCGGTTCGGCCTGCCCGAACTCGGCATGCGCGGCTCGGCGCTGGGTACGCTGGCCGGCACGCTGGCGATCACGCTGATCTATGTGGGGTACATGCCCAACGGCGTCTGGGGCGACGTCCGGCGGCTGGTGGCGACGCGCGGTATTCATCGTGGCGACGTGATGCCGAGGATCAGGAAAGGTGTGGCTCTGGGCGTGACGGCTGGCATCGGCAATTTCGGCAATGCCGCCTTCATCTGGATCATCGCCGGGCTCGGGGCGATCGCGCTCGCCGCCAACAACGTCAACCTCACCGTGAGCTACATCGGCGTGATTCCGCTCCTTGGCTTAGGGATAGGCTGCAGCGTGCTGTGCGGGAATGCATTGGGCCAGGGCGCGTTCGACCAGGTGCCGAGGATCCTCCTCGTCACGCTCGGGATCGAACTGGCGTACGTGGCGGTCACCGCCTTCCTGCAGATCGTCACGCCCGGCGTGCTGCTCGATCCGTTCGGTCTCGCCGACAAGCCCGACGAGATCCGCCGGGCAGCGGTCGCGACGTCGAAGGTGCTGTGGACGTATTCGCTGGCCTTCGCGTTCTCGATGACCGGACAGGCGGTGCTGGAGGCCTTCGGCCTCACCCGGTTCCTGTTCGTCGTGCGCTTCGTCATGATGTGGGTGCTGAGCATCCCCACGATCTACCTGATGACCCTCGGTCACGTCGGCGACGCCGAATACCTTCCCGTGTGCTGGGTCGTCGGCTCGTCGTTCGAAGCAGGCATCGGCATCCTGTACTTCTGGCGGATCTGGCTCGCGGTGAGGCACCGGCAGAACGACATCGTATTGGCGCACGCCGAAAGTTGAGGAGCGCAAAAGTGAAGGCAAGGGCAGGGCGTGTGACGAAGACTTGGTGTGGGCCATGGGAGCCAATGTGAAACCACCTGGCCGTTGGTTCAGGCGCTTCGGTGAAAGCACCCACGCCCGTCGCCGCCTGATTTGCTTCCATCATGCCGGCGGTGGGCCTTCCTTGTTTCGCGAGTGGCATCGGCATTGCCCACCGGATACAGAGGTGTGGGCTGTCGCGATGCCCGGACGGGAAGCTCGCTTCGGTGAGAAACCTATCGATCAATTGCACGTGCTTGCGGGCATGTTGATCGACGTGTTGCCACTGGATCTGCCTTTCGCATTCTTTGGCCACAGCCTGGGTGCGATGGTCAGCTTCGAGCTGGCTCGGCAGCTGCACGAGCGTGAGCTGGCCGTTCCACAGCACCTTTTTGTATCGGCATGTTCCGCACCGCACCTATGCCACAGAGGCACATCGCGCGCCCATCTGAGCGATGCCGAATTGTTGCGGCTACTGGAAGGTTTCGGCGGCACGCCGAAGGAAGTTCTTGGGCATCCCGAATATCTTGAGATGGTGCTGTCGATACTGCGCGCGGACTTCAATCTCATCGACGAATATCTCGTGCCGGACGACTGTGACGCCCGCTTTCCCATCACGGCGTATGCCGGCACCCGAGATGTCCACGTCAACCCAATTAAGATACTGGCCTGGGATCGATGGGCGACACATGATTTTGTCTGCCACCAGTTCGACGGCGATCACTTCTACCTTACCGAACACCGCGAAGCGCTCATCAACGATATGTTCGGCAGATGGCGCAAGAGCGATGTATCGAAGGCCGCTGATGCTTGTGCGTGATCCGATGAGATGGATATCCAGGCGATGAGCGAACTCGACACCACTCAGGCGAGCTGCGCGACATTTGAGGTCTTCGCCGTCAACGCCGCGCGTACCGCACTGTGGAGGGACGCTCGCCAGGCCTGCGACAAGGCGTTGGCGCAAGGATTCGCCTTCGTGGCGATCCTGCGCGAGGCTGGCGCGTTCGCTGACGAAGAGCTGCTTGTCGACGAGGACCGTCAGCGCGCCAAGCGCTTTCGACAAACCCGCGATCGCGACAACTTCGTTCTGGGCCGCACGATGGTTCATCACCTCGTTCGCCCGAAGGGTGTCTCAGAGCCAAGCGCTTTCTCCCTTGGCCGCTATGGCAAACCGTTCCTCCCCGGTTGCCCCACCTACAATCTGTCCCACTCGGACCATTGGGTCGCTTGTGCGATCAGCCAAAGCGAACAAATCGGCATCGACGTCGAAACCTTCGAGCATCTGCAGGATTATCGCGACCTGTTGGCCACCATCACGCATCCGGTCGAACGCCGAAACATCGACCAGGAGATGGCACCGGAAAAGCAGCTAGCACTGTTCAAGCGCTGCTGGACACGCAAGGAAGCCGTGCTGAAAGCGACCGGCAAGGGCCTGAGCGACGATCTGTGCGCCATCGACGTCCGCTTGACCGAAAGCGAGCCGGTGCTCAGCTATCCAGCATCACTACGGCTGGTCGACCTGCTGGTGGACGATGATCGAGTGACCATCTCGTTGGCACTGGATCCTTCCGTGCCTGGTGTCGTCGTCATGCTTGTACTGTGATATCGGGAATCTAATGTTTAGCCGCACTCCAGCGGCGGAAACAGCATGTCCCGCGCCAAATGCAAACGCAACCAGGAAGTGCGCGCCTGTCGCAGGCCGAACTCGATGCGCGTATTGCAGAGCGCTCGGCGGAGGCCGAGCGGTTCCTTAGTGCGAACTGCGGATGGGGTGGGAGGTGCCAAGGCCGATCATGCGAGCGGCGGCCACGGCCAGAAACGCCCAAAAGGACCGGTTCCACCGGTGGCCATCCTTGATGACGCAAACGGTCGCCCAGCGAACGGCTGACAGATATTCCGTCAAGACGCGCGGATAGGCAGCCGGCACGATCTGTTCAATGCTGTGGGCCTCCCCACCCACGTCGCCGAGCGCGAGGCAGTCATGGGCATGGCGATGGTCATGCTCGATGGTCCGTAGCCCGATACCCATGCCACGCGTCAAGGATTCTTTCGCGTGCAGTAACAGTCTTCGGAAAGAACGGTTTGTCGTCACGCAGCCAAGACGAGCGAAAGAATCTCGCGCATTCACGGTACGAGTTATTCACGACAAGAACTAAGGAGCGGCGTAAGGATGGCCGCATCACCTACAGAGGCCAACCACCCCAAGGTATCTCTGCGGTGATCATGGACGATTTGGGCGGCTAGAAGGGTTTACCTTCGAGCCTTTTTTTGGGCCCGCCTTCCTATCGAAACTCACACTGCGGTGATTTTTAGGACCAATACGATTTCACTCGAGTGCGACGATTCCTAAGGTGACTGTCAAAGCATACGTTCCGCTTGGATGGCTGGAACGTTACTAACGCAGGGACGCACCGCAGGCTCCAACGGTGTCTGCATTGCACGAAATTCTTGAGTCAATGCCCTTGATCGCAGCCGCGGTACAGGGTGAGTGCGGCCAAAAGAATTTCCCATTCGTAACGTTCTCCATTAGGAGATCCACTAAGAGAGGAACACCATGAAAACTAAGCTTCTTGCTGCAGCCATTGCCGTCACCGGCCTAGTCGCACTAGCCCCGACTACCTACGCGCAGTCGATTGACGTCAAAGTTATCGGCACTATCACCCCATCGGTGTGCACCCCGAGCATCGCCGGCGGTGGTGTGGTCGACTACGGCACCATTCCCGCTGCGACGTTGAACCAGACCGCCTTTAACGTGCTTCCTGAGAAGGGAGTGGCATTCACCATTACGTGTCCCGACGGCCCGGCTCATGTCGGCGTCACGGTTGTCGACAATGAGTCGTCGAGCATGGTTGCTGGCATCACCGCGGCAATCGCCGCTGGCTTCACCGATGGTTACAACTATGGTCTCGGAACGGTTTCCGGCGCCAATGTGGGTGGTTACGTGATGCGTATGAAGCAGGGGTCGTTCACGGTCGACGGCACCGCCACTCCGACCATCAGTTCCAACGATAGTGGTACCACCTGGCTTTCCTCGACTAGCGGTGGCATGGGCCATTTTGCTGGTTCGATGGTCTCGTGGGGCACCACGCCGGCCGCGGGTCCGACGATGGGTGCGCTCTTCTCGGGCACCTTGGGTGTACAGGCGGTACTTAACAAAGGTTCCGCGCTTCCGCTGACGGCTGACGTACCGCTCGCCGGCTCGGCCACGATGACGCTGGTCTATCTGTAATCAGCAAGTCCGGGCAGGGCCGTCGATTCGGCCCTGCCCACCTCCTCTATTCGATCAAGCACGGGGCAACGGCGTCGCTGATGCCCGAGAGATCTACACGCCTAAAGCACCCCAACCACCCGACGAATCGCTCGTCATCAACGCCAGGTTGGCTCCCACATCAGGAGAAAGACCATGACGCCCAAGACCCAACGTTCGCTGGGAAGGATCCTTGCCATGGCGCTGTTCGCCCAGCTGGCTATGCCCGCCATGGCCGACGGCATGAAGCCGGAAACCAGTGTCATCGTACTCAATGAAGCCGATGGCGAAACCAGCATCAACATCCAGAATACGGATGCCGGCCCCGCGCTGCTGTACTCATCGATCCACAACATTCCCGAGGACGACGAGCCGCTGGCCATGCTGACGCCGCCGGTGGTGCGCGTCGAGGGCGGCCAGACGCAGCTCGTGCGTTTTATCAATCAGTCGAAGGAACCGCTCAAGACCCAGCGTCTGAAGCGCGTGTTCTTCGAAGGCATTCCCCAGAAGGACGAATCGGGCGGCGCTCGCATCAACATCACAGTGCGCCAGGACATTCCACTGATCCTTCACCCCAAGGGCCTGCCGAAGAATCGGGAGCCGTGGAAGTTGCTGACGTGGTCTGTGGAAAGCAGCGATCTCGTGGTGCGCAATGACAGCGCGTACGTTGTGCGGTTGGCGCAAATGGTCAAGCTGCAACCGGCTGGGACGGAAGTCAGCCTTCCGCGCACCTACGTGTTGCCCGGTGAGACCTTCAAGTTGCCATTGCCTGCCAACACCGCAAAAGCACATTCCGTACGGCTCTTTCCGGCCACCGTGTACGGCTATGCCGTGGACAGTTATGACGCGCCGTTGACGTCAGCTACCAACAGTTCTTGACGACGACACACGCCCGCCGCGGCCCCAGAGAGACCACGACGATGCATCCGAACTCACCGCTTACCCATCCGAGAAGTACCGGACAATATATGTCCATTCGGAAATCCGCTCGTCCCGTGCTGCTTCGGCAGCCGCTGGCGGCGGCCATCTCATCGATGCTGCTAGCTCTGTGCTCCATGGAGGCGTCGGCGACGGATACCGAAAGCACCACCAAGACTCGCGCATCGTTTGATACAAGGACACTCCAGGCGCGCGGTATCGATCCGAAGGTCGCCGAGTATTTCAGCGAGGCTCCCCGCTTTAGAGAGGGGACGCATACGGTCACCCTCATCCTCAACGGGGCGAAGCTCGGACTTGTCGATGCGACCTTCGATGAAAACGGACAGCTTTGCTTCGATCGCGCTTTGCTGGAGAAAGCCAAGCTTCGCGAGACGGCGCTAGTCAATCCTTCCTCGGCAAGCGATACGGCGAACGCATCGGGTTGCTACGACTTCGCTGCGACCTATCCAACCACCAAGGTCACGCTGAATCCGGCGCAGGATGAAGTGGCGCTGCTGGTTCCGACAGAGGCATTCCAACCGGGCGGCTACGACCTGGCCAACGCTGCCACCGGTGGCGCCGCGGGCTTGCTCAATTACGACCTGTTGGGACAGTCCACGAGGACGAGCGGCCAATCGAGCCGCTATCTGTACGCGTCGACGGAAGTGGGCGCGAATGCGGGCGACTGGATCATGCGGAGCCGTCAGGTCTATACGTCCAATGATGACCGTTCGCGCTTCGAGCATGTTTACGCGTACGCCCAGCGCACTTTCACCAGCCACAAGGCCATCTTCCAGGCCGGACAGATCAACATTACCAGCCCACTGTTCACAGGAGCGCCGATTTCGGGTGTGCAGATCATCCCGGAAGGTGCGCTCGCCGCCCAGGGCAGTGGTCCGGTGGTGGAAGGCGTGGCGCAATCAGATGCGCGCGTCGACGTACGCCAGGCCGGCGCACTGATCTATTCGACGCGCGTGCCGGCCGGGCCGTTTGCGTTGAACGATATCCCCCTCCTCAACGGACGAACCGATCTGGAAGTAACGGTGGTCGAGGGCGACGGCGCGGAACGCAAGTTCATTGTGCCGATGGCATCGCTCAACGCGTCGTCTCTGCCGCGTACCGGCTATTCCTTGGCGGCGGGCAAGGTCCGCAATATCTCGGGCATCGAAAGTACGCAGCCGGTGGTAGCCACCGCTGCCGGAAGCTGGGTGGTAAGCAAGAGCACGGTCGCCTCAGGCGGTGTCATGGGCGGCAGGGGCTACCAGGCGCTCGGCCTGGGCGTGGATTCGAAGGTGGCGACGAGTACGATCGTTAGCGCGCGCAACACACTTTCCAATGCGTCGAAGGACAACGCCCGGGGTGTACAAACCAGTTTCGCCATCAACGCCAATCTAACCGGTTCGCTCAGCGCCGGTGCGTCTGCGACGTTTCAGACGAAGGGGTATCGTGACCTGCTCGATACCACCTATGGGGATTTCGGTGCATTCGGTTCGAGTCGTTATAAGAGCCAGTTCACCGGTACGCTCGGATGGTCCCATCCGACCTGGGGCGGACTCAATCTTTCCTATTCGTCGGTCCAGACCTTTAACGGAACGACGACGGGGCGATTCGTGGGTTCATGGGGCAAAACGTTTCGACACGCCAGCGTGTCGGCCAGCCTGGAAACCGAGCTGGGCTCGTCGGGGCAGCACACTACCCGTCACAACGGCAACGCGTTCTACGTCAACGTGAACATCCCGCTCGGTTCGCGCAACCTGAGGACCTACGTCAACCAACGCGATGATCGGCTGCGCACCGGCGCGACACTCAGCGAAAAGGTTAACGACACCATGAACTATCGTGTCGCGGCCGAGGGCGGCGACGGCGGCACGGACCTGACCGGCAACGTGGCGCTGACCCCGCGCTACACGCAGATCAATCTCGGCGCGGGCCACTATGGTTCGGGCAGCACGTCCTTCTTCGGGCAGTTTCGCGGTGGCGTAGCTCTCCACGACGGCGGTGTCACTGCCTCGCCGTATCCGATTCAAGACACCTTCGGCGTGTTGTCCGTGGGCGATCTGTCGGGTGTCAAGGTCACGACGCCCTATGGGCCAGTGTGGACGGACCCCTGGGGCAAGGCGGTGATCCCGCAGCTGCCGGCGTACAAGAGCAGCCGCGTCGAAGTCATTACCAAAACGCTACCCCGCAATGTGGATATCAAGAACGGCTTCAAGACAATCGAAGCTGGACGCGGCTCGGTGATCGATGTGCAGTTCGACATCGTCAAGACCCGCCGAGTCCTGGTCACCGCCATCGATGACCAAGGGCATCCGCTTGCTAAAGGCTCTTCGGTGATGGGGCCGGACAACACCTTCGTGACCACGGTCGTGGACGATGGCCAACTCTTCTTGGCCAATGCCATGAACAGCGAAGGCCTGAAGGTCTTCTTGCCCGATGGCAAGCAATGCGCACTGAACGTGACGCTTCCGGAGAAAGCCGATGAACATGCCTACTATGAAAACGCGATCGCGTCGCGCCGGATCTTGTGAGGACGCCATGATGAACACTATTACGCGACGCTGGATAACACGCCTGTGGGCATTGGTCGTTGCGCTCGCGGCCCTGGGTGCAACGATGAACGCGCAGGCGGCGAGCTGCGAGATGCAACTCAGTGAGAACACTGTCGATTACGGTCAGTTGAACAGGGCGGAACTCGAGGTATCGAGCGTGCCCAATAGCGATGTCTTATTGGGCAAGCGCCGGCTGACGCTCAATGTGATCTGTGAACAATCCACCGATATCGCGCTGCGTTTCAACGCGACGCCGGCGCAAGGCGGCGGCTATATGTTTGCCGACCAGGGTGACTTCACCGTACTCATGAGCAACGCGACGCTCGATGGCAACACTGTGGCGCTGGCGAAGACCGATGCCACCGGTCGATCGATACAGGGTGCAGCGGCGAATCAATACGTGGAGCCCGGCCGCGGCGTGGCTGCTGTTTCAGGCAGCACGCCGGCCCGTGGCAAGCATTTTGTCGTCGGGCTGGAGATCGAAGCGAGCATGCCGCACTCGGCCATGCGCGTTCGCGGCGAGACTCGCTGGGAAGGACTTGGTCAGCTCGAACTGATCTCACAGTGAACAATGTCGACGGCATTGATGGGGGTGGGGCACCGCTCTTGCACAATGGAACCCGCCTGGCGAGACACGCAAGGAAGCCGTGCTGAAAGCGACCGGCAAGGGCCTGAGCGACGATCTGTGCGCCATTGACGTTCGCTTGGCCGAAAGCGAGCCGGTGCTCAGCTATCCAGCATCACTACGACTGGTTGACCTACTGGTGGACGATGATCGAGTGACGATCTCGCTGGCACTGGATCCTTCCGTGCCTGGTGTCGTCGTCATGCTTGTACTGTGATGCCCGGAGCCTGATGTGAGCATCGGTAGGAGCGCACCCTGTGCGCGAAACGCGCCCGATTGGGCGCGCGCTTGGAAAGCAGCCCCGCTTCGCAGGGCCTTCACTCGGGCCGTCCATGGCCCTCGCCCTGCGGGCGGCTTCGCCGTGCAAACCGGCAATCCTGCCAGTTTGTCGCGCACAGGGTGCGCTCCTACGGTGACGCGTGCTGGGCGCTAGACCGCACACGCATCACCGCCACAACCAACTTCATCGCGCTCTTCGAGCGCATGTGGCTCCGCCGCCAAGGCCTTGAACGGACGCTCCACCAACGCCCCGACGATCGCTCCGAGCGCCATGTCGTCGATGCGGCCAAAGTGATTCAATTGAACGTGACCTTCCTGGTCGAGCAGCACAAGGCTGGGCGTACCACGCAAACCCCAGGCGGCCATCGTCTTGGGAACCGGACTGTGCGAATCGGCTTCGTCCACACCGATCGGGAACGCCAGGCGATACTCGTGGATGAAAGCTTCGAGCGCCTCCGGCCCCATCACTGCGTGATGCTCGAAAACGGTATGCAAGCCGATCACCGTCAACTGATCTTCGGGGAAGGCTTCGCGCAACCGCACGGCTTGCGGCAGGCCGTGCGTCACGCAGCCCGGGCACAGCATCTGGAAGGCGTGAATCGCCACGACCCGACCCCGCAAGGCGTCCAGCGCGATCGGCTTGGGCGTGTTGTACCAGCGGCTGACATGCAGCGTCGGCGTGACCGGGAGGGGAGCACGGTTCATGGTCAAGATTCCAAGGTGGTGGGGAATGAAATAAGCCGTGCGAAGCACACAAAAGCTGTTTTGAGTGCTTCGCACAGCACCTCTACTGGATTTCTCGCTCCTCAAGCCCGAGCACATCCATGTGCTCTCCCCGCGTACTGGCCTGCGCCGGAATGACGAGCAAAAAAACGCTTCTCCCGGCTAGGGATCAGAAGCGCCCATCGCGCACGTAGGGGTAGCTCCACAGAATGCTTTGCATCAGAACGGCCTTCACCCATGCGTCATGCATCTTTTCGACGTCTTCCGGGGAGGCGCCCTTCTTGGCGAGGAAGGGCTTGAGCGTCGTCGTCACCGGGATCGTCAGCGCGGGGAGATAGCGGAAGTTCACCGAAGGCGTGCTGTCGGCCTTGTCGGTCTGGTTCTTCTTCGGTGTGGTGTGGCGCCGGCCGATCTCGTACTGATAGTCCAGCCAAGTCTGGTCGTAGTTCGCGTCTGCCGTGTCGAGAATCCATTGAGCGAAGCGCTTGCGCACGGCGCCCAAGTACGCCGCGTCCGGTTCGCCGGTCTTGTTGTTCTTGAAGTACACGACCAGTTCTGGCGTGGAGGCGACGAAGCCATACCAGACATCGAGGATGGCGTCGGTCTGGTCGGCGAGGATGGGTTTGCTCATGCGCAGATAACGCACGTCCTCATCGGTGAAGAGCAGCGTCTTCTCCAGCGACTTCAGGTCCTGCAGGGTATACGGCGCCTTGGCCAGCGAATGCTGCCCGTAGGTGTAGCCGGGGATCGAAGGCGCGCTCTGCGCACTGGCTTGCTGGGCCAGCAGCAAAGTGGAGGCAAGGGTGGCGGCACCGACCCATCGTGAAAAGCTCATGGTTTCTCCTGTTGATTGAGGAACAGGAGGAAAGTCTAGGCATCGATATGGTATGGATGGACTCAATTCATCCAAAAAACGTTGCCATTAGTCCATGAGAGCCCTTGCTATCGCATCTCTCTGTTTTCGTTTGATCACCTTCGCTGCTCGGCGGGGCGCTCGATAGTTCGCCTCTGCACTGAGCGGCTGCTTCGATTTTGAACGGGCTCTCAATCCCGATCCCGCTCGACCCAGCGCCGATAGGCACGATAATGATGGATAGCAAAGCCGCCAAACGATGGCTCGTCACGCAGCGCTTGTTCTACTTTTCGCACCTCCTGCTCAAACACTTTCGGCCCGACTTTGTCGAAGGTGACCTTGTCGATCTCGTTGGGCGACACTTCGAGTCCGATCATCACTTTCTTGCCAACGCGGTTTGAATAGGCGATCTCGCTGGCTGCATTTGAAAGGATGCCGTCGCTGCCTTCGGCCTTGTGGCGGTAGTCCATCAACGCGACGTAGTCGAACAAGTCGATGATGTGCTCGCTTGCCGGGCGTCGGACACCTTTCCATTCCAGTTCGATGCCGTCCAGCCAGAAAGGAATGGCTGGCCCCACCGCCAAGGTGGCGCCGTATTCGCGCTTGATCCGCATGAGCGCATCGCCCATGTCAATGAAGTCGGTGAGCAGGCGCTCGCGGCTTTTGTCATTCCATTCGTCGAGGAGGTGCGGCTCGATGTCCAGGTTGGCGCCATCGAAGCGTGCCATCTGCGGGGCGGCGACGTTGTACTTCACCACTCGGCGAAACATCGCCTCGGCCTTCTTGCGGTAGGCGGGCAGTACGTAGTTCTCGGTGTGCAGGTAAGCCGAGCCCAGTAGCGCGTACACTTTCAGGTGTTGCCCATGCAGCCGCTCGATGAAGCCGCGGTATAGCTGCGGTTGCTCGACGAGAAGGTCGTGACCCTCGTAAGCGTCGGCGTACAGGTACACGCTGTCGATGTGCTTGGATTTGAGATAGGTCACTGCTTCTTCGGCAACGGCGGGATCCTTGACCATGGCGTAGGACTCGGTCTCCCAGATCCAGATGGCGCGGCTGAGGTTGCCGGTCGCGCTGATCGGCAACGCACACATCAGGAGCATCAGAAACAGGCCAGTGAGACGGATCAAGGCGGGCTTCCTATGGCGGCGGCATTCACCGTCAGGTGGTAGCGCCCCTGCCCAATGGCCTTGCCGGTCTGCGGGTCCGATGGGAACACCGATACATAGCAGCGACCGTTGCAGGCCTCGGACTGGCGCATGGTCAGCAGCACTTGCCGACGTCCGCCCGCTGGGAGTTGCAACGCGTGGCCGTCGACTTCCTGCAGCTCGCGGCCGTCATCGGCGGTCAACACGGCTAGCGGCACGAACACGCGGCTCTGCCGTGCATCGCCGTTGCTGAAGATGGCTGTCAGTTGCACATCACTAGTACCAGCGGCCACATCGACCGATTCCATCGACAGTCCACGCACGACCGATGCGATGCTGCTCAGTTCCACTTTCTGCGCGGTAGCTTGGTAAGCCACCAGCTTCGGCGTGGGGCCGTCCGGTGTCATCGCCTGCTGCTGCATGAAAATCGCATTGGCTTGGTTATAGCGCTGCAAGCGGTGGGCCACCCAGTCACGCACGGATAAATCGTCGGTGGGTGCCAGGTGTATGCCATCCTGCAATTCATAGACTTGCCCGTCACGCAACCACCAGCGCCCGGCCAAGTACTCCAGCGCGCTGGTCTTGGTCTGTTTCAATGGCAGCTGGTGGATGTTGCGGAAGCTGTCGGCCATGTCCAAGCCGGTACCTAACCAAGGCGTCCGCTCCGGTCGCTTCAGCCCATAGGTATGGGACAGCAGCGCCAACAGCGACGGCGTGACATCCAGCTGGGAGGACACCGCACGGACGCGCCTGGGTTGCTTGAGTAGCGGCGAGAAGATGATCAGTGGCACGTGGTAGCGGTCCACGTGCTCGCCCATCGGAATCTCTGGCAGGCGATGGTCGCCGGTGATCACGAAGATGGTGTTGGCGTACCACGGCGCCTGAGCCACCGATTCGAAGTAACGGCGCAGTTGGTCATCGGTGTAGAGGATGGTGCTGTAGATGTCGGCATTGGCCCGATAGGCCGCCAGTTGCGAGTCGGGAATAAGCAGCTTGCGCAGGCGTTGTTCGAAATGTGTGCGGTATGCGTCTTGTCCAGGGAATTGGTAGTTGGTGTGCATGGAGATGGTCTGCATCGCCAGCACGAACGGAGCCTGCAACCGTGCGCTGTCGGCTTGTACCCGCGACACGAGCTCTTCGTCCGGGTAGCCCCAAGCGTCGAAAGGATTACGCGTGTAACCCGGGCCAAAGTTCGTCAAGTCCACCAGGTGCTGCAGCGACTGCAGCTGCAGGTAGCCACGCTCGTTGTCGAAGGTGGTATCGGTGCCGTTGTAGAACGCGCTGTGGTAGCCCTGCTGTTCCAACACGCTGAACAGCCCCGGATGTGGTGGCATGTGCTCGCCCAGTGCGGCGAATCCTTGCTTGGCGAACGGTGCCGAGCCAAACAGCGACGGCAACACGCCAAAGGTGCGACCCTGGTTGGCCAGAAAGTTGTCGAAGTACAGGCTTCGCGCAGCCAGCTCGTCGAGGAACGGGGTGAAGCTGCCCAGCGGTGCCTGCGGGCCGGAGAACGAGCGCCCCAACCCTTCGACCACAATCACTACCAAGTTGGGCGGGTGGCCGTCAGAGGTGGGCGAGAAGTACGGACCAAGCGCGTCCGGCGTCTGCTCCGGGTGCAAGAATGGGAACTGCGGGTCCAGTGGTGGCTCGTTGGCGGTGGCGGCGGCCTCACTCGTCGCTGCACTGGCGTCGCCCTTCGACCAGCGCCAGACATCGGCGCCGAACCATGCCAGCTTGTTGTAGGCCAGATCCCGTGCTGCATCGTCCTTCAGCGTGCCTGCACCCGTCGGCAACGGCACCAGCCAGACCAACAGGCTGGCGCACAGCAGCAACGTGGTCCACAACCTCGAGCCGCGCGCATTCCGACGTGCCCGCCAGCCCAAGCCAGCCCACAGCACCAGCAACGGTAGAACCAGAGCCGGCAGGCTGCGCGGATCGAGCGCCGCACCACCGGCCAGGGTGGTGCGGATTTCCGCCGCGCTGTAACCGAACAGGTCCGTACCCAGTGGCACGTGCGCCACCTGGTAGTACTGGTCAAGCAATGCCTGCGCGACGACGAGCACCGACCACAGCACCGCCAACGCCATGGCACGCAGCCAGGGCTTCTTCAAGGCCAGTAGCGGAAGTGACAACAGCCATAGTGCGGGTACTCCACGCAACAGTACCCACCATGCTTGCGCGAAGGCGACACCAGCGATCATCCACTTCTGGTGGCCGTCCCAAGTGGCGTTGGCGATGCCATTGATCACCGCGTCTGCCACCAGCACGAACTCCGCCAGCAGCAATGCCGGGAACGCGGCGGAGAAGCGCGAGTAGGCGTTGCCGTGATGTTCGACAGTCATCGGTACGCCCCCCTCACCACCGTGAGTACAACGCTAGCCATAGTCGGCGCTCGTCGTAGCCACCGTCGTCGTTGGCATAGCCCGCACCCAGTTTGAATCCCCAATGTGGCGAAAAGTAATGGGCCCAGGCAATGCCGATCGCCGCGTTGCTGTTGCGCACCACGGAGCCGAAGCGCGCTACGTCGGTGCTGCGACCGCTACTGATGCTCAGCTCCAGGTAATCGTCGGCATCACCCCGGTAATAGTTGCGGACCACCAAACGTTGACTCCAACTGCCGGAACCCACGCCAGGCACGTACTGCAGCTTGTAGCGCGCGTACCAGTTGCCAACGTAGCGACCCACGCCGATGCCGTAGAAATCGGTGTCGCTGGAGAAGTGCAGGTGGTCGATGCTGGCCGACAGCTCCCAGCCACGACCCACGCCCTGGAACGCCTCCATGCGCCATGCTTGCTGCGGCAATACACCATTGGAGGGACCGTGCTGGTAGCGCACGTTGGCGTAAGCACGCGACCACAGGGGTACGTAACCGTCCAGCGCCCAGGCCGTGTTGCTGCTGCCGAAGTGATCCGCGCGCAGCAATTCCAGCGCGAGCGAGCCCCGGCTGAAATAGCGGCGCAGCGATAGATCGGCGTCGTTCCAGTCTTGCCGGCTGCCGCTGAAGCCCGTGTGGTCCCAGCTGGCGGTGGCGCCCCAGCGATAGCCGTCGACGGTAGTACTGTCGGGGCTGGTGATGCGCGGCAACAGGCTTTGCTGCAGGCTGGCTACCTCTCCGGCATCCGCCCCCCGTGCTGCGGCAGCATCGAAATCGGTGCGAGCGGCGGCGAACTGCCCGGCATCACGCAGCGCACGGCCACGCGCGATGCGCGCTGCCGCATCCTGCGGTGCCAGCTCCACCCAGTGGGAGTAGGCGTCAGCTGCCTGCTGTGGGTGATTGCTCCAACGATAGAGATCGCCCAGTGCCGACCAGGCATCGGCGTAACCCGGGTTGTTCTGCACTACCGTGCGCAAGTCGCCTTCGGCAGCGTCGTATTGTCCGTCCCAGGCATAGGTACGCCCGCGCGCCAGCAACAGGTCGCTGTTGCCTGGGTGCTCGGCCAGCAATGCCGTGTAGCGCTTGATGGCCAGTTGCCGCTGGCCGCTGGTGGCGAGTTCGCGTACCTGCTGCATCTGCGCCGTCAGTGCATCGGGGGCGACATCCTGTGCCATGAGGTAAGGCGGGCTCGCCGCCAATGCGAGCAGCAGCCAAGGTCGCAGCGTGCGAAAGGCGCGGGACGGACTCCATGGCGCGGCACCGGATGAGCTGCTGCGTTTCATGGGGAGCGGCTCCCGTCAGCAGTCTGCACGATGGGCACCGCCGCAGTCTCCGCCGGGGCGTGTTGCCACGAGCCATCACGATTGACATAGCCCCACCCGTGGCGCCTGCGGCGCTTGAGCAACCACGTCAAGGTGCCGTAGAAGCGCCAGCAGGCATTGATCTGCCGATAGCCAAAGTTCTCCAGCACCGCAATCGCGAACAATCGAAGTTGCTGCGAGGGTCGTGCGTACAGACCGAAGGACAATTCCTCCAGCAGCATCGCGTTGACCGAAAGCAGGATGCCCATGCCCACCGCCGCCGCCAGGAAGACCAGGAACACTTTCAGCGACACCAGCCCAGTCAGGGCCAGCAGGATCATCGAGATGTAGCCGGTCACCTCAATCACCGGGCCAAGGAACTCGAACACCAGCATGAATGGAAACGCCACCCAGCCCGCTGCGCCGCCGCGACGGCTGAACATCAGGCGGATGTTCGACCACAGGCTCTCGGCCAGGCCACGCTGCCAGCGCACGCGCTGGTTGCGCAGCGAAGCGATGTCCGTCGGTACTTCCGTCCAGCACACCGGGTCCGGCACGAATACGATGCGATAGTCGTGCTTCTCCTCGCGCAGGTTGCGGTGCAGCCGGATCACCAGATCCATGTCTTCACCCACCGTATCGGGGCGGTAGCCACCGATGGCGATCACTCGTTCCTTGTAGAACACGCCGAATGCGCCAGAGATGATCAGCAGCGCGTTCATTGGCGACCAGCCCATGCGTCCGAACAGGAACGCACGCAGGTACTCGATCACCTGAAAGCTTGGCAGCCAGCGATTGGGTAGACCTACCTTGGACAGCATGCCATCCCTGACCGTGCAGCCATTGAGCACACGCACCACGCCGCCGCTGGCTGCGACTCGCCGGTCCTCCAGGAATGGGCGCACCACTCGCGAAAGGCTTTCCGTATGCAGAATGCAGTCAGCATCTACCACGCAGAACAATGGATAACGCACGCAGTTGATGCCGGCATTGATCGCATCGGACTTGCCGCCGTTGAGCTTGTCGACCATGCGCACGCGTGGGTACCGCGCCGAAGCGTAGACACCCTTGACGTGTTCGGTCTGCAGCCGGTCGCGATAGGCCTCGGGTACCCGCACCAGGCCAAACGCCTCAACCAGCGCTTCGCGCGTGCGGTCGCTGGAGCCATCGTTGACCACGACAATCTCGAACTCGGGATAGCTGGTCGTGAGTAGCGAGCGCACAGAGGACACTACCGACCTCTCCTCGTTGTGCGCGGGCAGCACGATGCTCACCGGCGGCTGGTACTGGCGCAAACCCGGCGGCAAGTAGTTGGCCCGGTATTCGCGCATATAGCGCACGATCTGATACGCGGAGATGTAATTGAGGATCAGGTAGGCCAAATTGATCGCCATGAAGTAGATCATGAAGATCCATTGCATGGATGCCGCAATTTGTACCCAAGGCACGTGGTGCAGATAGGTCACGAACCCCGCCCAGTACGTGCTCATGCCAGCCCCCCCATCTCGTGCTCGGAAAGCACGTGGTCGATGATGTCGCGACCAAAAGCGTCAGTCTGCCGCTGCTGCATTTGGCGCAATGCTGCCGTACCCATTCCCGGAAGCGCCAACAGCGCTTGTGCGGCACGATAGCGAACCCACCACACCGTGTCGGCCAGCAAGGGCTCCAGGCGCTGGCCATCGGCCGCCTCGCCGATGCGACCCAGTGCCGCCGCCGCATGCATGCGCACATGCCAACGCGATGCGGCAAGGAAGCCGGCCACACGCTCGCGATCCTGTTTGTCGTTCACTAGTTGCAGGCAGACCGACGTTACGTGGTCATCGACAGAACTGTCGAGCAATTCCCTGATCACGCCCGCGGCGCGCACGGAATCGATGTCGGCCAGGAACCGCACCATTTTCGCCATGGTGCCGGCATTGGCACGCAGCACAACATCGCCGAGCTCGCGCGCTGCGCTGCCATCCTCGTTTCTGGCCAGGATGCGTGCCACGTTACCCGGCACCCAGTCCTCACGCTCCAGAATCATCGGCACAAATATCGCCATCGCCCGGGGCGGGTCCACCTGTCCCAGTGCGTGCGCCGCGCACAGTGAAACGATGGGGCTGCGATCGCGAAGGAACGATGCCAGCTCGTCGAACACCTCTCGGTCGCGCAGGTATCCGAGTGCAATGATGGCCATCGCACGATGATGGTAGCTACCCCGCAGCATGCGCCGCGATGCCTCCACCAATCCCACGCGATGCCCCAGTGACGTCAGTCGTCGCGAGTCCGGTTCAGACAGTGATTCGTGGATCGTGTTCCAAGCTTCAACGAAACCAGTTGTTTCGCTTCGCTCCAAGCGGCGCACTTGCACATCCTTGCCTGCCAGCACGTGTTGCATCGCCTGTGACCAGTACAGCCGCGCGCGCTCATCACGCCGCTCACGCCTCTGCGCATGCGCTCGCAGAAAAACGATGACCGTCAACAGGCCGAAGGCAAACAGCAGAGTGAGTACCGCAACCCAGTACGCTACGTACAGGAGCGTTGCATCATTGGCGAGGCTTTCCATCGCTGCCCCCTGTTTACATGAACGATGCGCGGCTACCCATCCACGCCCCCTTCCAATCAAACGCAGCTTTAGACGTGCTTGGAGATCTCCACTTCGGGTCGAAAGCGGACCTCGGCCCCAACTGGATCGCAGTGACAGGCTACGCAAATATCCCGACGATCGATTCTGCAGCGCTTGGAACTTAGTTGCCGCTGGACATGCACGACGTTGCCGTACCGCCGAGAAGTGATCGTGTTGCCAGCATTGCCGTCCGTGGATGTTGTATTGCCGTAACGCCGAGGTCTTGAGCTATAGCTATCGCTGTCATTTCGATACCTGACATTTCCGTACGTCTGATATGTGCCCGACGTACCCGCGGAGTCGTAGCGACAAACGGTGTTGCCATAACCCTGATACCTCGACCAGGTTCTGCCCGGATCACTTTGATATCCAGCGTTTCTGTACTGCTAATAGATGGGCAGCTGTGTAGTGGCTGTGTAGCAGAAGGTCATCGGGAAGGAACCGATCAGCAAAGCTTTCAAGTCTTAGCCCCCATGATCATTGAGCGTGAAGCGCTCGATAGTATGGCCGGTAACCTCAACCTACCTAGGTAAAGCAACAAGTAGGCCTGTCACTCGCACCTAATATAATCAACTGGATAGCGTACATTTCTTAGGCTAATTCTCTGTTTTTTTGGCCACTATGTGACGCGATTTGGCAACGCACCGCCTTGGACGGTTGCCCATTCCCCAGGGGGGCGGATGTGACACCCTCCATTTTTGCGCACGGTGTTTCGAATGGAACGACCCGGCGCCCAAGGTCGACGCGCTGCGCACGTTGAAGGCCTGGTAGCAGGCTCTGCGAAAGACCAGTGATACCACCGTGATTCGCTGCGCAGCGCTACGTCAGCGAGAGGTTGTCCTTCATCCGCCAGACGGCATAGGGCAGGGGCATCCTGATAGTGCGCGAGGCGGACGGCTCCGATCTGACAAGTCTGGATTCGTACCAACGCCGATGGAGGACAAGGCTTTCAGGTATCGCTCGGGGCCTGGGCAACCGAAGACGCCGACATCTGCGCTTTCCTGGATGCGCGATTGCCGGCGCCCTGAGTATTGGCGCAGCTCGTGGAAACCTGGGGCTCCTATCAGGGAGTTGAGAAAGGACTGTTCTGCCCCTTCTCAACTCTCCCGAGTCTGGGGCATGTCCGGACCCGGCGCCACGAATCAGGCACATGACGCGCCTGATTCATGGCAGGCCGTCCCCCAACTTTTGACATCGGCTGAAAGTGGGGCGATTACCGGTTGACCCGTGATATTCAGGGCCGGCCAGGTACCGGCCGATGCCAAAAAGACTATATGCGTGAATCCACCGGTGTGAGAGAACGGCGGCAAATGCACTGAACCCGATCTTGTGCACTCACTAGAAGTAGCGCCGTGGATCTGCTCAGATTGTTCGCCAGTTGCGCCCCGAGCAAGGTGTGCCTATCTCTGGTGCTCGGCGCGTTGGCGGGGGGCGTCTTCGCACTGCTGATACCCATCATCATGATCAGCCTGGGCCATGCCCATGAGTTCGTCCTGGTGGGTCACACTTGGTCCATCGGGACCTCCAGCTACACGCTGGAAGCCCTGTTCACGGGTGCCTGCGTGGTCATCCTGGTGTTCCGGTCCTTGTCGCAAATCATGCTCAGCGGGGTGGCACTGGATGCGACGGCGAGCCTGCGCGTAAAGACGTATCGCCGGATTTTGAGCGCCCCCATTGCGGAGCTCGAACGCATAGGCCCGTCCAAGTTGCTGGTGGCGATTACGACCGATGTAAATCGGATTGTGGCCGGTGCCGCGCTGATTCCCACCATCCTGGTGGCGCTGGTGACGGTGGGCGGAATGCTTGCCTACGTCTATTTGCTGAGCCAGGTCGTCTTCTGGTTCGTGGTGAAGGCCATCGTGTTCGGCGTGGTCACGTATCAAGTTCCCATGCTGATAGGGAAGAAGTATTTCGAGAAGGCCCGCGACGATTCGACGGGTCTGCAGGAGGCCATACGGGGCCTGATCTCCGGAACCAAGGAGCTGAAGCTCAACAGGGTGAGATCGGAACGCTATTTCGGGGAGATCCTGCTGGCCTTCGAGCAAGCCGTGTTGCGCAATACGAAACGCGCGAACACGATCGTTCTTTCCGCGGCCAATTACGGCGATCTTCTCAGCTTTCTTGTCATCGGCGTGATCGCCTATGTGCTGATGAGCCATCACGCCGTGGGCAATGAGCAGCTGATTGGCTGCATCATGGCCTTGCTCTACATTTCCGGTCCGATCGGCCTGGTTCTCAATGCGATGCCTATCGTCGCCAATGCCAATGTGTCATTGCGTAACGTCAATCATTTGTTCGAAGCGATGCCGGTCGAACTGGCGGAGCAGACGTTTACGCTGCTCCCGTCCTGGCGGCAGTTGCGGTACTCCGACATTACCTACCGGTATGAAGACGCGGGCCACCTGTTTCATCTGGGGCCGCTGGACTTCGAGGTCGAACGCGGGAAGATCACCTTTATCACCGGTGGCAACGGTTCGGGGAAATCCACCTTGGCCAAGATCATTTCCCTGCATTACCAGCCGCTCAGCGGGGATGTGCATTTCGGCGATCTCAAGATCGGTCCCGTTACGCTCAACCGGGCGCGGCAGCATATCTCGGCCATATTTACCGACTATTACCTGTTTGACCGGTTGCTCAGCAACGCAGGGTTTGTCGATCAGGCCATGATCAATGGCTATCTGACGAGATTGGGCATTGCCGGCAAGGCCGATGTCGAGCAGGGAAAGTTTTCCACGCTCTCCCTGTCGGACGGGCAGAGAAGGCGCCTGGCGCTGCTGGTGGCTTTTGTCGAAGATCGCGACGTCTATGTCTTCGACGAATGGGCGGCCGATCAGGACCCTGGCTTCAAGGAAGTGTTCTACAAGGAAATTCTGTTGGAACTGAAACGGCGCGATAAAGCGGTGGTCGTCGTCACCCATGATGACAAGTACTTCCACGTCGCGGACAAGGTCCTGATGATGGAAGAGGGGAAGTTGGTCAAGACTGTAAATCGGTCCTGAAACGGGCTTGCTGCAGCTCGCGCATCGCGCAGCTCAGCGGATCGATCAGGGGCCATGGCGGCGTGATGCCCGGCGCGTGCTGCAGAAGCAGCGGAATCTCCGTGCAGCCGCAAATCATTCCGTCCGCCTGCGGCGCCCACTGCGCCAGCGCTTTCAGCAGTGAGGGTAACTGGGTGGCGGCATAGTCCAGGTTCCCCGCCTTGACTCCGCGATAGACGATGTCCATCAGCAGGGCTTCCGCGTCTTCGGAGGGCGTCAGGCAGCGCACATTCCAGCGCGCCAGGCTGTGGCTATAGAGGCCGGTGGCGCGTGTTCCGAAGGTCGAGAGCACGATGACGTCGGACATGTCACGGCAATGACGTGCCGCTGTGTCGACCAGATTGACCAGTCGCGTCTGCGCCGGAATGCGGATGTCCTTGAGAAAGTGGTGCGCGGTGTTGCACAGGACCACCAGCGTGGCCGTCTCCGGTTCGCCGGCGACCTGCCAGGCGAGATCCACCGCGGCGTTCAATGCGGTCACCACTTGCCGGCGCGTGGCCGCGGCATGTGGCTCTCCCGCCAGTTCGACGCGCACGGCAACGCTGCGATCGGGAACGGAGCAGGCTTGCACCAGGACGATCTTCCTGCTGGAACCGAAGCAGTCACAAGCCGCCGCGAAGCCGCGCAGGCCGACTTGCGGCCCCATGCCGCCAATGAGCAGCAGCGGTGGCGCGCTGACACGATGCGGCGACAGTACGAAGACTTCGTCCGCGAAAGACTGATCTTTGCTATGCCTGCCAAGCAGTGATTGTGTCGCGGCGGCGGTCAACAGGGCTTTTTCGGCGTCCATGGCAGCACGCCGTGCGGCTTCATGATCGTCGAATTGCCATGGATGCGTCTTGGGCGGGAGGTGCCGCTTCGCCTTGTGTGCTGTCATGTGTACACCCTGCGCTATTCGCAAGAACGGTGGTGCGAGGTATGACTTCAGCCTGGCGTCACCAGCGAGAGGGGACGCATATCGGTCCACACCTTTTCGATGTGGTCCAGACATTCCTGGCGCGTCCCCTGTTTTCCCGCAGGCGTCCAGCCCGGCGGCAGGGCTCGCTCGGTAAACCAGATGGAATAAAAGCCCTCGTGGTTGACGACGACAAGGTAATGCTCGTTTTCTTCAATCAGGGAATCTGTCACGGGATGCTCCTTTCTGTAGGGAACCTCGAAAAACGATCCTCTTGATGATCTCCGAGCCGGCGAGTCCGGCACGGGTCCGTTGCTCAGCTGAAATCGGGCATGCCGAATTCGTCCAGGAACACGCCAAAACTCAACACCGTGAACAACACATCCGTCTCGAACGGCAGGTTCAGATGAAAGCCGTCCTCCAAATAACGTTTCTTGAGGGCTTCAATCGAGTGCGGGTTGAAGTATCCCTGGCGGGAAATGCGTGAGAACGACAGGATGTCCTCCACCCATTCCCGCGCGTGCCGCAGCAGATAGGGGCTGCCTGGGCCGTGGAAGCCGAATTTCTCGCGTTTGACGATGGCGTCCGGCACCTTTCCGTCGGCGACGCGTTTGATCAGGTATTTTTCCTGCCAGCCATTCAACTTGAGGTCCGGCGGCACCGTGACGGCGAATTTGACCAAGTCCAGATCGAGGAAGGGAAAGCGTGCTTCCACCGAATTGGCCATGGCCATGCGGTCGCCGTGATCCGATACGAGATGATCGACCAGGCGTAATTTGAAGTCCAAGTACGAGCGCTGGTGAATGGGGTGCCGGCCGGTCAGGCGATCGCGGTTGACGATCGGCCGTTCGAGGCAGTCGAACGCCTCGTATTGCGCGGACAATGCCGGCGCATAGAGCGCGGCCTTGATGTCGCGGAATGCGAGATGGTTGGTTTCGTAAACCATGAGCGGCGAACCCCACAAACGCTCGCGCAATTCGGCCTCCATTTCCGCTTCGAGGAAATCCTCCATCGCGGCAACCGGATGGCCGAAGCGATCGAACCGGTAACCGATGTAGCCGGCGAACAATTCATCGGCGCCTTCTCCACTCAACACCACCGGCACACCGGCCGCGCGCGCGGCCTCCGACAAGGCCAGCGAGCAGGTGTTGTAGCTTTCCTTCAGCGGGCATTCCGCGTGACGGATCATGGTCGAAAATCGCTGGACAATTTCCGGCCAATCGAAGTGGATGCCGTGGTGCTCGACGCCGACGTGCTGCGCGACGATGGCCTGATGCACGCTTTCGTCCATCTCGCGCCGTGGAAAAGTGATGGAAAACGCCCGGCGCTGCGTGCCCGGACTTGCTCTCGCGACGAGTGCGGCGATCAGGGAAGAGTCGAGGCCACCGCTCAGATAGAGACCGACGGGCACGTCGGATTGGAGCCGCCGTCGCACCGATGCATCCAGCAATGCGTCCAGCTGTTCGATCCACTCGGATTCGGATACGTGCGGTGTCGGCGTATCGGCATGGGGGTAGATCAGATCCCAGTATTCCTCCACGCGAACCGTCCCGTCCGCGACGATGGCACGATGACCGTTCGGCAAACTGCGGATGCCGTCGAACATGCTGGTTGGCGAAATCAGGCCGGGGAAGGTCAATATCTGATCGAGCCCGGTCGGGTCGACCCGTCGCTCGATAGCCGGATGTCGAAGAATCGCCTTGATTTCCGAGGCGAATACCAGGGTGCGATCGACCACCGTGTAGTAGAGCGGACAGATGCCGAAGGGATCGCGTGCCAGCACCAACCGACGTTGGCGGCGGTCGTAGATCGCGGCGGCGAACTGGCCATTGAGGCGATGAACGAAGTCGACGCCTTCTTCCTCGTACAAGTGCAGCAGAACTTCCACGTCACACTGGCTGCGGAAACAGTGGCCGCGCTTGCGCAAATCGGCGCGCAGTTCGGGCGCGTTATAGATTTCTCCATTGCAGACCAGGACGACACTGCCGTCCTCGTTGGTCATCGGCTGTTGACCGCTGCGCAAGTCGACGATGGACAGGCGGCGAAAGCCCAGCCCCAGCGCGCCGTCCAGGAACTGGCCGTCGTCGTCCGGTCCACGATGGGCCAGCGCCGCGCACATCGCGTCGAGAATAGGGGCGACGGCGGGACGCTGCCCATCCAGATCCAGATAACCGGCTATGCCGCACATGGCCCGTCATTCCCCGGCAAGCGCTTCGAGCGCTGCAAATCCCGCTTCTGTATACGTCGGCTGGCGGATACGCGCCGACATCTCGGTGCAGCGAAGCGCGAATTCCGGCGCGGCGGCGGTCTCGATCAAGCGCCGGATATCGGCAGCGGTCGCTCGCCGCGGATCACCGAGTACACCTAGCCCGTGATAGACCATGCGCGCGGCGCAGCCGGGCTGGTCGAAGGCGATCGGCAGCAACACGCTCGGCACGCCGAAGTAGACGCATTCGTGCACGGAATTCGCGCCGGCGTGGGTGATCATCAGCGCGGCTCGCTGCAGGATCTGCAACTGCGGAACGCGCGACATCACGATGGCGCCAGCGGGATAGCCGGTGAGTTCGTCGGGATGGACATAGCTTCCGGTGGCCATCACCAATTGCCATCCCGGCAACTCGGCCGCCGCATCGATCATGGCCTGCAGCAATTCACGATGTCTTTGCAGGGGCAGATAGAGCAAGGTGCCCAGGGAGCAATAGAGCAGCTTGCGCGTCGGATCAATGCGGTCCCATGGAAAGTCGCTTTCGGTGCGGTCGGGATTGATCGCGAAACCGATGCGATGCCTGCGGGGAGGAAGCGGTGCCGGGAAGTCCAACTCCTCTGCGCTCAGGAAGAATTCCGGAGCCACCGCCAGCGGCGCCAGAAAACTGCGCCAGCTCAGACGTCGCTGACCGGTGAGACGAGCCAAGGGCGATAGAAAGCGCAGCATGTTGATGTCCAGGCCGAGCCAGGTGATGGCTGCGTGCCGTATACGCCCCACGATGTGGTGGCGGGCCCAGATAAGGCGGACGTGCCATGCCCCTAGCGGGCTGTGAGTGGGAACATGGAGGCTCGATAGCGGCGGATTGACCGGATGCGGGTAATGGGAAAACAGCGAGGTGGCATAGGCCATGGGAATGCCGCGCCGCCGCGCGAGTAGCCCGATCAGGGCGAGATGGGGGACGTCGGGGCTGAGCAGCACCAGTTGGGGGGCGATGCGGTCCAGCGCTTCATCGACCTCACGATTGCGGCCGGCCAGCACATCCCCGATCAGCTTTTCGTATCGGCTGGTCCAACGGCGTCGTTCGCGCAACAAGGCAAACGGACCCAATTCGGCGAATTGCTTGCGCAAATTCACCAGGAATCCGGTCGGAAACATCTCCGCGAGCACCGGCTCAAACATCAGGCCCGCTTCCGCGACGACCGGCGCGGCATCCGGAATACTGATGATCCAGACTTGATGCCCGCGTTCGCGCAGGCGACGGGCCAGCATCACTACCCCATTGATCGCACCCGGCAGCGGCCATCCGCACAGCGCTATCGTCGTCATACCGCCCCCGTTCCCGTCGTGACGGTGGAATCCAAGGGCGAACTGCCCGGAACATCCAGCGCGGTCAGCAGCGCATCCACCAATTCCTGCACGTGAGGTTCGGTCAGCATGCTGAGGTGATCGCCTGAGATGTTTTGCACGTCCAGCGGACCGGTGACGAAAGCACCCCAGCCCAGCGCGTTGTCCATCAGCAGGGTCGGCGAGATGCGCCTGGCATCTTCGGCATGGAGGTCGCGCGCGCGAATCAGGGTCACCGGGCCGTCATGCGACCGAGGCCGGTAATGCGCCGCCAGTTGTTCGCTGGCTTTTTGCGCCGCGAGCATGGCGGCAAGCAGGGAGCGGCCCGCTTCGGCGGGCACCACTTCCAATTGCGCCATGCGCTGCAGCAGTCGCTCCATGCCTTCTGCCGCGGGACAGCCATCCAGCACCGCGGTCATTTCGCCGAGCGCGCGGCCAAAATAGCGTTCCAACGTGCGCGCCGTCGCGGCCAGCCACTCGGCATCGTCGGCAGGTGCCGGCACCGTCGTCGGCACGGCTTCGGCGACGGCCGTATCGGGCAGGATGGCGTCGATCAGCACCAGGCGATCCACGCGCTCCCCGGCCGCGTGCAATTGCCGCGACATCTCGAAAGCCACCAGGCCGCCGAAGGAATGGCCGGCCAGCAAGTAGGGCCCCGTCGCTTGCACGCCACGGATAGCCGCGATGTGGCGCGCGGCCAGCTCCTCCACCGTTTTCGCGCTCGGGCTGAGGCCGTCCACTTCCGGTGCCTGTAAGCCGAACAGGGGCTGACGGGGGCCGATATGGTGGGCCAGGCTCAGGTAGCACAACACGTTGCCGACCGCCGGGTGCACGCAGAACAGCGGCCGTCGACCGCCCTTGGGCTGCAGCGGCACCACGGGCGTGCGCGCCTGGACGTGGCGATGACGGATGTGGCCGGCGACGCGCGCGACGGTGCCGCCTTGCAGCAGGGTGGTCAATCGGAACGTGGGATCGAGTGTTTCGCGGATTCGCGCCGCCAGGCGCACCGCCTGGATCGAATGCCCGCCCAGGTCGTGGGAATAGTGGTCATGAACACCGATCGCCTGCTGCTCCAGCACTTCTTCCCAAAGTTGAGCAAGCGCCAGCTCCAGCCGGTCCCGTGGCTGGGTCGCGTCGGCGCGCGCGGCAGGTGTCAGTGCGGCAGCCAGGCTGGGCAGCATCTGGCGGTCGATCTTGCCGTTGGGTGTCATGGGGAAGACGTTCAGCAGGACCAACTCGGCCGGCACCATGTGTTCCGGAAGACGCTCCAACAGCCAGCGGCGCAAGGCCGATGGTGCCGGCCGGGTGTCATAGGGGCTGGTGAGGTAGGCGACCAGGGTGGGCTCGCCGGCCCCTTGCTTCATCGCCACCACACAACGCCCTACGGATGGGTGTGAGGCCAGAACGGCCTCGATCTCGCCCAGTTCGACGCGGTGGCCACGGATCTTGACCTGATGGTCGATGCGTCCCAGAAACTCCAGTTGATGGCCGGGCAACCAGCGCACCAGGTCGCCGGTCTTGTAGAGGCGCGCCCCCGACCGATCGGAAAAGGGATCAGGCAGGAACCGCTCCGCCGTGAGCGCAGGACGTCCCAGATAGCCACGGGCGACACCGGTGCCGCCGATGTGCAATTCACCCGGCACCAGCAGCGGCACCGGCTGCATGTGCCGATCAAGCACGTAAAGCTCGGTATTGAGGATGGGACGCCCCAGCGGCACCGGCCCCTGTGCCGCGTCGATCTCGTGCGTGGACGACCAGATGGTGGTTTCCGTCGGCCCGTACATGTTGAACAGCCGCGCTCCCGCGGCGATCAGGTGATCGGCCAAGGCCCGGTCCAGTGCTTCGCCGCCACACAGCAGCGTGAGGTGGGGGTAGGCCTGCCAGCCGCTGTCCACCAGTCCGCGCCACAGCGACGGCGTCGCTTGCAAGACCGTAGTGCCCGCGTCGGCGATCCGCGCCGCCAGCAGGCCCGGATCCTGCACGGTGGTGCGATCGGCCACGATCACCATCGCCCCCAGGGCGAGCGGCAGCAGCAATTCCAGGGCGGCGATGTCGAAGGTCACCGCCGTGGTGGCGAGCAACCGGTCCGACGCGCTCAGCCCGAGACGTTCGGTCATGGCCGCCACGAAGTTGGACAAGGCGCGATGGGTCACCACCACGCCTTTCGGCCGCCCGGTGGAACCGGACGTGTAAATCACATAGGCCGCGGCATCCGGCGCCGTGGATGGGAGACCTTCCGGATTCGGCGCAGGCTCGTCCTCCAGCGCATCCATCCACAGAACGCGGTCTGCGGGAACCAGGGTGGTCGCTTCCAACCCGCGCAGGCTTCCGTGCGTCAGCAGCAGCGGCAGCCCCGCATCCTCGAGCATGTAGCGCAGGCGCTCCGCCGGATGATGCGGATCGAGCGGCAGATAAGCACCGCCGGCCTTGAACACGGCAAGCATGCCGACCACCAGATCCACGGAGCGGGGCAGGCACAGCGCCACCAGCAGATCCCCCCGCGGACATCTGCTGCGCAGGTGCCACGCAAGGTGGTCGGCGCGCCGTTCCAGCTCGGCATAGCTGAGCGATGCCGTCCCATCGCTCACCGCGATGGCATCGGGGTGGAGCCGGGCTTGTTTCGCCACCTGCTCGTGTATGGGTTCCAGGATCGGCGGCGTCGAGTCCCCGCGACCGGCGGCCAGCTGCTGCGCGCGTTCATCCGCGGCCATCAAGCGGGTGTCCGCGTAGCGGCCCTGAGGATTTCCCGCCAGATCGGCCAGCGCGGCGGCGTAATAGTGGCTCAGCCGGTCGAGCTGCTCTGCGTCGGCGAAGAGGCCGCGATCGCAGAGCAGGACGAGCCGCACGGCGCCCGTTCGCGCATCCAGGCTGAAATTGGCGGTCAGCGGGAAATTGGTCTCCTCGAAAATGTGGCCATCCAGCACTTCGGCGTCGGCGGTGTCTCGCAAGTCGCGGTAGACGTGGTAATGGGTGAAGTTGAATACGGCTTCGAACAGCGCGGCGCCGCCGTGATCGCGCTGGATCAAGGCCAGCGGATAGCGGCGATGCGGCAGCAACTCCACTTCCGCCTCGAAGGCGCGCGTCGCCAGATCGGTCCAGCTCTCTGCGTCCAGGCGCAGCCGCAGGGGCAACGTGTTGAGAAACAGGCCGAGCAACCGCTCCCCATCGGCCTCCTCCAGGCGCGTATGCGCCACCAAGCCAGTGACGATATCCGTGGCATTGCCCAACAGGCCCAGCACGCAGGCGTGTGCGGCCAGCAGCACACTCTTGACCGGTATGCCCATGCTGCGCGCGGCCCGCTTCAGACCTTCAGAGACCTCGGGGGGGATCGCGACCTCCCGTTCCACGACGCCGCCGGATGTTTCTTCGGCGAACGGAGCGCGCGGTAGCTTCAAGAATTCGCAACCGAACAGGCGGTGGCGCCAGAAATCCCGGCTCGTGCGCTGCGCAAGGGTCTGCCGTTCAAGGGCGATGAACTGCCGGTAAGACAGGGTGGGAGCGGCCAAGGCCGGCAACGCCGTACCCTCGATGCGGGCGAAGTATTCCTGAAACAGTTCGGTCAGGAAGCTCGCCACGCTCCAGCCGTCCAGGATGGCGTGATGGAAGCTGAGGGTGAACTGGAAGCGTGCCGGGTCCAGGCGCTGGATATGGACGTCCAGCAGCGGCGCTCGACGCCAGTCGCGGACGTGCTGCTGCTTCGCCTCGACCAGGCGCGCCACCGCGGCATCGCAGGCTGCGGGCGAAAGCGTCGAAAGGTCTTCGATCGAAACGGGAATGGGCGCTCGACGGTGGACGAGTTGCAGCGGCTCGCTGAAGTTCGACAGGTCGAATGAAGTGCGCAACATGCCGTGCCGCCGTGCGATGGCGTCGAGCGCATCCCGCAGAAAACCGGCATCGAAAGGGGCGCGCAGCCGATAGCTGAAGACGTCGTGATAGGTGGCCCCACCGTCGCTCAGGTCGGAGTGATAGAGCATGCCCAACTGCAGCGTGGCCAGCGGAAAGGCGTCTTCGACATCCGCCGGCATGCGTGCGAGATCAGCGGAGCCAATCAGGGAGAACGCCGCACTGTCCAAGGCCGTCGCGATCGCCGGATCGCTGCCGTTGGCGAGTTCTCGCAGCAAGCCGTCGATGGTCTGCAAGCGGAAGAGCTGCTGCACGGAAATGGACAGCCCGCATTGCTGGGCCCGCCCGCAGACCTGGATGCTGCGGATGCTGTCGCCGCCTAGCACGAAGAAATTGTCGCGCGTACCCACCTTTTCCAGCCCCAGCACATCGCACCAGATGGCAGCCAGCTCACGCTCGTGCTCGGTTCGCGGCGCCACGAAATCGGTGGTCATCTCCGGCCGCTCGGCGGGCGGAGGCGGCAGCGCCGCACGATCGATCTTGCCGTTGCGGGTCAGGGGCAGCGCTTCGAGCGTGACCACGGCGGCGGGAATCATGTAGTCGGGCAGGCGTTCGGTCAGGAAGCGCCGCAGGTCGTCCAGCAACACGATGCCATCCGGCCGGCGGGTGACGTAGGCGACCAGGCGCGGTTCGCCCGGCACGTCCTCGCGCAGCAGCACGACGGCTTCGCGCAGAGTGGGGTATTCCGACATCACCGCTTCGATTTCCGCCAATTCGATGCGGAAGCCGCGAATTTTCACCTGATGGTCGATGCGGCCGAGATATTCGATTTCGCCGTCGGCGCGGCGCCGCGCCAAGTCGCCGGATCGATAGAGACGCGCTCCCGCTGCGCCGGAGAACGGATCAGGCACAAAGCGCGCGGCGGTCAGCGCTGGACGATTTAGATAGCCGCGAGCCACACCGGCGCCGCCGACGTACATTTCGCCGATCACGCCCGGCGGCACCGGCTCGCCATGAGGGTCGAGCACGTACAGGCACAGATCGCGCAGGGGCGCGCCGATCAGGCTGCCGGGGTCGGTCTCGGCGTCGGCCTGCGTGACCGGCCGGCAGGTGACATGGACGGTGGTCTCAGTGATGCCGTACATGTTGACCAGCCTGGGTTTGCTGTCGCCGTAGCGGCGAAACCAGCCGCGCAGCCGGCGAAAATCCAGGGCCTCGCCGCCGAAGATGACCAGCCGCAGCGCGGGCGGGCAGGGGGCGTCGGCGGTCTCGCAGGCACGCACCAGTTGCCAGAAAGCCGAAGGCGTCTGGTTCAGCACCGTCACTTCCTCGGTGACCAGCAGTTCCAGCAGCGCCTCGGGCGAGCGGGTCTGCCAGAACGGCACCACGATCAGTCGCCCGCCATGCAGCAGCGCGCCCCAGATTTCCCAGACCGAGAAATCGAAGGCATAGGAATGGAACAAGGTCCACACGTCACCCGGTGCAGGCGTGAAAGCCTGTTCCGTGGCCTGGAACAGGCGCACCACGTTCCGGTGTTCCACCGGGACGCCTTTGGGGCGTCCGGTGGAGCCGGAGGTGTAGATCACGTAAGCGGCGTGGCCGGGGCCTACACCACTTTGCGGGCAGGTTTGGGGCTGTGCCGCGATGGCGACCGCATCGGCATCCAGGCACACCGACGGCGGGTGCGCGGCCGGCAGGCGGCCCAGCAGATCATGCTGGGTCACAACGAGCCGGGCGCCGGTGTCGTCCAGCATGAAGCCGAGCCGTTCGGCCGGATAGGCGGTTTCCATGGGCACGTAGACGCCACCGGCCTTCAGCACGCCGAGGATGGCCACCACGACTTCGGGCGAACGATCGAAGAAAAGCGCGACACGGACTTCCGGACCGACGCCCTGGCTACGCAGATAGTTGGCCAGCCGGTTGGCCCGCAGCTCCAGTTCGAGATAGCTGATCCGCTGGCTGCGGAAACTCAGGGCGATGGCGTCGGGCGTTTCGGCGGCGCGTTGCGCGAACAGCTCGTGCAGACAACCGCCCAGGCGCCCACTGTCCTCCAACGGCGGCTGCGGCGACGGCAGCAAGGCCGCGCGCTCGTCCGGCGCAAGCATGGGTAAGGCCGACAGGCGGCGCAGCGGATCGGCGCTCGCGGCCACCAGCAACACGCGGTAGTGGCGCAGCAGGCGTTCTATGGTCTGCGCGTCGAACAGGTCGGTGGCGTAATCCACGTGGCCGGCCAAACCGCCTTCGCACTCATGCAGTTCGACCGTGAGGTCGAAGCGTGCCGCGTTCGGATCGAGGGGGTAATCGGAGAAAACCAGCCCGGGCAAGAGCAGCGGCGCCATCGGCGCGTTTTGCAGCACAAACATGACCTGAAACAACGGCTGCCTGCTGAGATCACGCTCCGGTTGTAGCAGGCGCACCACTTCGTCGAAGGGAAGGTCCTGGTGGGCGTAGGCGTCCAGGGCGGTCTGCCGCACGCGCGCCAGCAGTTCGGCAAAGCTGGGGTCCGCGGATAGATCACTGCGCAGGACGAGGGTATTGGCAAAAAAGCCGACCGCGTCTTCCATCTCGGTCAACGGCCGGTTCGCTACAGGCGTGCCGATCGCTATGTCGTTTTGCCCGGTATAGCGGTGAAGCAAGGCCTTGAAGGCCGCCAGCAGCACCATGTACAGCGTCACCTTGTGGCGACGCGCCAGATCGTTCAATGCGACGCAGGTTGGCGCGTCGAGAGAGAAGGGCTGGCGCGCGCCGCGGAAGCTGGGCATCGCCGGTCGAGGCCGATCGGTGGGGATTTGCAGCGGTTCGATGCCGGCCAGCCGCGTGCGCCAGAAGTCCAGCAGGTTCGGCAAGACACTTTGGAGTTCGCGTCGTTGCCAGGCGGCGAAATCCAGGTAGTGGAAGGCCAGCGGCGGAAGGCTGGCCGCGGCGCCGCCGGTTTCCGCCGCGCGGTAGCCGGCCACCAGGTCGCGGCACAGCACGCCGACGGACCACGCATCCGAAACGAGGTGGTGCATCACCAGCACGGCGACGTGTTCGGTTTCCGACAGACGCACCAGGGTGGCGCGCATCAGCGGCGGACTGGCCAGATCGAAAGGCTTGGCGCATTCCGTGGCGATCAACGCGGCCAGTTCCGCCTGCACCGTGTCCGCCGGCCGGTCCGCCAGGTCGATGCGCTGCAAGGCCAGGCTCGCGGCTGGCTGGATCAGCTGGTAAGCCTGCAGATCGTCCATCCGGAAGCCGGTGCGCAGCCCTTCCTGGCGGTGGAGCATGAGATTGAGGCCGGCTTCCAGGCTGTCGGCATTCAGCCGCCCCTCGATACGGACGGCCGCGGGCGTGTGGTAAGCGGTGGTGCCGGGTGTCAGCTGCTCAAGAAACCACAGCCTTTGCTGGGTGAACGACAAAGGCCACCGGCGGTCACGCGCCACCACTTCAAGCCGCTCGCGCGCATGCGACGAGGCGTTTGGGTCGAAGCGAGCGGTGTCGATCCACGCCGCCAGGGCAGCCAGGTTGCGGCTGTCGAACAAAGCGGCGACTGGAATATCCACCTCGAACGCGCCTTTCAATCGGGCAAGCATTTGCATGGCCAAAATCGAATGGCCGCCCAGGTCGAAGAAATGGTCGTTCACGCCGATCTGTTCCAGCCCCAAAAGCTGCGACCAGATATCGGCCAGGATTTGCTCGCTGGCCGTGCGTGGGGCTTCATAGGGCGGCCGTCCAAGCCGCCGCGCTTGCTCGGGTGCCGGCAAGGCCTTGCGGTCGACCTTGCCGGTGATGGTCCGGGGCAGCTCGGAAAGCGTGACGAAGGCGGCCGGAATCATCACCTCCGTGAGTGATTCGCTCAGCCGCGTGCGCAGTTCGGCCGCCGACAGTTCGGCGCGTTGAACCACATAGGCGAACAAAGCCAGCGCGCCTGCCGCATCCTTGCGCGCCACCACCACGGCATCGACGACTTCGGGCATGCCGCGCAGGCGGTCTTCGATCTCGGCCAGTTCGATACGCACGCCGCGGATCTTGACCTGGTTGTCCTTGCGGCCGATGAGTTCGAAGGTGCCGTCCTGGAGCATGCCGTCCTGGAGCACCCGGCCAAGATCGCCGGTGCGATAAACCACGTCTTCCGTATCGCCGTTCGCGAAGGGATTGGGAACGAATACTTCCGCCGTCAGATCGGGGCGCCGGTAGTAGCCGAGCGTCCGATAGGGAGTGCGGATGAGGATCTCGCCGATCGTGCCGGGTGGGCAGGGCCGGTTGCGGGCGTCCACCACCAAGGCGCGCGCGCCCGGTATCGGCTGGCCGATGGGAACCGTCAGGCGATGACCGTCCGCCGCGCTGATCAGGTGGCAGAATTTGGTCATGGTGGTTTCCGACGGGCCATACAGATTGGCCAGGCGGATGCGCTCGCCGAACATCTGGGTCCAGCGGTTGACGTCAGCGGGAGTCACCGGTTCGCCGGCAAGCAGCACCCAGCGCAGATCAGGCAGCGATTCGGGGCTGCTCACCCCATCGGACAGCAGGCGGAACACCGTCGGTACGCAATGCACCAGCTGGATTCGACGCGCCTCGATCCACGCCGCCAATCGCTCGGGCGTAAGCAACTGCGTCCGGTTGTCCGGCACGCAGACGGTTCCGCCGGCACAGAGCGGGGTGAAGATGTCGCGCAAGAAGGCATCGAAGGACGGCGTAGTGAGCTGGCTGACGCGCGTGCCGGGGCCGACGCCGAAGCTTTCGATTTCCCAGCGAATGAAATGGTCGATGGCTTTTAGCCTTCCCGCGATGCCCTTGGGCTGGCCGGTGGAACCCGACGTGAAAAAGAGGTAACAGAACGCATCCGGCGCCATCTCGACGGCGAACGGATCGGCGGCTTCATCCCACCACGGCTCCATCGACACGCGCCAGTCGGGCGCCAGTGCGGAGAAGTCGGCAGCGGCGTCGAGCGGCAGCACCGCCGGCCGCGCGGCAAGCGGCAGATTCAGGCGGGCCAGGAGCGGAGCCGTCCCGCTTTCCGCGAGGATCAGCGGCGCCTGCGCCAGCTCCAGCATGGCGTCGATCCGTGCCGGCGGCAGGTGGGGGTCGAGCGGCATGAAGGCCGCGCCGGCCTTGAGCACGCCCAGGATGGCGATGACGACGGTGGCGACGTCCTCGGCCAGGATGGCGACCGGCATGCCCGGCCCCACGCCCATCCTGGCCAGGCATCGCGCAAGCCGGTTCGATTGCCGTGCCAAGTGGCCGTAGGTGGCGCTTGGGTGACGGCCGTCCGCGGGCACGGCCTCGTACTCAATCGCCACTTGATCGGCGTAACGCTCGGCCATCTCGGCAAACAGGGTCTGGACGTTGCTGTTAGGCATGGGGAAGCAGTGCTCCTCGCGTTCACAGGGTCTCGTTGAAGCGCTCGGTCATAAAGGCCGGCAAGGCGCCGCCCTCCGGCACCAGTAGCGTTTCAAGCGGGCTGTCGATCTGGGATGGCAGGCTTTCGAGCATGCGGATGAATTCCGACAACAGTTGCTCCGCTGCCTGCCGGCCGATGCGGCTGCGATCGTGGGTCAGGCGCAGGCGCAGTTGCGGCCCCGGCACCGCCATCACCACGATGGCGCGGTCGCTGCGTTCGACTGTGTCCAGTTCACTGATCCTCAAGCCGCCCGGCGGTGTTTCCAGTGACCCCGGCACCGGGTAGTTCTCGTAGACCAGCACGCTGTCGAACAGCGATCCGCCGGCCCAGGCCTGGATATGGGCCAGTGGCGTGGTTTCGTGACTGCGTGCTTCGTTGAAGGCGGTTTGCAGGGTGGGCAGCCAGTCGCGGACGGCGAGTTCGTCCGGCAGCCGGACGCGCACCGGCAATACGTTGATAAAGAGCCCGAGCATGTCTTCGATGTGCGGCAATTCCGCCGGACGTCCGGCCACGGTGGCGCCGAACACGACGTCGTCGGATCCGGTACGCGCGGCCAGGCTCAGCGCCCACGCGCCCTGCACCAGGGTGTTGGGGGTGACGCCCAGCGCGCGGGCCAGCGCATCCAGCGCTGCGGTTGCCGTGGTCGAAAGCTGGGCCTCGGCATCGTGAAAACCGGTGCCATCGCCTTCGTCGCCCAGCAGTGGGCTATCGACCTCATAACCAGCCAGGGCGTGGCGCCAGTAGGTCTCGGAGCGTGCTGCGTCCTGCTGTTCCAGCCACTCGACATAGCTGCGCAGCAAGGGCGGCGGGTCCAGGCGCGCCTCATGGCCTTCGAGGCCGGCCTGATAGATCGCCAACACTTCGCGCACGGCGATCGCCAGCGACCAGCCGTCCAGTATCAGATGGTGATGGGAGACCGCGAAGCGCCAGGTCTCGCGATCCATGCGCAGCAGTGTCAAACGCAGCAGTGGCCCGTTCCGCAGATCAAAGCCGCTGGTGCGGTCCTCCGCCAGCACGGTAGCCGCCTCCAGCTGCCGCTCCTCGTCGACGAGATCGCTCAAGTCCCGTGTGATGACTGGCAAATCGGCCTCGGGCATCACCAGCTGCAGCGGTCCGGCGGGGCCTTCCCAGCTGAAGCGCGAGCGCAGGGCCTCATGGCGAGCGACCACAATGCGCCAGGCGGCGACAAACCCATCCACATCGAGCGGGCCGTCCAGCCGTCCCGTCACCTGCTGCACGTAGGCGGTGGCATCGCGCCTGCGCAGTGATTCGACCAGGATGCCGTACTGCATCGGTGCCAGCGGGTACGTCGCCACGACGGGAGACCCAACCGTTGCAGCGTGCCGCCCGGTGAGCGGGGCGATCATGCTGCGCAGCACGGCCGTGAAACGCTCCGCCAATCCTTCCACCGCGCCTGGCGGCAAGCGCTGCGCGGCATGCCGCCAGTCCATCTGGACACGACCGTCGACCACTTGCACGGTGATCTCCAGCGGCCAGCGCAGCGGGGCGCGGGGGCTACGCTCGGGCGGCGGTGCTTCCTTCGCTGCCCGGATGCCGAGAGTGGAAGGCGGCGCATCGAAACGGCCGAGGTAGTTGAACAGGACGTCGGCAATCGGGATGTCCCGCAAAGCCTCGCGGATGGCCGGCCCGGCCGCGCCCTGGCACAGCGATAGAAAGCCAAAACCGTTGCGCGGCACGCTGCGCCGCAGCCCTTTGACGGCAGCCACCCAGCGTTCCGGATCGCCTTCGCGCGGCAGTTCCAGCAGCACGGGAAACTGGCAGGTGAACCAGCCGACCGTGCGGCTGACATCCAGCTCGTCGTCCGCGCCATCGCGGCCGTGGTGCTCCAGCTCCACCACCAAAGCTTCGCCCTCGGCCTGCTGGGCCACCGCGCGGGCCAGCACGGCCAGCAGGATTTCCTCGACGCTTGCACGATGAGTCCAGGGCAGGGTGTTCAGCAGGACGGCGGATTCGTCGCGTGACAACTCCACGGTGAGCATGCCGAGGTCCGCCAGGGTCTCCCCGGCAGGCGGGGAGGCCAGCCGGATCGCGCGCTGCCAGGCGCGGCTCAGCCACCATTCCGCCTCCTTGGCGAGTACGGTCGAGTCGCTGCGGGCGGCGGTCAGGCGGGCCCAGTCGCGAAATGCCACTGTCTTGGCCGGCAAGGCGACAGATCGTCCGGCGCTGAGTCCGTCCAGCAGGGTGGCCAGGTCCTCCAGCAGGATGCGCCAGGACACGCCATCGACGACCAGATGGTGTGCAGCCAGCAGCAAACGGTCGGGTTCCGCTCCGCCCAGCCGGTAGCGCCGCGCGATCAGCACCGGCCCCGCGAGAGGGTCGAGGGCGATCGCCTCGTCGATCGCGCGACGCAGGGCCTCCGCCTGTTCGTGATGCGGGATGGCCGCCAGATCGATGTCTCGGAACGAGGGTGCTTCATCATCCAGATCCAGGGCGACCTGCTCCAGGGCGATCTGTTCCCAGCCTTGCGCGCCCTTGCGGAAGCGATGGCGCAAGGCGTCGTGATGTTCGAGCAGGCGGGCCGTCGCGGCATGCAGCACCGCGCTGTCCACCGGTGTGTCGAGCGTCAGCAGCACTGCCTGGAGGAAGTGGCCGGGATCGACCGGATCGTCATCGAGGAACCAGTGCTGGATCGGCGTGAGCGGCGCCGCCCCCACGACCCGCCCCGCTTCCGCCGGGACGGAGGGACGCGGGGTCCCGGCGATGGCGGCAAGATCGGCCAACACGGGGTGATCGAGCAAGGTCCGTGCGCGGATCGATAGCCCGGCCCGCTGGGCGCGTGCAGCGATCTGGATGGCTAGGATGGAATCGCCGCCCGATTCGAAAAAGTTGGCCTGGCTGCCGGGCGGATCGATGCGCAGCACCTCGGCCCAGATAGCTGCCAATGTTTGCTCGGCGGCCGAGCGAATGACTGCGTGCGAGTCCGGCGTTGCCGCGCCGGCTTCCGGCGGTTCCGCCAGTGCGAGGCGATCCACCTTCCCGTTCGGCAACTGGGGCAGAACAGGGAGCACGCGGAACGAGGCAGGGATCAACGCCGCGGGCAAGCGCTCACCCAGGTACGCCTGGACCTCGGCCGGATCGACGGTCATGCCGGCCCTGGGCACGGCGAATGCGACGAGACGCCGTTCGGCGTCCGTCGCGCCGCGCGTCACCACGGCGCAGGCGGCGATCGCCGGATGGCCAGCCAGCATCGCCTCGATCTCGCCCGGCTCGACGCGATGGCCGCGAATCTTCACCATGGCATCGATGCGGCCGAGGAAGACGAGCGTGCCGTCCGGCGCATGCTTGGCCCGGTCGCCCGTGCGGTATAGCCGGGCTCCGGGCACGGCGCTGAAAGGGTCCGGCAAGAAAGAGGCCGCCGTTTGCGCGGGCTGCCCCACATAACCGCGCCCGACGCCGGGCCCGCCGACGTACAGCTCGCCCTCGGCTCCCGGCGCAACCGGCCGCAGATGCCGGTCCAGCACATGCAGGGCGGCACCGGGAATCGGGCGGCCGATGGGTGTAGGCGCGGGACCCTGGTGCGCTGTGGCGTCGTGCACGCTGCACCAGACGGTCGCTTCGGTCGGGCCGTATTCGTTGAAAAGCCTGCCGCCCGCGGCGGCTCGATGGTGTGCCGGCAACTCGGATGGGCAGGTTTCCCCGGCAACCACCGCAACCCGCAATCGTGCCAGGGCCGAGCGCGACGCATGCTCCAGCAACAGCGCGTAAAGCGACGGAAGCGCCAGCAGGTGCGTTACGCCATGGTGGTCCATCAGTGCCGAGAGGCTGGCGATATCCGTCCGCGCGACGGCATCGGCGATCACCAGGGTGCCGCCGGTGGACAAAGTCCAGAACAGCCCGGCCACCGAACTATCGAAGGAAAAGGGCGAGAGCAGGAGGAAAACGGGCGGCTCTTCGCCATACACCGCGAGCCTCGCTTGGGTGGAGTGGACGGCGTTGCGGTGGGTGATGGCTACGCCCTTGGGGCGTCCGCTCGAACCCGAGGTGAAAAGTACATAGGCCGGCGTATCGAGGTTGAGCGGCGCCAGGACTACAGCGTCCGCGCAAAGACAAGCGTCTTCCAGCGCCAGCGCGGTCACGCCGAGATGGGCGAGCAGGTCGTCCAGCATGTACCGCGCACCGATCACGATGCGGGCACCGCTGTCTTCCACCATCAAGGCGAGGCGGGCGGCCGGGTAGGCGGGGTCGAGCGGCAGGTACGCCGCGCCCGCCTTCAGCACCCCGAGGATGGCCACCACCATGTCCACGCCGTCATCGGAGCAGACCCCCACCACGTCCCCGGTCGCCATGCCCATGGCGCGCAGCCGGGCGGCCACACGGCCGGCAAGCTGGTCGAGCGTGGCGTAATCGAGGTGGCGCTCGCGGCAGATCACGGCCAGGCTCGCGGGCCGCGCCAACGCGTGCCGCTCGACCAGGGCGTGCAGCGGCAGGTCCGGCACCGATCCTGCGCCGCAGCAATCGGGGGTGTCGACCACGGAAAGAGGACGATTCGCGGGCACGGAGATCGCCGACATGCCACCGCCGGGGCCGGTGACCAGCGTTTCCAGCAAGGCGGCATAGCGGTCTTGCCAGGTGCGGATCTGGCCTTGCTCGAAGCGGCTGGGGTCGTATTCCCACAGGCCGTCCAGGCCGGCATCGCTCAAGTTCAGATTGAGCACCAGATCGAGATGGTCGGTGCCGCGATCGAGGGCAACCGGCCGCACCTCCAGGCCGGGAAGCTCAAGCACGGGCGGCGGCACGTTTTGCAGCACCAGCTTCACCTGGAAGAGCGGCGGCCGGTAGGCATGGCGCGGAGGTTTCACGGCCGCGACCAGTTGTTCGAAGGGCAGTTGCTGATGGGCGAGATCCTGTCGGATCGCAGCCGCGATCCGTTGCAGCAGCGCGTGGACATCGGGCTCGCCCGAGAGATCGCAGCGCAGCGGCAGCGAATTGATGAAGAAACCGATCAGGTCCTTGCTTTCCGGCAGCTCGCGCCCCGCCACATCCGTACCGATGACCAGATCGCTGGCGCCGCTGAGTTCCCGCAGCAGCAAAGCAAACCCGGCCAACAGGACGATGAAGGGGGTGACGCCTTCCCGTTGCGCGCATGCCGCGATCCGCGCATTCAGGGGCTGCGCGAGTGGTAGCACCGCCGAGCTGGTCGCCGGTCGAGTGCGCGGCCGAGCTGGCGCCAGGTCCAGTTCCGGCGGCGCTCCTTGCAGTCGTTCACGCCAATAGGCGGCGAGCGTCTGCCCCGCCTGTTGGTCCAGCAGGCGGCGCTGATGAACGGCGAGGTCGGCGTATTGCAGAGGCAAAGCGGGCAGGGTGGCTGTCTGTCCGGTGAGGGCGGCGGCGTAGAGCTCGCCCAACTCGCGGGTGAAAATGGCCGTGGACCAGCCGTCGGCGACGATGTGGTGCATCGTGATGATCAGCCAATGATGATCGTCGTCGAGGTGGAGCAAGCTTGTCCGCCACGGGGCATCGTGTTCGAGATCGAAGGGGCGGCCGGCCAGCTCCAGGGCAAGGCCGCGCGCACGCTCTGCACGCTTCGCCGGTGGCACGGCGCGGAGATCAAACAGCGGAAGGGATGGCGGATCGGTGATGACGGCGCGCTGGGACGGCGTTCCGTTCGTCACCTCGATCACCGTGCGCAGGACTTCGTGACGTTGCGAGATCGCGGCGAACGCAGCATTCAGCGCACCGGTGTCGAGCGGTCCGTGCAAGTCCAGAGCGTTCACCAGGACGAAGGCGGTGCTGAGCGGCTCGATCTGCTCCAGCGCCCAGAGGCGAAGCTGGGCAAACGAGAGCGGCAAGGGCTGGTCGCGCGGCACGGGCGCAAAGGCCGGCGCCGATGGCTTGGACCGTTCGGCTTCCAGCATCTGCGCCAGCGCCGCAGGGCTCGGGCTGGTCAGCAATTGCGCCAGCGGAAGATGCACGCCCAGGCTCTCGCGCAGCAAGGCGGCCACGCGCAACGCAGCGAGCGAGTCACCGCCGAGTTCGATGAAATGGGAGTCGGGATGGACGGCTTCGATACCCAGCACCCGGCGCCACACCTCGATCACGGCATCCAGGGTGCTTTCGCGACGGGAAATGGCGGGGCTGGACGCGTAGGGATGGATGTCGCCCAGGCGTGGCGCGGCCCACTGCCTTCGGCGGGACTCGAAGTCTTCCGCCGTGCCGGACACGATGGCGAGACGACTGGGGGCCCCGCGCCGCAGAACAGAACGCAAGGCGACCATGCCCGTTGCGGTAGAGAGTCCCTTGCCGCCGCCCGTTAGCGGTTCGCCGGGGAATGCCCAGGCATCCCAGTCCAGCGTGATCCAGCGCGTGCCCGCCGTCTGGTCCAGTGCTTGCGCCAGTGCGCCGGCGGCCCGGTTGGCGGCTGCGTAGGCGGCGAATCCGGCGCCGCCGAGGGTGCTCGCCAAGGAAGAGAACACCAGCACGAAGCGGGGCGCCCGGCCCGCGTCCGCGACGGCGCGCAGCCCCTCCAGCTTCGGACGGGCATGCCGGTCCATGACCTCGCTGTCGGTGTCGGCAAGCAGGGTGAGGGACGCCGTGCCCGTGATGCCGGCGCAGTGGAAAACCCCGTCCACGGGGCCGAAGCACCGTTCGGCGCGGTGGAATGCTTCCTGTATCACCGCACTTTCGGCGGCATCGCCGATCACGCATTCCACCTGGACACCACGGGCCGTCAAGGCGGCGAGCCTTGCTCGCGCCTCGTTCTGTGGCGGCTGGCGGCCGAGCAGGATCAGGCGTGCCTGCACGCCATCCGCCAGCTCTTCGGCCAGACGCAAGCCGATCCGCCCGAAGCCACCGGTGATCAGATAAACCCCGCCGGTACGCAGCAGCGATTCCTCTTCGGTGGCGGTCCAGGGCTGGAAGGCCAGTTCATGGCATCCATCCGGGCGCAGCGCGAGTTCCGTCGACGCGGTCTCTGCGAGCAGCACGGCCACCAGGCGGTGGAACCACGGCGGCAACGCGCCCGCCTCGGCGGTGGACGCCTCCGTGGCGGGCAGGTCGATATGGCGGCGCGACAGCCACGGCAGCTCTTGCGGCAAGACCAGGGCCATGCCGGCGACCGCCGCCGCTGCCGGTTCCGGCCGATCCGTCGGAAGCAGTTTTTCCGCGCCGCGGGTAACCACGTCGAGATGGACGGGTCCCTGCCTGCCGGCCAGCTCTCTCATCGTGACCAGCAAGGCGGCAGCGTCCCCGCGCAGATCCACCACGCGATCCACTTCGGCGCCGGCCACCTCGACGCCGGTTTGGGCCTCGATCGCAGTCTGCCCGGGCAGGTCGGCGATGTGGCTGGCCAGTGCGCGGGCCAGGGCATCCTCGCCCAGGATCAGCCAGCGCTGCGTTTTTGCTGGCGCCGCCGCCGGCAGCGAAAGCGCCCGCCACACCGGTTGCATCGGTTGCCAGGCAGCGCGCTGGACTGGCATAGCCGGCTCATCCGGGTCGATCCAATGGCGCCGCCGCTGGAAGGGGTAGGTGGGTAGCGCGATGCGGCGCCCGCGTCCGCCGTTAATGCCGGCCGCGTCGAGCGTGACGCCGGCCACCCACAGCCTGCCGCAGGCGCCCAGCACTTGCGCCGGCTCGTCGGTTCCGGGCCGCTCAAGGCTGCTGACCACAACGGCGTCGGCACCCAGGCGGCGCCGTGCCAGTGCGGACAGGGCGGTTCCCGGGCCGACCTCCAGCAGGGCGGTCGAACGGACGTCTTGCTGGAGCCGGGTCAGACCGGCGTCGAAGCGAACGGTCTGCCGTACATGCTCCACCCAATAGTCGACTGAGGTCGCTGCGCTGGCACTGATCCAGTCCCCGCTCAGGTTGGAGAGGTAGCGCAAGCTCGGTGCGTGCAACGGGATCGATGCGACCACGGCGCGGAAGGGCGCCAGGATGGGATCCATCAGTGCGCAATGGAAGGCGTGCGAGGTAGCCAGGTGCTTGGTGATGACGCCATCCGCGGTCAGCACCTCGGCCAGCTTCCGGATGGCCTCGCGAGTACCGGCGACGACGCATTGGCCCGGCCCGTTGACCGCCGCGACATCCACCCCTGGCGACAGGCGTGCGCGCAGGGCGGCTTCTTCCATCGCTACGGCCAACATGGCGCCGGCCGGCGCGGTCGCCATCAGCCGGCCGCGTGCGGCGACCAGCTTCAAGCCGTCTTCGAGCGAAAAGACGCCAGCCAGGCAGGCCGCCACGTATTCACCGATGCTGTGGCCGATCATGGCGGCGGGGGCGAGCCCCCAGCTCATCCAGAGGCGGGCCAACGAATACTCGAAAGCGAATAGCGCGGGTTGGGCGATGGCGGTATCGCTCAAGCGGCTCATCGCCGCCGCATCGTCCCGCTCGCCCTGGAACAGCACATCGCGCAGATCCTGCCCCCACTCAGGCCGCAACGCCTCGGCGCAGGCGGCGAAGGTGTCGCGGAAGACCGGCTCGGCGGCATACAGCGCGCGTCCCATGCCCGGCAGTTGCGAACCCTGACCCGGGAACAGAAAGGCCACTCGGCGCTCGGCGCAGTCATCGGTCCGATGCCATTGGCGATCCCGGTTGCGCAAGGCCGCTACAGCATCCGCTGTGCCGGTACAAACCAGCGCCTGTCGGTGGGCGAACCGGCGCCGGCCGGACAGCAGCGTGTAGGCGACATCCGCCGGCTGCGTATCGGCGCGCTGTTCCAGGTACTGGGCCAGTCGGCCGGAGGCGGTGTCGAGCGCCTCCGCGGAACGGGCGGAGAGCAGCAGCAGGTGAGCGGGACGCTCGTCCCGTGCGGCCGACACCGCCGGGGGCTCTTCCAGTACCACATGAGCATTGGTGCCGCCGATGCCAAAGGAGCTGACCGCGGCGCGGCGCGTTGTCTCGCTGTTCCATGTCTGCGCCTGGGGGCAGATGAAGAAGCGCCCACGGTTCAGTCCGCTGTCCGGATGCGGCGTGCGGAATTCCGGTTGCGGCGGCAGGCGGCCACTGGACAGGATCAGCGCCGTCTTGATCAGGCCGACCACGCCCGCAGCCGTATCGAGATGGCCGATATTGGCTTTCACCGAGCCAATGGCACAGGGCGTGCCGCTTTCGCCGAGGGCGGTCCGCAGGGCCTCCAGCTCTACGCGATCGCCGAGCTGGGTGCCCGTGCCATGGGCTTCGACATAGCCAATGTCGCTGCCGGCGAGACCGCTATCGCGCAAGGCGGCCTCGATCACGGCCGCCTGGCCTTCGACCGCTGGCGCGGTAAAGCCGAGCTTGGCCGCGCCGTCGTTGTTGATCGCAGACCCCTTGATCACCGCATAAACGGTGTCACCGTCGGCGAGCGCGTCGGCCAGCCGCTTCAGCACCACGACCCCGACGCCGTTGCCGAACACGGTGCCCGCGGCCTCGGCGTCAAAGGCGCGGCAGTGGCCGTCCGGTGATTCGATGCCGCCCTCCTGCCACAGCGTTCCGGCTTCCTGTGGCAGGCGCAGGGCCACGCCACCGGCCAGGGCCATATCGCATTCGCCATCGCGCAGGCTGCGGGAGGCCATGTGCACGGCTACCAGCGAGGTCGAACAAGCGGTCTGCACGGTCAAACTGGGGCCGTGCAGATTGAGCTTGTACGACACTCGTGTCGCGAGGAAATCCTTGTCATTGGCGAGAGCCACGGAACGTGCGTCGGCATCGGCGAGGGTTTGCCGGCTCTTGAGCACGTTGAACAGCAGATAGGTGTTCAAGGCGCTCCCGGCGAAAACACCGACCGGCCGCCCGCAGCGGTCCGGATCGATACCGGCGTTTTCCAAGGACTCCCACGCGCATTCGAGCAGCAGACGGTGTTGCGGATCGGTCAGCGCCGCATCGCTCGGGGTGAAACCGAAAAACTCCGCATCGAACCCTTCCACGCCGTCGAGCAGACCCACCCGCTTCACATAGTGCGGATCGCGCAGCCGATCCTCATCCACACCCCCTGCACGCAAACGGACCGGATCCAACTCAGTGACGCTGACCCGCCCGCTTTCGAGATTGCTGCGGAATGCATCCAGGTTCGCGGCACCCGGCACGCGGCAGGCCATGCCGATGATGGCGATGTCCTGTCCGCCCGGACGGGACGCAGCCGTGGGCGCTGGCGGCCGGGCCGGACGCGCCGCGGCGAAATGGCGTGCCTGCGCCGCAATCGTCGGATGCCGAAACAGGTCGAGCAGCGAGACAGGGCAGTCGAATGCCGCCGACAGCTGATTGCGCAAGGCGGGCAGTTGCAGCGAGTGGCCGCCCACGTCGAAGAAATTGTCATTCGGTGCCGCCGTTCTGCCCAGAACCTTGCGCCATGCCTCGCTTACGCGTTCGACGGTATCGAACGGCATGGCCTGCTCGTCTGCGCCCGCCGCGAGCGCGTCCTTGCCCGGCCCGGGAAGCGGCAACAGCGCGCGGTCTACTTTGCCGTTGCGCGTCAGCGGCAGCGCGGCCAGCAAGACCACGGCAGCGGGTATCCATGCCGGCGGCAGGCGTTGTTCCAGATGCCGGCGCAGCACGTCTACGTCGACACCTGCGGGATTCGCCGGCACCACGTAGGCGACCAATTCGCGTGCGCTGTCTTCGCCGCGGACGGTGACCACCGCTTGTGCCACCTCGGCATGGGCAACCAGCGCCGCCTCGACTTCGGCGGGTTCGATCCGATGTCCGCGTACTTTGACCTGGTGGTCGACGCGCCCCACGTACACCCATGAGTCGTCCGCCCTTTGCCGCACCCGATCGCCGGTGCGGTACAGGCGGCTGCCTGGTCGACAAGAAAATGGATCGGGAACGAAGCGTTCCGCCGTGGCCGCCGGACGGTTGAGATAGCCGCGCGCCACACCGATCCCGCCGACGTACAGCTCGCCGACCACGCCAGGCGGCACGGGCTGCATGGCCTGATCGAGGACGTAGAGCTGCATATTGGCAATGGGCTTGCCGATGGGAACCGCACCATCGAAAGGATCATCCCCAGCGATTTCGTAGACGCTGCATCCGACCACCGTTTCGGTGGGGCCGTACTCGTTGATGATGCGGGTGCCGGGAGCGCCGCTGCGCCAGCGCGCCACGGCGCGGTTCAACAACTGATCGCCGCCGACAATCAAGGCATGGGTTTGCCCTGCCAGGCCCGATGCAGGCGGTTCCGCAGCCAATAGCTCCAGATGCGCGGGGGTCAGTTTGAGGAAACTGAAACCGCCGCCGAGTTCGAAGCTGCCGTAGAGAGCCTCCACGCCCTGCTGTTCGGCCGGTGTCAGTGCGATGGATCGACCGGCGAGCAAGGGGACGAAAAGCGTCGTCACCGTGAGGTCGAACGCGACCGAGGAGTGCAATGCCGCGCCGTGTCCCTGATCGACACGGTAATAATCCGCTGCCCAATGCAGGTAATTGACCAGCCCGCGGTGCGGCACCATCACGCCCTTGGGCCGTCCCGTGGAACCGGAGGTGTAGATGACGTAGGCGAGGTTGTCCGGCGAAACCGCCACCAGCGGCGGCGCCTCCGCTTCCTGCTTTTCGTCTTGCAGACACAGCAGTCTCACCGGCACGGCGGTGAAGGCGGCAGCGAGCGGCCGTGTGGTGACGACGACCAGTGCACCGGCGTCGCTCACGAGTTCGGCGCGGCGCGCTGGCGGATCGAGCGGGTCGAGCGGCACGAAGGCGCCGCCGGCCTTGAGCACGGCGAGCAATGCCACGATGAGATCAGGCTGGCGGCCCAGGCAGACAGCGACGCGGCATTCAGGCCCTACACCCATCGCCACCAGCTTGCCGGCGAGGTGATTGGCGCGGCGATCCAGGCATTGGAAAGACAGCGTTTCGTTCGATGACAGCACCGCGTCTGCCGCGGGCGTCGATGCGGCTTGCCGCTCGATCAAACGATGCAGCGGTTCATCCGCGGGAAACGTTGCCTCGGTGCGATTCAATGCAACGACTTGCCGCTGCCACGTCGTGCTGTCGAGCAGTGGAAGCGCTGCCAGGCTCGTATCAGGTGCCGCGACGATTCCATGCAGCAACGCTTGGTATGAACGCAGCAGGTGCTGTGCCAAGCAGTCATCGAAGAGCAGCGCGTCGTAGTCGAGATCGAGACGCAAGGCGCCGTCGATGTCGGTGACGTTCAGATGCAAATCGAGCTTGGCAACGCTGACTGGCGTGGTGAGCGGTGTCAGAACCAGGCCGTCCATCACTGGCGGATCGATGCGCCTTTCCAGGTTGAACGACACGTTGACCAGGGGCTGCCGACCTTGCCGGCGCGGCGGATTCACCGCACGCACGATCGCCGCGAACGGAAAGCGCGCATGCTCGAAACCGTCGAGCAACTGTCGCCGCGCCGCTTTCAGAAAATCGGTCAGGCGCAGGGCAGCGGCATAGCGGCTACGCACCGGGAGCATGTTGGTGCAATGCCCGACCAGTCGCTGGGCATCGGGACCGGAGCGTACCGAGACGGGAACCCCCACCGTCAGATCCGCCTGCCCGGAGAGCCGGTGCAGCAACAGCGCGTAGGCGGCATAAAGCAGCATGAACAAGCTGCATCCTTGCTGCCGACCGAGATGTGCAACGGCTTCGTGCAGTTCCTTGTCGATCCACAAGCTGCATCGGCCGGAGGGTGCAGGCGCGGCGGCATCCTCGCCCTTGCTCACCGTGAGCAGTACGGGCTCGGGAGCGCCATCAGCGAAGACATGTCGCCAATAGTTTTCTGCGCTGGCGAAGGATGGGCCAGCCAGGTAATCGACTTCGTCGCGCAGGTAGTCGCGATAAGAGGCAGCGGGCTGTAGCGCTGCTGCCGCCGCACCGCAGGCGGCGGTGTACAAGACCGCGATCTCGCTCACCATCACGCCCAGGGACCAGCCATCCACCATGATGTGATGGACCATCAGCACCAGCCAGTGAACCTCGTCTTCCAGCGTCAGGACGGTGACACGAAGCAAGGGTGCGCACGCAAGATCGAAGCGCTCGCGTTGCGCTTGCGCCACCCAGGTGCGTGCACGCGCTTCCGCTTCGCCGCCGTGGCTGCGCAGGTCGACGGACGACAGCGCAAAACTCGCCATGTCACCCGCAGTGGTTTGAGTCAGGCCATCGGGCGACAGCGCCGTACGCAGGGCCTCATGGCGCGCGAATAGCTGTTGCAGCGCCGTTTCCAGCTGGGGGATGCGCAGCCGGCCCTTGAGTTCAATGACCAGGCCCTCGTTGTACGCGACCGAGGCTTCGTCTCCCATCTGCGCGAGCAGCCAGAGTTGCCGCTGGCTTTCCGTGGTCGGAAATGCGTCGCCGGACGCCGCAGCGGCCATGGCGGGCCGCGGCAGACTGGCGGGCACCGTGGTAGCGGTGGCACCGATCAGTCCTACGCTGCGCAACTCATCGATGGAGTCGCGGAACGCATCGTGGATCCGATCGAGGTCTTCATCCGTGTGCGCAACCGAAAGAAAGCAATTGCGCGCTTCCCAGATATAGATGCCGCGATAAATGAGCTGGAAATAAAGCAGATCCAGATCGCCGGGGTATCGGAAGCGGAACAGCGATCCGAAATGCACCATACGGATCGGCAATTGATAGCTGTCGAAGAGGCTGTTCAATCGCGTGGCCAGCAGATCGGTTTTGCGATTGAGGTTTTCCTGCAACGCGGGGCCTTGCCGCTTCATTTCATCCAACACGGCCACGGCGGCCGCCATGGACAGTGGATGCTTGCAGAACGTGCCGCTGAAAAATGCGGTCTCGATGTCGCGCGGAAGGCTGTCGTCGCCAAAGGACCATTGGCCGCCGTCGACGAAATCCATGATGTCGGCGCGTCCCGCGACCACACCGATCGGCAGGCCGCCGCCGAGGATCTTGCCGTAGGTGGCGATGTCGGCGTCCACGCCAAACCAGGCTTGCGCGCCGCGCGGATGATTGCGAAAGCCGGTGAGAACCTCGTCGAAAATCAGCACGACACCGCTGCCGCGGGTCAGCCGATGCAGCTCGCGGACAAACTCGCGGGGTTGCAATTCCGGCGAACGACTCTGCACGGGTTCCACCAGAACACCCGCCAATTCGTCCAGGTGTTCGGCGACCCAGGTCAGCGCTTTGGGGTCGCCATAATCGAGAACGATCACATCGCCGATCATGCCCGCCAGCACACCGGGAGAGAGCGGCACCGGCGCGTCGCCGCCCAGCGCGGACGCACGCGCAAGCACGCCATCGAAGGTGCCGTGGTAAGACCCTGAGAACAGCACGATCCTGGAACGCCCGGTGGCGGCGCGCACGATGCGCAGAGCGGTCATCACCGCCTCGGTGCCGGAATTGACGAAGCAGGCCCGCTCCTTGCCGGTAAGGGCGCAAAGCGCCTCGGCGACGCGTCCGGCGAGTGGCGACTGCGGCCCGATTTGCGTCCCTTCGGCGATCTGCGCTTCGATGGCACGACGGATGAATGCCGGATTGTGGCCGAACAGATTGACGCCAAATCCCATCGTCAGATCGACGTATTCATGGCCGTCTACGTCCCAGAAACGCGAACCTGCCGAACGCTCTGCGGCAATCGGGTAGAGCAGTTCCTTGGTAGCCAGCCTGAGTCCGGCCACCACGCGATTGTCGGCGAGAGATGGGCGAAAGCGCTGGGCGAGCGCCTTCGATCCGGCGGTGCGGGCGTTGTAGCGGGCCGTGAAATCGGCGATCCACGCGCGCTGTTCCGTGGTGAAGTGACCGAGGCTGCGGTCTTTCACACGAAACGCCGGCAAGGCCGAAGCGGGGCGCGCACTGGTGTCGATCGCCGCGATCGCAGAGGGTTGGGCAACAGACGCCGATGGTGCCGTGGCGTGTATCGCCGGTGGTGGCGAGGCATGTGTCGCCGCCGCGCCGCGCAGCACGGCAAGCTGTTCCGCCATCACGTCCAGTTGCCGCTGGAATAACTGCGCCAACGGTGCGGAGTTTTCGCCAGCGGGGATCGTCATGGAAGCGGACGCAGGAGCCGGGGCTGCGAGGTTCGCGGGTGCTGGCGGATGCTCCGTTGGGAGAATGCGATCGATATGCGCCACGATCGCGTTCAAATTGCCGTAGTCCTCGAAGATTTCGCGGATGGACAGTTGGACGCCGTAGAGATCGCGAATGAGGTTGATCGCTTCCATCAGGACGATGGAGTCCGCGCCCAGCTCGAGGAACGGCGTCGAGGGATCGAAGCGATCCGACGTCGTCCCCAGCCATTTGGCCAGGGCCGAACGAAGGCGCTCCGTGATGGCGGCGGCGCGGTTGTTGCCAGCGGGCGCGATGAGGCTGGAAGACGTCTCAGTCGGGTTCATGGTGATCCAATGCCTGCGCCGTTCGAAGGGATAGGTCGGCAACGGAACGCGCCGACACTGCGGATAAAGGCTTTGCCAATCCGGCATGCCGCCAAGCAGGACGTGCTCCGCAAGCTGGGCGAGCGCCGCTTTCCAGCTGTCTGTGTCGGCCTCCAGGGCGGGCAGCACGGTGCACTGCTCTATGGCCAGATCGCCCTTGCGCGGGGCGTGCCCACTGCGCACGCCCTCGGCCAGCGTTCCAGCGGCGAATGCGCGGAGCCGCTCGGCGAACGCGGCAAGGCTGGGCGCCACGACCGTCAGGCGGTGCTCGAACGGATTGCGCCCGACGCCGGCGGTGAAGCAGACCTCGGCCGGGTCGAGATCCGGATGGGCCATAAAATGGGAAGCGAAGCGTTCGGCCTGTGCCCTCAGCGCTTGATTGCTACGTGCGGACAGGCAAAGCAGATGGAGCGGAGGGCGGGGCACCTTGGCCGGCAAGGAGGCTTCCGCCGGCTCGCCGACGACGACATGCGCATTGGTACCGCCGAAGCCAAAGGAGCTGACGCCAGCGATCCGGGGCTTCGCCGATGTCCAGGGCTCCGCGGCGGCGGTGAAGCGAAATGGCCGTTCAAATGGCCGTTCGTCCAGCCGCAAAGCCGGATTGAGGTTTTGCAGCAACGGCTGTGGCGGAAGGGTCTTGCGTGTCAGGGCAAGCAGGGTCTTGATCAAGCCGGCGATGCCGGCCGCGGCCTCCAGATGCCCAATATTGGCCTTGACCGCACCCATCGCACAGGGTTGTGCGGCGCTGCGTCCCTCGCCGAGCACATCCGCGAAGGCGTTGAATTCGATGGGGTCGCCCAGCGGCGTACCGGTGCCATGGGCCTCGATATAGGACACATCGGCCGGCAGCACGCCCGCTGCGGCCAGTGCGGCGCGAAGCGTGCGCCGCTGGGCCTCGCCGCTGGGCGCCGACAGGCCGTTGGTCGCGCCGTCCTGGATCACAGCCGAGCCGAGCAAGAGTGCCAGCACCGTATCGCCATCGCGGCGGGCATCGCTCAAGCGTTTGAGCACAATCACGCCGCAGCCCTCGCCGCGACCATAGCCATCAGCCGCGGCATCGAACGCTTTGCAGCGACCGTCCGGGGCCATCATCCCGGCGGCGCGCAGGCTGCGGGTGATATAGGGCAGCATCAGCAGGTTGACGCCGCCTGCCAGCGCCAGGTCGCACTCGCCCGCCCGCAGGCTGCAACACGCCAGATGTGTCGCCACCAGCGAGGACGAGCAGGCCGTGTCCACCGCTACGCTCGGCCCGTGCAAGTTGAGCAGGTAGGAGAGGCGATTGGCGGCGATGCTATGGGCATTGCCGGTGGCGACGTAGGCGCCGGCCGGCACGCCGCTTGTGACGCGCAACAAGGCATAGTCGATGCCGCTGATGCCAAACCACACACCGCTGCGGCTGCCCGCAAGAGAGGCCGGTGCGATGCCGGCGTTTTCCAAAGCCTCCCACGCCACTTCAAGGGCCAACCGCTGTTGCGGGTCCATATCCGCCGCTTCGCGTGCCGAGATGCCGAAGAAGCCTTCGTCGAATCCGTCAATCTCGTCGAGAAAGCCGGCCGGGGGATCGGTGTCCATCCATCCTTCGCCGAGCCGGCTGGAAGGAGCCGGCCGGATAGCCAGCTTCCCCTCGTGCAGCAGTTCGGCGAAGCCGCTCAGGTCCGGCGCGCCCGGAAAACGACAGGCCATGCCGACAACGGCCACAGGCTCCTGCGCAGGCACGACGCGCGTCTGGCTCGATCCGCTGGATGTTGCCGGCGCCGCGGCTCCCGTCAGGGCCGAAGCAAGTGCGGCAGGCGTGGGATGTTCGTAGATCAGCAGCGGAGAGACCTCGATGCCCAGCCGGTCCTCCAGGCGACCGCTGAGCTCCAATGCGTGGAGCGAGCCGAGTCCCAGCGAGGCGAAAGGCGCTTCGGCGTCCAGCTCATGCAGCGGATGGCCGGTCAGCTCCGCGATGCGCGCGAGAATCCAGTCGAGAAGGTTGCGGCGGTCGCCGGGGAGGGGGGCGAAAGAGGGCTCCTGAATGCGCTTATCTCGCGACGGCATTGAAGGCCCCGGACATATACCGTTCGCGACACGCGTGGCGACGCACCTTGCCGCTGGTGGTGCGCGGCAGTTCGCCGAAGCGCAGAAACACAAGATCACGCAATGGCAGTTCGTGATTGACCGCGATAGCCTCGCGTGCGGCGATCACCACACTCTCGGTTCGCACCGCTTTGCGCTCGCATTCGATGGCTACTATCAGCCGTTCGGCGCCATCGAGTTCGACTGAGAAAGCCGCGCAAGCGCCGGGGCGAAATGAGGAGTGCGCTTGTTCCAGCGTGCGCTCGATATCTTCCGGATGATGGTTGCGCCCATCGACGATGATCAGATCCTTGAGCCGGCCGGCCAGATACAGTTCGCCGTCCCACAGGGCGCCCAGATCGCCAGTTCGCAGAAAGCGTTGGATTGTCTCGCCCACCGGCAACGTCGCGAAGTGCGCGCCATGCTCGGCAATACCCCAGTAGCCTTCCGTGACGCTGGGACCCGAAAGCCAGACTTCGCCAATATGGCCTGGCGGCAATGGGCGTCCGCTCTCCGGATCGGCGATGACGATCTGGTGCTTGGGTTGGGGCGATCCCGATGAAACCAGGGGCACGCCGAGATCACCTGCCGGCGCATCGCGGAGCAGGCCATGGGCGAAAGCCGTCGAATCGGCTGTGCGTTGGCGAGGGCCATGGAGGCGCTGTCCAGCGGCCGCCATCAAGGTCGATTCGGCCAATCCGTAGCAGGGGAAAAAAGCTTCGTGCCGGAAACCGTGCGGCGCGAATACCTCGGCGAAGCGGTCCAAGGAACCCGACCGAACCGACTCTGCACCATTGAATGCCAGCTCCCAGCAAGACAGGTCCAATGCCGTGCGTTCTTCCGGCGTGGTTCGCCGCACGCAGTACTCGTACGCGAAATTCGGGCCACCACTGGTATCGATCCGATAGCGTGAGATGGCCTGCAGCCAGCGAACAGGGCGTTGGAGAAAGGTGGCCGGAGCCATCAGCCAGCATGTGCTACCCATCGCGGCTGGATAGAGAATCGTCCCGATCAGGCCCATGTCGTGATAGTGGGGCAACCACGTCAACATGCGTTGATCAGGCCCCAGCTTTACCACCCGGTTGAGCACCTCGAGATTGGCGGACACATTGCTGTGCCTGATCATCACGCCCTTGGGTGCGCCAGTCGATCCGGAAGTGAACTGCAAAAAAGCCAGTTCCTCTGCGGTATGCCGGCCTTCCGTCCAGCCCGCCGCGAAGGCTTCGGAAATGCCATCGGTAGCGAGGCAGGGGAGCGCCGCCTCTATCGATGTCAGCGACTCGGCCAACGCTGCGGTGGTCAGCAGCAGTGTTGGCTCGCACGCTACTGCGATAGCGCTCAAGCGTTCCCGCGTCGGTCGATGGCTTTGCGATGTATGCGGAGCTGGCGCAGGCACGGCGACTACGCCGGCATAGAAACAGGCGAACAGCGCAACGATGAAATCCAGCCCAGGCGGATAAACCAGCAGCGCACGATCTCCCCGGGCAACGCGGTCTTGCAGAATGGCAGCGAGTGCGCGTGCACGAAGGTCGAGTTTGCCGTAGCTGAGTTCTCCACTCTCTTCAATACGGCTGTTTAGAGCGATGAAAGCAGCTCTTTCAGGAGCCACAGCGGCCCAGTGACGCAATCCGGTGATGGAATCGAAAATGGGGCAATCCATAATCGCATCGGTGAGGTGAACAGGCGAAAGAGAGGAACGCGCACATAAAGTGGAGCCTGCCGTTGCAAGCAGACTCCACGTTGTTTTCACAATGTCGCGCGCAGGATCCGCGATTGCACCGCGGACCCCGCGTTACCGCTTTACGCGGGGTCGCTCAGTCCGGGCACGTAGGAAAGAATCGAACGCTCTGAGGATTCGATCATGCCGTCGATTTCGGTGAGCAACGCATCTGCCGAAGCTCCGCTCGTCTTCGCCAGCACCTCACCGGTGGTGGGCCAGCCGTCAAGTTCGGCGTATTTATCAAACGGAATGAATGCGTGATAGGTATCCCCCGTTCCTTGCGCCGTCGTATAACCCCAATACTTGACGCCGTTCGGCGCTTTACGATGGGCTTCAGCGATCTTCGCTGCGATCTGACCGGCCTTAAGCGTGTGGCCGGGCTTCAGCTTGGCTTTGACGTGATAAACGTTGGGGCCGGGGGCTGCAGCATCCTTTGTGGGCGGATTGCTGAGGTCCGGGACATACTCGACAATCGAGCGGTGTACCGACTCCAGGTTGCTCTCCAGTGAGGTGAGCAGCTTGTCGATATCTTCATTCATTTTGCTCTTGGCCGCGATCTCTCCAGTAGTCGGACGGTCGAGATCAGCAAACTTCTGGAACGGACAGAACACGATGAAGTGCTCCGCCTGTCCGGTTCCAGTGGAATAGCCCCAATACTTGCTGGCGGAAGCTTGTCCCTTGATGGCCTTGACGATCTTGGTTACCGCGTCGCGGGCCGCGATCGTCGTGCCGGGCTTCAGCTTGGCTTCGATGAGAATGCCGAAAGGCGCTTTTGACATGTGCTGATCTCCAATCTGGTGGGGTGCATGCAACCAACGTTGAATACGACTAACCAACAACACAAACTGGTGACGCGCCGACGAACATATCGTGCTCTTTGTCTACTTACCGTCAAAGAAAGAATCCCGGTATGCTCGCGATGGAATCGGGCACGGGAATTACGGGTTTCTGCCGCCAGACGGCTCACGGAGGGTATTTTCACTCCAATAGGTCAACTAAAATTCGAATCGCCGTAAGGGTTGAAGTTGTTGAAAATCAGCTGGTCGGCGTAATCGCAATTTCCTGCACTCGCACTTGCACTTGCATTTTCAGCGGCGAAGGCGCAATGAGCGTTCTCGTGGAGGGGAATTCCAACGCGCTTCATGCGCAACTGGCGCCATGCGCAATGCTTCTCAATCGGCGACGTTGCCGCGCTCGTAACGCTGGAAGTTATAGCCACTGGCAATCAGGATGTGGGCGAGTTGATGGCACACCAGAGTGAAGTTCTCGGTCAACGGTCGGGTCTCGTAGTGATAACCGGGAGGAGGAGGCGGTAGTTCTGCGCCTTCATTTGAGGGGAAGGAAGCGACTAACGCATAACGGTCGCCGTCATCCCCGACCAGTTCAGTGAGCGTCGTACCCTCACCGGCAAGCAGGGTGGTTTCGGTGTGCCGCTCGATCAGCCCCTTGGACCAGGCGGTTGTCGTCTGCGATGAACCTTGCGCTTGCGTGATCGGTTTTACGAAGATAATGCGGGCGATCAGCATGCAATCGACCGTATGTTTCCCGGCCAACAAGGTAAAACGCCACGGCATCTCGGTGGGTGGTACACCTGGATAGGGGAAAATGATCGCCGTCTGGGGCACCGAGTTCGTGCCTGGACTATCCTTTTGGAGATCGCTGGGCAGGTCGTGGTCCGAAAATGCCACCCGCTCTGGCAGCAGTGGGTAGATCGAATTCATGTAGGCGTCGTAGTTATCGCCTGTATGGCTATAAATATATCCGCCAGGAACATTCGTTTGTTGCCGATATTCTTGATTGAAGCCACCTTGCGGAACGGTCGTCGGCGTCAGCATGAAAAATCCCCCATGTTGGATTTGACAGCGGAAACACTTGAATTTCGCGAAGAGCGCTGCTGGATAGCGATGTTGCTTATGAGGTGAGTGGATATGCAAACTGGATCATGGTCAGCAGAATCGCGACCACGGAAGTGTATTTATATTTCAATACAGAAAATGCGGCGCAAGATTGGCTTATAGGTCACCGATAGGAGGCCCAAAGTACGCGATGGAGAGTCGAGGTGTTGTGTAGGTGCCGTGTAGCTGTTGTGTAGCTGCGCCTCAGTGAAGCTCGGGAAGATCAGAAGGTGCGCTATGACCATGCCTCCTTTCAGGGGCCGTATTCATAGCCATTGCTGTATTCAATGAGCGTGCGCGTTTTCGGGCTCAATTGCCAAAGGGCCATTTTCTTTTGGCCTGAAGCGCCGCCCCTATTGCCGTTGCCAGTCGCTGATGGAAGCCATCCCGTGTCACTTCCCGCACGCCCTTTGATCCAAGAGATCGTCATTCATGGATAAATGTCCGCCTCCCATAGACCTTCAAGTAGAGCTGGACGGCCATCGCGCCAGTACTGGAATGGCGTGCAGTTGTTCCGTAGTGCACGTGCCGCCCCTGCCATCAGGGCAGGTGGTTTGAGGCCCAGTGCTGCGGGCGTCGAGTTTGGTCGGGTCGTAGTCGAACGTTTTGCCGTCGGGGTACAGGCGGTGCACGGCCTCGATGCTTCCTTTCTTGGAGGAAAGCTGCGCTCTAGTCAGTACGACGTCCATCAAGGACGCCCCGACGAAATCGGCGCCGGCCAGACAGGCCGAGGAGAAGTTCGTCTGCTTATTGCCGGAGCGGGGCGCCTTGATGTTGGTGAACGTCGCCGACACCAGGCATGCGCCCGAGAAGTTCACATTGCTCAGCTTGCCGTCGCTGATGCCCTTGAAATCCACCTCGGCCAACATGGCGGACGAAAAATTGGCCTCCGTGAGCACGGCGCCATTGAATGTGGCGTCCCACATCCACGCGTGGGAGAAGTTCGCGTTCATCAGTATGGCATTGGCGAAATTCGCGCTTTGCAGATGGGCGCCGGTGAAATCCGCGGCTTCGAGGATCGCCCTGCCGAACTTAGCGTTCTCCAGATTGCAATTGCCGAAGCGCATGCTGCGTAGATCCGCAGATTCGAAATCGGCGTCGATCAGCGCTAGGCCCGCGAAATCCACGATGGGCAGGATCGCTTCCTTGGCTTTGAAGTTCTTGAAAGTGCCATCGCCTGGCCGGTCCAGCGCAATGGTCGCACCGCTGGCATCGACATAAGACCAGTCGGTGCCCAATAGGCTGGAGGTGAACTTTGCGCCGGCCAGGTGCATGCGCTCTTTCTTGGAGGTGTCCCGACGGGGTGTGCGCGCATGCCTCACCTTGCCGGCCAGCACCGCGTTGCGGAAGTTGGTGCCCTGCAGGTTGGCGTTGTCGAAGTCCACTTGCTCGAAGCTGGCCACCGGCACCGGTTCGCGCATTCGCTGGCCCTTCTCGTATTCGGCTTCCCTGGCGCTGAAATCCGCGCCGGCCAGTTCGGTGTCCTTGAACGACACGAGCCTCAGCGCCGTTCCCCCGAAGATGGCTTTGCCCAACTTCGCGGCCGCGAACGTGCTCTCCGAGATGCGCACGCCGTCGAAGCGTGCATCCGTGAGCGTGGCCCCGCTGAAATCGGCCAGGTGAATGGTCGCCGGCTCGTAGGGTCCACCGTTCGCGCTCGACTGCAGGTCGATGACCTGGAATATTTCTTCCAAGGTCAGCGCTGCGAAGCGCGCGTTGACGAGGCTTGCGTTCTGGGCGTTGATGCTGACGAGCTGCGAGCCGCCGAATGCCGGCCGTGTCAGCTTCGCGTTCTTCAAGGTGGCGAAGGCGAAATTGCAATCATGGAAAACAGTTGCTGTGCCTTCCATGCCGTCGAGCTCGGCATACGTCAGGTTCAAGCCGGAGAGCCAGGCCCGGTCGATGCTGGCTTGCTTGAGCGAGGCGCCCGACAGGTTGCAACCCCGGATGTTGGCACCGTTGAGCTTGGCGCCCTCCAGCTTGATGCCACTCAGGTCCATGTCCACCAGGCTTTGCTTGGTGAAATTGGCTCTTATCATGCGCGCGGAGGGCAGCTGCCTGGAGCCGAAGGTGCAGCGCTCGAAGGTGCAATCCGTGAAGTCGACGCCGGTCAGGATGGCCTTGGAGAAATTGGTGTCGATGAAGTGCACGCCCGTGAAATCGGTGTTGCTGAGATCGATCACCGTCCTGCCCTGGGGGCCGAAGTCGGCCTTCTCGCAACGCTTGGACTCGCGGATGTCCGACACGCCGGGCGCAACTGTGTCCGTGTAATACCTGTCGCGCTGCTGCAGCTTGACGCCCGCCAGCTGCGCCAGCAGGGCGACCCGCTCCGGCTCTAGCTCGTCCTGCGCTCCGGCCAGCGCCGACAGCAGTCCACGCGGGGCCGGGAAGGGGATGGGAACGATGCTCTTGAAGAAGGTGGCCCATTCTTCGAAGGATCGGGTGTCCGGTTCGCGCTCATCCACCTGAATCCGCAACCGCTTGGCGTCTTTGTCCACATGGAACATGAAGCGCAGGTGCACGTCGGCGAGGAACACGCTGAACTTGCCTTCGAAAATAAACATCACTTTTTCCTTTTGCTGAGCGTCGTCGGCGGCGGTGGTAGCCACATGCTGAGTGACGGTTCGGTGCGGCGATCCGGACCGCTCAGGGTTTCCCAGTTGAGCGTGTAGAGGCTGCGCGCCAGGTCTACCGCGATGCGCGCCGCGGCCACGCGCGGCGTGCTGACCAGGAAGCTGCCGTCCGGTTCGTAGATATCGATGCGGTAGTGCTCCGGCTGGCTGCCGTTACCGTCGTAGGCCAGTACGAACAGATAGCCCTTGGCCTCCACCGATAGGTCCAGATAGGTAGTGCCCGTCGCGCCCGTCTGGCGCAGCGGGAGTACCGCGGACTTCTCCGTCTGGTCCTTGGGTTTGAAGTACGGCACGGGGTTGCCGGAAATGTCGAAGCTCTGGATGCGTTTGTTGCCTTGCTCCAGTACCAGCAGTCGCCCATCCAGCGCCACGGCGATCGCGCATGGCTGCAGCAGCAGGCCCACACGTTCGCCTTCGCCGCTGTAGGGACTGGCGACGGTGGCCTCCTTGTTTTTTTTCGGAGCGGCCAGCTTCAGCAAGTAGAGTTTGGACGTGTCGGCGCTGACGCCGGCCGCGTAACCCTGCGGGTGCACCACGAAACGGTCCACCGGTGCGGAGAATCGGCCCCAGCTCTCCCCGTTGCCCGGTTCGAAGCGCGGCTTCTCATGCAGCGACAGCGCGATGCGGCGCAGGTGATAGCCGCCGGCGGGATTGCCGATGTCGTCGTAGTCGCCGCCGCTGGGATCGAGATAGAAGCTGGCTCCGCTGCCGTCCTCCGCTGAGCCGAGGTCGTAGGCCACGCCGCAGGGCAGGGAGAAGCCCAGTGGAGAGCTGGCGTAGGAGGCCTCGGGATCTTCCAGCAGCGAGAGGTTCTGCATCGTGTGCATCGCGCCGTCGGTGGGCGGTCCTGGGCGGTCGCGCGGCCTGTTCAAGCCGTTGGCCTGCCAGGAGTAGCCAAGCATGCCCGGGCGCTGCGCCACGGTGATGCCGCCCATCGACAACAGGCGGTGGCCGTCGTCTGTCGGCGCCGTGGTGATAGTGGCGGTGGGGGCGGGGCGCTGCTTCCAGCGATGGCGTCCGCCTTCGAACACGATCGATTGCCGGTGCTGGTAGACCGACTGGCGCGATAGCGGAATGAGTGCGTTCTTCACCACCACGTCCAGCTCCAGCACTGAGCTGCCTTGCGCACCCTTGGCATCCACCCAGCCCGAGGCGCCCATCGCCGACTGCCAGCCGTTGGCGGCGTAGAAGAACACCATTACTTTCACGCGACCGCCGGCGGCGATGCCGTTGAACTCGAACGGTAGTGGCTTGGACAGCGTTTCGCCCGGCAGGCGAATCTCCTGCACCGGCAAGGTATTGCCTGAGTCGTAGAGTACGCGCACGACCATCCGGTCGTGGTGGTCGGGAAACTTGTTGAACGCCGGATCCGGCAGCACACGGCCGCGCAGGTCGAAGGTGCGGGTGAGTTCGGTGGTGTAGTAGAAGGGAGACTGCAGTACGGCAGCCGTGGTCTGCGCCAGCTGCATCAGCGTGATGGTGGTATCCAGCGCGAGGAAGGCCAGGTTGATCAGCGGCACGGCGCGCTTGGCCACGGCTTCGCCGGCCTTCTGCGCGAGGTAGAGGGAGAATTTCTTGGCCTCCAGCTTCGCCAGCTTGGGCAGCACCATCGCGGCCACCCTACCGATGGCCTTGGCGGGGTCTTGCGAACCGCCGAACGCATAGCCGGCGGTGAGGCCGATACCGAGAGAATAGATCCCCGCGCGGACCCTCGGATCCTTCATCAAGTAGTTGATGATGCCGGTGTTCTTCTCTGAGGTGCCCTTGACCAGCAGGTAGATGGGCAGGACCATCTCAAGCACCGCCGTGCAGAGGATTCCCAGCACGCATACCGTTTCGTCGAACTCGCCGGTACCCAATCCGCCCCAGTAGAGCTTGACCGACGAAGCCGATTCGGGGACGTCGATCTCTAGCGTCTGCGTATCGGCCGGGATCGGCACGCCGAAGACGGTGGTCACAGGGTTGATCAGATCGATGTAACGCTTGGTGTCGTGATGGTCGAAATACGGCACTAGCGGGGACGGCAGGTTCCCAGGGAAGTTTTCGGGCTTGATCACGCGACCGGCGGCGTCGAAGAACTCGGCGTAGGCGACCAGGTGGCGCAACCAATCGTTCTTCATGTCCACGCGCAGCTGGCCGTACTTGCCCTTGGTGGTCGGCGCGGCGCTCCACACCCTCCGTTCCACGCCATTGGGCTCGCGCACGTACAGATGGGCGGTTCTGAGTACCTTTTTACAGGCCGAATGCATGCGCACGTGGAGGTACAAGTCCACCTGGAGCTCGTCGAGCCGCAAGTCCACCTTGAAGGCGTCCGCGCCCGCGCTGCCGCTGCGGTAGGCGGCCTCGAACACGGTTTCCCCTTCCTGCTTGGGCGGCTGCGCGGCGAAGCCCGCTTTCCAGGCATTGGCGTCGTCCGCCGTCTCCACACAGACAAACATGCGGCCTTCGATCAGCGCGCCGACCATGTCTTTGGACATGGGCGTGGGATCGCTCGACGACCAGCCCTCGTTGATCTCCAGGCCGCCTTCGCGAGGCGGATCGAAACTGACGGCGCCGGTGCTCACGCCGTTCATGGTGCTCAGCGCCTTCAGGGTCCAGCGCGTCTGGTCGGCCTGCAGCAGAGGGCGCTTGCCCTGCTGCGTCGCGCGCACGGGGCGGTGTTCCTCCACGGTCTGGCCGTACTGCATGCGCCATGTCTGGCCTTGCAGTTCCTCCATCTGCTGCGAGTACTTCAGCGCCAGGCCCATCGGGGCGCCCATGTGACGGCGCACACCCTCGTGCACTTCGATAGTGAATATCGTGCCCTCGGCATCCGTCACCACCTTGCCGTCCGCGTCAAGCATGGGCACGCGGCGTGACCATTGCTCGCCGAGGCGGCGGATTTCGTCGGGCAGGCGGCTGCGCTTACGCAACGCGCGGCCGACGCAATCGCGCAGGATCAGGGCGGGAATGGCGCCGCCGTGTTCCGTGTTGAGGTTGATCAGCGAAGGGTGCTGAAACAGCAACGTGGAGGCGGTTTCAAACGGGTCGATCAGATTGTGTAGCAGTTCGGTTTCGAGCAGCGCCGCGTCGCTGCGCAGCAGAGAGCCCAGTCCTTGCCTTACTTCGTCGTCTTCCAGCAGCCAGGCGAGCTTGGGATGCAGTTCCTGCGGCACGCCACGCAGCAGTCGGTTTTCGCGCAGGTGGCGCCGGCCTTCGCGCGGCACGTGCACGGCCAGCGAGAGGAAGTCCTCGGTGGGTGCGCCGCCGACCTCTGTGGCGCGCGCCAGGTAGGTGACCATGATCGAGTCGGTTGGCAGGTCCACCTCGAGATAGTGGCTCAGGCGAGCATCGGGCATCCGCTGCAGCAGCGGATTGCCGACGCGGGCATCGGCGCGCGTGGCCTTGGTGTGGGCGTGGACGCGGTGCGGAGTAAGGCCTGCGTAGTAGGTGAGCGTGTGGTCGCGCTGGAGCGAAGAGGTGGCATCGAACTGCAGCAGATGGCGTTCGCTAGCCTTAGAAGGTTGGCCCATGTAGGTTCCCGCTGCGCGCATTGGGGCCCGGCTGGACGAAGAACTCGCCGGTTCAGCGCGTGCCCGTTCGGGCAGGGTGGCAGTGACCGTCGCCCCCTGCGAGCGGTCTTGTGCTCGATGTATATCGTTATCGCTGCGGCGGCGTGAAGTGCGTGGTTGTGGTCAATAAAGGGGATTGACAATAAGGGGGCAGAGATATTTTCTTGGAAAAAATAAGGTGCAACAAATGTCTCTGAGCCCTTATTTGCTAGACCCCTTATTTACTAAAGCGCCCACAATCGCTCGACCGCTCGGAAGCGCGTGTCGAACTCCACCTGGAAGGCAACATGCGCGACAACTTCGACCGTACCGTCATCGGTGATCTCCGCAAGCGAGCTGGCGAGCGCTGTTCGAACCCCGCTTGCCGGGCCGCAACCAGCGGGCCTCAGCTCGACAGTCGGAAGTCTGTAACCATCGGCGTGGCCGCCCACATTCATGCGGCTGCGCAAGGCGGCCCTCGCTTCCATGCCCACATGAGCGCGAAAGAGCGACGCGGAATCAACAACGCCATATGGCTTTGTCAGAACTGCCACAAACTCGTCGATAACGATGCGCAACGATACACGGCCGAGGCGTTGATCCAATGGAAGGATTCGGCCGAACAGCGTGCACTGAGAGACATCGCCGAGCGTCCAGCGAGCGGCCACGTCCACGAGAACCCGGTAGACGAGGCCGATGGCTCGGCTCGCGAGGTGATTGAGCTCGGCGACAACAATGTCTTTAGCAACGATGTCGCCGATCTGCAGAACTTAGCCACACGCTGTGCGATTCACGCCATCGACGGGCGAAGGGTCGAGTTCGTCGTGCGCCTCCAGCCGACCATTCTGAAAACCGAACCCGCCGATCCGTTGTGGCGCCCCAGGTACGAGAAGGCGAGGCAGGAGCGAGCAGATATCCTAAAACAATGTTTGGACATCCTCGCGTCGCCCGAAGTGCATCGCTGGTGGAGCCATTACCTGAGCACGGTTGCGGATTGGCAGGCGGCCATGACTGAATTAATGGAGGAGGCTTCCATACGCCCCTACCAACCGATGGGTCACAAGATCGATGTGTGGCGCACCGCCAAACCCAAGCTTAGTGCGCCGATTTACCTCGCCAGTGCGGAGTTGAGTGAGCTTATCGAGCACCTCAAAATCCAAAGTATGCGAGAACTGCAGTTCGGTCCGGACAACTATTGCGCGGTGGATCTTCCCCGCGAAATCGTGGTGAAGCGACTCATTCCCCGAATCGTCCTTGAATTGATCGGACATGACCTGGTAGTAGATAGCGCTGTCCTCAATTTGATGAGCTGGCATATCGGCGACGGGTAAGTTCGTGCGCAGCGACTTGTACAAATTGGGCCGCGGACGCCATGGCTCAGTTTCAGGTATAGAAATAATGGTTAAGAGATATTTTTTTTGAAAAAATAAGGTGGACAAATGTCTATGACCACTTATTTCTCTAGCCCTCGCCACCGCCTGCAGCGCTGACAACATAGGAGAAACGCCATGGCAGATAACGATGATCAGTATATCCAAGACCTCATCATGCAATTCCGAGCGAACCGCCCTACGGAGAGTCAGCTGATAGCCGAATCCTCACACCAAGAAATAGTCACTTGGCCATATTACCGTGACAACCTTTTGCGACCAGCGATAGACCGCACCTTCTATGAATTCAATTTTAGGCGATTGGTGGAAATGGAATACACAGGTGATGGGGTAGAGACTATCTGCCTCGTATGTCACCGTGCTGGCGATCACCGTGTCGCGAATGGTGGCTACCTTCTGTTCTATCCTGAACCTCTTCCGCACCTATCCGAATACGCGAGTAGCGAAATCAGGGCCGGTCAATTCCAGCGAGCCGATGGCTTTCATAATATGCGGATGACCAGGGAAGCTACCTTTCGTGATGTGGAGGCTCGGATCTGGGAGTTCATTTACCGCTTTCGGCGGTTCGCGGGCACCTAGCAACAGGCCTAGCGAACGGCAACACGGAATCGGGAAGTTCGAGCAACCGCCTGGCGCGGCTACGCTAACGATGGCAATCAGGGGGACGGCAAGGATGACGGTGCGCTTCGATGTGCTTGCTCACATCCAGAATGTGGGGGACGTGCATGCGGGACCCGGCGAGTACGTCGGGACGCGCGGCACCGGCCTGCGCCTAGAAGGTTTCGCCATCACGCTGGAGCCATGGACGCGCGGCCTGGGCCTGCGCTATCGGGCGGATATCCGCGGGCAGGGCGATACCGGCTGGGTGACGGACGGCATGTTCGTCGGTACCCGCGGACAAGGCCGGGCGCTCGAAGGTTTCCGCATCGAGCTGAGCGGCGAATGTCTGGCCGACTACGACGTGCTCTACATGGCGAACATCAGCGGCGGCGGCGACATCGGGTGGCTGGCCAACGGCGAGTATTGCGGCCTGCGCGGACAGGGGCGCCATATCGGCGGTCTGGCGATCAGGATCATGCCACGCAGGCCGGACTTCGGGGCGCTGGCGTCCAAGGCGGCCTCACGCAACGGCAAGCCGCTGGCGATCACGGCCTCGGCATCGCCCCGCAGCACGGGTGTGGCGGTCTCGGCGCTGGACGGCAGCGATCTGCAAACGTGGGACCGCCGCCCGGTACGGGGTGCGGAGGGGTATGCGCTGATCAATCGGGCGCGGCCGAGCATGTGCATCGCGCGCGGCCCGGGCCCGGAGGCGGTGCTCAAGCACGTGTCGGAAATCGATACGAACGACCGCTGCGTCTGGCTCGACGACACTGTCCCGGGCGCGTGGAACGCGATCCGTTCGAAGACCGAGCTCGAACTCAAGCTCAACATGCGCGGCGACCCGCCTTATGCCGATCAGGGTAACGCCTTGATCGTCCATCCCTGGTCGCGCGCGGCGGCGAACGAGTTGTGGCAGCCAAGGAAACTCGGCTGCGATCTCATCGGCGGCACCGACGCCGTTGCCCCTAGCGACATCCTGCGCGCCATCTATCGCAGTTGTTACCCCGACCTTTTCAAGGGCGAGTTGACGTTCCAGTCGACCGACATCGGCAGGATCGCCTTCGATTTGGCCTACGCTCCCATGGTCCGCGTCCCGTCTTCCGATATCCCCGTCGACCCAGCGGATCCTTCATCCCTGGCGGCTTTCATGGTGGCGTTCGACGGCATCGAGCTTACGGTCGAAGGGGCGGGTGGGGCGTGGACAGCCACGGCTTCCCTGGAGATGCTGGCGAGAGTCCGTTTCCATACCTATGGGTCGCCGCCGGTCTATATGATGACCCTGGAACTGCGGCAAGGCTTGCTGCGGGTGGAACGGCATCCGGAGGCCGAGGCACGCCTCAACGAGCTGCTCGTGCCCTGGTTGATCGCGCACTTCAATCTGCAGATTTTTGCTCCCTTGCGCATACCCGTGATCGGACTGCCGGGCAATCAGTTCAGCGCGCCGGTGGTGACCGTGCAGCCTCCCTGCGTGACGGCAGCCTTCGCCAAGGCGCCTCATGCGACCATTGCACCCCGTCCCACCGCATGGCCGTTTGGCAGGGCGCTGACGGGAATCGGTACGTCGACGCTGGATACGGTGCTGGGCGAAGTGCTGGCAGGCATCGACGTCTACGACTCGTGGACGTATAAGGATCCCGGTCGCAGCTTCAACTTGCTCGTCTATTATCGGATCCACCTCGGTAATCCGCGCTTCACCATCTTTCCGTCATCCGGCAACCAGTGCCAGTTGCGCATCGATCTGCGCGGCGACGGTGTCTTCGAAATCCGCCACGACTTCAGCCCGCGGGTCTGGAGTGACGGCTACGTCAATTGCAGCGCCCGCCTTACCGTCAAGGACGATAAAACGATCGACGTTGTGGTGGAATCGATCGACGCCATTGTGTTCGATTGGAGCGCCGACGGCGAGGTGTACCCCGACGTGATGCTGGCGTTCGGTGTGGCCACCGGCAAGGTGGCGTCCGATTATCTGCGCGGAAGATCGTTCACGCTCTACACCCCTCCCACGATTAAGGTCGGTATCGCCGGGCGCAACTTTGAAATCACTCTGCGCGACCTTGAGGTAGGGAGCTTTGCCGATGCGGAGCAGCGGCCGATGGCGCTGGTGACGGGGATGGCGGCGGTCGCGGTGAAGTGACGCCGCGCGTTGCCGTTCACGCCTCCATCCGGGCCGCGATGAGAGGTCTGGTAGCCAATCACTGATGCAGAAGGATAAAGGGGTCAGAGACTGAGGTATCCCCACGTTTCCGCTGCAAAGTTGCCAGGAATTTCAGGCAATTCGTATAGAAGGCGCACGCATGACGAGATGCTTCGCAAGGCGACTAAGCCAAAAGGAAGCGCCCGCCATGCGTGCCACCGAAGTTTTGCAAAGCCGCCTGCACGACGCACTCAGTTCGATGCACGCGTTACGTTCGCAAGCGTTGCATCGTATCGTTACGGTGAAGCCTTCGGAGACAGCCTCACGCGCAAAGGACACCGAATCGAGATCCTTCTTCTGCTCAGCGCTATGGCTGCCCTCGCCGCATGGATTGTCGGCACCGCATGCGAATCGATCGGCCTTCAGCAGTGGCTGTCGCCGCGGCCAAGCGAGCGGCGACTGTACTCAGTGATGCGGCTAGGACGAGAAGCCCTTGTCATGTCGTGGCCGTTCCCTAGCGTACGAGAACTCATCCGGCGGCTGCGATATCCAGAGGCCGATCTACTCCAAGAGCTTGTTTTACCAGTGTGAAACGTGGAGATACCTCAGTCTCTGACCTCTTGTTTCCATGCCTCACTATAAAAAGTTCGTCGCTACGCCACCTTGTCGCGGAGCCCTCGATCGGCTTCCGTATTCGCTGCTGATTTGGCATTGCCGCCCTTCAGTACTTTCAGCAAGCCGGCAACGCGCATGACATCCGGCGTATCGAAACCTTCACGGCAGCGGTCGTAGACGCGTTGAAGCAACTCCAGCGACACATCATTCCGTTCACATGGCAATAGGGCCAGATCGGCAGCCACGCGCAGTTCGAGGATCAGGGCATTTTGCTGTTGTGCCAACTTCAGCGCGCGAACCAGTAACGCTTTTGCATCGTCTTCGCGCGCGGTATCCAGCGCCATGATGCAGGCAGCTTGCTGGCGCAGGAATTCCGGCAGCATGTGGAGGTCTTCGTACGCTTCGGCGCGGGCGATCGTTTCTTCGATGCAGGCTAGCGCTTCGGTGAAGTGACCGAGGCGGAGCAGGGCGTCGGTCAAGAAGGAGCGGAAGGTGACCACCACCAACGGCATGGCAATCATCGCAGCCTGAATGCTGCCGCGAATATCGTCCAGGGCCTGCTCGTCACCGCGTACGGCGCGTGCCCAGCCCAGCGTGCCGGTCGCGACGGCGGACCATAACGCCATACCATGCTCATTGGCCAGTTGCACCGATTCCAGCAGAAGGAGTTCGGCTTCGTCGGCATCGCCGATGTGACGTTGCAGTTGAGCGGCGAACGTCAGTGCGAACGCAAGCGAGTGCGCGTGACCAAGCTGGCGGGCATCGGCCACGGCTTGCCCCATCTGCCTGCGGGCCTCGTCGGGCCGCCCTCGAAAGCAGAGGGTCCAGGCCAGGAAGCAGCGGCTGAAGTTGCGGCAGTCTTCGCCGTACCAGGCGACAAGCTGCTCGCCCTGCACGCTACTCGGCGCCGCAATCGCACGCTCCAGATGACGGGCTGCATCGTCATGGCGCCCCAGCCAGAACAGGTTGTTGCCGTATGCGTAGTCCGCGATCACCTGATGGAATGGATCGCCCGACGCACGTGCGATGCGCTCCAGCCGTTCGGCCAGTTCCACTGGCGCCGAGGTGACGCGATCGGTAATGCCGCCTTGCCACAGGCCAAATATCACCGGGAAGGTTGTCGCATCGTCCTCGACGTCGCGGATCAGTGCCACGGCTCGCGTGAACACCTGTTTCGCCTCCTGCGAACCGTAACCCTGCATGGCTACATAAACGCTACCGAGACCGACCTGCAACGCAAGCTCCAGCCGCGCGCGTTCGCGCTCGCTGCGCAATTGCGGAAGCAACGCCAGACCGGCCTCGAAATGATGTGCAGCTTCGCGGTCGGCCGAGCGGCGCGCGGCCCAGCGCCCGGCCTTGAGCCACAACTCGATCGCTTCGGCCGCTTCCCCCGCCAGTGCAAGGTGCTGCGCAAGAATTTCGGGTTGATTTTCCACCAACGCGGAAAACCCTGCGCGAAGCCCCTGGGCAATGCGCTTGTGATTGGCTACTCGGCCGTTACGTGTCAGCGACTGATAGGCGGCATCCTGGATCAGTGCATGCTTGAACTGATACGTGCCGTTGCCCGTGGCCAGGATCAGTCCGGCGTGCTGTAACGCATTCAATGCATGCTGCAGGCTTGGGCCTTTGAGCGGAGACAGCCATTGCAGCAGATTCAGGCTGAAATCCCGCCCCAAGGTAGCGGCCAGCTGGGCTGTGGCCTTGGCGTCAGGGCCTTTGCTATCCAGGCGAGCCGCGAGCAATTCCTGCAAGGTCAGCGATGCATGAGGGGCCTGCGCATGCGCTTCCGCTTGCGCATTCATGCGCGCCATTTCTTCCACGTAAAGGGGGATGCCGTCGGACCACGCCACGATCTGCTCGATGGTCTTGGACGGCAAATCGGCTTCGAGCCGGCGCACGAGATCCATCGCTTGTGCGTTCGACAAGGGCGGCAAGTCAAGCGTCGCCCTGGCGTGCTGCCATTCGCAGTCCGGTCGGCTGGTCAGCAACGTCAGCATGGGGGCGGCGGTGGGCTGCAGAACATGCGAAGCCAGTACGTCGAGCGTGGAGGGGTCGCACCAGTGCAAATCTTCCACGATCAGCAGCGCTGGTTTGCCGTTCCCCAGTGTCTCCAGCAAGGCAAGCAGCAGTTGGAACGTCTTCTCGCGTTGCTTGAGTGGGGTCAGGGTGAGTTCGCAGCCGGCATCACCTTCGCCCAGATGCAGCACGTCGGTCAGCAGCGATAACGCTTCGCGCACCGGCACAGCGTTGTGCATCGTCGGGAACGTGCGAAGGGCATCCGCCATCTTGTCGCGCTTTTGCTCCAGTGTATCGGCTTCGACGAAACCTGCGAGCGTCGTGAACAGCGCCAGCAGGGGATGGAAGGGTGTGCTGCTGAACTCGGGCAGGCAGCGCAGCTCGAAGATGGCCAAAGATTCATCGGCCAATTGATCGCGCAGGCTGCGTACCAGGCGCGACTTGCCGATACCCGCATCGCCACGGATCAGCAGGTTGGAACGATGGCCTTGCCTGGCTTCTTGCCACAGGCCCAACAGCGTCGCCAATTCCGCTTCGCGGCCTACCAAGGGACTGAGGCTGATTGCCGAATCCAGGCGATTGTCGGCGCCGGTTTCTCCTTCTATGCGGAATACCGCCATCGACTTTTCGGTGTCCGCGCGGCCTAGTGATCCTTGCGATTGAAGATGAAAGTAGCCGCGCACCAAGTGCTGGGTGGGTTCGCTGACGACCACCTGCCCGGGCAGAGCCTTCTCCGTCAGCCTTATCGCGTGACCGGAAGCGATGCCGGCTGCGTCGGGTTCATCGGACTGCGCGTGCGTGATGACGATGCCGGTATGAATGCCGATCCGCGCCGCGACCGAACCTTCGATCTGGCGGCAGATGGATAAAGCGGTGTGCACTGCTGCCAGTGCGGCGTTCTCTCGCGCAAGCGGTAGCCCGAAATAGGCGAGTAGACGATTGCCGTGCGACATCACCCGATGGCCTGACCCTGACGCCAACATGGCCTGGCAGCGCAAGCGAGGTTGCGCCAATGCATCTGCGATGGCATCGACATCTTCTTCGCCGGGAACCTCCAATTCGCAGCACAGGATCGTTACCAGCCGTCGCTCTGCAATGGCCTTGACTGGCAGTTCGTGGGCGGGAGCTGTCAGCGCGGCGAGCGATCCGCTTTGTATCAATGCGTGCAGGTGCTGCGTCTCGGGTTCCGGCGTCAGCCCCAATTCCCGCTCCAACGTCCAGCGGCAGGTCTCGTAATGGGCTAGCGCCGCTGCGGTGCGGCCGCTCAGCGCCAGCAGTCGCATGACATGGCGATGGGCGGATTCGTTCCAGGCATCCAATGCCAGGATGCGCCGGGCGTGCATCAGCGCCCGATCGAGCTGGCCTGCCGTCTCGGAGTGGTGGCGCAACCGGTCCAGCAGCGCCAGCGCCTGCTGCAGCATGTGCTGGCGCCGAACCTCCAGCCATTCCTCGAACTCAGGACTATCAGGGAGGGACAAGCCGTCGAGGAACTCGCCTTGATACAGCGCGGCACCGTGCTCCATGCGCGCAATGGCCGATTCGTATCCCGAGTCGTGCGGCACAGCCCGTTCGTTGGCCGCCGACAGGAACACTTCGGTGTCCAGCCATAGGCTGTAGTGCGGATTGAGCCGTAGCAGATTGCGCTCGGCGATCAAGGCAGTCGCATGGCCGGCCTGTTCCAGGCTGGACCGCAGGTTCGAAACGAGCTGACGCAGGTAACCCGCCGATCTGGCCGTGAACAGCTCGCCGAGCTTTTCCCGAGTGTGCCAGCCGTTTTCCAGGGCGAGGTAGGCCAGCAGCCCCCGTCCTTTGCGATAGGAAGGACCGCCGGCCGGCACGCCGTCGATCTCCATTCGCCATCCGCCCAATACCCACATCCGTGCCTGAGGCTTTGTCTCTTGCATATCCGCGGGGCCCCTGTTCCCCGCCTTCCTTCTTAATCCCTGTGACGCCTCTGTGACGCCCTGCTTTGACAATCCGCGCCGCAAAAACAGGGAAATCCAATGAACCGCGTCTATCGAATCGTTTTCAATCGCAATCTTGGCATACCGCAGGTCGTCTCGGAATTGGGTTGCAGCACGCAGGCTGGTGGTGACGCCCGTCACGCGAGCAGTGGCCGTGTGCACCGACCGGCGCGCATCGCGATCGCGATCGCGGCGGCGTTTGCAATGACGACCGGTATGCCGGGCGCGGCATGGGCGACGACGTTCACCGGCGCGGCTGGGCTTGTCGGTTCGGCGGGCACCGCGCGCAATGAGCCGCCAGGCAACTGGGGCGTCGGTGGCTCCGGCGGTAATGCGGCAGCGCAAGGCGGAACTTCGCCCGCGGCGGGGGCTTCCGGCGGAGATATGTATAACGGCGGCGGCCAAGGTACCGCCGGCAGCGGTGGCGGCGGCGGTGGCGGTTCGTATACCCCTTACACCCTGTATGCCGGTGGTGCCGGTGGCGCCGCTTACCAAGGTTGGGCAGCCGGCGGTGCGGGTGGTACTGGCGGCGCCGGTGGCGGCGGAGGAGGTGGTGGTGGCGGCGGTTATGCCGGTGCTTACCTTGGGACGGCATCGTCCTCGCCCGTCTCAATCGCCGATTCATACGTCGGCGGTGCGGGTGGTGCGGGCGGCAGCGCCAGCAGTGGCAACTCGACGGCATCAGGCGGTGGCGGTGGCTCTGGCGGCGACGGACTGGCTGGCAGCGGTTTCAACCTCACCGTGCAATCCGGTACCAGCGCCACGGGCGGCAACGGTGGCAACGGCGGATCGAGCGGCGGCGCAGGTGCGGTGGGAGCCATCGGTGGAGTCGGTGGGCTCGGCGGTACGGGTGGCGATGGCGTTGGCGGCTCCGGTTTCACGTTGACGAGCCAGGCCACCATCACCGGCGGCAATGGTGGTAATGGCGGCGCAGCAGGTGGCCCAGGCGGGGCAACCGGCGGCAACGGCGGTACGGGCGGCGCCGGCGTTGCGGGATCGGCGATGACCGTGATGAATACCGGCGCCATCACCGGCGGCAATGGTGGTAATGGCGGTGCCGCCGGTAGTGGCGTGGGTGGTGTGGCAGGAGCAGGAGGCGCGGGTGTCGCTGCGTCGGGCCTTTCGACCATCATCAACGCCGGCACCATTTCGGGTGGATTCGGAAATAGCGGAGCCGGCGCGCAGGCGGCTGCCGTGAATTTCACCGGCGGCGGCAATACCTTGGCGCTGCAAGCGGGTTCCACCTTGAACGGCAATGCCGTCAGCGCCGGTGGCGATACGTTGGCGCTGGGCGGTACAGCGAGCGGCAGCTTTGACCTCACCAACGTGGTTTCGACGCAGTCCGGAACGCTCAGCGGCACCCAGTACATCGGGTTCGGCACGTTGCAAAAGACCGGTTCGTCCACCTGGACAGTGACCGGCACCAACAGCAGCGGGGCAGGCTGGGTGCTCAATTCAGGCGTGCTGTCGGTGTCATCGACCAACGGCGCCGAGCTTGGTCCATCCGTGACGTTCAACGGCGGCACGCTCAATTTCACCAATAGCAGTGCGGCGGCTTACGTCGGCAACATCGTGGTCGGCAGCAACGGCGGCACACTCAACGCCGACGGCGGCAATCCGATGAACTTCGCCAGCAACCAAGTCGCGCTCACCGGTGCGATCTCGGGCAGCGGACAGTTGGTGATCAACGCCGATCCGGCGAGCTCGAACGGCTTGGTCCTGCTCAGTGGCAGCGGCGGCACGCAATCGGTGGGAACCCTTACCGCCGACAATGGCATCGTGCAGATCGGCGATGGCAGAAACGCGGCCAGCGTGTCGGTCGGCGACCTCAACATCAATGGGGCCACCGAACTGAGCGTGTCCCACAGGGCGGTGCTGGCGGTGAACGGCGCGATCAACGCCGCCCCGACGTCCACCTTCTCCGTCAACGGCGAACTCGACGTGGCCGCGAGCACGGCGATCGGCGCCCAGGTGGGAGTCAATGGCGGCGGAACCATTTCGGTCGGCTCCGGCGCAACGTTGAATCTTCAACAAGGCTTCTACGGAGAAGGCTTCCTCACCGTGGCCGGCAGCGGCACGCTGCTCGACAATGGTGCTTCCAGCAACATCATGGGCATGACGATCAACCGCGGCGCGACGTTGCAGGTCGGTAGCGGCGGTACGTCCGATGCCATCAATCTGTCCCCGTTCGGCGGTCCGTTCGGTGGCATGAACGACAATGGCACGCTGGCGTGGAATCACTCCGACCAGGCCAATCCAGGATGGTCGATCAACGGCAGTGGCGCGCTGATCCAGGAAGGCACCGGCACCCTGACCTTGAACCAGACCAACGCCTATACCGGCGGCACCTGGGTGAATGGCGGGAGATTGTCGGTGGCCTCCACCGGCAGCCTCGGCACGGGCGCAGTGGTCATTGCCAGCGGCGCCGAAGTCGATTTCGCCAACGCATCGCAGCAGATCGCATCGCTCAACGGCGCCGGCGCGCTCCAGCTCAGCGGCACCGCGCTCAACATCACGGATAACAGTGCGAGCGTGTTTTCCGGATCGATCGGCGGCAACGGTTCGTTGAGCTACAGCGGCAGCGGAGCGCTGATGTTCGATGGCAACAGCAGTGCCTTCAACGGCAGCACGACGGTGGCGAACGGCACGCTGGTCGTTGGCAGCGCGGCCGGCAACGGTGCAACGCTGGGCGGCAACGTCACGGTGGACAGCGGCGCGACACTGCGCGGTCACGGCACCATCGGCGGTAGCGTCAATGTGTTGAATGGCGGGTATCTGGCGCCAGGCCATTCCATCGGCACGCTCACCATTAATGGCGATCTCAACCTGGCACAAGGCAGCGTGCTGAACTACGACTTCGGCACGCCGGGTGCGAATTTCCAGACGACCGGTACCGGCGACAGCGTGCACGTGGGCGGCAACCTCTCGCTCAACGGCGCCACGCTCAACGTCAGCGACGTCGGCGGCATGGGGCCGGGTTTGTATAGCGTGCTCACCTACGGCGGCGCGCTAAGTGAAACGAACGGTGGCCTGACGCTGGGCACCACGCCAGCCGGCCAGACCTTGCAATTGCAAACCCTGACGGCGCAGAAGCAGATCAACCTGATCGATATCACCGGCCTCACGCTGAACTTCTGGAATGCCAACGGTCTGGCGTCCTCCACGCGGATGGGCGGCGGCAGCGGGACCTGGTCCAACACTTCGCCGCAATGGACCGACGCAACCGGCAGCGCGCTGAACTTTATGTTGCAGCCGCAGCCGGGTTTCGCTGTGTTCGGCGGCACCGCGGGCACGGTGACGGTGGATGACGGCGCAGGTGCGGTGCAAGCCAACGGAATGCAGTTCGCGGCAAACGGCTATGTGATGAGTGGCGGCGCATTGCAGTTGGTGAGCAGCCATGCCGGCACGCCGGTGATTCGCGTGGGCGACGGTAGCGGTGCCGGGGCCGGCATGACTGCAACGATCAATAACGTACTGACCGGCAGTGCAGGGCTGACCAAGACCGATGCGGGCACCTTGGTGCTGGCTGGCAATAACACGTACACCGGCGGTACCACGATCAATGGCGGCACCGTGTCTGTGACCAGTGACGCCAACCTCGGTGCAACGTCGGGCGGCATGACCCTCAACGGCGGCACACTGGAGAATACTGCGGCGTTCACGACGGCGCGCGCGATGAACCTTGCAGGCAATGGCACCTTGCAGACCGATGCGAACCTCACCGTGTCTAGCGCGATCACCGGTGGCGGTGCGCTGACCAAGACCGGCACCGGTACGCTGATCATCTCCGGTACCAATACCTACACCGGCGGCACCACGATCAATGCGGGCACGCTTCAACTCGGCAATGGCGGCGCCACCGGCTCCATCTCGGGTAACGTGACCGACAACGGCGCACTGGTTTTCAATCGCAGCGACAATGCGACTTTCGGTAATGCGATTTCCGGCAGCGGTCGTGTCGTGCAGCAGGGCGCCGGCATACTGGCGCTGAGCGGCACCAACACTTACACCGGTGGCACCACCATCAGTGCCGGCACACTGCAGGGCAATACGCAGAGCCTGCAGGGCAGCATCATCGATAACGCTACGCTGGCATTCACCCAAAGCAACGGCGTGTTCAACGGCTCGCTCTCCGGCAACGGTCAGCTCAATCTGCTGGGTGGCGGGACGCTGGTCGTCAATGGCACCAATCCGTTTAGCGGCAACACCGCGGTGAGCGGAAGCACGCTGGTGGTCGGCGACGATGCTCATGTGGGTGCGACGCTGGATGGCATGGTGTTGGTGAATGCAGACGCTGCATTGCGTGGCATGGGCACCATCGGCAGCCTTGACCTTGCCGGCGCCATTGCGCCTGGAAACTCCATCGGCACGCTGCACGTAGCGGGCAATGCCGTGTTCGAGAAAGGCTCCAGCTATCAGCTCGAAGTGCGACCGGATGGCAGCAGCGACCAGATCGCAGTGAACGGCAAAGCAACCATTCTGGGTGGCAACGTCGCCGTACTGGCGCAGGCTGGCCATTGGGGCCCCGGTACCCATTACACCTTGCTCACCGCCAATCAGGGAGTGAGCGGCCAGTTCGATGGCATCAGCAGCAATCTTGCCTTCCTGACGCCGATGCTGAGCTACAGCGCCAATGCGGTGAACCTGTTCCTCGAGCGCAACGATGTCGCGCTGACCAACTTCGCCACCACACGCAACCAGCGCGCAGTGGCCACTGGTATCGAACGCATGGGTTACGGCCACGCAATCTACGACACCTTGATGAGCATGGATGCCGCCCAGGTACCCGCCAGCTACGACCCGCTGTCCGGCGAACTGCACGCGAGCACGCGGGCCGCCTTGCTGGACGACAGCTATTACGTGCGCGATGCCGTCAATCGCCATCTGCAGGGCCAGGATGAAACTGATGCCGGCGCGCGATCGGCAACGCGCGGCGACGTCACGGCCTGGACTTCCGCATGGGGCCACGTCGGGCAGATCGACGGCGATGGCAATGCCGCACGCTCGAATGTGGACAGCAGCGGCTTGCTGGTCGGCGCCGACATTCCCGTGGGTGGCCAGGCGAGACTCGGTGCTTTCGCGGGTACCGGCGTGGAATCCACGCGCACGGCGGAACGCGGTGATGATGCGCACGTACATGCCACCCACGTGGGTGTGTACGCAGCGACGCAATGGGATGCGCTGCAAGTCCGCGGCGGGTTGGCCTATGCGTGGCAACAGATCAACAGCACGCGTGAAGTCGGTGCGGCTGGCGGCGCGACCACTGCCGATGCTCGCTACGATGCTCGTCTGGTTCATGGTTATGTCGAAGGCGGGTATCGCCTCCAGTTCGGCCACACTGCGTTGGAGCCCTATCTCAACGTGGCTCGTATGCAGTTGCGCACCGATGCGATCCATGAAACGGGGTCGTCTGCATCGCTCAATGTGGCCGGCCAAACCTCCAGCATGACAACCGCCACGCTGGGCGCGCGCATCTATGCAACGCTGGATCCGCAGGGGGCCGTTCGCGCATATGCCGGCGCAGGCTGGCGGCACACCTGGGGAGCCACGACACCTTCCATCCAGGCGCAATTCGCCTCTGGAGGCTCCGCGTTCGCGGTGGATGGTGTGCCGGTCACGAGCAACCAAGCGACCGTCGAAGGCGGGCTAAGTTGGCACTTCAGCCCACGCGTCGTGATGGATGCCAATTACCAGGGGCAGTTCGCCAGCCATGGCAAGGACCAGGCTGTGCGGTTGAGCTTGAATGTAGCGTTCTGAGCAGGGCTGCAGCGGCGACGCCGCGCAGATGGCGCGGCGTCGATTTCAACCGGATGAACAGCTTCGGTGCCGATCACGATCGGCGGGCGAAGACCATTACCGCATGACATGAATTCTGGCGCTGAAGCGTGAGCGCCGCACAGGGGGGCAATCTGGTGAACCATATTTTTCGGTTGGTCTGGAATCGCAGGCTGGGCGTGCTTCAAGTGGCGTCGGAACTCGCCCGCGGTCGTACCAAAAGTGGGCGCAGCGTTGCGGGTGGCGCGCGCTGTGCGGTATGGCTGGCTAGTGTGCCCTTGAGCCTGCCGCTACTGGCATTCGCAGCGGCACCATCGCCGCGCGTGGATACCGCGAAGGCTACGCTCACTACCGCTTCCGCGGTGGCTGCCAACGCACTACCCACCGGCGGCCAGGTCACCAGCGGCTCCGGCCAGCTCGCGCAACATGGCGACACACTCACCATTACCCAGCAGAGTCAGAATCTCTCACTCAACTGGCAGACCTTCAATATCGGCAGCCAATCCACCGTGGATTTCGTGCAGCCCAACGCCAGCGCCATAGCGGTCAATCGCATCGCCGACACCAATGGAAGCCAGATCTTTGGCCACCTCAACGCCAACGGCCAGGTGTTCCTGATCAATCCCAATGGCGTGTTGTTTGGCCAGGGTGCGCAGGTGAACGTGGGCGGCCTCATTGCCTCGACGCTGAATGTCAGCGACAGCGCGCTGGGCACCGGCGCGCTGACTTTCAGCGGCGCGGGCAAGGGCAGCGTGACCAATCTGGGCACCATCACTGTTACTGGCGGCGGCTACGCGGCCCTGCTGGGCAACCAAGTCAGTAACCAGGGGGCAATTCACGCACAGCTGGGTAGCGTGGCGCTCGCTGGCGGCAGCGCCGTCACGCTCAACTTCGGCGGTAACAAGCTGGTGAGCGTGCAAGTGGACAAGAGCGTGCTCAATGCGCTTGCCCTGAACGGACAGCTGATCGAGGCAAGCGGCGGCAATGTATGGATGACCGCAGGCGCGCGCGACAGCGTGCTCGCCAGCGCAGTGAACAACACCGGCACCATCGCGGCGCAGAGCGTACAGAATAAGAATGGCCACATCGTGCTGATGGGCGGCATGGATGCGGGCACGGTTGCGGTGGATGGCACGCTCGACGCCAGCGCCCCCCATGGCGGAAACGGTGGCCAGATTGAAACGAGCGCATCGAAAGTCACCGTTGCCGATTCGGCCAAGATCACGACAGCCGCTCGTCTGGGCTTGTCCGGAACGTGGTTGATCGACCCGAATGATTTCACAATCGGGCAAGGCAACACCGGGACGGTGACGGGTGGGGTACCTTCCGGTGATATTTCGGGCGCCACGCTCGGCGCTGCGCTGAACAGCGGCAATGTTGTCATCCAGTCCAGCCAAGGCAGCAGTACCGGCAGCGGTAACGTGAACGTCAATGACACGGTGAGCTGGAGCGCCCACACGCTGACGCTGGATGCTCAGAACAACATCAATATCAACGCGACCATGACCGCGAGCAATTCGGCGGGTCTCGCACTGAACTACGGCGGCACCAACGGCTCGTCGAGCGCCACGCCGGCGGCGGGCAGCAGCGTCAATGTGGGGTTGGGCGGCAGCGGTTTTGCTGGCCAGGTGAACTTCACGGGAAGCAATACGCTCAGCATCAATGGTAATGGCTATACGCTGATCAATAGTGCAGCCGCGCTACAGGGCATGGGAACGAGCGGCTTCTATGCGCTGGCGGGCAATCTGAATCTCTCAGGCCTCTTCACGCCGATCGGGAACAGCACCACCGCATTCTCAGGTGTGTTTGACGGCCTTGGCCATACCATCAGTCACCTCGGCATCATGAGTTCTGCCTCCGGCGTTGGCGCCAGCGCAGGCCTGTTTGGATCATCCTTGGGCACGATCCGCAACGTTGGCTTGTTGGGCGGGTACGTCTCAGGCACGGGTGTAGGAACTTCCATCGGTGGACTGGTGGGCGACAACGCAGGTGCCATCAGTAACGTTTTCACGACTGCAACGGTTAATGGCGCGGGAAGCGGCGCTGGAGATGGTGAATTGGTTGGCGGCTTGGTTGGCTTTAACGAAGCCCTTGGCACGATCAGTAACGCTTATGCGAAGGGCCCTGTCAGCGGGTCGTCAAACTACTCTACGGTCGGCGGCCTCGTCGGAAACAACTACGGTGCGATTCGCAATGCCTATGCGTCAGGTGCTGTGAGCGGCTCCTATTTCTTTGCCGGGGCAGCGGCGGACAGTATCGGTGGACTGGTCGGCATTAACGGGGGCGACATTCAGAGCGCTTACGCAACGGGCAGTGTGTCGTGGTACGCCAGTTATCCGGGTACGATGAACGCCATAGGCGGGCTGGTAGGCGAAAACGATGGCACGATCACCGACACTTACGCCACCGGTCGCGTGTCGAGCCGTAACCCAATCGATACGCTCGGAGGTCTGGTTGGGTCTATCAATGGTGGCACGGTTGCGACCAGCTATTGGGATGTAACGACCACCGGCCAGTCCCGCGGAACCGACATCACGAGCACCTCCACAACCGGGATGACCGGTTTGTCCAACACCCAGATGATGCAGCCGGGCAGTTATTCCTGGACCATCGCAACCAGCGCCGGCAGCAGCAACACCTGGCGAATCTACGCCGGCAACACCACGCCCTTGCTCGAAAGTCTACTGACTCCGCTGACGATAAGCGCAAGTAATCAGACGGTGACGTATGACGGAACCAATCACGCTGGCGCAGTATTGAATTATTCGCTTGCATCGCCAGATCTTTCGGCCATCACGCTGGGGCTGACGAACGCACAGCACGCCGGCAGCTATACCGAGAATGTGTCGTCGGCGTATTCCACCAGTTACGATCTGAGTTTTGGAACGCCAAGCGCGACTCTGACGGTCAATCCAGCGACGCTGACGGCGACGCTGACCAACAGCGGCGTGACGAAAACCTATAACGGCACAACCAATGCGCCGGTCGGTTTCACGCCGACGTATAGCTACAGTGGACTGATTTCCGGCGATACCGGCGCTAGCCTGACTGACACTGGCGTGGCTTACAACAGTGCGCACGTGGCCAGCGCTACCGGCGTTGCTGTGTCGGGTCTAAGCATCAGTAGCATTACCGGTAGCAACAGTTCGCAGGCCAGCGATTACAGCTTGGCGTCGAACAGTGCGAGCGTGGCGGCGACCATCACGCCGGCGATGTTGACGACGACGCTGACCAATAGCGGCGTGACCAAAACCTATGACGGTACGACCGCTGCGCCGGTCGGCTTTGCGCCGACGTATAGCTACAGCGGCTTGGTCTCCGGCGATACCGGCGTCAGCTTGGCCAACACCGGCGTGGCTTACAACAGCGCGCACGTGGTCAGCGCTACTGGCGTCACCGCGTCTGGGCTGAGCATCAGCGGCATTGTCGGCAGCAATGGTTCGCTGACCAGCGATTACGCCTTGGCGTCGACTAGCGCGAGCGTGGCGGCGACCATTACACCCGTGATGCTGACGCCGATGCTGACCAATAGCGGCGTCACCAAAACCTATGACGGCACCGCAGCGACGCCGCTCGGCTTTACCCCGACGTATAGCTACAGTGGCATGGTCTCCGGCGATACCGGCGTCAGCCTGTCCAACACCGGTGTGGCTTACAACAGCGCGCACGTGGTCAGCGCTACTGACGTTACGGTGTCGGGCCTCAGCATCAGCGGCGTTACCGGCAGCAACGGTTCACAGGTCAACGATTACGCCTTGGCCTCCAGCAACGCGAACGTGGCGGCCACTATCACGCCAGCGCCGGTGGCGGTATCGCTTTCCAATACCACCAACGTCACCAAGACCTACGACGGCACCACGGCGGCACCCGGCGGATTTAGCCCGATGTATCGCTTCACGGGCCTGGTGTCGGGCGACAGCGCTACGGTGAGTAGTTCGGCAACGCCTGTATTCAATTCTGCTCACGTCACCTCGGCAACGACGATCACGCAAGCCGGCCTGTCGCTGGCGTCGATCACCGGTAACGGCAGTGACAATTCCGTGCTCAGCGACTACACGTTGGTGAGCACCACCGCTTCCACCGCTGGTGGTGTGGCCAGCATCTCGCCGGTCGTGTTGACCGCCACGGCGCCGACCATCGGCGGCACGACGACCAAGGTCTACGACGGCACCATGGCGGCGACTGGCGCCAGCTTGATCGGTGGCAGCGTTAGCGGAGCGCTCAGCGGCGATAACCTGTCGTTCGATACCACCGGCATCGTGTTGGCCTACAACAGCAGTCACGTAGCAAGTGCGAGCAGCATCGGTGCCAACGGTAGCCTCGGAATGAACATCGGCAGCAGCACGAACGGCAGCCAGCGCACTGACTACAGCGTGGCGCTGCCCACCATCTCTGCCGTGGCCGGAACCATCACGCCGGCACCGCTGACGCCGATCCTGACCAACATTGGCGTGAGCAAGACCTATGACGGCACGACCAGTGCACCGATCGGCTTTACCCCGGCATATAGCTATTTCGGGCTGGCTTCGGGCGATACCGGAGTCAACTTGACCAATACCGGCGCGGCCTACAATAGCGCGCACGTGGCCAGCGCAACTGACGTTACGGTATCGGGCCTGAGCATCAGCGGCATTATCGGCAGCAACGGCTCGCAGGCCAGCGATTACGCCTTGGCGTCGACCAGCGCGAGCGCGGCGGCGACCATCACACCCGTGACGCTGACGCCGATGCTGACCAATAGCGGCGTGACCAAGACCTATGACGGCACGACCGCTGCGCCGCTCGGTTTTACCCCGACGTATAGCTACAGTGGGCTAATATCCGGCGATATCGGCGCCAGCCTGACTGACGCCGGTGTGGCATACAACAGTGCGCACGTGGTCAACGCCACCGGCGTAACCGTATCGGGGCTGAGCATCGGCGGCATTGTCGGCACCAACCGTTCGGTGACTACCGATTACGCCTTGGCGTCCACACGCGCGAGCGTGTCGGCGACCATCACACCCGCGACGCTGACGCCGATGCTGACCAATAGCGGCGTGACCAAGACCTATGACGGCACCGCTGCGGCACCACTCGGCTTTACCCCGACGTATAGCTACAGTGGCCTGGTCTCCGGCGATACCGGCGTCAGCTTGGCCAACACCGGCGAGGCTTACAACAGCGCGCACGTGGTCAGCGCTACTGGCGTTACGGTGTCGGGCCTCAGCATCAGCGGCGTTACCGGCAGCAACGGTTCACAGGTCAACGATTACGCCTTGGCCTCCAGCAACGCGAACGTGGCGGCCACTATCACGCCAGCGCCGGTGGCGGTAACGCTTTCCAATACCACCAACGTCACCAAGACCTACGACGGCACCACGGCGGCACCCAGCGGATTTAGCCCGATGTATAGCTTCGCGGGCCTGGTGTCGGGCGACAGCGCTACGGTGAGTAGTTCGGCCACGCCGGTATTCAATTCTGCTCACGTCGCTTCGGCGACGGCTATCACGCAAGGCGGCCTGTCGCTGGCGTCGATCACCGGTAACGGCAGCGACAATTCCGTGTCGGGCGATTACGCCTTGTCGGGCACCACCGCCACCACCGGGGCAGGGGTGGCAAGCATCACGCCAGCGATACTGACGGCGACCTTGACCAACAGCGGCGTAACCAAGACCTACGATGGCACGATCGCTGCTCCAGCCGGGTTTGCCGCAACCTACAGCTACAGCGGCCTAGTCTCCGGCGATACCGGTGCAAGCCTGGCCGACACCAGCGTGGCTTACAACAGCGCGCGCGTGGCCAGTGCCACTGACGTTACGGTTTCGGGCCTGAGCATCAGCGGCGTTACCGGTAGCAACGGCTCGGGGGCGAGCGATTACGCCTTGGCGTCCACTGGCGCGCATGTAGCGGCAACCATCACGCCGGCGACGCTGGTGGTGGCTGCAAACAACGCTGGCAAGACGTATGACGGCATCACCTACAGCGGCGGCCATGGTGTGACCTACAGTGGCTTCGTGAATGGCGAAGCCCCGTCGTTGCTCGGTGGCACGCTGACCTACGGCGGTAACTCGCAAGGTGCCCTCAATGCGGGGTTCTACAACCTCACGCCAGCCGGGCTGAACTCGAGCAACTACACGATCAATTACGCCAACGGCGTGCTCACGGTGAACCCGGCCACCTTGACGGCTGGCCTCGTTGGCACAGTACGCAAGGTGTACGACGGCACCACGGCAGCAACGCTGGCGCCAGGCAACTACACGTTGACCGGTGTGATCGGCAGTGATGCGGTAAGCCTCGACGACCCCACCTCCGGTACCTATGCCACGGCCAATGTCGGCAGCGGCATCAACGTCCAGGTGACTGGGCTGGCGATCAGCGGCAGCGGGGCGGGCAATTACATACTGGGCAACAGCACCGCCAGCGCCGCCATCGGCACAATTACGCCAGCGAGACTCACCGTCACGGCCAATAACGCAAGCACCATCTACAACGCACAGCCGTACAGTGGCGGCAATGGTGTGACCTATAGCGGTTTCGTCAATGGGCAAACCGCCGCCGTGCTGGGAGGGGTGGTGACCTATGGCGGCAGTTCGCAAGGCGCCATAAATGTGGGCAGCTACACACTCACGCCCGGCGGTCTCGCCTCGAACAACTACGCCATCACCTATGGCAGCGGCGCGCTCACGATAACGCCGGCAACGCTGACCTATGTGGCGACACCGGTGAAGTGGTACAGCGGCCAGGCGATTCCGACGCTGACTGGCACCGTCAGCGGTTTCCAGGGTGGCGACACATTGGCCAATGCCACCACCGGCACACCGACCTTTGCTACTTCGGCCACCGCACAGAGTCCGGCCGGGCAATACGCCATCGACGGCAGCGGTTTGGCCGCCAACGATGGCAATTACGTCTTCGTGCAGGCTGCTGGTAATGCGCAGGCATTCAACGTGGCGGCCAGCGCTGACGTTGCGTTGCCAGGCGTGGCGTACATGCAGCAGCAGTTGGGACAGCGGGTGCCCACTGGCGCGGCGCCATCACCGGGTGGCCTGCTGTTGTCGACGGCAGGCACGCGGAGCGAGTCGTCGCCGGCCGCAATGCCGCCTCGTTCTGCCTCCCCGATTGCCGTGTCGGATCTCTACGCCCCGGACGTCCGCGTAGTAGGCGACGGCGTGCGCCTGCCATAACGACTCGCACCCATTCTTCTTTCACGCCCTTCGGATGCCTGCCAGTGACACGTTCCATCACGTTGCGCTTGTCGCCCCTCGCCATGACCCTGTTGGCTGCCCCTGCGTTCGCGCAACAGGTACCGCCCAGCAGCGGCCAGCTATTGCAACAGGCGCAGCCCTCACAGCAGCAGTTGCCCCGCAGTAAACCGGCAGTGCAGATCCAGCCCCCCGAGACTGCCCAAGCCAACGACAACACCCCTTTCGATGTGAAGCAGATCGTTGTTGGCGGCAACACGGTTTTCGATAACGCCACACTGCATGCACTGGTCGCCTATGGCGAAGGCCGCACGCAAACGCTCGCGACGCTCTCGGCCATCGCTCAGCGCATTACTGACTTCTATCGCGCTCACGGTTATCCGTTGTCCCGTGCGATCGTACCGGCACAAGCGTTGAATGATGGCCTGGTGCAGCTCAAGATCGTCGAGGCGCGCTACGACCAGGTGCAAGTGAGCAACCACAGCCGTGTCCAGACGAGCCTGCTCAACGCCACCCTTAGTCCGCTGCAATCCGGCCAACTGGTAACGCAGGATTCCCTGGATCGCCAGTTGCTGCTGTTGAACGATCTGCCAGGGGTGCAAGGGCATGCCGTACTAGGCCCCGGCAACGCACCCGGAACCAGCAACCTCAGTGTTGACGCGCAGGCGCTGCCGGCCGTAACCGGCAACCTAACGCTGGACGATGGAGGTGATCGCTATACCGGTCGATTCCGTCTCGGTGGCAACGTGGCTGTGAACAATCTGGCGGGCCTCGGCGATCAGCTCAGCGCGGGGGCTCTGGTTTCCGACGGGCACATGCATTACGGCCACGTGGCCTACGACTTTGCGTTCAATGGTGCGGGCACCCGGTTCGGACTGGCGTACTCCGCGCTGTCCTACCAACTGGGCGATGGCCTGTCGAAACTGGATGCCCGAGGGCATGCCACGGCAGCCAGCGCTTGGTTGTTCCAGCCCATCGTGCGCAGCCCCAACACAAATCTCAGCGTCCGACTGCAAGTCGACAATCGCCATCTGGCGGACGACACCGGCAGCACCGGTGTGCACGACGACCGCCACTCGTGGGACTGGATGGCCAATGGCACGTTTGATCACCGTGATGAGTGGGGCGGGGGAGGTGTGACGCTGGCACAACTATCGGTGACACGCGGGCAACTGGGTTTTGACGACCCCGCAGCAAAGGCCAGTGATGCCCTGACGACTAACAAGCAGGGCCACGAGCTGCATTGGGATGGCAGTGTGAGCCGTCTGCAGATGATCACTGCCACGACGCGCCTGTACGTGGCACTCAGTGGTCAGTACAGCCATCGCAACCTGGATTCCTCCCAGCAGTTCCTGCTTGGCGGCATGCAGAGCGTGCGCGGCTACGAAGTGAGCACACTGGCGGGTGCTTCCGGATACTTGGCCGCGGTGGAATTGCGCCACGACTTGAGCCTGCCGGGCGGTGCTTGGCAGGGTAGTGCGTTTGTCGATCAGGGTGGCATATGGATCAACCCGCAGCGGTGGGCCGGCAACACCGGCAGCAACCATGCCACGCTGAGCAGCGTGGGCTTGGGGCTGAACTGGGCGGGCCCGGATCAATGGGTGGCGCAGATTCAAGTGGGACAACCGGTAGGCAGCACGCCGGCACGGGCGGGCAAGCGTCCGTCCACGCGAGCGTGGGTGCAGCTCAGCAAGGGATTTTGACGTGACAGCGTGTACTTTCGTTTGAACCCAACTCGGGCGCCGGAGTTGGGTGATTCGGGAGCGTTATCGTCATGGGACTAATGCGCGCCAACGGAAGGCGGCCAGGCTACCGTTACATCAGCTGATTTGCTGCTGTGTCGCGCAATGTATCGTGCCGCCGCCGTTCGCAATGCCGTCCGTGGTTATCTGAATGACGTAACGCTCAGGGTAGATGGCCTGGACGATCTGAAACGCGAGCAGATCATTCGTCGGATCGCCGAACTGCGACATGACTATGCACCGGTTCGCCTCATAGTAGCCAACGTAGCCGGCGGCGAACGTGATTTCAAAGCCTGGCCTGTATGTCACCAGCGCGTTGTTGATGCCCGTTGATCGCACATTGACCGTCGACTTGACCTTGCTGAGGTCCGGAGTCGGCAGAAGAACGATGTTGATCTGATCGCGCTGCCGCAAGAGCGCGGCGAGATCGCTGATGGGAATCTGATTGATGGTTAGCGAGCCCAATGTGACTACGGCCGTGGGTACCCCCGCAGGCATCGGTTGCCATACCTTCACCACCGGTGCGGCCGAACCGAAATAGGTCAGGTTTTCTTGAGCCGTCGTCTGCGGGGACGCGCCGCCCGGCAGGCTGGCCAGCAAGGCGGACAAGTTCAGAGCATCAACCGATGTAGGCTGCCGGTCATTGTCGTTGACCTTGCCGCCATCCCATGTGGCCAGGATCACCGTCGCAAAGGCAGATGCTCCAGCGGACGGGAACCGCATGTAAAAGTCGGCATGGCCATCGGTAATTTCGGACGCCCTGACACCGGGAATCCAATAGACCTTGCGAACGCCGAGCAGTCGATTGAATTCGCCCTCTATCTCTGCAACCGTCTTGGATGGGTTGCGGTTGTTGTTGATCACGCAGCTCTTGGTGACGATGGCCAGCCCGTTGCCACTCAATTCCACGCCTCCTCCCTCCATCGTGAGCCACGTGGACATCGGGGTTGCCCCGGTGCGCTCGATGATCGAGTGCGCAACGTCCATGTCGCCATCAATGACCTGGAACTCAACGCCACCCAGGCCGTTGGCTGCATCGAAGGGTCCCATCTTGACGGTGTCGTATCGAAAGAGCGAAGCCAGGCCGGTGGCCTGACGAAGACCGTTGAGATTGTTGGCCGACGGCGCCAGCCCGTCATTGTTCGGGCCAAAGCCCTGGCCCCATCCGTTGAAATTGAAGTTGATACCGTAGGTCCGGCCATCCGAGCCCTTGGCGAAGACGGGCGCGGTATCCCGAACCCACAGGTCATTGATCGGCTGCCGTGCAAAGCTGACCCGATCAGATCGAATGGCAGGCAACGGCTTATCGGCATCCGGCCCGGTCGTAGGGGAGGCGACCAGGATTCGTCCGCCAGGCACTCCGTTGGCCGTTGTCTGATAGGGCGACTGCGTTGTCGAAGCGCTGATCGGCGCTGACGTGAACTGGATGGTGTTCTTTTCGCCGACGCCGGCAATCATGCGGGCCACGTGTGCGTTCGCATCGACCAGATCCTGATCGCCGCGGTTGAGGTTCACGCTCCTGGGCGTGTCGACAAGCATGTTGACCAACTCGAAGCGCGACAGCTGCGTCGCGATACGAATAAGGTCTTCGCGCGCCATGGCTCGGGTTAGAGGCAGGTCCGTCGACCCGTTCCGGTTGGCGGCCACCATGGTGGCATCGTCACCCCAGGCGGACACCGTGGCGCCAAACGCCATCCATGTCGCCGCGTGCTCCGCACCTTCGCTGGGGACTTTGAGGGTCACGGAAGTAGGCACCCCCGGATTCCCGGGCGTGTTGCCGCCCGCGGCGGCGTCTTCGCCACCGCCGCCATCCCCGCCGCACCCTGACAAGGGAGCGACCAAGAGAAAGGCACCGGCTGTCATCGATGCTTCAATAAACTTGCGTCTCGTCAATTTCATGATCGTTGCATTAGGTAAAGCGTTAGCGGACTACGCAGCCGACATGGCTTTGCGTAAGTCCACAGACGCGATCAAGGTAATCGATGCGCGAACGCATCAAGAAAGGTTGGCCAGCCCATGGGGCGTACGACCGAAACACTAAAGCCTTGTCAGAAGCTGCCCTCTGGCTGCTGCTGAGTGACGCAATGGATCATGCCGCCATTGGCGTAGAGATTTCGCACATCGATCCCAACCACCACGCGATCCGGGAAAACCCGCTGAAGCGCCGCTTTGGCGACGGCGTCGTTCGCGTCGTTATACGTTGGCATCAGCACGACCGAATTGCCGACATAGAAGTTGACGTACGAGCCCTTGTATCCGAGGTCCTTACCGTAGCTCGTCACCACGTTGTTTTCGGTGAGCGGCAATTGAACGAATTTGTATGGCGCACCATTGACATCTTTGGCAGCGTAAAGTCGCTGGATGTCGGTGGAGGAAAGGCCCCAGTCATTGAGGTCGGCCGGACTCATCGTGGCAATGGTGTCGCTTGTCGCAAATCGCGCAAAGCCGTCGATATGCATATCTGTGATGTCGGCATTCCGAACACCGTCCAACCAGATGAAGTTTGAAACACCCAGGTTGGCGGCAAGCACCGCATCCATCTGATCTTCGGTCACATCTGGATTGCGGTTGGGGTTGAGGATAGAACTGCGCGTGGCCAGAAAAGTGCCGCGCCCATCGGTTTCCACGGCACCGCCTTCAACAACATAGTTGCTGAGGTCGACCTTCGACATATTGAGCTCTCTCGCAACCACCGCGGGAACTTCCGCGCTCAAGTGATACGACTGCTTCTCGCCCCAGCCATTGAAGCCCCAGCTTTGAATAGCCATGGCGTGGTCAGGGCCATAAACGAAAACTGGGCCGTTGTCGCGAACCCACACATCGTCCGTGGGCTGAACCACGAAGGTCACGTTGGCCAGCGGGATGTCGGCTTCAGTCAGCAGATTTTGAATGCGCTCCTGCTCGCTGGCGCTGTAGGCGACAATGTGAACCTTTTCGCCGCTTACCAGGGAGCGCGTCATTTCGATCCAGGTCGACTCGATGCGGTCCCTGTAGGTGGAGCCATAGGTATAGGAATGCGGCCACTGCAGCCAGGTGCCTTCATGGCGGACATTCTCGTGCGGCATCGTGGTTTGGGCACCGGCACATGCTGTGCTGAGAAGTGCCATGGCGGCTAGAAGCAAAGCCGGGCGACGGGTGGCAAGGCGTTTCGTTTCGCGATGTGACATGGCGTTACCTCGGGGTGCGCGCCGGGCGCATGAAGGGTTCGGCTGGCACCTTACGGGGCCAACCTGATATCGAGCTGACACCCCGGCCTTGCTTTCCCGTCACCGCACCATTTCATGTGGCGTCACCCATACCTGACCCGCCCTGTATCCAGCACCTTTCTTGGGAAGGGCAGGCAAGACGAACAATGCATGTTTGTTGGGGGTTTCCAGCCCAGCCTTCAGCTGATCTGCAGGCGCACCCTGGCGCCGTGCGGCGCGAGGTTCTCGAGAATCAGCTGGCCACCATGAAGTTCGGCAATGTGCTGCACGATGGATAAGCCAAGACCGTAACCCGGGCTCCCTGGTGCCTTGCGAAAAGCCTCCCGCGCACTCGCCAACTGATCCATCGGAAAGCCGGCGCCATCATCTTCAATCGTGACCGTGTGATGGCGCACTGTTACGTGTACCGAAGCGCCGGTGTCGCTGTCGGTACGTCCATGGGTCAACGCGTTCTCGATCAGATTGCGCACCGCGATTTGCAGGAGGCGCGGGTCCGCAACGACAACGGACTCCTCCATGTCCGTGGTGATGCCATGTCCCTCCGGAAGCGCCGCTTCTACGATCAGGTCAAGGCGGACTTTTTCCTTCATGACCCCGGCGGCCGACGAGTCGAGCTGCGCCAGAAGCAGCAGCTTGTCGATCAACGTCGCACTTGTTCGCGCCACATGACGAACCTGCGTAAAACCTTCGTCCAGCGAGATATCTCCGTAACCCACCGAATCGCAGATGGCGAGCAGGTTGGCCACCGGTGCACGAAGTTCGTGGGCCGCTGCCGCGATCAAGCGCTCACGGATATCCATGGTCTCCACAACAGGGCGCAGGGCCTGGCGAGCCAGCAGGGTGCCGACCGCGAGGCCGAGCAGGGCAAGCGCGGTCACTGCAAACAGGAGATTGCGCGTAAAGACGGCGTGTGCCGCATCGATCGCTCTTGGGTCGCCCAACACGAGGATCCTCGCCGCAACGTGATCGGCGTCGTCGTAGGTGGTTTTTGCCAAAGACAAATAAGAGGCGCCCGAGCTGTCGCGCCCCTCGCGGATCACGCCGTCCTCGCTGCCCGCATTGGCATTCGCCAGCTCGGCGGGAGCGCGGATGTTGAATATGGCCTGTTTGGGCCTTAGCAGGACGGTATCGGGCGATCGTTGCGAGATAACCCAGATATCAACGCCGCCAGTGAGCAGGCCAGGCTCTTTGTGGAGGAGTTCGTCGTGGAAGCGGCCTTGTGCATCGAACCAGCTCAGCCCATAAACAGCCATCGCCCGCAGCCGCAGCATGTCTTCGAGCCCGACGCGCCCCAGCCGAGCATTCATGCTTATGGCCAACGTGCCCAGGCACGCGATGCCCACGATCCACGCGACAGCCCAACTCACGGTGAGCTTCAGATACAGACGCTGGTGGATGGTGTTATGACGACGCTTTGTCATCAGGCGCCTCAAGGATGTATCCAGCGCCGCGCACTGTGCGAAGCAGCGGCGGCCCGCCCAGTTTTCTGCGCAATGACGCAATGATCACTTCTTCGGCATTGGACGCCGGCTGATTTTCCTCACCCCAACACCCGGCGATCAGCTCATCGCGCGACACGACCTTTCCAGCACGCTCCGCCAACAACTGCAGGGCGACAAACTCCTTGTTGCGCAGAGGGAGGGCAATGCCGGCGCGCCGAACTTCACGACGCCCGACATCAACCTCGAGGTCGGCAATACGAATAATGCTAGGCCTGATGACTGATCCACGACGCGCTATCGCGGCAAGGCGAGCAAGCAACTCTTCCATGTCGAACGGTTTGACCAGATAGTCATCGGCCCCAACCTCGAAGCCACTCAGCCGATCAGCCACGCGATCGAAAGCGGTCAGGAACAGCGCAGGCGTGGTCACTCCGCGGTCTCGCCAGCCCTTCAGGCGAAGCAGTGCATCGCCATCGGGCAGGAGCCGGTCCAGGACCCATACGTCGTAGGTATATGACTGGATAAACGATTCGGCGGTGGCGCCATCAGCCGCCTCATCAACCGCATGCCCTGAAGCGCGGAGCCGTTTCGCGATGGCATTCCTGACAGGTGCCTGGTCCTCAACAACTAAAGCGCGCATGACTCAGATGACTGGAATGCTAGTCAGTTCGCTGGAGCATAGCGCATGCCCAGACGCAAAGCGGGGCAGGCGCCTTTAGATCCGCGGCCTGGTCGCGGAGTAAGGGCTAGTGACGCACTGGTCGGACTGGCGTCGGCAAAACCCTGAAAGGTCCGTGTGCTCAAAGCACGCCAAAGCGATTGGGAGCCGACGCGCGACTAGCTCATCGTGGCCCGGCACTGCTTAGGCGGTGCAGCGTCTAGAGGCCGGATATACGTGTGCAGCCGACACGGACGCCAGAGCTAGGGGATGCTTGGCAAAGGGGAGGAGTCCATATACGGATCTTCGGCCGCCGGCTCCGCAGTCAGGTCGCAGGGGAGGGCTGTGGGCACAAAAAATTGCGATCGATGCCGACGACATACTGGTGGGCGTGGATCGCCATGGGCCACGCCGCTCAGGCGGATCATGCCGATCAGAACGAAGTGCCAGCCGTTGGTCTGGCCACTGCGCAATTCCATGCGGTGGGCGACGACCCGAACGGGCGAGGTCAAAGAGCATTTTGTGATATGAATCACAAATGGGAGGCATGGCGGCCGGCTCAATCTCGGCCCAAGGTGTCGAATTTTTCAGCAACGCGAATCGTTGTTGATTTCGTTGTGCCACCGCGCTGTTGCTGGCGGCGAACGAGAGAGTTGGCACAAAAGCTGCCTTGAGTTTTTGGGTATCGCCATTTGAGGGGACACACGGCTCGTGCGAAGCGTGCGTGATATCGGTCGACCCACTACCACATGACGTGAAGTTTGGCGCTCAGACCTGAGCACCACACAGGGGGCAATCTGGTGAACCATATCTTTCGGTTGGTCTGGAACCGCAGGCTGGGCGTGCTGCAAGTGGCGTCCGAATTCGCCCGCAGTCGTACCAAGGGTGGTCGCAGCGCTGAAGGTGGCACGCGCCGCGCGGTGTGGTTGGCTGGCTTGCCCCTGAGCCTGCCGCTGCTGGCATTCGCCGCGGCACCGTCGCCGGGTATGGTCACGGCGAAGCCTGCCCTGACTACGTCCTCCACCGTGGCGGCCAATGCACTGCCTACCGGCGGCCAGGTCACCAGTGGCTCCGGTCAGTTGGCGCAACGTGGCGACACGCTCACCGTCACCCAGCAGAGCCAGAACCTATCGCTCAACTGGCAGACCTTCAACATCGGCAGCCAGTCCACCGTGGATTTCGTGCAGCCGGGCGCCAACGCCATTGCGGTCAATCGCATCGCCGATACCAACGGCAGCCAGATCTTTGGCCACCTCAATGCCAACGGTCAGGTATTCCTGATCAATCCCAACGGCATCCTGTTTGGGAAGGGCGCACAGGTAAACGTGGGCGGCCTCGTCGCCTCGACGCTGGATGTCAACGACAGCGTGTTGGGCACCGGCTCGCTGACCTTTGGCGGCACCGGCAAGGGCAGTGTGACCAATCTGGGCACCATCAACGTCACCGGTGGCGGCTACGCAGCCCTGCTAGGTCATCAGGTCAGTAACCAGGGGGCGATTCACGCCCAGCTAGGCAGCGTGGCGCTGGCCGGCGGCAGCGCCGTAACGCTCAACTTCGGCGGCAACAAGCTGGTGAGCGTGCAGGTGGACAAGAGTGCGCTCAACGCGCTTGCTCAGAACGGTCAGCTGATCGAAGCGAATGGCGGCGATGTATGGATGACGGCCGGTGCACGCAACAGCCTGCTCGCCAGTGCGGTGAATAACACCGGCACCATCGAGGCGCAGACCGTACAGAACCAGCATGGTCACATCACGCTGCTGGGTGGCATGGATGCGGGCACTGTCAGTGTGGGTGGCACGCTCGATGCCAGCGCGCCCAACGGCGGAAACGGTGGCCAGATCGAAACGAGCGCAGCGAAAGTCAGCGTTGCGAATTCCGCAAAGATCACGACGGCGGCTCTTCTGGGTCTGTCCGGAACGTGGCTGATCGATCCGAATGATTTCACTATCGCGCCCTCTGGTGGTGACATGACGGGCGCCGCACTCGGCACCCAGCTGGGCAGCGGTAATGTCGTTATCCAGTCCAGCGCGGGCAGCACCAGCGGTAGCGGCAACGTGAACGTGGATGACACGGTGAGCTGGGGCTCGAACACGCTGACGCTGGACGCACAGAGCAACATCAATATCAACAGGATGATGACCGCAAGTGGTTCGGCGGGTCTCGCATTGAACTACGGCGGCTATAACGGTACGACCGTTACCACGCCGGCTGTGGGCACCAGCGTCAACGTGGGACTGGGCGGCAGTGGGTTCGCTGGTCAGGTGAACTTTACGGGTGGTAGCAACGCGCTAAGCATCAACGGGAACAGTTATACGTTGATCAGCAGCGGTGTCGCGCTGCAGAGCATGGGTACGAGCGGATTCTATGCGCTTGCGGGAAATCTGAATCTCTCGGGCAGTTTCACACCGATCGGAACCAACACCACGGCGTTCTCGGGTGTGTTCGACGGGCTTGGCCACACCATCACCGGCCTTTCTGTCACGGGGAATTCCTCCCTCACCGATGTGGGTCTGTTTGGGGCATCCTCGGGCACGATCCGCAACGTTGGCTTGCTGGGGGGGAGCGTTTCAGGCGCAGCCTCAGGCACGGCTTTGAGCCTGCCAATTAGCATCGGCGGTCTGGTGGGCGATAACTCAGGCACCGTCAGCAACGTTTTCACAACGGGAACGGTTAGCGGTTCTGGTGATAGTGCGAATATCGGCGGATTGGTTGGCACTAACGAATCCAACGGCACTATCAGTAACGCTTACGCCAAGGGAGCGGTTAGTGGGTTGTCATTTGGAGACTATCTCGGCGGTCTCGTCGGGACCAACAACGGCACGGTTAGCAATGCCTATGCCACAGGTGCGGTGAGCGGTTCCTATGGCGGCGGCGCCGCGGCGGACTATCTCGGCGGGCTGGTCGGCTATGACACCGGAATAATCCAGAACGCTTATGCAACGGGCAATGTGTCGTGGAACTCCGGTGGGACTAATAACAACAATGCGATTGGCGGGTTAGTAGGTTTGATGAGCGCTGGCACGATCATCGACACTTATGCCACAGGCAGCGTGTCGACGGGTGATGCAAGCGATCAACAGGGCGGTCTGGTTGGGTCTGTCACGGGCGGCACGACTACGGCCAGCTATTGGGATACGCAGAGCACCAATCAGCAATACGGGACTGGCGGTGCCGCCGCAACCGGGATGACCGGCTTAGACAACACCCAGATTGTGCAGCAGAGCAATTTTTCCTGGACTCCCGCAACCAGCGGCGGCAGCGGCGCCACCTGGCGAATCTACAACGGCTACACCACACCCTTGATCGAAAGCCTGCTAACTCCGCTGACCATCAGCGCGAGCAATCAGACGGTGACGTATAACGGCACCAATCAAGCCAGCGCAGTATTGAGTTATTCGCTTGCGTCGCCGGATCTTTCGGCGATCACGTTGGGGCTGACGAACGCGCAGCACGCCGGTAGCTATGGCGAGAATGTTTCGTCGGCGTATTCCACCAGTTACGATCTGAGCTTCGGCACGTCGAGCGCGACCCTGACGATCAATCCGGCGACACTGACGCCGACATTGACCAATAGCGGCGTGACCAAAACCTATAACGGCACCACCGCTGCACCGGTCGGTTTTACCCCGACGTATAGCTACAGCGGACTGATTGCCGGCGATACCAGCGCCAGCCTGACTGACACCAGTGCGAGGTACAACAGTGCGCACGTGGTCAACGCTGGCAACGTCACGGTATCGGGTCTGAGCATCAGCGGCATTACCGGCAGCAACGGCTCGCTGGCGAGCGATTACACCTTGGCGTCCACTAGTGCGAATGTGGCGGCGACCATCACACGCGCCATACTGACGCCGAGACTGACGAACAGCGGCGTGACCAAGGTCTATAACGGCACGACCAATGCACCGGTCGGCTTTACCCCGACGTATAGCTACCTTGGCTTGGTCCCTGGCGACACCGGCGCCATCCTGACCAACACCGGCGTGGCCTACAATGGCGTGCACGCGGGCAGCGCCTCTCGCATTACCGTATCGGGCTTGCGTATCCTCCTCGTTACGGGCAGCAACGGTTCGCTGATCAGCGATTACACCTTGGCACCCAACAGCGCGAGTGTGGCGGCGACCATCACACCCGCGACATTGACGGCGACACTGACCAACAGCGGCGTGACCAAGACCTATGACGGCACGACGAATGCGCCAGGCGGTTTTACGCCGACGTACAGCTACAGCGGCTTGATCTCCGGCGATACCCGCGCCAGCCTGTCCAACACCGGTGCGGCTTACAACAGCGCCCACGTGGTCGGTGCCACCAACCTCACGCTATCGGGGCTGAGCATCGGCAGCATTACCGGCAGCAACGGTTCGCTGGCCAGCGATTACACCTTGGCATCCAGCAATGCGAATGTCGCGGCGACCATCACGCCAGCACCGCTGACGGTATCGCTTTCCAATACCACCAACGTCACCAAGACCTACGACGGCACCACAGCGGCACCAGGCGGCTTCAGTCCGACGTACAGCTTCGCGGGCCTGGTGTCGGGTGATAGTGCTACGGCGAGTAGTTCGGCGACGCCGGTATTCAATGCGGCGCACGTCGCCTCGGCAACGGCCATCATGCAAGGTGGCCTGTCGCTGGCATCGGTCACCGGTAACGGCACTGACAACTCCGTGCTGGGCGATTACACCTTGGCGAGCACCACCGCCGTCACCGGCGCGGGTGTGGCAAGCATCTCGCCGTTGGTGTTGACGGCCACGGCACCGACTATCGGCGGCACGCTGACCAAGGTCTACGACGGCACCACGGCGGCGGCCGGTGCCAGTTTGAGCGGCGGCAGCGTCAGTGGGGCCCTCAGTGGCGATAGCTTGTCGCTCACTACCGGCGGCATCACGCTCGCTTACAACAGCAGTCACGTCGCAAGTGCCAGCAGCGTCGATGCCAGCGGCAGTCTCGGGGTGAATATCACCTCCAGCACGAACGGCAGCCAGAGCACTGACTATAGCCTCGCTGCACCAACCATCGCTGCGGTGGCTGGAACCATCACACCCGCGACGCTGACGTCGACCTTGACCAACAGCGGAGTGACCAAGACGTACGACGGCACGACGAATGCGCCAGGCGGCTTTACGCCGACGTACAGCTACAGTGGCATGGTCTCCGGCGATACCAGCGCCAGCCTGAGTGACACCGGCGTGGCGTACAACAGCGCGCATGTGGCCAGCGCCACCGACATCACGGTATCGGGCCTGAGCATCAGCGGCATTACCGGCAGCAACGGTTCGCAAGCCAGCGATTACACTTTGGCATCCAGCAATGCGAGTGTGGCGGCGAGCATCACACCCGCGACGCTGACGCCGACGTTGACCAACAGCGGCGTGACAAAAACCTATAACGACACGACCGCTGCGCCAGTCGGTTTTGCCCCGACGTACAGTTACAGTGGTTTGGCCACGGGCGATATCGGCGCCAGCCTGACTGACACCGGCGCGGCTTACAACAGCGCGCACGTGGCTAGCGCCACCGACATCACGGTATCGGGTCTGAGCATCAGCGGCATTACAGGCAGCAACGGTTCGCAGGTCAGCGATTACACCTTGGCATCCGCCAACGCGAGTGTGGCGGCGACCATCACACCCGCGACGCTGACGCCGACGCTGACCAACAGCGGCGTGACCAAGACCTATGACGGCACGACGAATGCGCCGGGCGGCTTTGCCCCGACGTATAGCTATAGCGGGCTGATTGCCCGCGATACCGGCGCGAGCTTGGCCGACACCGGTGCGGCTTACGACAGCGCGCACGTGGCCAGCGCTACTGACGTTACGGTATCGGGCTTGAGCATCAGTGGCATTACCGGCAGCAACGGCTCGCAGGCCAGCGATTACGCCTTGGCGTCCAGCAACGCGAGCGTGGCGGCCACCATCACGCCAGCGCCGGTGACGATATCGCTTTCCAACACAACCAACGTCACCAAGACCTACAACGGCACCACGGCGGCACCCGGCGGATTCAGCCCGACGTACAGCATCGCAGGCCTGGTGTCTGGCGACAGCGCTACGGTGAGTAGTTCGGCCACGCCGGTGTTCAATTCGGCTCACGTCGCTTCGGCGACGGCGATCGCGCAAGGCGGCCTGTCGCTGGCATCGATCACCGGCAACGGCACCGACAACTCCGTGCTCAGCGATTACACCTTGGTGAGCACCACCGCCGCCACCGGCGCGGGCTTAGCAAGCATCTCGCCGTTGGTGTTGACGGCCACGGCGCCGACCATTGGCGGCACGCTGACCAAGGTCTACGACGGCACCACGGCGGCGACCGGTACCAGTTTGAGCGGCGGTAGCGTTAGCGGTGCGCTCAGCGGCGATAGCCTCGTGCTCGATGCCACTGGCATCACGTTGGCTTACAACAGCCGTCACGTCGCGAGTGCCAGCAGCATCAGTGCCTCCGGCAGCCTCGGGGTGGATATCGGCAGCAGCACGAATGGTAGCCAGAGCACCGACTACAGCGTGGCGCTACCACCCATCGCTCCGGTAGCCGGAACCATCACGCCGGCACCACTGACGGCGACCCTGACCAACGTTGGTGTGACCAAGACCTACGATGGCACGACCGCCGCGCCAATCGGCTTTATACCGGCGTATAGCTACAGCGGACTGATTTCCGGCGATACCAGCGCCAGCCTGACCGACACCAGTGCGACGTACAACAGCGCGCACGTGGTAGGCGCTACTGACGTGACCGTATCGGGCCTGAGCATCAGTGGCATTACCGGCAGCAACGGCTCGCAGGCCAGCGATTACGCCTTGGCGGCCAGTAGCGTAAATGTCGCAGCGAGCATCACGCCGACGATGCTGACGCCGACGCTGACCAACAGCGGCGTGACTAAGAAGTACGACGGCACGACCGCCGCACCGGCTGGCTTTGCCGCAACATACAGCTACAGCGGCCTGGTCTCCGGCGATACCGGCGCCAGCCTGACTGACACCAGTGTGGCTTACAACAGCGCGCACGTCGCCAACGCTACCGGCATCACCGTATCGGGGCTGAGCATCAGCGGCGTTACCGGCAGCAACGGTTCGCTGGCCAGCGATTACACCTTGGCATCCAGCAATGCGAATGTGGCGGCGACTATCACACCCGCGACGCTGACGGCGACACTGACCAATAGCGGCGTGACCAAGACCTATGACGGCACGACCGCTGCGCCGGGCGGCTTTGCCCCGACGTATAGCTACAGCGGGCTGATTGCCGGCGATACCGGCGCCAGCTTGGCCGACACCGGTACGGCTTACGACAGCGCGCACGTGGCCAGCGCTACTGACGTTACGGTTTCGGGCTTGAGCATCAGCGGCATAACCGGCAGCAACGGTTCGCGAGTCAGCGATTACGCCTTGGCGTCCAGCAACGCGAGCGTGGCGGCCACCATCACGCCAGCGCCGGTGACGATATCGCTTTCCAATACCACCAACGTCACCAAGACCTACAACGGCACCACGGCGGCACCCGGCGGATTCAGCCCGACGTACGGCATCGCAGGCCTGGTGTCGGGTGACAGCGCTACGGTGAGTAGTTCGGCCACGCCGGTGTTCAATTCGGCTCACGTCGCCTCGGCAACGGCGATCATGCAAGGCGGCCTGTCGCTGGCATCGATCACCGGAAACGGCACCGACAACTCCGTGCTAAGCGATTACGCCTTGGTGAGCACCACCGCATCCACTGGAGCAGGGGTGGCAAGCATCACGCCGGCGACTTTGACACCGACGTTGACCAACAGCGGCGTAACCAAGACCTACAACGGTACGACCGCTGCACCGATCGGCTTTGCCCCGACATATGGCTACAGCGGACTGATTGCCGGCGACACCAGCGCCAGCCTGACCGACACCGGGATGGCCTACAACAGCGCGCACGTAGCCAGCGCCACTAACGTTACGGTATCGGGCCTGAGCATCAGCGGCATTGCCGGTAGCAACCTCTCTCAGGTCAGCGATTACGCCTTGGCATCCAATAATGCGCGTGTGGCGGCGAGCATCACGCCGGCGACACTGACCCCAACCTTGACCAACAGCGGCGTGACCAAGATCTATGACGGCACGACTGCCGTACCGGTGGGCTTTGCCGCAAGGTACAGCTACAGCGGCCTGGTTTCCGGCGATACCGGCGCCAGCCTGGCCGACACCAGTGTGGCTTACAACAGCGCGCACGTGGCCAGCGCCACCAATGTCACGGTATCGGGGCTGAGCATTGCCGGTATTACCGGCGGCGTTGGTTCGTTGGTCAGCGATTACACCTTGGCATCCACCAACGCGAGTGTTGCCGCGACGATTACACCCGCGACGCTGACGCCGACCCTGACCAACAGCGGCGTGACCAAGATCTATGACGGCACGACCAGTGCACCGGCCGGCTTTGCACCGACGTACAGCTACAGTGGACTGGTCTCTGGCGATACCAGCGCTGCCCTGGCCGACACCGGCGCGGTCTACAACAGTGCGCAGGTGACCAACGCCACTAACTTCACGATATCGGGCCTGAGCATTGCCGGCATTACCGGCAGCGTTGGTTCGTTGGTCAGCGATTACGCCTTGGCGTCAGGCAGCGCCAGCGTGGCGGCGACCATTACACCGGCGCCACTGACGGCCAGTCTTACCGGCCGGATCAGCAAGGTGTACGACGGCACCACCTCGGCGACGCTCATGCCGATCGATTACACGCTGAGCGGTTTTGTCAGCGGGCAGGGCGCGACGGTGACGCAGGCCAATGGCACCTATAACAGCAGCGACGTAGCCAATGCCAACACGGTCACGGCGACATTGGACAGCGGTAACTTTGTTGCCAGCAGCGGCACGAACCTGTCCAACTACACGTTGCCCACTCATGCGAGCGGCGCGGCAAGCATCACGCCGACATGGCTGCTGGTGACGGCGAACAACACCAGCAAGACTTATGACGGTATCGCCTACGGCGGCGGCAATGGTGTGGTCTACAGCGGCTTCGTCGATGGGCAGACCTCCACCGTGCTGGGAGGTGCGCTGAGCTATGGCGGCAGTTCGCAAGGCGCCTTGAACGTGGGCAACTACGCGCTCACGCCTGGCGGCCTTGCCTCGAATAACTACGCCATCACCTACGACAGCGGCACGCTTTCGATAACACCGGCCACGCTGATCTATGTGGCGACACCGGTGAAGGTATACACCGGCCAGGCGATTCCGCCGCTGACAGGTACGGTCACCGGTTTCCAGGGGAACGACACCTTGGCCAATGCGACTACTGGCTCGCTGAGCTTTACCACCCCAGCCACCCCGCAGAGCCCGGCCGGGCATTACGCCATGACCGGCAGTGGCCTGGCCGCGAACGATGGCGACTATGTCTTCGTACAGGCTGCTGCCAATGCACTGGCGTTCAACGTGGTGGTCGGCGGTGGCGTGGTGTTGCCGAGCGTGGCCTATCTGCAGCAGCTACTGGGTCGGCCGGCGCCTAGTGGCACCGTGCTGTCGTCGGGTGGCTTACTGGTGCCGACGATGGCCGCGCCAGACGGGTCGTCGTCGGCCGCGGTACCGCTCCGGTCCGCTACCTCGGCTGTCGCGGGAGATCTCTACACCCCGGATATCCGCGTAGTGGGTGGCGGCGTGCGCCTGCCATAACGAATCGCACCCTCTCTCTTCCACGCCTTTCGGATGCCTGCCAGTGACCCGTTCCATCACGTTGTGCCTGTCGCCCCTCGCCATGGCCCTGTTGGCTGCTCCTGCGTTCGCGCAGCAGGTGCCGCCTACCAGCGGTCAGTTGCTGCAACAGGCGCAGCCGCCACAGCAACCGTTGCCCCGCCGTGAACCGGGAATACAGATCCAGACGCCCGAAACCGCCCACGCCAACGACAACACCCCATTTGAGGTGAAGCAGATCGTTGTTGGTGGCAACACGGTTTTCGATACAGCTACATTGCATGCGCTGGTCGCCGATGGCGAAGGCCGCACGCAGACGCTGGCTACGCTCACCGTCCTCGCGCAACGCATCACTGACTACTATCGCGCCCACGGTTATCCGTTGTCCCGCGCTGTCATACCGGCACAGGCGCTGAATGATGGCGTGGTGCAGCTCAAGGTCGTCGAAGCGCGCTACGACCAGGTGCAAGTGAGCAACCACAGCCGTGTCCAGACGAGCCTGCTCAACGCCACCCTTAGTCCGCTGCAATCGGGCCAACTGGTAACGCAGGATTCCCTGGATCGTCAGTTGCTGTTGTTGAACGATCTGCCAGGCGTGCAGGGGCATGCGGTGCTAGGCCCCGGCAGTGCGCCCGGGACCAGCAACCTCAGCGTCGACGCGCAGGCGCTGCCACCCGTGACCGGCAATCTCACGCTGGACGATGGAGGCGATCGCTATACCGGTCGTGTCCGTCTAGGTGGCAACGTGGCTGTGAACAATCTGGCAGGCCTCGGCGATCAGCTCAGCGCGGGGGGCCTGGTTTCCGACGGGCACATGCATTACGGCCGCCTGGCCTATGACTTTGCGTTCAATGGCGCAGGCACCCGGTTCGGACTTGGGTACTCAGCACTGTCTTACCAGCTGGGCGACGGTTTGTCGGATCTGCACGCCCGAGGGCATGCCACCGACGCCAGCGCGTGGTTGTTTCAACCCATCGTACGCAGCCCCGACACAAACGTCAGTGTCCGACTGGAAGTCGACAATCGCCATCTGGCGGACGACACCGGCAGCACCGGCGTGCACGATGATCGCCACTCGTGGGACTGGACGGCCAGCGGCACGTTCGATCATCGAGACGACTGGGGCGGGGGAGGCGTGACGCAGGCGCAACTGTCGGTGACACGCGGGCAACTGGATTTTGACGACCCGGCGGCGAAGGCCAGTGATGCCGTAACGGCCAAGACCCAGGGCCACGCGCTGCACTGGGGCGGTAACGTAAGCCGCCTGCAGATGATCACTGCTACGACGCGCCTATACGCGTCGCTCAGTGGCCAGTACAGCCATCGCAACCTGGATTCCTCGGAGCAGTTTCTGCTCGGAGGCATGCAGAGCGTGCGTGGCTACGAAGTGAGCACGCTGGCGGGTGCTTCCGGTTACCTGGCCACGGTGGAATTGCGCCACGACTTGAGCTTGCCGGGCGGTGCTTGGCAGGGTAGTGCGTTTGTCGACCAGGGCGGCATGTGGATCAATCCGCAGCCGTGGGCCGGCAACACCGGCAGCAACCATGCCACGCTGAGCAGCGTGGGCTTGGGACTGAACTGGGCGGGCCCCGATCAGTGGGTCGCGCAGGTGCAGGTGGGACAACCGGTAGGCAGCACGCCGGCCCAGGCGGGCAAGCGTCCGTCCACGCGAGCGTGGGTGCAGCTCAGCAAGGGATTCTGACGTGACAGCGTGTACTTTCGTTGGTGTCACCGGCCTGCCGCGTGCGGGCTCGACACTGTCGTGCCAATTACTCGCGCAGCATCCTGAGATCCAGTGCGAAGGGCACAGCTCTCCGTTGTGCAACACGTTGCTCGGCATCCGGCGGATGATCAGTGACGATCAGTTCTTCCTGTCGCAGCTGGACTCATCCTTTGAGACGAGCTACGCACACCTGGCTTCGGCCATGAAGGGGTTTCTGCGCGGCTGGCATCAGGACAGCGGTACGCACCGAACGTTCAGCCTGCAACTGTCGCTGCGCAACGCGAGTACTTTGAGGCGTGGCTGAAAAGCTTCTGAGTAAGGTCCGCTTCCGACCCAAAACAATGAGATGGACTCCTCCCCGTCTTCGGCATCGAGTGCCAGACTGGAAGCGATAGAACCAGTCGCTGGCGAAGAGGAGTCCACCCATGAAGCTTACGCGCCTTGGAGTTGACGTGGCCAAGCAGGTCTTCCAGGTCCACGGGGTCGATAGACACGAGCAACCGGTATGGCGTCGCCGCCTGTCGCGCGAGCGGTGGTTGAAGGCGGTACTGGAGGTGGCCGAGCCCGGCTGCGAGATCGGCATGGAGGCGTGTGGTGGCGCCCACCATTGGGCGCGGGAACTTCAGTCACGCGGCTATCGCGTGAAGCTGATCGCGCCACAATTCGTGAAGCCGTATGTAAAGAGCAACAAGAACGATGCTAAGGATGCCGAAGCGATCTGCGAGGCGATGAGTCGTCCGAGCATGCGCTTTGTGAGTGTGAAGAGTGTCGCGCAACAGGATCTGCAGGCGATGCATCGGGTGCGTGCGAGCCTGGTGGAGCAGCGCACCG
>NZ_JAPDPD010000005.1 GCF_026283965.1 Dyella subtropica
TCGTCGCTTGCATGCGCAAGCTATTAACCGTGCTCAACGCCATGGTTCGCGACAACGCCTCGTGGCATCTGGAACATGCGACATCCGCTTGACTGCCAACACAGTTGCTCACCTCAATCCTCTCCCCCGTGCACAACTCGGTAAACGGGGGAGAGGAGGCTAAGCGCTCATGCTGCCCTACAATGCTCGGCTACCTTATCCAGGCGCCCACCCATGGCCCTCAACGCCACCATCTACAAAGCCGAGCTGCAAATCAGCGACATGGACCGGCACTACTACGCCACCCATGCGCTCACCCTCGCGCGCCACCCCTCGGAAACCGAAGAGCGCCTGATGGTGCGCCTGCTCGCCTTCGCCCTCCACGCTGACGACCGGCTGGAATTCGGCAAAGGCTTGAGCACCGACGACGAGCCCGACCTCTGGCGCAAGGCCTATACCGGCGAGATCGAGCAATGGATCGAGCTGGGTCAGCCGGACGAGGCGCGCATTCGCAAGGCATGTGGTCGCGCGCAACAGGTCGTGGTGATCAACTACGGCGGACGCACCGCCGACATCTGGTGGGACAAAACCGGTGCATCGCTGGCGCGCCATCGCAACCTCACCGTGCTCGATATTCCCGCCGCCACGGTCGAAGCGCTGCTTGAGCTGACTCAACGCGGCATGCGGCTGCAATGCCTGATCCAGGATGCGCAACTGCAGATGATGAGCGAGACCAACACGGTGTCGGTCGAACCCGTGCGTCGCATGAGCATGGCCAGCTGACGCCATGAACCCAACCGCGCCTACCGCATCCGCTCCCGGACTGCTCATCATCGGCGGCGGCCCCGCCGGACTGATGGCCGCCGAAGCCGCGCGTGAGGCCGGTGTCGCGGTGGATCTGTACGAAGGCAAGGGCTCGGTCGGGCGCAAATTCCTGCTCGCCGGCAAGGGCGGCATGAACCTCACGCACGGTGAAGCCAAAGCGGATTTCGTCCAGCGCTACGGCGCCCGTGCGAAGGAAGTCGGCGCGTGGCTCGACGATTTCGATGCCGACGCCCTACGTGCCTGGGCGCGTGGGCTAGGCGTGGAAACGTTTGTCGGCAGCTCGGGTCGCGTGTTCCCTAGCGACTTGAAAGCTGCGCCCTTGCTGCGCGGCTGGGTACACCGCCTGCGCGAGAGCGGTGTGCGCTTCCACGCGCATCATCGCTGGCTGGGCTGGCATGACGACGGCGCCCTGCGCTTTGCAACGCCAGACGGCGAGCGAGCGATACGCGCTGACGCCACGGTGCTGGCACTCGGCGGCGGCAGCTGGCCGCAGCTGGGTTCCGATGGCGCATGGCAGCCGTGGCTGGCAGCGCGCGGCGTGGATGTCGCGCCGTTGCAGCCGTCCAATTGCGGCTTCGACATCGGCTGGAGCGACTTCCTCGCCAGCCGCCATGCGGGTGCGCCGCTGAAACCCGTGGTGGCGCACTGGCGCGATGCCCACGGCCTGGGCCACCAGCGCCAGGGCGAATGTGTCATCACCGAAACCGGCATCGAAGGCAGCCTGATTTACGCGCTCTCCGCCACGCTGCGCGACGCCATCGCCAAACACGGTCAAACCACGTTGCAACTGGACCTGGCGCCTGATCGCACGCTGGAGCGTCTGGAGCGGGATCTCGCCAAACCGCGCGGCCACCGCTCGCTCAGCGAGCATTTGCGCCGGCAGGCTGGCCTTACCGGCGTCAAGGCGGCGCTGCTGCATGAAGTGCTCGACAAGACCCAACTCAGCGACATCGCGCTGCTCGCCCGCACCATCAAGCGCCTGCCCTTGCATCTCAAGCGGGCGCGACCGATCGAGGAAGCGATCAGCAGCGGCGGTGGCGTGCGACTGGAAGCGATGAACGAAGCGTTGATGCTCAACGCCCTGCCCGGCGTGTTCTGCGCCGGGGAAATGCTGGACTGGGAAGCACCAACCGGCGGCTATCTGCTCACCGCGTGCTATGCCAGCGGGAGAAAGGCGGGTTTGGGTGCGGCCAACTGGCTGAAGGAATTGCAGCGCTGAACCTTTAACCCCTCTCCCGAGTGGAGAGGGGCTAGGTCATCGGTCGCCCGGAGACCTTGAAGCGCTCTTACTTCAGGTTGCTCTTGCTAGCGTCGATGTCGGCCTGCACCTTGCCGATCATCTCCTTGGACGCTTCATCGAGCAGCGAGACGAACAGTTTGCTGTAGTCAGTCTGCGCGGATACCGGTGCCGACGGCTGCGAGTGAAGATCGCTGCGCGTCACGAAACCGCGCGCATTGGTGGTGCAGTGCATGGAGACATCCAGCGTCGCGATACTCGGCGCGTCGTCCGCATGCTTCACGCGCATATCGGTCTTCACATGCTCGCAAGCCACGGTGAGGTTGGACATGTAGGCCGACTGCAAGGCGCTGCGCAACTGAGCCTGCAGCACCTCCGACACCGGACGCGAAGGACTCAGGATCACCTTCTCATCGATGCCGCGCACCTGCAGGTCACCCTGCGTTGGCTCCACGCTGATCCACGGCGCCGACGCAGGCACCACCAACGGATCCAACGCCACCGTCTCACGCGTTTTCTGCCCTCCACAGGCACACAGCGACAGCGTAAGCGCCCCCATCATCAGCACTTGCTTGAACATGGCTCCCCCCATGGCAAAGCGCTGGACTCTACAGCCGGACCGATGACGGTTCAACGCTTGAGGGCCATGATTGTGTGTCTTGTCGCAAGATCGGCCTGCGAGAGGGCCCGATTCAAACTCGGCCTCCCATAACATCCCCCTGATAAGCTGCCGCCCACCCTTCACCCGTCAACACCCATGCGCTCCCTCAAGCCCCTGATCCTGCTCGCCATCCTTGTCGCCGCGGCGATCTTCTGGAGCCGGCACCCCACCCCGCCGCCAGGCGCGATGCGCGCGGCGGCCACCAGCCAGGCCACGCCAGCAGGTGCCAGCCAGACGCCGGCGACACTGCCCTCCTTTCTGCCGCCCGAGGCACGCGACACCGTGGCGCGCATCGTCCGCGGCGGTCCGTTCGAACACCGCCAGGACGGCACCGTCTTCGGCAACCGCGAAGGCCGCCTGCCGTCACAGCCCAACGGCTATTACCACGAGTACACGGTGGAAACGCCTGGACTGGACTATCGCGGTGCGCGACGCATCATCACGGGCGGTAACCCTCCGGTGATCTACTACTACACCGACGACCACTACCGCTCCTTCCACAGCTTCCAGGTCAACCGATGAGCGACCAAGACAACGATACCGAGATCGACCTGACCGACCCCGCCCGCGGCGGCGTGTTTTTTGTCGTCGAGGACGACCTGGAGCCCTTGGCCTCACAGGCCACTGGCCAGGCGCTGTTCGTCGGCCGCACCAGCCTCAAGGACTGCCGCGGCAAGGACGACTTGCTCCGTCGCCTGGCCGACTCGTGGCAGCTGCCCGCCACATTCGGCCACAACTGGGATGCGCTGGCGGACTGTGTGTGCGACTTCGACTGGCTGAAGGCGCCGGGTTATCTGCTGCTGTTCGAGCACGCCGAGGATCTACGCAACGCGAACGAGGAAGACTTCGATACGCTGCTGGATATCCTCGACGAGGCGGCCGAAGGCTGGCTGGACGACAACGTGCCTTTCTTCGCCTTCTTTGCACTCCCCGAACATGCCTTCAACGATCCGGCCTTCAACGACCCGGATAACTGACTCGGATAACTGAGAAACCGCTACATGCACGAACTAGATTTCGAACTCGATCCCGACCGCGACCACGTCGAACTCAACCACCTGCTCAAGCTGGTCGGCCTGTGCGATAGCGGCGGCGCCGGCAAGGCGATCGTGGCCAGCGGCATGGTGTACGTCGATGGCGCGCAGGAGCTGCGCAAGACCTGCAAGATCCACGCAGGCCAGGTGGTGCAATTGGAAGACATCACCATCCATGTGCACGCCGCGGGGTAAGTATCCTCCGGCAAAGCCCTGTCTCTTGTGCACATCTCAACGTGAGCGCGAACATGTTTGAACTCCCTCTCACCGCCGGGGACCTGATTAGCGCCGACTCTCAGCTGGTGCGGTTTTGCCCCTCCCCTTGCTTGCAGGGGGAGGCTGGGAGGGGGTGAACCCTTGCGAAAACCTCTCCCGAAACGCTTTCTCAAGTACTTACCCCTCCCCAGCCCTCCCCTGCAAGCAAGGGAGGGAGCTAACAGCACGCGTAGCTGTGAGTCGACGTTAATCAGGCGCCGTGGAAAGGGTTGGGGTGAGCAGCGATCCCACATCTCATGAAGATCCGCTGGCGAGCATTACGCCAACGCAATCACAAGTCTCGATCCTTTGTTACATGCCAAGCAAAACATCCGGCGAGCTTTTCCGGAATGCCCGGGGCCTTCCTGCTGATCCATAACTTAAGATCTAGCTCCTCATCCTGCATGGCGGCACCACCCCACTTGGTGACGTAGTGAGAAGTCAGAGGGTCGCGTGCATAAAATAGAAAGGCTTCATCAGACTCGTGTGTATCAACATAGATGACATTCCAAGCACCCAGCTTGAATGACTGCAACACATCGACTTTTGCGAAACCCAATTGTTTGGCAATGGTAGGTGCCCAGGCCTGCTTTTGCGCATAAGTGAGTTCACGACTTACGCCATCGCAAGGCGATGGCGCAGCGCACGCTGAAAATGCCGCCAGCATCAATGCCGAAGAAAGTACGCTGCGCATGACCATGTTCCAAAACAAAAGATGACGGGCCGTTGTATCGGCATTAAATCGGGGTACCGATAATGATGGAAGCTTTTTACTCCGGCATTGGCAGCGCATCCAGACGCTGATCCAGCAGCGGATGGTCCGGAACGCGAATCAGGAACTCCCGCCCCAGCACCTCACGTATCTCGGCGGCATCGCGCAGCGTACGCCGCACCGATTCGCCGCCGAGGTGATGCACCACGAAATCGCGATTGCGCAAGGCGAGCCTTCGACCCGGGACACTGCGCGCCACCACCAGGCTGTGCAGGAAGTGCGACTCGGGATAGGTCGAGCTGTAGTGGTTCGCCACCACGTAGTCGATCGGATAGCGCGGCTGCAGGTCGAAGCGGTACAGCGTGGACCAGGTGTCGCGAACCAGGCTCTGCATGCGCCATACGCCGTCGGCGTGGATCAACCGATACGGCTCATGCGCGCTCGGCTGCACCGTATCCGCCTCCAGCTTCAGCGCGCCGGTCAGCGTCTGGCCGCCAAACCCCACATCGACCAGCCAGCTCGCGCCTTCCAGCTCGATGCGCAGCAGCATATGGCTCTGCGCGGTGATGGCATCCTCTTCGCGTCCCCACAGCACACGCGCTATCAGGCCGACAACTTCGAAGCCGATGGCGCTCAAGACGCCACGAAGCAACGCGTTCTGCTCGAAGCAGTAGCCGCCGCGTCCGGACTGCACCAGCTTCTTCTCGATCAGCGCCGGTTCCAGCACCACGGGCACGCCCAGCAGCGGATCCAGATTCTCGAACGGGATTGCAGCGACATGTGCGGCCACCAGCGCCCGCAGCGTCGAGAGATCCGGCTTCACCGGGGCGTCGTAGCCGATCCGGTGCAGGTAAGCCGCAAGGTCGAAAGTGTGGGACATGAAGGAAACGTCGGCAGCCATGAAAGGCCGGCACGATAACATCGTGCCGCACATGGAGCCCCTGCCCGAAGTAACCATCAGGCTCCATCCAACGAATCAGTCATCGTAACTACCGCTACGCGCCATGCCGACGGAGAACCCTGCCATGACCACCATCCGCCATCGTCCCCTCCGCGCCCTCATGGGCATGCTCACGCTGGCCGGTGTCAGCGCCTGCGGTTTGTCGGCGGCGAGCGCCGCCGTCGCTCTGCCGCCACCCGCGTTGGATGCCGCCAACGCGGCGAGCCATGGTGAGCAGACCGCCGTGTTGGCCGGCGGCTGCTTCTGGGGGGTGGAGTCCGTCTTCGAGCATGTGAAAGGCGTGAAGAAAGTCTGGGCCGGCTATGCCGGCGGCAACGGCGACACCGCGCATTACGAGTTGGTCGGCACCGGCAACACCGGCCACGCGGAGTCGGTGAAGATCGTCTACGACCCCGCGCAGGTCAGCTATGGCCAGTTGCTGCGTGTGTTCTTCTCGGTGGCCACCGATCCGACCGAGCTCAATCGGCAAGGCCCGGATGTCGGCACGCAATATCGCTCGGCCATTTTCTACAACAACGACGAACAGAAACGCATCGCCACCGCGTATATCGACCAGCTCACCAAGGCCAAGGCGTTCACCGATCCCATCGTCACCCAGATCGCCCCACTGAAAGCCTTCTATACCGCCGAGGCCTATCACCAGAACTACGCACGGCTGCATCCCAACGAGCCCTACATCATCTTCAACGATGCACCGAAGGTCACAAACCTGAAGCGACTGTTCCCCACCATGTACAAGCCGGAGGAAACCGTGGTGGATGTGCAGTTGCATTGAGTAAGAGCCCCCTCTCCCGACGGCTCGATTCGCGTCGAGTCTCAGCCGACGCGATGCTCCCGCTGCCTGCCGCTGTCTCTTGTGCACATCTCGCGTCGGCAGGGAGTCGCTCTTTCGGCCCGGCAGGACATGGCGAACTTCCGATGAGCGAGGTGTTGCTTTTGCTCTTGGGGGTCCCCTGTGCAGCGGTGAGGGCTGGACGATCAGGCCCCGAAGGGGGCGCAGGCATGGATGCCTGCGCCTTTTCGACACGACAGGGACGTCGTGTCGAAAAGCCCGGCCAGACCTCACGGACCCGCAGGCGAAGCCGGAGGGCGCGAAACCGGGGTGGCCTCTCTTTTGGTTACTTTTCTCTGGCCAAACAGAGAAAAGTGACTCGGACCGCGGCAGCGGTTCGAAAGCCCGCCGCAGGCGAGCCAGAACACGCAGACACGACAATCGAGCGATAAGTCACTGGGTCCCGGCCTACGCCGGGACGACGAAGTAGAAGCGGTGTCGCGAGCCCCCCCTCACCCCAACCCTCTCTCCCCGTGCACAAATCGGTGAACGGGGGAGAGGAAGCAGAAATATGCTCATGCACCCGTTGAGTTATACACAAGAGGCAACTGCGAGCAGGGGGAGGAGAAAATAACGCCAGCCGAGATTCGATACCAATCAGGTCCCGTCGAGAGGGGCTCAATCCTCGCCATCGCGGAAGGGCGACCTGGAAACATTTTGAATAGGCTCAAAGCGCGACCCGGTGTGCTCGGGGGGCACCAATCGCAGCCGCGAGACCGCGTGCCGGGGGTTGGATTGCTGCACCATGCGCGCAATCTCTTCCGCCGGCTGCGGCCGGGCATAGAAGAATCCCTGCCCCTCGGCGCAACCGGCGCGCAGCAGGAAATCGTGCTGCTCCTGCGTTTCGATGCCCTCGGCGATGGGGCGCAGGCTGAGGCTTCGCGCAATAGCCAGCATGGCTTCGGTGATCGCCACGTTGTTGGTATCTTCCGGCAGACCGTTGATGAAGGAGCGGTCGATCTTGAGAACGGCAACGGCCGACAGCTTGAGATAGGCCAGCGAGGAATAGCCCGTTCCAAAATCGTCGATCGCTACACCCACCCCCAGCGCATGCAAGGCGTGCATGGCGCGGTCGGTCTGCTCGCCCAGGCGAAGAATGGCGCTCTCGGTGATCTCGATGAGCAGGCGCGAGCCCGGCAAACCCTGGGCATCCATCGCGGCGCCCAGCGTGCCGATGAAGGAGCGATGCCCGAAGGTGCTGGCCGAGACATTGATAGCCATGCGCAAAGGCGGCACGCGCGCATCGTCCCATCGCCGCAGCTGCGCGCAGGCCTCGCCTATGACCCATTCGTCGATCTGGCGGATCAGCCCCAGGCTTTCGGCCATCGGAATGAACTCATCGGGCAGCAGCATGCCGCGTTCGGGATGACGCCAGCGCAACAGCGCCTCCACGGCGACAATACGCCCGCTGCGCAGGTCGACATTCGGCTGGTAGTACAGATGGAATTCGTCTCTGGACAGCGCCTGTCGCAGATCCACGCCCAGCATCAAGCGGCGGCGCGCGTCGGCGTGCATCAGCGGCGTGTAGAAGCGGTAGGCGTTGCGCTCTTCGGTCTTGGCCACGTACATCGCGGCATCGGCATTGGTGATCAGCGTGATGGGATCCCCACCGTCCAGCGGAAAGCCGGCAATGCCGATGCTGGCGCTGAGCACGATTTCGTAATCGGCCGCCATCATCGGCTCGGACAGACGGGCCAGCATGCGATTGACCATGCCGCGCGCGTCCTCGCGTGTGGCCAGCTTGCCCAGCAACACGGTGAATTCATCGCCTCCGATGCGGCCGGCGATGTCATGCTTGCCCAGCATGCGCTCAATGCGTTCGGCCACCTGCACCAACAGGCTGTCGCCGACCGCGTGGCTGTAGCTGTCATTGACCACCTTGAACGCATCCAGATCGACAAACAGCACCGCCACCGCACTCCGCTCATGCGTTGCGGACAGAATGGCCTGCTCGCACCGGCGCTCGAACTCGGCGCGATTGACCAAGCCAGTCAACGGGTCGTGCGTGGCCAGGTGCTCCAGTCGCTGGCGGTCGGCCTTGGTGGCGGTAATGTCGGTGAATACCGCCACGTAGTGCTGCACCGAGCCGTACGTATCGCGAATGGCGCTGATGCTCAATAGCTCGGGATAACTGCTGCCGTCGCTTCGAAGGCTCGATACCTCACCCTTCCAATTGCCACCGTTGGCAACGGTCTCCCATACCGACTCTGGCAGCGGCGAGCCATCGGGCAACCGGCGCGTTTCGTCGAAACGGCAGTCACGCCGCGTCGGCAACTCGTAGCCGGTAATCCGGGTATAGGCCGCATTGACCGTCGTGACCCGACGTTCGGCATCGGCGATGATCACGGCTTCGGCAATGCCGGCGAGTGCCTTGGAAGCGATGCGACGCTCATGCTCCATCTCCACCCGCTCGGAAATGTCGCTGATGATCGCCTGGCGCACGGAGCGCTCGCCCCACATGGCCAGCGCGCTTTGCATCTCGACCGGACGGGTATCGCCGTTGGCATCGCGCAGCAGACTCATGCTGCCTTCTTGCGGGAAGCCGACGCTGGCGAACAGTTGGGAAAAAGGCTCGCCGACCAGTTCATGGGTCTTGCGCCCGGTCCAGCTCGTGGTCATGCGATTGGCATCGAGGATGTGGCCGGTGCCCTCATCGACCATCACGATGGCCGACGCCGCGCTATCGAACAGCAGTCGATAGCGTTCTTCCGTGCCACGTATGCCGGCCAGCGTGCGTCGCGCCATGCTGAACCAGATGAGCGAAGCGAGCGCCGTAACCAGCAGCATGCACGCGAACAGCACCTGCCCCAGCCAGGTCGCGCCTTTGGCGATATATACCGAGAAGCGGTTGCTGCGCGGCTCGATGAACTGATTCAGCACATGGATGCGCTCGCGCTGTCGCACCAGCTCCTGGTTGGACAAGCCGCCATGCGCGTACTGGTATTCGAGTTCGTTGGCGATGGTGTCGAGTTCGGCGATCTGGTCGTCTACCGAATGCCACGCCTCCATCGCCTCACGCATGTTGGGCGCACCGGCAAAGTACTGCAGCATGAACACCATGCCCGGAATCGCCGAGGGAATCACGCCACCGCGACGGAATGCCTGGAACACCTGCTCCTTGTCGTAGTGACCGCCGGCAATGGCGTCACGCGCCCAGCGGTCCGACTGCACCACCGCGTAGTTTCTCTTGAAACTAGCCAGATCGGCTGGATCGCCTTTGACGGCATAGTTTTCGACATCGATCACGGCCTGCTTCTGGGCCTTGGACCAAAGACTCTCGCCGTTGAGAAAACCGGCGAGAGTCACCTGGATCTGCAAAGCGCCCCAGGTCAGGCCGAGAATGAGCCCGATCATGGCCGCCAACCCATAGGCCAGCGGCATCAACCGCTGCAGCAAGGGGCTTCGCAAGCCAGTACGAGCGCTACGCATCGCGTCCTGTATCCTCTCTCTGACGTCCGCTGCCTGTCGATGCGTATCGCCCGGCGATCACGCTATTCAGGCTGCGGCTTCACTCACCGCCCACGGCTCCTGCCGCACATCCATACAACGATCCAACGTGATCCGCATGCTGACGTAGCTACGTCGTACGCATTCTTCCAGATACGCTACCTCAGCGGGCATCGGCGCCGTGCCCATGAGCGTACACACTATCTCCAGCGCCTCCCAGGGATGGGTATCGTCGTACGCGGCATGCAGCTGCAACCAGCGTAAGCTGTGGGCCCGTATGTCTGTTGTGAAGCTCTCCGCATACGCGGTGCTCTCATAGATCTTTTGCGACCATTCGCCCGTGGCTCCCTCCACCGCATAGTTGGTAGCGATGACACCTGCTGCCAGCGCGGCTTTGCTGCTGACCTGCTCGCACCAGTCGGCCAGTGTTTCCGTGCCATGGGGCGCCTTCCCATGCAGTACCTCGTCCCGGGAAACGCCTGCGCCTTCTGCCCAGTTGAGCCAATACTCGGCATGATTCTGCTCCACGCGGATATTCCGGACCAGCCAGCGCCGGGCCATGCTCTCGCCCGGGCTCCTGCCGTACTTTGTCTTAAGCAGGTTTAGTGCCATGTAGGCCGGAAACCGCTCAATAACCGGCCAGACGCCCACCATGAAATCACGTGTGGAGATGGCGTCAAGACGGGCTTCCCCCATCACCGTCCACAACTCGTGGTCCACCACTCCCCGTTTCGCTGCTTCGCAGGCAGCGATCATGTCTTGCGCCCAGATGGGGTAGCTGCTCAGCTCGGTCAGCGCGCCGGTGCGTTCGAATTGAGTTTTCATACTGCTCTCCAGTGTTGGCTCTTCTGATCTTCACCGGCACGTGGCCGGCGCCCGGTGTCAGAGCGACACCGGTGCCGCATAGTCTTCGCTGCTGGTGCGCTGGCGAACACTGAGCTTTCGGGCAGGTCGCAACTCGCGGGGGACAGGCGCATCATTCCGAGGCCGTGGCGCACTGGCCGCTATCGGACGACTTCTTTTATTTTTCGGAGGATCTGTATGAGCTACATCGATGGATTCGTTGTACCGGTTCCAAAGAAAAACCTGGCCGCTTACCGCCGCCTTGCCCGCAAAATGGGAAACGTCTGGCGCGAGCATGGCGCGCTGGAATACATCGAGTGCGTTGCCGACGACGTAAAGCCGGGCAAGCAGACCTCATTCCCGCAAGCCGTGAAGCTCAAACCGAACGAGGTGGTGGTGTTTTCCTGGATCGTGTACAAGTCGCGCGCCCAGCGCGATCGCATCAACAAGAAAGTGATGGCCGACCCTCGCGTGGCCGGAATGAGCGCGAAGACGCTTCCGTTCGACGGCATGCGCATGTTCTGGGGTGGGTTCAAACCTATCGTGCAGCTGTAACCTTCACGTGTCCGGCCTTGTCAGCGCCGCTTGTGCGAACGATGCGAAAACGATGAAGTGTTTGTGCCGGGTTGCGCGCAACCCGGCACAAACAACAAGCGCACATACGGCCTTGGAAGTCTTGATCGTAAACGCGCTAGACGGCATGCCGTACCGGCAGGCACAGCTCGCAGTTGAATACGCCGGTGTCCTTGTCCATTTTGAAATCCTTGCCGTAAAGCTCCATGGCACAACGCGCCTCATCGCTGGTGTCGATGACGTAGCCACTGGCCGGAAGCCAGTCGGATACAAAACGCCCCCAAGCGCCGGCAATCTCAGCTGCGGTACCCGCGAATGACGCACAAGCGTACTTACCGCCCTTCAGCGCCGTCACGCCGATTTCACCTTGCGGCTTGAAGTCGGTCCCGACCTCAATGCAGGCGTCGTAGCGCAACTTGTCGGCTGGCGTCATGCCGGGATTGTCCAGGCACACGCCGTACATCAGACGAGGCGGCGGGATAAGCCCCTGCTCCCGGCACCAGCCACCGAAGCGCTGCCACATCTGCGAGATGCTGGCGCTTCCGTAGGGCCCCACATGACGCATATAGGCGACGCGGGCGTCTGAAAATTTCTTGATCTCGACATTCATGGGCGTATCTCCAGTGGCGGGAACATGGCCGTGCGGCCACATGCCCGCATCCTTACGGATCGCGTCCAAAACGACTTGATGCTTCTTGCTTTCGGCTTGATGAATCTTGCTGAGCGCCTCTCGATGCACAACGCTCCAGGCCAGATAGCCGCCACCGCGCCATACCGTGGGCGTCATCCCGAAATAGCTGCGGAACGCGCGCGTAAATACCTCGGGCGAGGCGAAACCGACATCCATCGCGATCCTCGACGCGGTGACGTCCGGCATGGCGACCAAGCGCGTCGCCGCCACTTCCGCCCGCCGCCGACGCACCCGCTCGGCCAATGTCTCGCCCGCCATCGCCTTGAAGATGCGATGGAAGTGATACGGCGAGAAATGCGCCACCTTCGCCAACGCGTCGAGGTCGAGCGACTCCGCCAGATGCGCGTCGATGTAGTCGAACACTCGATGGATGCGGGCGAGATAAGCGCTATAGGTATGCATGGGTAAAAAGCATATCTCACTCGCATAAGCGAGCTTGATCATCCCGCCGGCACCTCGATCCTTGGGGATGCTCTGATCTATTCAACGCAGGCGTCACCACAATCCGGTAAGTACCTGTATCAGTCCCCAAAACGAGACGCCCCAGATCAGCGTGCGCAGATAGGGAATACCCGCGAGATAAACGGGTAAATAGGCAACGCGTGCCCAGACATAGATCTCGGCGCCAAGTGCCGTGCTCGCCGTGTTTCGTTGCGCGATGACCACTGCCAGCACTGCGACGGCGAAGAACGCAAACGTTTCCAGAAAATTGCGACTCGCCCGATCAGCCCGAGCGGCAATGCCCGTCAACGGCTTGGGCTCGCCGTCGCGATTGCCGGCATTCCATTTGATTCCGCGCTGCTGCGTGGACAGCGCGGCGGCAATCAACACGTAGACCAAACCAAGAACGACAGACCACCCCAACATCTTCAGCTCGATCGCCATGACGCCCTCCCGTGGTGGATGTGGCCGAATCATGCACCGTTATTCGCAAGCCGGTGTGGTCTATCGGTCAACGTCCCGGCCAGCCCCAGTGAATGCGATGAAAGCGACTCGCAGCGCCCCAGCGCTTCGGCGAAAATGCCTCGCCCCGGTCCAACCGGCATGTTGCCCCTATTCCCCGGAATGCTTATGTCGCTCAAACACCACTTTGAATGGATGGCCATCTACAACCAGTGGATGAACGCCAAGCTCTATGAGGCATCATCCCGGCTGGACGCGGAAACCCTGCATGCGGACAAAGGCGCCTTCTTCGGCTCGGTGTTCGGCACACTCCATCACCTGCTTCGGGCCGACACCATCGGGCTGAAACACTTTGCCAACCACCCCGCGGCGTTCCGCGCACTGGAACCCATACGAAGCATGCCGCACCCCTATGCGCAGGCAGAGCTGCTGCATGCTGAGTTCGACACGCTGCGCGCCGCCCGGCTCGCATTGGACGACATCATCATCAGCCTTTCCCTGGAAGCCACAGACGCCACCTATCAGCAACCGCTGACTTATACGAATCGATCAGGCCGGGTCTTCACCAAGGCACTCGGGCCGCTGATGCAGCACTTCTTCAATCACCAGACCCATCACCGGGGACAAGCCACCACCCTGCTCAGTCAGGCGGGCATCGATGTGGGAGTGACTGATCTGCTGGCGTTGGTACCTGACGAGTAGGTTGGAGTTGTCGCGCCTACGGCAGCGGAGCCAAGCCCTCAGCGCCCTGGCGCCCATCGAAAATCTCCACTCTGCAGCTTTCCTAGATCGCTCGGCCAAGGATTGCCGCCAGCACTGGTGTTGGACCAGGAACTGATGAAGTGCCCGCCCTTGTCGAAACTAAGCATGGTGGCGACGATCTTGTCGACACGCCTGGGAATCGCAGTGCCTGTGATAGGCATGGCATCTGCCGCCGAATCCTGTACTTTGGATAGATATTCAAGCTGTTCGGTGCCATCGGGCATTTGCGCTGACTGGAACGGTTTTCCCAAGACCGCCTCGGCCTCGGCCATTGTGGTCGCCCCGGGCTTGAATGAGGCAATCGCGTTCTGATCAATCTTGCTGTATCTCGTGTTCGTGGTCGCACACCCTGCGAGTACCAGCACCACCACCGCGGTTGCAAAAAGCCTGACCATTGCACACCTCCTGTTGTGTCTCGATATCGAACAACGAACACACACTCAGATCCTGATGTACCCCTCGTTTTGAGCCGTCATTCCGGCGCGGGCCGGAGGCGCTTCACAACAGCGAAGCTGGTCATCCAGTAAAAGTGCCGTGCGAAGCACTCAAAACCGTTTTTGCAAAAAACACGAGGTGACTTAGCGCCACCGTTCAAGCGATCAATGCGCAGGCACGGACGTGGGTGTCCATTGCACATCACTGCTCTGCAGTCCCCTCAGATCGCTAGGCCATTCCTTTTCGTCCGGATGTTTCGTGCCGGACCACCAGCGAATGAAATGACCGCTCTTGTCGAAGGTCAGCATCGTGAAAGTGATTTTGTCTGCATGCTTGGGAATCGTCGAACCTGTCGTGGGCGTATCGTCCACCGTCAGGTCCCGTTCCTTGGTCACATATTGCAGCAGCTCCATGCCATTGGGCATGTGGGCCGTTTGAAATGGCTGTCCCAATGCAGCCTCTGCCTGGGCCCTGGTGGTTTCGCCGGGCTTGAACGAGGTAATCGCGTTCGTATCGATCTTGCTGTAGCTCTTGTCCGTCGTCGCGCACCCGGCAAGAACACATACCACCATGGCTGTTGCAAAAAGCCTGACCATCGCACACCTCCTGTAGCGCCCCTAGAGAACAACAGACACGTGCCCTGGCAATAATCCGGAAAATAAATCGTGCTGAATACATGACTTTAGTCATGATTCGACGAGAAACATTGACCCGCCGCGAAAACTTTGAAACGCCGGAACATGAATCTCCGCCTGGCTTTAACTTCTTGCCCCCCCCTAAAAGCATTACGCCCTCAATAATGAGGGCGTAATGAAACCTGATTAGAGCCTCGAAGCGCTCACGCCATGGGCAATTTCAAGCCCTGCTCTTTTGCACAATCCACGGCAATCTCATAACCGGCATCCGCGTGCCGCATGACACCGGTGCCCGGGTCGTTCCACAGCACGCGGGCAATGCGCTTATCAGCCGCCTCCGTACCGTCGCAGACGATCACCACGCCGGAGTGCTGCGAATACCCCATGCCGACACCGCCGCCGTGGTGCAGCGACACCCAGGTGGCGCCACCGGCGACATTCAACATGGCGTTGAGCAGCGGCCAATCGGACACGGCATCGCTGCCGTCCTTCATCGCCTCGGTTTCGCGGTTGGGGCTGGCGACGGAGCCAGAGTCGAGGTGGTCGCGGCCGATCACGACCGGCGCTTTCAGCTCGCCGTTGCGCACCATCTCGTTGAAGGCGAGGCCGAGTTTGTGGCGAAGGCCCAGGCCAACCCAGCAGATACGCGCCGGCAAACCCTGGAAGCTGATGCGCTCCTTGGCCATATCCAGCCAGCGGTGCAGGTGCGGATCGTCGGGGATCAGCTCCTTCACTTTCTGGTCGGTCTTGTAGATGTCTTCCGGATCGCCGGAAAGCGCGACCCAGCGGAACGGACCCACGCCACGACAGAACAACGGGCGCACGAACGCCGGCACGAACCCAGGGAACGCAAACGCGTTCGACAGCCCTTCGTCCTTCGCCATCTGGCGGATATTGTTGCCGTAGTCGAACGTCGGAATGCCCTGCGCGTGGAAGGCGAGCATCGCTTCCACGTGCGTGCGCATGGATTGCTTGGCGGCTTTGGCGGTGCCGGCCGGGTCGCTCTTGCGGCGCTCGAACCACTGATCCACCGTCCAACCGCTGGGCAAATAGCCGTTGACCGGGTCGTGCGCGCTGGTCTGGTCGGTGACGGCATCCGGCTTCACGCCGCGACGCACCAGCTCCGGCAGCACGTCGGCCGCATTGCCGAGCAGCGCGATGGATTTCGCTTCACCGGCAGCGGTGTATTTCGCGATGCGGGCAAGCGCGTCGTCGAGATCGGTCGCCTGCTCGTCCACATAACGGGTCTTGAGGCGGAAATCGATGCTCTTCTGCTGGCATTCGATGTTGAGCGAACAGGCGCCTGCCAGCGTCGCGGCCAGCGGCTGCGCGCCGCCCATGCCGCCGAGGCCGGCGGTGAGAATCCACTTGCCCTTGAGGCTGCCGCCGTAATGCTGGCGCCCCATCTCAACGAAGGTTTCGTAGGTACCTTGCACGATGCCCTGCGAACCGATGTAGATCCACGAACCGGCCGTCATCTGGCCGTACATCATCAAGCCCTTCTTATCGAGCTCGTTGAAGTGCTCCCAGTTCGCCCAGGCCGGCACCAGGTTGGAGTTGGCGAGCAGCACGCGCGGGGCATCGGCATGGGTCGGGAATACACCGACCGGCTTGCCGGACTGGATCAGCAGCGTCTCGTTGTCGTTGAGTTCGCGCAGTGCGCGCAGGATCGCGTCGAAGCATTCCCAGTTGCGCGCGGCACGACCGATGCCGCCATAGACCACCAGCTCGGCCGGGTTTTCCGCCACCTCGGGGTCAAGGTTGTTCTGCAGCATGCGGAACGGCGCCTCGGTGAGCCAGCTCTTGCAGCTCAGTTCGCTGCCGCGCGGGGCACGGATGGTGCGGGTGGTGTCGATACGCGTCGGGGCATTCATCGGAAATCCTGAACAACGGGGAAGACCCCCGATTATGGGCGTGCGGTTTTGCCATCGCCAACTGCACTGCGGCAAAACCTGCTGTAACGCCATCGATACAGCCTCCTCTGCCCCGCCGGCCAGGCCCGCCAGGCCATCCGTTTGGCTGATTGCCGCACCGCAACCAGCGGACCAGACTCCTGTTCGGGAATCTGGGAAAGACCGGCGCGACTCACCTCCCGGGAGGTCATATGAGTGCGACAGGCTCGATGTACCGGACCGCCGCCATGGTCGCCCTGCTCATGGTCATGGGCGGCGCAACGGCCGCGGAAAAAGCGGAAAAGCATGCCCCCAGCGATGCCGACATGATCGCCAGTGCGATGCGCGCGGCGCCGGCAGGGGTTGCGAAAGGTGCGACCATCATTGTCGTGGACAAGGATGGCAAGATGCGCACGCTGCGCAAAGGCACGAACGATTTCACCTGCATGCCGGACAATCCGGCGATTCCAGGCCCGGCTGCCATGTGCATGGACAAGAACGCGATGGAATGGGTCCAGGCGTACATGGACCACAAGCCACCGACGGCCGGCAAGGTCGGCATGATGTACATGCTCACGGGCGGCACGGATGCGAGCAACACCGATCCGTATGCGCAGAAGCCCGACGCTGGCAACCATTGGATCAAGACCGGGCCACATTTCATGATCGTCGGCGCGGACGCGGCGTTCTACAGCACGTATCCGAAGAAGGCAGACCCGGATACATCCATGCCCTACATCATGTGGGCAGGCACGCCGTATGAGCACTTGATGGCGCCCGTGAAATAAGCCAGATCCTGAGTACTTGCACCCGGCCGGCGCCCAACGCCGGCCGGCTTTGTATCGATGTCCGAAAACGGCGAGTCGATGTCTTCGGAGGGTGCTAGCCTGCACCCATGCAAGACACCCACGCCCCCCATCTTCCCGACCCACGCATTTGCGATCAGGCCCGACTGAGCCGCGACGCGCGCTTCGACGGCCTGTTCTTCACCGCCGTCACCAGCACGCGGATCTACTGCCGGCCGGTATGCCCTGCCCCGTCGCCAAAACCGGAGAACGTGCGCTATTACGCCAGCGCCGCGGCGGCGGAAGCGGCCGGATTCCGCCCTTGCTTGCGCTGCCGGCCGGAGCTGGCGCCGGGGAATGACGCATGGCAACGCGGCGACCACGTCATCGCCCGCACGCTGAAGCTGATGGAACAGAACTCCTTGGAGCAGGACTCGCTGGAGCAGATCGCGCAGCGCGTCGGCATCGGCGGGCGGCAGCTGCGTCGTTTGTTCGTGGAACGGCTCGGCGCGCCGCCGATCAGCGTGCACACCACCCGTCGCCTGCTGTTCGCAAAACAGTTGCTGACGGAGACGAACATGCCGGTGACGGACGTCGCGCTGGCATCGGGCTTCCGCAGCTTGCGCCGTTTCAACGCCGCGTTTCAGCAAGCGAATCGCATGCCGCCGCGCGAGCTGCGGCGGCATCCCACCAAGGCGACCGGCGATGCCTTGACCTTGCGCCTCGGCTATCGCCCGCCTTATGACTTCGAAGCGATCCTGAGCTTCCTGCGCACGCGCTCGCTGCCCGGTGTGGAGCAAGTCGACGAACATAGCTACGCACGCGTGTTCGGCCCTGCCGAAGCCCCTGGCTGGTTGCGGCTGAGCGCCTGGCCCGGCGACGAGCACGCGCTGCAATTGCAGCTGCATTGTCCGCAACCGGCACAGATGCTCGGCGTGGTGACCAAGCTACGCCGCATGTTCGATCTGGACGCGGACCCGCAATCCATCGGCGACGTATTGCACGCCAGCAAGGTATTGAAACCCATGCACCAGCGGCGCCCCGGCCTGCGCCTGCCGGGCGGCTGGGACGGCTTCGAGATTGCCGTGCGTGCGGTTCTCGGCCAGCAAGTCAGTGTCGCGGCGGCGCGCACGCTGGCGACGCGCATCGTGCAGCGCTACGGGACGCCTGTGAACACACCAACCGTTCCCGGTCTGGAGCGCCTGTTCCCTGGCCCGGAGCTGCTGGTCGAAGCCGATCTGCGCGAAGTCGGCCTGACCACGGCGCGTGCCGCCACCGTGCGCGGCGTCGCCCAGGCATTGCTGGATGGCCGCATCGATTTCCGCAGCGAACAGCCGTTGGACGAATTCGTTGCACGCTGGGTGGAGCTGGCCGGCATCGGCGAATGGACCGCGCACTATATGGCGATGCGCGCGCTGAGCCATCCCGACGCTTTTCCCGCCGCCGATCTGATCCTGCGCCGCGCCGCCGCTCCCGACGGCCCCGAGCTAAGCACCAAGGCCCTCACCAACCTGGCCGAAGCCTGGCGCCCCTGGCGCGCTTACGCCGTGATGCATCTGTGGCGCAGCGCCAGCGACACTGCAGCCGCGCGTGCAAAGCCGGCAAAGACCAGGAGATAAGTGCATGCCGAATGCGAACGCCCCCATCTGGTACGACGAGATGCCCACGCCGATCGGCTGCCTGCGACTGGTCGCCGACGCGCAGGGTGTGCGCGAGATCTGGTTCGAAACCGGCCGTCACAAGAAGACGCCGGACCCTAGCTGGATACGCGCCGCGGAACCGCTGGCCGCAGTACGGCGCCAACTGGATGAATATTTCGCTGGGGATCGGCAGTGCTTCGATCTGCGCCTGCATCCGGTGGGCACGCCATTCCAGCTAGAGGTCTGGCACGAACTGGGACGGATTCCGTATGGCGTGACGATCAGCTATGCCGACCTCGCACGCCGCATCGGTCAGCCGCTGGCGGTGCGCGCCGTCGGCGCCGCAAATGGCCGCAACCCGCTACCTATCGTCTTGCCCTGCCATCGAGTGATCGGCAGCGACGGCAGCCTCACCGGTTTCGGCGGCGGCTTGCCGACCAAGCGCTTTTTGTTGTCGATGGAAGATCGTGTCGCGCACGGCGACCTGTTCGCCATGCCCTGACTGTAGGAGCGCACCCTGTGCGCGAAAGGGGGCGCCAGCCCCCTGCATAACAGGCATGATTGGAAAGCGCTTCGCTTGCTAAGCGGTGATACACCACAGGGGGCGTCCGCCCCCTTCGCGCACAGGGTGCGCTCCTACAGGTGTCAGGCCAGCACTCAATGTTGTGGGGGGTTTGGTGCCGTCGTAGAACTCGATGACTTTTGCTTCGGTGGTGACGACGGCTGCGGAAGCACGGGCGCCACCGACGTTGCTGCACGATAGCGATCCAGCAGATCGCGCTGGCGAGCGTTGTAGCGATCGCGCTGCGCCTGGTCGCTCAGGTCCAGTGCGCCGGTTGCCGTTGGGTCGTTGGCAAAAGGCCGGCGGATGGCGGCGGCATTGCGCTGCCGCTGCTCCTCCTGCACCTGGTTCTTCTGCAGCTGGTCCATCAGCAATGCCTGCTGATTGGCCTGTTGCGCCTGGATGGCCGAGTAGTTGACCGGCGGTGGCGACGTGACGGGCTTCTGTTGCCACGCCATGACGGCGCTGGCAGGAAGCAGCAAGCAAAGACCGATGGCCGGCCAGACAAGCCGGCGAGTACGTGTTAGCGAAGAGCAGAAGGGAGATGTAATGGTCATATGACTGCGCGATCATTCCCGGATTGCCTGATCAGATCGTAGGGACTCGCGTATGAAATTCCCGTTTCGCTTGTTGTTGTGTTTCGTTGTCGCGTTCAGCGCCGGGTGTGCCACGCAGCCACCGACTCCGTCTGCCGCGACCAGCGTATCGGCCCCCAAGGCCGCTCCGGCTCCCCTGCTGCTGATCTCCATCGACGGCTACCGCGCCGACTACATCGAGCGCAACCAGAGTCCGGTGCTGGCCTCGCTGGCCAAGGACGGCGTCAAAGCCGAATCCATGCAGCCGTCGTTCCCGTCGCTGACCTTCCCGAACCACTACACCATCGTCACCGGCCTGCGCCCCGACCATCACGGCATGGTCAACAACACCATGCGCGACCCCCAACTGGGCGAGTTCACCTTGAGCAACCGCGAGGCTGGCGCCGATGGGCGCTGGTGGGCACAAGGCACGCCTCTTTGGGAAACCGCGGGTCGCAGCGGGCTGAAGACCGCCACCATGTTCTGGCCGGGTACCGAGGCGCCGATCCATGATTACCGCCCGGATCATTGGCGCCCTTACGACGCCGCAGTGACGCCCGATCAGCGTGTGGACCAGGTGCTGGAATGGCTGGACTTGCCGGCTGACCAACGTCCGAGCTTCCTGACCCTTTACTTCGACGACGTCGACCATGCCGGCCACGAGCACGGCCCCGACTCGCCACAGGTCAACGCTGCGCTGGGCAAGGTCGACGCCGCGCTCGCGCGTCTGGTGGATGGCCTCAAGCAACGCCAACTGTTCGACCACATCAACCTGATCCTGGTCTCCGACCACGGCATGGCCAGCGCCCCGGCGAAGAACAGCGTGATGATCGAAAAGCTGATTCCGCTGGACCACGTGCAAACCGTGAGCAAGGGCGTACTCGCCGGCTTCAACCCCAAACCCGGCTACGACTTCGCCAAGATCGAAGCAAAACTGGAAAAGCCGCAGAAGCACATGCAGTGCTGGGACAAAACCCGCGTGCCCGCGCGCTTCATCTACGGCAACAACCCACGCGTACCGCAACTGCTATGTCTGGCCAACGTAGGCTGGCACATCACCACCAAGGCCGACCAGGCCAAGAAGCTCAAAGACGGCAAACTCAGCCTGGGCGAGCACGGTTACGACAACAGCGATCCGAGCATGCAAGCACTATTCGTCGCGCATGGCCCCGCGTTCCGCGAAGGCGCACAGCTGCCCTCGTTCCCGAATGTGGACGTCTATCCGTTGATGACACATCTGCTGCAACTGGCACCGGCGAAAAACGACGGCGACTTCGATGCAGTGAAGGAAGCGCTCAAGCCCGGCATGTGATTTCCAATGAGTGCATCTGCGCGAGCCACTCTTGCTCACTAGACCGTGTTTGGTAAGACATGGATGTCTTACTTTCGGCCCAAGCCTTCGATGACGCCAGCCTCATCCCTAGCCGCGGAATTACCCCGCAGGCCTGGCTATTCGCGCCCCTCGACATAAGCCATTGCAGCGACGGAAAGATTCTGAAATTGGCTTTTTGATTCAACGGTCAAGGCAACCCACTCCTTCATTGGACGGCCCTTCCCACTCGGATCCCAAAGAAGGGCCCCGGTCATCTCCATGGCTTTGCCGTGAGCCATGCCGGTCAACTTGAACACAACCGTTTCTTTGTGTTGCGCGACAAATGCCTTTCCGTCGATTTTCAGACAGGGCTTGCCGAACATCTGGCTGACGACCACCCCTTTCTTCAACAAGAGAGTGTCGCGAAGCTTTTCGTACTCGATGATTGCCGTCGTCATTACTCCCCTCGTCCCTCTGCCCGAAGCATTCCCGCGAACACTTGCCCCTCACCCTGTACACAAATAGGCGAACGAGGCAAAGGAAGTCAATCTGCTTCATGGCATCCCCAGCGACAGCGGTCCTGGCAACGGCGCCAGCCGATACAGCCGCCAAGCGATCAGCCACCGGGTGTCTTTCGGCACAGGGGCGACCAGCGCGGTAGCATGGCGTCCTCCCGTCTGGTTTGTCCGGAACAAGCAATGATCAACAACGACGTACTGCGCAGCATCCGCTACATGCTCGATCTCAGCGACATCAAGGTCGTCGAGATCATCAAGCTGGCCGATGCGGATTTCCCGGTCGAGAAAGTGGACGTGCAGGCGTTCCTGAAAAAGGATGAGGAGGATGGCTACGTCGAATGCGGCAACGACGTCCTCGCGCGCTTCCTCGACGGATTGGTATTTCACTATCGCGGCAGGGACGAAAGTCTGCCGCCGCGCCCGGTAGAAAAGCGCGTCACCAACAACGTTGTGCTGAAGAAGCTTCGTGTCGCGTTCCAGCTGAAAGACGTGGACATGCACCAGGCCTTCCAGGACGCCGGCTTCCCGATCTCCAAGCCGGAACTCACCGCACTGTTCCGCCAACCCGACCACAAGAACTTCCGCCTCTGCGGCGATCAACTGCTGCGCAATTTCCTCAAGGGATTGACGATGCGCGTGCGGGGCAGCGGCTGAACGCTGAAAGTCCAACCTGACCCTTGTTTTGCAGCACGGGCTTGCTACCACATGTTGCACGAGGGCACTCCGTTCGATCCGATACGCGCCTTCGGCTGATCACGCTGACGGTCGCAGGCTGGAACCGGGGTATGGCTTCGAACCAGCACTCTGAATAGCCGCGACCGTCGGCACCTGTGTTGCAGCAGGACCGCACGCGGACCGAGCCATAAAGGGGTGGGCCTTGGAGCCCGTGACTCTGTGCGACGCATAGCGCGCATCTGGACGGACTCCGCGATGACCGATGAGTGTTTGGATCATCGCAGACCGCCTAGACGGTCTGCATCCAGAACGGTGACTGGCGCGATCTTGGCGCCGCATGAAACACAGCGGCTGGCGATCATCTGCACGACGGGACAGCATGTCCCTCCGGCTAGGCCGGAGTCGGGCGTTTATGAGTCTATTGACTCGGACGGCGAAATGGTGACCCTGATTTCCAGAGGCCATTCAGACCCTGCCAAGCCACGACATTAATCGCGCAACTTCTTTATAGCATTCATGAAGTCTTTTTTATTTATTTTAAACTTCTTTTCTTCAAACCGAACGACACCATTGTAATCAATGAAATAAGATGAACTCGGCGAGACGATTACCTTCGCCCTAACGTTATTATCCATATAGAACTCAGAAGCCGGACGAGGAGAAAGCATTGAAAGGAATTTCTTCTTATCCATCGCGTACTTACAATACTTTCCCTGACCGATATCAGCCTCAGTCCTCCCCATCACCAAATCAACTCTAAAATCAATCAGACACACAACTGCCTCGTTAGGATCAATGACATCCCGCTTTATAACTTGCGACACACCATCACGCAGTCCAGCCAGCATTATGACGGCAAGAAATGCGGCTATTTTTATTTTTCTTAACACCGGATTACCCCTCTATTTTCGACCGTAACTTGTTCGAAGAGGCAGACCCATCTCTTGTCGAATGGGATTTTCGACCATTCGAACGTTATCTCCGAGCGGATCAGTGGCGCTCGGATTGTCGCTGTAACCCCACGCATGCCCAAGCTCGTGGCCAATTAGCACGGGAAGAGTAATGGGCTGCATTCCAGCAGTCGTTGGTATCGACGGGAAATCACATATGTCAACAAACACGGTGTGTGGATGACCCTCGCAACCCAAATAATCGGAAGAAGGGCAGTATTTGTCATTATCCATGTCGCCTGTTGGTCTAATCTCGAATACCGTCGATGACTTCTCTAGATCGCTATTTATTGCGCGCGCAGTCGCCGAACGACTATTTAATTCAGCGTAGGCATTAATCAAGATCTGTGCAGCCACAGGGTCGCTCGCCACCACCTTTACCATTAAGCCGCTCGGATCATAGTAATCAACGGGATCACTACCCACATAGGCATACGTGCTTATCCCGCCCATCAATCCAATCGGATCGCTCTGCTTATACCGCCCCGTGAGCGGATCATAATCGCGCTGCTGGTTGTAGTACTGCCCGCTTTCTGCGTCGTAGTACTGCCCGGGAAATCGCAGGTTAAAGACGTAGCCATTGCTTGACGTCGGCTGCTGTTCGCCAAACGGATTGCCCTGGTAGCTCCACTGCCAGATCGCAGCACCGGTAGCATCCGTGATCGCGCGCGTTGTATTGAGCCCGTCGGCATGCACATAGCTCACCGTGCTGGTGGTGCCGGTTGTATCGACCACCGCCACCGGCAGATCACCCAACCAGATGTAGTCGCGATTGACCGTGCCGTACTCCCCGATCAGCTGACTACTCTCGTCATACGCAAAGCGCTGACTGATCGCCTGCGGCAACGTCACGCTCTTGGCGATGCGCTGCCCCAGCACGTTGTAGCTGTAGCTGGCCACGGTCTGCCCGTTGCGCTGCACCACCGTCAGCCGGTTGCGGCCGTTGTAGCCATAACCATAGGTGTCGCCACCCGCCGCACTGCCGGTGGTGTTGCCGTTGGCGTCATAGCTGCGCGCACTGGTGCCGATGCTGGTCAGCCAGTGCGTGCCGCTCTGGTAGCCGTACGTGCCCGTCGCTAATCCGCTGGCGGTCTTGCTCAACCGATCCCCGGTCTTGCTGTAGGTGTACGCCTCGATCGCGGCGCCACTGGCGTTGTTGACGCCGGTGAGGCGGTACAGCGGGTCGTAGGCGTAGCTCTCAACGGCAGGGTTGGCGCCGGGCGCATTGCCCAGCGCGGTGGGGTTGCCCATCGCATCCCGGGCGAAGTGCAGGTTGAGCGCGGGGCTGGTGACGTCGGTCAGCGCGTAGTTGGCGTCGTAGCTGCGCGTGACGGTCTGGCCGTTGCCCAGGGTGTAGCTCGCAATCGGGCCGAACGGGAGATAGGTGATGCCGCTGACGGCCGTGCCGGCCGAGGTACCCGGCGGGGTGACCGTCACGGTGGTGACCCGCCCGGCGCCATCCCGCATGTACTGCGTCGCGGTCGTGCTCGGTGTGATGACGCTGCTGAGGCGATCCCCCAGGGTGTAGCTGTACTGGGTCACGTCGGTCTGTGTGGACTGCACTTGGCGCTTCTGGATGACGTTGCCGCGCGCGTCGTAGCAGAACACGGTAGTCACGGCGTTCTCGATCACGCGCGTCAGACGGCCGACCGGAGACGAACTGCTGCACCCGGTGACGCTGTTGGCCTCGTCGTAGGTGTAGCCGACGTTGAGCGTGGGGTCGGTGTAGGTGGTGGCGATGCGGCGGTTGAGCGCGTCGTAGCTGGAGGTGCTGACGTTGCCCTTGGCGTCGGTCTGCTGCGTGCGGTTGCCGGCGGCATCGACGACGTACGCCGTGGTGCCGGTATCCGGACTGTGCACGGCCTTGGGATTACTTAAACCGTCGTAGTCGTAGGTGGTGTTGAGGCCATCCGGATCGCCCACGCCCAGCAGCTGGTCGCGCGCGTCGTAGGCGAACACGCTCTGGGTGTTTTGGGTGGCGCTGTCGGTGCCGTTGTAGTTGTCCAGCGTGCTGACCAGCCGGTTGAGGCCGTCGTAGCCCTGCTTGCGCTGGATGCCCAGCGCATCGGCGGTGTGGACCAGGTTGCCGTTGGCGTCGTAGCTGTCGGCGAAGCTGGCGTTGAAGACGGTGTGGCTCAGGCCGTCGGTGAGGCCGGTGAGTTGACCCAGGGTGTTGTAGGTGCGGGCCAGCGAGCGGCGCAGCGTGTTCGCGGCGTCAAAGGTTTCTTCCTTGGTTTTGTTGCCGGCGGCATCGAGCGTGTAGTGGATGCGGTTGCCCAGCGCATCGGTGAGGTCGGTGAGGCGATGGGCGGCATCGTAGGTGTAGCTGACGGTGACTCCGTCGGGGTCGGTAATCGAGGCCACCGCAGCGTAAGGGGTGTAAGCAATGGTGGTGGTGGCGTCACCGGAAGACGCCGCGCCGCTGGGACTGGCACGCACGATCCTCGTCTGCAGCAGGCCACGCGGCATGTAGGTGAGATCGGTGATCACCCCGTTGGCGTCGGTGAGGCGCGTGACCCGGCCTGCACCGTCGTAAGTGTTGTAGGTCGTGACATGGCCTAGCGCATCGGTGACGGATTTCAGGTCCCCGTGACGGGCGGTGGCGCTGTCGGTGAGGTAGTAGCTGTAGGTGACAGCATCGGACACGTCCGTGCGCGGGCCGGCCACCGAGAGCAACAGGCCGACCAGCGGGCATTGGCTGGTATCGATGGCCGTGCAGTAGGTGTAGGTCCGGCGACGCACCCCGGTGGGCGGCGTGCCGCTGGCCGCACAGGTGTAGGACGTTGCGCCAGCCACGGCCGGGTCGATCTCGCAGCGCGCTTGCACCTGACCGAAGGCGTTGTAGACCCAGGCAGTGGACGCCACGGTGGCGCCACTGTTGTCCAGCACCGTGCGCGTCAGCGGCACCCGCAACGTGGTGTTCCAGGTGGTGTTGATCGTGCGCTGGTTGGATTGGCCCCGCGCCTCGATGGCCTGGGTCAGCAGGCCGGTGCTGCTGTAGGCCGTCGCGGTGATGTTGCCATTGAAGTCCGTGGCCGTGGCGGGATAGCCATTGGCGTCGTAGGTGCGGGTCTGCCACGGCTGACCGCACGCCGGATCGCACGGGTGGTCGAGCGTAGCCACCCGAACCAAGCCCTGAATCGTTGAGAAACCCTGCGTCGAGGTGACGCCGAGCGGATAGAGCACGGTCGACGTGCCATCACTGTTGTAGGTGATGCTTGTGGTATCCACGTTGCCAGCAAAGCTCGACGAGGTTGCCCGGCCGGTGCTGTCGAACTGGGTGTTCTCGTAGCGCACCCCGGCCTCGTCCACGATCCCGGTCATCGCATTGGGCAGGTTCGTGCTGCCCGTGAGCGAGGACTCGTTATAAACGTACTGGCGCGACTTGCCGTCCGGGTACTGCACCGACAGCAGGTTGCCGCCGACGTCGTACGTATAGGTCAGCGTACCGGCGTCGGGCTGCGTGATCCGGTGCACGTGCGCATTGCTGTCGTAGGTGAAACCCAGCTGACGCCCGTTCGTATCCGTGACCGTCAGCAGCAGCCCGGGCTTGGGAGCCACGGCAGGATCGGTCAGTGTCGTGCTGTAGGTCAGGTTGATGCCCTGACCGGTCTCGTCCGTGACCGCTTGCAGCAGCCCGTTGGTGTCGTAGGTCTCGAAGTGGCGCAAGGCGGCCACGAAAACGGTAAAGCCCGTCGCGACACCTTGTGCATTGTCCGTTTCGGTCAGCACGTCCGGCACGTCCGGATCGGCTGTCCATTGCCCGTTGGCCTTGTTGAAGGTTTCCTGCTTGCCGTCGGGCCGGAACATCGTGATGAATGACGCTCCGCTGGAGTTAAGCCTGATCTCCAGTGAACGATCAAAACTATGGCGCCAGTGCGCCCCTATCGCAGTCGAGGCCACGGCGGCATGACTGTTGTAGAAACGACGCAATGTCAACCAGTAACTGGTCAGGTAGTCGTCATCTTGCAGATATTTATTCCCGGTAACGGCGTTGATGGGATCGCCCACCATCGGGGCGCCTTTCAACTTCGCGCAGGACGACTCCGACGCAGTGCCATTGCCGCCGGCTCCACTTCCACCACCACCGCCCGTGCTGCCTTCACCACCGTTGCAGCCGCCGCCATCACCGATATTCTTACCAGGGTCATTGGAATAGTGTGTTGCCCAAACTGCAAAATCTCCGCCACACGTGCCATGGAGCAGCAATATATCAACGTAACTAAATCCATTGTAAATATTGTTATTGCTGTAAGGGTCAGCAAAGACTTCTGAATAGGAACATCCCGGAAATGCACCGCTCCAATCGATTTGGTACTGCGCCCACGCCAAGTCCCTGGCGCCCTTGACCGTACTCGACTGAACTCCGTAGCTCCCTTTGTAAGGCGGCCCATAAAATGTAGTAGTTCCGCTCGAAAGCTGGGCTTGCGGCATGAGCTGCGCACTGGGCATCGGATTAGATCGAGAGCTGGAGGCATGAGCGGGCCCCATATCTTCACCGCCGATTCCTGCTGCGACGCTAGCCGATGCCGAACTAACTCCCCACAGGCTGATGCAAAGCATCAGCAACACGCTTCGAACAAAATCCATTTAGCCCCCAGAAGTGTGTATCGGCGTCACTGGGTCGATTCACGTAAAACGCGAACACCCGCGGCGATGGGCTTTATAGCAGGTGACGGTTTCAATCTCTATGTGCAATACCCGGCCTGTTGCAGTACGCCTTGCGCGGTGACCGGTCGCCTCCCATGTCTGCGGTTGAGTCAATAGACCCATAAACGCCCAACTCCGGGCTAGCCCCGCAAGCGAGCCTGGTCGCGATAAGGCAACAATCGAAGCAATAGCGCCACTGGATGATTCGCTTCGCTCACTCTTTTGGGGTCATCCCTCGGACGCTCTATGCGCTCGGCGCTTGTCCGGCCTTCGCCGGTACGCGGGAGAGCGAGGAATGACGAAGTAGAAGCGGTGTCGTGAGCACCCGCCCCTCAAAATCTATGAAAGTTCAGGCAAGCCATGGCTCCTCACCCCGCCCCTCTCCCCGGCAGGGAGAGAGGGTTTGTGTTGCATCATCGCCCGCTCGATATTCTGCTGGAACACGGCCAGCAGCCCCTCCTCCAGACCAAGCGTATGAAATTCGTTCGCGCCATAGAGCAGACCTGATTGCACATGCTCGGCGACGGCGAAGTCTTCATTGTCGAAGACCGCATCATTGGTATAAGCAAAGCGTTTGGCGAGCGCAGCCTGGCCTTCCTCACCCTTGAATTCCGTGGCGCGATACAGCATCTCGTGCGTCCAGATCGTGCAATCGGGTGCCTCTGGGTAGAAGCTGTTGATGGAGACGTAATCGGGATGCATGATGAAAAACGTGTGTGGAAACAGCGAGTAGTAGACCGATGCATAGTCCAGTATTCGCCATGACGCACTGTCGACCTGTAATGCGTCCAGCACATTGGTACGCGCCGCCGCCAGGCGTATATGCAGGCCATGTTCCAGGTGCGCGATAACGCCTCGATGAAACGCGCGCGACAGCGTTTCGCGATGCAGGAACGGTACGTGATAGCCCTCCAGATAGGTCTTGATCAGTAGCTTCCAGTTCGCATGCTTGATGACGGTGTTCTTGCGATAGCTGACCAGATCGTCGAGCCCAAAATGCTGAAGATCCTCACCGATCGGACCGAGGTAGGCAGGCAAATCCATGCGTGCGCCCGGTGTGGGGTGGATCCAGATCAAACCTGCATGTTCGATCACCGGCAATTCATGCAAGCCATACTGCTTGCAGTCCAGGCCAGGGAAGTTATGGGACCGGGTAACCGAACGCAGGTTGCCGTCCAGGCCGTAGGTCCAACCATGAAACGGACAAACGAACGCCTTCAGCCGCTCCTCCTTGCCGGAGACGATGCGCGCGCCGCGATGACGGCACGTGTTGAGGAAGGCGCGTAAGCGCCCGTCCTGGCCGCGAACGACGACGTAAGGGAACTTGGCCCAATCGCTAAGCAAATAGGACCCTGCTTCTCGCACATGCGAGGCATGGCCGGCCAGCATCGGGTAGTGGCGAAACACCGTCGCCATTTCCTGCCGCAGGATATCCGCATCCGTATAGATGCGTACTGGAAGTTGCACCACTTCATCCAGCATGTCCTGATTGCGCTGGCGTTCGCGCAATGACAACAGCGTCCGCATGGTTTCGACTTGCACTTCGTGCTTCATGGCGATCCCCCGATCCGTTCTAAGACGATGACACCACGGTGCCCTGTGCGATCGCGCACAGCTTTTCCTTATCGTCTTCCACCGCGAATATTTCGCATTGGCAAACCGCCTGCCGCTTGCCGATACTTCGCGCCTTGGCTCTCGCCACAAGATGGGAGCCGGTCGCTGGCTTCAAGTAATTGAGCTTGAACTCCGAAGTCAGTGCGTTGCCGCCCAGGGCGAGGCCGCCAGCGAAGGTGATCGAGTTGTCCGCGAGATAGCTGATCACACCGCCATGTACAAAACCGTGCTGCTGTTTCAAGTGATCGACGATGGCGAGCGTTAATTCTGCGTGATCGTCGCCAACCTGCGTCAGCTGCGCGCCGATAAACTGGCTGAACGGTTGTGCTTCGAATACCTGATGGGCAAAGATTTTTATATCGGTCACTATCTAATCCCCCGCTGGCTTCGGTGACCTGTTGTTTCCGGCTGTCAGGCCGAGGTCAAGAGCAGTCATTTTAGGGACATCGCTATAGGAAGCTGTTCGGATTTGCCCATGACACGCCATCAAGCTTCCAACGTTTCGGTTCCGCGCAGAAAGCCGCAGCAATCTCGCTCGCGGCTCACCTCCATGGCCCTGCAGGAGGCGTTTGTTCGGCTTTTGCCGGAGCGCGGCTATGAAGCGCTAACGATCCGTGAAATTGTCGACGTGGCGGGAACTGGCTTGGGCAGCTTTTACGAATACTTTGCCAACAAGGAAGATTTGGCGCGCGTGAGTATCCATCTGCGGACCAAGGTTCTGCTTCAAACCATCCGCGACACCGTGGCCCTACAGCGCGGCCAACCACTGAGAGAAATGCTCGATGCGATCATCCACGCCCTCACGGACATTCATCGCGAACATCCTGCGCAATGGGCTGTGCATTACCTGATCGAACGGCGAATATCCGACGCAGCGGCATATTCGAAAATGTATGATCGTTTTGTGAAGGCGTGGGCGGATGCGATCACGGCAGCCGCCGATGCAAGCACCGATAAAGCCCACATACTCGAAGTGGCGCGAACCTGCCACACGATCATCTACGGCTTGTTCGCGCATGCACATATCCAAGCCTTTGCAACTGGAGGGAGCGCGCCGGATTTGCAACGCTTGCTGCAACAATCGCTGCAGGGCTTATTGGGATATCTCGATTGCGCTGACGTGTACAGAACTGCGAGGCAGAACGCGCACTGATGCACACGCCGGGGATTGCGGTGTCGGGCTTTGCTTTCGCTCACCTCAACCTACGCTGGGGTGACGGCAGTGAGAGGTTGTCGCGAGCGCCCACCCCTCACCCCAACCCTCTCCCCGGAGGGGAGAGGGAGGAAGTGCGTGCTACAACTCCGGCAACGCCGGCTCCGTCCCCGGCGATGGCGGCCCTGGCAGTGGCGCCAACTCGTACAAGCGCCATGCGATCAACAACCCCGCCAACACCAGCGCGCCGACGAAGATAGCCACGCCGGTCCAGCCATGCGATGCATAGAACAGCCCGCCACCCGCGCCCGCGAGGCTGGAGCCCATGTAGTACGAGAACAGATACATCGATGACGCTTGTGCTTTGGCCGCGCCTGCGCGCCGGCCGACCCAGCTGCTGGCGATGGAGTGCCCGCCGAAGAAACCAAAAGTGATCGCCACAATGCCCAGCACGATGAGGATCAGCGGCTGCATCAGCGTCAGCAGCACGCCGCCCAGCATCAAGGCAAACGTCGTCCACAACACTTTGCGGCGCCCGAGCTTGCCGGCGAGGTGCCCCATCCACGCCGAGCTGAAGGTGCCAATCAGATACACGCTGAAGATCAGCCCGACCACCGCCTGGCTCAAGTGGTAGGGCGCCGCCAGCAGGCGATAGCCGATGTAGTTATAGACGGTGACGAAGGCACCGAGCAGCAGGAAGCCCTCGGCGAACAGCCACGGCAAGCCTGCGTCGCGGAACGCTCCGGCGAAACGCGCATGCAAGCTGCGCAGATTGAGCGGGTGGACGGTGAAATGCCTGGATGGCGGCAAGCTACGCCAGAACACCCATCCTGAAACCAAACCGATCACACCCACCGTCGCCACGCCAGCGCGCCAGCCCACGAAATCCGCCAGTACGCCAGCCACCAGGCGCCCACCCATGCCGCCCAGGGCATTGCCGCTGATGTACAAACCCATGCCCAGGCCGATCGAATCGGGATGCATCTCTTCGCTGAGGTAGGTCATCGCCACCGCGGGCAGGCCGCTCAGAGTCAGGCCCAGCAGTGCGCGCAGGATCAGCAGCAGGTGCCAGTCCGGCACCATCGCTGTCGCCAACACCAGTACCGACGAAGAGAGCAACGACACGGTCATTACCGACTTGCGCCCCCACGCGTCCGAAGCCGCGCCCGCGAACAGCATGGCGAAGGCGAGTACGCCGGTGGTCAGTGACAGCGATAGCGCACTGGTTGCGGCGTTGACGTTGAAGTCCTTGCTGAACTCGGGCATCAGCGGCTGGACGCAATAGAGCAATCCAAACGTAGCGATACCGGCCGCGAAGAGCGCGAGATTGGTGCGACGGAAGATCGGCGTGCCGTGACGAATGAACTCATTCGCCTCCTGCCCGCCAGCCGCTACGTTGACCTGCATGTTGATCCTCGACGTCGCGCCGGATGGCCGGCGCACTCGTCAAGGATAAGGCCATCGCCCGGGACGTTCGACCCGGCCGTGCTTATTCCACGCGCAACAGCCAGCCCTTGCCCGGCTCGACCGGAATCGTATCGCCCGGCGTAAACGTCGCCGCCGGCTGGAAGCCCTGCACGGCCGGCGCCACCAGCTTCACCTTGTGCGGATCGAGACCGAGTGCTTTCCAATCGATGCTGAGCTTCGCATCCACCTTGACCGGTGCCCACGAGGCGATGGCAATCAATGTGCCCTGCCCCTTGCGTACATAGCTGGTGGCCAGCACATCATCGCGCCCGGTCTTGACCGGTGTGTCATGCACCCACCAACCGATCATGTCGGCCTTGGCGATGCCGAAATCGTCCCACAGCTTCCACAGCCCGCGCGGATCGCTGCCCGGCGACCAGCCAAGGCGATTGGTCATGCCGAACAACATGCCTCGCCACGGGTTGCCGTCGCGCTGCAACATCTCGCCCATCAGGCCATAGGGGATGCCGGAGATTTCGGTGAGCCAGTAATTGGGCGAGGTCTTCTCATAATCGAATTCCTCGCCGAACCACAGGCGATCGATGTACGGGAACAGCTCCATGTAGAGCAAGGCGCTGTTGATGTAACCGTCGCGCGGGTTGTACTGACTGGCCGAATGCAGATCGATCAACGGATTCGGGCGATGTGCCTGCAATACCTTGCGCACGCGCTTCATGGTGGTGCGGTCGTAGGCAACGTCATCCAGGTACAGGCCATCGATGCCCACGTTGCGCGCGAGCCAGTCCAGCCCCTCTATGTAATGGTTGTGCCAGCGGCTCTGGCCGGCATTGATCACCGCCGCGTCGCGGTTCTCCGGCACGTGCCAGGCAGCGATGTAGTCGCCATCCAGATGTTCCTGCAGCCAGGAGAAGCCGCCGCCTTTGCCGGCACTGATCACTTCGTGACCGAGCGATTCAAGCATCGGCAGCTCCGGTGCGCGATCGGTCACTTCGCGGATGGTGTCGTAGATCTTCACCTTCATGCCGCGCTGGTGCGCAGCGTCGATGTAGGCGCGCATGGCGTCCACTTCGAGGAAGGGGTAGTTGATCCATGGGTTGATCGGTGTGGCGTGGTGGATGTTGACCACATTCGCGCCGTCGACCTTGATCGCGTCGAGATCGCCGTACTTGTGGAAGAAGCGCTCGCTGAAGTGTTGCGCGGGCTGGATGGTTTTGAACGGAGTCACGCGCAAGACGAGGTCGTAGCGCAAGGTCTGTCCGGCCGCCATCGTGCGCGGCCCGCTGAACGCCTTGACCAGATAGCGCGTGTCGTCGCGATGCAGGGTGATACCGCCCTGCCCGCTGTTATCCCACGATACCGGCATGCGCAGCGGTTGCTGGTGGTAGAAGTTGGTGTTGAGCGGACGCAGGTAGTGTTCGTCGCGCAGGTGGAATTCCAGACCGGCATTCACCGCGCCGATCCAGGCACCGTCCTGGTTGTTCTGTACGTTCCACTTCCAGCTGAAATCGGCCGGCGCGGTGTCGCCCTGCCGGCCAAGACCCAGCTGGTAGCGCGCAGCGTCGTTGCGCAACGGCATCTCAAGGCGGATATCCGAAAGCGTGGTGGTCTTGTTGGCGGTCAAGGCGATCGCATAAACCAGCGTGCCATCGGCCTCCAGCGAGGCGCGCACGTCGCCCTTCAACGGACCTGCATCGGCGCTTACGGTCCAATGCACCTTGCCGGGCCCGTCCTTCTGCACCACCGGCGCAGCCTTGCCGGTCAGCACGTGGGTACCCGCGGCGTCCTGCACTACCAGCTGCATCGGCGCGGCCAGCAATGCACGTGGCTGCTTGGCGAAACCGGTCATGCGCTCATCGAAGCGGCTTTCGATTTGTGCGGGCAAACCGTTGCTGCCCAGTTTCACTTCGCGACCAAGCATGCCGAGCGTCGCACCGTTCACCGTGACGGCCGTGAACGGCTTCACCAACGCATCGTCCTGCGCCATCGTCGAATTCAACCAACGCAGGCGCGTCAGTTTGAACGGATCGTTGTCGCCGTGCGCCGCGGCTTGGCCTTCACCGATGGTGATGGCCAGCGGCACTTTCTGCGGCGGCACGCCGTCGGCGCTGATAGTGACTTCGCCGCGATACACACCAGGCTTGGCATCGACCGGCACGTCCAACCCCATCCAAAGCGGCTGCACGCGCCCCTTCGCCACGTCCACCTGCGCGGTGAACGGCTTGCCGGTGTAGTCGATGCCGCCGAGATTGAAACAGGTCAGGGCCTTGGCCGAAATCGATGCGCCATCTGCGCCATGCAGATCGGTGAAGCTCGCTTGGACGTGACTGACTGCCTCATGCGGCGCCCACAGCCCTACCTGAAAGCTGAGATATTCACCGCGCTGTGCGCTGTCGCTCAGCTCGCCACCGGCGCCACGCTGCGCCCAGCGTTCCGGCAGCGTGTCGAACATACGTACGGGGTTAGCACGCGTCTCGGGGAACAGCAGCAGCTTGGCATCCGCATGTGCGGCCAGCAGCGATTGCAGCTCGGCCGGTGTCGCGCTGCGCTCCATCTCGGTGTAGGCATCGAAATCGTCGACGGCCTCATAGCGCAGCACGTTTGCCTGCGGGAGTTTTGACCAGGCTGCGGTGTCCTTGTCCAGCTTGCGTGCCCAGGTGGCATCCGCACTGTCCTTCGGCGTCGCATACGTCACCGTGGGGTAGTTGCTGCGACCGTTACTGAGGTAAGGCTGGTAGTAGACCGCGTAGGTGCCGGCCTTGGCCGCCTGGAACACCAGCTCGCCGCTAGCCTGATCGATGCTGCCGCGCAACACATTGGCCACCACGTCGCCATCCGGGCCGGTGACGATCACCGCCACTTGTTCCGGATGCGCATCTCGGCGGCGCCACGGAATGCTCGCGTGCACGGCATTCGCCGGCGCATCCACTTGCAGGAGATAGCGGTGATTACCGAACTTCGATGCATCCCAGCGCAGCACTGGCGCCACTGCCGTTGGTGTCGCCATCACGGCGGGAGCGGATCCCAGCAACGCACCCACTACGATCCACGCACAGCGCCGACGGTTCATGGCTACCTCTTCCCTTCATGATGCAAAGTCTGAGGTGTTTAACCCGAGTCGATACCGCAGGGCAAGTTCCAGACGTCTAAATCAGGCCCCGCGATCGGTGCGAAGTGTGCGCACATCCTCGTCATGGCCTGCGGCAGAGCGCCCGCTGATCCAACCAAACAGGGCAATACCGATGACGATCAGCAAAGCACCGGCGGCAGAAAAACCGTGCGGCCAAGCTTCGCTGAGAAACGCCGCGCCCAGCACCGTCGCAAACAACAACTCGGCGGCCTGCATCGACTCCACCGCGGCTAGCGCGGTGGGCTCGCTGCGCACCATGTCGGTGGCGCGAAAGAACAGCACGGTGGCAATCACGCCGGAAGACAGCGCCACCCCGCCCGCGAGCAGCACTTCGCGCCAACCCGGCGGCCCCACCGTGAACCACGCGATCACCGCGAACAACAACCATAACGGCCAGCTGCACAAGGTCATGCCAAACACGCGCTGCACGGCGTTCAATCGCGTTTGGCTGTACTCCAGATGCAGTAACAGCATGCGATTGCCGAGTGGGTAAGCGAACGCCGACACCACCACCGCCGCGATCGCCAGCCAGTCGCCAGCGTGCATCTGGCCCTGCGCATGCCCCCACTGCAGCGCGAACACACCGGCCAGTATCAGCACGCCGATGGCCAGACTGCGCCAGGCCAGATGCCGGCGTGCGTCGCGGTAAATCAACGGCGCCATCAACGGCCCCGCCAGCACCGTGGTTTGGAAGCTGCCTGCGATCAACCACGATGGTCCGCTACTGGCGGCCCAGGTCAGCGGCACGCCTAACAGCACAAAGCCCACGCTGCTCCACAGCAGCCAGGTTCGTGGGTGGCGGCGCAGTTCCTGCGGCAACGGCCCAAGCCCACCTTGCCAGGGAAGTACCAGGGCGAGCAGCGGCAAGGTGATCAGGTAGCGCAGGATGCCCGCCCACGCCCAATGCCCACCACCCGCCACCAGGCTGCGGTTGAGCACGTAGGTCAAGGTGAAGAACAAGGCCGAGCACAAAGCCAGCCCTACGGCGGCGAGAGCGTTGGAGCGCATCGAGATCCCGCGAATAAAGAGCGCTAGTGTGGCAGCGGTATTCCCGCTGCGCTACGCCAGCAACGGCAGACTCAGTCGCACTTCCAGCCCGCCACCCTCTGCGTTGCGCGCGCGAACATCGCCGCCATGCACCTGCGCCACGCGCTGCACGATGGCCAGGCCGAGACCATGTCCTTCCACCTGTGCTGCGTTACTGCCGCGAAAGAACGGGCGGAACAATTGCACCAGCTCCTGCTCTGGCACGCCTGGACCGTGATCGCGAACGGTCATTTCAGCCATGCCCTGCGTCGCACGCAAATCAAGCTCTACGCTGCCGCCTTCGGGGCTGAATTTGATCGCGTTCGCCACCAGGTTGCCCAGCGCGCGCTCCAGCAATTGCGCGTTGCCGAGCACGAACACGGAAGCATCGATCGTGGCTTGCCATCGAATACGGCGCGCGTCGGTTTCCAGTTCCGCCTGGGCAATGCAGTCACGCACGATCTCGCCCATGTCCACCTGCTCACGCTCCATGCCGGGAATACCGCCCTCCAGACGGGACAGCGCCAGCATTTCGCCGGTCATGCGGTCGAGCCGCCCAATCTCCTGCTCGGCCTGGCGGAAGTACGCCTCCGACTCCGTCGCGTTGCTGCGCTGTGCGAGGTCGAGAATCAGCTGCAAGCGTGCCAGCGGCGAACGCAATTCGTGCGAGAGATCCTGAAGCACGGCCCGGTCATGCGATACCAATGCCTCGATGCGCCCGGCCATGGCATCGAAATCCTCAGCGAGTTGCGCGAGTTCACCTGGAGCCCGATGCCCCTGTGGCCCAGCCCGCGCTGACAGTTCACCGGCGGCCATGCGCCGAGCGGCCTGCTGCAGCGCCTCCACCGGCTTGGCCACGCTGCGCGCCACCCACCAGCCCACCAGCCCGATGCACAACAGCGACAGACCGAACTGGACGATCAGGAAGATCTGTTGTCGTGTCCGCGGCGCCATGCGCACGTGAGTGCGACTCAAGGCCACCAGTTGACGGGTATGCCCGTCGCTTCCGGTGACCTGTTGCACGGCCAGATAGAGCCTTGGGTAGGGCTGCATCACCACATCGCGATGCGCATCAAGCCATGCCGGCAGCGACTGCTGCACCGATGGAGGTAAACGAACGGGCGACAGCGCCTGCCCGTTTTCATACAGAGTAGCCTCGATGTCGCCTTCCCGCCGCTGCTGCACGGCCCATTCGCGCAATGCGGGCGCGCCGCCGTTGTCATAGACCTGACTCGCGCTTTGCGCCAGCGCAGCCCAGTTGATTTCAACCTCGGTCGTGTATTCGATGAAACGCCGAGTCAGAAATCCGCCGAGGAACAGCACGACCAAGCTGGCCAAAAAGAACCAGATGAGCAGCCGCCAATAGAGCGAGGTCTTGAACGGATTCATGCAGCTCCCGCGATCAACACATAGCCCGCACCACGCACCGAGTCGATGCGGGGCGACTGCTCCGAAGCCTCCGCGAGTTTGTGCCGCAGGCGACTGATATGCACGTCGATACTGCGATCGAAACGTTCCAACTCGCGTCCCAACGCCATGCGCGTCAGCGAGGCCTTGTCCACCAGTTCACCCGCACGCTGCGCCAAAGTCAGCAGCAGCATGAATTCGGCACCGGTCAGCGATAGCTCCTTGTCCGCGGCAAAGGCACGGCGCTCGCCTGGATGAAGACACAGCACGCCCACTTCAACCGTGCCGGTGGTGGCTGGCGTACTCCGACGCAGCTGCGCACGCACACGCGCCAGCAATTCGCGTGGCAGGCAGGGCTTGGACAAATAATCGTCCGCGCCAAGCTCCAATCCGATCACCCGGTCCACCGGCTCGCCGCGCGCGGAAAGCATGATGACGGGAAGCCGGTGTTGAAGACGCACAGCGCGCAAGGTTTCCAGGCCATCGCGGCCCGGCATCATCACGTCGAGGATCAACAAGTCAGGACGTTGCGAGGGATTGCGCAGCTGGGCCAGCGCGGCGTCGCCGTCATGGGCGACATCCACGACAAAACCTTCTCGCTGGAGGTACTCGGCCAACAGAGCGGTCAGGGCGCGGTCGTCATCGACAAGCAGAATTCTGGGCATGGGCCTATTAGAGCCTGTCAGACCGCGTAGTGGGACCAGCGCCACGACCTTTACGCATCTTTACCTTCCCGCAAAGAACATACACGCCGGGTCGTCGTCAAATAGTTCGCAAGTCCCCCAACCACGAAAGGCACGACCCATGCGCAAGAATTTCCTCCTCGGCCTGGCCCTGGCCTCGGCCATGACCCTCACCACCGTCGCCATCGCTGCCGGCCAGGATGGCGGCTTCCGTGGCGAGCACGCTCATCACGGTCACGGCATGATGATGGGTCTTAACAAACTCAACCTCACTGACGCCCAGCGCGCCAGCATCAAGCAGCTGATGAAGAACAGCTTCGAGCAGAACAAGTCGCAGCGACAGAACCTGCGCCAGCAGCGCGCCGCGTTCGAAGCGATGACGCCGGACCAGGCCGGCTACCAGTCTGCCGCCGCCAGCCTCGCCCAAGCCGAAGCCGCCGCCACCCAGACCCGCGTCCAGCAACACGCCGCCCTCCGCGCCCAGATCTATGCCCTACTGACCCCAGCGCAGAAAGCTCAAGTCGCCGCGATGAAGGCAGAGCGCCAGGCGCGCAAGCAACAGTGGGAACAGTTCAAGGCACAGCATCCGGTGTCGTCGGCTAGCACGAGTTCCGGCCAGTAAACCTTCACTCCGATAGCTTCACCCGAAAGAAGACAGCGCCCGCGGGAACGCGGGCGCTGTCTTTTGTGCGGGCAAAGCCCGCTGCTCTTGATGCTGCTCTTCAGGGGCCCCTGTGCAGCGGTGAGGGCTGGACGATAAGGCCCGCAGGGGCATGGGCACGGATGCCCCTGTCCCATCCGCTTCTCCGCTCTAGTGATGCACTTGAGTTTAGAAACCGCCGTTACTTTTCTCTGGCCAAACAAAGAGAAGTGACCCGGCCTCCGGCAGGAGGACGGAAGCCCGCCGCAGGCGAGCCGGGTCGCGACTACGCGAACATCGGAGCGGCAACGCCACTGGATTCCGGCCTACGCCGGCACGCGGGGAGAGCACATGGCGGTGCTCGGCTTTGAGGAGCGAGGAATGACGAATTAGAAGCGGTATCGCGAGCACCCGACCCTCACCTCAATCCTCTCCCCGAAGGGGAGAGGAGGCGAAGGCAAAGAGCCACGCTCATGCATCATTGACCACGGATGCACCGGCAGCAGCCACCTGCGCATCCTGCGTCGATTGCATCCCCGACACACCAATCGCACCAATCACCTGACCGTCGTGGTACAGCGGCAAACCGCCATCAAGCGGCAGCAGATTGGACATGCCCAACAAACGCAGCCCAAGGCCACCCTCCCTCACCGCATCTTCGAACACCTTCGAAGGCCGACGGAAATTCACCGCAGTCTCCGCCTTGCCCTGCGCCACGGCGACACTGCCATGCTGGGTGTCGTCCAGGACATGCAGCATCACCAGATGACCACTGCTACTGACAATGGCGATCGCCATCGGCCAGTCATGGCGCCGGGCTTCCGCCTCCGCAGCCATCATTACGCGGGAAGCTTCGGCCAAGGTGATGGGCGGGCCGTATTTGAAGGGTGCGTTCATGCTGCCTCACTCACGCGACTATCCATGCCCGATGGAGCGGCGGTGTATTTCCGGATATCCATGTCCTGCGCCAGCAAGCTGTCCTTGATGGCGAAAAACTCGACCAGATACGGCATCTGGAAATGCGCGTCCAGATCAGCCTGGGAACGCCAGCTTTCGTGCAACATCCACACGGCAGGCTGGTCGATGGAGCGATGCAGCGCGTAGGTGATGCAACCTGCTTCGCGGCGTGTAGGCGCCACCAGCGCCGACAATCGACGCCCCAGTTCCTCTTCGCATCCTTCCTTGGCGGTCGCCAATACGATCATGTTGAAGGGTTCGGACATGTTCAAATCTCCTCTGCTCAATCGAGTGATGCGTTGTTGTTGAATGCAGCCGGCGGCGCGAAAGCCTCGCGCAGCAACGCCATCACCACCGATGGCGCCTCGATGTTGGTGTGATGGCCCGCATCGGGAACATGGACCAGGTGCGCATTGGGCATGCCATCCGCCAGTCCCAGTGAAAGCTCGATCACCTCGGGCTGATCCTCCTCACCGACGATGACCAGCGCGGGCATGCGCAATTCGCTCAAGCGATCCAGCGATGAGGGCTCCGGCGTGCGCTGCCAGTGCGCATGGCGCCAATAGCCATCTTCGCGACCAAAATTCCATGCACTCATCGCCTGGATGCGCGCTCGTGCCTCGGGGTTGCTTTGGACGGACAGACGACGGGGACCGTCCACGAACGCCCGCAGTGAACTCTCCAACATCGCCTCGCCATCGTTCCGCTGCAACGCCGCCAAGAAGTCCTTCGCCTCCGGCGTACTGTTCGCATAGCGACCCCAGTAGCCAGGCCCGATCAGCACCAGTGAGCTGACCCGATCCGGATGCTCCAGTGCGAAATCGATCGCCGTGGCCGCACCGCCCGAACAGGTCAGCAACGCGGTGCGTTGGATACCGCTGGCATCGAGCACGGCGGCGAGATCCTGGTGATGCGAGAACGGCTGTTCCGGCATGGAGGAGCGACCGAAACCACGCAAGTCGTAACGCAGTACCCGGTGCGTATCCGCGAAAGCCGCGAATTCGCCGTCCCACTGCCCGCTATCGACCAGGAAACCGTGCAGCATGGTGATGGCGTCACCCTGCCCGGCCAGTTCGGTGTGCAAGTGCGCGCCATTCGCTTCGACCCAGCGCGCATGTGGCACGGTGGGTTCTTTGCGACGTGTTTGTGTGCGTGACATGAGTATTGACTCCCTTATTCAACGGCTGGCGCGCACGTCGCGCGCTTCGACGGCGTTCACGAACACCGGCGGGGCATAGCCCACTGGCTTGTCGCCTACCGCAACGCCACCGTGAATGCGCGTCTGCTGACGATCGACGAACATGTAGTACGGGAATGGCGCGTACGGTGCGCTGGCCCGGTCCAGCCGCGCGCGCTGTTCCTCCGGCAAGGTGAAGTCGAGCGCGGAGAGGTTGTCGTCGAGTTGGGACAACTTGGTGGCGCCGACGATCAGCGAGGCGATGCCTGGCTGGTTAGCGGCCCAGTTCAGCGCGACCTGCGCCATGCTGCGGCCGGTTTCGCGAGCGACCTGCTCCACCGCCGAAACGATCTGCCAGTTGCGCTCGGTGAACCGCTCGAAACCGGGTGCCGCGGTGACCTTGGCCAGGCGACCCTCGCCTTCACCACCACCTTCGCTCGGGCGATATTTGCCGGAGAGCAGACCCATGCCTAACGGGCTCCATGCAGTGATGCCCATACCGAGTTGAGTCGCCAGCGGTACGAATTCGTGCTCGATGTGGCGCTCGACCAGCGAGTATTCGAGCTGCAAGTTCACCAGCGGCGTCAGCGCATGTGCTTCGGCAAAGGTCTGCGCACGGGCGGCGTACCACGCTGGCACATCAGACAAGCCGGCGTAGCGGATCTTGCCGGCGCGCACCAAGTCGTCGAGCGTACGCACCACTTCCTCGGCCGGGGTCAGGCGATCCCAGGTGTGCAGCAGGTACAGGTCGATGTAGTCGGTGCGCAGGCGCCGCAGCGAGCCTTCCACCGCACGCATGATGTTCTTGCGCCCGTTGCCGCCGGCATTGGGATTGCCGGACTGCGCGTTGTAGCTGAACTTGGTGGAGATCACCACGTTGTCGCGCACGCCAGCCTGTTCGACAAACTTGCCCAGCATCGTTTCGCTGGTGCCTTCGGTGTACATGTCCGCGGTGTCGATGAAGTTGCCGCCAGCGGCGAGGTAGCGGTCGAACATGGCGCGGGCGGTGTCTTCCGCCGCACCCCAGCCCCAATCGTCACCGAAGGTCATGGTGCCGAGAGCCAGGCGGCTGACGCGCAGGCCGGAACGGCCGAGGGTGTAGTACTGGTCGAGCGACATGGCGGTGTCCTTCGGTTGGGATGGGGCGCAGTTTGTCGCTTGCCATTGCGTAGAAAAATACCGATCCTGTTGATGCACTCTTAAGTAACCCTAATCAATGAGAGACGACCACACCCCTGCCCTGCGTGCCTTTCATCTGATCGCCCGGCACGGCAGCTTCACCCGCGCCGCGGCCGAGCTGGAGGTGACCGCGTCCGCGCTCAGCCAGACCATGCGGCAGCTGGAGCAGCGGCTGGGCGTGCGCCTGCTGCAGCGGACCACCCGCCAAGTCGGGCTGACCGAGGCGGGACGGCTGTTCCTCGATCGCATCACCCCGGCTTTGGCAGTTATCGACGATGCGCTGGACGAACTGCGCCAGCACGGCGATCGGCCGGCCGGCACGCTACGCATCACCGTGCCGCAGATCGTGCTGGACTGGCTGATCGCCCCCATGCAGGCCGATTTCCTGCGCACGTGGCCGGAGCTGAAGCTGGATGTCGACGTGAATGGCGGGCTGGTCGATCTGGTGGCCGGCGGCTACGATGCGGGCATCCGGCTCGGCGAGCGGCTGGCACGCGACATGGTCGCCGTGCCAGTAGGTGGCCCCGTGCGCTCGGTGGTGGTCGGCTCGCCCGCTTATTTCGCACGGCACAGCCGTCCGCAACATCCGCGCGAGTTGCAGACGCACGCCTGTGTACGCAATCGCTACATCAGCAGCGGCGCCATCTACCGCTGGGAATTTGCGCAACGCAACCGCTGGTTCGAGATCGACGTGGACGGACCGTTGATCGTCAACGATCCCTCCCTCGCCATCCGCGCCGCACTGGACGGACTCGCGCTCACCCATACGCTGGAGCCGGCCGTGCGCGAGCATCTCGCCAACGGCCGGCTCGAAACCGTATTGGATACCTGGCTGCCACCCTACGATGGCTTCTACCTCTACTACCCGAGCCGTTTCCAGGTGCCGCCGAAATTGCGCGCCCTCATCGATTTTCTGCGCGAACGGCTGGCGCATGCAGCCGGGACCGCATGACCGCGGGGCTCATCGGGCGAGGGCCGTGCAAAGACCTTGAACAGACCCTCGCTACGGCATAATGCGCGGATGGCCAAGAAGACCAACGAGCACGCCCCCAAGCTGCTGGTGCGCCAGGCGACACCTGCCGATGTGCCAGCCCTGGTCGACCTCACCGGTAGCGTTTACACGCCCGAATGGGGGCATTCGGCGGAGATGCTGAGCTCCCAGCAGACGCACTTCCCTGAAGGCCAATTCGTGGTCGAGTACGAGAACCGGATCGTGGGCTACTGCGCCACCTTCCGCATCGATGAAGCCACCGCGCTGGCGCCGCATACCTGGATGCAGATCACCGGCGGCGGTATGGCCTCGCGCCACAAGCCAGACGGCAATTGGCTGTACGGCATGGAAGTGGTGGTACACCCGGACTACCGCGGCATGCGCATCGGCCAACGGCTGTATCACGCCCGCAAACGCCTGTGCACCGACCTGAAGCTGCGCGGCATTGTGTTCGGCGGCCGTATCCCGGGCCTGGCGAAAAACATTCATCGCTACGGTAGCGCCGAGGCTTATGTGCAGGCCGTGGTGGCAGGCAAGCGCCGCGATCTGACCTTGAGTTTTCAGCTGAGCAACGATTTCGAACTGATCGGGGTCATCCGTGGCTATGTGCCGTCGGACTACGATTCGCTCGGCTACGCCGCGCATTTGGTATGGCGCAATCCGCGCCTGTTGAATCAGCCGGACATTCCGTCGATCCCAACGCCGCAGCGCCTGCCTGATTCGGTGCGCGTGGCCTCGGTGCAGTACCAGCAGCGCCGCATCAAGTCGTTTGAAGAGTTCGCTACGCAGGTGGAGTACTTCACCGATATTGCCGCGGATTACAGCGCCGACTTCGTGACCTTTCCCGAGCTGATCACGCTACAGCTGCTGTCGATCGAGAACGAAGAGCTGTCGCCGGTCGAAGCCATCCGCAAGCTCAGCCAGTACACGCCGCAGGTGAAGGAACTCTTCAGCCGGCTGGCGGTGCACTACAACATCAACATCATCGCGGGCTCGCACCCCACCGAGCAGGCCAACGGCGACATTCACAACGTTTGCTACGTGTGCCTGCGCGACGGCTCGATCCACGAGCGCGAAAAGATCCATCCGACACCAAGCGAGCGCACGGTGTGGAACATCGTCGGCGGCAACAGCGCGGCGACGGTCCAGACGGACTGTGGCCCGATCGGCGTGATGATCTGCTACGACTCGGAGTTTCCCGAAGTCGCACGCCATCTCACCGACCAGGGCGCACTGATCCTGTTCGTGCCGTTCTGCACGGATGTGCGCGAAGGTTATCTGCGCGTGCGCTACTGCTCGCAGGCGCGTGCTATCGAAAATCAATGCTACGTGGTGCTGTCTGGCAACGTTGGCAATCTGCCGGGCGTGAACAACTTCGACATCCAGTACGGCCAGAGCTGCATCCTCACGCCTAGCGATTTTCCGTTCGCGCGTGACGGCATCGCGGCCGATTCGCAGCCAAACATCGAAACGGTGCTGTTCGCCGAACTGCGCCTGGAGAGCCTGGCACGCGCACGCAATGCCGGCGCCGTGCAGAATCTGAAAGACCGCCGTTTCGACCTGTATGAAACCCGTTGGATGACCAAGCGCGATAGCAAACCATGAGTGATCAGGCCACCACCCGAACAACGCCCTCCGACATGAGCACGTCACCCTGGGATCACCTGCTGCTTGAAGCCACTCTGGCGACGTTTGTCGGCGATGAACCTTATGGCCTGATCGCGGATGGCGCTATCGCTCTCTCTAACGGACATATCGCCTGGGTCGGCCACCGGAGCGAACTCCCGCCTGACGCCGTTGATCGTGCCGCCAAGGTCGAGCGCCTCGGCGGTGCGCTGGTTACGCCTGGCCTGATCGATTGCCACACTCATCTGGTCTTCGGCGGCCACCGCGCGCACGAGTTCGACCTGCGACTCAACGGCGCCAGCTATGAAGCAATTGCCCACGCCGGCGGCGGCATCGTCTCCACCGTCAAGGCCACGCGCGCGGCCAGTGAGGACGAACTGCTTGCCCAATCGCTGCCTCGCGCTCGCGCCCTGCTCGCCGATGGCGTGACCACGCTTGAAATCAAATCCGGCTACGGGCTGGAGTTAGAGAGCGAGCGTCGCATGCTGCGGGTGGCGCGACGCATCGGCGAAACGCTGGGCATCACCGTGCGCACGACGTTTCTTGGCCTGCATGCGCTACCACCCGAGTACAAAGAGCGGCGCGACGCATACGTAGCGCTAGTGTGCGAACAGATGCTGCCTGCACTCGCTGCAGAGGGCCTGGTCGACGCCGTCGACGCTTTCTGTGAAAACATCGGCTTCACCCACGAGGAAACCCGGCGCGTGTTCGACTGCGCCAAGGCGCTTGGCCTGCCGGTGAAGCTGCATGCGGAGCAGCTGTCCGACCTCGACGGTTCGGCGCTGGTAGCCGAGTACGACGGCCTGTCGGCCGATCATCTGGAATACCTCAGCGATACCGGCATCCGCGCGATGGCCGCCAAGGGCACGGTGGCCGTGCTGTTGCCGGGCGCGTTCTATGCGCTGCGAGAAACCAAGCTTCCGCCCATCGCCGGTCTGCGCGAACACGGCACGGCCATGGCCATTGCAACGGACTGCAATCCGGGCACCTCGCCTTTGCTGTCGCTGCGCATGGCCGCCGGCATGGCCTGCACCTTGTTCCGACTCACCCCGGAGGAAGCGCTGCGCGGCATCACCGTCAACGCCGCGCGTGCACTGGGCATGCACGACCGCGGCACGCTGGCGATCGGCCAGCATGCGGATCTGGTGGTGTGGCGTGTCGGCACGCCCGCCGAACTTTGCTACTGGATCGGCGGCGAGCTGGTTCGCGCGGTATATCGTGCGGGCCGGCCCGTCAGCATCGACTGATGCGACCACTGAGCCGCTATCGCAGGCGACCGTTCTAATCCCTGTCCTATGTCGTGTGCACTAGCCCTATGCCACGCTCAGTCGCCTGTTTGACAGGGTCATTTCGAGCCATTCCTGGCAGAGAGACGAACACCATGCTTCCGCTGGGTTCGCTTCGCTGAAGTATCGCGCACGCCCCTAGAAGCAACGCGCGCCCGCAAGGCGTACACAGAGGGGCGACCTCGATACCGGAATGGCATCGATACGGCGAAACGTCATGCCGCCTGCACAAACGCCCATTCGAATCACCACTCCACCTCGGGGTGGCGTGTCCCTGAGGAGCGATAGTGAGGCTTCTGAATTTCCTGGACAGGCAAAGCTCGCCATCGCAGCTGGCAGGGCAGAAAACCAGGGCTTACCGCTCCGCCTTCCGTATTGTGATGGGCCGCGCATGGGTTGGCGCTGCCTGCCGCTCAATCGGTTTCGCCATTCTCGTCGGCCCGCTGCTCGCTACATGTGCGTACCTACCCGACGACGCTAGCCGGGCTCATCTGACCACCAAAGGGAATCCGCAGCCGTCTCCAACCAATTCGGCGACGTCTTTCGCATCGTCGAGAAGCGACAGGGACCTCGTCGTCACGACTGACCATGCGACGCGTGCGGAGGCAACCACCGCTGGCGTCAGCCATTCATCACGCAAGGCAGCGGCGACCACACCCGACGGGCATGTCATCGGGAATAGCCTTCCTTCTGCATCATCACCGGATGGCGTCACGGCATCCACAGACGATGACGCTATCGAAGCCTTATCCGCATCCCCTGAAGGCTCTGCGCCCGAAGATCATGCCCTTAGCAAGGCCCCCACGACTGCGCCGGCACCTGTCGAGCCTGTCCCTCAGGGCCCCGAAACCAGGAATGGCGTTGTCGCGCCATTCGTCCGATACGGCGTGTGGAGCCTGCCACTACTCTTGGCCATCTTCGTGCTGATTCGCATGATGAAACGCCGGTCGCCTCGTCGGCATGACCTGAGTCGAAGCCAGCCGAGCTTCGACGACATCCCGGCGGCAAAAATGCACGAGGACTTGCCGAAGCAGGTTTTCGATGCCTTGCCTGTCGAGCCCTCCGAGCCGCCCCCGCCTGAGCCCTCCACTCGGCTGACTTGGTCGAATGAGCAACCCAGCTTCAGTCAGTGGGAAGGTTGGTACTTCAACATCCCCGTCGATGTCTCATCGCGGCAGATTCCCTTTCAGCTGCAGCAGGATCGGGCGAAAGAATGCGCCCCCCGGTGGATTGCACCGGCCGTTTTCGAACCGCAGATCACGGTCACCGAATACTCGGCGGATAGCGAGGCGACGCCCGAACCTGCTTTGCCGGAAACACTCGTCGACCTATCGCCAGCGGCTATCACTAAGGCCGAAAGTGCAACGCCAACCACCCTGCTTGATCGGCTCGAACAGATAGCGATATCAACGGGCGACTCATTGCCCTTCTTCTTCATCGAATTGAACGGGCCGCTGCCCACGATCGCATGCACAGCCCATCTCCCGAGCACCATGCTTGATGCGCTGGAGACCGTGCTTCTCGAAGCAGTGCAGCAGTGCGAGTCATCCGCTACGTGGCTGCTCGTGCAACTTCTGATGATGCGCATGGCGCATGCGGGCAAAGCCGACATCGATTCGCTGTACACGCAAGCTTTCGCACTTGCACAAAGCGCTATGGCAAGCGCCGATCATGACCAGCGGATTCATTGGCAGGCGCGGCTGATCGGCATCGACCTTGCCAGCGTCACCCGCCAGAAAGGCGCTGCCCGCCTCCTGAGCCTGCGAACCCTGCAGGCACGTTATGCCTCCGACATTCAGCTCGGCGAAGGCCCGGTGCTTCAAGCTTGGATCGATGTGCTTTTGTACTGGGCACACGGTCAGCTCGGCGACAGCGCCTTGGGCAAATACGCCGAGGCCGAGGCTGTCTGCCAACGCCTGCAGCCCCTCCCCGGCTACGCGGACGATGCGCAACGCCTGTATGTCAAGGTTCTGGTCCATCGTGCCGCGGTCGAGCAAGGCGGTATCCGCGCCAAAAGTCTCGACACGGCCCAAACCCTCATCGACGCACTGTTCGCACGCCTGCCCACGGCGGAGATTGCCCTAGCCGTGGCGACCACTTCGCTGGCCAGAGGTCAGGCGCTATCGGCCGAGCAGGCCAAGGAGGCGTATTCGCACGCGCTCATGCATGCATTCATCGCCGAGAGCGATCCACGCTGGCGCGCGGACGGCCTGCAATGCAGGCTCGCTATCCAGCTCGCCTACGAGGCACTCCCGAACACACCCATTCAAGGCCAGGTCGCGCTCGACCTCTCCCACCGACTTGAAGCCCTGTCGGTGGCTCGACCGGAAACCTTGCAATGCATGGCGCAGGTGTATCTGCGTCACGCCGATTTCGCACGCGCCTGCCAGCTTTGCGAAGAAGCATGGCGTAGCGGCACCACACCTGCGGCTGCGCTGATGGCGACCTGGCAGGAAGCAAGCAAGCGATGGGCTGACAGCCTGTCATCACCCAGTTACCGCGCCGCCTGGGAGCAAAGCGAACGACAACGGCGCATCGCCTCTCTCAGGCACTGAGGCCCCCTCCCACTACTTCTGACTTACGAGACATCTGCATGAACAACAAGACGATTTCTACGGAACAAACGTCGCGACTCTGGAATACCCGTTACGGTCTGACCACCGTCGTTCCTCTGGATTGCCCGGCCGCACGCTCGCTGCAGCTATACGGCGAATGGGCCGAGCAGGAGATCGACCTACTGAGCGGCTCGGTCGAGGATGGCCACACCGTCCTCGAATTCGGCGGCGACTACGGCGCGCATGCACTGTGGCTGGCACAGGCAGTAGGCACACGCGGTCAGGTGCATGTCGCCGAACCGCGACGCCTGGCGTTCCAGCAGATGTGCGCGAACGTCGCGATCAACGGACTGACGAATGTCTACACGCATGCGCGCTGGCTCGGTCGCTGCCGCGATCAGGCCCCGCTTTCCTCGCTACCGGGCAAAGTTGCACAGCGCAACGGCGACGATGAGACCGTCAGCGTCATTACCGTCGACGAGCTTGAGCTCGATGCATTGCATCTGATCAAGATCAACGTGCCGGGCGCGCTGATCGATCTGCTGGCCGGTGCGGCGGAAACCATCCGCAAACATCGCCCGATGCTTTACATCCGGCTGGCTGGCATCCAGCAAGCCGAAACCGAGGTGCAGGCGATCAAGGATCTGGGCTACCGTTGCTGGTCGCATGTCCCCTATCTCTACAACACAGACAACTATGCCGAGCAGGCCAGCAACATCTTCCCCGGCTGCGTCTCACAGAACGTGATTGCCTCGCCCGTCGAGAGCCGCTTCGAACTCGAAACCCAGCACGAGCTGTAATTACCCTCGCGCACGCCACACCCAAACGAAAAAGCCCCCGCTAGGCGGGGGCTTGGGATGAAGCAGGAACGCTGGATCAGGCCGACTTTTTCTTCGGCGCGGCCTTCTTGGCGGCGGCCGGCTTGGTCACGGTTTCCTTGGCGCCGACCACGGCCGGCTGCGCACCGTGCGCGCGGGTGTTGCCGTAGCTGCCGCGATAGGTCTTGCCACGACGGGTCTTGCGATCGCCCTTGCCCATGGGGAACTCCTTGATTCGACGTAAGTTGGACGGTCGAACATCGTAGCAGTGGTGGCTCAAAGCGCAATAGGCGCTGGAGCTGGGGACCCTACGGCCGTTTTGCACCACCGGCGCAACCATGCGCCGGATCGGGGCAGTGACCGGGGTCGATCTGCACGGTGACATGGCGAATACCAAAGCGTTCTTCGAGCACGCGGTTGATCGCGCCGATGGCGGTGGCGCTATCACCGTCGTCGTGCAATTCGGCATGCACGGTGGCCATGCGCGAGCCCGACGCCAGCTGCCAGACATGGAGATGGTGCACATCGCTGATCGATGCGTCCGCCGTGCGCAGGGCCGACTCGACCTCCGCGGTGTCCAGCCCTTCGGGGACGCCTTCCAGCAAAATATGCGCGGAACGTCGCAGCAACCGCCATGCGCTGTTGAGGATCAACAAGGAGACCAGCAGCGACAGCAAGGGGTCGGCCCACAGCCAGCCCATCCAACGCACCGCGAGCGCCGCGAGTATCGCCCCCACGGAACCGAGCAGATCGCCGAGCACGTGCAGTGCGGCACCCGCCACATTGACGTCGTCATGATCGTGGCCATGCAGCGTGCGCAGCACTACCAGGTTCACCACCATCCCCACCGACGCCACGATCAACATGACGCCGGACAGAATGGGATTCGGCTTGAACAAGCGGTCGATCGCTTCGTAGGCAATAAAGCCCACCAGCGCGAACTGGGTCAGCGCATTGAGAAAACCAGCCAGCACCTCGACACGCCCATAACCGTAGCTGCGACGCTCATCCGCCGGGCGTCGAGCCATCCAGGCACCGATCACAGCCAACAGCAAGGCGAGCGAATCGACCATCATGTGACCGGCATCGGCAAGCAGCGCGAGCGAGCCCGACCAAAAGCCGCCGACCACTTCGGCCACCATCATCACCGTGGTCAGCGCGAAGGCGAACGCGAGCTTGCGTTCGCGACCGGTCATGCCGGTGCCGCGCTCATGCGCGTGACCATGGCCATGCGCGTGGTCGTGATGATCGTGTGAGTGGGAGTGCGCGGAATTCATGCGTGAATGCTAGAAAGCGCACACGCCGTTACACAATCACGATGCTGGGCTATCGCGAGCATCAATGCGCGCAATCGGCGCTGTGCACGTGCCCTTGCTGACGATCCGCACGCAAATTGATGAAGTGCGCCGATGCCAGCAGCAGACCGCCGCACGTCACCAACGCGCTATGCAAGCCGATCGAATAGCGTTCCGCGAAGGTGACGCCGATCAACAGAAGCGCGAGGCCAGGCATCGCCAGTCGCAGAGGAAGCATGCGACGGTGCCGGCGATACCCATTGAGCAGGCTGATCAGTGCCAGCGCGCAGGCAAAGATCACAAAGCCGCGTTCGAAACGATGGTCGGCAAGAAACTCCAGCCCGATCAGCGGCAGCAATGCGAGCACGAACGGCAGCGCCGCGCAGTGGACCGCACACAGGAAGGAAGCCGTGGCGCCGACGCGGTCGGCAACCTGCCACCAACGGGATTTGCTCACTTGCTCTGAATCCATCGATCTGTCCGGAACGCGAAGCGTGACGCCTGACCCTCGCACTGGCAAGAGATGTTACATTATAACGTAGCAAGAATCTACCGAGCCGCCAGCCCATGGCCGCCGCGCTATCGCCCCCCTCTACAAACCAGAGTCGAAACAAACGGGGCGCGATGTACACCATCGCGCCCCGCATATGTTGACATCAGTAGGAGCGCACCCCGTGCACGACAAACCGGCAGGAAAGCCGGTTTGCACAGCGCAAGCCGCCCGCAGGGCGAGAGCCATGGATGACCCGAAGACTGATCGGGTAGTGAGCTTCCTTCGGTAGGGTCGCCCACAGGGTGGGCTCCTACAGTGGAGGGTCAGCCCTTGCGGCAGTTCTTGCAGATGCCGTGCACTTCCAGCGTCTGCGCCTGCGGGCGGAAGCCAAAAGCCTTGGCCTGCGCTTCGATCAGCTCAGCCACGCGCTCGTCGCACACTTCCTGCGCGCTGGAGCAGACATCGCAGATCAAAAACGGCACTTGGTGCGCCTCGGCCGGGTGATGGCAGGACACAAAGGCGTTGATCGATTCCAGCTTGTGGATGAAGCCGTGTTCCAGCAGGAAATCCAGCGCGCGATACACCGTGGGCGGCGCCGCGTTACCGTGCCGTTCGCGCAGGTGATCGAGCAAGTCGTAAGCCTTCACCGGCTTGCCGGCGGCGGCCACCAGCTCCAACACTTCCTTGCGCAGCGGCGTCAGGCGCAGACCGCGCTCCTCGCTGGCATGTTCCACCGCACGCACGAAGCCCTTGGCGTCGTCGTGATGGTGATGCGTATGCGTCTTGTCGGGAGCGGTCTGGCTCAATGGGATCACCTCAGCGCGAATGATACACCCCGCCCTCTCTCGCCTGAGTGCCTGTTTGAGGGCATGTTTGAATGCATGTTCAACGCGGCAGCGGTGGCGGCTCCGGCCTTGGCTTGGGTCGCGGGCGAAGCAGGATCACCACCCAACCGATCGGCCCCAGCACGGCCGCCCACACCAGGCCTTCCCACACACGCCCGCGCCACCAGCCCAGCAGGGCGCCAACCGCCAGAAACACCACGCTCCACCAGAACAGCGCGGCCCACGGCACCATCGCCATCAGATTCCCAAAGATGTGCCAGAACGCATCTGGCGCGTCCAGATCGACACCTTGGGTCGCCTTGCTCAACCACTCGTCCAAGCGGGCCTCGCCCATTCAGTAGGAAACGTCGACTACGATACAGCCCATGATGTATGCCACGGTCCTGCATGGCGCAAGCCCACAGGCCATGGCCCGCTGGACCGCTCCCTCACGACGTCGAACCGACACCTTATGCACTGCCTGTTGATCGAGGACGACCACACCACCTCGGAGTTGATCCGCCACGGTCTCGAGCGGTCCGGCTACGCGGTAGAGACCTGCCACGAGGGAGCTGGCGGGCTGAAGCAGGCGACCGAAGGCCAATGGGATGTCATCGTGCTCGACCGCTTATTGCCGGGGGGCACCGACGGGCTCGATATCCTCGCCGCCGTGCGTTCGCGCGGCATCGACACCCCGGTCATCGTGCTGAGTGCCTTGTCCAGCCTCGACGATCGCGTGCGCGGCCTGCGCAGCGGCAGCGACGACTACCTGAGCAAACCCTTCGCCTTCGACGAGTTGCTGGCCCGCATCGAGGCGCTGACTCGACGCGCCGCACGTCATGGCGATCCAGACCAACTGGTGGTGGCGGACTTGCAGCTCGACACGCGCAACCGCCGCGTTTTTCGCGGACACCAGCAGATCGCCCTGCAGCCGCGCGAATACCAGTTGCTGGAATACCTGGCGCGCCATCAGGGCAAGGTGGTGACACGCAAGATGCTGCTGGCCGCCGTGTGGGGCTTTCACTTCGACCCGGAAACCAATGTCATCGACGTCCAGATGAGCCGCCTGCGCAACAAGATCGACAAGGACTTTCCGGTGACCTTGATCCAGACCGTGCGCGGGGTGGGCTACACCCTGCAAGCACCATGATGGCCGGCTTCCGCCACTCCGTCGTGTTCCGCATGGCCGCCGGCTACGGCCTGCTATTGCTGCTTTCGGTCGGCGTCGTGTCAGCCATCTTCTACGTCGGCACCGCGGGTTTGCTGGCACGTAATATCGACAAGCAGCTGTCGCTCACCTCGCGTCGCCTGATTCAGCTCCACGATCACCAGGGCACGGCGGCCCTGCAGCAGGAAGTCCACACCCTGCTGACCGACGACCTGGACGTCAACACCGAGATCTACCAGCTCACCGGGCCCGACGGCCGACTATTCATCGGCAACCTGACGGCCGTGTCCTTGCCGAAAGGCGAAAGCGACGTCTTGGTGGAGCGCCAGGTCAAACGCCTGGATCGCGACACGCTCGGCCGTCTCATGGTCCATCGTTTTCCCGACGGCACCATCTTGATCGTCGGCCGCGACCAGCAGGACCAGCGGGATCTCGAACGCAAGATTCTCACCGCACTCGCCCTCGGTGGCCTGATCGCCTTGTTGCTGGCGGCGGGCGGCGCGCTGCTGTTTCGTTCGCAATTGCAGAAACAGCTCAAGGCGATCCATCGCACCACCACCGAAGTAGCCTCCGGCAAGCTCGACCGGCGCATTGCGGTCGGCCGCTCACGCGACGAATTCGCGGTGGTGGCACATGACGTCAACCGCATGCTCGACGAGATCGAGCGCCTGATGAACACCGCCCGCAACGTCTCCAACGCCATCGCACACGACCTGCGTACGCCACTCGGGCGCATTCGCGCGGCGCTGGAAGATGCGCTGCGCTCGCAACAGCCGCTGGATCGCCTGCAAGACAGCGCGCAGTACGCCATCGACGAAATCGACACCCTGATCGTGCTGTTCGACAAACTGCTGCAGATTGCCGAGGCCGAAGCCGGCGTGCGCCGCCAGCGCTTCGACCGGCTGCCGCTGCGCGACGTGGTGGGCGATATCGTGGAGCTTTACCAGCCAGCCGCCGAGAACGAAGGCATGAGCCTATCGCTGGCGGTCGATGGCGAGCCCACGGTGTCTGCCGACCGCGATCTGCTGGCCAGCGTCATGGCCAATCTGCTCGACAACGCACTCAAGTACGCCGGCCAGGGGGCCACCGTGCGGGTGGCCATCCATGCCAGCGCGGAGCAGGTGTTCCTCGAGGTGGTGGATGACGGCCCAGGCATTCCTGCCGATGCCATCGATCACGCGGCCGAGCGCTTCTTCCGCGTCGACACCAGCCGCCATCTGCGCGGCAACGGCCTGGGCCTGTCCATCGTGGCGGCGGTGGTCGCCCTGCACCGCGGCACGCTCACGCTGGAGGACGCCCGCCCCGGGCTCCGGGTAGTCATTGCGCTGCCTCCTGGCTGACTGCGGAACCTTTCCAAACCGTAACTATGGCGCCTCCACCCCGGCCGCTTATGGTGGCGGCCGCCGGGCATCCGGTGACTCCGGCTGCGCCGCAGCCGCTACCCGATGCCCGCGCTGATTCTCGACGAGCCGATTCTCGATGAGCCGATTCTCGACGAGCAGATTCCCGACGATGGAAACGCGCATGCAGAAGATTCATGGCTCGACGTCGCCGCGTGCCACTCTGCGCATAGGCTTTGGCCTGTGCATCGGCCTGGCCGTGCTGACCGGTTGCGGCAAAGATCCCTCCGCCCAGGCCAAGCCGCCGACGCCACCTGCAAGTGACAGCGTCACCATCAACGATCAACAGGCCCGGCACGTCACCGTTGAGCCGGTGCAGTTGCGCAATTTCGACCAGCACCGCGACGCGGTCGGCTTCATCGATTTCAATCAGGACCGGCTCGCCCAGGTGTTTCCCGCCTATCAGGGCCGCGTGCGTCAGGTACTGGCCAAGCTTGGCGACGATGTCACCAAGGGCCAAGTGCTCTTCACCATCGACAGCCCCGATCTGGCGCAGGCCGAATCCAACCTGATCGCCACCGCGGGTGTGCGCGAACTGACCACGCGCACGCTCGGGCGCGCACGCCAGATGCTCGATGTACAGGCCAGCGCGCAGAAGGATGTCGAGCAGGCCACGTCCGACCAGCAGGCCGCCGAAGGCAACTATCGTTCAGCGCGTAACGTGCTGCGCCTGCAGGGCATGACGGACGGCGACATCGACCGCATCGTCGCCAGCCACAAGGTCGACGGCGAGCTGCGTGTGCTCAGCCCGATGGCCGGAAGAGTCACCGCGCGTACCGTGGCGCCTGGCGACTTCGTGCAACCCGGCGGCGCGACCGCACCGTTCACCGTGGCGAACCTCGATTCGCTCTGGATGGTGGCTAACGTAGCCGAGGACGACGCCATGGCGCTGCGTGCCGGACAAACCGTCACCGTGGCGGTGAACGCGCTGCCCGGCCGTACTCTGCAAGGCACCATCGAGGTGGTCGGCAGCAGCGTGGACCCCGCCACCCATCGCGTGCAGGTGCGCTCGACGATTCACGACACCCGCCGCGAATTGCGTCCGCAGATGCTAGCCACCTTTGTGATCCGTACCGGCGAACCGCTGCGTTCGGCGGCCGTTCCTGCCAATGCCGTGGTACGCGAAGGCGACGGCACCATGACGGTCTACACCACCCAGGACGGCCACCGCTTTACCCGGCGCCCGGTGAAACTCGGCCTGCAGCAGGACGGCTTCAACCAGATCGTCGAAGGCCTGTCGGGCAGCGAGCGGGTGGCCGGCGACGGCGCGCTGTTCATCAGCAACGCACTGGCGCTGCAGTCGCAGTAACGCTGCGAACACTGCCCGCCACTCCAACGTATAGAAGAAAGGCCAGATCGTGCTCAGAGGCATCGTTGCGTTTGCGCTCACCCGGCGATCCATTGTGATCATGGCCCTGGCGGCTTTTGTCATCGCCGGGCTGGTGGCGTACGCCAAGCTCAATATCGAGGCATACCCGAACCCGGCGCCGGTGATCCTGGAAATCACCGCGCAGTCGCCTGGACTCTCGGCCGAGGAAATGGAGCGGTCCTACACGCGCCCGATGGAGGTCGGACTGGCCACCACGCCGGGCGTGGACAACATCCGCTCCACCTCGTTCTACGGCCTGTCCTTTGTGCGCGTCACGTTCAAGTACGGCGTCGACTACTACCAAGCCTATACACAGGCCGCATTGAACCTGCAGCAGAATGTGAGCCTGCCGGGCGCCGTGCAGCCACAGATCCAGGCATCCAGCCTGGTTGGCGAAATTCTGCGCTACCAGCTGGTCGGTCCGCCGCACACCGGCCTCACTCAGTTGCGCACGCTGCAGGACTGGGTGGTCACGCGCCGCCTGCTGTCGGTGCCCGGCGTCGCGCAGGTCGTGACCTGGGGCGGCACCACCAAAGAATACGACGTCAATGCCGACCTCCACAAGCTGGAGGGTTACGGCATCACCCTGCCGCAGCTGATCACCGCTGTCGGCAACGCCAATGCCAATGTGGGCGGCCGCACCATCAACATCGGCCAGCAGTCGGTCAACATCCGCGGCGTGGGCCTGATCAAGAACACCGACGACGTCGGCAATATCGTGCTGTCGCAGACCAATGGCACACCCGTGCTGGTGAAGGACGTCGCGAAGGTCTCCATCGGCTACGTGCCGCGCCTGGGCAAGGCCGGGCGCGACGACCAGGATGATGTGGTGACCGGTATCGTGGTAATGAACCGCACGCTGCAAACCAATGAGGTACTCGCCCGCGTCAAGACCGAGGTGGCGAAACTCAACAGCGACGGCACCCTGCCCGCCGGCGTGAAGCTGGACCCCATCTACGACCGCTCCACCCTGGTGGACGTCACCACGCACACCGTCCTGCACAACCTGATCTTCGGTTGCCTGCTGGTGTTCTTCATCCAGTGGATCTTCCTGGGCGATCTGCGCAGCGCGCTCATCGTGAGCGCCAACATCCCGGTCGCGCTGTTCTTCAGCATCATCATCCTGGTCATCTTGGGCGACTCGGCCAACCTGCTGTCGGTGGGCGCGGTGGATTTCGGCATCATCGTCGACTCGGCGGTGATCCTGATCGAGAACATCTTCCGCAATTTCCAGAAGAACAAGGAAGAGCGGCAAGAGATGCTGCATGAGCAGGCGCAAAGCGACTTCGCGATGTACGCCAAGGGGCGCGCAGCGCATAGCTGGCCCGAGCGGATGCGCCTGCTGTTCATCAGCACCACGCAAGTGGACCGCGCCGTGTTGTTCTCCTCCGCCATCACCGTCGCCGCCTTCATTCCGCTGTTCACCATGCAAGGTGTCGAAGGCCAGATCTTCAACCCGATGGCGCGCACCTATGCCTACGCCCTGACCGGCGCGCTGATCGCCACCTTCACCGTGACGCCCGTGCTCGCCTCGCTGTTGCTGCCCAAGCACGTCAAGGAAACTGAAACGCTGTTTGTGCGCGCGATTCGCCGGGTCTACTCGCCTGTGCTGCATTGGGCGCTGCAACGGCGAAAGCTCACGGTGCTGATCGGCATGGGCTTTCTGCTGCTGGCCGGGCTGCTGTTGCCGCGCATCGGCACCGAATTCCTGCCGGCGCTGGAGGAAGGCAATCTGTGGATTCGCGCCACCATGCCGGCCACCATCTCCTTGGAAGCTGGCATGGACAAGGTCAACCGCATGCGCCAGATCCTCAAGGCGCATCCGGAGGTGATCACCGTGGTGTCCCAGCATGGTCGCCCCGACGACGGCAGCGACGCCTCGGGCTTCTACAATGTCGAGCTGTTCGTACCACTGAAGCCGGAAAACACCTGGCCCAGCGGCGAGACCAAAGACACCTTGGTGAAGGAACTGCAGCAGGCATTTGGCAACGAATTCCCTGGTGTGGAATTCAATTTCTCGCAGTACATCCAGGACAACATCGAGGAAGGCCTGTCCGGCGTCAAAGGCGCCAACTCGGTGAAGATCGTCGGCCCCGAACTGCCCGTGCTGGAGAAGCTGGCGGACCAGGTGCTGCACGAAATGCGGCAGGTCAAAGGCATAGAAGATCTCGGCGCATTCCATGTGCTGGGCCAGCCCAACCTCAACATCACCATCGACCGCGCCAAGGCAGCCCGCTACGGCCTCAACACCGGCGACATCAACAGCGTGGTGCAGGCCGCCGCGGGCGGCACGCAGGCCACCACGGTGCTCGAAGGCGACCGCCAATTCTCGTTGACCGTGCGCTTGGCGCAAACTTATCGCTCCGACGTGCAGGCGATCGGCGACATCAAAGTCGGTTACGCCACGCCCAGCGGCTCCACGGCCTATATTCCGCTGCGCGAACTGGCGAGCATCACGCTCGACACGGGCGCCTCGTACATCTATCACGAGCGCAACGAACGCTTCATCCCGGTGAAATTCAGCGTGCGTGGCCGCGACCTGGGCGGCACCGTGGCCGAAGCGCAGCACCGCATCGCCGAGCACGTCACCCTGCCCAGCGGCTACCACCTGGTGTGGGCCGGCGAGTTCGAGGATATGCAGCAGGCCAAGGATCGCCTGGCCATCGTGCTACCCATCGCCATCGGCCTGATCCTGGCGCTGTTGTTCACGCTGTTCAATTCGTTCCGCGACAGTCTGCTGACGCTGGCGGCGATTCCCTTCTCGATCGCTGGCGGCATCATCGCCTTGTATCTATCGGGCCTGAACTTGAGCGTTTCGGCCGCGATTGGCTTCGTCTCGTTGTTCGGTGTGTCGGTGATGAACGGCATCCTGGTCATCACCTATTTCAACCATCTGGTCTTCGAGGGCAAATCGCCGTTGGAAGCGATGTATCTCGCGGCCGAACAACGCATGCGCCCCATGCTGATGACGGCGCTGTCCGCGTGCATCGGCCTGTTGCCGGCGGCGTTGTCCACCGGCATTGGCAGCCAGGTGCAGCGCCCGCTGGCGACCGTGGTCGTCGGCGGCATGCTGCTCGGTCCGATCATGCTGCTGATCGTGGCGCCCGCATTGCAGGTGCTGGTGGTGGAATGGTCACAGGGACGCAAGCGACGCCGTCCGCGCCACCCTGCCGAGACGGGAGGTCTGTGATGGCTACGTCTCTTACCAAGCGCACGTCGCACGCCCGGTTGTCGATGATGGCGGTTGCTCTGCTCTGTGCGGGCTGCGCCGTGGGACCCGACTACCACCGCCCCGCCTTGCCCGCGGCCGACAACTACACGCGCGAGTCGCTGCCGAAAACGGTCGGCGCCGCCGACGTCAGCCACGACGAGCAACAGCTTCAACCAGGCGAGAAGATCGCAAAGGAATGGTGGACGACGTTCGGCTCGCCCCAGCTCAACGCGCTGGTGACGCAGGCGTTCGCGCATAACCCGTCCATCGAGAGCGCACAGGCGGCGTTGCGTCAGGCACAGGAGAACGTTGCCGCGCAGCGCGGCGCGTACCTGCCGACGGTCCAGCTCAACTATTCGGCCAGCCGCCAGAAGAACGCCGTCGGCACGATCTCGCCGACGCTCACCTCCGGCCAGCCGATCTACACGCTGCACACGACACAGCTCAACATCTCCTACGCGCCGGACGTCTTCGGCCTCAACCGGCGCGCGGTGGAGTCGCTTGCCGCGCAGGCCGAAAGCCAGCAGTTCCAGCTGGAAGCCGCTTACCAGACGTTGGCCTCTAACGTGGTGGCTGCCGCGGTACAGGAAGCCGCGCTGCGCGCGCAGATCGATGCGACCACCGACATCATCGCCAGCGACACGCGATCACTGGCGATACTGCACGGGCAGGCCAAACTCGGCTACGCCTCCGGTCTCGACGTAGCCGCGCAGGAAACAGCGCTGGCCCAGGCGAAGCAAACGCTTCCGCCCTTGCAGAAGCAGCTCGAGCAGACGCGCGACCTGATCGCCGTGCTGACTGGCAACCTGCCGTCGCAAGGCGGCAGCGAATCGTTCGACCTGGACCACTTGCAACTGCCTCGCGAAGTGCCGTTGTCACTGCCCTCGCAGCTGGTCGAACGACGTCCGGACGTGAGAGCCGCCGAAGCGCAGGTCCACGCAGCCAATGCGCAAGTGGGTGTAGCCCTCGCCAATCGCCTGCCGCAGTTTTCCATCTCGGGACAGTACGGCGGCAGCTCGACGCAATTCAGCCGGATGTTCGACCAGGGCAACAAGTTCTGGGGCCTGACCGGCAACGTCGCGCAAACCATTTTCGACTTCGGCACGCTCAAGCACCGCCAGCGTGCCGCCGAAGCCGCATTGCAGCAGTCGGCCGCGCAGTATCGCGGCGTGGTGTTGACGGCATTTCAGAACGTCGCGGACGCGCTCTATGCACTCGATGCCGATGCGCGCGCACTCGACGCGGCCATCCAGGCAGAAACAGCGGCCAAACGGACGCTGGACCTGACGCGCAAGCAACTCGAATTCGGTCAGGTGAATGGATTGGCGCTACTCAATGCGCAGACCGCCTACCAGCAAACCAGGATGGCCAGTGTGCAGGCGCAGGCGGCGCGGTATAGCGATACGGCGGCGTTGATGTTGGCGCTGGGCGGGGGATGGCAGGAACAGCAAAAGCAGGAGTAAGTAGTCGCTCTCAACAGGGGGCGAGTCCGGCGCTCGTCTGACTCGGCTCCGACATGAGGCAGCCCGCGAATCAAATCAGACCGTGCGTTCGTGCATATTCGAACAGCTGCGTGTTGCTGGTCGTGCCCAGCTTGCGCATCGCATCGTTCTTCTGCTGACTGATGGTCTTGACGCTGCGATGCAGTTGCTCGGAAATCTGCGTCACCGAAAGGCCACGCGCGTACAGGCGCACCACTTCCGCCTCGCGCCGGGAAAGAATGGATGGATCGACAACCTGGTCATCCTGCTCGACACTCGCCACGTGCTCACGCATCGCTTCACAAACATAGGTGCGCCCCTTCATCACCGCGTTGATGGCCAGCAGGAGCTCCTTGGTCATCGCCATCTTGCCGACCAGGCCATTGACACCTGCCGCCAGCATGCCGCGAATCAAAGCCGGGTTGTTCGTCATCGTGAGCACGATGATCGGCAACTGCGGGTGATCGCGGCGCAGGCGCTGCATCAGCGGCAGACCGTCACCGGCGCCGTCCTCGTAAGGCATCGAGTAATCCGTGATCAGCAAATCGCACGATTCGCCTTTGAGCAGCGCCAGCAATTCCCCGCCATGGCTCGCTTCGCCCACCACCTGCATCGCCCCGTGCTCGCGCAGCAATGTGCGTATCCCCAGCATAACGACGGGATGGTCGTCGGCGATGACGACCCGAAGGGTCTGGCCGTTCTGCGACATAGCCTGTCTCGCTGGAATCCCATGGGCGCGGCATTGTACTGTCCACAGCGCTCCCGCGCAGACACTCCACGCACCATGAGGCATGATGGCGATCATTTGCGGCCAGACCGCCGATCGAGCCTCCATCGTGACTCTTTCAAACCTCAACGGCGTCCCCGGTACGGCCTGGTTCGAAGCCGGGTCCGTTTCCGTCTCCACCATCATCGTGATTCTCGCCACCTTGCTCTGCCTCACCGCGCTGGCGGCGCTGGCCGTGCTGCGCGTCGTGTTCCAGCTGCGCCAGAAACTGGCCGAGACCGAACGAGCGCTACAGCAGCAGGTGCAGGCGACGCAATCATTGATCGATGCGATCCCGTTTCCGGTGGAGTTACGGGATGGACAAGGTGTGTATCGGATGCTCAACGCTGCCTGCCAGCATCGGCTGGGCATCGACATCACGCGCGCCATCGGCAAAACCAGTCTGGAGCTGTCGGACCATCGGTTGATATCCCTACCCGACGGCACGCCGTCGATACAGTACTTGCACCAGCTTGCGCTGGAAGCGATGCGACTGGATAGCCGGCAGCGCCATGAACTTGACTACGTAAGCGACGACGGCAAGCAACGTGGCGGCCTGCTTCTGGTGTCGCCAGCGCATGACGCAAGCGGTGCAGTCAACGGTTCGGTGAGCGTGCTGATCGATATCACCGAATATCGGCAGCTGGTAAGAACCGCGCGTGCCACCGAACAAAGCCTGCGCGAAATCACCCAGCGCATTCCGGTGGTGGTGTTCGCCGTGCGGCGCGGCGCCGATAGAATGCCCCGACTTAGCTTTGTCGCCGGCAATTTGCGCGCCCTGTTCGGATTGGAACAGGCGGACCTGATCGAGCCGACCGACGAGCTGCGCGAATGGCCGTTCCACGATCGCATCCATGTCGAGGACGCACCTACGCTTCGCCGCTTGCTGCGGCATGCCGCGCGGCATAGCCGCACCGCCACGCTGGACTTTCGCGCCTACGGCGATGAGGGGCTGCGTTGGATCCACCTGACGATGGGCGCACGCCGCCTGCCTGGACAAGGCGTGGAATGGATCGGCTATTTCATCGACACCACCAGCGTCAACGCGCATAACCAGGTACTGCGCGCGGCCCGCGACGCAGCCGAACGGGCCTCCAAGGCCAAGGCGGACTTCCTCGCCACGATGAGCCACGAGGTCCGCACACCGATGAATGGCGTGCTCGGCATGCTGGAATTGCTCGGGCGCACCTCGCTCGATGCCGAACAGCAGGAGCTGCTGCATACGGTGGAGGACTCGGCCGGCGTGCTGATGCAGGTCCTGGATGACGTGCTGGATTTCTCCAAGCTGGAGGCCGGCAATGTGCGGCTGGACCAGGTGCCATTCGATCTGCGCAGCCTGATCGACAACGCGGTTGGCATCATGACTGGAGCCATGCATGGCAAGGGCCTGCGTGTCGAAGTAGGCATGGATGCCACGCTGGCCGGCGAATTTTTGGGCGACAGCGTTCGGATCCGGCAGATCCTGCTCAACCTGCTCAACAACGCCAGCAAGTTCACCGAGCGTGGCAGCATCACGGTCAATGCGCGCGTGCTGGGCGACGACGGCCACTCGCAGCGCCTGCGCTTGAACGTCCGCGACACCGGCATCGGCATCGCCGTCGACAAGCAGGCCAGCCTGTTCACGCCGTTCACGCAGGCAGAGTCGTGGACAACGCGTCGCTACGGCGGCACTGGCCTGGGGCTGGCCATTTGCCGACATCTTGTGCAGTTGATGGATGGGGACATCGTGCTCAGCAGTCGCCTCAACGAAGGCACGCAGGTCACCGTGGATTTGCGCCTGCAGGTCGCGCGGCGGGAGATCGCGCGGCCGGCGGAACTGGGTGGCCGGCATGCGATCGTGCGATTGTCCTCGTCCGGCATCGCCCATGCGCTGGCCGAGCACCTGAGCGCCCTCGGCTGCACGGTAGAGCAGGTTCCGCCTGCGCAGCCCATGCGCGATGGCGCAGCGGCCAATCTGCTATTCATCGCATCGGATGACGAAGCCGGCGCAGACCTGATGGCGTCGCAGGCCATATTCGTCGAAACCGATCCCTATGCGGCTCGCAGTGACGACAAGCGCATCGTGCTGCCCGCCAACCCGCTGAAATGGCAGACGCTGATGCGCGTGTGCGCGCAGGCCCTCAAGCATGTCGCCGTGGCGCCGGTCACGTCCGAGCACGTGTCTGTCCGCGATCGGCATGGACGCGTGCTCGTGGTCGAAGACCATCCCGTCAGCCGGTCGCTGGTGCGCAAGCAGCTCGAATGGCTGGGTTGGTCCTGCGACGTGGTGGACGACGGTGAAACCGCCCTTCAGGCGTTGTCCAAGCGGGATTACGCCATCCTGCTGACCGATTGCCAGATGCCTGGCATGGACGGCTACGCCCTGACGCAGGCTTGGCGCCGCCGTGAAGCCGCGAGCGGGCGCGGTACACGCCTGCCGATCATTGCGATGACCGCAAACGTGCTGGATGGCGAAGCGGCTCGCTGCCGCGAAGCAGGCATGGACGACTATCTCGGTAAACCCGTGCAGTTGCGCCAGCTGGAGGAAAAGCTGCTTACGTGGATGCCGCTGCCCGCTGGCGGCCCCGATCCCTTCGAGGAGGTCGGCGCACAGGACATGCGTAACGAGATGCGGCAACTGCTGCAGGAGACAGGCCACAAGGATTTGCACGAGCTGGAACACGCCGTCATGACGGGCGATCTGCGGAGGGCCATGCAGCTCTTGCATCGGATGCTCGGAGCGCTGCAGCTGTTCGCGGACGGCGAAATCATTACCAAAGGGCACGCGCTGACCGAGCAGCTGTCGAGCAACGAAGCCAGTGCGACCCTGCATCTGATGCCTGGCTATATCGCGGATTTACGCCGCTTGTTGGGGACGCTCTGATTTATTGAAAATCCGCGAACCATAAAATGACGCCACTTATGGATCAGTGCGCCCTCAGCCTTTCCGTTTGAGCAGAAACTGAAATAAGAGCCGCTATCAAAACTACTGCGCGACCACGAGGCGGGCGCGGTCGGTGCTCGGAATCCTCATGTACGCGCCAGTACACTCCGGTTCCTGCGCGCCGCCCGCACCCTCCTCGCGGCCGCTCGCTACGTTTTGATAGCAGCTCTAACTTCACATTCCGTTGACCTTTAAGGCCAATCAAAACGAAATAAACGAAATAGCACGCCCTCCTTTCACTTCGCGACCCGTCAACCCCGCTTTTGGCCATTGGTATTTCTTGACGACTGTCGCAAAATCGCCCGCTTGCAATTCGGTCAGGGCTGCCACTCTCCCACCTTGGTCAATGACTGATCCTCACACCCCGTGGAGAGTGCATCGCTGGTGCAACTGAGCACTAGATAAGGAAGAGTGATGCGTCTGTGCAAATTGCCGCGCCGGCATCTGCTGGCAACGCTGCTGATCGTTTTGTCGATGCTGCCGGTTGCCCATGCGTCGGATTGGAACTATCGCGTTCGTCCCGGTGACAACGTTTGGGATCTTTCCAGCCGCTACCTCAAGCCTGACGTTCCCTGGCAGCAGCTGAGGGACTACAACAAGATCGCTGACCCTTATCACCTGCCACCCGGCATGCTGGTGCACGTCCCGATCGCCTGGCTGCGCCAGCAGCCTGCCGAGGCCACGGTTGTCGCGATCGTCGGGGCTGCGCACGTACAGCTGTCCGACCAAGCACCAGCTCAGCCGGTTACGACGGGCATGTCGCTCGGCTACGGCGCCGAACTGCACACGGAGCCGGGGGCCAGTCTGACGCTGCAATTCGCCGACAGTTCGCGCGTGCTGATGCAGGAAGACAGCACGCTGCGACTGGACCACATGAGCGCTTACGGCAAGACCGGCATGGTAGACACGCGCCTGCGCCTGCAGCATGGCCATATATCCAGTGCGGTGACGCCGCTGACCGGCTCCGCCGCACGCTTCAGCGTAGAGACCCCAGGCACGGTGTCGAGCGTACGCGGCACCCATTTCCGCGTCGCTGCCGACGGCGCCCAATCGCGCACCGAAGTGCTGACGGGACGTGTCGACGTGGGTGGCGATCACGCGCACGTGCTGGTGCCGAAGGCATCGGGCATCGCGGTCACCGATGGCGACAAGCCTACGCATGCGAAACCGCTGCTGGCCGCACCCGAACTGCAATGCCCGCCCCAGGCGGTGACGCAACTGCCTTACCGTTTCGTGTGGACGGCACTCGAAGGCGCAAGCCACTATCGCGTGCAGATGGCTTCGAGCGATCGTTTCGAAGCCTTGTTGCTGGATCGTGTCACGCAAACAGCGGGAGCCAGCCTGCCCGACGTACCCGATGGCAGCTATGCGGTCCGCGTGCACGGCATCGATGGCGATCAACTGGAAGGATTGGACAGCACCTGCACACTGCGCATCGACGGCCATCCGCAACCGCCGCTGGTGATGGAGCCGCTGCCCGGGAGCAAGGTGCGCGATACGCGCCCGCGCTTCCGCTGGACGGAGAGCCTGCAGGCTTCGTCCTATGTGTGGCAATTGGCCGGCGATACGCAGTTCGCGGCTCCGCTCGCCAGCGAGTCCGAACTACACGGCGATCACGTGCGAGCGCCGAACGACTTGCCCTATGGACGCTACTATTGGCGAATCGCGACACGGGACAGCAGCGGCAAGCAAGGGCCTTTCAGTGATCCCATGCCCTTCGATCTCGTGCCGCAGCCGCCGGTCCCTGAAGTGGGCAAGCCCCAGGCGTCACGGCACACGTTGAATTTCGCGTGGGCAGCGGGTGCGACAGGCCAGGGCTATCACATCCAGTTCGATCGGAATCCTGATTTCTCGCATCCGCAGATCGATCGCACGCTGGATCAACCTGGGCTGGAGATACCCAAGCCGGGCTCTGGCGTGTGGTATCTGCGCATGCAGATCATCGACCCCGACGGCTATGCCAGCCCATGGGGGGCGGTGCAGAAGATTCGATTGCCATGCATGGTCTGCCGCATTGCGGCTGTCGGTGGTGGTGGCGCGCTGTTGTGGCTATTGCTTTGAGCTTCGTCAGCTGATGCCGGCGTCGTTCAGCGGCTTCGCATGGCTGGCACGCGCCATGTTGTGGCTGGCGGGCCTGGGCGTGCTTGTGCTCCTTCTTGCCAGCGGCCGCACCACGCCACTGGACGAAGCGCTGTACGACTTGCACGGTCACTATTGGCGCTATACGCCACGCAACGATGTGGTGATCGTCGCTATCGACGCAAAGAGCCTGGATGCGCTGGGCCAATTTCCGTGGCCACGCTCGATACATGCGCGCCTTATCGATCGCCTGACCGCCGCTGGCGTGCGCGGCATCGCCATGGATATCACCATGCCCTCGCCCGATACCGCGCATCCGCAGAACGACCAGTTGCTGGCCGAGGCGATGCACCGCAACGGAAAAGTGGTGATGCCCGTGTTCGCCGAATCGGCGGCACTGGGCGATCCCTTGCAGGAAGCACTGCCGGTGGCGCCGATCGCGCAAAACGTAGCCGCGATCGGTCACGTGGAAGTTGCCAAGGACACCGATGAATGGGTACGTGGCGCGTACCTGAAAGCCGGGCTCGGCAGTCCCTACTGGCCATCGCTGGCACTGGCTCTGGCGCAACTCGACCCTGGCATTCTGGCGACGACGCTTCCGGGCATGCGCAATCCGCTGAACGATGGTGCTTCGCCCTATCAATGGATGCGCGACGACTTCGTGCTGCTGCGCTATGCCGGACCTGCGGGCACGTTCGGGCGCCTGTCCTATGCGGATGTGCTCGACGGCAGCGCCCCGCCCTCGTTGCTGAAGGACCGATGGGTGCTGATCGGTGCGACCGCCGCCGGCTTGGGCGATATCCTGCAAACGCCGGCATCGCCGATGCCCGGTGTGGAATATCAGGCGAACCTGTTCGAATCCCTGCGCCGCGGCCTGCTGGTCACACCGGTGAATTTTCTGGGCCAGTTCGTGATCTCCGGCGCTGCGCTCGCACTGCCGCTGTTGCTGTATGGCGCACCGGGGCTGGGGCGCGGCTGGCGCTTCCTGCTTGCGGCGCTCGGATCGATGCTGCTGCTCTGCCTGGTGCTGCTTCGCCTCTACCATCTGTGGTGGCCGCCTACATCGTGTCTTGCGATCGTGTCGGCCGCATTCGTGACGCATGGCGTGTGGATGCGCCGGCGTTCGAGAGTGCGCTGATCTGACCGAGTCTGATCTAACCGAGTCTGATCTAACCGAGTCTGATCCAACCAAGTGTTGAGAACGTGCTGCCCTGCACTTGCTCAACTCGCCGAGTCCGGCGCACGTCCGGACTAGGGGCCGATGGCCGCTTCTCAACAACCTGCTAATCCACCCATTTCGCATGCCTGGCATTCCAGCGACACCTCCTTTACTTCACGCAGGCGATCACGCTCGTCCTTGAAGCGCATCACGTCGGCGAGGTACACGCGCCGATGTTTGCCGGTCCGGTGAAACGGCAACACGTGATTTTCCAGCAGCTTCACCAAGTACGGGCGCGAAACATGGAGCAGATGCGCTGCCTGCTGCGTGGTCAGCTCGGCCTGGACAGCTAGCACCTGCACCGCGTTGCCAGCCGCCATCTCGGTGAGAATCTGCTGCAGCAGGCGTAGCGCAGAGGTGGGAACCGCTACGTCGCGCGACTGATGGTCGGCATCGAAGATCCAGATCCACTGCGTCTCTGAGCGGGTAACCAGATGGGCCGCCATGTCGCGGCGGCCAAGGTTCGCCGCTTTGATCTCGCGTTCGGTGGGTAGGCTCGCGTTGAAAGTCATGGTGGGCCACTTAAAAAAAAAGGCTGCGGGAACCCGCGTCCCTCTCCCGTGCATGTGCATGACACATGGCAAGGGAGAGGGACACGGCATCACCACGTCATCGCCGCACCTACGCTCATACCCGTATCGCCGCGGGTGTTGCTCGAAAGGTTCAACTTGTAAACCCAGCGACCGCTTTCGCTGATACCGGATACGCCGATCGCGATGCCGGACTCTCCATGGAACGAACCCACCGCTACCGCCGCCGCGTGCTGATTGAGCTGATAGGCCTGCGGCAGACCCGCCATCGCCATCGCCGAAGCAACACCTGCATTGGCATGATTTCGGAGGCTGTGGACCGCCTGATCGGTGTAGCTCTGCGCCCAGTTTTCGGCGGTTTGCATGCCGCTGCCCAATTGGCGAACGTTCACCGCATCGGAAGCCGCATTGCCGTCGGCCACGTTGTGCACCTGTGCCGGTGATGCGGCCGAACCCACGCTGACGCTGCCGTAGTTGACCGAGCCGTCACTGTTGCGGTCGTACTGCACCGACGCTGCCGAAACAGCAGCGAGCTGGCTGACGTTCGCCGCATCGGTGGCTGCCACGCCTGCAGCCACGTTCGTCACGCGACGCTGCATATTGGTCGTACCCATCGATACCACGTTGGCCTGGCCGCCATCGGAGGAGCCGGCACCGATCGCCACCGAGTTGCTGCCGGTGGAGGTGGAGCCTGCACCGAGTGCCGTGCTGCCGACGCTGGTCGCCGTCGTGTTGGCGCCTGCGGCCAGCGTCATCGTATTGGACGCCTTTGCCGAGGGACCGGCGGCCACCGAGTTGTAGCCGGTGGCGCTACTGGCTGCGCCATCGGCGTCGGCCGCGTAGTACATCTGACCGCTGCTGGTGCTTATGCTATTGACCAGATTGTTGATCGTCTGGTTGGTTTGATACAGCTGCGAACCGTTCACCGCGTCGGTGCTGGTGGCTGTTACTGCGCCCGCTCCAACGTTGATGACCTTGCGCTGCTGCGAGGAGGAACCCACCGATACCACGTTCGCCAGGCCACCGTCCGTCGAGCCCGTGCCGATCGCGACAGAGTTGCTGCCGCTGGAGTTCGAGCCGTTGCCGAGCGCGAGGCTCCCATTCCCCGATGCCACCGCGCCGGCACCGCCTGCGGCGGAGTTCGTACCACTCGCCGTAGGTGCGTTGCCTGACCGGTCCCTGCTGATCTGGAATTCTCCGCCGGTACCGTTAGCGACATTGGTGACCTGATTGCCCAGCGCATTCATGGCTTGATTGGTGGCATACAGCTGCGAACCGTTCACTGCGTCGGTGCTGCTGGCCGTGACCTGGCCGGCGGCGACGTTGGTCACCTGGCGTTGCTGCGAGGACGAGCCGACACTGAACACACCCGCCGGCACCGAGCCTGCGTAGTTGTAGACGGTGCCGTTGATCGTGCCGCTCCTGGTCGCCACCGCTGCGCTGCTGACGCTGGAGCCCGTACCGATCGCCACGTTGGAACCGGCGAGACCTGCCGCAATGCTCGCGCCCTGGCCGATCACGGTGGCATTGGCGACACCGTTGTCGGTGGAGCCGTTTCCGACCACGGTGGAATCCGCACCCGTCGCCGAAGCACCAAAACCGCCCGCCGTCGCATTGGCGCCCGACGACAAGGGCATGGTCGACGTCTGCGAGTTGTCGGAAACGAACGGACCGGTTTTGCCGTTGGTGATATTGGCGATCTGCTGGTTCGTCGCGTAGAGCTGCGATCCGTTGACCGCGTCGGTGCTGGTCGCGTTGACCCCACCCGTCGCTACGTTTTTCAGCGTCACCGCAGGAGCGCCAGTACCGCCCAGCGTGATGCTGGTCTTGCTCGCGTTGTCGTACTGCACGGCATTGGCTGCCAACGTACCCAGCTGCGTACCCAGGCCGTTGACTGCCTGATCGGTGGCGTACAGCTGCGAACCGTTCACCGCGTCGGTGCTGCTCGCCGTGACCTGGCCCGCGGCGACATTCGTTATCTGGCGCTGATTGCCGTTCGACCCCACGCTCACCACGCCGATGGGTGCGCCGCCCGCATAGTTGTAGTTCGTGCCGTTGATCGAACCGTTCGGCGTGGCCACGGCATCGCCCGTCACCGCCGAACCCCGGCCCAACGCGACACTCGAACCCGTCAGACCCGATGCAATGCTTGCTCCTTCACCTAGCACGGTCGAACCTGCCACGCCGTTGTCGGTGGATTGATTGCCGAGCACGGTGGAGTTCGCGCCGCCGGCCGATGCGCCATAGCCACCGGCACTGGCATTGCTTCCCGGCGCCACCGGCTGCACCGATGTCACCGCATTGCTCGATACGAAGCCGCTGCTGGCGCCGACGCCGGCAAGGTCGGTGTTGATCGCCTGCAGCGCAGCGCCGACGTTGTTGTATTGCGTGCTGCCGATGGTGTAGCTGGGCGCCGTGAACGTACCGGTGCCGGTGTTATAGCTGGCGCCACCGCCCAGTGCGGTTGCCGCCGACGTACCGAATTTGTTGAAGGCGTTGGCGACGCTGTAAAGCTGTGAACCGTTGACGGCATCGGTGCTGGCAGCGCTCAAGACACCAGCCGCAACGTTCTGGATCTGGCGCTCCTTGCCCGCCGCGCCTATCGATAGCACGCCGTTCGTATCGCTGCTCGCCGCCGCCACTCCCCCCGTCATATCGAAGGTGCCGGCATGCGGTGCCGCCGTGACCGAAGCGCTGCCCAGCGCGACATCGTTGGCGTTGCCGGCGATGGCATTGGAACCCAGTGCGACCGCACTGCCCGCCGTCGCCTGCGCGGTATCGCCCATGGCGATGCCGCCCGCAGCCGTTGCACTGGAGCTGTTACCCAGCGCTAGCGAGCCCTGGCCGATCGCGGTGTTGCTGTTGCCGATCGCCAAGGCGCCATTCGCGGCGGTGGCCCCCAGGCTGTCGCCGGCCGCCACGTTGCTTGCGCCCAGCGCCACGGCACCGGTGCCGTTGGCGATGTTGGGATCGCCGATCGCCACCGCGCCATTGCCCGTCGCCGTCTGCTTATAACCCAGCGCTACCGCACCGTTGCCGGCATTCGCCTTCGATTGATTGCCCATCGCCATGGAGCCGGCGCCTGCGGCGGCGGCAACCACATTGCTGTCACCCAACGCGATCGTGGACGTGGCAAGCGCTTGCGAGCCGTTGCCGATAGCCGTAGCGGTGGCGCCGGTGGCCTTCGCCTGGAAACCCAGCGCCATGGCATAAGCGCCTTGCGCGTTGGTCTGCGAGCCCACAGCGATGGCATTGGTGTTGCCACCGGCGCCCAGGGTGCTGTCGGCCTTGGCCTGCGAGCCGATGGCGATGTCGTTGACGTAGGTCGCTTGAGCGGTGGAGCCCAGCGCCAGCGAGTTGGTTCCGGTAGCGACGGACCCCGCGCCTACCGCCACTGCCAAATCGCCGGTGGCTTTGGTTTGTGAGCCTGTGTCGTAGTAGAGGCCGACATTGGCGTTGTTCGTGTCTGCCGCGCCGATGGCGATGGATCGATAACCTGCCGCATTGGCAGAATCACCCATCGCGACCGCGCTGACGCCATTGGCGTAGGCAACGTTGCCGAACGCAAGCGAGTATTTGCCGTTGGCGGCGCTTTGGCGGCCCATGGCGATGGCGTCGTCGCCGCTGGCGAGCGATGCCACGCCAATCGAAATGGCGGAATTGGCTGTCGACTTGGCGAGTGCGCCAATAGCGACGGAGCCCAGATTTACGGCAGCGGAGCTCTGAAAACCTACGGCCACCCCACCATAGTCAGCCGTTGCGTTGTCGCCTACCGCGGTACCTTTAATGCCATCGTAGATATCGTTGCCGACGCCATTGGGGCTCGGGTTGCCGGGATTTTTGTGATCGAGAACGTTGCCGTTGTTTGTGCCGGCCGCAGCTCCGTTGGTGTTGGAGCCTGAGCCGGATACCGCCGTTTGCGCCCATGCGGCGGGCGCCAATACAAACGAGGCCACGATCGCAGCGGCCAATAAACGTTTCGATACGGCGACCTCGCCGAATGAAGCATCGACGCCGGCCTTATTCCTTGCTTGGATGATGTTCATACGTACCTCGATTGTCGGTAGTGGTTAGCAACGGGGCCGCCGAAACACGCAGCAGCACTCCGCCGCCACGGCTGTGAACCATGCGGTTGAACACGCTTTGCTTGATGTCCCGAAGAATCGCCCGGTGGTGATGAAAGCCCTATCTCATGTCGCGACGCAGAGCGGCATCGCGCATGCAGTTCTTGCCTGATCCCTGGATTCGCCCGTCCCTGCTAGGCGAACGAAGAAGCTCCAGTCGGGGCTAAATGCGTCAAGCGAATCAAATGAAACGCCCCGTGCCTTGGTGCGCATTCTGGATAGCCGCTGAATGAGCCGGCATCAGACAATTCCTAAAAAAGGAGCGGCATGCGTATGGCAGCGATCGCTTGGGAGGCTGTTGAGAAACAGCCTGCCAATAGAGCCCTGTGGGCGACAAACCGGCAGGATTGCCGGTTTGCACGGCGCAAGCCGTCCGCAGGGCGAGGGCCATGGATGGCCCGAGTGACCCGGCGCGATAGGCCGATGCCAAGCGCCCATCGCGCACAGGGTGCGCTCCTACAGGAGCGACCGCGGCGTTGATGTTGGCGTTGGGTAGGGGCTGGCAATCTGCGCAGCAGCGACAACCGTAGGAGCCCACCCTGTGGGCGACAAACCGGCAGGACTGCCGGTTTGCACGGCGTAAGCCGCCAGCAGGGCGAAGGCCATGGATGGCCCGAGTGACCCGGCGCGATAGCGCCGCGCTCAGCGCCTATCGCGCACAGGGTGCGCTCCTATAGGAGCCGTCAGACTTTCGCCTTGGCGATGGCGTGATCGATGCGCTTCAGAGCCTCATCGCGGCCTGCCAGATAGATGGTGTGATCGATCGACGGCGATACTTGGGTACCGGTCATAGCCACACGCAGCGGCTGAGCGATCTTGCCCATGCCTAGCTCCAGCTTGGCAGCTACTTGCTCGATCACCTGATGGATCGGTTCCGGCTGCCATGCGCAATCAACCAGCAGCGCACTAGCCGCTTCGAGTACGGCGACCGCGCTGTCGTTCTGCAGATGCTTGGCCACGGCTTTGTCGTCCCACTCGACGATCGGGCCGTACCAGATCTTCGCGCGCTCGGTCATTTCCTTCAGCGTCTGCACGCGGTCGCGCAGCGCAACGATGACATCGGCCGGTACCGGACCCTTGCTGAAATCGATGCCAGCCTGCGTGAGGTGCCACTCGAACTCAGGCGCCAGCGACTGCGGATCTTCCGTCTTGAGGTAATGCTGGTTGAGCCAGGACAGCTTGGTGAGGTCGAAACGCGATGCCGCCTTGTTGACGTCGGCGATATCGAACAGCTCGATCATCTCCTGCTGCGAGAAGATTTCCTGATCGCCATGCGACCAGCCCAGGCGCACCAGGTAGTTCAGCAACGCGTGCGGGAGGAAGCCGTCGTCGCGGTACTGCATCACGCTGACCGCACCATGGCGCTTGCTGAGCTTCTGGCCATCGGGGCCGAGGATCATCGGCAGGTGCGCGAACTCCGGCACCGGAGCGCCCAGCGCCTGATAGATGTTGATCTGGCGCGGCGTGTTGTTGACGTGGTCGTCGCCGCGGATCACCTCGGTGATGCCCATGTCGATGTCGTCGACCACCACAGCGAAGTTGTAGGTCGGCCAGCCGTCGGAACGGAAGATCACCAGATCGTCCAGCTCAGTGTTGGCCCACTCCACGCGGCCCTTCACCTTGTCGTCGAACACCACCGAACCTTCCAGCGGGTTCTTGAAGCGGATCACGCGGTTCGGATCGTCGCGGTACGGCTCGTTGCGGTCGCGGTAGTAGCCGTTGTAGCGGGGTTTTTCGCCCTTGGCCATGGCGGCCTCGCGCATGGCCTCGATCTCTTCTTTGCTCTCGTAGGCGTAGTAGGCCTTGCCGGCCTTGAGCAGATCGTCGGCCACCTGCTTGTAGCGCTCCAGGCGGTGGGTCTGGTACAGCGGCCCCTCATCGTGCACCAGGCCCAGCCACTGCATGCCGTCGAGGATGGCCTGCACGGCAGCATCCGTTGAACGCTCGCGGTCGGTATCCTCGATGCGCAGTGCAAACTGACCGCCGCGACGGCGCGCTTCCAGCCAGCAATAAAGCGCGGTGCGAGCGCCACCGATATGCAGGAAGCCGGTGGGACTGGGGGCGAAGCGGGTGCGGACGGTCATTGGGGTTTTCTTGGAAGGTGTGGAGCGAAGCGATGGATTTTAGCCGATCTGGCCGGTGGTACCGCGCACTTTTACCGGCCCTGCTCCTGCTGGCCGGCGCCACGCAGGCGCAGGCGCAAGCGGAGGCGGAGGCGGAGGCGGAGGAGGCTCCTGGTTTCGATCGCCCGGGCCTGGGCTTTTCCACCAACCCACTGCACGCCGGCCAGTTCGGCTTTGAGCAAGGACTGCCCGATTGGAGCCGTCATCGTGATGCCGGCACCACCAGTGACTTGGCCACGTACGACAGCCTGCTCCGCTTGGGACTCGGTTCTGGGTTCGAATTGCAGTTGGGCGGCTCGCCCTACAACCGCCTGCGCCAGACTGGCGATGGTCCATCGCAGACCAGCCATGGTCGCGGCGATACCAGCCTGAGCCTGAAATGGGCACCACCATCGTCCAGCGAGGCTTGGAATTGGGGCGTGCTCGGCACGATGGAATTCACTGATGGTGCCCGCAACTTCCGTAGCGACCGGCGCGTCTACACCGTCGGTGCAGTCCTCGACCAGAAGCTCAACGAGCGCACGGACATTAGCTATTTCGCGCAGTGGCAGCGCAGCGGCGGACGGGACAATTATTTGCTGGCACCCGACTACAACTACGAGCTCACCGATCAGGTGGGCGTCTACCTCGAAGCTGCATTTCTACGCGACGCGGACTACCGTAATGGTACTCAGGCAGGTGGCGGGCTCTCCTGGCAGCCGCTGCACAACTTGCAGTTCGACACATGGTTCCGTCACCGCCTCAGCGGACAAGCGGCCACCTGGGAAGCAGGCGTAGGCGTAGCGATGCTGTTCGGCCGCTGAACTCATCGCGCCAAAGAGGCGGCTCCGCGGTGACAGAGCCGTCTCGCGATGGCGTTACTTCACATGCACCGTGATCTTCTTCGACACCACCGCTGGATCGAACGGGATGTGATTCTCGTCGGCCAGTTCCAGCTGCAGCGTGTGCGTGCCTGGCTTCAACTTGATGGTGGTTTCAGTCTGGCCGTTGCCGAAATGGACATGGTTCTCGTCCTTGGCGATCGGCTGGCCGGCCGCGGGCATATCCGTCACGTCGATCAGCAGGTGGTGGTGGCCCGTGCCTTCCTTCTTTACGCCGGCTGGGGCCACACCCATGCCCTTCAGGCCGAAGCTCACCGTGACCTCCTGCCCCACCGTGGCGCCGTCCTTGGGTGAAATGATGTAGACCTCGGCGCCGGCAGGTGCCTTGGTTACCGGCAGCGCGGGAGCATCGGCAGCGAACACTGCCCCGGTCAGGGTGGCCAGGGCCAGGGCGAGCAGGATGCGTTTCATCGTCGGTTCTCCATAGTGACAAGGGCGACCAGTGTAAGCGCCCGGCCATTCAGAAAGCGCCAATGAATCCGCCTATTGGGCGTCTGCGTCACACGGGTGTCATAGGTGCGCCACGCCCCCGAAACGCCGAAAGCCGAACCTACGCCGGGCCAGCACAGGTATTCCCATGCGCATCGGCATCGTCACAGAGACGTATCCGCCAGAAATCAACGGCGTTGCACTCACCGTGCATAGCCTCGCCGCCGGCCTCGCGTCGCGCGGACACACCGTCGACCTGATCCGTCCGCGACAGGCACAACCGTTCAAGGATGAACCCGGCATCGTCGCCGTGGAAATGCGGGGCGCTTCGCTGCCGCGCTATCCAGGGTTGCGCTTCGGCCTCCCCGCCGGGCGCCTGTTGCGCGAACGCTGGACACGTTTACGGCCGGACGCCATCTACGTGGCCACGGAAGGCCCCCTGGGCTGGTCGGCGGTGCGCACGGCGAACAAGCTGGGCATTCCCGCCGCTACCGGTTTCCACACGCGCTTCGACGCTTATGCCAACCATTACGGTGTGGGCTTCCTCACGCCCATCGTGCGCAACTACCTGCGCCGCTTCCATCGGCGAGCCGCGGCCACCCTGGTGCCTACCGATGCCCTGGCGAGCGAACTGAGCGCCCTCGGCGTCGATTCCGCCCGCCTGCTGCGCCGTGCCGTGGATACGCAGTTGTTCCATCCGCGCTACCGCGATGCATCCTTACGCGCCGCTTGGGGCGTCGATGGCAACACGCCAGTGGTGCTCTATGTCGGCCGCATCGCGCCGGAGAAAAATCTCGATCTGGCGGTGCGCACCTTCCGCGCCATCCAGCAACAGGTACCGAAAGCACGCTACGTGTGGGTGGGCGACGGCCCGGCACGTGCCGCATTGCAGGCGGCCCATCCGGATTTCATCTTCGCCGGCATGCAGCGCGGCGAAGCGCTCGCGCGCCACTACGCCAGCGCCGATCTGTTTCCCTTCCCCAGCCTCAGCGAAACCTTCGGCAACGTGATTCTCGAAGCACTGGCCGCCGGCCTGCCGGTGGTGGCCTACGAAGAGGGTGCCGCGCGCGAACACCTCGACACCGGCATCAACGGTTACCGCATTGAAGCCGGCAACGAAACCGCCTTCATCGAGGCGACCACCACCCTGGCCTGCAACGCCAGCCTGATTCGCCACATGGGCCGCGCCGCACAAGCCAGCATCGCCAACCTCTCCCCGGACGCGGTGATCCGCGAATTCGAAACCCTGTTGAGCGAACTGGCCAAGGAGCACAGCGATGAACACCCTACCGCCGCTGCACACGCCTAATTTGCCGGCCGGCCCGCGCTTCGCAATCGATCGCCGGATCTGTGTTGCCGCCAATCATTGGGGAGCACGTCGCGCCGTGGGTGTGTTCTTCGGCATCATCAGCCGACTCGGCGATGGTGTGTTCTGGTATGCGCTGATGCTCGCGTTGGCACTGATCGATGGCCGACGCGGCCTGCTCGCCGCCGTGCAAATGGCCGTCACTGGCCTCACCGCTCTGCTGCTGTATCGCCTGCTCAAGCGCTGGACGCGCCGGCCGCGACCGTTCCGCGCCTGCCCCGGCGTGATCGCGCACGTGCCACCGCTGGACGAATTCAGTTTCCCCTCGGGCCACACGTTGCAAGCGGTGAGCTTCACCATCGTCGCGCTGGCCTGGTATCCGCTGCTGGCACCGCTGCTGCTGACTTTCACCACGCTCATCGGTGCATCGCGCGTGATTCTCGGCCTGCACTATCCGAGCGATGTGCTCGCGGCGACGGTCATCGGCAGTGCGCTCGGCGCGCTGTCGTTGTGGCTGATGCCGATGGCGCATTGGATGCACTGATACAAGCTGCTGTGCATTTCATAAGCACGACGTCACACCTGTCTTTAAGATCAGACAGATAGACCACCTATCCACAGCCTTTACCCACAGCCCTCCACAATCCCTGTGGAAAACCGCGCATTTCGCGCAGGTTTGTTGGGCAAAACTTCGACACGTTGTAGCAAGTGGTTGTCGACAAAGGTGTCGATGCACGTTGTCCACAGGCTTACATGCACAACATCCACAAGCGCTGTGGAAAACCTTGCTCGACACACGCCAGGCGCGCTGGCGAAAACTTCATCACTGCGTACCAAGTGCTTGTCGACAAAGGTGCATAACGTGTTTGTCCACAGGCTTACGCAAACAACATCCACAGCCGCTGTGGACAACATGCACGCCACCACGCACGGTGTGACCAAAACATCGACAGTGTGTGCGAAGCGTTGTTGGCACAAGCACTTGGAGTGCTTTTCCACAGGCTTACCCGAAGAACATCCACAGCGGCTGTGGACAACGTGCTTCCTGATTAGCGTCGACTCTCAGCTGATGCGGTTTTGCCCCTCCCCTTGCTTGCGACGCAAAGCTAGTCCCGTGGGACAGGGGGAGGCTGGGAGGGGGTGAACCCTTGCGAAAACCTCTCCCGAAACGCTTTCTCAAGTACTCACCCCTCCCCAGCCCTCCCCTGCAAGCAAGGGAGGGAGCTAACCGCACGCGTAGCTGAAAGTCGACGCTAATCAGGACGTGCCTTGCCGATGCCTGAAACGACGATGCCGCCTTTCGGCGGCATCGTTTGGATCGTCATGGCGACGCGATCAAGCGGCGCGCGGCGCCTTAGTCAGAATGCCAAGCAAGTCGGCCAGCTTGTCGCGCATCTCGCGGCGATCGACGATCAGATCGATCGCACCATGCTCAACCAGGAACTCCGAACGCTGGAAACCTTCCGGCAACGTCTCGCGCACCGTCTGCTCGATCACGCGCGGACCGGCGAAGCCAATCAACGCCTTCGGCTCGGCGACATTGATGTCGCCCAGCATGCCGAGGCTGGCGGACACGCCACCGGTGGTTGGATGCGTGAGCACGCTGATATACGGCACGCCAGCATCGCGCAGGCGTGCGAGTGCGGCCGAGGTCTTGGCCATCTGCATCAGCGAGAACAGTGCCTCCTGCATGCGCGCGCCGCCGGTGGCGGAGAAACACACCAGCGCGCTCTTGTCGGCTAGCGCGCGCTCAGCGGCACGCGTGAACTTCTCACCTACTACGGAGCCCATCGAGCCGCCCATGTAGGAGAACTCGAACGCCACCGCCATCAGCGGGCGGCCCTTGAGCTTGCCGCTCATGGCCAGCAGCGCGTCTTTCTCGCCGGTGGATTTCTGCGCCGCCACGATGCGGTCGCGGTACTTCTTGGAGTCGCGGAACTTCAGCGGATCGGTGGGCTCCATGCTGGCCCACAGTTCCTGCGCCGAGCCTTCATCGAGGAAGGCGTCCAGACGCGCGCGCGCGTCGATGGCATGGTGATGGCCGCACTTGGGGCAGACCATCAGGTTGCGCTCCAGCTCCGGCCGGTACAGCACGGTGCCGCAGCCGCCGCACTTCTCCCACACGCCTTCGGGCACCTTGCCCTTGCCGCCGTTGGAGCTTTGCGTGCGTGCACGCGGGGTCATGATTTTCTGTAGCCAGTTCATCGCAACACCTCAAACGTTCCTGACCTGACCGATCCCTTCAAACCAGCCAGCGTCAAACCAGCTAGGGACCGTATCAATGTGCGTCGAGCGCGGCCCGTATCGGTTGCAGGAAGTCCTGCACGCGGCTGGCGATGTCGCCGGCCTGTGCCGCCCCCGCCAGCCGTTCGACCAGCGCGCTGCCGATGACTACCGCATCGGCAAACCCGGCAATGGCCTTCGCACTGTGCGCATCGCGCACGCCGAAACCCACAGCCACCGGCGCCTTCGCGCGGGCTCGGATGTCGGCCACGCGGGCCGCGATATCCGAGGTACTCAAACGCCCCGCGCCAGTGATGCCGGCAAACGACACATAGTACAGGAAACCCTCCGCCAACCCGCACAGCTGCGCCATACGCGCGGGTGCGGTGGTGGGCGCCGCCAGCAGGATTTGCTGCAGACCCACGGCCTTCAGCGGCGTCAGCACGGCGGATTCTTCCAGCGGGCAATCCACTAGCAACACGCCATCCACACCGGCTTTCACGGCTTCCTGTGCGAAACGCTCGTAGCCATGGATCTCGACGGGATTGAGGTAGCCCATCAACACCACCGGCGTCTCCGCGTCGCGCTGGCGGAACTCGGCGACCCAGCGCAGCACATCGCCGAGCCCCACGCCCTTGGCAATGGCGCGCTCGCTGGCGTGCTGGATCACTGGGCCGTCAGCCATCGGGTCGGAGAACGGCACGCCGAGCTCAATCAGATCGGCGCCCGCGTCGACCAGGGCATGCATCAGCGCGACGGTGTGCACCGGCGCGGGATCGCCTGCGGTGACGAACGGAATCAGGCCGGTGCGGCCGGCGGCTTTCAACGCGGCGAAACGACGGTCGATGCGGCTCATACCTGCACTCCTTCGCGCGCGGCAATAGTGTGCACGTCCTTGTCGCCGCGGCCGGATAGGTTGCACAGCACGAGTCGATCCTTCGGCATTTCGCGGGCCAGCTTCATTGCCTGCGCCACGGCATGACTGGATTCGAGCGCGGGGAGGATGCCCTCGGTGCGCGCCAGCAGATGAAAGGCTTCCAGCGCTTCGTCATCGGTAACGCCTACGTATTCGGCTCGCCCGGCGTCTTTCAGGAACGCATGCTCGGGACCGACACCCGGGTAATCCAAACCGGCGGAGATCGAATGCGTTTCGGTGATCTGGCCGTTGTCGTCGCACAACACATAGGTGCGATTGCCATGCAGCACGCCAGGACGGCCCGCGGCCAGCGAAGCGGCGTGATGCCCGGTGGCGATGCCCTCGCCCGCCGCTTCCGCGCCAACGATGCGCACGTTCGCATCGTTGAGGAAGGCGTGGAACAGGCCGATCGCGTTCGAGCCACCGCCGACGCAGGCGGTGAGCACATCCGGCAGGCGGCCGTATTGCGTCAGCATCTGCTCGCGCGCCTCGCGGCCTACGATGGCGTTGAAGTCGCGCACCATCATCGGATACGGATGCGGACCGGCCACGGTGCCGATGATGTAGAAGGTGTCGGCAACGTTGGTCACCCAATCGCGCATCGCCTCGTTCAGTGCGTCCTTCAGCGTCTTCGACCCCGACGTCACCGGCACTACTTCAGCGCCGAGCAGCTTCATGCGGTAGACGTTGATCTTCTGCCGCTCGATGTCGACCGCGCCCATGTAAACCACGCACTTCAGTCCGAAGCGGGCCGCCACCGTGGCGGTGGCCACGCCGTGCTGGCCGGCACCGGTCTCGGCGATCACACGCGGTTTACCCATACGCTTGGCGACCAGCGCCTGGCCGATGGTGTTGTTGATCTTGTGCGCGCCGGTGTGATTCAGATCCTCGCGCTTGAGCAGGATCTGCGCGCCGCCGACGTGCTTCGACAGCCGCTCGGCGTGATAGATGGGGCTGGGCCGGCCCACGTAGTACTTCAGATCACGGTCCAGCTCGGCCAGGAATTCGGGGTCTTCGCGCAGGCGCAGATAAGCCTCGGTGAGTTCCTCCAACGGCGCCATCAGGGTTTCGGCGACGAACTGGCCGCCGTAAGCGCCGAAACGGCCGTGTTCGTCGGGCCAGCGGTGGAAATCCTGGGTGGTGGACATGTGCGAATTCCTCTGCGGAAAGCCGCCACGGGGGTCGCGCCCCAATGACTCGGCAAGCCGCAAAATTACCGCGAAGCACCCTGCCGGGGAAAGCGATAAGATCGCCACGACCTGTTAGAAAAACTCACCAATCCATGCAACGCGACCTGCCGCCCCTCAATGCCCTGCGCGCCTTTGAAGCCACGGCTCGACTGGAAAGCGTCAGCCAAGCGGCGCAGGAGCTGCACGTTACCCACGGCGCTGTGAGCCGTCAGATCCGTGTTCTGGAAGACGACCTGGGCAGCGCCCTGTTCCGCCGACAAGGCCGTGGACTGGTACTTACCCCCGCCGGCCAACGCCTGCGCGATGCCAGCGCCGCCGCATTCGCCCAATTGCGCGATGCGTGCGAACAATTGCGCGGCCATGCAGCCCAAACACCGTTCGTGCTCGGTTGCCCGGTCAGCCTGCTCACGCGCTGGATGATTCCGCGGCTGGAGCGGCTGATGGCCGAACTTCCCGAACTGAACCTGCATCTGCGCCCCCAGGAAATCCCATTCGATGAGGCACTGACAGGGCTGGATGCCGCCCTGCTCGCTGCCGCGCCGCCGTGGCCGGCCGGATGGCACGTGTTTCCGCTGGCGCGGGAACGCATCGGCCCCGTGCTCAGCCCTCGTTTTGCGCAAACGCATGGGCTGCTGCATAGCGATCCCTCGGCCGTACTGGGGCAACGGCTATTGCATACCGCGTCGCGCCCGCACGCCTGGCAGTCCTGGATGGAAAGCCAGCATCTGCCCATGGAAAAACTGCATTTCAGCCAGAGCTACCCGCACCTGTATCACCTGATTGAGGCCGCCGTGGCGGGACTCGGCGTGGCGATCGCGCCCGCGCAAATGGTCGCCGACGACCTGGCGAGCGGCCGTCTGCTTGCTCCCTGGGGCTTTCAGGACACGGCGGCGCAATGGGTTCTGGCCGTACCTTCTCGCGCACCGACATCACGTCTGATGCCACTCGCCACCTGGCTAGAGGCCGAGTTCACTGCGCATGAAAAGCTGCCAGCAGCGAACGGTCAAAGATAACGGCGAATGGTTTCACGCAACTGGGTCACGCGTTCGGCATCGAGCGGCCCGAGCATGCCACGACGAGTAGGCGGAATATGCGCGGCAGGGTCTTCATCATTGAACACGTAGTGGTCGAGCAGTCCGCGCCACGCATCGCGCTCGGCGGGCGGAAGCGACTTGAAGCCGAGAATGCAATGCAGCAGGCAGCCCAATAGCGTTTGTGGCACATGACCACTGCCCAGCCCGGGCTTCCACCAATAGTTCACCAGCGCATTGACCTTTCCCAGAGAGGTCACGTGGTGCCACCACATCGGCGGGATGTAAATGGCGTCACCGGGTTGCAGATCAGCCACCAGCGCTTGCTCCAGCGCGAGCTTCAAGCGCGGAAAGCGGGGATCATCGGGGCGGTCGAGCCGAGCGATGCTGATCGCCGCACCGGTCGGCGCGAAATCCAGCGGGCCGATATACAGATTGCTTATTTGATCCGGCGCAAACAGCGTGAACCTTCTCGCGCCGCCGACCACGCAGGCGATGTTGTGGAATTCGTCGAAATGAGCCGGCGTGGTGACCTGGTTGCCGATCCAGATGCGCGGCTGGATGTTCCGGTCGAGGAACGGAATCGTGTGCTCTTCCAGAAACCCGGGCAGGCAGGCGGCAATCGGCGCGCTCTGCATGGCCAGCCCCGGCGGGTTTTCCCGCTGGCTGAAGTGCAGCAATTGCTTCAAGCCGAATGAGACGGAAATACGGTCGTGACTGAAATTGAAGGCGTCGAAGTCGGCGCTGTAACCAATCACGCCTTCCTCTTCGGGCTTCATCAACAGCGCATCGACCACCGTCCCGTTATCGAACGCAGCCAGCTTGCTGGCGAAAGCCAAGTCGGACTCCGCCGCCGCGGACACGATGGGCCAATGCTTGGCCAGGCCGCGAATGACAACGGGACGTTCGTGACCCACGATGGCGCCGAGCACATCGGCGTGACCGTCAGTACGGAACTCCTCCATAGGGACTGGCATCGTGTTACCCGGCTGCGACTTGGGTAACCCGCTCCGGACGCAATGAATGACTCATTCCATCACCTCCCAACGGCCACCTTTTTGTGGACCGACAAATTTCAGTTTTCCGGCCTTCACCAGTTTGGCGCTGGCCATCTCGACAGCACGAACGGAACGACCAATCAGAGCAGCAGCCTCGGCGAGTGTCATTTCCGGGTTCTGCCGCAGCAACGTCAACAGGGCCGCCGAAGTTTTCACCGAAGTTTTCACCGAAGTTTTCACCGAAGTTTTCACCGAAGCTTCGGTCGATGCCTCGCCAACTGCTACCGGGTTCAGGGTGCGAAGGTAGCCCGCCGCGAACGCGAACTCCAGCCACAGCTCACCCGTTTCGACGCGTAGCTGTGGCTCGGGCGTGCCGGCCTCCTGGCACGCCTGAAAGATGCGCTGAATACCTCGACCCCAGGCTTCGATCTCGCCGGCGCGAAAGAAGGTATTGGCGATGTCCGGGTTAAAGGGCTGCGAAGGGTGTTCGCCGCGCAGCTTTTGTACTGTCCAACCCTGTGGCAGCAGCGCCGGGTTCCACAAGCTCAACCGATCGTCGTAAACGCGAATTTGCACCGGCGCCGCCACTGCGTAATCGCGATGCACCAGCGCATTCAGCAGGGCCTCGCGCATAGCGGCTTGTGGCACCGGAAAGCGCTCGATACGCTGGATGCCCTCGTAGCTGATCGCAGCCTTGAAGTATTTGGTGTACAGCAGATCCAGCGTCTTGTGCACTTGGGAAAACAGATCGCCGGATATTTCGTCGTGATACGCCAGATCCGTTGACGAGCGGAAATAGCCGATCTTCACGAACGCGCCGGTCACGAACGCCGTTGGCTCTGGATGGAACAGCAGCACCGCCGCCCGCTTGAGGTAGGCACCTTCGGCAAGCCTGAGCTTTTCGAGCAATACCGCATCCGGCGCCTCCAACAACTCGGCAGAGAGGCGACCACTCTTCAATGCGCGTTGGCGAAACTGCCGAATGCTGGCGGCATCCAGTGCCGTCAGCATCACACCGGGCAACGGTACCGCATCCCAATGGCGTCCTTGCTTGCGCAATAGAAACTGATCCAGCGCGGCATTCTTGAGTTCCTGCCGAGTGCTGCCACTGCGCACGTGGTATTCGCCCTTGTAGCTCACTGGGTACAGCGACGCGGACACGGCGATGTCCAGCCATTCCTTGCCATCGGTCACGTGCAGATTCACCGGCACGATCAGGCCCAGCACATCGCGGATCTTATTGGGCAGGTCTTCCAGTAGCTTGCGAGCGTTGGGGATACCAACGAGCTGACCCGCATCGTCTTTGCCGATCACCAGCACCCCGCCATCGGCATTGGCAAAGGCGCAGATCCACTTCAGATACTCGTCGCGCCAGGATTCCTTCCATTCGAGATGCTGGTGTTCGGTCATACCAGTCGCGTCTTCCCGGTCAGTAGCTCTTGCATCATGCCTTGTTTGAGGGCGCGGGTTCCGGCGAGGCGGGCTCCGAGGGCGGTCAGTTCTGCGTCCATGCCGGAGAGAACGGTGGCGATGGCAGTTTGTTCTTCAACGCTCGGCAACCTCATTTCGACACCCTGGAAGAAAGGCCGAAGGCTCAGTCAGTCCACCGCCCGAACCGCCTCGATAAATGCCAGCATCTTGTCGTAGTCCTTGACCCCCAGCACGGACTCAATCCCGCTGGATACATCGACCGCCCACGGCCGAGCCACGCGCACGGCACTACCTACGTTTACAGGCGTCAGGCCACCGGCCAGTATCAAAGGCTGCTGCACATCGCGCGGCATCAGTGACCAATCGAACGCCTTGCCACTGCCACCGGCTTCACCCAGCCCATGGCCATCCAGCAGCAGCCCCGTGGCTCTCGGATACGCGTGCAGCTGTTCCAGGGCCGCAGCGCCCTCACCCATCGCAATCGCCTTCAGATACGGCAGGCCGAACTGCGCACACCAGGCGTCGCTTTCGTTGCCGTGGAACTGCAGCAGTGACGGCTGCACGGTATCGACGATGGCCCGAACGAAGTCCGCCTCGTCATCCATGCACAGAGCCACCGTAGTCACAAACGGAGGCATGGCATCGACAATGGCCTTGGCCTGGGCCAGCGATACCTGCCGCTTGCTGCGCGCGGTTAGCACCACGCCGATGGCATCGGCACCGAGCTGCGCTGCGAGCAAGGCATCCTCGATGCGCGTCATGCCGCAGCACTTGATGCGGGTCATTGGCTCACCTCCGCAGGCAGTCCCCAATGCGCTTCGTAACGGGGACCAAGGAAAGTCAGCCCCGAGGACGGTGCCGTTGGCCCGGCCACCTCGCGATTACGGCCGGCCAGCAACTCGCCCACCCACGCCATGGGTTGCTCGCCGCGCCCCACCGGCAGCAGCGAGCCGACAATATTGCGCACCATGTGATGCAGGAACGCATTCGCCTCGATCTCGACGATCACCTGCTCGTCTTCGCGTCGGACGCTCACCGCCAGCACGGCGCGACGTGCGTGCGCAGCCTCGCAGGACACGGCACGGAACGCACTGAAATCATGCTCGCCGATCAGCATCTGCGCGGCTTCATGCATGCGGGCGGCATCCAGCGGATGGCGTTCCCAGGTGACATAGCGCGCGTCCAGCGCTGCGCGGACTGGACGATTCAAAATGCGATAGCGATAACGTCGACTGCGCGCGGAAAAGCGCGCGTGAAAATCATCCGGCACCAGCTGCGCCCACAGCACGGCGACGCTGGTCGGCAGATTGGAGCAGGCGCCAAGAATCCAGCCACGCAGATCGCGCTGCGCCTCGGTGTCGAAATGCACCACCTGGCAACGCCCATGCACACCGGCATCCGTACGGCCCGCACAGGTGACATCCACCGGATGTGCCGCGACGAACGACAGCGCCCGCTCTAACGCCCCCTGCACCGTGGCGCCATGGGTCAGCCGCTGCCAACCGAGAAAATCGGTGCCGTCGTATTCGATGCCCAGGGCAATGCGCATGGAGGAAAGCGGGTCCTGCTAAACGAAGAGCACAGATTAGTAGGAGCGCACCCCCTGATCGAGTCCGAGGCAGGCTCTGTGCGCGAATCGGGCGCGACGGCGACCGTCATGCGTGGGTCGCCCACAGGGTGGGCTCCTACAAACAAACGGGCCGGCAAGGCCGGCCCGTCGGGTACACGTGTGGTCAGAGGCTGGCTCAGCGAATGCCGTCGAGCAGCTTCCGCGCCACGTCTTTCTGTATCTGGCTGCCTTCGTGCAGGACTTCATCCAGCATGGCGCGGGCGCCATCCGGATCGCCCATATCGAGGTAGGCGCGGGCCAGGTCGAGCTTGGTGTCGGCCGGATCGTCGTTGAACTCTCCGTTCTCATGCGACTGGCCGCTGCCGGCCAGGCTGTGCCCATGCTCGGTCTGCGCCTCCTCCTCGACATCAGCGAACTGCCAGCTGGAAGCGGCGGCGCGATGCTCGTCTTCGACCTGGGCGGCCGGCGCGGCGACCGGCCCAGCGCCATTGAGCGGACGGGGCGTGAGATCGAAGTCGAAGTGGTACTCGCTGACCTTCTGGCTCTTCGACGCCACCGGAGCGGCCGGGATCGGCGGGATGTCGGAATGCTCGTCGGCGTAACTGCCTAGATCGAAGTGGTGGAGCGCATCGTGCTCATCTTCGTTCTGAGGCGGCAGCGGTGGCGCAGCCTCATGCGCGTGCGCGAACAGCGGGTGACCCGGAACCAGGTCCTCGCCCATGTGCACGACGTCCTGCCATTCCGGCTGATCAGGCCCGGAGATGTGGGCGTGCATGGCCTCGGCTGCCGCCTCGAAATGATCGACGTCGCGACGGCTGTAGTAGAGGCTTACCAGTTCGAGGTGCAGGCCGACGTTATCGGGATGCTCCGCGAGCTGATCGAGCAGCTCGTCCTGGTCGGGATCCGCATCGCCGACGGTCGGCGTCGCGCCGAAACGGTCGGCCAGGGACGAGAACGAGGCGGCCGTGGCGGCTGCCGGCGCTGCCTTCTTGCGGCGACCCAACAGGGCGCCGAAGAGCAATAGAACGGCGGCGCCGCCACCCGCGGCCAGCGCCCAGGTCTGGGTATACCAGGGTTCTTCCGGAGCCGGTGCCGGGGCCGGAGCCGGCTTGGCCACCGGCGGCTTGACGGCGGGCTTGGCCGGCTCGGCGGCCGGCGCACTCGCCACGGCAGCGGTGCCGGCGTGAGCCGGGCTGACGGCTACTGGCGGCGTCACGGCAAGGGCTGGGCCCTCCGAGGCCTGGGTCGGCGCGGCCGGCTTCACACTGCTGGCGGCCACGGCCGGGGCGGCCTCTTTCGCCGCGACCGGCGTAGCGGCAGCGGCTGCCTTGATGTCTTTCGATTCGACCGGCGCGGCAGCCGCAGGCTTGGCCCCAGCGGCAGGCTCGACCGGCATGTTGGCGGCCTTGCGGGCCTCCGCCAGCTTGTGCTCCAGCTCGGCGATCTCGTTGTCCTTGAGCGACAACAGTTTCGTGTTCTTGGTGTTGATGCCTTCCAGGTCCTTGAGCCGTGACTTCAGCTCATTGCCCTGCTGCTCCAGCGAGGCCAGAGCCTCCTGGCTGCGCAACAAGTCCTGGTGCAGGCCCGCCGCACCCTTGCCATCCTTGCCGGCGCGGGTGTCGCTGCCCTGACCACCTTCCTTGGCCGGCACCAGGGCCAGGCGGTCGGAGGTGTCGGTCTTGGCTGACGTCGGCGCCGTGGAAGCCGAAGGACGCGTACCGGCATCGGCCACGCTGGTCGTCGTGCGCGCAGCGCCGGAGCGCCAGTCGCCGTTTTGGCGACGAACTTCAGCCACAGCAGCGGCCACGGCCATCGCCTGCGCGTCTTCGCGCGACGGTACGCGCAACACGGCACCGGTTTTCAGCGCGTTGATGTTGTCGCGGTAGAAGGCGTCCGGGTTGGCCTGTTTCAGCGCCAACAGCATCTGGTTGACATCGACGCCGGCTGGCGCGGTGGCTTTGGCAATGCCGGACAGGGTCTGGCCGCGCTCGACCGGACCAAACTTACCCGCGGCGCCTGCCGCGCTCGGCTGGGCCGACGCCTGCTGTTTGGCAGGCTTGGCTGCGACCGGCTTGGGGACAGCCGCCTGTTCAGTGGCGGCCGGGGCAGCTGCCGCGTGACGCGATGGCTTGGAGGCGGCCGGCGCCTGAGTCGGCGCACGGGTCTCGGGCGCCGCGGCGGCTGTCGCACTCGGCGGATCAAGCAGAATGGCGAACTCGCGGACGCTCTTGCCGCTGGAACTACTCACTTCGACCAGCAGGTCGAGGTAAGGGTCGTTCACGGGCGCGCTGCTGGTGATGCGAATGAACTTCCGGCCATTACCGGCATCCACCACGCTGAACTGCAGCGGGAGGCTGGGCACTCCGCCGCTGATGCCGGCGTGGGCGAACTCCTCGCCGGAGGCCAGCTTGGCGGAGAGGTTCTGCAACTCCGACGGGTGCTCGGGATTCAACGGGATTTCGGCCAGCAGCGGCTGACCCAGGGCCGACTTGATCTGGATCTGGCCCAGCTCAAGCGCAGCTGCCTGGCCGCTGCCCACGGCAAGCGCCAGCAGCACCGACAGTTTCAATGAACGGTTCATCGCGTGTTCCCCCGAACTACCCCGTGACGTGTCTTATTGGGTCGCCGCTCAAAGGCGGTGACTACCCACAACGAGGCGTCACTTTAAGTTAGACAAAGGCCAGACAACAATAGCCGTGGCCGATATTTACAACGCATTGCTGCGACTTGTTCTTGATATGGGCAGGCTCAGGGCTGCCCTCTGGAAGCCGCCGACGCCCCCTTCAATTCCCTCAACTGCCGCTGCAGCTCGGCGATGGTCTTGTCCTGCTGCTGCATCTTCTGGTCAGCCTCGCGGCTTTTCGACTCCTGCGCGGCCACATCCTGCTGCAGGCGTTCCAACTCGGCGCCGCGCTTGGCCATACGCTGGGCGATGTCCGCCTCAGCGAGCGGCTTCGCCCCTTTAGGCGATACCTCAGTTGCCCAAGCTGGAACCATGACCCACAAACCACACAAGACCAAACCAAAAAACATTCGCCGCATTACAGGTAATCCTCAATCAGCAGTTCGGCAATCTGCACCGCGTTCAGCGCGGCGCCCTTACGTATGTTGTCGGCCACGATCCACAGGTCCAGACCGCGCTCGTGCGAGATGTCTTCGCGGATACGCCCCACGAACACAGGGTCCTTGCCCGCTGCATCGCCCACGGGAGTGGGATAACCGCCGGCCTTGCGCTCGTCCTGCACCACCACGCCTGCGGCCGACTCGAGCAGTTCGCGCGCGTGTTCGGCCGTGATCTTGTCGCGGGTCTCGATGTGCACCGCCTCGGCATGGCCGTAGAACACCGGCACGCGCACCGCGGTCGGATTCACCTGGATGCTGTCGTCCTCCAGGATCTTGCGCGTCTCCCACACCATCTTCATTTCTTCCTTGGTGTAGCCATTGGGCTGGAAGTCGTCGATGTGCGGGATCACGTTGAAGGCGATCTGCTTGGGGAACTTGCCTGCCTCCACTTCCTGGAAGCTGAGCAGCGCGGCGGTCTGCTTGCCCAGTTCTTCCATGCCTGAGCGGCCGGCGCCGGAGACGGACTGGTAAGTGGCCACGTTGATGCGCTCGATACCCGCCTCGCGATGAATCGGCGCCAGCGCCACCAGCATCTGCATGGTCGAGCAGTTCGGGTTCGCGATGATGCCGCGGTTGGTGTATTGCGCGATCGCGTGCGGGTTCACTTCGCTGACCACCAGCGGGATATCGTCCTGGTAGCGGTATTCCGAGGTGTTGTCGATAACTACGGCGCCCGCGGCGGCAGCGCGCGGCGCATGCTCGCGGCTGACCGAGCCGCCGGCCGAGAAGAAGGCGATATCCACGCCGTCGAAGTCGTAGTCGGCAAGGTTGCGCACGGTGATCGATTTACCGCCGAACTCGACTTTGCCGCCCGCCGAACGCTCGCTGGCCAGCGGCACCAGCTCGCTGATCGGGAATTCGCGCTCGGCGAGGATCGCCAGCAGGGTTTCACCCACGGCGCCTGTCGCGCCGACCATCGCCACCTTGTAGCTGCTCTTCTTGCTCATGATCCGGTATCAGGTAAAGAAAATCGGAGAACCGTCCGTACGGGGCCGATTTCCACACTTATGGAAATCTAGCCGGGGTCGCCTGCAAAACAATACGCGATCTGCCTGGGCGTGAATGGCATCACGCTTTGACATCAATGTCTGGGCCAACGCGCCATCACTTCTGGATTCAAAGGCGTCGCGGGGTGGCCAGCATGCGGCCCGTGACCCAGCGCAGCCAGCACATTATCAGCTGCGAGGCTGGCCATGGCGCGGCGGGTATCTTCGCTGGCGCTGGCAATGTGCGGGCTGAGCAGCGCATTGTCCAAGCTCAGCAGGTCCGGATGCACCGCCGGCTCACCTTCAAAAACGTCCAGTGCCGCGGCCGCCAGCCGGCCCTCGCGCAAGGCCGCGGCCAGTGCCACCTCGTCCACGATGCCGCCGCGGGCAACGTTCACCAGCACCGCCGTGCGCTTCATCAGGGCCAGTTCGGGCGCACCGATCGCATGGTGGTTCGCCTTGTTGTAGGGCAAAACCAGAATCAAGTGATCGGCCTGTTTCAGAAGGCTTTCCTTGCCGACCAGGGTTGCGCGGCATTCGCGCTCGATGGGCTCAGGCAGGCGCGAGCGATTGTGGTAGAGCACCCGCATATCGAAGCCGGCGGCGCGGCGGGCAATGGCCTGGCCGATGCGCCCCATGCCAAGGATGCCAAGGGTTTTGCCGTGCACATCGACACCCAGCCAGTCGTCGAAACGCATGTGACTGCCCCACTGTCCTGCGCGCAACCAACGCTCGGCCGCGCTGACCCGGCGAGCCGCCGCGAGCATCAATGCCCAGGCGTAGTCGGCCACGGTTTCATTGAGTACATCGGGCGTATTGCAGGCGAGGACGCCGGCACGGGTCAGCGCCGGCACGTCGAGATTGTTGTAACCCACGGCGAGGTTGGCGATCACGCGCAGGCGCTGGTTGCCTTCCAGCACGGCGGCATCCACGCGATCAGCCAGACCCAGCACGGCGCCGTCAACGGCCAGCAGGCGCTCGCGCAACTGCTCGGGCATATGCCTGCGCTCGATGGCTTCGGCCTGTACGTCGAAGTGTTCGGACAACCGCGCCAGCACATCGGGAAACAAGGGGCGCGAGACCCAGACTTTCGGTTTTGCAGTCATCGGCTTTCTTCAACGCGAAGCTTGGGGGACAAAGGCGCGGGGGCGCGCCACCACGGTCAGGGCAACCGGGGTTCTATCTCGCCCACATCGCCGCATTGGGCGCGATGGCGCAGGGCGTGGTCCATCAGCACCAGGGCCATCATCGCTTCGGCGATCGGGGTGGCGCGGATACCGACGCAGGGATCGTGGCGTCCCTTGGTCACCACCTCGACCGACTCGCCAGCCAGATTCACGCTATGGCCAGGAATCAGGATGCTCGAAGTCGGCTTGAGCACGATGGACGCGGTCACCGCCTGCCCCGTGCTGATGCCGCCGAGAATGCCGCCGGCATGATTGGACGCAAAGCCATCCATGCTCATCTCATCGCGATGCTGGCTGCCGCGCTGCGTGACGGCCGCGAAACCATCGCCGACTTCCACACCCTTCACCGCATTGATCGACATCAGCGCACTGGCGAGATCGCCATCCAGCTTGCCGTAGATCGGCTCGCCCCAACCCGGCGGCACGCCTTCGGCGACCACGTTGACGCGCGCGCCGACTGAGTCGCCGGATTTGCGCAAGGCGTCCATCGCTTTTTCCAACTGTGGCACCTGAGCGGCATGCGGCCAGAAGAATGGGTTCTGTTCCACCGCATCCCAATCGAAGCCTTCCGCTGCTATATCGCCAAGCTGCGCCAGATAACCGCGCACGCGCACACCGTAACGTTCGGCCAGCCACTTCTTGGCGATCACCGCCGCTGCGACGCGCATGGTGGTTTCGCGCGCAGACGAACGTCCGCCGCCGCGCGGATCGCGAATGCCGTACTTCTGCCAATAAGTGTAATCGGCATGGCCAGGGCGGAAGGTGCTGGCGATATCGCCGTAATCCTTGCTGCGCTGATCGGTGTTCCGAATCAGCAGCGCAATCGGCGTACCCGTGGTTTTGCCTTCATAGACGCCGGAGAGAATCTCGACATCGTCAGCCTCACGTCGCTGCGAAGTGTGCCGGCTTTTTCCGGTGGCGCGGCGATCGAGGTCGGTGCGGAATTCGTCCTCGTGGATCGCCAGGCCGGGCGGGCAGCCGTCGATCACACAGCCGATGGCCGGACCGTGGCTTTCGCCGAAGGTGGTGACGGTGAAAAGCTTGCCGAAGGAGTTACTGGACACGGAAGGATAGACGTCTGGGCGGGAAGCGCCACAGCTTACCCGCGATGGGCGATGGACGCTTGCGGCAAGGGCCTTATCGCGCCCCCTGGGAACAGCCTGATCAGCGTCGAATCTCAGCTGGCGCGGTTTTCTCCTCCCCTTGCTTGCGACGCAAAGCTAGTCCCGTGGGACAGGGGAGGCCGGGAGGGGGTGAACACTTGCGAAAGCCTCCCCCAAACGCTTTCTCAAGTACTCACCCCTCCCCAGCCCTCCCCTGCAAGCAAGGGAGGGAGCTAACCGCACGCGTAGCTGAAAGTCGACGCCAATCAGGTGGGAACAGAGGGAGGAGCAAAGCCGCCTCGATCAGCGCCGCGCCACAGCCGCCGCGCGAATGACCGCCGCGTGCTCAATAAGGTCGCGCCGCTCCAGCGCAAACACCCCCATTGCGCCGACCTTGAACTCGATCCACACGAAAGGGACTTCCGGCAGCAAAGCCACCAGCGCGCGCTCGCTCTCGCCCACTTCGACGATCAACAAGCCGTCCTCACTGAGATAGTCGGCAGCCTCGTCCAGCATGCGCAGGCAGATGTCCAGGCCGTCTTCGCCCGAAGTCAGGCCCAGCTTCGGCTCGTGGCTGTATTCGCCCGGGAGCGCGGCGTATTCGTCCTCGGTGACGTAGGGTGGATTGGAGACGATCAGGTCGTAACAACGGCCCTTCAAGCCGTTGAACAGATCGGACTTGATCGCCTCGACGCGCCCCTCGACGTGCTGGAACACGATGTTTTCGCGCGCCAGCGACAGCGCCTCGTCGCTGATGTCGACGATGTCCACCTGCCACTCCGGCTGGTACTCGGCCATGGCGATACCGATGCAGCCCGAGCCGGTGCACAGGTCGAGCGCGCGCTCCACATGGCGATGATCCAGCCACGGCGTGAAGCCGGATTCGATCAGCTCGGCGATCGGCGAGCGCGGCACCAGCGCGCGGCGGTCGCTCTTGAACTTCAACCCGGCGAACCAGGTTTCGCCGACCAGGTAGGCCACCGGCAGGCGCTCGTTGACGCGGCGCTCGATCAACGCCAGCACGCGTTCGCGCTCTGCGGTGGTGAGCTTGCCGGCGCCATAGGCCGGCGGGATATCCGGCGGCAGGTGCAGGCTGGCCAGCACCAGATGTGTGGCTTCGTCGATCGGGTTGTCGTGGCTGTGGCCGTAGGTCAGCCCGGCGGCCGAAAAGCGGCTGGCGCCGTAGCGGATGAAGTCGATGATGGAGGCGAGTTCGGCGGTCACGGCGGCCAGGGGATCGTAAAGAGGGTTGCGAAGTATAGCGGCTGAGCCCTCAGCCGACCTCGCCGCCATCCGGGCCATAGAAGAAGACCCAAGTGCAGAAGTCCTCGCTGAAGCCTTCGAAACGGTGCTCCATACCCGCCGGTACGAACAACACCTCGCCCGGCTCGAAAGGGCGGCGCACGCCATCACAAACAAACTGTCCACTGCCGGCGATCACCACATACAGCTCGTCGCGACGATGCGGCGTCTGCGGATCCACACCCACTGGACGATAGATCTCCACTTCCAGTGAGCCGTGCCGGAATATCGCGGCGAACGATGTCTCCACCTTTTCGAGGGCGGCCAGCGCCGCCGTCGGGGTCAGCCTGTCGTGCATGGAGACTCTCCTTATGAGAACGGATTCGATACCGGGCCCCGTATACTGGCCGGATGACTTTCAACGTACTCCTGCAATACATCCTGCCCCATCGCGCCCTGTCACGCGTGGTTTACTGGGCCACGCGCTGGACCTTCGCCCCCTGGAAGAACTTCCTGATCAGTCAGATCGTGCAGCGCTACCAGGTGAACATGGCCGAGGCGACGCAGCCTGACGCGCTGGCCTACCAGCACTTCAATGCGTTCTTCACTCGCAAGCTGCGCCCCGATGCACGCCGCGCCGACACGGACCCAAGCACCCTGATCAGCCCCGCCGACGGCAAGATCAGCCAGTCCGGCCCGATCGTGGACGGGCGCATCTTCCAGGCCAAGGGCCAGGAGTACACCGCGGCCGAACTGCTCGGTGACGAAGCCGCCGCCGCGCCCTACCGCAACGGCCGCTTTGTCACTGTCTACCTGTCGCCGCGCGACTACCACCGCGTGCACATGCCGCTGACCGGCACGCTCAAGGAAACCGTGCATGTGCCCGGTCGCATCTTCAGCGTCGCACCATTTGCGGTGGAGGCGATCCCGCGCCTGTTCGCCCGCAACGAGCGCCTGGTCTGCCACTTCGAGGGCGAGCATGGTCCGTTCGTGGTGGTGATGGTGGGCGCGATCCTGGTGTCCTCGGTCGCCACCGTGTGGGACGGCCTGGTGATTCCGCCTTATGCGTCCTCGATCCGGCGCAAGTCCTTTGCCGGTCAGAACATCACGCTGGAGCGTTTCGCCGAGATGGCGCGCTTCAATATGGGCTCCACGGTGATCATGCTATGGCCCGAAGGCGTGGCCGAGCTGGACGCCCTGCAGCCACAGCAAGCCGTGAAGGTGGGTCAGCGGCTGGGACAGCCTCCCTCTCACTGAGCGTCTCGCCGAATCACGAGCTGACGCATTTCGTCGTTTTGTGACCATTTTGGCGCAAGCCAGCTGGGCGCATGGCTATGCTTCGAGTATTCATGGTGCTTTCCCGCACCACCCTTTGAGTCCTCGAGGAGACCCATGCGCATCGTCAGCCAGATCATCGCCATGGGCCGCGCCCGCCAGCTGGGCCGGCAGTTTCGCGACATCGATCGCAGCATCCAGGGCCTTCCCCGCCGCGCTCGCGTTCAATTGGGCACCCTGACCCTACGAGAAATCGGCCAGGCGTCGCGCAGCGAATTCCCCCATCTTTACGGGACCTCACCCGACCAGCGCTATCTGCCGTGGGGCGAGGGCACCGAGATCGGCTATACGCGGGCTCGCTCGGACAACCCCGAAATCTCGATGCGCGGCATCGCCTTGTGGCTCGCCGTGGCCTACCACGAAACCAAGGATTCGCCGCACCTGAAACTGCAGCTGCATCATCGTCAGCTCATGCGCGTCCTGCGTGAGTTGAAGGAAATTCACCGCAGCGCGGAGCCCCGCAAGGGCAACAGCCTGATGACAACGGCTGCCGCGGCTTGATCCCCCAAGGGTGGGATAAGCGTCCCACCCGCTCGTTACACGCCCCGATTCAACGGCAAACCGGCAGCTTGAGCGTCTGCCCCGGGCGAATGTGCTCGTGCTTGATCCCGTTCAACTGCGCCACTTCTTGCGCATCCGTGCAGCTCAGCTTGCGCACGATGCCCACCAGGGTGTCCCCGCGCTTCACCACGTAGCTGCTCGATTTGGCCGGTGCGGACGACGAACGTGCCGCGGGCGCGGCAGGCGTCGAAGACACCACTGGCAGCACGGCGGTGTGCAGGTCGTTGGCGAGAATCGGCCATGGGCCATCCACACAACGTGACGCATAAGGCTTTTCAAGCAATTTGGGCACGACCAGGCGAGCGCCGGCCGGCTGCGCCACCTGCGGATCGAGCCGCGGATTGAGGTTGCGTAAAGTGCGGAACCAGCCATCGCCCATGCCACCCGCCGAACCAAAGCAGACCGTGAGTTCAGTGATCGACGCCGGCCTGGCCAAGGTGATGCTGCCGGGCGCACCGTCCATCTTCGGGAAGCGCAGGTTGTAGCTGTCCGGATGCAGGAACAACCAGGCCGCGGCCAGCACCGCCGGTACGTAGTCGCGGGTTTCCTGTGATAGCTGGTTGTAGATGCGCGGGTCGTAGAAGCTGGTGGAAGTGTCGTCGCCCGCCAGGCGGCGCATGCGCCCTTCGCCACCGTTGTAGGCGGCCAGGGTCATCTCGAGATTGTTGTTGAAGATCTTCAGCTGCTCGTCGAGGTATTCGGCATTCGCGCGCGCGGATTGGGCCGGATCGAAGCGCTCGTCGAAACTGCCGTCCGTACCCAGGCCGAAGCGCAGGCCGGTGGCGTACATGAACTGCAGCGGGCCGGCAGCACCCGAACGCGACACCGCGTGTACCTTGCCGCCGGATTCCTTGGCCAGGATGCCGAACAACACCGCCTCGGGCAGGTCGCGGTTCTGGTACTGCGGCCACATCTGGTAGCGCATGTACTGGTAATTGACGTACGCACTCATCAGGTTCGGACGCCACTGCGTCAGCCACATCTCCAGCGCCGCCTTCACTGGGCCGTTCATGGCGATCAGCTCAGACAACTGCTGGCCGTGAAGCAAGGTCACGCTGCGCTGCGCCTGCGGCAGGCTGGCCGCACCGGTCTTGCCGGCATTGCCGCCCTCAGCGGTTTGCTCGCCAGTGATTTCCACGTCGTCGCCGAGCGAGAAGCTGCCGTCTTTCAGACGCAGCAAGCGGTCATACGCCGAGAAGAAACGCTGAGGATCGCAACCCGGACTGTTGCCGCACTGCGCGGAAGCACGCTTCAACTGCTCCAGTGCCGCCGACAAGGTTTGCTGCGAAGCCTGGCTATTGCCCTCGCGCGCCTGTTGCAGGGCCGTCTCGTAGCTTTTGCCGGCCTGGTCCAGCTGGCCGTAGAGCGCATTCACCTGAGGCGTGGGTGGTGTAGTGCCGCCAGTGCTGGCACAGGCACCAAGCGTCGCCAGCGCCGCGAAGAGAGGAACAAGGCGCAGAGAGCTTGTGTGGATGCGTACCTGCATGACGGACTTCACTGTTCGAAAGCGTCGACAATAGCCGCCGCAAGCACCTGACTCAACTGGAAACTGCTCCCGCCGATCGCGCACCAGCGAACCCGCGATAGCACCGGCGTCTTGGCTACAATCGCCAAGTCACCTTCGGACGGATCCCCATGTCACGGATAGCCACCGTCTCCACCGGCACGCCCTTCTCGGAGCGCCTGCCCAGCGCATTCGGTTACCCGTTGCGCGGCGCGGCACTCGCCAGCTGTATTGGATTGGCGTTGCTGCACTATGTCGGGTTGCTGCCATCGTTTATCGGGTTCTTCGCCAGCCTGATGGTGTGGACCGCCACCTGGCGGTATGCCGCCGATTGCATGTTGCACACCGCACACGGCTACGCCGATCCGCCGGATGTGAGCCTCGGCGGCAATGAATCCGCCGGCTGGGCGCTGGCCGCCATCCACTTGATGATCGTTGCGCTGTGCGTGCTCGCCATCGTATTTTTCCCCAAGGCCCTCTGGCCAGTGCTGATCCTGTCCGCACTGGCGCTACCCGCGATCGATATGTCGCTGGCGTTCGACGGCAACCTCGCCGCGGCGTTGAATCCCATCCATGTCTGGCGAATCGTCACCGGCTTCGGCGTGGCCTATCTGATCCCAGTCGCGATCAATCTGCTGACCGGCGCGCTGCTCGCGCTGGCCTCACTCGCCACCGGCTTCCTGCCGAAACTGCTGGCGTTGCCGCTCTATGCCTTCGCCTACACCTACCTGATCATCCTTGGCTTCCACTTGATGGGCGCGATGATCCATGAGCGTCACGAGCGTTTCGGCATGGCGCCGGAAGCGGAGGCGCTGGCGAGAGAAGTGCATCAGGACGCCGACGAACAACTGCTGGATGCGGTTCGCGAAACGTCCACGCGAGATCCGCAAGCGGCCATCGCCATGCTGGTCGCCCGCATGCAGGACCGCAGCGCGCCGGCTCCGCTGCATCAGGCCTATCGCCAACTCCTGCAACAGCAAGGTCTTCGCGATGGCTTGCTGACCCATGGGCAAATCTGGGCAGCCGCACTACTGGCCAACGGCGAGTCGCGGCGGGCACTGGGTCTGCTGCAGGAATGCATCGATATCGATCCCGCGTTCCTGCCTGACGACCCCGGCAACACGGGCACCCTGGCCGAGCTGGCGGCTCGCCTCGGCATGAGCCGCCTCGCTGTGAAGCTGTGCCGCGGCTACCTGTCCACCTGGCCCACCGCACCGGAAGCACCTCGCTACGGCCTGCTCGCTGCCCGACAGCTCGGCATGCAACTCGGACAACCGACCGAGGCCATGGTGCTGTTGGGCAAGCTCGCAGCGGATTGGCCTGATCATCCGCTGCATCGCGAGATGCTCTCGCTCAAACGACAACTGCAGGACATGCAAACTTCCCTATGAGCCGCTGGCGACCACCCTCCCCCTCCTCCACGGCCATCATCACTCGCGAAGGTTTCGAGAAGCTCAAGGCCGAGCTGGACCACCTGTGGCTCACGCTGCGCCCCGAAGTGGTGAAAGCGCTGGCCGCCGCCGCGGCCGAAGGCGACCGCTCGGAGAACGCCGAGTACACCTACCGCAAAAAACAGCTAGGTGAGATCGATCGCCGCGTGCGTTACCTGAGCAAGCGCATTCCATCGCTGAAAGTGGCCGAAGGCATGCCGGCCGATCGGGAGCTGGTGTTCTTCGGCGCGCGTATCGAACTGGAGAACGTCGATACCGGCGAGAGTCTCAGCTATCGCATCGTGGGACCGGACGAAACCGACGCCAAGCTCGGCTGGATCAGTATCGACTCGCCACTGGCTCGCGCCGTGCTGAAAAAACGCCTGGACGATGAATTCGAAGCCGAACTCCCTGCCGGGCGCACGCGCTTCGCCATTATCGGCGTGACTTACTAAACACCACCTCTGTAGGAGCGCACCCTGTGCGCGAAGGCCGCTACAGCCACGTTTGGCATCGCACGGTCGCGCACAAGGTGCGCTCCTACATGCGGCCAACGCCTTACTGGCCGCCGCCCATCAAGGCTGCGATTTTCGCCTGGTGCGATTCGTAGAACGTCACGTTGGCCATGTTGACCTTGGACTGATCGATCGCCTTCGCCACCGCGGGATCGCTGCGTGACTGCACCACGATCGCGGCGTTCATCAGCGCAATGTTCGCCAGCATGAATTCGCGCGGCGAAAAACCGTACTTCTTGATCAACGGAGCGATGCGCGCATCGCCAGACATGGCCTGTGCAGCAAGGTCATCCAGGTTGTGCACTTTGGTGGGATCGGGGGTGGCCTGTGAACGAATGCCCTGCGTGCGGGCCTCCTTGGTCGCGGCCATCAGACGGCCGAACACATCTTCATTGAGTTTGTAGTCCTTGATCTGCTGCTTGTCCGCCTCCGTCAGCCCCTGGGTCGCGGACTGCGCCGCGGCGGGATGCGGCAGCAAGGCGGCGAAGGCGAGCCAGAGGCCGAACAACCAGGCTGTCGCCATGCCTGGTTTGCGTTGAGTCGTTGTCGTCATGGAGGTCTCCGTAAAACCGTTGGACGCCACAGCATGGCACGACGCAACGCTGTGACAGTCGCCAACCCTACGCAAGACCAAATGAATGTCGCCTGCGGAACAATCTCCGCGCCGATCAGAACGCCATGACCTAGGCAGCGGGCACCGGAGCCGGGTAGCTGCGCCCTGCCCGCAGCGGCTGGTAGCAGGCGGCATCCTGATGGAAGGCTTCCTGGTCGTTGTCCGCATGCCAACCGGGAATGCCGGACAGCGGCAAAGGACGTAGCTCCAACGGATCGCGCAGCAACTGCCCGGCGGCGATGGCCGCGGCGCAGTGCTCCACTAGCGAGTGGCGTCCTTCATTCGGCGACGCCAGGAACACCAAGGCCTTGCCCACCAGCAGCTTCCCAGGCGTCAACGCATGCTCAAGCAGCGCATGGCCGAACACATGCACGCGTATCGCGCCATCGAGCCAGTCCTGGCGTCTGCGCCAAAACAACCCATGCCAATCGTGCGCATCCCACAGCGCAAGCAACGACGGCTCGCTCAGCTGCACGATCACACCGGCTTCATCGAAATGCGTCAACGCATACTGCGGCCGCGAACGCTCCTGCGTGCCCATGTGGGCGATCTCGGCGACTTGCTGCGCGTTCAACGCACGCTTGATGGACGGATAGCGCAGCCACACCAGCGCATTGAAGAGATCGTGCCAGTTCGCTTCCCGAGTGGCGATCTGACCGCATTCGGCGATGCGCTGCTCATAGTGCAGGCCATCGGAAAGTAACGCTGGCGTCTGCGCCATGAAGCGCTCGCGCACACCGTCTTGTGCGCGAGCGTTGAGCGTTTCGATGGATGGCCAAACGTCACATTCCAGCAGGTCGGCGTACTCCGACCAATCAGTTAGCGGCGACTGGGCGAACACCCTCGTATCAACCGAACTACGCGCGGGTGCCACGTAACGCATGGCCTGGCGAAGCTCAGCCAGCGAGGCGCGCGTGCAAGTCGTGTTCGTCGGCCGACTCGACCACCACGTCGACGAACTGGCCTGGCTTCAGCAACTGGCCATTGGCGATGTGCACCGCACCGTCGATTTCGGGAGCGTCAGCCGCCGAGCGCGCGATGGCGCCTTCGGCACCCGCCTCGTCAACCAGCACCTTGATGGTACGGCCGATCTTGCGTTGCAGCTTGGCGGCGGAAATCTCCGCCTGCACTGCCATGAATTGCTCCAGGCGATCTTCCTTCAACTCCTCGGACACCGGGTTCGGCAGCTCGTTGGCCTTGGCGCCATCCACCGGCGAGTACGCGAACGCGCCCACGCGGTCTAGTTCGGCCTCGCGCAGAAAGTCCAACAGCTCCTCGAACTCGGCGTCAGTCTCGCCCGGGAAGCCAACGATGAAGGTGCTGCGAAGCGTGATGTCCGGCACCGCCTTGCGCCAGTTGCGGATGCGCTCCAGCGTCTTGTCGATGTTGCCCGGGCGCTTCATCAACTTGAGGATGCGCGGACTGGCGTGCTGGAACGGGATATCGAGGTACGGAAGGATTTTCCCTTCCGCCATCAGCGGCATCACCTCGTCCACGTGCGGATACGGGTAGACGTAGTGCAGGCGGGTCCACACGCCGAGTTCGGACAAGCCCTCGCACAGTTCGGTCATGCGCGTGCGGTAGCTCTTGTCGCGCCACTGGCGCTCGGCGTACTTCACGTCCACGCCGTAGGCGCTGGTGTCCTGCGAGATCACCAGCAGTTCCTTCACGCCGCCCTTCACCAGCTTCTCGGCTTCGATCAACACCTCGTCGACCGGGCGCGACACCAGGTCGCCGCGCATCGATGGAATGATGCAGAAACTGCAGCGGTGATTGCAGCCTTCGGAAATTTTGAGATACGCGTAGTGCTTCGGCGTGAGCTTGATGCCGGTATCCGGAATGATGTCCAGCAACGGATTGCGCTTAGGCGGCAGCGCCGCATGCACCGCGTTCATCACGCTGCCGTAGTCCTGCGGGCCAGTGATTGCCAGCACGTCCGGATACGCTTCGCGAATCAGTTCCGAACGCTTGCCCAGACAGCCGGTGACGATCACCTTGCCGTTCTCGTGCAGCGCCTCGCCGATGGCGTCCAGCGATTCCTGCACGGCGGCATCGATGAAGCCGCAGGTATTCACCACCACGGCATCGGCGGCGTCATAACGCGGCACGATCTCGTAACCCTCTACCTTGAGCTGGGTGAGGATGCGCTCGGAATCGACCAGCGCCTTGGGGCAGCCGAGGCTGACGAAACCGATCTTGGGGGACGCCTGGGACATGGCCTAGCTACCGTAAACATGCAGAGAACCGACAATTATACGCCAGCCCGATCTCCGCGCCCGGCTGGCTAAAATTGGCCTTTGCCGCCGCAAGGAGCTTCCCCATGGGCCAGACCATCAGCCTCAACACCAACCGCATGCAGTGCATCGGCGCCTACCTGGCGCAACCCGAAGGCAAGCCAAAGGGCGGCATCGTGGTGATCCAGGAGATTTTCGGCGTCAACGCTCACATCCGCAGCGTGGCCGACCGTTTCGCCGCCGCGGGCTACACCGCTATCGCACCGTGCTTTTTCGATCACCTCGAAACCGGCCTGGAGATGGACTACGACGCCATCAGCGCGACCAAGGGCAAGGCCCTGGTCACGGAGTTGGGCATGGATCGCGCGGTGGAAGACGTCGCCAGCGCGGCCGAGGCTATCGCCTCGGTGGGCAAGATCGGCACCGTCGGCTATTGCTGGGGCGGCACCGTGGCGATGCTGTCTGCCATGCGTCTGGGCCTGCCGTCAGTGAGCTACTACGGCGCGCGCAATACCCCCTTCCTTGGCGAAATGCCGAAGGCGCCGGTGATGTTCCATTTCGGCGAACTGGACAAAAGCATCCCGCCGGAGACGGTAGCGAAGCATCGCGAGATGCTGCCGCAGATGGATGTCTTCACCTACCCCGCCGACCACGCCTTCAATCGCGACATCGGCCCGCAGTATCACGAAGCCAGCGCGAAGCTCGCCTGGGAACGCACCATGACCTTCTTCAACCAGCAGCTGGCCCGCGCATGAGGGGCACCGGCTTCATGCTCGATGCGCGACTGGAAGCGGACACTCACCGCGTCACCTCACTGCCTTTGTGCGACGTGCTGCTGATGAACGACGCGCGCTTCCCGTGGCTGATCCTGGTGCCGCATCGCGCCGGCCTGGTAGAGATCGCCGATCTGCCGGAAGAAGCCCAGGCGACGCTCTGGCAAGAATTGAACCAGGCCGCGGCGGCCCTGCGCGACGTGGCGCCCTGCGACAAGCTCAATCTCGGCGCGCTGGGCAATATCGTGCGCCAGCTGCATGTGCATGTGGTGGCGCGGCGCGAAGGCGATGCGGCGTGGCCAGGCCCCGTGTGGGGCAGCGGCCCAGCGGAGCCTTACGCGACCGCCGTGCTGGACGATCTGCTGCAACGCCTGCGCGCCGCACTGGAAGTGCCCGCAAACTGAGAAGGCCCAAAAAGAAAAAGCCCGCGATCGAATCGCGGGCTTTCTCGTCATCTGATATCGATCAGTGTCGCGACGGGTCGTAGCCGCTGTCGCTGGCCGACTTGCCCTTCATTTCGTCGTTCATCTTGACCGGCGCGTGGTAATCCTCGAGTTCGCGCGCCTTGGTATCAACCGGGTTGATCTTCTTCAGCGTGCCACCGTCGTCGTAGTACACGGTGAAGCCATAGTCGAGCTGCATGCGCGCCATGAACTCCAGGTGCTGCTTGCGGATCTTCGACTCGTCGCTGCGCGTCAGCAGCACAGTCTTGGGCAGCTTGCCCTGATCCTTGAGGTAGGCGAAGTGGCTGCCAGTATCGAGCGCGGAAAGCACCGCGCCATCGACCAGGAACTGCCCGCTCTTGTACGCCTGCAGCGTCGTATCGAACTTGCCCTGCATCTGCTCGGTCTTGATGGCCTCGCCCTTGGTGCCGCCGAGATGGCAACCGGCCAGCATCAGCATGCTGCCCATCAGGAGGGCGGCAGCCGTGCGACTCAGCAGTGTGGATAGACGAATCATGCGTATCTCCGACAATCAATCAGTGAGAACAACGAAGGGAGTGTAGCGCCGTCCCGATGCGTCGCATCGCCATCGGACGGCGGCCGTTCAGGTGAAGCGCATGCCCGCGTGAACGCCGCGCGGGCGCAAGAGTGCGCTGTCTCAGGTGCGTGGCAAGGTTACGCCCTGCTGCCCCTGATATTTGCCGCCGCGATCTCGGTAGCTGGTTTCGCATTCCTCGTCGGATTCAAGGAATAGCATCTGCGCCACGCCCTCGTTAGCGTAGATTTTTGCGGGCAGCGGCGTGGTGTTGGAGAACTCGAGCGTGACGTGCCCTTCCCACTCCGGCTCCAGCGGCGTCACGTTGACGATAATGCCGCAGCGCGCATACGTGCTCTTGCCCAGGCAGATGGTGAGCACCTTGCGCGGGATACGGAAGTACTCAACCGTACGCGCCAGCGCGAACGAATTGGGCGGGATGATGCAGACATCCGCCTCGACGTCGACGAAGCTGCTCGGATCGAAGGCTTTGGGATCGACGATGGTCGAGTTGATGTTGGTGAATATCTTGAACTCGCGTGCGCAACGCACGTCGTAGCCGTAGCTGGAGGTGCCGTAGGAGACCAGTTTATTGCCGTCCCTGAGCTTGACCTGGCCCGCCTCGAACGGCTCGATCATGCCCTGCTGCTCGGCCATGCGCCGGATCCACTTGTCGGATTTGATACTCACTCGGGCTCCCAATGATCATGAATCCGCCCAGTGCCATGCGCCGGGCGGAGAATGCGGAAAAATAACGGATCGGCCGGTACCCCGCCAGTCGAGCAGGGCCAGCGTGGCGGGCCGATGCCCTTGCCGGGCTGCCCCCGCTCCCAACCGCGCGTCAGGGGCACTCTCGTCCGCACTGAAAGATAAGCTCATGAAACCATGAGATATTCGATAAGCGCTTCGTGGGAATGCTGCTGGCTGCGCGCTACCTAATCGTCGGATGTCACGGTTCCATGCACGGCACGCCGCAGACGATCCAGGGCATTGCGAATCCGATCGACATGCTCCGGCTGGCCGAGCAGGGCTTCCGTCGAGTAGCCCGCTCCAGGCAACGGAAAATCGGCGGCCGCACTGTCCAATATGCAGGCCGACATGGTCGTCAGCACTTCTCGCAGCGCGGCCTGCGCATGATGCGAGCCGCGTCCCGATGCATTCCACTGCACCACCGGCTTGCCGGGAAACTCCAGGCTGGCAACCAGCCAGTCGAGCAAGTTCTTGAACGCGCCCGGCACGCCATGCGCGTATTCGGGACAGGCGATCAGCAGCGCATCGCTCCTTCCCACCGCTTGGCGCAATCCGGTGACCGATTCGGGCAACGGCTCCACATCAAGATCGGGATTGAACAAAGGCAGCCCGCCCATCCCTTCGAACAGCGAGAGTTCGAGCTCGTCCGGCGCCAGCGCACTTGCTGCGCGCAACAACGCCGTATTGCTCGATACGCGACGGAGGCTGCCCGAGAGGCACAGCACACGAAACCGCTTTCCCGCGCTCATGCAGCAGGTGTGCCCTGTACCACGATCTTGCCCAGGCCCAGCGACTTGTTGCGCGGCTGCTTCGACAACCGGCCGGCAGCATTGCGCGCGATCTCGCGGTAGCGCGCGGCGAGATCGGAATCCGGCATGGCCGCTACCGTCGGCGTGCCGCTGTCAGCCTGCTCGCGGATACGGATATCCAACGGCAGCGAGCCCAGATACGGCACCTGATACTGCTCCGCCATGCGCGCGCCACCGCCTTCGCCGAAGATGTGTTCTTCGTGGCCGCAGTTCGAGCACACATGGGTCGCCATGTTCTCGACGATGCCGAGCACCGGCACCTCGACCTTCTCGAACATCTTCAGCGCCTTGCGTGCATCGAGCAGGGCGATGTCCTGCGGCGTGGTGACGATCACCGCGCCCGCCACCGGCACCTTCTGCGATAGGGTGAGCTGGATATCGCCGGTACCCGGCGGCAAGTCCACAATCAAATAGTCCAGTTGCTCCCAGCGGCTATCGGTGAGCAGTTGCATCATCGCCTGGGTGACCATGGGGCCGCGCCAGATCATCGGCGTCTCTTCATCCACCAGGAAGCCGATCGACATCGCCTGCAAGCCGTGCGCCTGCATCGGCGTGATGGTCTTGCCGTCCGGCGATTCCGGCTTGCCGCTGATACCGAGCATGCGCGGCTGGCTGGGACCGTAGATGTCGGCATCCAGCACGCCGACCTTGGCGCCTTCGGCGGCCAGTGCCAGCGCCAGGTTGGCCGACACGGTGGACTTGCCCACGCCGCCCTTGCCGGAAGCGACCACGATGATGTTCTTCACATTCGGCAGCGGCGCCAGCGTGCCCTGCACCTTGTGCGCATAAACGCGGGTGGTGATGGACACGGAGGCGGCCTCGATCGCCGGGTCCGCCTCCAGCGCCTGCTTCACGCGCGCGCTCAGCGTGTCGACCGCACCGCCCGCCGGGTAGCCCAACTGCAGATCCACCGACACCCGGGCGCCGTCCACGCCCACAGCGCGCAAGTTTTCGGCCAGCGGCGCGCCAGTGTGGGTGTCGGTCAGCTCGCCGAGGATGCGGCGGACCAGGGCTTCGCTTGCTTGCGTCATGGGGATAAAGAACGGGGAAGAGGGCGTCTATTATGCCAGCCCGCCACCCTCGCCCACCCGAGCGACGGCAGGTTGCGCGTTGCAGCTTGACGCTCCGTCGCCGCCTCGTCAGGCTCCATCCATACTGTTTCGTACGGGAGGGTTGCATGAAACCACTGATTCGCCTCGCCATCGCCACCGGCCTGCTGCTTGGCGCCGGCGCCGTGTTCGCCGCCAGCAACTCGCCAGTGGGCACCTGGAAGACCATCGATGACAAGACCCATCGGCCCAAGTCCATCGTGCAGATCACCGAGGTCAACGGCGAACTGCAGGGCAAGGTGCTTCAGGTGCTGGAATCCGACGAAGGTCCGCACCCCATCTGCAAAGAGTGCGACGGCGACCGTAAAGACAAGCCCGTCGAGGGCATGGTCATCATGTGGGGCGTCAAGCGGGATGATGACGTGTGGGACGGCGGCCGCATCCTCGACCCCAAGAACGGCAAGATCTACAAGGTCAAGCTCAAGACCATCGAGAACGGTGCCAAGCTCGACGTGCACGGCTACATCGGCTTCTCGCTGATCGGCCGCAGCCAGGTGTGGGAGCGCCAGGAATAAGCCTGCGACCTCAGTGCCGCGCAAAAAGGGTGAGCCAAGCTCACCCTTTTTCGTTTCCACGATCCGATCCAACGATGACCCGGCCACGGCCTCGCGCAACAGCCGCCGCCGCAACAGCCCACCCTGAACGCCCATGCCATAATGTCCCGCTCACAAATCAGCCAAGAAGCCATGTCCCGCCGACTCCTCGTGACCAATGCCCTGCCCTATGCCAATGGCCCGCTGCACCTGGGTCACATGCTGGGCTACATCCAGGCCGATATCTGGGTGCGCGCGCAGCGAATGGAGGGCAACGAGGCGTTCTATGTCTGCGCGGACGACGCGCACGGAACGCCGATCATGCTGGCGGCGGAGAAGGCTGGGCTGGCGCCGGAGGCCTATATCGACGGCATCCGCGTCGGCCATGAAGCGGATTTCGCCGCGTTCGGCGTGGCTTTCGACCATTACCACTCGACGCACTCGGAAGAAAATCGTGAGCTGGCCTCGCTGATCTACACGCGCCTTCGCGACGCCGGCTACATCGCCAGCCGCAGCATCCAGCAGCTGTTCGATCCGGAAAAAGAAATGTTTCTGCCGGATCGCTACATCAAGGGCATCTGCCCAAATTGCGGCACGCCAGACCAGTACGGCGACAACTGCGAAAACTGCGGCGCCACTTACGCACCCACCGATCTGATCAAGCCTTATTCGGTGATGTCCGGGGCCACGCCGGTGCTGCGCGATTCGGAGCACTACTTCTTCGAGCTGGGCAAATTCGAATCTCTGCTGCGTGACTGGTTTGCCGGCAAGCACTCCGATGGCGAACCGGTGGCGAACAGCGGCGTAGTGGCCAAGCTGAAGGAGTGGCTGGATGGCGGCCTGAAAGATTGGGACATCTCGCGCGATGCGCCCTACTTCGGCTTTCCGATCCCCGATGCGCCGGGCAAGTTCTTCTACGTGTGGCTGGACGCGCCAGTGGGCTACCTCGCCAGCTTCAAGGCGCTGTGCGACAAGACGGACATCAAGTTCGACGATTTCCTCGCGCCCGATAGCCATGCCGAAATGCACCACTTCATCGGCAAGGACATCATCAATTTCCATGGCCTGTTCTGGCCAGCCATGCTGCACGGCGCGAACTTCCGCACACCGACCGCATTGCACGTCAACGGCTATCTGATGGTGAACGGCGCGAAGATGTCCAAGTCGCGCGGCACATTTATCCAGGCGCGCACTTATCTGGATGCCGGACTGCACCCGGAGTTCCTGCGTTACTACTTCGCCTCCATGCTGAGCGACACGCCGGTGGATGTGGATCTCGACCTCAGGTCGTTCGAGGAGCGCGTCAACTCGCACCTGGTCGGCAAGTGGGTGAACATCGCCAGCCGCACCGCGGGCTTCGTGCACAAATACTTCGATGGCCGGCTTGCACCGTCGTTCAGTGCGGAAGAGACCGAGCTGTGGCGCTTGCTGGTCTCGCACTACAGCAATGTGCCCGCGCTATACCGCGATGGCGAGTTTGCCGAGGTGATGCGCAACTTCGTCATGATGGCGGACCTGGTCAACGGCCATATTGCCGCCAAGGCACCGTGGACCATGGCCAAGGACGAGTCGCAACGCGAGGCTTTACACCAGGTCTGCTCGTTTGCACTGACCGCCTTCCGCTTGCTGGCCGGCATGCTCAAGCCTGTGCTGCCCGCCACCGTGGCTGCCGCTGAGCAGTTCCTCGCGGCGCCCATCATCGCTTTCGACGACGCCTGCGCCGAACTGCATAACCACACGATCAACGCGTTTGAGCCCTTGCTCGGCCGCATCGACCCCAAGCGCATCGAGGCCATGGTGGAGGCATCCAAGGAGTCGCTTGGCGCGCCTGCGGCTGACGCCGTGCCCGTACCCGCCAAGAAACCGAAGGAAAACAGCAAGACCATGAGCAACACCAGCACCACCGCCGTCGACGGCGCCACCCTCATCGGCATCGACGACTTCACCAAGCTCGACCTGCGCATCGGCAAGGTCACCGCCTGCGAATTCGTGGACGGCTCCGACAAACTGCTGCGCTTCGAACTGGATGCCGGCCCGCTCGGCCAGCGCCAGATCTTCTCCGGCATCCGTGCCGCCTACGGTGAACCGGAAAAGCTGATCGGCCGCAACGTGGTGTTCATCGCCAACCTCGCCCCGCGCAAGATGCGTTTCGGTTTGTCCGAGGGCATGATTCTTTCGGCCGGCGACGGCGGCAGCGACTTGTTCCTGCTGGACGCGGACCAGGGTGCAAGGCCGGGCGCTACCGTTCGCTAAAACCGATTCGTCGTCAGCCACGCGGATATGACCACGCTAGCCGATCGCATCGATGCTCTGCTGCCTCAAACCCAATGCGAACAATGCGGGTTTCATGGATGCCGCCCTTATGCGGAGGCCATCGCGCGCGGCGAAGCAGAGATCAATCAATGCCCGCCAGGCGGCGCAGCAGGCATTCTGAAACTCGCTACGCTGCTTGGGCGCGAGCCGCTTCCGCTCGATTCCGAACATGGCGTGGAAAAGCCACGCACCCTGGCGCGCATCGTCGAGGCTGACTGCATCGGTTGCACCAAGTGCATCCAGGTCTGTCCGGTGGATGCGATCGTGGGCTCGGCCAAGTTGATGCACACGGTGATCGCCGACGACTGCACCGGTTGCGAGTTGTGCGTGCCTGCTTGCCCGGTGGACTGCATCGTGCTGGAACCGATGCCCATGGCACAGGTAGAAGACATCACCCACGCCGATTCGGCGCGTCGCCATTTCCAGCGTCGCGAGGCACGGCTGGCAGGCGAGCAGGCACAGCGCGAAGCCGAACTGGCCGCGCGCAAAGCACAAGTGGCCGCCACCGTCAGCGAGAACCCGGTGCTGGCCGCACTAGCCCGCGCCAAGGCAAAGCAACAGGAATCCAAACCGTGAAGCGAGCCGATGTCGTTGAGCTGTTCTCCCGCCTGCGCGAACTCGACCCGCACCCCACCACCGAACTGGACTACTCCACGCCCTTCGAATTGTTGGTTGCGGTGGTGCTGTCGGCACAGGCCACGGACGTAGGCGTCAACAAGGCGACGAAAAAACTCTTTCCCATCGCCAACACGCCGCAGGCCATCCTGGATTTGGGCGAGGAAGGGTTGAAGGGTTACATCAGCACGATCGGCCTGTTCAACGGCAAGGCCAAGAATGTGATCGCGCTATGTCGCATCTTGATCGATCAGTACGAAGGTGAGGTGCCGCGCACGCGTGAAGCGCTGGAAGCCCTGCCCGGCGTCGGCCGCAAGACCGCCAACGTGGTGCTCAACACGGCATTCGGGCATCCGACCATCGCAGTGGATACGCATATCTTCCGCGTTTCCAATCGCACCGGCCTTGCTCCCGGCAAAGATGTGCGCGCCGTAGAGGACAAGCTGGAGAAGGTCGTGCCGGCCGAGTTCAAACAGGACGCCCATCATTGGCTGATCCTGCATGGGCGTTATGTGTGCAAGGCGCGCAAGCCCGATTGCCCGCAGTGTGTCATTCGCGATCTGTGTCGCTACAAGGACAAGACAGTCGCTTAGACCACCCTGTAGGAGCGCACCCTGTGCGCGAAAGCCCTGCGTTAGCAGGGCCGCGGTGAAGTGAAAAGCGCGATCCTTGCAGACCGTTTCACTCGGGCCATCCATGGCCCGAGCTTTGCTAACGCAGGGCTTTCGCGCACAGGGTGCGCTCCTACAAATGGTGTTTATCGATGTCGGAAAAAGCAAAACGGCGGGCAATGCCCGCCGTTTTTCCGTCCTTGGGTCGAACTCCCTTCCGATAACCGCGAGATCCGGGATCAGTAGCTCAGCAAGCCCCAGAAACCGATTTCGTTGGTCTTGTACTGGAATGCCTTGAGCGGGCCTTCCAGCTTGTCGTACTTCCACGCAAACGCCAGGCGCAGGTTCATCAGCACGTCGTAGGACACGCCGGCGTTGTAGTAGGTGTCCTTCAGCTTGTTCTGCGGACCGGTCACGCCCCAGTACTTGTAGTCCACGCGGTCGTAGCGGGCGAACACGGCCCACTGCTGCGCGAAGCTCCAATCACCGAACAGCGAGTAGCCGTTGGCCTTGTCGCGCACGGCAACCGGAGCCGGCAGCACGCCGTTGTACTTCAGCACGTCGTCCCAGTTCTTGGCGGTGAAGTACTCGGCACCCACGCCAAAGGTCTTGTCGCGGTAGGCAACCAGCGCGTCGCCGCGGGTGGCGTTCTGGGTCGGCGCACCGCTCTGAACCTTGTTGCCGCGCTTGCCGTCATAACCGCCGACAGCGATGACCATCTCCTCGATCGGCGAGTAGCCGAAGCGGCCTTCAAAGTCGATGCCATTGGAACGCGACGGGTTCTTGTAGCCGCGGCCGGTAACGGCCGACAGCTGGTAGTTGATCGAGTTGTCGCCGGTGGTGGCACCCAGCGCATGGATACCCCAGTCGGACGAGTTGCCAAAGGAGCCGATGCCCTGCGCAGCAGTGCCGGCGGTGCCACGGCCACCGTCGATGGAGCGATCGGTGATGGTGTTCTCAAGGAAGCGATAGCCGTACCACTTCTCGACGAACGGAATCCACGGCATGTCAGCCGCACCGAAGCGCACGGCGAGGAGCGGATCGAACTTGCCCTGCACGTAGGCCTTCTTGATGAACAGGCTGGTCTGGCCCAGCGTCGACTGGTAGTTGAAGTCGGTGGTGAGGTTGGCCGACCAGACGTCGTCGAACTGATGATCGACGGTCAGGTAGAAGCGCTTCACGTCATAGCCGGTGCCATTGACCGAACCATGACCGTCCTTCTTGACGTTACCGGTCTTCGGGGTCCATTCCTTGTGATCGACACTGGTCATGTCGAAGAACATGGTGGCGCCGATCTTGGTGTTGTTGATCAGCTTGTCGTACGTAGCGACCTTTTTGTCGCTCACAGCCTGCGCCTTCTGCACGGCTTCGACGTTCTGGCCGGTGCTGACGTTGATGTCAGACTGCGCGTCCGTGCGCTCTTCCAGCGAAGCCACCTTGGCCTGCAGCTCGGCGAGCTGGGCCTTCAGCAACTCGATCTCGGCGTTCTTGGACGCCTGCGAATCCTGGCTGGTGGTCGTCTGCTTGTGGGTGGCCTTGGCCTTCGTCGCCGGCTCAGCGGCAACGTGGAAACTGGCTACGCCCAAACCGGCAGCAATGGCCACCGCGAGCAACTTGGAACGCATGGTTCTTCTCCGCTTGTTGGATAGGTATCACTTGGACCGCCCCCTTCGATCACCCGGCCGGCCAAGCAGGAACGGCGGCAGGATGCGGCCGATTGGTTACGATTCCATTCTTTTTGCATGACAGAATGAAGACAGCCACCCCGTCCACTGCAACATTCGCCGCCTCAAACAGCTCACGGCGGGCACGGGGCGGCTGATATGCTCTCCCGATGGAGAATCTCAATAACAGCATGGCCAACCGCATGGCCGAACGATTCCGCGGTTTCCTGCCGGTGATCGTGGATGTGGAAACCGGCGGTTTCGACGCCGAACGCGACGCCCTGCTGGAAATCGCCGCTGTCACCTTGGAAATGGATGCCGAGGGCTATCTGCGCCAGCGTCCGGCCGTGGCCGCGCATGTGGAACCCTTCCCCGGCGCCAATATCGACCCGCGCGCGTTGGAGATCACCGGGATCGACCCGGACAATCCGCTGCGCGGCGCGCTCAATGAGCGCTCGGCCCTGGAGCATGTGTTCAAGGCGGTGCGTGAATCGATGCGCGACCAGGATTGCCAACGCGCCATTCTGGTGGGCCACAACGCGGCCTTCGACCTCGGGTTCCTCAATGCCGCAGTGCGCCGTTGCGGGCACAAGCGCAATCCGTTTCACCCTTTCAGCTGCTTCGATACCGCCACGTTGGGCGGCCTGGCCTACGGTCAGACCGTACTTAGCAAGTCGGTTATGGCCGCGGGTCACCTCTTTGATACGCGCGAAGCCCACTCGGCCATCTACGATGCCGAACGCACCGCCGAGCTGTTCTGCACCATCGTCAACCGCTGGCGCCGGCTCGAGACGTTCGAACGCGAGCACATCGGGTTGGGCGTACTCTGAAGTCAGGCCCCGTCACGGGCCGAAGCGAAAGAAATTGCGCAGCGGCGTTCAGCGAAGACGCCCATCGTGCTCTTGCATCCAACCATGAAGAACAAGTACTTGCGCCACTTTCAGGTGGCGCACATGACAATCCGTGATCCATTGTCACACCACTGAAACATTCAGCTCATTTCATTGCAACACGGCGCGCATGAAATAGGGAGCGGGCGGGAATCCCCCGTAACCCTTATCACTAAGGAGTCACCGTGTTGACCTCAACCAAATCCCTGTCTCGTATCGGCACGACTGCGGTGTTCGCTGCTGCGTCGCTGTTCGGCATGTCTGCCCACGCCACGGACATCACCGGCGCCGGTTCGAGCTTTGTCTATCCGGTGCTCTCGAAGTGGTCCGCCGCTTACGCCGAAAAGACCGGCAATAAGCTCAACTACCAGTCGGTGGGTTCGGGCGCTGGCGTGGCGCAGATCAAGGAAGGCACCATCGACTTCGGCGCCACCGACGCGCCGCTGAAGGCCGAAGACCTCTCCAAGTTTGGTCTGGGTCAGTTCCCGGTGGTGGTCGGCGGCATCGTGCCGGTGGTCAACATCAGCGGCATCGACGCCGGCAAGCTGAAGCTCGACGGCACCACGTTGGCCGACATTTTCCTCGGCAAGATCACCAACTGGAACGATCCCAAGATCGCCGCGCTGAATGCAGGCCTGGCTCTGCCGGCCGGCAAGATCACCGTGGTGCATCGTTCGGACGGTTCGGGCACCTCGTTCAACTTCACCAACTTCCTGTCCAAGGTGAACAAGGACTGGGCCGACAAGGTCAAGTTCGGCACCGCTGTCGAGTGGCCGACCGGCGTGGGTGGCAAGGGCAATGAAGGCGTGTCGCAGTACGTCAAGCAGATCAAGGGTTCGATCGGCTACGTCGAATACGCCTATGCCGTGAAGAACAAGATCAGCTGGGTCGACCTGAAGAACGCCTCCGGCAACTTCATCTCGCCGAGCGCCGAAGCCTTCGCCGCTGCCGCCGCCACCGCGGACTGGACCAGCGCCAAGGACTTCAACGTGATCATGACCAATGCGCCGGGCGCGCAGGCGTGGCCGATCACCGCCACCACCTGGGTGGTGATGTACAAGAACCCGAAGAACGCCGAGCACACCAAGGTGTCGTTCGACTTCTTCAAGTGGGCACTGGAGAACGGCCAGCAGCAGGCGGCCTCGCTCGACTACGTCGCCCTGCCGGAAACCCTGGTCAAGAAGATCGAGGCGTACTGGGGCTCCGAGTACAAGCACTAAGGACACATCAGCGGCTGCTCCCTCGTGGGCAGCCGCCACCAGCATGGAAGCTGGTTGCATGACCCGGGCCGCCCCCTCGCAGGATGGGGCGGCTTGTTGCTGAAAGGCGTCCCCGACCGGACGGGCCCTCGCGCCAGCCGGATCCGCCGGATTTTCGACGAATAGCTTTGAGGGATCGACATCACATGCAAGCGAACGAGGCTGCCCTGGCGCCCACCATCGCCCAGGAACACCGTGCTCACCGCGATGCGCGCGATGACCGGATGTTCGGCTGGCTGCTCAAGGGCTGCGCCCTGTTGGTACTCGTCAGCCTGGTTGGCGCTGCCGGCGCCACGCTGTGGGGTGGCCGCGAGGCCTTCAGCACGTTCGGCTGGGGCTTCCTGACCAGCTCAGAGTGGAACCCGACCGACGACGTCTACGGCGCCCTGGTGCCCGTCTTCGGCACCATCATCACCTCATTCATTGCGCTGCTGATCGCCGTACCGGTGAGCTTCGGCATCGCGCTGTACCTGTCGGAAGTGGCGCCGCCGTGGCTGCGTACGCCGGTGGCATCGGCGATCGAACTGCTGGCTGGCATTCCCTCGATCATTTACGGCATGTGGGGCCTGTTCGTCTTCGTGCCGTTCTTCTCCGACCACATCAAGCCCTTCCTGATCCGCTATCTCGGCAGGGAAGCGGGCGATGTGCCCGGCACAGAACACGTTTCCTGGATCGCCCAGCACCTGCCCTTCATGGGCAAGCTGTTCAACAGCGAGAACCTTTTCGGCGGCAGCGTGCTCACCGCGGGCATAGTGCTAGCCGTCATGATCATCCCGTTCATTTCCTCGGTGATGCGCGAGGTGTTCCAGACCGTACCGACCCGACTCAAGGAGTCGGCCTATGCGCTGGGCTCCAGCACGTGGGAGGTCTCCTGGGACATCGTGCTGCCGTATACGCGCACAGCGGTGATCGGCGGCATCTTCCTGGGGCTGGGTCGCGCGCTGGGAGAGACCATGGCGGTGACCTTCATCATCGGCAACAAGATGAAGTTGTCGCCCTCGCTGCTCGACCCCGGCGCCTCCATCGCATCGACCATCGCCAACCAGTTCGGCGAGGCGTCGGGCTTGCAGAAATCCTCGTTGATGGCCTTGGCCTTCCTGCTCTTCGTGGTGACCTTCATCGTGCTGCTGATTGCACGCCTGATGCTGCGTCGCCTGGCCCATAAGGAAGGCCGCTGATGAACAGCCAGACGCTCTATCTACGCCGCCGCATCACCAACGCGATCGCGCTCGGCCTCAGCATGTTTGCCACCTTGATCGGCCTCGCCTTCCTGGCGTGGATCCTGTGGGAAACCCTGCGCCAGGGTATCTCCGCGATCAATCTCAACCTGTTCACCAAGATCACCGCCTACGGCGAGGATGGCGGCCTGCTCAACGCCATGGTCGGCAGCCTGGTGATCAATTTCATCGGCATCGCCATCGCTACGCCCATCGGCGTTCTGGCGGGCACCTGGCTGGCCGAATACGCCAACCGCACCCGGCTCGGCGAATCGATCCGCTTCCTCAACGACATTCTGCTGTCGGCACCCTCGATCGTGCTCGGCATGTTCGTCTACACCATCGTGGTGCTGCCGACCAAGACCCTCACCGACGGCTCCACCACGTATTCGGGTCTCGCTGGCGGCATCGCACTCGCCTTGATCGCCCTGCCGGTGATCGTGCGCACCACCGACGAAATGCTTCGCCTGGTGCCCTCCACGCTGCGAGAAGCGGCGCTGTCGCTGGGCGTGCCGCAGTGGAAGCTGACCATGCAGGTGCTGATGCGCTCGGCGCGCTCGGGCATCATCACCGGCATCCTGCTCGCCCTGGCACGCATCAGCGGCGAAACGGCACCGCTGCTGTTCACCGCCTTCGGCAATCTCTACACAACCGTCAATCCGATGGACAAGATGGCCAGCCTGCCCCAGGTCATCTATGAGTATGCCAACCAGGCCGGTGACGGTATCCACGCGCTCGCCTGGGCCGGTGCCTTCATCATCACCATGTTCGTGCTGATGCTGAGCCTGCTCGCTCGCCTGATCCTTTCTCGCAACAAGGTGTCCCATGACTGAGTCCGCCGCCGCTGGCATCCATCCGCAGCCTACGGCCGCGTCCACCCCGCTGGCGCCGACCAAGCTGCAAGTGCGCGACCTGCACTTCTATTACAACGGGTTCCATGCGCTGAAAGGCATCAACATGGACATTCCGGAGAAGAAGGTCACCGCCATCATCGGCCCTTCCGGCTGCGGCAAGTCCACCCTGCTGCGCATCTTCAACCGCATCTACGCGATCTACCCAAAGCTGGAAGCCAAGGGCGAGATCATCCTGGACGACGAGAACATCCTCGACACGCGCTATTCCATGAATAAGCTGCGCAGCAAGGTCGGCATGGTGTTCCAGAAGCCGGTGCCGTTCCCGATGACCATCTTCGAGAACGTCGCCTACGGCATCCGTCACCACGAACGCCTGTCGCGCGCCGACATGGATATCCGCGTGGAGCAGGCACTGCGCAGCGCGGCCCTGTGGGATGAAGTGAAGGACAAGCTCAAGCAGAATGCGTTGGGTCTGTCCGGCGGCCAACAGCAGCGCCTGTGCATCGCGCGCGGCATCGCATTGAAGCCCGAGGTGCTGCTACTCGATGAGCCGACCTCCGCGCTGGACCCGATCGCCACCGGCCGTATCGAACAGCTGGTGGAAGAGCTGAAAAGCGAGTACACCATCGTCATCGTCACCCACAACATGCAGCAGGCGGCACGCTGTTCCGACCTCACCGCCTTCATGTACCTGGGCGAGCTGATCGAGTTCGACCGCACCGAGCAGATCTTCACCAAGCCGGGCAAGAAGCAGACCGAGGACTACATCACCGGTCGTTTTGGCTAAATACTTTTGCTCCCTCTCCCCCGTTCACAGATTGGTAATCGAGGGAGAGGGTTGGGTGAGGGGCCACCCCGCGACACCCTTCCCTATGACATCCAGGCGAGAGCGCACATGAGCGGCAGCGGCAAAGAACACATCATCAAGAGCTACGACGACGAGCTGGCGCGTCTCACCGGCGAAATCGTGCGCATGGGCGAGCTGGCGGTAACCCAGCTGGAGTCGGCGATCGACGTGGTGGAACGCCGCGATGAGCGCGCCGCACAGCGCGTAGTGGGCAACGACGACGCCATCGATCTGCTCGAGCAGGAAATCAGCCACGACGTGGTGCGCCTGCTGGCGCTACGCGCCCCCATCGCCGGCGACCTGCGCAATGTGTTCGCCGCGCTGCGCATCGCCGCCGACATCGAGCGCATCGGCGACTACGCCGCCAACGTGGCAAAGCGCTCCATTCCGCTATCGATGGTGGCGCCAATCGCACCGACCAACGGCCTGGGCTACCTCGCCGAGCTGGCCGCGGCCGAAGTGCGCGAAGTACTGCTCGCCTATCGCGACCGCGACGCCGAACGTGCCTACCAGGTATGGAAGGACGACGCCGATCTGGACGAGGCCTACACCGGCTATTTCCGCCAGCTGCTCACCTACATGATGGAAGACCCGCGCAACATCACGCCATGCACGCATCTGCTGTTCATGGCCAAGAACATCGAGCGCATCGGCGACCACGCCACCAACGTCGCCGAGAGCATCTGGTTCCAGGTGCACGGAGAGCCGCTGAACACGCAGCGCAGCAAGCGCGACTTCACCTCCAGCCCAGAGATGACCAAGTTGGGGAACAAGCCGGAGTGAGGTGAGTGGCTCTTTTAGGAGAGCCGCAGAAAGTGTAAGTCCATCTCAAGGGCCTACCCCCTCCCAGCCCCCCCCTGTCCCACGGGACTAGCTTCGCGTCGCAAGCAAGGGGAGGAGCTAAGCGCTTGCGACACCGTGCTCCCTCCCTTGCTTGTTCCACAGGGACTTCCTTCGGTCGCAGCGAGGGTTGGGGAGGGGTGAACACTTGAGACATCGCTGCCAGCTCTTTGCTCAATGCGCCCCACCCGTGAGCTTGAGCCCAACAATCCCAGCAAGCACCAACGCAACACAAATCAAGCGTGCCGGCGAAGCGGAATCGCCGAACAGCACCATGCCAAGAATCACCGCGCCCAGCGCGCCAATGCCAGTCCAGATCGCATAGGCCGTACCGATCGGCAGCGTTTTCACCGCCATCGCCAACAACACGATGCTCGCGATCATTGCCGACACGGTGCCGACGGTCGGCCACAGGCGCGAGAAACCATCGGTGTATTTCAGGCCAATAGCCCAGCCGATCTCAAACAGGCCGGCGAATACGAGATAGATCCAGGGCATGACGCCACTCCTCTTCATGAAGAGCAGGGTCGTCCCCGCGAATGGGATACATGAAAGGTCGTCCCAACATGCCGGCCACAAGGGCCGGAGCGCCCATTTTATCCCACTGGCACTCCGAAGCCTGACCCGATATTCAGGAGTGGATCTTGCGTTCCACGTCGCGCAACTCGCGCCGCACGCGGGCGCTGTTGGCAATGCCGTAGATGCCGATCAGCAACCACGCCAGCTGCATCACGAACGCGGAAGTATTGAAGCTGCCGAACAACAGCGACAGCATCACACCAACCGCGCCGAGCACGTTCATCAGCTGAAAGACCAGCCCATTCCCATGCAGCTTGCGCGCCTGCAACAGCAGGAAAGCCAATAGCACCAGCACCACACCGATATAACCGGCCCAGTCGTGCCACAGGAAGCTCATCGCTTGTTCCTCCTTTGGCGCAATGCTTCGAACAGCACGACACCTGTCGCCACTGAAACGTTCAAGCTCTCCATCACGCCGGGCATGGGGATCTTGGCCACAAAGTCGCAGGTCTCGCGCGTAAGGCGGCGCATGCCCTCGCCTTCACTGCCAAGTACCAAAGCCACCGGACCTTTCAGGTCGATGTTGTAGATCGAGGTATCCGTATCACCGGCCAGCCCGGTGATCCACACACCCGCATCCTTCAAAGTGCGAAGCGCGCGCGCCAGGTTGGTGGCCGCGATCAACGGCACGCGGTCCGCACCGCCCGCCGACGCGCGGCGAACTACCGGCGTCAAACCTACAGCACGATCCTTGGGCACGATCACCGCCGTCACCTTCGCCGCCGCCGCACTGCGCAGGCAGGCGCCCAGGTTGTGGGGGTCGGTGACGCCATCCAGCACCAGCACCAACGCATCGGAGCCCGCCTGTTCCAGCAAATCCGGCAGGTCGCTTTCGTTGGCCATCGGCGGCGCTTCGTAGCGCGCCACCACGCCTTGGTGGCGCGCTTCGCCGGCGATCTTCTCCAGCTGCTCTCGCGGCCGGTGATGTACCGGGATATTCAATGACCTGGCGCGTTCAACCAGTTCGTGCACGCGCGCATTACGCTGACCGTTTTCGACCAGCAGTTCGCGTATGCGCTCCGCATCGTTGCTCAGCGCACCTTCGACCGGGTTGATCCCGACGATCCAACTCTCACTCATCGCTTGCCTTTGGGTTTGCCGGGCCCAGTGGGCTTGCTCGGCTTGGAGGTCTTGCCCTTCTTCGCTGCGGCCGCCTTGGGAGCAGCCTTAGGTTTCGCCTTGCCGGCGGCCTTGGCGACACCGGACGGGCGTGCGGCATCGCGCGCATTATCGCGCGGCGACGCACCTGCCGTCGCCTTGCGGCCGGCAGGCAGCGAGTAACGCTCGCCCGCGCCAGCATAGTCATAAGCACGCGTAGTACGTGCCGGCGGAGCGACCGCGTCGCGCTTCGGCACCAGGCGGAAATCGATCTTGCGGTCCTCCAGGCTGGCGCGCAGCACCTGGATGCGCACCTTGTCGCCCAGGCGGAACTGCGCACCGCTGCGCTCGCCCTTCAACAAATGGCGGATCGGGTCGAAATGGTAGTAGTCGTTGGATAGCTGGCTGATGTGCACCAGACCCGACACCTTCGACTCGTCCAGCTCCACAAACAAGCCGAACGAGGTGACGCCGGTGACCGTACCGTCGAACTCGCTGCCGATGTGCTTGGACATCCACGCGCACTTAAAGCGCTCATCCACATCGCGCTCGGCCTCTTCCGCACGGCGTTCGCGCTGCGAGCAATGGATGGCCATGGCTCCCATCTGGGCCGGGCTGTAGGCGTAGTCGGCAGGCTTGCCGCCGGTTAGCGCGTAACGGATCGCACGATGCACCAGCAGATCTGGATAACGGCGAATCGGCGAAGTGAAGTGCGCATACGCCTCCAGCGCCAAACCGAAGTGACCGCGATTGTCGGGCTGGTAAGCCGCCATGCTCTGTGCGCGCAGCAGCACGGACTGGATCAACTCCTTCTCCGGGCGATCCTTCACCATGCGCAACACGTCGGCGAAATCGCCTGGGGTCACCTCGCTCACCGGCGGCATGCGCAACTTGAATTCGCGCAGGAACTGCTGCAGGTCCTCGTACTTCTCTTCCGGCGGCGGCTCATGCGCGCGGAACAGCGCAGGCATCTTGCGCTTCTCCAGGAACAGCGCCGCCTGCACATTGGCGGCGATCATGCATTCCTCAATGAGCTTGTGCGCGTCGTCGCGCTCGGTGGCGCCCATGGCCATCACGTCGCCGGTGTTGTCGAGGCGGAACTTCACCTCCGGCGTTTCGAAATCGATCGCGCCGCGACGTTTGCGCTGCGTCGCCATCAGCTTGTAAAGATCGTGCAGGTGTTCGATCTGCGGCAGTACATCCGCCAGCTCATGACGCGCATCGGCATCGTTGAGGCCGACCACCTGCCACACTCGGTCATAGGTGAGGCGCGCATGCGAATACATCACGGCCTCGTAGAACTTCGATCTGGTGACCTCGCCCTCGGCATCGATCTGCATGTCGCAAACCATGCACAAGCGCTCCACCTTCGGGTTCAACGAGCAGATGCCGTTGGACAAGGTCTCCGGCAGCATCGGCACCACGAAACCAGGGAAATAGGTAGACGTACTGCGCTCGTAGCCTTCACGGTCCAGCGCGCTGCCGATGCGCACATAGTGCGACACGTCGGCAATCGCCACGATCAAGCGGTAGCCGCCGCCCTTGCGCGGCTCCGCGTACACCGCATCGTCGAAGTCGCGCGCGTCCGCGCCGTCGATCGTCACCAGCGGCAGTGAGCGCAGATCCACCCTGCCCTGGCGCTCAGCCGCCGTCACCTCCGGCTCGACCTGCGCGGCGTCACGTAACACGTCGACCGGCCATTCGTGCGGCAAGTCGTGGCTGGCGATGGCCATCTCCACCAACAGCGACGGCTGCAGGCGTTCGCCGAGCACGGCGCGGATGGCGCCCATCGGGCCACGGTGCGGCGTCGGCGGATCGGTAATCTCGGCCACCACGATCTGGCCGGAACGCGCCCCCATGTCCTGCCCTGGCGCGATCATGATGTCCTGATGCAGACGGCGATCATCCGGCGCCACCAGGGTGACGCCGTTCTCCACCACCACCCGGCCGACCAGCCGCGGCGAACGACGCTGCAGCACCTCGACAATGGCGCCCTGCTTGCGGCCGCGGCGGTCTACGCCGATCACGCTGGCCAGCACGCGGTCTCCATGCAGCACCGCACGCATCTGCTGTGGCGATAGATAGAGATCCTCCCCCCCTTCGTCTGGCCGCAGGAAGCCGTAGCCTTCCGCATTGGCCAGCACCAGGCCGGGGATCAAGTCCAGCTTGTTGGTAGGCGCGTAGCCGCCCCGGCGACCTAGCAGCAGCTGGCCGTCGCGCACCATCGCCCCCAGGCGCTTGCGCAGGGCGTTGAGGTCTTGTTCGTCATACAGCTGCAGCGCCTCGGCGATGCGCGCCTCGGTGAGCAATTCGCCGCGCTCGGTGAGCAGCGCAAGAATCGCCTCGCGGCTGGGAATGGGGCGCTCGTAGCGGCGGGATTCGCGCTCGGCGTGGGGGTCGAAGCCCTTCGACACTTTGGGCGCCGGTGAGGGCGGCGTGGCCGCGCGCTTGCGCGAGGCGGGTGCCGCCGCCTTCTTGGGTGAAGCCGGGCGACGGGAGGTCTTTTCCCCGTCCGCGCGTTTGTCCTTGTTTTTTCTGGTCACTTATCTGCCTTGCTGAGGCACCGTGAAGGTTCCGACACGATGCGATGAAAAATTGGTGAGAGGATAGTTGACAACCCTACCCTCTGTGCCTAATCTACGCGGCTCACGCAGCTGACATAGCAGCGCGACACCTGCCCAGGTGGCGGAATTGGTAGACGCACTAGTTTCAGGTACTAGCGGGTAAAACCGTGGAGGTTCGAGTCCTCTCCTGGGCACCAATTGTAGACGAAGCCCGCCGCAAGGCGGGCTTCTTCGTTTCAGGGGATCGGCACCAGCCAGCTTCCCCGGTTTATGCGGCGAGCAAGGCTGCACTGATTTCGCTAGCAAAGACGTTGTCGGGTGAACCGCTGCCGCAGGGCATTCGCGCGAACGTGGTCAGCCCCGGCCCGGTGAACACGCCGCTGTACGGCAAGCTGGACATGGACGCCGCCGCGCTGGAAAGCACGCCGCCTTGATCGTCGGTACGGAAGTCATCGTCGACGGTGGCATGAGCCCGCTTTAAGAGCCTGCTCAATATCCCTGCGTGGCCCGCGCAGTGTTACAGCACTGGACTCGCGGCTGCCGTGGAGAAGCGATGCTCCACGGCAACCCCAGTCAGCGATTAGCCTTTGGCGAACGCGAGCAGTTCCTTGTTGAACTCGTCCTGGTTGACCTGTGCCAAACCATGCGAAGCGCCCGGGAAGACCTTCAACGTACCGTGCTTGACCAGCTTGACCGCCAGCCGCGACGCATCGTCGATCGGCACGATCTGGTCGTCGTCGCCGTGCACGAACAGCACCGGCACGTCGATCTTCTTGAGATCTTCGGTGAAATCCGTCTCGGAGAATTGCTTGATGCAGTCGTACTGCCCCTTCAGGCCGCCCTGCATACCCTGTAACCAGAAGGCATCGCGAATGCCTTGCGAGACCTTGGCGCCGGGCCGGTTGGCGCCGTAGAACGGCGTAGTCAGATCCTTATAGAACTGCGAGCGGTCATTCCACACGCCTGCGCGAATCCCGTCGAACACATCCTTGGGCAGGCCACCCGGATTGGTCTCGGTCTTCATCATCTGCGGCGGCACCGCGCCAACCAGCACCGCCTTGGCCACGCGCTTGGTGCCATGGCGCCCCATGTAGTGGGCGATCTCGCCGCCACCGGTGGAATGGCCGACCAGGATGATGTTCTTGAGATCCAGCGTATCGATCAGCGTGGCGAGATCGTCGGCATATGTATCCATGTCATTACCGTCGAACGTCTGCGTGGAGCGCCCGTGGCTGCGGCGATCATGCGCAATGGCGCGATATCCGTGCATGGACATGAACATCATTTGCGCATCCCAAGCATCCGCGCTCAGCGGCCAGCCATGGGAGAACACCACTGGCTGCCCCTTGCCCAGATCCTTGTAGAAAATTTCAGTGCCGTCTTTAGTCTTGACCGTGCTGCTCATCGCATGTGCTCCGGATGGTTGGTTGGAACGATTCCCCTGTGCTGCAGCGGCGGATACCGCCTCGCTGGCGATCGATAACAAAGGCAACGCGACGCCTGCCGCCGCCGCGGCCATGCCACCGATCACCACCTTGCGCCGACCTGGGCTGAACTCATCAGCCGAATACTCGTGCGTCATACCTTCGTCTCCTCTTCGCCTGGCCCGGCCAACGCCGGGCAAAACCATCCCGTCCCGCGCCGCCAGGTACGGGTGATGTGACTTGCATCGGTGGAAAGCTATGGCAACGAACCGATACTGCTTTGTAGCTGTACGCGATAAGGCCGATGTCACAGAGTCGTGGTCAATGCGGCCTTGGGATATTCGCCGCACCTGCTCGTGACGAATTCATCTTGGCTTCGACCATGACCACGGAGGCATAGACAGTCCTGCAATCTTCGTCGGCATTCTTGCAAGGCCGACATCACCAGCACATACCCATTTGGGGAAATCGGCGAGACCTGAAAGGCTTATGTAGGAGCGCACCCTGTGCGCGACAAACCGGCGGTCCTGCCGGTTTGTCGCGCACAAGGTGCACTCCTGCAGGGAGTGACGCCGGACTTTAAACAAACCTTCAAGGCGACTCGCCAAGCACCTTCACGATCAGATTGATGGCCTCGTCGTTGCGATAGACCCGGTGCCCCGACGTCACCGTCGTGGTCGACACCGCGCCTGGTAGAAAGGTGCTCTGCAAGGACACGATGCCATCGCCGGGAACCGTTTCGCCCGGCAAGCTGCCGGCGATGGTGTAGTAACGCACGCCGCCGACCGGCATCAGCGTGGATGCCGCGCGACTGACGGGCTGAGTCATGCTCAGCGTGCTGATGCTGCTCAGGCCGTGCTCGCGATAGTTCGCCAATAGCTCAGGCCGGAAGCCATCCGGATTGGCCTTGACCAAACGGGCAAACGCATCGATTTCGGGACCGTTCGGCCTGACCAGATAGGAAGCGAGGCGCCCGACGACATCTTCCGTCACTGGGCTGCCATGATGCGGCGTGGCCAGAAAGAACGCCGTATCCACGCCGGGATACGGCGCAAAGCGAAGGACATGGTCGAGTAAAGCGAGGTCTTCCGCACGGCCATGCAGCTGCGCCACCGGCACCGTGGCGGCGGCCTGCCATAGCGTGTCGCTGCTGTCCGCTGAGAGCAGACGCGCAATCATCCCGCCCATGCTGTGCCCGACCAGCACCATGCGCGCGCGTGCCGGATCGTGGCCCGCGGGATCGACCGTTGCCCAGGCGCGATCCAGAAACTGTTTCACGCGCCAACGGGAAAGCAGCACCGGCGCGCTGGTCTGATAGACCACATGCCATACCTGGTAGCGCGCCCGCAGCGCCGGCGTGCCCTGGATGCGGTTGGTCAGGCGTGCCCAGATCAGCGGACTGGCCGCCAGACCATGCAGCATCACCACCGGGATTTTGTGCGGGTCGTATTCCTCCAGCAGGTACACGCCTTCTCGCCGCCCAAGCTCCTGCCCGCCGACCAAATTCCATATCGCCTCGCTCTTCAGCTGCGAGGCATTCGCCAGCGCGGCATACGGCGCCGTGGTATCGACCGACAGCACGTAGTCGCGATCACCAATGCGCTCGAACGAGTGCATCACCGGATCGGTGAAAACGAGGCGTGGTGCGCTGCCGACGCGCGCTTCCACCCAGGCCGTCGCGGGGCGCGTCACCGCTTCGGCCGGCATCAAACGGCACACCGGGCGATCACTGCAGCGCGGCGTGCTTGCCACCAGGGAAACGCCGAAAGCCAGCGTCGCAAAGCGCTGGCCGAACAGTAGCGTCGACACCGGTACGGCATCCGAGCGAACGAACGCCACCGGCCCGGTCAAGCCTGGCGACAGCGCTCGCAGCTCAACGTCCAGCCGGTCGCCAGCGATATCGAGGCTGTGTGACGTCCAACGCGAGGCTTCATTGGCGAGCAGGAAATCCAGCAGGCGGTTGGTACATTGCGTATCCAACGCTGCCGCCGCGGCCGCGCCTGTTCCGTTCGCCTCGACCAGGCGATAAGCCGTTGCCGCACAGCGTAACCAAGCGCGAGCGGCGCGCTTCCGGTCCTGGGTACGTAGCGCTTCCATCTCCAGCGCTTTCACTTCCGCCAACGTCGGCATCTGGTCACCAGCCTGCCCGTTGCAACCGACGCCCTCACAAGCCAACGCGTCGCGGGAAGACTTTACTTGCGGCTGGGGAATGCCACAGGCGGCCAGCCACAACGCCGTCGCCGCCAAAACCAGCAGACGCGCGAGGCCCTTGCCCGATACGGACGCGGCACGCTTTCCGATCTCATGCTGTTCGACACGACCCATGCCGATATCCCGCCTGCCTGACCTGCTCCAAGGGCGAGCTGAGCGCATGCTCGCGCTCAGCTCGCCGGAAGCGTCCCCTGGATTCTGCGCTCAGCAGAACGCCAGATGATTCACGCCGTCGCCGCACTCCTGCTACGCGATGCCTTCTTTGGCGCTGCCTTGCCGCTCTGACTGGCCAGACGCCGCCGATCCAATCGCCGCTCTTCGCGAAAAGCGTCCGCGTATTCCTTCAGCTCGGCCTGAAGCTTCGCCCCGCTCTTCAGTTCACCCTTGTCGATGCTCTTGAGCATCCGTTGCATCAATTCGTAGTCGTGATAGTCGCGGTAAGGCTTGAGGTCGAGATCGACGGGCACCTTGGTCAGCCGCTCGTCGCCCACGGATTTGACGTACTTCTGCATGAAGCGGTCGTACGCTGCCCACGTGACGCGCTCGGCATTGACGGCCGCCTCTTCCGCACGAGTCGCGATCTGATGGGCATGCAAATAGTGCAGTCCCAGCTGGTCGATCAGCGTCTTCTCCACTTCTTCGTGCAGGATCAGAAAGCGATCCACTTCCACCGTGCGCCCGCGGAACATGAAGCTCTTCGGCAGGTGCCGGTCGATGTAGATGGTCTTGCCGTCCTTGCTGTAGCCGGCAAGATAGGGAATATCGTGGTCGCGATCGAACGTCTTCACTCGACGCAGGATGGCATCCAGCGCGCGATCCAGCATCAGCGCGGAGACGTGCCAATCGGGGACTTTCAGCTTGGTGTGCGGTGCATGCGGATGACAGGTGTTCGACGGCATGAACGACATCTCCTGACGTGATGGGAACATCGACTGCCCGCCGTTGACCGTATTCAGACCGCAGGCGGACCTTTCAACTCGATCATGTTGCCCTGCGGATCGTACAGGTACAGCGACGGACCTTCGCCCTCCGCGCCATAACGCGAACCCACCTCGCCCACGCGTGCGCCATGCGCCTCCAGATGAGCGCGGATAGCCGCTTCGTCGTAACCCTCCACGCTCAGGCACAGGTGGTCCATGTTGTAGCCCTCCTTGCCGGGCGCGGCACCGCCCAGGCGGCCAAGCTTGCTGTCGATGGCGACCAGGTCGATCAGGGACGCGCCGGCACGCAACTGCACCAGACCGATCTCGTCCTGCCGGCGCTCTTCAGTACAGCCGAGCACGTCGCAATAGAAAGCCTGCATGGCGGCACTGTCGTGCACACGCAGGACGATGTGGTCGAGTCGCGAAAGTCGGAAAGGCGGGCGGGTCATGGCGTGGGTCCGTTGGCAGTAGCGGGAATGCCGACACGCTACGCCGCCCGCCCCGTGGATGGAAATGGATGCTTTCAATGACGGAGATGAGCGCTGGAAGCTCTTAGCTCCTCCCCCTGCTCGCAGGGGGAGGCTGGGAGGGGGTGAGCCCTTGGGAAAACCTCGCCCGCAACGCTTTCTCAAGGGCTTACCCCTCCCCAGCCCTCCCCTGCAAGCAAGGGAGGGAGCAGGGTGTCGCGAGCCTCAGGTTCATCCCCCGCCGGCAGGGGGAAGCAGATGCATCTCACACCAAGTGCGAGTGCCCCCACCCGGGAAAACCATCCCCCAACGCCGTATAATCCACCGCTTGGCATGGTGGGAGAAGCGGACGTTGTCCGCTGCCGAAGGCGCAACGCCCGTAATCGCTCAGGCTCCCATACCACCACGCCTGGAACACTCTGGAGAGACCGGTTAGATCCGGCGCCGAAGGTGCACGAAGCGAGCTCACCCGCTTCCAAACTCTCAGGCAAAAGGACAGAGGGGCGCCCGACGTGCGGCATGCACGTTCAGCCTTTATGGGCCACTACGGACGCCTTTGTCATGAGCCAGAACGTTTCCCCCTCCCTGCGGGACCTCGAGCATCATCACGCCTTCATCGAGCGCCACATCGGCCCCAACGACGCCGAAATCGTGCAGATGCTGCGCGTCATCGGCCACGACTCGCTGGAAACGATGACCGACGCTATCGTGCCGGGCTCGATCAAGTCCGCCGCGCCGCTGGCTCTGCCCCCCGCGATCACCGAAGTGGAAGCGCTGGCCAAGATCCGCGCCATCGCCAACAAGAACAAAGTCTTCAAGAACTTCATCGGCCAGGGCTACTACGGCACGCATACGCCGAACGTCATCCTGCGCAACATCCTGGAGAACCCGGCGTGGTACACGGCCTATACGCCGTACCAGGCGGAGATCTCGCAGGGCCGCATGGAGGCGCTGATCAACTTCCAGACCATGGTGGCCGACCTCACCGGGATGGACATCTCCAACGCCTCGCTGCTGGATGAAGCCACCGCCGCCGGCGAAGCGATGACGCTGGCCAAGCGTTCGGCCAAGTCCAAGAGCAACGTGTTCTTCGTTGCCGACGACGTGCACCCGCAGACGCTCGAAGTGCTGCACACCCGCGCCGATGGCATGGGCATCGAACTGCACATCGGCCCGGCGGCCGATGCCGTCACCGTCGACAGCTTCGGCGTGCTGCTGCAGTACCCCAACACCTTCGGCCAGATTTGCGACTACAAGGTCGTTGCCGATGCTGTGCACGCGCGCGGCGGCCTCGTCTCGGTCGCCACCGACCTGCTCGCACTCACCCTGATCGCCTCGCCGGGCTCGTGGGGCGCGGACATCGTCATCGGCAACAGCCAGCGCTTTGGCGTGCCGTTCGGTTTCGGCGGCCCGCACGCCGCCTACCTCGCCTGCCGCGACGCGTTTAAGCGCTCCATGCCGGGCCGCCTGATCGGCGTGTCGGTGGATGCGGAAGGCAAGCCGGCCTACCGCCTCACCCTGCAGACCCGCGAACAGCACATCCGCCGCGAGAAGGCCACCTCCAACATCTGTACCGCGCAGGTGCTGCTCGCCGTGATGGCGAGCATGTACGCCGTGTACCACGGCCCGGAAGGCCTCGCCCGCATCGCGCGCCGCACCCATCGCCTCGCCGCGATTCTTGCCGCGTCACTGCGCCAGGCCGGCCACACGGTGGGCCCGGATTTCTTCGACACGCTGCATGTGATGAACGTCGATGCCGACGCCATTCGCATCAAGGCCGAAGCCGTCGGCCTCAACCTGCGCCAGATCCACGGCCAGAGCGTGGGCATCAGCCTGGATGAAACCACCACGCGCGCCGACGTGATCGCGCTCGCCACGTTGTTTGGCGCTTGCATCGACGATATCGACGAACTGGACGCCGCCACCGCCGACGCGCTGCCCGCCGGCCTGCGTCGCCAGGGTGAGTTCCTCACCCACCCGGTGTTCAACACGCACCACAGCGAGCACGAGCTGCTGCGCTACATGCGCTCGCTGGCTGACAAGGATCTGGCGATGGATCGCACCATGATCCCGCTGGGCTCTTGCACCATGAAGCTCAACGCCACCGCCGAGATGATCCCGGTCACCTGGCCGGAATTCGGCAACATCCATCCGCTCGCCCCGACTGATCAAACGCAGGGCTACAAGCAGCTGATCGACGAGCTGGAAGCGATGCTGGTGGAATGCACCGGCTACGACGCCGTGAGCCTGCAGCCCAACTCCGGTGCGCAGGGCGAATACGCCGGCCTGCTGGCCATTCGCGCGTACCACCGCTCGCGCAATGAAGGCCATCGCGACATCTGCCTCATCCCCGAGTCCGCCCACGGCACCAACCCCGCTTCAGCGCAGATGTGCGGCATGACCGTGGTGGTGACCAAGTGCGACGCCAACGGCAACGTGGACGTGGAAGACATCCGCCGCGCCGCCGAGAAGTACAGCGACCGCCTCGCCGCGCTGATGATCACCTACCCGTCCACGCACGGCGTGTTCGAAGAAGACATCGTCGCCATTTGCGACATCGTGCATAAGCACGGTGGCCAGGTGTACACCGACGGCGCCAACATGAACGCGCTGGTCGGCGTCGCCAAGCCGGGCAAATGGGGTTCGGACGTCTCGCACCTCAACCTGCACAAGACCTTCTGCATCCCGCACGGCGGCGGCGGCCCGGGTGTCGGCCCGTGCGCGGTGAAATCGCACCTGGCTCCGTTCCTGCCGCGCACGCTCGGCGGCGAAGGCAACGTCGGCATGGTCAGCGCAGCCAGCTTCGGCAGCGCCAGCATCCTGCCGATCAGCTGGATGTACATCACCATGATGGGCCAGCAGGGCCTGCGCAAAGCCACCCAGGTCGCGCTGCTCAACGCCAACTACATCGCCAAGCGCCTGGCCCCGCATTACGAGACGCTCTACACCGGCCGCAACGGGCTGGTGGCGCATGAGTGCATCCTCGACCTGCGCCCGCTCAAGGACAGCACCGGCATCAGCGCCGAAGACGTGGCCAAGCGCCTCATCGACTTCGGCTTCCACGCGCCGACCTTGAGCTTCCCGGTGGCCGGTACGCTGATGGTCGAGCCGACCGAGAGCGAATCGCAGCACGAACTGGACCGCTTCATCGACGCCATGATCCAGATCCGCGACGAAATCCGCGCCATCGAAAACGGCAACCTCGATCGCGAGGACAACCCGCTCAAGCACGCTCCGCACACCGCCACCATGGTCACCGCCAGCGAGTGGACCCACGTCTACCCGCGTGAACTCGCCGCCTTCCCGCTGCCCAGCCTCAAGCTGCAGAAGTACTGGTCGCCGGTGGCACGCGTGGACAACGTCTACGGCGACAAGAACGTGATGTGTGCGTGCATCCCGATCGATGCATACAAGGAAGAAGCGGAGGCGTAAGCCCTCGCCGCCATCACCAGCAGACAGCAGAGGCCCCGCATCATGCGGGGCCTTTTGTTTGAGAGTTACTTGGCATCCCACACCACGGATGGGAACACGCCAGTCATCTGCTAGATTGCGCGGCCCTGTGCCGGCACTTCCATCATCGCCATGACCCATCGGGCTCATGGCGAGATGCATGAGCTACCGCATCTCCACGCATCACGAACCTCCACGGTCCTCACACTAAAGCATGCGAATCCCCCGCTTCATCTCACTGGCCGCGATGGCTGCGGTCACCGGCGCCTTGTCCGGCTGCCTCTACACACCAGAGACCAGCGGTGGCTATCCGGCGCCGTGCGACCTGCAGGAATCCCTCGACTGGAACCCCAGCGCTGCCGATTCCCTACAGCTGAAGCTGGGAGCCCACACGATCAGTCTTTCCACGCGACAGATCTTCGACCCCTCGCAACCGGGAACCCTCATCGAGGTCCACGCCTACGGCATGACCGCCCTCCGCAACATCGACGGCCCCGTCATTCTGCTCGACCCAGCACCGGCCTATATCGAGGTCGACGGCAAGCGGATTCCTGCAACAAGCCACCTGCAGGAAAACCCCTTCATGAAAATGCACTGGACATGCGGCGGTGCGCCGTCGGCTCCGGCAGACCTGCAGAAATGCGGGCCGCTCGTGCTCACCTTCCCCACTCAGCTACCCAGACACTCCGGCCTTGTGCTGCACCTCGGCTCGCTGGATATCAACAGCCAGACCCACGCGGTTCCGGACATCAAGTATTGCTACATCCCCAGCAGGACGTATTGGACCAAGTTCCGCGGATAAAGAAGCACGACGGCTCTGCCTGCGGGCGCAGTCCTCGCCACTACCTCGGCAACCCAATGAAGCCCATCTCGACTCCATGAGCCGCTCAGAAAACATATTCCAGCCCCACCCGCTGCTTCGCGACTTGCCGCTATGGAAGCGCCGCACCGCCCACATGCTTGTCGCCGTAGGCACCAGCCTCCTGGCGACCGCCTGTGCCTCACACAGACCGTCACTCAGCGACATAACTCGAGAGGAAGCGATCGCCAAGGAGCGCGGCTGCAAACCGGTGAAGTATCAAAGAGACTTCATGGCGATCGAAGTCACCGCCACGGGAAGCGGCCGGCAGTGCCTGGTGCAGGATCTGGTGCAACGGCATGCATGGTCCATCGCGGAGGGCTTCAACGAACGAGGAAGCCCTGCCCGCATCGTCACCTTTTATCGAGCCACCCACGTGGATCTCGACCTGCAAGGACATCTCGTTTCCAGCGAGCCCTTTGAAAACGCCACGGGTGTCGCACTGGATCAGGCCACCTCAGAGGCGTCATTGAGCCATCTGGATGACTTTCCGCAGCACATGAGCGTGCGCAATGGCGTCATCAAGACACCCGGCTCAAGAGGCGTTGGTATCTACCTTGGCTTTCACAAGAACTTTGATCTTTCCACTCGCGCCTACGCGAGCGCTTACGAAGTGATGCCAGAAGATCAGCAACCCTTGGGCGACCAACGCCCCTATGAGCCCGGCAAGAAGATTGGCTTTATTCATCCGTGGAACTATCAGCCAGAAACCTACTATTCGGTGGATAACATGAAAGTCGTTTCAGGCGGTCGAGGCGTCATCATGGTCGGCGCCAACAGCGTATTGCGCAACAGCACCATCGAAGTGGATGGTGATACGGCCGTTTACCTCTACGGCCCCAACACCTTGGTCGAGGGCAACACCTTCATCGTGCACCTGAATCCAGGTAACGCCTCCGAATTACCCGCCGCCCTGAAATTGCGCGATGCGGATGGCGCCATCATCCGAAACAACCGCTTCATGGTGAAAAACAGCAGCGGCCAAGAGGCGACGGCTGCCATCAATCTGCTGCAGTCGAAAGACGTACTGATCGAGAACAACGTGATGGAGAACACGCACCAACTTGTGCGCAAGGACGCCGAAAGTACAGCGATTGAGCGAAGCCATGAGCCTGGCGCAGGCGCCGGAAATTTGAGCAGGCCAGCAGGGATGCCCCCTCCTTGAGCCCATCGCGAGCGATCGCGAATCCGCTTTCGCCTCTTCGACGTCAGCCGAAAAACGGGATGCCTTTCCGCACATTGCCTGACACCACGGCTTGCTGCTCTGATGCTATGGATTTGCCGGAGCCACCTTGGAGTCGACCATGAAGCTTGCCGCTGCACCCTCGTTCGCGCTCGCCGTCTCACTGCTCCTTCCATCATTCGCCTCGCATGCACAAGACAAGACGGCGAACGAACAAGGCACGTTTGTCCTGCATAAATTCGCCAGGGCGATCGGCAAGGAAACCTACATACTTGCCAACGAGAAAGGCCAGCTGACGCTTCACTCGGACTTCAAATTCAACGACCGCGGCACCGACGTGCCGCTGAAGACGATCTATACGGCGGCCGACACTCTTCACCCGCTCTCGCTGAAGACCGAGGGGCATTCGTCTCGACAATCACCGATGAACGACGCGTTCTCGGTAGACGAGAAGCACCAACGCGTCGCCTTGGTGCGCGACGGCAAGGCAACCGACTATCCAGCCACCGCCGACACGTTCCTGGTCGACGGCTACTCGCCCGTCGCGATGCAACAGATGCTGATGCGCTTCTGGATCGCGCGCGGCAAGCCTGCTCAAATCGCCGCCCCGCCGGAGGCCAGCATCCATATCGCACCCGGCAACGATCTCACCATCAGCACCAACGGCGGCCCCGTAACCTTGCACAGTTACGTGATCAACGGCCTGGTTTGGGGTGCGGAGACGGTGTGGCTGGATGACGACCAGAAACTCGCCGCCGTCGTAACCACTGATTCGGAGTTCGATCACTTCGAAGCCGTTCGCGAAGGGTATGAAGCCTCACTCGCCCAATTCATCCAGCAAGCCGCCGACAACGACCTGGCAGCGCTTGCGCAATTGACCGCCACCGCGAAGCATTCCATCGGGAAACGGCTGGCCATCACCAACGTCACCCTCATCGATGGCACAGGTGCGGCAGCACGCCCTGTTGCCGCGGTGTACGTGGAAGACGGCCGGATCACAAGCATCATGGCGTCAGGCTCCAGGCCAAAAGCCTCGGACAAGCAAGACGTGATCGATGGCACCGGCAAATACCTGATTCCCGGCCTATGGGACATGCACGCTCACTATGAGCAGGTGGAGTGGGGCCCCATCTATCTGGCCGCCGGCGTGACCACGGTGCGCGACTGCGGAAACGAGTTCGATTTCATCACGACCGTGCGGGATGCCGTGCAATCCGGGCGCGGCATTGGCCCGCGCCTGCTGATCGCCGGCATCGTCGACGGCACCGGCCCGATTACGCTTGGCGCCGTCACGGCCGATACGCCTGAACAAGCGCGTGAGGTCGTTCGACGCTACAAGAATGCCGGCGCAGTGCAGATCAAGATCTATAGCAGCATGAAGCCCGAGCTGGTACCGGTGATCGCCGACGAGGCGCACAAGCTCGGCCTGACGGTAACCGGCCACGTGCCCGAGGGCATGACCACCGCGCAAGCGGTCGCTGCCGGCTACGACAGCGTCAATCACATCCACTACGTCGCGCGCGACCTGTTGCATATGGAGCGCGACAAGCCCGTGCCGCCGATCGACTTCAGCACACCCGACGCACAACAACAGCTGGCCTTGTTCAAAGCGCATCGCACGGTATTCGACGACACCACCGTGCTGTTCCAGACCTTGACGCGCCCTGCCGCCACACCACTGGAAACACTCGAGCCCGGCATCACTCATGTCGCCCCGTCGCTGGCCGCCGCGTTGAACGCGACTGGCGCGCCTCCCGCCAAAGCGCCTGAGTTTGCCCAGCGTTACGCCGCGTTCCTCGCCACCTTGCGCGAACTGCACAAGCAAGGACTGACCATCGTGGCCGGCACCGATCAGGACGTTCCGGGCTACTCCCTGCATCGCGAACTTGAGATCTATGTGCAAGCGGGCTTCACCCCCATGGAGGCGCTACAGGCTGCCACCAGCGTGCCCGCGCGCGTACTCAAGCTCGACAAGGAACTGGGCACACTGGAAGTGGGTAAGCGCGCCGACATGCTCCTGCTGGATGGCGACCCCTTGGCTGACATCCGCAACACCCGCCGCATTGCCAAGACGATCAGCGGCGGCACCGTCTATGACCCTGCTCCGCTGTGGCAGTCGGTGGGATTCAAGCCCTGATCGCGAGGAAGTATTCGGTACTTGCTCGCCATAGCCCCATACGCAAGAAGGCCCTGCAATGCAGGGCCTTCCAAACACACTCAGATCATCAAAGACGCCGCAACTTCACGCGTCGTGTGACTTCAACCACGCATCGATCGCCGGCATGCGCTCGTTGCGCACCTTGATGCGGTACTCGATGTTCGCCACCGCGGTGTCGGCGTCGCGCCGCGAACCCGCCGCGACGTATTTCTCGGCGTAAGCCTTCACCTTGCCGATCATGGCAGGGTCCAGCGAGCGACTGGCGAGCGACGGGTAGTAGCGGCTGCTGGCGCTGGAATCGACCTTCTGGTCGACCTGCTCCTTGTGGGCCACGGCGAAGTCGAAGGCCATCTCCGGGTGATACATCGAGACTGCGCCGATCATGCCACTGCTGTTGGTGGCGCCCGGCTCGTCGGTCATCGCCAGGTCAAGTGCGCGCTGGGCGAGGCTCTTGTCACGGCTCAGCGACAGCAGCCCGTACATCTGGTCCTTCACCAACGGCGTTTTCTCGACCTTGGCGGCGGCATGCAGCCGGTCCCAGGTCGCGGCGTCAGCATTCCTTGCTACTACGGCCAGGATGGTCCGGCGCAGCGCGGCAGGCATGGCCTTCGGGTCCTTGTCCTGTGCGTCGTAGCGACGACGTGCTTCCTTGATCACCGCGGGGTCGCCGAGGTTGCCCAGCGTGCCAATCAGCTCGGTGCGCAGAATCTTCACCGGATCGGCCTCACCCGCCTTCGGCTCCCAACCCACGCGAGCGAACACCGGCGACAAACGCGCGATGGCGAATTTGCGGAAGGTGGCCTGGCGCGCTTCATCGCCCTGGTAGTAGCTGTCCAGCGAGCCCAGGTCACCGGCGATGTCACCCCAAATCTGCGGATCGGCATCTGTCGGCGTGGCCTGCACCAGATCGAGGAAGTCGGACGACGACTGCAAACCAGCCATGCCCAGTGCCCAGGTGTCGCCCATCACGCCGAGCTGATCGATCGGCGCGAGCTTGTCGAAATTGTCCTTGAGCGCGGCGAACTGCGCCGGCGCATACAGCGTGCGGTAATAACCGCTCTGGCCGGCATTGACCACCACCGGGCCGCAACCGGCCACGTCGAGCGTGGCGTGACCACCGGTCACCAGCGTGCGCGCGGGCTCGCCGCCCACGGCCTGTGCGATCACCGGCACGCGCCACGACAACGGCTTCTTGTCCGGGCGATCGCGGGTGAATTCGCCCTGGCTCAGCTTCAACGTGGTCTTGCCAGCGCTGCACAATGCCGAGTCCACCTTGATCATCGGGATGCCCGGCTGCAGGGTGAAGTCGTGAGCGATCCCCATTACCGGCTTCTTCGCGGCGGTTTCCACGGCGCGCCACAAATCGTCCGACACGGTGTTGCCGTAAGCGTGCTGCTTCATATAGAGACGCACGCCATCACGCCAGGCATCGGAACCGACATAGCCTTCCAGCATGCCGATCACCGCCTGGCCCTTGGAATAGGTAATGGCGTCGAACGCCTGACTCGCCTGCTCCACCGTCTCCACGTGCTGCACGATCGGGTGTGTGGTGGCGATAGCATCGCGACTCATCGCCCCCTGGCTCACGCGAACGGCTTCCAGCTTGGTATTCCATTCCGGGTGCAGCTTCGCGGTGGTGCGCGCTTCCATCCACGAGGCGAAGCCCTCGTTGAGCCACAGGTCGTCCCACCAGCGCATGGTCACCAGGTCGCCGAACCACTGGTGCGCCATCTCGTGCGCCTGTGTCGAGAACACCTCCTGCTTGTCGGCCTGGGTGGAGATGGTGGGATCAAGCAGCAGCGCGTATTCGAAGGTGTAGATCGCACCCCAGTTTTCCATCGCGCCGAAAAACTGACTGCGCCCCGGCGAGGCGATGTTGTCCAGCTTGGGCAGCGGGTACGGCGTGCCGAAGTAATCGTTGTACTCGTCCAAGATCATCTTGGTCGAACCTAGCGCGAAATCAGCCTGCGGGAGCATGCCCTTCTGCGTGACTACGCCCACCTCGGTCTTGCCCGCCATCGCGGTGGCACGCTCGAAATCGCCCAGGCCGAAAAACAGCAGGTAGGTGGACATCTTCGGCGACGGCTGGAATTCGATCTTCGTCAGGCCGTTGCCCGCGTCGGCTTTCTTCGCTACCGGCATGTTGCTTATCGCCATCTCCGATGACGGCACAGTGGCGTCGAGCGTAAAGGTGGCCTTGTAGTTGGGCTCATCCCACGACGGGATGAAGCGACGCGCATCGGAGTTCTCGAACTGCGTATACAGCGCGCGCTTCTTGCCAGCCTTGGTGTCGTAGTCGATGGCGAACAGACCGTTGGCCTGGGTGCCGATCTTGCCGCTGTAGCTCATCTCCAGCTGGTAGCTGCCCTTCGGCACAGGATTGGCGAAGGTGAAGGTGGCGGTCTGCTTCTCCGCATCCACCGTCACTTTCGGCGCTGGCAATGCCTTGCCCTTGACCGGCGTCAGCGTGACCGAAGCGAAGGTCATGTCGAGCGCGTTGAGCGTGATGCTGCTGGTGGGCTGCAGCACGTCGACCGTCACCGTCACCTTGCCGTCAAAGCTCAGGGAGTCCGCATGCGGCGTCACCGACACGTCGTAGTGGGTAGGCCGCACGCTGCGCGGCAACTGGGTGGTGGCCTGCTGCTCAGTGGCGGCATGAGTCGCCGGTACCGCCGCCACGGCGCTCATGGAAGCGCTCGCGAGCGCCAGGACAATTGCGGAAACCAGTGTGCTACGACGCATGAGAGCCTCGTGAAGGTGATGGCCTGTCGGCCGGTTGAACCCCTGGGGAAGAAACCAGACAGAGATTGCTCCCCATCTGGCCGGATCAGCCGATGGTGAATCCCCATGACAGTAAGGCGACACGGCCGGAAGTCATGGCAGCGGGTAATTGCATGACGTCGGGGGAGCCGCCGTTGGGCTTGCTGCAAGGGCTTTCCCCCTCCCCACCGCCCCTGCCACCGATTGGTGGAAAAAAACCGAGCGGCGGCGTTGAGCCGCCACCCGGTTCGGTCGCGAAGGAGACACCTACTTCTCAATCACTCGTCACACCTGTTGTAGCTACATATGTATAGGGGCCATTCGGACTCTGTTGAGCGATCCAACCTGCGCTGTATCCACTGCCCCACGGCTTTCCAGTGTTGAAGGGACTGGCGTTACTGTCCCAGGTATAGGCAATGCCTTGCTGAGGGTTAGCTGGAGGGGCGCCGCTATATAGCTGGAGCTGACCCTGCTGCGCCCGGAAGGGAGCGCTGGTCGCATATGAGATGTAGCAATTACCCTGATATTCGTACAAATCGACATTCCATGAATAGTTACTTGAGCCAGCAACGGGGTTTACGTCATCTGCCGCAACAACTTGTTGGCTCGCGTCTCGGGTGTCGTGGGTTTTCATAGCAATACTCCCAGTTAGGATCAGAACGCGCAGATTGCTTGCGCCTCTTACGACCAACGCGTCTTGGCTGTTGGCCGTTGGGTGGAAAGCTATCCAGCCCCTAGGCTGAGAACTCTTCTAAAAAGCTTCCGACGTGTAAGCAATTGATATAACGCAACTATTCGGTCGACACGAAGCTTGAATACGGCTTGCCGCCCGGATAGGCGGAAGGTTTGCGACCGGTCCTCTCTCAAAGCGTGGGCCAGGGTTTAGCCCGTTGGAACCCAAACGATCACTATCCAACGCGACGTAAGCCTCTCTCCCGCAAGCCTGATCAGCGTCGCGTCTCAGCTGAGAGAGCTGCTGACTCCCCTGTTTGTCGCGCGGGGACTCCCCTCGGTTGCAAGGGGTGGGGTTTGGTTCGCGATAACCCAACCGGAAGAATTCGAACCAAACCCCATCCCTCACCACGCTCGAAGAGACGGCAACGCAGTAAATCATGAGGGCGGCGGCGGTGGATCGTTGGTCACTTGGGGGTCTGGACTGCAAATCGCCAGATACGCCCGCAAGGGGTGCCTAGCGACAAGAATGAGGCCGAACGTCCTCCTTTCGGAGTGAGCGTTCGCGTACTGGATGCTGATCTTCGTATCGCTGATGATCGTGCTGCCGATCTGATCCGTAACAATGGCCCCGTTCGCCATATTGGTGCTGATATTCGCGTAGGCGAATCTGAGATCCTCTGGGCCAGGCATCAAGTTGTAATGGATATTGAAGGGCCCCTCGACATTGGCAATCAGCATCTTGCCGTTCCTGGAGTCTAGGATCTCGGCGTATGGCTTTGTTGACAACGTGACGCCATCGCTTGGCGCTTCGGGTTGATGGTCAATTTTGAACGCCCAGTGATAGCCGGGCGAGGAGTTGCCTGGTGGGTAATAGGATATCCAGACGTTGACATTGATATCAGGTAAATTTGGCATTCGATTCTCCTTTCGTCATGGTTTTGTGGTCACGATCGCGTCATTCATGGCACGCAGGTAGCTTCCGTTTCGATAGCCGAATTGGTCGAGTTGACGAGCGATATCAAAAGCCTTGTCGCGGTCACCGAGGTACAGATAGGCAAGAGCCAAGGGGGCTAGTGAGTGGTAATCGCGGTTGTTGTGCGCGATGGCCTCATGGGTCAACGCCAGCACTTGGCGACAAGCTTCCAAGGCTTCGGCCTGTTTACCGGCGGCACGTTCCACCTTGGCAAGCACCATTAACGTGGACGCGATACGCTGTTTTCGGTCTATCGTGTGATCCGCGTCGCCGCCCATGTTCTTTATCATGGCGAGCGCCGTGTTAGCTTGCGTCAACGCATCTGTGGGGTGGTTGAATCGAAGTAGCGTATCGGCGGCGTAGGTATGCGTGGCTGCCTCCATGGAGCGCCACATCGTATTCTTGGGGTCGAGGTGCGTTAACGTCGACAACTTGGACGCGATAGCGAGCTCGCCTGATAGTGCTGGTTTGAATTGGCCGAGATCAGCCAGCACCAGGTCTTCGAGCAGATTCAATTTCAATGCGGTGCTTTGCCACAAGCGGTTTCCGGCGTCGTGTTGCAGCAACGCATTGACTTGGGAATCGGCCGAATGGAGTTCCGCGTCGGCATTACTGTCCTCCCCCATGTCGATAAGCAGTGTTGCATGGCGTTGCATGGCGGCAACCCATCGAGAGGTCCACTGGTATTCGGCCGGCGCGGCCTCGTGCAGTGCACGCAGTTCCGTTAACTCCTGCTCATACAAAGAAAGCGCTTGCTGCAAGTCCCCGTTTGCTTGCCGGGCCGAGGCTAGCCAGGAGAGGCTATCGGCCAGCTCTGCGCGTAGGCTGCGGTCATCTCGGCGTAAAGCAAGAGCGCGACGCTTCAATTGAATGGATGCATCGAACTCCTTGACGGCAGCGCTTTCATCGCCTTGCGCATAGGCGACGGATCCCAGGCTGTTGCGTGCGTAGGACACTTCGATCCATGCATCTATATCGTCCGGCTCAAGATCACTCATCCGCTGTGCGTAGCTGCGATATTGCTGAAAATACCGTTCCGCACCATCGAGATTGCCCTGGTCAAACTGGATCTGCCCCAGCCAGAATGCATCGGCACCAAGGTCTTTCAGCAGCGCGGCGGTTTTCTCGCCTTGCGCCAGATTGCTGTCCAGAAGGGTCTTGGCCTGGATCAGGGCATCACGGGCGATGCTGGGATTGCCATGGGCGCGCGCCACTTCGGCAATGGTTTGCAAGGCGCGGGCCTGTTGTTGTCTCGCGGTCAGCGTAAGTTCTTCGGCGCGCTGTTGGCGCAAGTAATACAGCGCTTTGTTTCCCACGCCATCAAGCAGGTCGAGCTTGCCTAGTGGCCTGAGCTTGTCGGCAAGTTCGCCAAGCATGTAGCCCATCAAGCCTTCGGCTTCTTGCTGACGCTGTTTGGCAAGGGTCGCTGCATGACGAGCCATCAGGCCAAATCCTCCGGCAAGCAGACCAAGCAGCGCAAAGCACACCGCGGCAGCAAGACGTAATCGCTCGGCGCGTCGCTTGCGACCGATGGATCCACCGATAAAGGTGCGCACGTCGTCGCTTAGCGGAATCGTGGACTGCTCCATCAACTCGCATGCTTCTTCGAGCTGCCGCCCTCGCGGCAGCAGGCTGCGGACGTGCCGGTTATCGTGAAGCCATTGCCGGGTCAGATCCTCGATCCGTCTGCGCACACCCAGCGCTTGCCGATGCACGGCAATCCAATCCACAACACGTGGCCACTGCCGCAGCAAGGCTTCGTGCACCACGCCGAATACGGGTCGTCCTTCAGCCATCAGGCTGACAAAGAGCCGCTGCTCAACCAGCGCATTCACCAAAGCATGCTCAGCGTCGTTCTGCAGGGCCGACCAAGGCGCATGATGTCCGCTGACGGTATCGTCGTTCGCACTGAGCGTCACCAAGAGCGACAGGACGCGCGTCAAGGTCGCTTGCGCGGATGGAGGCAGACTGGTGAGGGCGGCTTCCGCGCATCGCCCCACAGCGCCCTCTATGCCACCAAGTGCGCGATACGCCGACATGGTCAGCTCACTGCTGTTGTTGCGTTGCAGATAAAGCTCATACAGCGTGTGCTGCATGAGCGGCAGCGCGTCGGGGCTGTTCGCGGCGTCCTCGCACAGCACATCATCCAACCGGGCCTGGGTCCCCTCATCAACCCCGAAGCTCAGCCCAGCGGCTTCTGCCGGCAGTCGGATCATCTGCGCGATTTCCGCGCGCGTGGGAGGTTGCAGGTCGAAATGCCCGCCGGTGGTCTTTCCTTCCATCAGCACGGCCTGTTTGGCAATGTGCGGATAGAAATCGTTGCGGCAGGCGGCGAGAACGATCATCACACCGCTGCGTGCCAGCATGTCGAGCATGGCAAGGAACTGATCGCGTTGTGCATCATCCAAAGCAGGGGTGGAAAAGAGCGCTTCGAGTCGATCCACGAATAACAAGGCCCGCCTATGGGGCTGGCGTGCGTGGATGCGCCGCAGTTCGCCCAGCACGGCATCGGGTGTTTGCACGAGCTTGATGCCGAGGCCGTCGGCGCTGTGACCCTGCAGCATGGGCCTGCCGTCGATCTCCAGATCGATCAGCGCCGCACCCAGCGAGGTCAACAAGCTCGCATCGCCGATACCTCCGAGATCGAGCATGGTCGAAGCGCAGACTTGAATCGGCTCGACTGAGCGACTCAGGGCGGGCAGCAGCCCCGCCTGAATCAGCGAACTCTTGCCACTGCCGCTGGGGCCAAGTACCAGTACGAAAGCAAAACCCGTATGCACTTGGGTCAAAAGGGCGCCGTACAAATGACGTATCGACGCGTCGCGGCCGAAGAACACCGATGCATGGGTCGTGTTGAAGGAATCCAGGCCCACATACGGCGATCCGCCCGACCAGCCTTTGCTATTGAGTGGCGTTGTTCCGCCGAGCGCCAACGCTACCGGCGCTACCGTGCGGTAACCGCGTTTGCGGACGTTCTCGATATAAGAGGGCTGACTTGCGCTATCGCCCAACGCGCGACGCAGTTGCGTGATGGCCTTGTGAACCTGGTTTTCTCCGACGATCACGCTGCCCCAGCAACGCTTCAGCAATTCATCGGCACTAAGGGGCTGGCCGGCTTGCCCACATAGGGCTACCAACACGTCCATCGCACGCGGCTCGATTTGAACGCGTTCGCCATCACGGCACAAGGTGCATGTGGCGGGGGCTACCAGCCAGTCACCGAAATGGAAGTCCTTGGTCTTCAATCCATGAGCCCTCGTCACGACTGCTTAACAGCTGGCAGGACCGCCCTTGATGCGTATCTTCGGCAGCCGCACTTTCGGCCACTAGTTGGCCGGCGGCACAAAGGACTGTCGAGTATTCCCCTTTCAACGGAACGCTTCTATATCGTTCACGCTGATAGTAACCAGCAGTCGGATCCACTGCATCCATTGCGGCACAGCCATCGTCACATAGCGGCACCTCGAAAAGCCTCGACGGTGCGGGTGTGGCGTGAGCGGTTGAATACGAATCGGACGGTGTATGCCGGCGGGGTCAAGCCTGACCCGAATCACGCAGCATCACTGCAAGAGATCCCTGCGCATCCCCACGCAAAGCAACCATCGCAGCCAGCGCAGCGTTCTTCTGATCCATGCCCCACGGCGCACCTACCGATTTACCAAGCGCAGCCACCGTGGCGGCAAGACTGACCCGTGGAGTCGCCAGATGCCTGATGGCCAACTCCTCCAAACGCTTCTCCGGAAGCGCGACAAGACCCAGCCCACACCTCTCCGCAGCATGGCAAAGCGCACTGGGAAACAGCACACCTTCTGCCTTGTGCATACGAATATGCACGGCGAGTATCTCCGCCGTGCTCCATACGGGCATGGGCGCTGGCATCAGCACTGCGCAGCCGACGACCTCATGCCCCGCGGCATGGCAGCGCGCCCGAATCGACTGCATCTGCCGCATCGCCACGCGCTGCACGGCCTCGACGCCGCGCCTTACCAAGGCATCGGCGACGTTGGACTCGGCATGTTCGGCCGCGTGATAGGGCTGTTTTTCCCACGGGGCATCGTCATCGACAAGGGCGACGCGCTGCCTCTCGATCAGCACCGTACTGTTCCCGGCGTTGCCGACGATCACCAGCACGGCCCAACCAGAATGGGCCTTCCAGCCAAGGGCGACTTTCACGACCACTACTCCCCAGCATTAGCCCTTGGAAAGCATAGTGTGGAATGGCGAGCCGCCACCCTGCATTTGCCGACGCATTCACACCTTCATCATCTGTGACGACAAACCCGTTTTTAGCTACGCAATAAATTGCTGTGGAAAACGATTGCCTGAAAACAGCCCCGACTACCCTCGACAGGTATTCGCAAGCCACGCGCAAGACGCGCCACAGCGTGCCTTGGCAAGCCGCATCACCACGCCATTTTCGGCGCAATGAAAATCGTTACCGATTCAGAAAATCGCAAAATGATGGCGAAGAATATTGCGTTTTCTTGGCTGCATCCAATGACCCAAAAACGAATCGTAGGAAATACTTCCAAATTTCCAATTGACCGCACGTAAAAACCTATTTATATCGTCGTCAATTCGTTAACCGGAGGAGCGGTTGACGAATGATCCCAGGGCGATATCACGCAGGCATACGTCGCCAAGCGTCATCCACTCGCTGTCGGTCATGGAACAGACCAGGGGGCCAGCACTACGGATGTTCGGGATCCGTGGAGAGGCAACAAAGCATTGACCGGCACGCAGGTGCCGACTTGTGTCTTGTCATGGGGTCCACGCGGCCGCATCGGGCGTGTTTGTCCCCAAAAAACCTCAACTGGGAGTGACTCATGAAAGGTCGTTTTATCACAGTAGCCGCCGCTACGGCCCTGCTTACGCTGGCCGGCAGCACGATGGCTACAGGCAATGGAAGTAATGCCAGCAATGGCAACAACGCTGCGCAAGCAGGGGGCAATCCTTATGCACCGAGCTATGGCCATTCGTATCGCCATGGCGCTGTTCCCACCCGTGAAGCAAACAGCAAGATGAAGCAGTACGCCGCTCTGCATGCGGCTACCACGGCAGTCACCGGCACCGAAACGCTCAGCTACGGCGGCGGCATCGACGGTATCGGTGTCACCAGCGGCACGCCCAAGGTGTACCTGGTGGTCTACGGCAGCCAGTGGGGCACCGAAGGCACGGATGCCAACGGCAACAAAACCTTCTCGGGCGATGCCAACGGCGCCGTGCCCTACCTGCAAAACCTGTTCAAAGGTCTGGGTACCGGTAGCGAGTTGTGGTCCGGCACCATGACCCAATACTGCGATGGCCCCAGCGTCGCATCGGGTGCCACCTCCTGTCCCAGCGGCGCACCGTTGATCGGCTATCCCACCGGCGGTGCTTTCGCCGACATCTGGTACGACAACTCGGTCGCCTCGCCGTCGCAAGCCACCGGGGCGCAGCTCGCTCAGGAAGCGATCAACGCCGCGGCACATTTCGGCAATACCACGGCCGCGTCCAACCGCTACGTGCAGTACGTAATCTTGTCGCCGACCGGCACCCATCCGGACGGTTTCAACACCTCCACGGGTCAGTTCTGCGCATGGCATGACTACAACGGGGATCAGGGCGTGAGCTCGCCATACGGCGATATCGCCTTCACCAACATGCCGTACGTCAGCGACATGGGCACCAGCTGCGGCCAGAACTCCGTCAACAGCGGGTCCGCCGGTACTAACGATGGCTTCTCCATCGTGGAAGGCCACGAGTACGCCGAAACCATCACCGACCAGAACCCGGCCGGCGGTTGGACCAATCACACCGGCTCCAGCTTCAATGGCCAGGAAAACGGCGACGAATGCGCATGGATCAGCTCCGGTCAAGGTGCCACCGCCAACGTGACCATGGGTAATGGCACCTACGCGATGCAGAGCACCTGGTCCAACGACACCAACGAGTGCGACCTCTCGCACCCGATCGTCGGAGGCGGTGGTGGTGGTGGCGGCGGTACCCCCACGGCCAACTTCAGCTTCACCACCAGTGGCCTCACCGCCAACTTCACCGACAGCTCCACCGATAGCGGCGGCACCATCTCGTCGCATTCCTGGACCTTCGGCGATGGTGGCACCTCCACCGCGACCAACCCCAGCCACACCTATGCGGCGGGCGGCAATTACAGCGTGACCGAAACCGTGACGGACAGCGTCAGCGGCAAAACCAGCAGCAAGACCTCGTCGGTCACGGTGAGCAGCGGCGGTGGCGGCAGCCAGTTGCTAGGCAACCCGGGCTTCGAGAGCGGCACTGCAGCGCCATGGACCATGACGGCAGGCGTGTACTGCACCAACAGCAGCTGCGCGGGCGAAACCGCCCATAGCGGCGCTGGCTTCGCATGGCTCGACGGCTACGGCAGCACCCACACCGACACGGTGTCGCAGACGGTCAGCATCCCGGCCGGCAAGACCTCGGCCACGCTGACGTTCTATCTGCACATCGACACGGCCGAGACCACCACCACCACCGCGTACGACAAGTTGAACGTGCAGGTGCTCAACAGCAGCGGCACTGTGCTGAAGACCCTTGCCACCTTCTCCAACCTCAACGCTGCGGCGGGTTACACAGCGCACAGCTACAACCTCAACGCCTATATCGGCCAGACCGTGACGATCAAGTTCACGGGCACGGAAGATGCCTCGTTGCAGACCTCGTTCGTGGTGGACGACACCGCCTTGAACGTGCAGTAAGCGGTGCTGACACGGCAGCGCTCTATAGCGTTTGCCGGCCTAGTGAAACGGGGCTGCGAAAGCAGCCCCGTTTCTCTTTGTCTCACCCGACGGCTTGGCTTAACGCGCTTGCTTCAGCACGGCGCGATGGTGGACCAAGAACCCTCCCACGAATTCAGCCACCACATCCGGCGCATCAAGCGTTGCGAAATGGGTCGAGTCGAGAATATGCACTTCCGCTTGAGGCGCATCGCGCAGATAGGCGAAGGCACCCGGGGTCGTGAAGAACTGATCGCGCTTGCCCCATAGCACCAACACCGGCACCTTCATCTTGCGCAGCATGGCCTGCCATTCGGGATAGCGGCCGACATTGGTTCCATAGTCGAACCAAAGGTCGTTGCGCGCCTCGATCACACCAGGGCGCTGTACCGCCGCGATCATCATAGACACGGCATCGGGGCCGGCGTGATCTTCATCCTCCCAACCGTTGGCTTGCGGATAGGCCAACGCGCGGATGTAGCCGGCGCGCCGCTGATCGACTGCTTGGTTGCGCGTCGCCCAATGACGGCGCAGCTCGCCATTTGGGTCTTGCGCGGAGGGAAAACCATCCAGGTGAATCACACCGTTCTGCACCATGATGGCTGCGACGGCCTGCGGGTTGGCGCTAATCAGACGGAAGCCCACCGGCACGCCGTAATCCTGCATGTACAGGCTGTAGCGCGAGATGCCGCGAACCTTGAGGAAGTCGGCGACCGTCTGCGCCAGATGATCGAACGTGTAGTGGTAAGCCGTATGACTGGGCGCATCGGAATAGCCAAAGGACGGGTAGTCGACCGCGATGACATGCACCCGCTGATGCGCCACCAGGCTCTCCATGACCTTGACGTACATGATGGAAGACAACGGGTTGCCGTGCAGAAAGACCACGGTCGGGTCCGCAGGATCACCTGCCTCGCGATAGAAGAGATGCAAGCCATCCACCTCCTGCCAGCCCTCGTGAAGGGCGGAGGTCTCAGCCGCGGTGGCGGTTGCGCAAAAAGCAAGCAACGACAGGAGCAACGCAAACAGCTTCATGATCTCTCCGGCAAGGTGGCAAACTTCACTTTGACTCGTGACTTCGGCGAAAGCCGGGATGACGAGCTGACCGAATACCGATCGGCGCGGGCGTCAGTATTCGGTGGCGAACGGCAGCAGTGAAGTGATGATTTTTCACGGCAGGATGAATGCCGTTCAATCCATGAGATGACCGGATGCGATACGTACTACCGCCCATGCACACGCTGCGCACCTTTGAGGCGCTCAGCCGATTGCGGAACTTCACGGTCACGGCCGAAGAGCTGCATCTGACCGCAAGCGCGGTGAGCCACCAGATCCGGGCGATGGAGTCGTTCTATGCCACCAAGCTGTTCCAGCGGAACCGGCATGATGTATCGCTGACGCCCGCAGGGGAGAAGTTATTGGAGGTGATCCAGGGCTTCCTGCAGCAACTTTCTTCCGTCGGCGAATCCTTGCGCTCGCAGGACTCGCGGCGCCTTTCCGTGACGGCGCCGCCCTCACTGGTCAGCCGCTGGCTCATGCCGCGACTGGGCAGCTTTCTCAGGGAGCATCCGGATATCGACTTCAAACTGCACGCAACGCCAACCTTGATCGATCTGGATGCCGAGCAGGCCGACTTCGCTATTCGTTACGGCGATGGCAACTGGCCCGGATTGCGCAGCGAAAAGTTATTCAACGAGCACATCTTCCCGGTCGCCTCACCCGAGTACGCCACCCAGAAAAAGCTGCACAAATCGTCGAAGCTCGAAGCCTGCACCTTGCTACGCGACGACTTTCAATCCTGGGAGCGCTGGGCCGAGCAGACCGGCGAAAGCGTGGACGCATCCGCATGGGGTCCCATCTTCAGCGACTCGGCACTGCTGCTTCAGGCCGCTGAAGCCGGCCATGGCGTGGCACTGGGCCGAAGCGTGCTGGTCGCCGACGCCATCGCGACAGGTGCGCTGGTGAGGATAGGCAAGCAAGCGATCACCGCGCCAGGCGCCTACTACCTGGTGTCGCCAACACGCCGAATCGAATCGGCTCCGGCGACGGTCTTTCGGCATTGGCTGATGGAAATAGCGAATCCGTAGCCGGAAGGGAAGGCGGCGATGGTGGCGAGGCGCGAAGTCACTCCTCACAACACCTTGACGCATCACACCGCTGCCATCAGGCCACCAACCGATCCTCCAGCCAGCGCCCTCGCTTGGCGACGGTCTGCTCGATGTGTCTGAACAAGGGGGATGCCTGCGCTAGACCGAGCGCATCCGCTACGCCTACCAGATGTTTACCGGCGGCCGCGATCAGCCCCAATGAGCGTCGACGAAGCTGTGTTCGATTCAAACCAACCTCATCGCAAAGCTTCTGCCAATGACGCTGCATTACCCATCGGGGCCGACCCTCGCCGCCGATGCTCATGGCCAGCTTGTCCGAAAGGCTGGACCAATACGTTGTCGACACAAGGTCATAGGCAGGCGCAAGGCGCAGGCGACCATCGTGGCCATACAGCATCGCCACGTTCTTCGCATGCGCATCCGCGTTGCCGATGAGATAGTTGAAAAGCAGCCAATCCACCAGTTGCAAACGATCGCGCGCGGGCAACGCGCTACGCTGGTCCACGATGGCAAATACGTCGACCAGACCCGGGCCACTATCCGCCTCGCACTTCTGGTCCGGCATGAGTCCAGCCAGCTGGCAGAAATCGAGCTGATGCAGGCGATGCACGCTCGCGCGATCGACGACCCGATCGAAGCGCTCGACCAGCAACACGGGCTCCGGCTCGGTCAACAACTCAACCGCCGCGACCGGCAGACCTATCGCAGTCGCCAGCCGCATGCACAGAGCCTCGTTGTACACCGCATCGGGATATAACTTTTCCGGTTGGAGTGCCGGCTTAAGAATGTGCGTGGATGCCGCACCGCCAACAGGCAAGCTCAACACGCCGTTGGCATAACGAACCGGAATCTTGTTCTGGGCTCCAGCCAGCGACAAGCGCAGTTCCCCATGGCGTTGCAGTAGCGGAATGTTGTCCCGCAGCGCCACCAGATCTCCGCGCAACTGCTCTACGAGGTAGGGCTCATACGATGGGTCTTGTGCGTTGGTGTCAGGTTCCACTACCAGCTCAAAAGCACCAGCGCATTCGCGGCCGAAAGCCTCCAACAGTTTGTAGACATTCCCCTTGGGGAGTCGCTGAAGTTTGCGAAGCGTGTCGAGAACCGTGCCTTCGGGAAGCAGATTGGCGAAGAAGCTCAATACTTCATCGCCAAGATACTCGGCTTCCTGAAGCGGCAACCGTGGCGACAATGGAAACGCATGCGAACGTGAAAGCCATGAAGCCTCATAACGGAACGTCAGTGCCCTGCCCTGCGCACGCAATTCACCGACCGCCTGCCCACCGTGCCTGACATGGAGCATCAGCTGCGCTCCTGGGGCACGATGCGCAAACCAAGCGCTTTCAGTACGCGCAGCGCCTTGCCCAGCCCCACGCTGCCGCGCCCATTCTCGATCGCCATGATGGTGTCCCGCCCCACACCCGATGTCAGGGCCAGCTGATCCTGCGTCAAACCAGCTTGAATGCGGGCGCTGCGAGCGGTATCGCCGAGCGCGAGCGCGTCCGGGTCGTCGCCCGTGCGCGCATGCTTTCTGGGTCGCTCAGAAAAGTTGGAAATTATCGACTTTTGTCTATTTGACATGAGAAAGACCGAATAAGTCGTCAATAGCCGACTTTTACCCTTGCCCCCGCCTCATGTCAACGAAAGTCGACAATGACCAACTTACATTCCCACTGACTCCATCTCGACGGCGCATGGGTTGATTCCATCAGGCCCGCAGGATCGCGATACCAAGCCCAGCCAATGGCGCGGTCGCCTCCTCAGGCGTATCGCCCTCCACCACGATGGTGTTCGCCGCTGTTGCTGGTGCAATCACATACGGCGACGCCGCGTTGATCTTCTCCGCCGATGCCAATACCACCACTTCCGCCGCGCGCTCAGCGAGTGCGCGTTTGACGTAGGCCTCTTCCAGATCGCCAGTGCTTAAGCCTGCAGTGGGATGTACGCCGGTGACACCCATGAAGTACACATCGGCGCGAATATGGCTGATGGCTTCGATCGCCGCCGCGCCGACAGCGACGACGGAGTGCTTGAACAAGCGACCGCCGATCAGCACCACCTCGATGCCGGGATGGCTTACCAGTTCGACAGCGACGCTGGGGCTATGCGTGACCACTGTCGCTTGAAGCGTGGGGGGCAGATGCCGCGCCAACTGCACGCAGGTGGTGCCGCCATCGAGAATCACCACCTGCCCCGGCAGGATCAGTTCCGCCGCCTTGCGCGCGATGGCGGACTTCGACTCCGTGCTGATCTGCTCGCGATGCGCGAAGTCCGCGGCGGCCGGCGACGACGGCAAGGCGCCGCCGTGCACCCGCTGCAACAAGCCTTCCGCCGCCAGCTCGCGAAGGTCGCGGCGGATGGTGTCTTCGGAAACCCCGAACAACTCGCTCAGAGTCTTGGCAACAACCTGCCCGTCCCGCTTGAGCGCGGCCAGGATGGCTTGTTTGCGATGGGTGGTCAGCATGACATTTGCACGAAATTAATTGATACTGCACGAACTTGCACGATACGTTGTTGAGTACCCCCTGACAAGAGCCGTGTCATGAGCGAAATCGCCGAGCGCGTCCGCGTGATCGACAGCCAGGTCCTGTCCAACGACTGGTACCTGTTGAAGAAAACTGTCTTCGACTACCGCCGTGCCGATGGCACCTGGCAGCGCCAGCAGCGCGAAACCTACGATCGCGGCAACGGCGCCACCCTGCTGCTGTACCAACCCGCGCAGCGCCGGGTGGTGCTTACCCGCCAGTTCCGCTTCCCCGCTTTCGTCAATGGCCACGACGGCATGCTGGTGGAAGCCCCCGCCGGCCTGCTCGACCACGCCACGCCCGAGCAACGCATCCGCGCCGAGGTGGAAGAAGAGACCGGCTATCGCGTAGGCGAAGTGCGCAAAGTGTTCGAAGCCTTCATGAGCCCCGGCTCCGTCACCGAGAAGCTGCACTTCTTCGTCGCCGAATACGATGCATCGTCGAAAGTCAGCGACGGCGGAGGCCTCGAAGCCGAAGGTGAAGACATCGAAGTACTGGAACTGCCCTTCGACGACGCGCTGGCCATGGTCCGTCGCGGCGAGATCGTCGACGGCAAAACCATCATGCTGCTGCAATACGCCGCCATGCATATCTTCGCCATGCGCGAGAGCACACCATGACGCCGCAACTCATCCTCATCGCCGGCCCCTATCGCAGCGGCACCGATGGCGATCCCGACAAAATCGCCCGCAACCTGCAAGCGCTGGAACGCGCCGCGCTATCCGCCTACGAACGCGGCCACGTGCCCGTTATCGGCGAATGGCTGGCTCTGCCGCTGGCGCGCGAAGCCGGCTCCACCACACCCGGCGACGCCATCAGTGAAGCCTTTCTCTACCCCGTCGCACATCGCCTGCTGCGTTGTTGCGATGCTGTGTGGCGCATCGAAGGTGCATCCAAAGGCGCGGACGAGGATGTGCGTATAGCAACGGGGTTGGGCATGCCGGTGTATCGAGCGCTGGACGAACTGCCAGCCTAAAAATCTATGCGCGAGCCAAGGGGCTTGCGCCCCCGACCCGCTGACCACCATCGGGGCCTAGAACCGACCATGGCTGCGCGCGACGATACGGAAGCGGCAGCTTCATATCTTTTATGCATCTCACAATTGGATGGACGGCCAGCGCGCGACTACCGAGAAGTAGGAAAAGCGCCACATCACAAAGTGACGCAGCTCACACTCATTCCATCGCCGCCCTAGGCCAGGATCATCAATCCCACCTGCCAGTCGCCCCCTCACGAACGAGACTCCGGCCTGTCGTTATCCATGTCGCGTCAACACACACCACGGGCAACGACCGCGACGTTATGACTAAAAAAAGGCCTCGCATCGCGAGGCCTTTTTTTTTCAGAGCCACGAATACCAGCGATCAGTGAACGTAACCGGATTCCTGGGGATTGACGGTAATCTTGATCAGCTTCAGCGACCCAATGTCACCAATGCCGCCGCCGGAGAAAGTCAGCTCTCCCTCACCCTTGTACATATACGCGACCCGATAGTTGTCGCCACCGAAATGGAAGGGAATCCAAGCCTTGCCGGTTTGATAGGCCTTCTGGTCGGTGGGTGGGCCGATGAGATCCGTGACCTGCTTGGAATACATGCCCGGCTGGATCTTCGAAAACTTGCTCCCCGCGGCCGGCGTTCCCACGACCTTTGCGTCGTCCGAGAAACCCGCGCCGAACGCAACAGGCATGTAGCTCACGAGCCCGGCAAGAGAGAGCATGAAAGCAAGCGATTTAGTCTTCACTGACGATTCCTCCATTGAACGTTGATGATCACTAACACACGGAAAACTTGGGCTCGAAGCAGTGCCAGCCCGAGAACATGATTCAATAAAACACATCCCCGCCGTTGTCCGCTCGCCACTGTGCCACAACAAAATCCCGTCGCAAAGGCGATAAGCATCATCGGCCAGCAACGCTGCACCCAAAGGCGCAGGCATCACAAAAGGCAATACCTAACATGCGCGTAGGACTCGCCTTACAAATAACTCGCAGCTCCACAAAACAAATGGCCCCGCTACGCGGGGCCATTTTTCTGTCAGCGCGATCACGCCTGCGCGGTTATGCAAACGGATCATCCAACACAATCGTGTCATCACGATCCGCGCCGGTCGCGACCAGCGCCAGACGGCAGCCGGACAGCTCTTCCACCGCACGCAGGTAGGCACGCGCAGCAGCAGGCAGTTTGTTCCAGTCGCGGATGCCGGCGGTGGACTCGTCCCAGCCCGGGAATTCGAGGTAGACGGGCTTGCACTCGTCCCAGCCGTCCGCGTCGAGCGGAGCGAGTTCGCGACGCTTGCCGCGGTATTCGTAGGCGATGCAGACCTTGATGGTTTGCAGGCCGTCGAGCACGTCGAGCTTGGTGATGGCGAGGCCGTTGATGCCGTTGATCTGCACGGCGCGCTTGAGGGCGACGAGGTCGATCCAGCCGCAGCGGCGCGGGCGGCCGGTGCTGGCACCGAATTCGTTGCCGACTTTGCGCAGGCGCTCGCCCATCTCGTCGTTCAATTCGGTCGGGAACGGGCCGCTGCCGACGCGGGTGGCGTAGGCCTTGCAGATGCCGAGCACGTAGTCGATGTCGTTCGCGCCCACGCCGGTGCCGGCGAGTGCGCCGCCGACGGTGGTGTTGGACGAGGTGACGTACGGGTAGGTGCCGTGGTCGATGTCGAGCAGCGCGCCCTGCGCGCCTTCGAACAGGATGTTGCCGCCGTCGCGACGCACGTCGTGGAGGATGGTGGCGACGTCGTCGACCATCGGACGGATGAATTCGCCGTAGGCGAGCGCGTCGTCCAGCACCTGCTGGTAGTCAACCGGCTCGGCCTTCAGCCACTGGGTGAGGATGAAGTTGTGGTACTCGACGGCGGCTTTGATTTTCTCGGGCAGCTCGTGCGGGTACATGAGGTCGGCGACGCGGATGGAGCGGCGGGCGACCTTGTCTTCATACGCCGGGCCGATGCCGCGGCCGGTGGTGCCGATGGCCGACTTGCCGGCGGCGATTTCGCGCGCCTTATCCACGGCGATGTGGTAAGGCATGATCAGCGGGGTGGCGGGGCTGATCTTGAGGCGTGGGCGCACACTGACGCCGTTCGCTTCCAGTTCTTCGATTTCCTGCTTGAGCGCGGCCGGCGACAGCACCACGCCGTTGCCGATCAGGCACAGCGCGTCGTCGCGCAGGATGCCCGAGGGGATCAGGTGCAGCACGGTCTTCTTGCCCTTGATGACCAGCGTGTGGCCGGCGTTGTGGCCGCCCTGGAAGCGCGCTACGGCGCCTACGCGTTCGGTCAGCAGATCGACGATTTTGCCTTTGCCTTCGTCGCCCCATTGCGCGCCGAGGATTACGACTGACTTGCCCATGATCTTCTCGCTCATTTGACTAGGCCCCATCGGGAGGCCGGAGTGATGTGGAAATGAATTCGTGTGGCAGCGGCGCGTCAATGCACCAGCTGCAGGAACAGCAACCCGGCCACCATGGCCACCGCGCCGAAGATCCGCAGGCGGTTAGGCTCCATCTTCAGCGCCTCGCGCACCATGGTTTGCCAGCTGCGCGGCGCGGCGAAGAGCACCAGCCCTTCGATCACCAGCACCAGACACAAGGCAGCAGCCAGGTCATGCGACATAAAATCAGGCGACATCCATAGTGACTGTTCAGCGCTTGCTGTTGCCGTCGTTGAAGTAACGCAGGAACTCCGAGTCCGACTTGAGCATCAGCACGCCCTTGCCGTCTTCGAACGATTTACGGTACGCGCCCAGGCTTCGATAGAACGCGAAGAACTCCGGGTCCTGCCCATAAGCTTGCGCATAGATGGCGGCAGCCTGCGCGTCACCTTCACCGCGCACTTTGGCGGCGTCGCGCTCGGCGTCGGCGATCAGCACCTGGCGCTGGCGGTCGGCATCGGCCTGGATGGTTTCGGCGGCCTGCTGACCGGTGGAACGCAGTTCGTTGGCCAGTTGCAGGCGCTCGGCACGCATGCGCTTGTAGACGGATTCGCTGACTTCGTCGGGTAGATCGATGCGCTTGATGCGCACGTCGACCACGGCGATGCCCAGGCTCTTGCGAGCGGTAGCGTCGGTCTGCTTGCGCACGCGCTCGGTGATGTCCTTGCGGCCACCGGCGATGAGTTCCTGCAGGGTGCGCGCGTTGAACTCGAAGCGCAGCGCATCTTTCACGATAGGCGTGAGACGGTTGGCGGCCTGCAGTTCGGAACCGGCAGTGGCGCGGTAATACTCGGCGTTGTCGGCGATGCGCCACTTCACATAGAAGTCGACGTTGACGCTCTTCTTCTCGGAGGTGAAGTAGCGCTCGGGCTGCGCCTCCAAGGTAAGGATGCGGTTGTCGAACAGCAGCGCCTGCTGGATCAGCGGCACTTTGAAATGCAGGCCGGGGGTATCACCCGTACGCACGATGCGGCCGAACTGCAGCACTAGAGCACTCTGCCCTTCGTGCACGACGAACATGCTGTTGAAGCCGAGCAGCACGGCCAGTACGACGAAAATGCCCGCGAGGAACTTCATGGCTGCTTCTCCTTGCCCGCGGCCTCGACGTTACCGGCCGACTGCATCACGGTGCCGACACTGGGCAGCTCCTTGACGGCACCGCCAGCGGCACGGTCGAGCGGCAGGTAGATCATGTTGCGACCGTTGGTGCCATCCAGCACCTTGGGATTGTTGGACATCACGTCTTCGACGGTTTCCAACCACAGGCGGCGGCGGGTGACCTCCGGCGCGGCGTGATATTCCTTGAGGATGAGGTTGAAGCGAGCGGCGTCGCCGGTCGCATGCGCCACGCGCTCGGCGCCATAGCCCTGGGCCTGGGCGGCGATGCGCGCTGCTTCGCCGCGGGCGACCGGTACCACCTTGCTGGCGTAGGCGCGGGCATTGTTTTCAGTACCCTGCTTGTCTTCGCGCGCGGCGTTGACGTCGTCGAAGGCGTCCTTCACTTCCTGCGGCGGCGCCACGTTCTGGAAGCTCACGTCGGTGACGGAGAGGCCGGAGTTGTAGCCGTCGAGCGTGGCTTGCAGGATTTCACGCGTCTGCTGCTGCAGGGTGTCGCGCGTAGCGGCGGCAGCCTGGGTGACGGCGACCGGAGCCGCCACGACCGGTGCGGCGGCGGTCGAAGCCGGGGCGGGTGTCGCCACAACCGGCTCCACACCCGGGCTGGTGAGGATGTTGTCCATCACATTGGCACCCACCACCGAACGCACGGCGGCTTCAGCGGCCTGGCGCAAGGTGTCCTCGGGCTGGCCGCTGACGGAGAACAGATACTTGCGGGCATCCGACACCTGGTACTGCACGTTGAAGTCGACCGCGATGATGTTCTCGTCGCTGGTCAACATGCGCACCTTGTCGGAGACCGAGCGGATCTCGGTCGTGCTGACCTTGGAGATGGTCTCGATCGGACGCGGGAGCTTGAAGTGGAAGCCCGGACCCAGCGTGCGCGCGTACTGGCCGAAGCGCAGCACCACGCCAGCCTGGCGGGCATCGACGATGGTGTAGCTGCTGAGCAGCAGCGAAGCCAGCACCAGCGCCACCACGATGGTGAGCAGACCACCGGGGCCACCACCGAGCTTGGCAAAGCGGTTCTGCAACTGCTTGAGCATATCGTCCAGACCCGGCTTGCCGCCGGTCTGCCGATTCTTGCCCCAGGGATCACGCCGCCCGTTACCGGGTTCGTTCCAGGCCATTGTCAGTCTCCTTGAGGCCGCTGGGAGGCCGGCAACATTGGCCGGAAAACACCTTGGTCGGATTGCGACATGGTGACGAGTAGTGAGGTGGCAAGGGTGCCCATTGGCACGGAAGCCGCACAAACAGCGGACATTCTATCAGAGGTGATCGAGGGAGTCGTGCGGCCCTGCCTTTAGGACATCGCCCAATTTGCAGGGGCGCACCCTGTGCGCGACAAACCGGCAGGATTGCCGATTTGCACGGCGAAGCCGCCTGAAGGGCGAGGGTCAGGGATGGCCCGAGTGAAACAGCCCGATAGGGTCGCGCCCTTGCACTTGGAGGACTGGCCCGGCGATGCCGGGCTTTCGCGCACAGGGTGCGCCCCTACGCGTCTTGTTCGATGGGGCCTAGCAGTTCGCGAAGCAGCTCGGCTTCAGCGAGGCTGCCACCACTGAGCGGCGCGATCACGCTGCGGGGTGCGTCGATGCGCAGGCGCCAGCCGTCCTCGTCCACCGCCTCGCTGGCGATGGCTCCGGCAGCCTTGAGCCGAGCATGCAGGCGGCCCGCTGTAAGCGGCAGGTGCAATTCGGATTGCACGCGCTCGCCACCCAGCAGTTCGCCTAGCGCCTGGCGCAATAAATCCAGCCCGACGCCGGTAGCGGCCGATAACCACACCGCGACCGGGCGGCCTTCGGCATTGCGATCAATGCGCGGCTGGGTATCGACCAGGTCGATCTTGTTCATCACACGCAACTGCGGCACGTCGCCAGCGTCGATCTCATCCAGCACCCGGTCGACCACGCGATGCAGGTACTCGCGCTCCTCGTCGGCGGCGTCGCTGATGTGCAGCAGCAGGTCGGCGTCGCGAGCTTCGGCCAGGGTGGCGCGGAAGGCGGCGACCAGGTCGTGCGGCAACTCGCGGATGAAACCCACGGTGTCGGCCAGTACGGCCGGGCCGCAGCTGAGGTCATCGAGCTTGCGCACGGTGGGATCGAGCGTGGCGAACAGCAGGTTGGCGGCGAACACCTCTCCGGAGGTGAGCGCATTGAATAGCGTGGACTTGCCGGCGTTGGTGTAACCCACCAGCGCCACCCGCGGCACGGTGTTGCGCAGGCGCGCGCGACGCTGCTGACCACGCTGCACCTGCACTTTTTCCAGACGCTTGCTGAGCATCTTCACGCGCTCGGCGAGCAGGCGGCGGTCGGTTTCCAACTGGGTTTCGCCCGGACCGCGGTTGCCGATGGCACCGCCGCGCTGGGTGTCCAGATGGGTCCAGCCGCGGACCAGGCGGGTGGCGATGTGCTTGAGCTGGGCCAGCTCCACTTCGAGCTTGCCTTCGTGCGAACGGGCGCGCTGGGCGAAGATGTCCAGGATCAGGCCCGCGCGATCGACCACGCGCACCTTCAGGTGCTTTTCGAGGTTGCGCTCTTGCACTGGCGACAGGGTGTGGTCGACCAACACCAGGTCGGCTTCCAGCGCACGAGCCATTTCGGCCACCTCATCGGCCTTGCCGCTACCGATGTAGTAGCGCGGGTTGGGATCCTCGACGCGGGCGGAGATGCTCCCCAGCACCTCGGCCCCGGCGGATTTCACCAACTCGGCGAATTCTTCGGCGCGACGCGCGGTGTCGCCCTCGCCGCGGGAATGCGGGAGCACGAGTACGGCGCGCTCGCCTTTCTTTTGTCTATCGAACACTGAGCTGGAATGACCTATGCGAAGGGCTCCGGCGTCGAACCGCTGTGCGGCCGAAGCGGAGCGAAAGTGTAGTGGCTACACGCCGGGTCGCAGGGCTTCCGCCCTGCGACCTCTATCACATGGTCATTCCGTGCCCTGAATCAACCTTCTGCGTCGGAAGTGACCGTGGCATCGACGTGCCCATCGTGGCCGTTGCCCATCCGCACGTTGCGGCTTGGCACCACGGTGGAAATGGCGTGTTTGTAAACCATCTGGCTGACCTGGTTGCGCAACAGGACCACGAACTGATCGAAGGACTCGATAGTTCCCTGCAGCTTGATGCCGTTGACCAGATAGATGGCGACCGGGACGCGCTCGCGGCGCAATGCGTTCAAAAATGGATCTTGCAATGACTGCCCTTTGGACATTTTATGTTCTCCCCCTCGCAACGGACGGGCCGGATAAAAGACGCACGCGGCGCCCCGGCCCAAGGTCGATGAATATTAACCACTTTTAAATCGTTGATGAAAGGGCACTAGGCGCCGATGGACGGGGCAGCGAACGGCCTGTGAAGTCGACGCAAAGATCTACTAGCCGGGGCTCCTACCGTGGGTTGCCCAAGAACAGGCTCAAGGCATCCATCGCACGCTCCTCCAGCCAAGGCCGATCCGGGTCCAGCACCCTGGCATCCAGCTCACTGCGCAGCCAGGTGATCTGTCGTTTGGCCAGTTGGCGGGTGGCGAACACACCGCGGTCGCGGAATTCGGATGCGCTGGTCAGACCATCCAGCTGCTCCCAGGCCTGGCGGTAACCTACCGCCCGGATGGCCGGCAAATCGGCGTGCAGGTCGCCCCTTGCACGCAGCTGGCGCACTTCGCCGAGAAAGCCCTGCGCCAGCATGACGTCGAAGCGCTGAGCGATGCGCGCGTGCAGCGGCGCGCGGTCCGCCGGCAACAGCGCTAACTTGAGCACCCGCCAGGGGAAACGCTCGCCGTTGCCGCCCTGCTGCTGTTCGGAGAGCGACCGGCCAGTGAGTTCGATCACCTCCAAAGCGCGCTGGATGCGCTGCGCATCGTTGGGTCCAATGCGAGCGCCAGCCACTGGGTCCCGCTGCCGCAGGCGCTCGTGCATGGTAGGCCAGCCGAGCGTGGCCGCCTCTTCCGTCAGTCGCTGGCGGATGGTGGTGTCAGCTTCGGGCAGACTGGAAAGGCCTTTCTGCAGCGCGCGGAAATACAGACCTGTGCCGCCGACCAGCAGCGGCACCCTGCCCCGTGCGGTGATGGCCTTCATGGCCGCCCATGCGTCGGCGCGAAAGTCAGCCGCCGAATACGGCTCGGAGGGATCGCGGATGTCGATGAGCGCATGCGGGTAACGCGTCAAGGTCGCCGCGTCGGGCTTGGCCGTGCCGATATCCATGCCGCGGTAGACCAGCGCGGAGTCCACGCTGACCAGCTCTACGGGAAAGCGTTCGCTCAACGCGCAGGCAAGTGCGGTCTTGCCCGAAGCGGTGGGCCCCATGAGAAAGATGGCGAGTGGGCGCTGGTCGGCAGGCATCGCGAAATTGTAGGTGCGTCGACCACTTCGCAGCCAGGAAAAAGCCCGCTCCCTTGCGACGGATGCTCGCCGCGTCGCTGCGCTTGAGGCCGGGCAGCCGCACAAACTTGCGACCATAGTGCGAGGCACCCCATGCGGCAACGCTGCACTGCACGAAGGCGATGAACCGGGCAGCCCCTCTATAATTGCCGTTTCCCCGCCCGCTCTACGGGCCAGCCGATGGATGTCCCATGTCGCAGACGATGAAAGCCCTGGTCAAGCGCAAGCCCGAACAGGGCATCTGGATGGAAGAAGTGCCCATGCCGGAGGTCGGCCCCAACGAGGTGCTGATCAAGATGGAGAAGACCGCGATCTGCGGCACCGACCTGCATATCTATAAGTGGGACGAATGGAGCCAGCGCACCATCAAGCCCGGCCTGACCATCGGCCATGAATTCGTCGGCCGCATCGTGGAGATCGGCCCGGGCGTGACCGGCTATAAGATCGGCGACCGCGTATCGGCGGAAGGCCATATCGTGTGCGGCCACTGCCGCAACTGCCGCGCCGGTCGCCAGCATCTGTGCCCGAACACCATTGGTATCGGCGTGAACCGCAACGGCGCATTCGCCGAGTACATGACCATGCCGGCCTCCAACCTGTGGCCGATCCCGGACCAGATTCCGTCCGAGTTGGCCGCGTTCTTCGACCCGTACGGCAACGCAGCGCATTGCGCGCTGGAGTTCGACCTGATCGGCGAAGACGTTCTCATCACCGGCGCCGGCCCGATCGGCATCATCGCCGCCGGCATCGCCAAGCATGTAGGCGCGCGCAACGTGGTGGTGACTGACGTCAACGACTACCGCCTCAAGCTCGCTGCCGATATGGGCGCCACGCGCGTGGTGAACGTGTCCAACCAATCGCTGAAGGACGTGGTGAAGGACCTGCACATCGAAGGCTTCGACGTAGGCCTGGAGATGAGCGGCAACCCGCGCGCCTTCAACGACATGCTCGAGTGCATGTACCACGGCGGCAAGATCGCCCTGCTCGGCATCCTGCCCAAGGGCGCCGGCATCGACTGGGACAAGGTGATCTTCAAGGGCCTCACCCTGCAAGGCATCTACGGCCGCCGCATGTACGAGACCTGGTACAAGATGACCCAGATGGTGCTCACCGGCTTTCCGCTGCAGAAGGTGTTGACCCATCAGATTCACATCGACGATTTCCAGAAAGGTTTCGACCTGATGGATGCCGGCCATTGCGGCAAGGTCGTCTGCTCCTGGCTGTGACCGCGACCTGAAGCGAACGATGACTCCCTCGTCAAATGGCGCAGGGAGTCATGCAGAAAAGTCTCACGCACGAGTAAACTCGCTCCCGCGACCGGCAAACAGGTCAAGTTAGGGAGTGTGTGGCTGGTGTAGCCGCATGCCGTCGGGTCGCAACATCGACGGAGCATCACCTGCATGGCAGACACACGTCCCCCGGGCCGTTCCCGGCTGGCCGCCGGACGCGAACGTGCGCTCAAGGTCTATCGCTCGCATCGCGTACGCAAGGCGCTGCTGATCCTGGCCATGGTGTTGGTGGTTTTCGGCGTGTTCGGCTTCTTCGCCGCCCCGTCGATCATCAAGGGCCAGGTCGAATCGCGTGCCAGCGCGGCGCTGGGTCGCCCGGTGACCTTGGGCAAGGTGCACCTCAATCCCTACACGCTCCGGCTGGATGTGGATCAGCTGCACATCGGCGAGCGCGACGGAAAGTCGCCCTTCGTTGACGTCGATCGATTGACCGTCCGCACTTCGTGGACGTCTTTGTTCCGCCTGGCGCCGGTGCTGGGCGAGCTGGCGCTGCAGCACCCGCAGATCCACATCACGCGAACGGCGGAGCATCAGTTCAACTTCTCCGACCTGATCGATCGCTTCGCCTCCAAGCCAGCAGAGCCGAACGCACCGCCGGCCCGTTTCGCCATCTCCAACATCAGCGTGCACAACGGCGACATCCAGTTCGACGACCAGGTGCTGAAGGCTCATGACCGGATCGAGCAGTTGGAAGTCGGCATACCGTTCATCGCTAATCTGCCCAGCGCGACCGACGTTTTTGTGCAGCCGCTGCTGGCCATGCGCGTGGATGGCAGCTCCGTGCGTATCGACGGCCAGACCAAGCCGTTCGCGAATACACATGAGTCCACCATCGACTTTCAGCTCGATCGCTTCGACCTGCCGCGCTATCTGAGCTATGTACCCAAACCGTTGCCGGTAGCGATTCCGCAGGGCCTGCTGAGCGGCAAGCTGGTACTGCATTTCGTGCAGACGCAGCCGACACCGCAACTGCAGCTCACGGGCAACCTGCAACTGAACGATTTCACGCTCAACAGCAGTCACGGCGAAGCCATCGCCAAGCTGACGCAGGGATCGGCTGAGCTCGTTGACGTGCAGCCGCTGATATCGCGTTACCACCTGGGTGCAATGAAGCTGGACGGCGCGCAGGTCTATTACACGCAAAGCGCCGGGGGCCACAGCAACTTCGACACCTTGACCAGCCCCCCTGCTCCGGGCGAAGCGGAAAAGAAGGCGCCGCCTACGGACCTGCGCATGGCCTCGATGGCATTGACCAGCAGCGCCATCCACTACACCGACGCCGACCAGAACAAGCTCGACCTCGCCAACCTGCACGGCAACCTGCAAGGCCTGAGCATGCTGGCTGCGCCTCCGGCCAAGCTCGAACTTGGCGGTCAACTGTTTGGCGGCGACATCAGTGCCAAAGGTTCGCTGGATCTGGCTGCGGCAAAGCTCAGTGCGGCGCTCGGGCTAAAACAAGTCGACATGGTGCCATTGCAGGCGATGGCAGGCTCGACCATGGCTGCGCGCGCGGCCAAGGGCAAGCTCGATGCCACGGGTCAGCTGCAGCTCGATTGGGGCAAGACCGTCAACGTGCACCTGGCGCCCGCCCATGCCGCCGTCACCGATTTTGCGTTGGAGCCGCCGGCCAAAGGCCAGAGCGCACCCGTGGCCTGGGACAAGTTGGAAGCCGACATTACCCAGATCGATCTGGCCAGTCGCCAAGCGCAGCTGGCGAGTCTGGTGGCAACCGGCATGCAGCTGGACGTGCAACGCAACGCCAACAACACCATCAGCTTGACCACGTTGTTCGCACCACCCAAGGGCGCACCACGCGCAGTCGCCACCAAGGCCGACAGCGGTCCGGCGTGGCAGTGGAGCATCGGTCATCTTGGCATCGAGAACGGCGCTGTCCGCTTTACGGACCACGCAGTGGGTGGCGACAAGCCTGCGCAGGGCGCTGTCCAATCGCTCAACGGCGGCATCGAGAACCTCAGCGACAAATTCAACCAGCCGCGCGACCTCAAGCTGGAAGGCAGCATCGGCAAGGGCAGTTTCTCGACCGCCGGCAAAGTACAGCTGATGCCCGCAACGGCCGATCTGGATCTGACGACCAAGCAGCTGGACATCGCGACGTTCGCGCCCTACATCAGCGTGCCACTGAACGTGGTCATCTCCAGCGCCCGCATGAGCAGCAAGGGCAAGCTGCACTACGACGGTCGCGGCGCGCAGCCCAAGATGGCCTATAAGGGTGACGCCTCGCTTGAGCGAGTGCGCGTGCAGGACAAGCTCACTGGCGACGACTTCATGCGCTGGAGTTCGCTGACCGGCAACAATCTCGACGTGACTTACGGCTCCGGCGCACCGCGCATGCACGTGGGCAGCCTGGTGCTGAACGCGTTCTACGCCCGCATGATCATCAACGCGAACGGCCGCGTGAACCTGGCCGATGTGGTGGCCAAGGAAGAGACGGCCCCCGTCTCGGTGACCCGCGCGGACAAGAACGTGCCGGCTGCACCCGAGCCGCAAAAGCCCGCGCCCGCGGCCACCGCGGCCACAACACCTGCGACGCCTGCGGCACCCGCCGCGGATGTTCTCATCGGCCAGATCACTCTGGTGAACGGCCAGCTCAACTACACCGACAATTTCATCAAGCCCAATTACACCGCCAACCTGACCAAGCTCACCGGCAAGATCGGCGCGTTCGGTACAGCCGAAGGCGGCCCGCCGGCCGACCTGGTGGTCCAGGCCCAGCTGGATGACAACTCGCCGGTCGACATCGGCGGCACCATCAATCCGCTGGCACCGGTCGCCTTCCTCGACATCAAGGGCAAGGCAAACGAGGTCGAACTGACCCGGCTCAGCGCGTATTCCAGCAAATACACCGGCTACCCGATCACCCAGGGCAAGTTGACGGTCGATGTGCACTACTTGCTTGACCAGCGCAAGCTCAACGCCGACAACCACATCTTCATCACCCAGCTCACCTTTGGTGATCGCATGGAGAGCCCCGGCATCTCTCACCTGCCAGTGAAGTTGGCGGTGGCCCTGCTCAAGGACACCGAGGGCAATATCGATGTGAATCTGCCGGTTTCGGGCTCACTGGACGACCCGCAGTTCAGCATGGGCGGCCTGATCTGGCGCGCCATAGGCAACCTCATCGCCAAGGCTGCCACGGCACCGTTCCGACTGCTCGGTGCGGCTTTTGGCGGCGGCAATCACGAAGACCTGGGCTATGTGGAATTCGATCCGGGCTCGGCCGTGCTGAATGCGGCGGCGAAGGAACGGTTGAGCAAGATCGTCGGCGTACTCAACCAGAAGCAGGCACTGAGCCTGGACATCATCGGCCGTGAGGACCCTTCCCTGGACGAGAAGGGGCTGCGCCAAGTGACCGTGGACGACATGGTGCGCAAGGAGAAAGCAGTCGACCAATCCGGCAAGAACGCCGATACCTCCGAGGCGGCATTGGCCGAGTTGTCGATTACCCCGGATGAGTACGATCACTTCCTCGCGCGCGCCTATAAGCACGCCGATATCGACAAGCCGCGCAACGCCATCGGCCTGAAGAAATCGCTGGAACCGGACGAGATGCGCAGCCTGCTGGAGACGAACGTGAAGGCCGACGACCAGGCCATGCGCGACCTGGCGCAACGTCGCGCTGCGGCTGTGCAGACCTGGCTCAAGGGGAAGATCGACGACAAACGCGTGTCGTTGAAGGCCCCCAAGCTCACGGCTGAAGGAATCGACGATAAGGGCAAGACGACGCGGGTGGATTTCGGATTGCATTGAGGGGCGCGCAAGGGCTCACCCCTCCCCCCCCACACCAGGCGGTTTTCCAACCGCCCCCAAAGGCTCACAATCAGCATCTTTCCCCCAGGGCTGATCTCCATGAGCTACTCCGCCAAGGCACGCTACGCCGCCGAACTCGAATCCATCCGCGAGCAGGGCCTGTTTAAGGCCGAGCGCATCATCACCTCGCCGCAGTCGGCGGAGATCGAGCTCGAAGGCGGGCGCAAGGTGCTCAACTTCTGCGCCAACAACTACCTTGGCCTGGCCGATCATCCCGAGGTGATCCAGGCGGCGAAGGATGCGCTGGACAGTCATGGCTTCGGCATGGCCTCGGTGCGCTTCATCTGCGGCACGCAGGATCTGCACAAGCAACTCGAAAAGAAGATCGCCGAGTTCTTCGGCACCGAGGACAGCATCCTCTACGCCGCCTGCTTCGACGCGAACGGTGGCCTCTACGAGCCGCTGCTGGGCGAAGAGGATGCGGTCATCTCTGATGCGCTCAACCACGCTTCGATCATCGACGGCATCCGCCTGTGCAAGGCCAAGCGCTTCCGCTACGCCAACTGCGATATGGCGGATCTGGAGAAGCAATTGCAGGATGCCGACGCCGCCGGTGCGCGCACCAAGCTGATCACCTCCGACGGCGCGTTCTCGATGGACGGCTTTATCGCACCGCTGGATCAGATCACCGCGCTCGCGAAAAAGTACAACGCGATGGTGCACATCGACGAATGCCATTGCACCGGCTTCCTCGGTGAGCACGGCCGCGGTTCGGCCGAGGTCAACGGCGTGATGGACAAGATCGACATCTTCACCGGCACGCTGGGCAAAGCTCTGGGCGGCGCACTGGGCGGCTTCACGACGGGTCGCACCGAGGTGATCGAGATGCTGCGTCAGCGTTCGCGTCCGTACCTGTTCTCCAACTCGTTGCCGCCGCACGTCGTGGCAGCGGCGATCAAGGTGTTCGACATGCTCGCCAGCGCCGGTGATTTGCGCGAGCGTGTACAGGAGAACACGCGCTACTTCCGCGAACAGATGACCAAGGCCGGCTTCGACATCAAGCCAGGCGTGCACCCGATCGTGCCGGTGATGGTGTACGACGCGAAGAAGGCGCAGGCCATGGCGACCGCCCTGCTCGACGAGGGCATCTACGTCACCGGTTTCTTCTACCCCGTAGTGCCGCAGGGCCAGGCGCGTATCCGTACGCAGATGAGCGCCGCGCATACGCGTGAGCACCTGGATCATGCCATCGCTGCATTCACCAAGGTAGGGCGTGCGCTGGGTGTGATCGGCGGCTGAGCAAGGCTTATGGCAGGTTGCTGAGTTCGGCTCGGTAGCGCCAGCTATCCGTATTCGAGACCTGTGCCGCGTCGGCGAAGTCGAGCAACGCGACTTCGTCGTTAGCCAGCAAGTCGACAACCGATCGGTTGAAGCGGTCGTAGCTGGCCCAGTTCTCGCGCGCCACCATCCGCATGTATTGCGGTGTGTTGCCGCAGGCGACGAGTCGATACCAGATCACTTACGGCGAAAACGATTCGTGTCTTCACCACCTGGTTCATCCAAGTGCTTGGCAGAAGCCTGGGACGGCTCAACACGGTGGCGCATTTCGAGGAATTGGAAGAAGTGCTGGATTGGGTGGCCGCTGACAGGGGCAATTCCATCGTGCCGGCGGCGTGCGCTGTGGATCACGAGCAGCGAGGCGAAATCGTCGCCATACGCAAGCCGGGCATCACCTGCCAGAACACCATATATGCCGTGCTGGATTCGGAGCGCTGCCATCCCGCCGTGGAACGCACCTTGGCGGCAGTGAAAACTCGGACGTCTATTTGCGACTGAGGCGCGCCACTTCGTCCGGTCGAAGGTGTCGCCATTGCCCCTTCGCCAGATCGCCCAGCTTGAAGTCGCCGATGGCTACGCGAATCAGCCGTAGCACACCGATATCGTGAGCGGCCAGCAGGCGCCGAATGTGCCGGTTGCGACCTTCGTCGAGCACGATTTCCAGCCAGGCATTTTTCTCGCCGCTACGCAGTAAGGTCACCTGTTTGGCGGCCAATCGCTCGCCTTCGTCCACGGTGCTCTGAATCAGGCGAGCTAGCGTGGTCTGGTCCGGAATGGCGTCGATCTGGACGTGATAGGTCTTGTCCACGTGATGTCGCGGCTCGGTCAGGTGTGCCGCCCACACGCTGTCGTTGCTAAGCAGCAGCAGGCCTTCGCTAGCCTTATCCAGCCGCCCCACTGGGCCCAGCCAGGGCAAACCGGCCTCCGCAAGCAGGTCATACACCGTATCCCTGCCGCGCTCGTCAGCGGCGCTGACCACGATGCCGCGAGGCTTGTTCAATGCCACGTAGACACGCTGAGCTACACCCACCACCTCACCGTCCAGCAGGATGCGCTGTTTTGCCGGATCGGCCGGGCGCTCGGGATCGAGCACGACGCGCCCATCCACACTCACCCTGCCCTCGCGCACCGCCTTCTCGGCCTGGCTGCGCGAGCACACGCCCAGCTTGCTGAGCACGCGGGCGAGACCGTGCCGCGGCGCAGCAGAAGCGGTCGAACGTGGACGGAACGAACTCATTCCCAACGGCCTTTCTCGATCCTTATGTTCTACATCGTGCCCGATCTGCGTATCGCAGCGGCAACACAAAAGAAAAGCCCGGCTTTCGCCGGGCTTTTCGGGACGACCTTGCGGTCGATTACTGCTGGACCTGCAGCTCGGTGCGACGGTTGCGGGCTTTGCCGGCTTCCGTGTCGTTGCTATCGATCGGATCGCTCTTGCCGTGGCCGATCGGACCTTCCAGGCGGCTGGCAGCCACACCGTGGGAGGTCAGGTAGTCGAACACGATCGAAGCGCGACGCTCGGACAGGCTCTGGTTGTAGGCATCCTTACCGACCGAGTCGGTGTAGCCGGCCACCATGGCCTTGACCTGCGGGTAGCGGTTCAGGGTGTCGACGGCCTGGTCGAGAATGGCGATCGAGTCGGCGGACGGCTCAGCCAGCGCCTTCTTGATGTCCTTCTCGCCCTTCTTCGGACGGTCGAACTTGAAGTTCACGCCGCGCAGGTCGATGACCACCTTCGCCACGCAACCATCCGGACCGACGATGGTGCCTTCCGGCAGATCCGGGCACTTGTTGTCGCACAGGTTCACGCCGTTGCGGAACTGCTTGGAGCAGTCCGGAGCAACCGGGGCGACCGGAGCAACCACTGCCGGGGCAGCGGCGGCCGGCGCGCCGAAGCGCGAGACCACGCTGAAGCCCAGGAACCAATCGCCGTAGCCGTTCTTCTTCGGCTGGCTCTTGTCGTCCCAGTCGTAGCGGTAACCGGCTTCAGCACGGATGTCCGAGCTGTCGGTGATCGACTTGGACACGCCCGCGCCCAGCTCGGCAGCCGGTGCCCAGCCGTTGTTGAAGCGGTTCTTGTGGTAGCTGCCCATCACGCCGGCCAGCAGATACGGACGCCATGCGTCCGCCGCGCCGAAGTAGTAACGAGCGGTCACACCGAAATTGTTGCTCGCCCAGTTGCCGCCACCGATCTTCTTATCGATGTCGCGCTTGGTGCGATCGACGAACAGGTCGATCGAGGTATTCGGGGCAATGAAACGACCCACGCCCAGACCGTAGTAAACCTGACGGCTGTTGGTGTTGCGGTCGGTATCGTTGTAGTAACCACCCACGGTCGGCGCAATGTACCAGCGACCGTCGTAGCTCGGCGTGGTCGCACCGGCAGCGTTGTCCTGCGCGTGAACGGCACCTACGCCGCCCAGGGCCAGGGCGACTAGAAAATACAAGCCCTTACGATTCATCAGGTGTCTCCTCGTTTATTGGTTTTCGCGTCCGTTCCACCCCAGACGGAAATCGCGCGTCAGAACTTCAGGGTTCGACATCCAGGGACTTTCAATGTCCCTTGCTTGGCGTTCCTAACAGCAAGCGGCGCAGAGTGTAGCAAAATCGTTAAGTGATACCCACATCCCTGAACATACATACATGACAGCTTAAGCTTTCGGTGGGTTCTCGTTCAGCCAAACGGGGCCAAAAACGTCGAGACGACACTCGCCAGAAACGACGTAATTCATTGTCACAAAAGAAAAGCCCGGCTTTTGCCGGGCTTTTCAGGACGACTTTCCAGTCGGTTACTGCTGGACCTGCAGCTCGGTGCGACGGTTGCGGGCGCGGCCGGCATCCGTGTCGTTGCTGTCGATCGGATCGCCCTTGCCATGACCGATCGGGCCTTCCAGGCGGCTGGCAGCCACCCCGTGGGAGGTCAGGTAGTCGTACACGATCGAAGCGCGGCGCTCCGACAGACTCTGGTTGTACGCGTCCTTACCCACCGAGTCGGTGTAGCCGGCCACGAGCACCTTCACCTGCGGATAACGCTGCAGGGTATCGACGGCCTGATCCAGCACCGCGATCGAGTCGGCGCTCGGCTCAGCCAGGGCCTTCTTGATGTCCTTCTCGCCCTTCTTCGGACGGTCGAACTTGAAGTTCACGCCGCGCAGGTCGATCACCACCTTCTGCGGGCAGCCGTCCGGACCGACGATGGTGCCTTCCGGCAGATCCGGGCACTTGTTGTCGCACAGGTTCACGCCGTTGCGGAACTGCTTGGAGCAGTCGGGCGCTGCGGGCGGCGGAGCCGCCGCCACTGGAGCAGCGGCCGGTGCTCCGAAGCGCGAGACCACGCTGAAGCCCAGGAACCAGTCGCCATAACCGTTCTTTTTCGGCTGGGTCTTGTCATCCCAGTCGTAGCGGTAGCCAGCCTCGGCGCGAAAATCCGTGCTATCGGTGATGGTTTTGGAGATACCAACCCCACCCTCCGCCGCCGGCGCCCAGTCGTTGTCGACACGATTGTGGTGGTAGCTGCCCATGACGCCGCCTAGCAGATACGGGCGCCATGAGTCCCATGCGCCGAAGTAGTAGCGCGCGGCGACGCCATAGCTGTTGTTTGACCAAGTGCCGCCACCGACCTTCCTATCGATATCGCGTTTGGTGCGATCGATAAACAGGTCGACCGAGAGGTTCGGCGCGAAGAATCGGCCCACACCCAGGCCGTAGTAAACCTGACGGCTGTTGGTGTTGCGATCGGTATCGTTGTAGTAGCCGCCCACGGTGGGCGCGATGTACCAGCGTCCGTCGTAGGTAGGCGTTGCCGCGCTGGAGGTGCCGTCTTGCGCATGAGCGGCACTTACACCGCCCAGGGCCAACGCGATCAGGAAGTACAAACCCTTACGTTTCATCAGGTGTCTCCTCGTATATTGGTTTTCGCGTCCGTTCCACCCCAGACGGGAGCAATCACGCCGCAGAACCCGTCATGAGTCCGGGCCGAAAATCGGCCTTGAAGCTTGAAGCTAGACCACCCGAAACGGGCGCGAAGAGTTTAGCAAAAAATAAACAATCGCCATGGCACTCGGAACGCCCGTTCATTCTCAGCTCACGCCGTCTTTACAACGTGAAGAGACCCAGGAATTGTTGTACTGGCATGGCATCGAGCCTGGCGGTGTCCGCCGTGGCGTCGAGGATCGCGTTGACTTGATGTGACGGCAGATGCCCACGCATGGCCCCTTCGAACTTTTTCAGCAGAACCGGGATGCCTTCGGCACGGCGCTTGCGGTGGCCGATCGGAAAATCGATCGAAACCTTCTCGGTGCTGCTGCCGTCCTTGAAAAACACCTGTACCGAGTTGCCGATATAGCGCTTTTCAGGATCGAAATAATCCTTGGTGAATTGCGGATTCTCGCTAACCACCATTTTGTCGCGCAGTACATCGATACGCGGGTCGGCGGCCACGTCGTCGTTATAGTCGTCGGCCGTGAGACGGCCAAAAATCAGCGGCACCGCCACCATGTACTGGATGCAGTGATCGCGATCGGCGTAATTCGCCAGCGGGCCGGTCTTGTCGATGATGCGCGCGCCCGCTTCCTGGGTCTCGATCACCACCTTATCGATCTGGTCGACCTTACCGGCCACCTGGCTGTGCAGCTGCATGGCGCACTCCACCGCGGTCTGCGCGTGGAACTCGGCCGGGAAGCTGATCTTGAACAGCACGTTCTCCATCACATAACTGCCGAACGGGCGCTCGAACTCGAACGCCTTGCCCTTGAAGGCCACGTCGTAATAACCCCAGGTCTTGGCCGACAGCGCCGACGGATAGCCCACCACTCCGCGGTACACAGCGTTGATGGCATGAGTCACCGCACGACGGCAAGCATCGCCGGCCGCCCAGCTCTTGCGCGGGCCCGTGTTCGGCGCGTGGCGATAGGTGCGCAGCGCACCATTGTCGATCCAGCTGTGCGACACGGCCGTGGTGATCTGCTCCTTGTTGCCGCCCAGCATCGCGGTGGCGACGGCAGTGGACGCCAGACGCACCAGAATCACGTGATCTTGACCCACGCGGTTGAAGCTGTTGAGCAGCGCGTAGCAACCCTGGATCTCATGCGCCTTGATGGCATAGGTCAGCACGTCGCGCACGGTCAGCGCCTTGCCGCCTTTGCGCTCGGCCTTGCGGCTGAGGTAATCGGCCACCGACAGGATCGCACCGAGGTTGTCCGACGGATGGCCCCACTCGGCGGCCAGCCAGGTGTCGTTGAAGTCCAGCCAGCGGATCTGCGTGCCGATGGAGAACGCGGCCTGCACCGGATCCAACTCATGACTGGTCCCCGGCACGCGAGCGCCGCCCGGCAGATTCGCGCCCGGCACAACCGGGCCCAGGTGCTTCACGCACTCGGGAAACTTCATCGCCATCATCGCGGTGGCGAGGGAGTCCAGCAGCATGTAGCGCGCGGTGTCGTACGCCTCGGTCGAATCGATCTTGCAATCGGTGACGTAATTAGCGATGTCGACCATCGGCTGATCGGGGTCTGGACGCTTGGCGGAGCGGATGTCATGCGTACTCATGAGGCTCGTCTCCTGGCAACAGGGAAACCGCCATTGCGTCGCGGAGGCTTAACCCTTTCGGTTGACGCAACCTTTGTCGAGCTTACTCCGCAGGCACACGCACCCAGCCTTCCATCAGCACACGCGCGCTTCGGCTCATGACCGCCTTGGTGACGGTCCACGTGCCGTCAACCAGCGCCGCCTCAGCGCCCACCCGCAACGTCCCCGACGGATGGCCAAAGCGCACAGCCTGGCGCTCACCACCGCCTGCTGCGCTGTTCACCAGCGTGCCTGGAATGGCCGCCGCGGTGCCTATGGCTACCGCCGCTGTACCCATCATGGCGTGATGCAGCTTGCCCATCGACATCGCGCGCACGAGCAGGTCGACGTCGCCCGCCGTCACGGGCTTGCCACTCGACGCGACGTAGTCGGCCGACCTGGCGACGAAGGCCACCTTGGGCGTGTGCTGGCGTGTGGCGATCTCGTCGAGCGAGCCGATCAGGCCCATGCGCAGCGCGCCGTGCGCGCGAATGGTCTCGAACATCGCCAGCGCCTTGGCATCGCTGTTGATGGCGTCCTGCAGCTCCGTCCCGGTGTAGCCGATCGCGGAGGCCTCGACAAAGATCGTGGGGATGCCGGCGTTGATCATGGTGGCCTTGAGCGTGCCGACACCCGGCACCTCCAGATCGTCGACGAGGTGCCCGGTGGGAAACATGGCCCCACCCGCGCCATCTTCCTCCGCGGCCGGATCCATGAACTCCAGTTGCACTTCGGCGGCCGGGAAAGTCACGCCGTCCAGCTCGAAATCACCGGCTTCCTGCACCGCGCCATCGGTCATCGGCACATGGGCAATGATTGTCTTGCCGATGTTGGCCTGCCAGATACGTACGGTGGCGATGCCGTCGCGCGGTACGCGCGCGGGATCGACCAGGCCACCCGCGATGGCGAACGGGCCGACCGCCGCCGACAGGTTGCCGCAGTTGCCGCTCCAGTCGACGAAGGCCTTGTCGATGGCCACCTGGCCGAACAGGTAATCCACGTCATGGCCTGGTCGGCTGCTTCTGGACACGATCACCGTCTTGCTGGTGCTGGACGTGGCGCCGCCCATGCCGTCGATCTGCTTGCCGTAGGGATCGGGACTGCCGATCACGCGCTGCAGCAGCGCGTCGCGCGCGGCACCCGGCACCTGCGCTGCTTCGGGCAGGTCCTGCAGGCGGAAGAACACGCCCTTGCTGGTGCCGCCGCGCAGGTAGGTGGCGGGAATGCGGATCTGGGGAAGCTGTGCCATGTGTGTGTTGTCCTGTGGTGACGGGACTTCGCTCGCGTCGCACGCGAGCGAAGTCACCAACCGCAGGACGATGCCGCGTGGCATGTACCTGCGGATCAGCGCGTGGTCAGGCCGCCTGCGAAGCCTCGAGGAAATCCTGCGCAAAGCGCTGCAGCACGCCGCCAGCTTCGTAGATCGACACTTCTTCAGCGGTATCCAGGCGGCACGTCACCGGCACCTCGACGCACTCGCCGCTCTTACGATGAATGACCAGCGTGAGGTCCGCGCGCGGCGTGCGCACGCCAACCACGTCGAAGGTCTCGGTGCCGTCGATGCCCAGCGTCTTACGATCGGTGCCGGGCATGAACTCCAGCGGCAGCACGCCCATGCCGATCAGGTTGGTGCGGTGGATGCGCTCGAAGCCTTCGGCCGCGATCGCTTCCACGCCCGCAAGGCGTACACCCTTCGCCGCCCAGTCGCGCGACGAGCCCTGGCCGTAGTCGGCACCGGCGATCACGATCAGCGGCTGCTTGCGGTCCATGTAGGTCTCGATCGCTTCCCACATGCGCATGACCTTGCCTTCCGGCTCCACGCGGGCAAGCGAACCCTTCCTCACTTCGCCATCGACCACGGCCATCTCGTTGAGCAGAGTGGGGTTGGCGAAAGTCGCGCGCTGCGCAGTGAGGTGATCGCCGCGATGGGTCGCGTACGAATTGAAGTCCTCTTCCGGCAAGCCCATCTTCGCCAGGTATTCTCCGGCCGCGCTGTCGAGCATGATCGCGTTCGACGGCGACAGGTGGTCGGTGGTGATGTTGTCGCCGAGCACCGCCAGCGGACGCATGCCCTTGAGCGTGCGCTCGCCGGCGAGCGCGCCTTCCCAGTACGGCGGACGGCGGATATAGGTGCTCTGCGGGCGCCAGTCGTACAGCGGCGCGGCGCTGGTGCCGGTGTGGCCGGTGCGCGCGAACATCGGCTCGTAGACCTTGCGGAAATGCTCCGGCTTCACGCTGGAGGACACGATCGCGTCGATCTCCTCGTCGCTGGGCCAGATGTCCTTGAGCGTCACCGGTTGGCCGTTGGCGTCGACGCCGAGCACGTCCTTCTCGATGTCGAAGCGGATGGTGCCGGCGATGGCGTAGGCCACCACCAGCGGCGGCGAGGCCAGGAAGGCCTGCTTGGCATACGGGTGGATGCGGCCATCAAAGTTGCGGTTACCGGACAGCACGGCGGTGGCGTACAGGTCGCGGTCGATGATCTCCTGCTGGATCGCCGGATCGAGCGCGCCGGACATGCCGTTGCAGGTGGTGCAGGCGAACGCGACGATGCCGAAGCCGAGCTTCTCCAGATCCGGCAGCAGGTTCGCCTCCTTCAGGTACAACTCCACCGCCTTGGAACCGGGTGCGAGCGAGCTCTTCACCCACGGCTTGCGCGTGAGACCACGTGCGTTAGCGTTGCGCGCCAGCAAGGCCGCCGCGATCACGTTGCGCGGGTTGCTGGTGTTGGTGCAACTGGTGATGGCGGCGATGACCACAGCGCCATCGGGCATCTGGCCCGGCTGCTCTTTCCACTCGCCCGCGATGCCGCGCGCGGCGAGATCAGAGGTGGGCAGGCGCTTGTGCGGGTTGGACGGGCCCGCCATGTTGCGCACCACCGAGGACAGGTCGAACGTCAGCGTGCGTTCGTACTGCGCATGCGCCAGCGTGTCGGCCCACAGGCCGGCGGCCTTGGCATAGGTCTCCACCAGCTTGACCTGCTCGTCGCTGCGGCCGGTGAGGCGCAGGTAGTCGATGGTCTGGCCGTCGATGAAGAACATCGCGGCGGTGGCGCCGTATTCGGGCGCCATGTTGGAGATGGTGGCGCGATCGCCCAGCGTGAGGCTGGCTGCGCCTTCGCCGCGGAACTCCAGGTACGCGCCGACCACCTTTTCCTTGCGCAGGAATTCGGTGAGGGCAAGCACGATGTCGGTGGCAGTGATGCCGGACTGGCGCTTGCCAGTAAGCTCCACACCAATGATGTCGGGCAGGCGCATCCACGAGGCGCGGCCGAGCATCACGTTCTCGGCCTCCAGGCCGCCCACGCCGATGGCGATGACGCCGAGCGCATCCACGTGCGGCGTATGGCTGTCGGTGCCCACGCAGGTATCGGGATAAGCCACGCCGTCCTGCACCTGGATCACCGGCGACATCTTCTCCAGGTTGATCTGATGCATGATGCCGTTACCCGGCGGGATCACGTCGACGTTCTCGAACGCCTTCTTGGTCCACTCGATGAAGTGGAAGCGGTCCTCGTTGCGGCGATCTTCGATGGCGCGGTTCTTCGCGAACGCGTTCGGATCGAAGCCACCGCACTCCACCGCCAGCGAGTGATCGACGATCAACTGCACCGGCACCACCGGGTTCACCTTGGCCGGGTCACCGCCACGCTCGGCAATCGCATCGCGCAGGCCGGCCAGGTCGACCAATGCCGTCTGGCCGAGGATGTCATGGCACACCACGCGCGCCGGGAACCACGGGAAATCGCGCTCGCGCTTGCGCTCGATGATCTGCTTGAGCGACTCGGTGAGGATCGCCGGATCACAACGGCGCACCAGGTTCTCGGCAAGCACTCGCGAGGTATAGGGCAGCGCGTCATAGGCGCCCGGCTGGATCGCCTCCACGGCGGCACGCGCATCGAAATAATCCAGCGACGTGCCGGGGAGGGATTGGCGGTAGACGGTATTCATAGTATCGAGAACCCTGGAGATAAACGCCTGACTTAGCGCAGGCCGGGACCCAGCCTGCGCTCTCCACCCGGCGGCCGCACATTTCGTTGCAAAACCGCGACATTGTAGCGAGGAAAAGCCATTTCCTTAAGGGCTTTGGCTTGACTGGTATGCATGACGGCATCGACAATGGCCGGAACTAATCCCAAAGGGGAGTAGTTCCGGACGCCTCCTCATCAGCCGTCCGTGCAGTGGTCGTCATCACGAGCGGAGCACCGCTCCGGTCACTGCAGCGGTTCTGCCGCGAACGAGACTTTTGCGGTAACAACGGGGCTGCGTGCACCCGCGGTTGCTGCATTCGTCCCGCGCGCAGGAACCGAACCATATGGATTTCCTCACCCCCGAATTTCTCTCCGGCCTGATGGCCATCGTTCTGCTGGATCTGGTGCTGGCGGGCGACAACGCCATCGTCATCGCCCTTGCCGCGCGCAACCTGCCCAAGCATCTGCAAAGAAAAGCAGTGTTCTGGGGCAGCTTTGGCGCAGTGGCGATACGCGTCGCGCTGACCGCCGTGGTGGTCTACCTGCTCAAATTGCCGGGCCTTATGCTGGCCGGCGGCTTGCTGCTGCTGCCGATCGCATGGAAGCTGTTGCGCACCGATGACGGTGACCGACACAACGTCAGTGCCGCCGCCGGCTTCTGGGCAGCCATACGCACCATCGTGGTCGCGGACGCACTGATGGGCCTGGACAACGTGCTGGCCATCGCCGGCGCCTCGGGCGGCCACATGACCCTGGTGATCATCGGCCTGGCGATCAGCGTGCCGCTGGTCGTGTGGGGCTCCACCCTGATCTTGAAGCTGATCGAACGCTTCCCCATCGTCGTCTACATCGGCGCCGGCGCCATCGCCTGGACGGCGGCACGCATGATCGCGCACGACCACCTGCTGTCGGCCTGGTTCGATGCCCGCAGCTGGTCCCGCTATACGCTCGACGGCCTGCTGGTGGTAACCATCTGCGGCAGTGGCTGGCTCGCACAGCGACGACGCCAGCGCCTCGCCAGCGCGGCTTGAGGTGAACGAGGCGGCCCGCCACACTGCGCGCCGCCCTACTCCGCAAAGAGACCCCCATGAAGCTCTACTACCTGCCCGGCGCCTGCTCGCTCACCGACCACATCGTGCTCGAGTGGATCGGCCAGCCTTATGAGGCCCATCAGGTCGCGCGCGACCAGCTCCGCTCGCCGGAATATCTGAAGATCAGTCCGGGCGGCATGGTGCCGGCGTTGCAGGAAGACGACGGCTGGCTGCTCACGGAGAACGTGGCCATCCTGAGCTACCTCGCTGAGCGTTTCCCCGAAGCCAGGCTGGGCGGCGAAGGCCCGCGCGGCCGTGCCGATGTGCTGCGCTGGCTGTGCTTTCTCAACTCCGACGTGCATCCGGCGTTCAAGCCATTGTTCGGCCCGGCGCGTTTCGTGGGCGACGAAGCGGTGCATCCCGAACTGATGACCAACGCGCGCAATCGTCTGCGCGGCTTGTTCGAACGGCTCGATGCGCAGCTCGTCGGCCGCGACTGGCTGACCGGCACGCGCTCGATCGCCGACCCCTACCTGTTCGTCGTGCTGCGCTGGGCCAGGGCCAAGGGCGTGGCCCTGAGCGGCCTCGACCAACTGGAGCGATTCTCTCAGCGCATGCTGGAAGATGCCGGTGTGCAGGCGGCCATGAAGGCCGAGGGCTTGTAAGAGCGAGTAAAGACCTTAGATGCAAGCAACTGCGTGAGAAGTAAGTGGCTACGTAGCGCCCTTACTTCTCACGTCTCGCCTCTCACCGCTTTCAGTACGCCATCGGCACGCGCACCGTCACCGTCGCATCCGGCGTGTCGCGCGTCACCCCGACGCCCAGCGTGAAGTTCAATGTGCGCTTTTCGTTGAAGCGATACGAACCGCCGATCAGCAGTGTGCCGAGCACCGTCTTGGCCGAGCCTGGCACCGTCCTGCCGTTTTGCTTGGTGACACCGATCCAACTCTGGTCATAGCCGATACTGAAGGAAGCCTTCTCATTTAACGCCAAGCCCATGCCGACACTCACATCCACGACGTCACCCACTTTCACCTTACCGAGCTGCTCCTTACCCGCGAGCAGCAAGGTGCGGCTGACGTGGTTGCGCTCGAAGTTGTGCAGATAGCTCACATTGCCGAAGAACACCACCGGATCGGACGGATACAGCCAGGTCACTCCCGGCTGTATCGAGTAGAAGCCGGTACCGGTAGGCAGCTGTAATGGCAGGCCCGTGCCGGTCGCGTTTTGCACGCAGCGCTGCACACAGTCGGTCGTCACTTCGAAGGGATCACGGCCCGTACGCGATTTGAAACGCAGCCAGGCGATGTAATACGCCTTGTCCGCGCCACCATCGTTGAGCTGGTATCGCGCGGTCGCTTCCACGTCGCCGATGCCATGACCGCTCGCGCCGAACACGCGGTCAGTCGCCGTACCCGTGAAAATCTCCCGGCTGATGGTATCCGTGTGGCCATACACGTATGGGATGCGTACCTCGGCCTCCAGCCGGTTGGTGATGCCATAACGCAAAGCCACGGCTGCGGTCTGCGTGGTGGTCTTGACCTGCCTCACATCGATCAAGCCAATAAGGATGGCCGGAATAATGGTGTAGCCCACCAGCGCCACGCGGTCCGCGGACGAATAGCCGAACTGATACGACGGCTCCACGATCAGCTTGCCACGCGGCGTCAGCACGCCCGGCTGATCGAAGATGGGGGCTACCTCAGGAGGTCGCGTATCTTGCTGTGGCGCTTGCCCTACCGGCTTGGTATCCGTCGGTACGTCCGTCACACCGCCGACAGCAAGCGAATCAGCAGCGGACATCGGCAACGCCGATGCGCTCGCCCCCGCGGCCCTGATGTTGCCTGCTCGCTGCTTGTCCAGCACGTCCATGCCCACGGCATGTCGCAACGCCCTGTAGTCCGCTTCTTGGGTGGCGAGGGTTCGCTTCATGGTTTCGAGCTGTTCGATCTGCGTAGCGATCTGATTGCGCATGGCGTCGATGCGCTCACCCTGTTCGACCACCTGCTTGCGGATGGTGGCGGAGACCTCACTCGTTGCCGGCGTCGCCGACGTTACCGGTGGCGATGCGCCGAGTGCAGGCATCTGCTGGGCCGAACATACGCCGGTAAGCAGCACCAAACCGGCGCAGCCCACCGAGCACGTATATCGCCATGGCTTTCGTCCCGTAGTCATCTCGCATCCTTTCGCGCCAGCCAATGGATGGCTTCGTGCGCGTCAATGGCCCAGTGGATTGGCGGTTGCGGATTGCAGACTCTGTTGCAGGTTGAGCCCGCGGAACATGCTCAGGGTGTTCACCGAAATGTTCAGCGTGGTTACGGTGTCGATGTTCTGGTTGTTGAGGGTGTTCTGCACCACCGTGGCCGCCACGGTATGGCTGAATGCGGATGGATCGAAGGTGTTGCCCGGCCCGTTCTGCACCAGGGTGGCTGTGCCGTTCGCCGAAGCAAGCACACCAGCCTGCGCCGGAGTCATGTGAGCGATGTCCGGGATATCGATCTTGGTCGAGGTGACCAGCGCGCCGTTGATGTAAACCGCGCGATCAATGCCCAACGAAGCCACGAGCCCGTTGCCCAGATCGAACCCACCGCGGACATCGTCGAGACGCGAGGCGCTCACGGGCATCCAGTGCGCCACTTCCGAGGTCGGATTGGCATCGCTCAAAGACGGCGACAATAACGCAAGCGGCCCCTTGTCGAAGACAAAGTCATGAGCATGGGCTGCACCCGCCCACACTCCTGCGGAGGTGATCAACAGGCAGGCGAGAATGACCTGCGAACGTGTCGACGACAGCAAGGTTTTCATATGTCCCCCGGGCCGCGCTTGGGCATGGTAATACCGTCCAGCCCGCGACGGTCAATACCGGAACTAAGAGGCGCCATGGGAGCTGCACGCCAGTCGCTCGCGCTGTTGAAGACCGCCATCGAGCGCCGGTTGTGGATAACGAAAATTAGATGGTTCTTCCACATCGCATTAAAGCGCGAACGCGGCAGCGAGCGCGTACCCAGGGCGGGGTCGCCGACCAGCACGCGATCGTTACGCAAACCTTTGATCACCACGAAATGGTGGTAGCCGCCTTCATCGATCAGCACGATCGCTGGAAGATTTTCCTGCTGGAGTTTTTCCAGCGGCACGTCGAAGCCGTCCGCTTCGAAGCCGTTCGCCTGCAGGTAAGCCTTGATGTCGAGCAGGGAGAATCCTTCCTTGGTGATCTTCGCGCGGTCACCATGGGCATACATCTGCTCGAAAGCAGCCTGCTCGTCGACGGGGTAGCCATACTGATAGGTCAGCAAGGTGGCGACCGCAGCCGAGCCACAGCTGAAGTCGTACTTCTGCCGGATGGTGTTCTTGAACCGGGCTTCCTTCAGACTGGTCAGATGCAAGGTGACGTTCTGGCCCTGCGCGCCAGGCACCACGACCGATGACGCCTGCAGTGAACCCGCAAGCAGCATCGACGGAAGCACCAGCAGCGGCAGCCATCGCCTCATGGCTTGAACTGCACGTTGATGATGGTGGCGTTCTGGATCAGTACGTTGTTGCCGGTATTCTGGATCACCATCGGCACACCCGACACACCTACGAACGAACCGGCGCTGATCGAATTGAATCCGGTAGCAACATGGTCCGCGGTGTTGTTACTCACGTTGCCGTTGAGCGTTATCTGCTCACTCGCATCGGTACCGCCGCTGGACCTGGCAAGCACGCTGGCGTCCACGCTCTGCCCGAGGCCATCGACGTAAACCCGATGAGCGCCGTTCGCAGCCGCGACATAGACAGCCACCGGCGATCCCGAACCGCCCGCGAGATACGCAGGCGAGCCTGACGATCCATCAGCGAACGCGACGCCTGATGCCGCCAGCAAACACGCTACTCCCAAACCGCACGCAGGCCTAATGATCTGCATGGCACATGTCTCCCGTAGTGCCCGCGGCCGCTACGCGTCGTTGCTTGCCATGATGTCCATGGCAAACGCTCCGAATCATCCGGCCACAAGCGGTCGTGGAGCGCACAAGGCGCTCCACGACGTGGGTTTGCGCATCAATGACCGACGTTCAGATTGGCCTGTACGTTCACGCTCTGCTGAGTCAGCGCAGCAATACCGCTGTTCTGCGAGATCACCGTCACGCCTGCCGCAGCCGCCGCCGAACCGGTCATGGTGTTGGACATATTGAAGCTGCCCGCATCGGCCATAGCGCTACCACCGGCCGCGCCGTTGCCACCATTGCCGCCCGCAGCGGCGCCGCCCATGCCGGCCGCACCCGAACCACCAGCGCCACCAGCACCGCCAGCGCTGCCGGCCGCACCACTGGTTCCGCCGGTCGCGGACGAATTGCCGCTGGATGCTGTGGCCGCGCCACCGGAAGCAGCTCCGCCTGTCCAGACACCACTGCCACTCGTGGCGGTATCGGTGCCGGCACCGCGAGCGCGCGCCTTACCGGTATTGCCACTGCTGTCGCCGCCCCATGCGCCGCTGCCTGCCCAGGCGTTGCCGCTTGCGCTGTGGGAACCACCGACGTAGCCGCTACGTGCGTGGGAGTCGCCGCCGTTGCCGCCGGAACTGCCGCTACCGCCGTTGCCGTCGCCGCCCGAGCCAGCACCGCCGCTGCCGCCCCGGCCGCCACTCGCATTGCCCATGTTGGTGGCGTAGTTGCCGATGCTGGAGACGGTGTTATTCGTCACCGTGCCGTCGAGCCGGCTTACGGCGACTGCCTTGCTGGTATCGAACGAACTGGTGATGGACGAAGTTGCAGTGCCTCCGTTGTTTGCCGCTGAGCTGCCCTGACCAGTGGCATAGGAATCGCCCATATTGCCGCGGTCACTGCCATTGTGCTGACTGGAATTGCTATTGCTGTGCGTACTCGAGTTGGTATTGCTATGCGTACTCGAGTTGGTATTGGCCTGTGTACCGGAGTTGTTGTTGTTGTCTTGTGCCGCGGCGGGGAGTGCCAATCCCAGCCCTAGCAGAAGCGCTGTTGCAAGAAGACTTTTGCGCATGGTTGTTCTCCAAGCAGTGTGCGGTGACCCCCTGTTTGCCTGCGTAAGCGGCACGATTGCATTGCAACATGCATACCATGCCCGGACCACGCCAGACCGGCGCTATCACGCGAGAAAAATCAGACACTTGAGCGCAAGGTCGTAACTTCGCATGGCTAATCCAACGGCCATGGCATCGCACCATGCATCACTGCTGTTACACAAAAATCGGCAGCAGCCATCGCTGTCGCCGTCGATGCGAAAAAATTTCACGACTATCCATCGCGTTGGAGGAAGTTCCTCAGCGGGCTTGGCGATGGATAGAACCTGTATCAAAACAGATACACCTGTGCCTACGAACGGATAACGCACCGTCGACTCCACTCCAACATCGCCCACGCCAACAAAAAAGGAGCCCGAAGGCTCCCTTTTCGCTTAGCGCTCGGCTCAGCGCTTTTCGATCGGCACGTAGATCTGGTCTTCCGGACCGGTGTAGTTCGCGCTCGGACGGATGATCTTGCCGTCCTGGCGCTGTTCGATCACGTGCGCGCTCCAACCGGAGGTGCGGGCGATCACGAACAGCGGCGTGAACATCGCCGTCGGCACGCCCATCATGTGGTACGCGCTGGCGGAGAACCAATCGAGGTTGGGGAACATTTTCTTGAGATCCCACATCAGCTTCTCGATGCGCTCAGACACATCGAACAGCGTCGGGTTGCCGCCCTCGGTGCAAAGCTTGCGCGAGACTTCCTTGATGATCTCGTTGCGCGGATCGGACACCGTGTACACCGGATGGCCAAAGCCGATGATGATCTCCTTGCGCTCGACGCGAGCGCGGATATCCGCCTCCGCCTCGGCCGTATTGCGATAGCGCGCGATGATCTCCATCGCCACTTCGTTCGCACCGCCATGCTTGGGACCGCGCAGCGCGCCGATGGCGCCGGTGATCGCCGAGTACATGTCCGAACCGGTGCCGGCGATCACGCGAGCGGTAAAGGTGGACGCATTGAACTCGTGCTCGGCGTACAGCACCAGCGACTTGTCCAGCGCGTGCGCGTGCAGCTCGCTCACCTTCTTGCCGTGCAGCAGGTGCAGGAAATGCGCGGCGATGGAGTCGTCGTCGGTCTCCGTCTCGATGCGCTTGCCGTTGTGGCTGAAGTGGTACCAGTACAGCAGCATCGAACCGAAGCTGGCCATCAAACGGTCGGCGATGTCGCGCGCGCCGGTGACGTTGTGGTCGTCCTTCTCCGGCAGCACCGTGCCGAGCACCGAGCAGCCGGTGCGCATCACGTCCATCGGGTGGGTGGAGGCCGGCAGCAGTTCCAGCGCACTCTTCACCGGCGCCGGCAGGCCGCGCAGGCGCTTCAACTTGGCACGATAGGCATTCAGCTCAGCCCAGTTCGGCAGCACGCCATGGACCAGCAGGTAGGCCACCTCTTCGAAGCAGCCCTTGGCCGCCAGATCGTGGATGTCATAGCCGCGGTAATGCAGATCGTTGCCGCTGCGACCGACCGTGCACAGCGCGGTGTTGCCCGCGGCCACGCCGGACAGGGCGACGGATTTCTTGGCCTTGGGAAGGACTTGCTCGCTCATCGGATACTTCTCCTCATTGCATGCAACTGGCCGGCCGCGTCGAAAGCGCCGCGGCACGGCGTGAATTCGGCCCGTTCAGGACTACTTGTTGGCAAACAGTGCGTCGAGCTTGTCTTCATAGGCGTGGTAGCCGAGGAAGTCGTAAAGCTGTTCGCGCGTCTGCAGCGTGTCGATGATGTTCTTCTGGGTGCCTTCGCGGCGCACCGTCTCATAGAAATTCAGCGCAGCCTTGTTCATCGCGCGATAGGCACCGCAGCAATACAGAGCAATGTCGACGTTGGCGTCGCGCAGCTCGTCCGTGGTGAAGAACGGCGTCGAACCAAACTCGGTGAGGTTGGCCAGGATCGGCACCTTCACAGCCGCTTTGAAACGACGGTAGTCATCCAGCGTCTTCATGGCTTCCGGGAAGATCATGTCGGCACCCGCCTCGACATAGGCGCAGGCGCGGTCGATGGCCGAATCGATGCCCTCGACAGCGGCGGCATCGGTGCGCGCCATGATCACGAACCCGGGGTCGGTGCGCGCATCGACGGCCGCCTTCACGCGATCAACCATCTCTTCCTTCGGCACCACTTCTTTGCCGGGACGGTGGCCGCAACGCTTCTGGCCGACCTGGTCCTCCATGTGCACCGCGGCAACGCCGACATTGATGAACGAGCGGATCGTACGGGCGATGTTGAAAGCACCACCCCAACCCGTGTCGATATCGACCAGCAACGGCATCTGGGTAGCGTCCACGATACGACGGGCGTCAGTGAGTACGTCCTCCATGGTGGAAATGCCGAGGTCCGGCATACCCAGCGAATTGGCAGCCACACCGCCACCGGAGAGGTATAGCGCTTTGTAGCCCACGCGCTTGGCCATCAGACCGGCGTAGGCGGTAATGGCGCCCATGATTTGCAGGGGTTGCTCGGCGGCGACTGCGGCGCGGAAACGCGCACCGGGGGATGCAATCTGGGTCATGGAACCTCCGCGTAAAGCGCTGATTTTAGCGCGCCCGGAGGCGCAATCTCGTGCTGCGAAGCAGCAAACGTGAATTCTTGCGTGACCCAACCTGGGCTGTCACGTACATTCAATGGATGAGCACACCCACCCGTCTCGCTGCACGCATTCTCTGGGGCCTGTTGATCGGCGTGATCGCCGCCGTAGTCACGTTAGGCATCGGCCAGTTCCATCCCGGCACGCTGAAGTCCATGCAGGCCATCTCCGCCGCGGTGTTCGATCCGCTGGGCCAGATCTTCCTGCGCATGCTGTTCTTCGTGGTGATCCCGCTGGTCTTCGCCTCGCTGGCTTCCGGCATCGTGCAGCTGGGGCGACTCGACAAGCTGGGGCCGCTGGCCGGGCGCACCTTCGCGCTGTTCTTCGCCAACATGGCGATCGCGGTAGCCATCGGCCTGCTGATGATGAACCTGCTGCAGCCTGGCCATCACCTCGACCCGGCCTCGAAAGACCTGCTGATGCAGCAATACGGCAGCAGCGCACTCCAGGCGGTGGAGCGCCAGCACCAACAACCCAGCATGAGCTTCGCCATCCTGGTGGAGATGTTCATGCCGCGTAACCTGTTCAGCGCCGTCGTCGGCACCGACCGCAACGCGCTGGGCGACGTGCTGCCGCTGATCGTGTTCGCCATCCTGGTCGGTGCGGCCGGCACGCAGCTCAGCGAAGACAAACGACTGAAGCTGCAGTCCGGACTTGACCTGATCAGCGAAGTGATGACCGGCATCGTCGGCTTCGCCCTGAAGCTCGCGCCGTTCGCCGTGCCGGCCATGATCTACAGCGTGATCGTGAAGGTCGGTGTGGACATCCTGCTGACCTTGGCGGTCTTTGTGATCGGCTGCGCCGTGGCGCTGGCACTGCACCTGTTCGGCACGATGTCGCTATGGCTGCGGCTGCTGGCGGGACGCTCGCCGCTGGCCTATTTCAAACAGATCCGCCCCTTGCTCATCACCGCGTTCTCCACCAGCTCCAGCAGTGCCTCCCTGCCCGCCTCGCTGGCGATGGCGCGCGACGATCTGAAGCTGGCGCCGAGCACGGCCGGCTTCGTGCTGCCGCTGGGCGCCACCATGAATATGAGCGGCACCGCGCTGTTCGAAGGCTGCACGGTGCTGTTCGTGGCACAAGCGTTCGGCGTGGACCTCTCGCTGGGCCAGCAGTGCATCCTGATGTTGCTGTCGGTGCTGAGCGCGGTGGCGGTGGCGGGCATTCCCGGTGGCTCGATACCGCTGATCGCCGGCCTGCTGGCCACCTTCGGCGTACCACCGGAAGGCATCGGCATCGTGCTGGGCGTGGATCGCATTCTCGACATGTTGCGCACCACGGTGAACGTGGGTAGCGACATCGTGACCGCGACGGTGGTGGATGCCCGCGTGAAAGCGCCTCTACTCGGGCGTAACGCGGGTACTGCTGTCATGGGCGGACCTCATGCTGCGCCGGACATGGACGGCACCGGCGATCCATAGCCCCCGCCAATCAAGCCGATCCCTACAATCAATTAGAGTTATCGCAATACGCGCGGTATCTTTCAGCTTCCAACAACCCACCACACGGGAAAACCAACGATGTCGTTGATCAACACCGCAATCAAACCGTTCAAGGCCCAGGCTTTCAAGAACGGCCAGTTCATCGAAGTCACCGATGCCTCGCTCAAGGGCAAGTGGTCCGTGGTGGTGTTCTACCCCGCCGACTTCACCTTCGTGTGCCCGACCGAGCTGGAAGACCTGGCCGACCATTACGCCGAATTCCAGAAGCTGGGTGTAGAGATTTATGGCGTGTCCACCGACACCCACTTCGCGCACAAGGCGTGGCACGACACCTCCGACGCCATCAAGAAGGTGCAGTACACCCTGGTCGGCGATCCGACCGGCACCCTGACCCGCAACTTCGACGTGATGATCGAAGAGGAAGGCCTGGCGCTGCGCGGCACCTTCGTGATCAACCCGGAAGGTCAGATCAAGCTGTGCGAAATCCACGACAACGGCATCGGCCGCGACGCTTCCGAGCTGCTGCGCAAGGTCAAGGCTGCCCAGTACGTCGCCTCCCACCCGGGTGAAGTGTGCCCGGCCAAGTGGAAGGAAGGCGAGAAGACCCTGAAGCCGTCGCTCGACCTGGTTGGCAAGATCTAAACCACACGCTTTCCCGTGCATGGCGGCTTGCCCTCCGAGCCGCCCCCGGACCCGGCGTCCCGCCGGGTCCGACCTCCGAATCCAGAGCGTCTGCGACGCCCGGCCTAGCCGGGTGCTGGTGACGCTCACCCCGAATAAACCAATGGAGCCCCCACCATGTTGGATGCCGATCTGAAGACCCAATTGAAGGCCTACCTCGAAAAGGTCACTCACCCGATCGAGCTGGTGGCCTCCCTCGACAACAGCGACAAGTCCCAGGAACTGCTGGGCTTGCTGCAGGACATCGAATCGCTGTCCGACAAGGTTTCGCTGAGCCGCAACGGCAACGACGCACGCAAGCCGTCCTTCGCGATCAACCGCGTGGGCACCGACGTCGGCGTGCGCTTTGCCGGCATTCCGATGGGCCACGAGTTCACCTCGCTGGTGCTGGCCCTGCTGCAAGTGGGAGGCCATCCGTCCAAGGCGACGCAGGACGTGATCGAGCAAGTGCGCAACCTCGAAGGCGAGTACGTCTTCGAGACCTTCATGTCCCTCTCCTGCCACAGCTGCCCCGACACTGTGCAGGCGCTGAACCTGATGAGCGTGATCAATCCCAACATCAAGCATGTGGCGATCGACGGCGCGCTGTTCCAGGACGAAGTGAACGAGCGCCAGGTGATGTCGGTGCCCACCGTGTTCCTCAATGGCGAACCGTTCGACCAGGGCCGCATGACCATCGAGCAGATCGCTGCCCGCCTCGACAGCGGTGCCGAACAGCGCGCCGCCGAGCAGATCAAGACCAAGGCCGCGTTCGACGTGCTCGTGGTCGGCGGCGGCCCGGCCGGCGCCGCAGCGGCGATCTATGCCGCACGCAAAGGCATCCGCACTGGCGTGGCCGCAGAGCGTTTCGGCGGCCAGGTGCTGGACACCATGGCCATCGAGAACTTTATCTCCGTGACGTATACCGAAGGTCCCAAGCTGGCCGCGTCGCTGGAGCAACATGTGCACGAATACGACGTGGACGTGATGAACCTGCAGCGCGCGGAGCAGCTGATCCCCGCCGACGAGCCAAACGGTTTGATCGAAGTGCGGTTGGCCAATGGCGCCTCGCTGAAATCAAAGACGGTGATCCTTTCCACCGGCGCGCGCTGGCGCAATATGAACGTGCCGGGCGAGCAGGAGTACCGCAACAAGGGCGTCACCTATTGCCCGCATTGCGACGGCCCGCTGTTCAAGGGCAAGCGCGTCGCGGTGATCGGTGGTGGCAATTCTGGCGTCGAAGCTGCCATCGACCTGGCCGGCATCGTGGGCCACGTCACCCTGCTGGAATTCGACAGCAAGCTGCGCGCCGATGAAGTGCTGCAACGTAAGCTGCGCAGCCTGCCGAACGTGAAAGTGATCGTCAGCGCGCAGACCACCGAAGTGCTCGGCGACGACAAGGTCACCGCCCTGGCCTACACCGACCGCACCAGCGGCGAAAGCCATCGCGTAGCGCTGGAAGGCATCTTCGTGCAGATCGGCCTGCTGCCGAACACCGAGTGGCTCAAAGGCACGCTGAAGCTGTCGCCGCGCGGCGAGATCGAAGTGGATGCACGCGGCGAGACCTCGATTCCCGGTGTGTTCGCCGCGGGCGACGTCACGACCGTGCCGTTCAAGCAGATCGTGATCGCCATGGGTGAAGGTGCGAAGGCGTCGCTGAGTGCCTTCGATCATTTGATTCGCATGCCGGTGGTGGAACGAGAGGTGGAAGCGGCATAGCAAGCTAGGTTGGGGTGAGCGGCAGCGAACCCCAACATCGCGTACAGAAGCATCGTTGGGGTTCGCTGCGCTCACCCCAACCTACCCGACGCCTTAGCCCTGGTCCGGCCCACGCTCCAACGCCCGACGAATCTCTTCCAATGCTCCCGGATCATCCAGCGTCGAAAGATCGCCCGGGTCGCGCTGCTCCGCCAACGCCTGCAGCGAACGTCGCAGCAATTTCCCCGAACGCGTCTTCGGCAACGCATTCACCACATACACCCGCGACGGTTTCGCCACCCCACCGAGCTGTTCCACCACGCGCTGCTGCATCGCTCGCGCCACGGTCCCAGCGCCCGCTACACCTGCATCCTGTTTAAGCGTGGCGAACACCACGGGCACCTGCCCCTTCAGCTCGTCATGCACACCGATCACCGCGGCCTCGGCCACCGCCGGTAGCGTCGCCACCGACTCCTCGATCTCACGCGTACCCAGCCGATGCCCGGCCACGTTAATCACATCGTCGGTGCGGCCAAGAATGGTGGTGTAGCCGTTCTCGTCGCGAATGGCCCAGTCCAGCGAGCTGTACACCAGTTCCTTGAAGTGGCTGAAGTAGCTGCTGAGATAGCGCTCGTCGTCGCCCCACACCGTGGTGAGGCAGCCAGGAGGCAGTGGCGGCTCGAACACCAGCACACCCTTCTCGCCCGGCACGGCTTCGAGTCCCGTCCCCTCGTCGATCACCTTCATCTTGTAGCCCGGCGCCGGCAGGCCCGGTGAGCCGAATTTCACCGGCTTCAGATCCAAGCCTGGCATCAGAGTGATGGCCGGCCAGCCGGTTTCCGTCTGCCAATAATTGTCGATCACCGGCACGCCGAGACCATCGGTGATCCAGTGCGCGGTCGGCTCGTCCAGCGGCTCGCCGGCAAGGAACAGCCACTTCAGTTTCGACAGGTCATACCGCTTCAACCAGGCCGGGTCCTGTTTCTTCAACACACGGATACCGGTGGGCGAGGAGAACATGGTGCGCACGCCGTAGCGCTCGCATAGCTGCCACCAGATGCCCGGGTCCGGCCGCGTCGGCAAGCCTTCGTATAGCAGCGAGGTTGCGCCGCCGATCAACGGTCCATACACGTTGTACGAATGCCCCACCGCCCAGCCCACATCGGAGGTGGAAAACATCACCTGCCCCGGCGCGATATCGAACACGTTGCGGATCGACATGGCCATCGCCACCGCATAGCCGCCCACGTCGCGCTGGATGCCTTTGGGCTTGCCCGTGGTGCCGGAGGTGTAGAGCAGATAACTCGGCTCGTTCGACTCCAGCCAAGTCACCGGCACTTCGGCGTCTTCATGCGCCACGCGCAGACTGGCATAGTCGAGATCACGCCCGGACACCCGCGTCATCTGCACGTCCAGCCCGCGATCGACGATCAGCACGCGCGGTGGCGAGTGGGTTGCTTCGTCCAAGGCGGCATCGACCAGCGGCTTGTAGGGAATCACCTTGCCACCGCGCATGCCCGCATCGGCGGCGATCAGCAGCTTCGGTCGTGCATCGTCGATGCGCAGTGCCAGGTTGTGCGCGGCAAAGCCGCCGAACACCACCGAGTGAATCGCCCCGATGCGCGCGCAAGCCAGCATGGCGAATACCGCTTCGGCGATATTGGGCATGTAGATCACCACGCGATCGCCTTTGGCGACATCCAGCGACTTCAGCACCGCCGCGAACGTGTTCACCTCACGATACAGATCGCGATAGCTCAGTTCGCGGGTGATGCCCGTCTCGCTGGAAATCGCCACCAGCGCCAGCTGCTCACCACGCTTGGCCAGATGCTGGTCGATGGCGTTGTAGCAAAGATTGGTGGTGCCACCGACAAACCAGCGACGAAACGGTGGATTCGACTGGTCGAGGATCTTCTGGGGTGGGATCTCCCAGTGAATCAGCCGTGCCTGCTCAGCCCAGAACAGCTCGGGCTGCTCAACCGACATCCGGTAGAAGTCTTCGTAGCGCATCGGCCCCTCCTCCGTATGATCGCCGTGCCAAGCCTAGCAAGCCTAGAGTAAGTCGCCCGTGCATTGCAGCGCGACGATGGTCGTAGCTGGCACGCCCATGTCTATCGCCATGCTTGACCCTTACGTAACGTAAGGCCCCAGTGTTCCGCCACGCACCGAAGGAGAACCCCATGCAGTTGACCGTTGGCGAGCTTGCACGGCGTAGCGGACTGACCGTCCGCACGCTGCACCACTACGACGCCATCGGCCTGCTGAAGCCCTCGGTGCGCTCCGCTGCCGGTTATCGACTCTACGATCGGGCAAACATCGAGCGCCTGCATCGTATCCAGGCCCTGCGCCAGCTGGGTCTGTCGCTAGCCGACATCGGAGACGCCCTGTCCGGGCCAGAGCTGCCGCTGGCCGAGCTGATCGACCGCCAGCTCGCGCAGATCGATCGCGAATTGGCACGCGCAGAACGGTTGCGCGGCAAGCTCATTCAGTTGCGTACGCAACTGGCCGCCGGACAGCCCCCTGATCTGGCCGAATGGCTAGACACCTTGGAGCTGATGACGATGTACGAGAACTACTTTTCCACCGAGGAAATCAAGCAACTTCCGCTGCTTCACGACGTGACCCTCCGCGCCGAATGGAGCGCCATGGTCAGCGCCATACAGGCTGCGATGGATCGTGGCGCTTCACCGGACGCGCCCGAGGCGCAGATCCTCGCAGTGCGCTGGATGCGCACGCTCTATCGGGACACCGGCGGCAACCCGGATTTCCTCGTACGCCTCAATCAGATGCATGACAACGAACCGGGCTCCTGGGATGCCCTGGGCGTCAGCGCCGCCATGCGGCGGTTCGTCGAGCAGGCCTTCGTGGAAGGGCGACTGGTGATCTACCAGCGCTACCTGAAGCCGGAAGAGTTCGCCTTCATGCGCGAGCACTACGGCGCAACATTCAACGAATGGCCGCCACTGTTGGTCGCTTTGCGCAAGGCGATGACCAACGGCTTGCCGCCACACGAACCCGAAGCCCGCGCACTCGGCGAGCGCTGGATAACGCTATTTCGCAGGTACGCCGGCGACGATCCGGGTACCCATGAACGCATTCGCGAAGCCCATGCGAAAGAACCGGACCTCACCGAGAGCTCGTGGGCCGACGAGGCGCTGATCGGTTATGTAAGGAGCATCCTCTCCACGCTGCAGGCCCCGCCGCGCACCCATTAATGCGGCCACACGCGACAAGGGCGGCACAGGGCCGCCCTTGTCGTGGCAACGATGGCCGTTCGTTTACTTCTTGGCGAACAGATGCTCGACGCCGGCGCGCTCTTCGCGCAGTTCCTTGTCGGTGGCGTCCATGCGGGCACGCGAGAAGTCGTTGATCGCCAAGCCCTGCACGATCTCGTACTTGCCGTTCTTCACCGTCACCGGGTAGCCGTAGATCACGCCCGGGGCGATGCCATAGGAGCCGTCGGACGGGATGCCCATCGAAGCCCAGTCACCTTCCGCCGTGCCCAGCGCCCAGGTGCGCATGTGATCGACAGCAGCCGATGCGGCGGACGCGGCCGACGAAGCACCGCGCGCCTTGATGATCGCCGCGCCGCGCTGCTGCACGGTGGGGATGAAGTCGCTCTCGTACCAGCTCTGGTCGACCAGCGACAGCGCCGCCTGGCCGTTGACGGTGGCGTGGTGCAGGTCCGGATACTGAGTGGAGCTGTGGTTGCCCCAGATCGTCATCTTCTTGATATCGGTGTTGTGCTTGCTGGTCTTCTCGGCCAGCTGCGACAGCGCGCGGTTGTGGTCCAGGCGGACCATCGCGGTGAAGCAGTTCGGATCGAGATCCGGGGCGTTCTGCTGGGCGATCAGCGCATTGGTGTTGGCCGGGTTGCCGACCACCAGCACCTTGACATCACGCTTGGCGTGATCGTTCAGCGCCTTGCCCTGCGGGCCGAAGATGGCGCCGTTGGCTTCCAGCAGATCCTTGCGCTCCATGCCCGGGCCGCGCGGACGCGCACCGACCAGCAGCGCGTAGTCGACGTCCTTGAAGGCGACGTTGAGGTCGTCGGTAGCGACAACGCCAGCAAGCGTCGGGAACGCGCAATCGTTGAGCTCCATCACCACGCCCTGCAGCGCGGGCAGCGCCGGGGTGATCTCGAGCAGGTGCAGGATCACCGGCTGGTCCTTGCCGAGCATGTCGCCTGCGGCAATGCGGAACAGCAAGGCATAACCGATCTGGCCGGCTGCGCCGGTAACGGCAACGCGAACGGGGGCTTTCATCACTTCCACTCCTTCAGAGACAAGGTGGGACTGGCCCACCGAATGTTGTTGGGTGGGCTGCAAACCCACCTCGCATTGGATCAGGTCAGTTCGGCAAAAAATGCCTGGATGCGCTTCAGGCCCGGCGCCAACTGTGCCGTCGGACAGGTGTAGGAAATGCGCATGGCGCGGGGCTCACCGAACGCCGAACCCGGCACGCAGGCCACGCCGGTGGCTTCCAGCAGAGCCGCGCAGAATTCCACGTCGTTGCCAATCTTCACGCCGTTATGGCTCTTGCCAAAGGCAACGGAGATATCCGGGAACGCATAGAACGCACCTTGCGGACGCGGGCACACCACGCCAGGAATCTCGCTGAGCGCGGCCACCACGATGTCACGCTTGCCGGCGAACTCGGCGCACTTGGCCTGCGGCACATCCTGCGGGCCGCCGAACGCTGCCACGGCAGCCGCGGTGATCACTTCCGGCACGCTGGTGATGTGGTTGGAATTGAGCGTGGTGATGGCCTTGGCCACCGACTCTGGGCCGGCGATCAGGCCGACGCGCCAACCCGGCATACCATAGGTCTTGGATACGGAGTCGACGAAGATCAGACGATCACGCAACTCGGGGCGGGCGAACACAAAGTTGTGATAACCGATGCCGTCGAACACCATCGAGTTGTAGATGTCGTCGGTGACGATCCAGGTCTCCGGATACTTCACCAGCACGTCGGCCAGCGCGGCGATTTCTTCGCGCGTATAGACCATGCCCGTTGGATTCGACGGATTGTTGAAAAGGAACACCTTGGGCTTGCGTTGCAACGCGGCGTCGAGCTGCGCGGGCGTGAGCTTGTAGTGCTGCTCCGGCCCGCAATGCATCACGTTGGCCTTCGCGCCAACGATGTCCGCGATGTCGTGGTACGTGGTCCAGTACGGCGCGGCGAAGCAGATCTCGTCGCCTTCGTTGAGCAGCGCTTCGGCCAGGTTGTACAGCACCTGCTTGGCGCCGATGCCGATCGAGAGATTCATGCGCCCGTAACCACTGAAACCGAGCGCCTCGATGTGCTTGAGAAACGCATCCAGCAACGGCTCCGCACCGCGGTTGCTGCCGTACTGCCCGGTGTCATGGGAGAGCGCTTCGCGTGCCGCGGCGTAGACATGCTCGCCGGGAAGGAAGTTGGGTACGCCAATCGAGAAGCTGATGATGTCGCGACCGGCAGCCTTGAGCTGCTTGGCCTTTTCGGCGATGACCATGATCGCGCTGGGTTTGGCGCGGCCGACACGCTGGGCGAGCTGGGGCATGACTTCCTCTGAGGTAGGGGACGGAGGCAGCAAACCCGGAAATTTTAGCATGCGGCTCTGCGGCATTCGGCATGGCCGCAAAACCTTGCGCAAGGATGGACCGAGTGCATTCCTCCCGCCAGCCATGCATGATGCGGTCGCTCTGGATCGATCGGGACTGGCAAACGGCACAGATGTGGGTCGGCTCTACCTTCTTCGCTGGTGTAAGCATGGCAACTCGCAACTACGTCAACACGGTTGGCGATCCCGAGATGCGAGACAAACTCCTCGACCCTACGGAGCTTGGCAAGCAGGCATTCCAACAAGCCGCTTACTCGTCCGTACTGCCCATGATGATCGATAACAGGAACAGAAACTTAGCATGAAGTGCATCATTCTCTCCGCACTACTCGTTTCCGTCCTTCCAGGACTGCACGCCGCCGAGTCGTTCCAGAAGCAGCGTGAAGATCAATTCAAGCTATGCGCTTCTGATGCGCGTCTCTTCTTTGTCGCAGCTAACGCGAAGGCCGCTGGGCGTACCAGGGAGCAGATCACGGCAGAGATCAAAGCAAAGGTTGCAGCCGAGCTTGAAGAGCACGGCATCAAGGCAAGCGACCCGGAAAAGAAGGAGTGGGCAGTCGGGCTGGTAGTGTCCACCGTTTTCGCCCAACAGAACGCTGGCAAGTCCCCAACGGTGATCGCACTCGATACCCTCCAGGGCTGCCTCGGCAACGACTGAGGGCCTGAAATGTTCACCGCAGATCTCCGTTGGGGTATCTGACGGTCGAGGAAGCGCGCGTTACCCCCGTGCGGGTGCCCGCGTGTGCACGTATGCGCGCTCGATTGCTTACTGCTGCTAGCTCAGCTCGCTCCCTTCGCTCGCAGCTTCAAAATTGCCTTCAGCACAAACCAAATGATGGTTACCGCGAGCACTGAGTTCAGGAATAACGCCAGGAATGCCCAGCTTGGTATTCCACCACCTGGGCTTTGCCACATCCACGTCACCAAATTGAGCGGGAATCCCAGTATGTTCGCGAACGTTCCTGCACTCGTGGGTACGCAATGAGGATGTATGCCGCAATTCAGTTGCGCGCTCACGACCGCAAGGCCGAGAAAGATATGCACTGCGGTCCCGATCAGAATGAATGGCAGAGCCTTGATCCGATTCATCGTGACGACGACCCTAGCGGTGGCGTCCCAAACATTTGAGGATTCCAATTCTGGTTGACGTAGGGGTTCTCGGGGATGTACTGGCCTTGGTTGAATTCCACGGTCATGTTTATGGGAATGGTAGGCAGCAACCAATCGCCGCCTCCTTGTACATTCACCCCTCCGGCCCGCAAGGTGTGCTTAACGAAGTCACCGCAATTATTCTCGTAGCCATCAAACGGATCATTGAGATGCCTTAGGGCATAAGCGTTCATAAGCAAATCTTGCCCCGGTGTGGTCCTCACGCCTCGTTGAAGGAGGTAGACACTACCCCACTGCTGCTCGAACTGATCCAGAGTGGCGTAATCGCGGTAGGTCGTCATCTGATTGTCAAGGTCGTCTAGACCATCTCTTGAGTAGTAGTGCCAACCCGCTGTGTCGTTGCCTATGAGCTGGGCAGCGTGCCCCGCGTTTCCACTAGTCAAGCCGAGAATATTGAGCGGCACCGTATTTGGGTTGACCAGGAGAATCGCGTCGGTTCCCGTCGGGTCAATATACCTGAGTGGATTGTTGTTGACCGCAGCGTACGTGTTGATACCACCCGCCATCCCGATGGGGTCGGACTGAATGAACCGCCCGGTGTTTGGGTCGTAGTAGCGACTCATGTTGTAGATCAGGCCCGTCTCCGGGTCGTAGTACGAGCCAACTGAGCGCACGTTGAGGGTGTAACCGTTGGAGAGAACAGGCTTGTCTCCCCAGGAGTTGGCCTGGAATGGGTTCTGCCATATGAGATTGCCGGAGCTGTCGCTCACTGCACGCGGATTACCCATGTGGTCCGTCGTCACGTAGCTAACCTTTGACGGGGCAGCTACAACTGCGGGCGTGTCTACGGTGGAGACAAGCATGTCGTCCAAGTAGATGTAGTCACGGCTTCCGGTCGGGCTGATTTCGCTAATCAAGTGACCGCGTTCGTCGTAGCCGAAGCGCGTGATCACACCATCAACGGTCTTGGAGATGCGCTCGCCTTTCGCGTTATACACATACGTCGCGGTGGACGCGAGGGTGCCCTGTGCAGCAACTTGGTTCGTGCTAAGCAACCCGAACGCGATGACAGACAGACCAAGCGCACCGAGCGCTTTACCGGCGATATCCATGTCCGACCCCTATGGCTCCATGAGGATTCAATAGTCACCCACGAGATTGTGATGAATATGTGAAAAGCGTCACCGAACGCAAGGAACCCGTCATTTCTTGCGGAGGGGCCGAGCACTCGCCCGTGCACACCAAACGCACCACAGCCGCCCACGAGGCGGCTTTTTCATGCCTGCAATACAACCAAAGGAGCTACACCAATGGCACGTCACGCAGTCAACAGAACCGCAACGAGCACGTACACAACTCAGTACGGGCATGAGGGCCGCCGCTGGTGCGAGTCGATCAAGGCCACAGCGCTTACGACGCGGAGCTGCACGCTCGCAATGAGGCCCGTCAACGCGGCTTGCGCGTGATCTCCACGCTTCCTCTGAACCCGGAGCATGCATGACCGGACGAACGCTCGCCATCTTCATCTCCGTGGGGGGCTTTTGCGCCCTCCTCGGTTTCTTCACAGCACTCACGGCATCGCGCGAAGCCGCTGCACTCGGCGCAGTAACGCTGCTGATTCTGCTGGTGTCATTTTTTGTCAGTGGCTTCTCCGCAGGCTCCTACAAGGAGTCGGAGCGATGTAGTCACAAACGCGAGTGGAACCTCGATTCACCTGTGGCGCCGTGAATCGCTCAAAACGCTGCGCTCCGTCCGCACCGTACCGGCCACACCGGAATGCGTGGACGCCCTGGAGAAGTGCGGCACATCAAGGGTGGACCATTTGCCGAATTGAACGGCCAGCGAGCCCTGCACGCGTGGCGATTGGTTCACAAGGAGGTCGGTATCCACGACCCGGACTGCGTGGTCCACTGCCTGCGACACACATGCGCTGCGCGCCTCCTGGAGGCCACAGGAGATCTCAAGCTCGTCCAGGAATGGCTGAGCCACGGCTCAATCGTGGTGACCGCACCCACCTATGCACACGTCATGACGCATCGCCTCGTCGGCGCCGCCGAAGCGCTCAGTAGGCTTCGCGGCGCTCACTTCCCTGTCGTAGAGGATTCAGTGACAGAAACGAATTCCAACGGGAAACATGAAAGTTCACCAGAGACCACAATCGACTGATTTTCAGATGGAATTTCCAAAGGGGAGCCGATAGAGTCTGTCCGCCACACTCATAGAGGAATAGCGGATATGCATTGGCTCTGGGTATTTATTATCGGTCTGGTTGTGGGTCTGATTGCCAAGGCCATCATGCCGGGCAAGGATCCGGGTGGCTTCATCATTACTGCTGCCCTCGGCATCGTCGGCTCCATCCTGTCCACCTACGTCGGCGAGAAGCTCGGTCTCTGGGGTGCGACTGGCCTGGTGCATTTCCTCGGGTCGATCGGCGGCGCCGCGGTGCTGCTGGCGATCTACCACTTCGTGTCCAAGCGCAACGCCGCTTCCTGACGATGCGCAGGGTCGGCGGAGCCTTGCGCTCCGCCGACCGTTGATTCAAGGCAACGGGCTCAGGGCGTCTTGCCAAACAGCTTGCCGGCCAGCGAGGCCAGCGAACCCAGATCAAGACCGCCAGCGCCGCCCTGCGGCACCTCACCGTTCGGTGTCAGATGGTCCACGGCGTGCGGCAACACCTGCGCCAGCGCGTCGGTCAACTGCCCCTGGTCCATACCCAGTTTGCTGGCCGCTTCCTGCAACACCGAACCCAGGCCGCCGCTCTGCAATGCTTGACCGAGCTGGTCGCCGGAAACCGCCTGATTGGCGCCGCTACCCACCCAGGACTGCGCAGCCGCGCCCAGCCCGCCCTGGTGCAGCATGTTGGTGAGCCCCTCTATGCCGCCGGCCTTCTGGATCAGGTCGCCGGCCACCGAAATCAGCGAACCGCCACCTGCCTGACCGCCCTGCTGGCCGGCGAGCCCGCCCAGCAGGCCGCCGAGATCTCCGAGTAACGACATGTGTGCTCTCCTTGGTTTGTGGGTACTGCGTAGTGGACAACCGCTATACGAACGCGCCATCCAAGCCGCCGATTCTAGGCCGGACGGGAACCTTCGCAGGTTACAGGGCCGTGAACGAAAAAAGCCGCCGCCCTTTGGGGCGACGGCTTTTTGGTTGACTGCGCAGCGATGTTTTCAGCCGCGTTGGTCGAGCACCGCATTCCATTCCTTGACGCGATCGGCCTGAGCGTCCAGCAGCGCGTCCACATCGCCCTCGACGATGACTTTCTCGATCACGTCGTCCTGGCGGATGGCGTCAACCACGGCCTGATCTTCCGCGCCCAGCACTTCGCCGAACACGCTGTGCTTGCCGTCCAGCCACGGCGTGGCGCCATGGGTGATGAAGAACTGGCTGCCATTGGTGCGCGGACCGGCGTTGGCCATCGACAGCACGCCCGGCTTGTCATGGCGCAGCGACGCGTTGAATTCGTCTTCGAACTTGTAGCCCGGACCGCCGCGGCCACTGCCTTCCGGGCAACCGCCCTGGATCATGAAATCGGGGATCACGCGATGGAACGACAAACCATCGTAGTAGCCGCGGCGCGCCAGATTCACGAAGCTGGCGACCGTCACCGGCGTCTTGTCGTCGTGCAGGCGCAGGTGGATCGGACCGCGGTTGGTGTTGAGGGTGACGTTGATGGTCATCGGACATCCTTCGGCTATCGGAACGGTGCAGCGCCCTGGAGGCGATGCGCAGGGGGCGGAAAGGATACTCCAGCTGGCCGCCCCTCGCCCGCTCCTACGGCAAATCCAGCGCCTTGCGTTCCAACATACCCGCCCCCCGCGGCTGCGCCGCCGGTGTGGGCCATGCGTCCGACCAGGGCGCATCTTGGTAGAGGTGGGCCCACAACCGGTCCAGCGCCACGTAGCCATAAGGCAGCAGCGGCACGTGCCGCTCGCCGAACCCCGGCAACGCCAGAAAGGCGTCGAAGTGCTGGGCGTATGGCACCTTCCAGTAAAGCGGCTGGCGGCCCTGCTGGCGCAGCCAGGCCACATAGGGTTCCGAGCTGAAGGCCGTGGGCAGCAGGCCGTCGTCCGCGCCGTGCAACACCCACAGCGGCAAGTCGCGGCGCGGTACCTTTACCGACGTCGCCTTCACACTGGCATGCAACTCGGCGGCTGAGGCATCGGCGCCTTCCCACAGCGCACGCAGGCAGCGTGTACCGGAAAGCGTGGGATCGGTTGAGACATCCATACCGCCATACAACCCGATGCCATTGCCCGGGGGAATACCGGAAGCATCGGACCACCATCCGGCACGCGTGGCCGGATCGGCCAAGGCCGGAACGCCACCCGTTCCCATCGCGGCGTAGCGGAAACCGCACGGCATGTGCTGCGCGCCGCGACGGAGATAGGCCGAGGCATAACCGGCGCTGATCGCGCGCCACAAATCGAACGTCGTGGAGGTCGCGGCCACCGCCATTGCAGCATCGCTCCACCCTTGCGCACGCAGATGCTCGTACGCCTGCGCAGCCTGCACACTGACAGTGTCGCCGCTGAGCATGCCCAGCGCATGCAGACTGCCGCAGCGCAATGGCCACGCTGGCGGCGGCAACCCGTTCGCGCCACGCGCCAACGGCGCATGGGCGAAACGCGCTTCCGTAAGCGCGCAGGGCAGCCATAACGCCGCTTCGGTAGCGTAGTCGTAGAGCGCCCGCCCCTGCCCTTCGACATGCACGTTAGGCTCCAGCGCTACCACCCCCGCCAGCATGCCGTCGTCATCCAACCCAGCCGCCTGCAACACGGCACCGCCACCATTGGACAAACCCGTAGCGATGATGCGCGTGTTCTGCGGCGTAAACGGCGCCTGCTGCGGAAAAGCGCGATCGAGCATCGCCAACCCGAAGCGCGCCGCCTGCAACACATGACGCCCCCAATCCGCCTCCGGGTTGTCGCCGGAATGCACATGTTTGATCGCGATACCCGCATCCGGCGAAGCGGGCGCCGGCTCAAACTCCAACGCCTGCTCGCCACGTTTCGCACGGCGCCCGTCCAGTGCCACACCACTGTCGTCCGCGTAGTCGAAATAACCCGCACCCGTGCCCTTGTCGGTGTAAGCCACCGCGCAACCACGCGGCAGCCCCCACGCACCGGCCAACGCGATCGCGCCATAGATACCGCGCGAACCCGACGACGCCGTGACCACCAGACAACGATGCGCCTGATCGAACTGATCCGGGATCTGCGCCAACACCCGATGCGGCGCATGCGCGCCCGGGATGCGCGCGAAAGCCTGATATTCGCGCCCCGGCACGTGAGGCACGCCGCCATAAACGTGCCCGTAGCCACCGAGCGGCCCAAGATCCGCGATACCTTTCCAGCTCGTCTGGATAGCGCGCCGACGCAGCTCCGCCGACGTTGGCTGCAAGGGATCGACGAACGGTGCGAGCGGCCCCGCGAGCCCCGGCAAGCCCAACCCCGCACTGAGCAGATCATCAGCGCCACGATGCTCCGTAACGCGCACCTCTCCCTGCACGACATCGACAACCTGCATAGCGTGCTCCGACCGGGTGGAATGCATACCGCAAGCAGCCAGCAGCGGCACCAACAACAACGTCCATCGATGCAGAGGCATGTTCATCCCTACACGATAACAACTACTCACCAACGCGCCATCGTACGAAGGTCCAGCACCGAATGTCGATTGAAGACGCTTCCGCACTTGCTCTTGATGCTGCCCTTGATCTTCGCCCCCCCTGTGCAGCAGCGCGTAACTCCGGCCTAGAATGGATTCGTCACTACGAGCGCTTCTGGGCCCAGGGTCTCGACACCCTTGAAGCCCTGCTGCAAGCCGAAGATCGCGCGGCAGCCAAACCACGAAAACCTCGCACCAAGCGATAGGCCGATGATCCACGCTCATCCCATCGAAGGAGTCACCCCATGAACGACTATGGCGTTGTCACCGCTCCCGGCACCATGCGCTTCGAACGCTTGCTGCCCGGCCCCATCGAGCGGGTGTGGAGCTACCTCATCGATTCGGACAAACGCAGACAATGGCTTGCGGCGGGCACCATGGAGCTGCGTGTCGGCGGCCAGGTCGAGCATGTGTTCCGCCATTGGGAATTGACCGGAAACGATTCGCCGCCGCCCGCCAAATACGCAAAGCATGCCGATACCGAAAGCCGCATGCATGGCCACATCATCGCCAGCGAGCCGCCCCATCTGTTGGCCTACACCTGGGGTGAAACCGAAGACGATGGCCAGCCGGCCGCCGATTCCGAAGTGCGTTTCGAATTGACGCCACAGGGCGACAACGTGCTGTTCGTGTTGACACATTCACGCCTGCCCAACCATGACTACATGATCGGCGTCGCCAGCGGATGGCACACCCACCTCAGCGTGCTGTCCGATCTCCTGAGTGGCCACCGGCCCACCGGATTCTGGAACACCTTCGCGCGCATGGAAGCGGCCTATCTCGAGCGCATTCCCGCCGATAGCGCGACACCACAATAGACCCAGGGAAAGGACATCAAGTTGCTTCAGCATGGGAGCACCTTGATCTATGGAGGCGGCGGCGCGACCACCGGCGCCACCGCCAGCCTCAGATGTGGGTCACTGGTGAATTGGCGCGCTCGACGCCGACGCGTATGCCCGCTAACGTCAGCGGCATGACCCGCCTGCTGATCGCCGACGACCATCCGCTGTTTCGCACCGCACTACGCCAGGCAATCGGCGAAAGCCTGGGCGATGGCGTCGTCCACGAAGCTGCCGACATGCCAGGCGTGCTCGCGGCTCTGGCGTCGGATGCCGATATCGACCTGGTGCTGCTCGATCTGAACATGCCCGGCAGCCACGGCCTTTCCGGCCTCGCCGCGCTGCGTGGGCAATATCCCAGTGTGGCGGTGCTCGTCGTGTCGGCGCATGACGAGGCACGCACCGTGCGGCGCGTGCTCGACCACGGCGCCGCCGGCTTCATCGCCAAGAGCGCGAGTCCGGTCGAGATCGGCGAAGCGGTTCGCACCGTGCTCGACTGCGGCAACTGGTTACCGCCATCGCTGGCGAAAGCCGTGGCCGCCCTGCCCGCCGACCCGGCGGACGCCGACCTCGCCGCGCGTCTCGCCCGACTGACCGAGCAGCAGTACCGCGTACTGACCCTGCTCGGCGAAGGCCTGCTCAACAAACAGATCGCCGACCGTCTGTCGATCCAGGAACGCACAGTGAAGGCACATGTCACGGCGATCTTCGAGAAGCTGGGCGTGCGCAACCGCACGCAAGCCAGCTTGCTGCTGCGCTCCCTCGCACTGGCAGAACCTGCTTTGTAGGAGCGCACCCTGTGCGCGAACCATGCGCAACGCGACGCCCGGTCGCGCACAGGGTGCGCTCCTACCAAAGGCTAACTCCGCGCCACCGCCATCCGCTGCAAGACCTGCCGCAACGCAAGCGGTTTGAGCGGTTTGTAGAGCACACCCATGCCTTGATCGAGCAGACGCTGGCGCAGCTCGCCATCGCGATCCGCGGTAAGGATCACCGTTGGTACGTTCGCCGCGGCATGGCCTAGCTCGCGTAGCACGTCCAGACCCGTGCGGCCCACATCGAGGTGATAGTCGAAGATATGCAAGTCGGGCTGCCATGGCGCCGCCCGCGCCTGCTCGAAGCTGCGCGCCGCATGTACTTGCCAGCCCCAGCCCGTTAGAAGCGCGCTCAATGCGGCCAGCGCCGCTGGCTCGTTGTCCAGCACCAGGGCGCGCCCAACCGGCAATGGCTGCGGCAACTCCACCATCGCGGGTGCTTCTGCGACGGCTTGCGCACGCCGCACAAGCAGACCAAACACACTGCCGCTTCCCGGCCAGGAGCGAAGTTCCAACGGGTGCCCGAGCAGTCCCGCCATGCGCTGGGCGATCGAAAGTCCGAGCCCCAGCCCCTGCCCGCCTGCCGTGCTGCCACGACGAAATTCATCGAAGATCGATTGGCGTTCTTCTGCCGCAATGCCTGGACCGTTGTCCCAGACTTCCAACCGGAGCTGCTCGCCAACGTAACGAACACCCAGCACGACACGTCCGTGTTCGGCATAGCGCAGCGCATTGGAAAGAAAGTTCTGCAATACGCGACGAAGCAACTGCGGGTCGGAGTGCACCCAGGCGCGTGTATGCACCACATTAAATCGGATGCCGCGCTCATCGGCCAAGGCACGGAATTCCGCCGCTAGCGGATCGAGCACTTCGGCCAGCGCAAAGTCGCGTGGCTGCGGATGGAGTCGGCCACCTTCCAGGCGTGCGATATCCAGCAGCCCGGCGAGCAAGCCCTCGGTAGCTGCCAGCGCGCCATTGAGATGTCGCGCCGTAGCCGGCTCGCCGCCACGTTCCGCCAAGGCGTGCGCAAACAACTGCGCGGCATGCAACGGTTGCATCAAGTCATGGCTGACCGCGGCGAGGAAGCGGCTCTTGGCGGTGTTCGCGCGTTGCGCCTCGCCGGTGGCCTCGGCCAGGGCGCGGGTGCGTTCTTCCACCCGCAACTCCAGCGTTTCGTTGACGCGCTTGAGCGCATCCTCCGCCTGACGAAACGCCGTGACGTCGGTGAAGGTGGCGACGAAGCCGCCGCCTGGCATCGGGTTGCCGCGAATTTCCACCACCGTGCCGTCAGGTAAGCGTCGTTCGGACAGATGCCGCGTGCCGGCGCGCATATGGGTCAGGCGGCGTTGCACGCGCGACTCCAGTTCGCCTGCCCCAATCATGCCGCGCTCGATGTTGTAGCGGGTCAGGTCAGCCACCGGGCGCCCCACCTGCAGCAGTGCTGACGGATACCCGAACAGACTGGCGTACTGCCGATTCCACGCCACCAACCGCAGCTCCGCATCGACCACGCAGATGCCCTGGCTCATGTTCTCCAACGCCGCTTCCAGCACGCGCTGATTGAAGCGCAGATCCTGGGCCGCTTCGCCGACGATGGCAGCTACCGTATCCAGCTCGTCGCGTCGCTGCTGACGCACCACTTCCAGCAACAAGCGCGCCGACGCTGCGCCAATCACCGCCGCCAACTCATGCTCCACCTCAGCGGCGCGAGCTGAGCCCGCCAGGCCCTGAGCCGACGCCCCTTCGAACAGATGAACCACGCGTTCCGCGGGCAAAAAGCGCGAGGCCAACGCGCGCAACTCGGCGACACCGATGCCACCGAGACTCGTTGGCGTACTCGCCTGGCCGAATCGCGAATTCGCCACAGCCAACATCACCACGACATTCGCCGCAAGGCTCGACACCACGGCGCGGCCAAGCCGACTCCATTCCTCCAACCCCATCAACCCATCCGGCGCCAGCCAATGCACACCGAGCGGACCATCGTGCAACCACGCAGGCCCCTGCAGCAGCGCCGGCAACAGAATGTAGAGCCATGCCAGTGTTCCGGCGGCGAGCCCCGAGGCAACCGCACGAGGGCCGAGTTGCGGTCGATACACCGCCACCAGTAGTGCCGGCGCCAAACCCGCCAGCGCCGAAAACGAAATGGCACCGATATCCGCCAGCGCATCGTTGCGCGCCAGCACACGGCTATAGGCCCAGGCCAACAGAATCACCGCCACGATCGCCACGCGACGCTGATTGATCACTTGGCCACGCAGGTCGCCGTGCTCGTCACGACCCCAGCCCGCATGCACGCGCAGCGGTGCAATGAAGTGATTGACCACCATCAAACTGAGAGCCAGCGTTGCGACCACCACCATGCTCGTCGCCGCGCTCAGGCCGCCGAGAAAAGCCATCAATGCCAGACCGTACTGCCCACGCGCCATCGGCAACGCCAGCACGTACAAATCGGAAGGCACCCCGCTGGGCGCCAGCCATGCATCACCCAGGCGCGCCAGTGGCAGGATCGGCAGTGCGATCAGCAGCATGTACAACGGAAACAGCCAACGCGCCGTACGCAGATGCGTACTGTCGCGGCACTCCACCACCCCCGCATGGAACTGATGCGGCAGCGTGAACATCGCCAGCGCGCCAAGCAGGATCATCGCCGGAAAGCCGGAACTGTCGTGCGGCGGCGACGCACCCACCATCGCGCCCGCCGGCAACGGCGCAAACAACAGCGAACCGAGCGCCAACATCGCCGCCAGTTTGAACAGCGACTCGAACGCCATCGCCAGCACCAGCCCGCGGTTATGCGCCATCACCGACGCGCGCCGCGTGCCAAACAACATGGCGAACAACGCCATCAGCAAAGCGACGTAAAGCGCACTGTCCTGCCAAGGCGCCGACACCGCCACCTGCCCATGACTGAGCATGGCAAAACTCATCGCCACCGCCTTCAACTGCAAGGCGATGTAAGGAACGATGCCCATCAACACCACCGCCGTCACCAGCGCCGCCAGCCCCGAATGACGCCCCAACCGAACCGCAATCAAATCCGCCAGTGAGCCCGCGTTGTAGTCCCGCGCCAACTGCACCAACCGCCGCAACACCGCGATGCCAAACAGATACATCAGAATCGCGCCCACAAACGTCGGCGGCAACCACCACCCCGAACGACTCGCCTGCGTCACCGTGCCGTAAAACGTCCACGACGTGCAGTGAATCGCCAGCGACAACGCATACACGATCGCCCAGCGGCGTTGGAATAATTCAGGACGACGCTCACCCAACAAGGCAACGCCGAACAGCAGGCCCAGCCACACCAGCGCGGCGGTAGCGATGACACCGGCCGTCAGCATGTGAAAAACACCGTTTGGAATAGGCACGTCATCGCAAGTACTCACCCCTCCCCAGCCCTCCCCTGCAAGCAAGGGAGGGAGCAAAAGCAAAGCGATGCGAAGCGAGCCCGTGTCGGGCCCCCTGTGCAGCGGTGAGGACTGGACGATCAGGCCCCGAAGGGGGCGCAGGCACGGATGCCTGCGCCTTTTCGACACGACAGGGACGTCGTGTCCCCATGTCATCTAAGAGCTGGCCCGGCCAGCCCTCACGGACTCGGAGGGCGAAGCCCGTAGAGCGCGTAACCGGGGTGCCCTTCTCTTTGGTTACTTTCTCTTGGGCAAGCAAGAGAAAGTGACCCGGCCTCCGGCAGGAGGACGGAAGCCCGCGGCAGGCGAACCAGATCGCGACAACGCGAAAACCAAACGTCGACGCCACTGGACCCCGGCCTACGCCGGGGTGACGAGGTAGAGATGGCGTCGCGAGCACCCGCCCCTCACCCCAACCCTCTCCCCAAAGGGGAGAGGGAGAAAAAGCCATCAACGCGACGGCACCAACCCCAACGCACCCACCGCATTCACAAGCCACCGCAGCTGCACCCCATGGCGGCTGTCGTAATCGGCTCCCGAATATCCCCACCAGTCCCAGCATGCCTGCGGATTCAAAGGCGCCATGCTGGCGCGCGTCTGAGGATACAGAACGGCCACACCGTATACATCGGCCCAGCGATTGAACCCGGCATCCTTTACGAAGGCCTCGCCCACCGCTGTGGCGTTTTGCTTGCAGCCGTGGAATGCCACCAGCAAGCCGCAAGGCTTGCCGGCCAAGCAAGCCTGCGGAAGGTAGACGTAGCCCTCGTCTGCGAGGAAGGCATCCGCGCCATCAGGGCGATAGGCATTTTGGTCGAAACGCCGCAGCTCTCCTTTCGCCTCACCGGCCGCACGTGACGGCTTGCCGAATAGCTGACTGAATATTTCACCCGCCGCGTCGAAACCACAGTGACCCAGGTACGGCGCCGTCGACTTGTCGCAATCGTCGCCACTGGCGGCGATGGGCAAGTTATGCGCGAACGCACGCGCACCGTCGTCGCGCACCTGCATGCCCTTGAGTGCGGGATCACCGTCGCGCAACTGCTCGTAGAACGTCGCCGACGCCTCGGCCACGGAAGGCGCGACCACGGCATCGTCCTTGCCATGCAGCACGTAAACCCGCGCACGGGCCAACGACTTCAATGCACCGATCTCACCCGCCTCCGCACGCTGCCTGGCTCGCGCCACCAACGCCGGCACATCGGGCGCCGGCGTGCCCTTCATGCATGCACCTAGCGCAACCTCCAGCTTGCCGCCCGCGCAACCATAAGGACCACCGGCCACCAGCGCGACGTTCGGAAAGCGCTCGGGATACGCCAACTGCACCTGGGTCGCCATATACGCGCCCGATGACAGGCCCGCCACGGCGACGCGCGACGACTCCAGTTTGAGCCTGGGCAACGACGTCGCATCGTCCGCGACCGCCTGGCCGGCCATGAACGGAACCACCAGGCACAACATCCTCAACCAACGCATGGCACTCACTCCCCTCAAGCTTAGAACTTGTAACGCGCCGCCAACGTCACCATGCGTGGCGCCCCGTAGAACCCGGTGACGATACCTAGCGCAGCGATGTTGTAGCCGGTGGTGCGGTAGGACTTGTTCGCCAGGTTGGTGCCTTGCAGGCTCAACGTCCACGGATCGTTGATCTGCCAGACCACGCCGGCATTCCACAACCCATAGGCACGCTGCGCGATCAGCGGCGACAGCGTGGTTTCGGGGAACACCATGCTCTGGTACGTGTAGTTGACCCGCGCACTGAGGTTGCCGCCGCCAGCTAGCGGATAGCTGTTCTCCAACGACAGGCCGCCCGACCACTTCGGCGCGTTGGTGAATTTCTGGCTGTTGGCGATATTCACACCGCCGCTCATGAACTCGGTGTACTTGGTGTGGAGGTAGGCGAAGTTACCGCTGAAGGTCCAGTTGTCGGCAGGCTTCCATGCGAACTCCTCTTCCAGTCCATCGATATGACCCTTGCCGGCGTTGGTGAAGTCGCCAAAGAAGCCCTGGCTACCATTCGGCAAGGTGTAGGACGTGAATACGGACAGCTGGATGTCCGAATAGATGTTGTGGAACGCCGCCGTATTCATCATCAGGCGACCGTCGAAGAAGCTCATCTTGCTGCCGATCTCGAAGGACTGCACCTTCTCGTCCTTGATCGGCTTGCACGAATTCGGAATCGCCACGCAGTTCGCGCGGATGTTGTAGCCGCCGGAGTGGAAGCCTTCGCTATAAGTGGCGTAGAGCTTGACCTGCTCACTGGCGGTCCAGGCCAGCGACACCTTCGGCGAAGCGTTGCGCGACGTATGCGAGCCGCTGAAGTTGGCCGTGGTGGCGATGGGTGTGGTGAAGCTCTCGTCGGCGAAGGCGTAGTTCTGGATCAGCGCCGTCTTGGTCTCTTCGGTGAGTCGCAGGCCGACATCCAGGCTCCACTGCGGATGGAAATCCCAGGTCAGATCGCCGTAACCGGCAAAGCTCTTCGTGCCCATGCGCCCGCCGGTGCTGCCGTACTGCGACAGATGCAGCGTGCTGAACGGCGGCGAGCCCAGGAAGATATTGTGGATCTGCCCGCTGGCCGCGCCCTTGAAGTAATACAGGCCGAACACGCCGTGGATGGAGCCACCCGAGTCGTAGTTGGCCTGCAGTTCTTGCGAAAACTGGTGATCGCTGTACACCGCGTTGACGTCGGCAACCTTCACCGGCAGCGTGTCGAAGTCGATATTAGTGTCGGTCGACGACTCGCGATATGCCGTGATCGATTTCAGCGTCCACGCCTCGCTGGCGATCCAGTTGAGCGTCAACGCGGCGCCCGAGAGCTCCGTGTGATTGCGCTGCCCCATACCGCCGCGTGTATCGAAGTCGCTGGATAGCGGCTGATAGGCTGGATAGAACTTATTCGCGACCAGCATCTTGGCGCCGCGCGGATTGGAGTTGTCGCGCAGGCCGTCCACCGATAGCTCGGCGTTGAACGTGTTGGTCGGAAAGAAACCGAGCGTGGCACGTCCCGCATTAGTGTTTTTGTTGCCATTGCGGCTGTCGGCGATCAGGTTCTTGCCGAAACCATCGTTATGCTCGCTGGCCACGACCACACGGCCGCGCCATACACCGTCAGCCGTCGCGCCCCCGACATTGGCCTTGATGTCCTTCTCGCCATGCGTGCCGACGGTGGCTTCCACCGCGCCATTCAGCTGAGTCGGCAGTGGATTCGACACGTACTTGATCGCGCCGCCGATGGTGTTCTTGCCGTACAGCGTACCCTGTGGACCGCGCAGCACCTCGATGCGGTTGACGTCGAATACATCCAGCAGCGCGCCCTGTGGACGTGCCATATAGACATCGTCCAGATAAATACCAACACCCGGATCGAAGCCCCAGGTCGGATCGGCCTGACCGACGCCGCGGATATACGCGGTGAGCGTGGTGTTTGAGCCACGTGCGGCATACACCTGCAGCGAAGGCACTTTGCCCTGCAGGTCGCCGAGATTCTGCACGTTCTGCTTGAACAGCGAGGCGGCGGTGAAGGCGCTGACCGCGATCGGCACGTCCTGCAGGGTTTCCTCGCGCTTGCGCGCGGTCACCTTGACCTCTTCGAGCTTCTTGGCCTCGGCCGGCCTGGCCGCCTGTGCGTCGGTCGCCTGCTGTGCATACAGCGGCGCGGCACAGACCATGCCGAACACGACCCCGATCGCCAGACTCAAATACGTGCGTTTCATATCGCCCCTCACGGTGAATGCACCCCGTCCCCCGGATGCTGATGCCGGGCAGATTAGGCGGCCGTCGCCGGCACCACACTTGTACCTTCGTACAGTGCCGTGACTTGCGGCACCTGGGGATACTCGCCGTCCACAACCTTCCGATGTTGATCATCGAGGACTGACCGAATGGCGTTTCTGATCGTGCTGGCCGCGCTGTGTTTCCTGATGTTGGCGGCTTACCGCGGCTACAGCGTCATCCTGTTCGCACCCATCGCTGCGTTGGGGGCGGTGTTGCTGACCGACCCCGCGCTGGTCGCGCCGATGTTCACCGGTTTATTCATGGACAAGATGGTCAGCTTTCTCAAGCTGTACTTTCCGGTGTTCATGCTGGGCGCGGTGTTCGGCAAGCTGATCGAGTTGTCCGGCTTTTCCAAGGCCATCGTGGCCGCGACCATCGGGTTGGTGGGACGCAGCCGCGCCATGCTGTCCATCGTGCTGGTGTGTGCCTTGCTCACGTACGGCGGCGTGTCGCTGTTTGTGGTGGTGTTCGCGGTGTATCCGTTTGCCGAGGAATTGTTTCGCGAAGCGAATATTCCCAAGCGGCTGATTCCTGGCACCATCGCCTTGGGTGCCTTCACCTTCACCATGGATTCGCTGCCGGGTACGGCGCAGATCCAGAACATCATCCCGACATCCTTTTTCGGCACCACGACATGGGCAGCACCGTGGCTGGGCACGCTCGGCTCGGCATTCATCCTGGTCATCGGCCTGCTTTATCTCGACTGGCGTCGCCGCAAGGCGGCTGCGGCCGGCGAAGGCTACGGCAGCGCGCTGGTCAACGAACCCGCGCCATTCGAGAACGGCCGTCTTGCGCATCCGTTGATCGCTCTGCTGCCGCTGGTGATCGTCGGTGTCGCCAACAAGCTGCTGGCAGACGCCATGCCGCGCTTCTACGGCGCGACCCAATCTTTCATTCCCGCTGTGATCGGCGAGGCGAAACCGGTGGTGCAGGAAGTCTCCAAGCTGGCCGCGATCTGGGCCGTGGAAGGCGCTCTTCTGCTCGGCATTTTGTGCGTGATGGCGTTTGCCTGGCGACCGGTGGTCGCCCACTTTGCCGAAGGCAGCAAGGCAGCTGTCGGCGGTGCCCTGCTCGCGTCGATGAATACCGCCTCCGAATACGGTTTCGGTGCAGTGATCGCCGCGCTACCTGGTTTCAAGCTGATCGCCGATACGCTGCATGCGATTCCGAATCCGCTGGTGAACCAGGCGATCTCCGTCACGGCATTGGCAGGCATCACGGGCTCCGCCTCGGGCGGCATGAGCATCGCACTGGCCGCGATGGCCGAGACCTTCATCCATAACGCGCAAACGGCGGGCATTCCGATGGAAGTGCTGCACCGGGTGGCCTCCATGGCCTCCGGCGGCATGGATACGCTGCCGCATAACGGCGCGGTGATCACCTTGCTGGCGGTCACCGGACTCACCCATCGGCAGTCGTACCGCGACATCTTCGCCATCACCGTGATCAAGACCCTGGCCGTGTTCGTGGTGATCGCCGCTTATTACCTGACCGGCTGGGTTTAGACCGACCGAATCTGGCCGCCGTCATGACGACGCCTTCCCCCCGTCCGCCGACGGATGACGTCGCTGTCGATTCGGAGCCGCACCGCCTGTGGTGCGGCTCTCCACCGCTCCGGCTTGCCGGGGCATGTCACAGCGAAGGAGCAAACAGCATGTCGATCAAATCATGGGGGCTGGGCCTGCTGGCCCTGCTGTTGCTGATACCAGGCTTCGGCCTGCACGCGGCCTGCGTCGACAATGTCGTGCTGGTGCACGGCAATACCGGCAGCCCGAGCGATTTCCAGAACACCTATGACCTTCTGCACCAAAACGGCTACAGCGATTCGCAGATCTACGCGCCCAGCTGGGGCAACCCCTACTGCGCCGCTTGCAACGACCACAACGGCAGCAACGAGCCGCCGGTAAGCGACGCCATCACCGCCGCCATCGCCGGCTCCTGCACCGGGCATATCGACGTCATCGGCCATTCGATGGGCGCCACCCTCGCCGCACATGAGATCGACAAACTCAATGTGGCCGACAAGGTCGACGTCTTCATCGGCATCGCCGGCGCCTTCCACGGCCTATGGTCCTGCGGCACCTATCCGTTCAACGTCGCCACGAACACCTGCGGCTACTGGGGCCTGTCCGTGAACAGCCCCTTCCTCAACAGCATCACCGGACACCGTTTCGGCCAAAAGATGTATTCGTTCAAATCCTGGATCGACGAAATCAACTGCTACGGCGGCGTATGCACCGTAGGCGGCGTGCACACCTCCAGCATCGACGGTGAAACAGACAGCTACACCTACAACTACGGCCACTACGGATTGCTCTGGTATACCGCGGCGGACCAATTACTCCTGCTGCAATAAGCAACGCTACTTTTTGCCTTTGCCTTTGCCTTTGCCTTTGCCTTTGCCTTTGCCTTTGCCTTTGCCTTTGCCTTTGCCTTTGCCTTTGCCTTTGCCTTTGCCTTTGCCTTTGCCTTTGCTTTTGGTTTTGCCTTTGATCTTCAGGGTCCCCTGTGCAGCGGTGAGGGCTGGACGATCAGGCCCCGAAGGGGGCGCAGGCATGGATGCCTGCGCCTTTTCGACACGACAGGGACGTCGTGTCGAAAAGCCCGGCCAGCCCTCACGAACCCGCAGGCGAAGCCGGAGGGCGCGTAACCGGGGTGGCCTCTCTTTTGGTTACTTTTCTCTGGCCAAACAGAGAAAAGTGACCCGGCCTCCGGCAGGAGGACGGAAGCCCGCCGCAGGCGAGCCAGGTTGCGATAACGCGACAACCGAGCGACAAGGCACTGGATTCCGGCCTACGCCGGAATGACGAAGTTAGGCAAGCAATTGCAAGCATCAGAAGAACCATCCATTGCCCAGCCCCGTTATGATCCAGTCTTCCCCGTTAGGAAGACCGTCGATGCCCCCGCGATGGAAAACCTGCCTGTTCCGAACCGTCGCGGCACTCGCCGTGCTCGCCACCCCACCCTCTTTCGCAGCCAACACCAAGGGCGACGTACTCCTACTCCCCGATCGCGTATGGACGGCCGAAGGCAATAACACACACACCGGCTGGGCCATCCTCGTGCATGAGGGAACCATCGCCGCTGCGGGGCCTACGGCATCCATCAGCGTGCCAGAAGGCACGCAACGTATCGAGCTCCCCGGCACCACGCTTACCCCCGGCCTGATCGACCTCCACTCCCACCTGTTCCTGCACCCGTACAACGAAACCCTGTGGAACGATCAGGTGCTGAAGGAACCGCAGGATTACCGCACGCTGGCGGCGGCGGCGCACGCGCGCGATACGCTGCTGGCAGGCTTTACCACGCTGCGCGACCTGGGCACGGAAGGCGCCGGTTACGCCGATGTGTCGGTAAAGCGTGCGATTGACGAAGGCATGATTCCCGGCCCACGACTGTTCATCGCCACGCGCGCCATCGTGGCCAGCGCCAGTTATGGGCCGGGGCCGCGCGGCTTTCGCCCTGACATCGATCTGCCTGGTGGTGCCGAAGAAGTCAGCGGCGTCGATGCCGCCATGCGTGCGACGCGCGAACAGGCGGGCCATGGCGCGGACTGGATCAAGCTCTATGCGGACTACCGCGTCGGTCCGAATGGTGGCACCGTGCCGACTCTGTCAGCAGCCGAGATGAAAGCCATCGTCGATACCGCACATTTGTCCGGCCGCCCGGTGGCCGCGCATGCCGCCAGCGACGCTGGGGTGCGCATGGCGGTGGAGGCTGGCGTGGACAGCATCGAGCACGGCTATGGCGCCAGCGAAACCACTTTCCGTTTGATGAAGCAGCGCGGCGTGGCTTACGAGCCGACGCTGACGGCCGTGGAATCCACCGCGGAGTATTTCGAGCACTACGTGCCCGGGCAGAGCGAACCGACGCCGCGCATGCGCGAGGCGGAGCGCGCGTTCCGCACGGCGCTCAAGCTCGGCGTCACCATCGGCAATGGCAGCGATGTGGGCGTGTTCGCACATGGCAGCAATTGGCGCGAGCCGGCGGCGATGGTGCGCGCGGGCATGGCCGCCGCGCTGGCCTTACACGCGTCGACTGACGTTGCGGCGCGCATCTTGCGCCAGCAAGATCGCTTTGGCCGCATCGCGCCAGGACTGCGTGCGGATCTCGCCGCGTTCAGCGGTGATCCCAGCCAACGGATCGACGATTTACAGCATCCCGTCTTCGTGATGAAAGACGGCACCATCTACCGCACGCCCGATCACACTCCATGACCATCACCTTTCTAATCCGCCCCATCGAGCCCCGCGACAACACTGCCGTCGCCGCCATCATCCGCACGGTGATGCCGGAGTTCGGCGCGGACGGCCCCGGCTTTGCCATCCACGACGCGGAAGTGGACACCATGTACGAGTCGTATGCGCGCCCGCGCAGCGCCTACTTCGTGGTCGAACGCGACGGCCTGGTGATCGGCGGTGGCGGTATCGCGCCGCTGGAGAATGGCGAGGAAGACGTGTGCGAACTGCGCAAGATGTATTTTCTTGCCGATGCGCGCGGCATCGGCGCCGGCAGCGCAATGATGCAACGCTGTCTGGACGCGGCCCGCGCGGAGGGTTTCCGACGCTGCTACCTTGAAACACTGACCGGCATGGATGCGGCGCAGGTGCTGTACAAGCGCAACGGCTTCGAGCCGCTGTGCGCGCCGATGGGCGGCACCGGCCACTTCAGCTGCGATCGCTTTTTCATCCGCGATTTGTGAGCGCCAGCCATGACTCGTCACGATCCACGCATCGACGCCTATATCGCCAAGTCCGCCGAGTTCGCACGGCCGATCCTGGAACATATTCGCGATACCGTGCATGCCGCCTGCCCCGAGGTGGAAGAAGGCCTGAAATGGGGCATGCCGTATTTCAGTTACAAGGGCGGCATGATGTGCGGGATGGCGGCGTTCAAGCAGCACTGCAGCTTCGGCTTCTGGCTGTACAAGGAGGTGCTGGGCGAGGATGCGGAGAACGGTGGTGAGACGAACGGCGGCATGGGCCAGTTCGGCAAGCTGGCTTCGGTGCGCGATCTGCCAGGCAAGAAGGAGTTCACGGCGCTCATCAGGAAGGCCATGGCCCTGGCCGATGCCGGCGTAAAGCAGAAGCGCCCGAAGTCCGCGCCCAAGCCGCCACCGTCGCTGCCTGAGGATCTCGCGGCACTGCTCTCGCAAAGGAAACATGCCGCAGCACGTAAGACTTATGAACGTCTCGGCCCGGGCGCTCAACGCGAATACGTTGACTGGATCATCGAGGCCAAGACCGACGCCACGCGCCAGAAACGTATCGCCACCACATTGGAATGGCTTGCGGAAGGCAAGCAACGCAACTGGAAGTATCAGTGAACCATCGACCGACCCTGCATTTCGCCATCGACGACCCCGGCGCGCCGGACATCGTTCCGCTCATCGCGCAATTGGACGGCTATCTGGCCGAGCTCTACCCCACAGCCAATATCCAGCCGGTGTCGGTGGAGGAATTGCGGCATCCCAACGTCACCTTCCTCACCGCGCGCGTGGACGGCACGCCAGTGGCCTGTGGTGCTTGCGTCGACCATGGCGACTACGTGGAAGTGAAGCGCATGTACGTGCTGCCGGCCTGCCGTGGTCTGGGCCTGGGCAAGCAATTGCTGGAAGCCCTGGAGAGGCATGTGCGCACCACCGGCGTCCGGGTGATCCGCCTGGAGACCGGCACTGCCCAAGCCGAAGCACTGGAGCTGTATGGCCGCGCCGGCTACCGACGCTGCCCGCCGTTCGGCGACCACCACGCCAACCCCCAAAGCATCTGCATGGAAAAGGTTTTGCATGATCCGCATCGCCCAGCCGAGTGACGCCGCCGCCATCCACGCCATCTACGCTCCACACGTGCTGGAGGGCATGGCCACGTTCGAGACGGAGCTGCCTGGCGAAACCGTGATGCGCGAACGCGTGCTCGCCCGGTTGGCGCAGTACCCGTGGCTGGTGTGGGAAGAGAACGGCAAGATCCTGGCCTATGCCTATGCCAGCCGCTTTCGCGATCGCGCCGCTTATGACTGGATCGCCGAAACATCCATCTATGTGCACGCCGATGCACAACGCCGCGGCATCGCGCGCCGGCTTTATGCGGCGCTGTTGGAGACCATGCGCATGCAGGGCATCAACCAGGCGGTGGGTGTCATCACCCTGCCCGGCGAGGCGAGCGTGGCGATGCATGAAACGATGGGCTTTGCGCCTGCCGGCGTTTGGCGCAAGGCAGGCTACAAGTTGGGCCGATGGTGGGATGTCGGCGTGTGGCAGAAGGAATTGCAGCCGCCCGCCACGCCGCCGCAACCGGTCGTGCCGTTTGACCTTCTGCAACACCAGCCCACCTGGCGGGGACTGCCGGCAGACTGACACCCCGCAGCGCGGCGAGCGTGCCGCCGGCCTCCTCAGCTACCATTTCGCTTTTCGGCATTACCGAGGACGTTCCATGCAGCTCCAGCAGGTCAAGGCGATTATCACCGGCGGCGCCTCCGGTCTCGGCCACGCGGTGGCCCAGCACTTCGTTGCCAACGGCGGCCAGGTCGCGCTGTTCGACGTCAACGAAGAGAAGGGCCAGGAAGCGGCCAAGGCCTTGGGCGCCAGCGCCCATTTCTTCCGCACTGACGTCACGTCGGAAGAAGGTGTGACCACCAACGTGGCCGCCGCGCGCGAAGCGATGGGTGGGCTGAACGTGGTGATCAACTGCGCCGGCATCCTGGGCGCGGGCCGCGTGCTCGGCAAAGAAGGCCCAATGCCGCTGAATACCTTCGCCAGCACCGTGATGGTGAATTTGGTTGGCAGCTTCAACGTGGCCAAGGCTGGCGCTGCCCTGATGCAGAACAACGAGGCCGGTGAAGATGGCGAGCGCGGCGTGATCATCAACACCGCCAGCGTGGCCGCTTACGAAGGCCAGATCGGCCAGGCGGCGTATTCCGCGTCCAAGGGCGGTGTGGTGGGCATGACCTTGCCGATGGCGCGCGAGCTGTCGCGCTTCGGCATCCGCGTGGCGACGATCGCGCCGGGCATCTTCTGGACGCCGATGGTGGACAACATGCCGCCGCAGGTGCAGGAGTCGCTGTCGGCTTCCATTCCGTTCCCGTCGCGCCTGGGTAAGCCGGAGGAGTACGCCTCCACCGTCGCCTTCATCCTGGGCAACCGCTATATCAATGGCGAAACGATTCGCCTTGACGGCGCGGTGCGGTTACAGCCTAAGTAAGCCCCCATTGCCGTCATTCCGGCGCAGGCCGGAATCCAGTGAAATAGGCGTGCGAAGCACACGAAATCTCTTCTGAGTGCTTCGCACGAGTTGCCTGACTGGATTCCGGCCTTCGCCGGAATGACGAATCTGAAACCCCTACTCATCCGGTTTTTGCACCCATGAAAGCTTCCGACGTCAAGAAAGGCAACGTGGTCGAACACGAAGGCATCGTCTATCAGGTGCGCGATATCGAGCGCAGCTCGCCCACGGCGCGTGGCGGCAACGTCACTTTCCGCTTCACGCTGTATTCCATCCCCGGCGGGCGCAAGTACGACTTGAGCCTGCGCGCCGACGATGATCTGAAAGAGATGGATCTGGTACGCCGCGCAGCCAACTTCTCCTACATGGATGGCGACGCGTTTGTGTTCATGGACGCGGAGGACTACACCCAATACCTGCTGTCGCCGGAACTGGTCGGTGACAACAGCGGCTATATCGTCGAGAGCGTGGAAGGCTATTACGTGCAGTTGATCGACGACGCGCCGGTCGGCCTGCAGGTGCCTACCAGCGTCGTGCTGACCGTGGTGGATACCGCGCCGGAACTGAAGGGCGCCAGCGCCACCAAGCGCACCAAGCCGGCCAAGTTGGACACGGGCATCGAAATCCAGGTGCCCGAATACATCACCAACGATGAGAAGGTGTGGGTGAACACGCTCACTGGCGAGTTCGCCGGCCGCGCCTAAGAGCCGGTTCGACTTCACTGCGCCGCGCGAAAAAAGAGGCCCGTGGAATCCACGGGCCTAACGTAGACATCACCCGGTAAATCGAACGGGCGGCTCCTAGGCCGGGGTCATGGCACTCCCCGGACACCGCCCCCATCCGATGCAGCTGCGCGACCATCCCGATCCCGCCCTGCACCTCGGTTACAACAACACCATCCCTGGAAGCCAAAGCCATCTCACCAATGGCCTCAGAGGTGTGCGAGCCCGGCGCATCATGTGCCGGACTCGCTCCCTAGCTGATCCCGCCCGGCGCGCTGATCAGCTATGGTGCATCCTTGTACCTGGCACCTCCATGTCCCGTGGGAAAGCCCTGTTCCATGGGCCTCCCTCCATCGTTCAAACCGCTTCGGCCATACCCACCCGACTCTCCTGCACCGCCGCCATCGGATGCACATGAGCCAGTTGGGCCGTCCAGAACTGTTCCCATAGATCGCAATAGCGCAGGCATAGCGCCTGCACACGCGGATACTGGTCGGGAGTGAGCGCCTGGGTGAGGATCGTCCACAGGTCGTTCTCGTGATCGTCGTCCGCGGCGTCCGAGTTTTCATCCGCGCTGACGCCGTGAACGAAGTAGTAGCCTTCGTCGACGTTAATGCCGAGCGCACGCGTCGCTTCGCGCAGCGGCGGACTGAACAGGATCACTTCCTCTTCCGCGGCCGCCAGCAGCACGGTCACGTCGAGGTAGTTGCCGTAGCTCTGTTCCAAAAATTCGCGCACGGCGCGGGAGATCTGGCTAGGTACATAAGACTGACGCTGCTGCCGAGTAATGCCGTAGTCGTCCAGCACCTTCTCGAACAACGGGTAATGCGCATATTCGGGGTTGCCGCGGTAGTAGCCGTCGGCGTCGCTGCCTGGCCGAAAGCCGAATTCGTCCAGATCGTTGAGCGTGATCAAGAAGCGCGGCGCCAGCTTGGCGCCCGGATGCAGCCGGGGTTCCAGCTGACGCGTCTGCAATTGCGCAGCCAGCAACGCGTCGGTGAAGATCTGCACGATCGCGTGGCGGTACTCCAGATGGATCGTCCGCATCGCCGCCGCGTCGAGCGTACCGCCGTTGAGCACACCAATCGCCCGATGCTTCGCCACCGGATGGTTGGCGATCAGGTAACGCAGGTTCTCGACGAAAGCCGCATTTCGCTGCCACGATTCACTGGGAATGCTGCCTCGCATGACGGCAATCGCCTTTTTGCGAGGTTGATCCATATCAGCCATCAAAGAAGGCATCGGCGTGTTCCCCCCGGTGTTTGACTGCACTCATGTCGCACAAAACCAAACGTTTGGTTTTTTATCAGACAATTCTACTGCTGTAAAGCAGCCCCTTTACCTACAATAAGTTACGAACCTGATCGCTGCACTGTCTGAGCGCTTCCTCCTCCCCCACGATCTGCAGCCAGATCACTGCGCCCTCGATCCGAGCCAGGGCATCGGTCGCCAGGCGCTGGGCCTCGGCCCGGCCGTAACGCGGCTCGAGCAGGTCAGCCAGCAAATCCCGCCAGTCGCGAAAGAACTGCTGGATCATCTGGCGGGCCTCGGCGCTCTCCTGCAAGGCGTCGGGCCATAGATGCACCAAGGCACAGACCCGGTGCTGGATGTAGTAGCTCTCCACCGCGTCGATCATCCCGTCCAAGCGCTCCTTCTCGCTCAGGTCGGCACGGCGGGCCTGGGCGAAGACGCCATCCTCGAACAGGCCGATGACATGCTGAAGAACTTCGATCAGCAGGCGCTCTTTGTTCGGAAAGTGGTGATAGATACTCCCCTTCAGTAGACCGCTGGCCCGGCCGATGTCGGCCATGGAGGTGCGCCTGTATCCCTTGCTTCGAAATAGCGAGAGCGACACCTCGATCAAGTTGGATGGATCTGTCTTCATGGGTGACCCTAGGCAAATCAGAGCGGGCAAATCAGGACAGCTGCGCGTCCGCACAACCGGGCCTACTCTAAGCGATAGCGACGGCCGAAAGGCCTATGCCGTTGATTTTACATCCATGGCGTGATCCCGTTGTCGGTGCTGGAGGGGCCTTCGTCGCAGTCAATGCGAGCTGAGGCAGCCTTCAAACACGCTAACGCTTCGCGCCTACTTCAGCCTGTCCCAGGCAGAATCAACGGATCTTTTAGGAGTGAAAGAATCCCATGCCTGCCGGCGGTTATTCGCTACGTACCACGGTCATCGAAAGCCTGCTCACCGCCAAGCGACCGGATGTCCCGCTCAGGGTGGTGCTGCGTAATACCGCTGCCGTGATTCTGCCGCTTGGCATCGGCCTCGCCACCGGCTACCCGGCGGTGGGTATCGGCATCGCAGCTGGCGCGCTGGATACCATGTTCTCCGACCAGCCCGGCCCCTATCGGCAGCGCATGTGGCAGCTGTTTCTGGCCTCGCTCGCGGCGGGGCTGGCTTCGTTGCTGGGCTTTCTGATTGGCGACCAGTTACTGCCCATGCTGATCGCCACCGCCGCATTCGGCTTCTTCGGCGGCTTGCTCGTGGTGTTCGGCGTGGACATCGCCCGCGTGGGCATGACCAGCATGATCCTGCTGGTGGTCACCGCCGCTTCGCCCACGTCGCTGATCGGGGCGCTGAGCGGCGCCGGGCTGATCTTCGCCGGCGGCTTGCTGCTGGCGCTGTTCTCGGTGGCTGCGTGGCCGCTGCAACGCTATCGCCCGGAGCGGCACGCGCTAGCCGCGGTGTATCGCGGCCTGTCCGGCCTGGCGCGGCAACAGGCGCATGACGATGCCGACGTCCCTGCGCTCACGGATGCCATGACCACGCTGCAACACACCCTGCTCGGCCGGCACCATGCGCACGGGCGCGCGATGGAAGCTTTCTGCGTGCTGCTCGAGCTGGCCGAGCGCATCCGCCTCGAACTCACCGCCATGGCCGAGTTGCGCGCCAACCCCACCGTGCATGCCATGTTCCGCAGCGACGCCGCACGCGTGCTGGCCGCCATCGCCGATGCGCTGGAGGAAGGCGAATCGCCGCAACAGGCCGAACGCGCGCTGCAAACCCTGCAAGCCAGCGAGAATGCTCTGCTCGGCCGCAATGGCAGCAGCGAAAGCCTCGCCACGCATATCCACGCACTCTCAGGCCAGTTGGCCGCGGCCGTGCGTAATGCCAACTGGGCCGGTAGTCGCGGCGAATGGCGCGCTTCCGCGGCGGAGACCCCGCTGCCCACCGCCCTTCGCGGCGATTCCGCCTGGTCCACGCTGCGCGCCAACCTCACGCCGCACTCGGTGGCGTTCCGCCATGCGGTGCGCAGCGCGGTCTGCCTGAGCGCCGCGCTGCTGATCGCGCGCAAGCTCGGGCTTCCGCACGGCTACTGGCTGCCGATGACGGCGGCGATCGTGCTACGCCCCGATTTTGCCGCCACCTTCAACTTCGGCTTCCTGCGCGTGGTGGGCACGGTACTCGGCCTGATTCTCACCACCGCTCTGTTGCATATCAGTCCACACGAACCCTGGGCGCATCTGGCCTTGATGGCGGTGCTGTGCATGGCCTTTCGCTATCTCGCCACGGCGCACTACGGCATCGCCGTGGCCGCGCTCACTGGCACCGTGGTGATCCTGCTCTCCTTCGAAGGCGTGAACCCCAGCGACGCAGTGATCGACCGCGTCATCAACACCGCCATGGGCAGCGGCATGGCGCTGCTCGCCTACGTGCTGTGGCCGACCTGGGAACGCAGCCGCGCCCGCGCCGCCCTGGCCGACATGCTCGACGCCTACGCCGGTTACTTGCACGCGCTCTCGCGCACCGACCGGCGCGACAGCCATCGCGAGGCGCGCACCGCCGCACGCACCGCGCGCAGCAACGCGCAAGCCTCGCTGGATCGCATGCGTACCGAACCGGCCACGCCACCCCATCTGCTGGACCTGGCCAACGCGCTGTTCGCCAACGGCAATCGCCTGGCCCGCACCGCGATGACACTCGAGGCGTTGATCGACGACCACGACCCATTGCCGGAACCAACCGAGATCGGCGCCTTCGTCGAAAACGCCGCCACCGCCTTGCACACCATCGCCATCGCGCTGCGCGATAGCCAATCGCCCAACGCCCTGCCTGACCTGCGCGCACTCCAGCGCAGCCTCACCTCCCTGCTCGCCATGGCCGAAGACCGCCGCGCCGCCGGGCTGCTCGACCGCATCAGCGACCGTCTCGTCGACAACGTGAATACGCTGGCGCATATCGTGGGGCGTGGAGAGCGGCAAAAGACGGCTGCCACAGCGTAAGGCAGTTCTACGGAGCAGCGTTGTTCTTCGTTTTTGATGTTCCGACTATCCCTGTCCGCCCCTGGCTTGCGGCGGCGCGACAAGGCGTGACAACGCGGACGCTCTACACTGGCCCCATGCTGAAGATCGATACCCACGCGCACATCCTGCCCCGCGACTGGCCGAATCTTGCGGCCAAGTACGGCAACGACCGCTTTCCGGTGATGATCCACAACGACGGGCGACACCGGATCTACAAGGACGGCAAATTTTTCCGCGAAGTGTGGGACTCGGCCTTCGACCCGCAGCACCGCATCGACGACTACGCCCGCTTCGGCGTGGACGTGCAAGTGATTTCCACCGTGCCGGTGCTGTTCTCCTACTGGGCACCGGGCTACCAGGCACTGGAACTGCATCGCCACCTCAACGACCACTCCGCCGGCCTGTGCCGTGACTACCCGCGCCATTACGCTGGCATCGGCACGGTGCCGCTGCAGTCGCCTGACCTGGCCATCCGTGAGCTGGAACGTTGCATCGACGAGCTGGGCCTGCAGGGCGTACAGGTCGGCTCGCATTGCAACGACTGGAACCTGGACGCGCCCGAACTGTTCCCCTTCTTCGAGGCAGCCGCCGATCTGGGCGCCGCGATCCTGGTGCACCCCTGGGACATGATGGGCACGGCCGAGATGCCCAAATACTGGCTGCCCTGGCTGGTGGGTATGCCGGCCGAGCAATCGCGCGCGGCCTGCTGCCTGGCCTTCGGCGGCGTGCTGGAGCGGCTGCCCAAGCTGCGCGTGATGCTGGCCCATGGCGGCGGCAGCTTTCCATGGACCATCGGCCGCATCGAACACGGCTTCCGCATGCGCCCGGACCTGGTCGCCACCGACAACCCGCGCAACCCGCGGGAATACCTGAAGCGGCTGTACTTCGACTCCTGCGTGCACGACCCGCAGGCACTGCGTTATCTGCTGGATGTGACCGGCGTCGAGCGCGTGATGCTCGGCACCGATTATCCTTTCCCACTGGGTGAACAGCACCCGGGCAGCGGTATCGAGGCCCTGGGCCTGGACGACACCCAGCGCGCGCGCCTGTTCCACGGCACCGCGCTGGAATGGCTGGGACTGCCCCACTACCGTTTCGCCACCGACTGATAACGTACCGCACAGGATCTGGCATGAGCTTTTTGCGCAACACCATCGTAGCCGGCGCCCTGCTGCTGGCCGGCACCACACACGCAACCGACATCACCATGGCCAACGGCAGCGTGCACTTCAGCGCGCCCGACAACTGGCTCGTCATCATGGAAACCCAGGGCGACCCCGAACTGCGCGTCTTCCAGGTACCCGACACCTCACCCACCGGCAACACCGCGCTCGCCCGTGTCACCGTCACGGTGAAGCAAGTGGCCGACGTCAACGAATTTCAGCAATACGTGAGCGGCTTCACCGCCAAGGCCAAGGCGCTAACCGGCTATCAGGCCGGCAACAACCAGGGACCGAACAGCGCCGCCTACACCGCCCAGGAAAGCGGAGCTCAGTTCAACTACGTCGAACGCTACTGGTTCAAAGATGGCCACGCCATCCAGCTACGCTGCGTGCGCCCTGCACAGAGCCAGGCCGGCCCGGCATGGAAGGCCGCATTCGACAAAGGCTGCGATGCGATCGCGGAGCGGCTCAAATAGAAACCTGTAGGAGCGCACCCTGTGCGCGATGCCCTGCGCGAGCAGGGCCGGTTGGCTAGCGACAGCAAAGGCGCAGCCCTGCTCACGCAGGGCATCGCGCACAGGGTGC
>NZ_JAPDPD010000006.1 GCF_026283965.1 Dyella subtropica
GCCTGCGGCCCGGGCGACGGCGAAGGCAGACTGGCTGTCTGTCGAGGCGGCGCCCGGGCCGCAGGCGAGCTGACACAGCGGCCCCACAGGTTGATTCCAAAGAAGGGGTGATGTCCAGAAGGCTCGCGGTGCGTGCCGCGCGGCTTGGCAAGGCGGCCAGCCTTCTCTGCGCCACGCAACACGCACCGCGAGCCTTCTGGACATCATGCCGCCTGCGTTGAATAGATCAGAGCATCCCTAAAGGCACTATAGAGTTGTATTGGGATAGAAGAACAGGGGGCTGTGCTGATTCGAGAACCCCAATGGATTCAGTGCGCAGATCTCAATGTCCGCTGCGAGTTGGAATCGAACACCCCGCGCATTTTGCCAATAAGGGGACGTTGAGAATTAACTGAAGTGCCACCTATTTTTGACGCGAGACTTTGAAAGAGGATAAGGCTTGGCGCCATTTGTCGTTTGTCGAGGAATCGTGAAGCACTATATGATGCCGACGGCCTTATGCGAATACAGGGGAAAGCATGTCGGCATTGATCAAACGGCTGTTGGTCGCCGTACCGTTGTTACTGTCCGTCACCATGGCTCAGGCCGAAGTATCGCCTGGCGATACGCCACCGGATTTTCTCGGTCAGACCCGCAAGGGCGACGACATCCATATCAGCACTATGCACGGGAAGGTCGTGGTGGTGGCATTCTGGGCATCTTGGTGCGAGTACTGCCAGAAAGAGTTCCCTATCCTGGCAAATATCCAGAAGCTCGTCAGCTCCGCGCAACTACAGGTTGTTGCCGTGGATCAGGACGAGCGCGAGGTTTTTGTCAGGCTAAATCGTGCGCTGGCGAGAACAACGCCCGACGTGATTTACACCTACGACCCCGGGGCGGTTGGCAAGGCATACGGTGCAAAGACCATTCCGCGCACGATGCTGATCGATCGTGATGGCAAGGTGGCGTATGTCCATGTTGGCTACGACGACGACATTGTTAACGACCTCGCCCAAGAGATAACCACCTTGTTGGCCAAGCCCGCCGGGCAAGCCGCACAGCCATCGTCGTGATGGAGCGGCATGCTTCTGCTCCCTCTCCTCTCTGGGGAGAGGGTTGGGGTGAGGGGCGGGTGCTCGCGACAACCTCTCATTGTCGTCACCCCGGCGCAGGCCGGGGTCCAGTGGCGTATCGCTTCGATGTTCGCGTTGTCGCGACCTGGCTCGCCTGCCGCGGGCTTTCGAACCGCTGCCGCGGTCCGAGTCACTTTTCTCTGTTTGGCCAGAGAAAAGTAACCAAAAGAGAGGCCACCCCGGTTCCGCGCCCTCCGGCTTCGCCTGCGGGTCCGTGAGGGCTGGCCGGGCCTGCTCTTAGATGACATGGGGACACGACGTCCCTGTCGTGTCGAAAAGGAACCGCCATCCATGGCGGTCCCCCTGCGGGGCCTGATCGTCCAGCCCTCACCGCTCCACAGGGGCCCCGAAGATCAAGAGCAAAACCATGGCTCGCTTGGAGGTAGTTGCATTCTGCTGGGTCGAAAGAGCAGCTCCTTGCCGACGCGAGATGTGCACAAGAGACAGGTTGCGACGAGGCGCGATCATGACGATCCTCGCCACCAAGCCCACAAGCTGCGCGCAAGGTATTGCCGCGACTCTCCATCCGCGCCCATGGGCCGTACCGGTTACGCCTGCTTCTGTGTATAGCCACCCAGCTGGCGCACCTCGCACTCCACCGTCCATTCAGTGCCGTGAGCGGCCAGAAAGCGCTGCATCCACTCCAATGCTTCTTCCCGCGACGTCGTCTCCAGCATGAAAAAGCCGCCAACCACTTCCTTGGTCTCGGAAAACGGGCCGTCAATCACTTTGGTCTTGCCGTTGTTGAGGTGAATCCGCGCACCTTCCGAAGTCGGCCGAAGCCCGTCGGTCTCCACCAGCACGCCAGCCTTCTTCATTTCGCCGATCAGCTTGTGCATCTCTGAGAGCAGCCGCTCGTCCGGCACCTTGCCGGAGTTCTCGTCAATCTTGATCAGTACTAGGTAGCGCATGGGGTCTCCTCAGTGATCGCCGATAAGAGTCAGGGGGCTGATAGTTCGGCCTGGGTCTGGCTTTCATTGAGAGCAACGAACGAGGGGCAGCTGGATCGACAGCACGTGGCAGATGTATTGACGGGAGCCTTATGCCACCTGCGGAATCATTGAGGGCGAAAGTGACTAAGTTTCCATCAGGGCTATGGCAAGCTCGTGGTCGTTGGATGGTCAGTGGAACGGTCTTAGCTACACCACCTTCGCTCTCATATCAATTGGCTGATCAGTCCATGCCTTCCAGTATTCGCCATACACGATGGTAGACGACTCCCGTGCGTTGTCCCAACGCGTCAGTCCAAGTTGCTGGGACAGACGCTCTCAGCGTCTTGCGAACATAGGCAACCGAGTGGTTTTCAGGATCGTGCAAGTGTTTGGATAGCGGGCCTGCGGCAAGGCGCGGTACGCCGAGTAAGCGAAGGGTTATCGCAGCATCGGTAGACACGCCATAGAAAGCACGCGACGCCAAATTGTTTAAATCTTGGCGTTCCTCGTCCTTTAGTTCTCCGCCAGTAATGGATAGAAGAGCTCCAAGTCCCCAGGCCGCGGTTTGAGTTAGCTTTCCAAAAAGATTTTGCCCACAAACCGTGAGGGCAGTTATCTCATCACGCTTGTCGTTCTTGAAATGACACTCGGCGATTTCAGGCAGCGTCTTCCCGTTCACCCAGTCCTTGAGGATGAGCGCTAATTTTTGGCCATCTGTGGTGTTCTTTCCGGTGACTTCGGAAAGGTTGTCCCTCAACTCTGGCACTTTCAAAAGAACTCCCATCATTTTTTGGAGATCATTCGATTGGTAGCCAAATAGAGCGTTGGCATTCCAGGATTGACTGCTAATGCCTTGTTCGTTCGCCGCGACCATGGCGGATTTTATGCTCTGTAAGGAGAATCCGGTGCTATCCACGAGCTTGAGTGGCTGATTGGGCCGTGTGAAGTAGTTGGAATAGGAACGTATCCCTTCCAAAAGGCGATTCGCTCGCATCGGATCAGATGACCTGAGCTTCCCAAATCCGAAGGTGCCGCGCAATACGCGCTCAACGTCATCAGCAAACGCTTCCGGCTTACCCATCTGCTGATAGGTGTGAGTTAAATACTGAAGAAAAGCGGACCACTCCGGCTTGTGATAAACGATAGCCCCTAAGTCGCCAATTAAGTCACCCGCCTCACTCACTAGGCGAACTAAAGAGGAGTTAAGGTCGCCAGTCTGTTTGTTTATGAATGTCTTTAATGCCCGTGCACGCTCATCGTTTGCCGCAGCAAGAGCGATTACACCTAGACTCCCCTGGTCCACGCGTCCAGCCCTTCCGGCTACATTCCAAAAATCTGCAGCCGGCATTTCCACGGGGCCGGCACCTCTCTGGAAGTAAGTGTTTGCAGCCATCACCACCCCAGATACCGGAAAATTAACTCCTTGGGCGATGGTCGTTGTAGCAACAAGGAAGCTCAATTCCTCATTCTCAAAGAGCCACTCCATGAGCGCCCTAGTGTCGTCCGACAGTCCAGCATGGTGGACGCCAATGCGGTAGGAGAGGAGATCGATGAGGGGGAATTCATCTCCCATTTCGAGCTTGAGGAAGTCCTGCACAAGCTGGATTCTTTCAGAGGGGCCTGCTTTGTGTGCGACCTTCTCCTTAATTTTCTCAGCCAATGACCAGACAAAGTCCGGCCGTGAGTGCATAACAATCACTGGGCCGCGCTCAGCCAGTTTCCTAGCTGTCGCCGCCGCAACTTCCGCAGTATTCGACATCTCAGAGAAGGTCCCCCCGCAATGAGTGGCGTCTGCCAAGACGACTGTGTCATCAATGGCCAAAGTGGCACGAGTTGTATGTACAGTCTCCATTACAAGATGGCAGCTGTTACTCCTTCTGCTGAGGGCCTCCCCTTTCTCCGGTTTCACCACTCCAATGACGCGATCATTGGGCTGCCAATCCATGGATAGACTGATGTCGTCGGAATTGGCGTCACCTAACCATCGAGCAACTTCGCGCGCGTTATTTATGAATGGAGTAAGGAGAAGGAACTGTGCGTTCTGACATTCGGCGTTGATTGTCGCCAATAGTAGCTCGAGTTTGAGACCGCGCGCTCCTTCTTCGATATTGTGCGCCTCGTCAACGACGACCAGCGTAAGGGGGCGCCCAATCTTCTTCTCCCACCCTTGGCGAAGCATTAAATCAAGTTTCTCAGGTGTTGTTACGAGCACCCTAAATTCATCGTCGCTTCTATCATTTAGCAACTGGGCTTCAACACCATCAATCTCAAGCGCGGGACTTACTTGTTCAACTGCGACTCCAAGCGGTTCAAAGTCCCGACGCAGCCGGCGAGCGACCTGCCGCACAAGTGTCCGAGTCGGCGCTAGATAAGCTACCCAGCCCTTCTGATCGTCGTACTGATTCAGCGCTTGCAGAATTCGAAACTGCGCGATTAGCGTCTTGCCGCTTGACGTGGGAAGGCTTACTACAACGGCACGACGACTTGAGCCAAGAAGCCCCTGTTCTGCTAGTGCTCTGCGTTGCGGTGGTAAAACGTCAAAAATGGCTTGGTTTCCGCGACCGCGGTTCACTAAACTTTGAACGAATTTCGTTACGCGTGAGTTGACGGCGCGCGTCACGGTCCAAATGGCATTCTCTGCCAGCTGCCGGGCTGCGGCGGCAAGGAGTCGAGCCAACGGCTCAAGTGACGCGTTGTGTGTGAGAGCGCAAGCTGCAATCGCTCGATCGAAATGCATATCGAGGAGGCTGTTGATTTGGAAATGTCCCTCAACCGCACCGTCAGTAATGTAGAGCGCGAGTATTTCTGCAGCTTTGGCCAGGTGATACAGGGTTACTAGTTCAAGCGCCGCACCCTTGGATTGGGATGCATCAAGATCAGAAAGATACTCTGCTTCAAATGCATTTTGGGATGCGCGAAGGCGCGCGACGCCATCAAGGACGGCGTCGCGATCAGGCCAGCCTTGCTTACGGATGAGCCTCAACCATACGTCAATGATTGTGCTAAGGGTCCTCTCATGCCATTGCTCAGACTCCAGGCGTAATGGGGGCCATCCTTCCTCTCGAAGATGACGAGCTGCATCAGCACCCAAGTCACCCAAGACAGCTAGAGCACTCGCTCTCAAGCGAAGTTCTGCATTCTGCAGAGCGTCAGGTTTGGGTGAAAGCGCTTGATACAGGCGATAGGCATCGGCAGCGCAGGTCCGTGTGGTGCGGAGTTGTTCCTCCCCCTTTGCCGTTCCCGCTAGCAAGAGATCCATGACTGCAGTTTCGAGAGCCTGTGCTGCACTCTCGATAAGAAGTTCATTTGTGTCTTGTCGATCTAGTGCCAGTTCTCCGAGGATCTTGACGCGCGCAGCTTCACGCAGCGCTTCAGCGCGCGTGAGGCCAAGAGCTTCGATCATCCAATGGCTCATGATGAGCCACCCTGCTTGACGAGATCAGGGAGGCTTTGGACAGTACATGGAAGATAGAGGGCTATCAGATCGCAAGCTGTAGGTGAAGCAATAGTCCTGCCGAGCTTTGTGGCGCGCTTTTTGAGGTCGAGTTCGTTCGGTTGAGTGTCTCTCACAAGCACTCCGAACAATGCAATCGCTTTGTTGCCTGATTCTAGAAGGTGTCGGATGGCTGCATCGAAATCCGTCTGCACAGCCGTTTGGTGGCAACGGGCTTGAAGCCATCGAACGAGCGTATACAAAAGTGAGAGATTGGCAATCAGCGCTTCAAGTTGTTGAGTCATCCCTTTGCGGCCGTTCATGACATTTGGCGGCGTGGATGTGTCAGACGAGCTCTTTACCTCACCTAGGGCTAGGCAGGTCCTGTTATCAACCGTCACGAAACCGATCAAATCGGCTCCAGGTAGGCTGGCCTTAGGCGTTCGCTTATCGCGGTCCATGTTCCAAGGCCATACGACACCATGTTGGTTAGTGAGCCAAGCCTCCGCGAGCGCCTCGCCAACCGCCCAGTCGCGCTCTTCGGGGCTTTCAGCTCCCAAGATTCTGCCTAGGCTCTCAATGGCAAACCCGGTGGATGCTAAACCAGTCAGATGGGTCGCGAAGCTAGTTTTGCCGGTTTCATCGTTGAGGCGAGCAGATACCTCGCCAGCCAAGAAGGAGCTGAACGCATCCCCGGCAGAAAGGCTAATTCCAGTCCAGCGGGCGCATCCGCTCGCACTGTTATAGGCAATGGTGTGCAATTTGTACGCTCACAGTCCTAGTAAGCCCGGTTTGCCCAGCAGGAACTTGCTGGCCCCCAAATCATCGCGACGGACATATTAGCGTGTAGCCTCCCTGGCGCCAAAACCCTGGGCATCCTGCTTTAGAGGGCATATGGCAATGGGATCGCAATCTCTGGCTTACAGAGGCTTCGAATTGCCGAAACTGGCCGGTGATCTGCTCGGGCTGCGGCTGGCCTATCTGGGTCAAGTAAGGCGAACGTCAGGTGTGTTGACGTCCCCGCTGTATGGCTCCTGTTAGAGGTAGAGGGCAAGAGTGAGCGTTCTTGGAGTGGCTAAGCCTGCCGCATCCTCAGCGCCTTGCTTCCTCCACGTGAGCCCGCAAGGCACTCACAAAAACTTTGACCTTGAGCGCACGCCGAGTCGGAGCAGGGAAGACCGCATAGATGCCTCCCTGCTCAGTGAACGCGTTGAATGTCCCCTACTGGCCAATACACACCTGCTGCCCCGGACGTCCAAGACCTGTCCGCGGACAGCGACTCACCTGCTACGGTGTCGCGCAACCCATTGGGCCAGCTCAATTCAACGGCCATCCCCAACTGGCACACGCTTTGCACTCTCTAACCCCAGCGCCTTCACTGGAGAGTACCTATGCGTCCTGGATTGCTATCGCTCATCGCTGCGTTTGGTCTGTGTGTCAGTGCGTCATGCCTGCGAGCTGAAGAGCCGCCATCGCCAAGCAGCCGGGCCGAGGCCGTGAAGATCATCGCCGACATGCGACGCATCGTGACTCCCGATGGCGTGGAGCGGCACGAGAAGGTTCGCATTGGCGGGATCGATCAGTGGGTCAGCATTCGTGGCAACGACAGGCGGAATCCCATCCTTCTCATGGTGCACGGCGGGCCGGGTTGGGTGTCGATGCCGACGAGTTGGTACTTCCAGCGAGGCTGGGAGGAATACTTCACGGTGGTGCAGTGGGATCAACGCGGCGCTGGGAGTACGTATGCGGCCAACGACCCCGCAGCCGTTGCACCGACGATCACGCCGGAGCGCATGGTCGCCGACACCGAAGAGATGGTTGGCTGGCTGAGGAAGGAGTTCGGCAAGGAGAAGATCTTCGTGCTTGGCCATTCATGGGGTTCGTATCTTGGGCTCGAAGTGGCCCGGCGGCACCCCAACTGGTTGTACGCCTATATCGGCATCGGCCAGATGACCAACATGCCGGAAAGTGAGCGCCAAGGCTGGCAATTCGCGATGGAAGAGGCGCGCAAGGCGGGCAATGCGGAAGCGATAAAGGAGCTGGAGTCCATTGCTCCCTATGCCAAGGGAACGACGCCTGTTCCACTCACCAGTTTGATGATTCAGAGAAAGTGGCTCAATCAGTACGGCGGGATGGTGTACCGCAGGACGGGTGGCCAGGCCGAGAGCGCTGCCATGGCGCTATCGCCGGAATACACCGATCGCGATGTCGCTCTGATTGGCGAGGCCAGCGGCTATTCGCTCGACAAACTGCTCAGTCATGCGCTCACGCTGAATCTCAGTGATAGCGTCAAGCGTCTTGATTGTCCTCTGATCCTGTTCCTGGGCAGGCACGATCACAACGTTTCATCCAGCCTCGGCGAGGCCTGGTTCCAGAAGGTTCAAGCGCCCTCGAAGCGGCTGGTCTGGTTCGAGAACTCGGCGCACGAGGTGATGAATGAGGAGCCTGGCAAGACGTTGATCTCGTTGGTGCAGTACGTGCGCCCGCTTGCCAACGAAAGCCTCGACGAAGCGAAGGCTCGAGGTGTTTTGAAAGCCGGCTCACCGTGACCGCTTAACTTCCACCGTCCCGATGTCCCTGATAGATATCGCGAATTGTGTCTTTGTCCTTGTGCGGACGGAAACCCCGTTCTGCACCGGTAGGGCCGCTTGGCGTCAAAGGCAAGGCCGACTAGGATGCATTTCGTGACTATGGATTCCAGGGGGCGCCATTGACTGACCAGCACTTTTACGAGTCTGCCGAGAAAGAAGTCCTTATGGGGCATATTGATCAGGTGCTATGGTCCAAAGTCGAAAGCGATTTGCCTCGCGCCGACAAAACCGCGCACCAAGCGAAATACATTCAGCTGCGCGCGGAGAAGCTCAGAGATAGTTATTTTCGTGCGGAAAACCTGAGAGGCCGTCAAAAGACGTCGCGGCGAACGGCGTTCGTACAAACATCGGTCGACACGGCGCGCGCTAAATGGCCACTCGGCAAAGGGTTGCTCGTCTTATTATATGCTTTGAATTTCATTGCCATGTTGGCTCTTGCCATCTATGTCCACAACTTGCGTGATGATTCGTCTCTAAGGACGTTGGCCGTTGGCATACCTGGGGTTGTAATTTTGATTGCGATTTCCCACTACGTCAGTCGCGCACTTGGCTGGTCTGGACGTAACTACATCGGTAGATCCAGCGACATCGACTCATTTTGATGCGCGTGCGTGATTGGATTTCTTACGTCAAAACAGCACTGGCCTCAAGGCGCGGCCGCGTAGCGGGACTCGCGCTGGTATGGGCATCGGCCAGATGACCAACATGCCGGAAAGCGAGCGCCAAAGTTGACGAATCGCGATGGAAGAGGCGCGCAAGGCGGGAAATGCGGAAGCGATAAAGGAGCTTGATTCCATTGCTCCCTACGCCAAGGGAGCGACGCCATGGCGCTCTCGCCGGAATACACCGATCGCGATGTCGCACTGATTGGCGAAGCAAGCGGCTATTCGCTCGACAAGCTGCTCAGTCATGCGCTCACGCTGGATCTCAGTAACAGTGTCAAGCGCCTCGATTGTCCTCTGACCCTGTTCCTGGGCAGGCACGATCACAACGTTTCATCCAGCCTCGGCGAGGCCTGGTTCCAGAAGGTTCAAGCGCCCTCGAAGCGGCTGGTCTGGTTCGAGAACTCGGCGCACGAGGTGATGAATGAGGAGCCTGGCAAGACGTTGATCTCGTTGGTGCAGTACGTGCGCCCGCTTGCCAACGAAAGCCTCAACGAAGCGAAGGCTCAGGATGTTGGCTCACCTTGATAGCGGACTTTATCGAGCGCATCGGCGATAGGGAGTTCGTTTGTCAGAAGGGCAGCGGCCCTGCGCGATCCTGGCTTTGAGAGCGCTACGTCACCGGCACAGCACTCATTGATCCGTTCGCTTCGATCGTTTCCGATCATGCGAACGGCAGCTGAGAACCGGCGTTAATCAAGTATCAGAATAGAACATCGTCCATTCCGACGACCCTGTGTAGCTTGCAACCATCCCTGTAAAGGTCTTCATATTCAATGAAAGTTGTTCTTACCCTGATTGGCGGCCCGACCGCCTTGATCGAAGTTGCGGGCACGAGGCTCTTGACCGATCCAACCTTCGACGAGCCGCAGGCCTATGATGCGGGGACTATCACCTTGGTCAAGCAGACGGGGCCGGCAACGGATCCGGCGTCGCTGCTGCCCATCGACGCCGTGCTGCTCAGCCATGATCACCATTGGGACAATCTCGATCGTTCGGGGCGAGCCTTTCTCGCGCAAGCACCACGCGTGCTGACAACGCCTGCGGGTGCGACCCGGCTTGGCGGCAGCACCGAGGGGCTGAAGACATGGGAAAGCGTCGTGGTTCACGGGCCTGAAAAGAACAGCGTGCGTGTGACGGCGACGCCTGCGCGACATGGTCCCGTGGGCATCGAGCCCGTCAGCGGCGATGTCGTGGGTTTTGTGGTGACGCCTGAGAATTCCAGCGGCAGCATCTACGTGTCGGGCGACACCGTTTGGTACGAGGGCGTCGCTGCGATCAAGGACAAGTTCGACATCCGGCTGGCGATCCTCTTCACGGGGGCGGCGCAACCGCGAGGCACGTTCCACATGACCATGGGCAGCAACGACGCTATCGAGTTTGCGCACGCGTTCCCGCAAGCCCATATCGTCGCCATTCACAACGAAGGCTGGGAACATTTCATGGAGAGCCAGAGCGAACTCGCCCGATCGTTCGCAACGGTGGGTCTTGCAAGCCGGCTGACGAGTCTTGAGCGAGGCGTTCCGGTCGCGTTCGAGGTCTGATGCAGGTGAACGGTCCTGGCAGTTCAGGGCCACGAGGCCGCGTCGCATAAGGGCGGCACCGATCGTTGCCGCTAACGATGGTCTTCCGGCAAAGGAAGACCATCTTCTGCTCTAGGGTCCGCCCCGGTAGGTAGGGGCGGATGTAGCTAAGCCATTCAAAGCCGTTCCGCTCATCGAGCGATCAGCAGAAGTTGCCTGCGCTTCACTGTCGCCACCCTCCGCTGCCTTCCCGCGCGCTCAGCGCCTCGTGCTCTCCACATGAGCCCGCAAGGCATCCACAAAAACTTTGACCTTCAGCGCCCGCTGCGTCGACGCGGGGAACACCGCATAAATGCCTCCCTCGGGCAGCTTCCATTGCGGTAGCACGCGAATCAGCCGGCCAGCATCGACGTCCTGGCTTACGGCGAAATCGGTCAGCACGCCAAAGCCGGCCCCGGCCAGCACGACCTGCTTCATCGCGACCACCGAGTCGGCGGTAAACACCGGGCTGAAGTAGACCTCCTCGGCTTCGCCCTGTGGTCCAACGAACGTCCGGTGGAGTGGTTTATTGAGTACCGAGAACGCCGCCATCGGTCGTCCCGACAGGTCCTGCGGGGACTGCGGCACGCCACCTGCGCGCAATAGACTCGGGCTGGCGACCAGCCACAGGGAAAAACTGCCCAGTTTCACGGCTTGATGGCTGGAGTCGGCCAGCCAGCCAAGACGGATGCCTACGTCGAGACGTTCGGCGACCAGATCCAGCACGCGATCCGCGGTGATGAGTTCGATGTGTAGCGATGGGTGTACCTGGGCCAGTGCGGCGGCGACCGGTGCGACGACGGTCGCGGCATAGTCCATCGGCGCGGTGACGCGCAGAGTGCCGGTGACTTCGCCGACATGGGAGCGAGCGGATTCAATCGCCGCTTCGGCTTGCTCGACAATGGCGCGGCTCGCCTCGTAGAAAGCTCTGCCGGCCTCAGTCAGGTTCAGGCTGCGAGTGGTGCGCACCATCAAGGTGGCGCGAAGTTCGGTCTCGAGCTTTTGGATATGCGTGGTGACCAGTGCCTTGGCCACACCGAGCCGTCGCGCGGCGCCAGCCAACGTCCCCGATTCAACCACGGCGACGAACACCTCCAGCCGGTTGAGGTTGATACCGCTGACTTCGCTCATTTCGTCGTTCGCTTTGGGGGAGTGGGTTAGTTGGCGGCGGGCATCTTACGGGCAATGGGCATGCTCACCAGCATGCCCGCTGCTGGATGCGAATGAACTCTGCTCATGAAAGTCGTATGAGGCGGCGCTTTGTTCGCTCGTGATGAATACTGCATTCATCGACGAATGTCTTATAGGCGTCGAGGTGCGCGCTTCCTGGAGATCATGCCGCTCGCGTGGATGGATCAGAGGGTACCTGGATTGAATAGCATGGCAATGAATGGTGACAGGTCCAATCACACCAAAATTGACGGGTCCATTCACGCCGAAATCGAAAAATAGTGGAGAACATCAACGATGCGATGCCGCTAAGCGTCAATCAGGGGTTTGTCCGGCATCTCAAGCGTCCAGTACGTCCGTCAAGTGACTTACCGTAGAGACGTACGCCTGTCGACATTGATGCTGCTCAGCCCTTGGCGTACTCGTCGTGGCGACGCCACCAGACGCCGGTCTCGTTGCGCCCAAGAGGTGCGCGATCGAGCCACTGATACATGCCCCATATGCCATCCACGCCGCGCGCGTAGGCGGAATAGGTATGGTAGACGACGCCGTCCTTGAGCACGAACGCACTCAAGCCCGGCCTGTCGCGCGTGTACGTAAACGCATCGGTTCCGCATGAGGCCGCGAACTGGGCGACAGGCTCCGGGACCGACGTGGCGTCCATCGAGTGGCCGTCGCGCCGGTAGTTGTATTCGATGCTCCCCTCGCGTTGCTGCTGCTCGGTGAAGGTGACGTCGAAGTCAAAGTTGAAATCGGTGTCGGTCGAGGACGCCCAGGGGAACGTCCATCCCATCCGCTGCTTGTACGCCTGCAGCTTCGCCAGCGACGCCCGCGACACCGCCGAAAATGCGACGTCGTGGTTCTGCAGGTGAGTGACGATGCCATTGAAGCCATCCGCGATCGCTGAGCAGGACGGACACCCTGCCTTGTAGTCGGGCCCGAACATGAAGTGATAGACAAGCAGCTGCGAGCGGCCTCCGAAGAGGTCAACCAGCGAAACGCTTCCCTGCTCGGTCTCGAATCGATACGCCTTGTCGAGCCGAACCCATGGCAGCTGCTGTCGCTGCCGCGCCAGCTCGTCGCTGCGCCGCGTGAGTTCTTTTTCGGCCTCCAGCAACTCGAGTCGCGCTTTCAGCCACTCTTCGCGTGTTGCGGTCTTGTAGTCAGTCATGGTTGCTCTCCTTTGCATGACCCGCATGTAAGAACTCAGGCCGCGACCGGTTCATTGCGCGCGTAATCGGCCAGTTGGTCGCGCAAGGCGGCCTGGAACGCTGGCCGCGCCTCGCAGCGTTTGACGTAGGTGTCGAGCCGGGGAAATCCGGCCACCAGATCCGTATGCTGAACAAACCTCAGCACGGTGGTCATCAGAATGTCGGCGGCTGTGAAGCGACCCAGCAGATAGTCACGACTGTCGAGCCAATCGGACAGCGCGGCCAATCGAAGCTTCACCTCGTCAATGACGCCTGGACGCCGAAGCTCTACCCATGCTTCTTCATGCTGTTGCAGATCCATCACGGAAAGCGTCCAAATCGGCGGCTCGACGGTATTGAGTGCAGCAAACATCCAGGCGAGCGTTTCAGTGCGCCGATCGGAAGGCATGAGCGCCTCGCAATGTTCGGCGATGGCATAGACGATCGCGCCCGATTCGATCAAGGTGCCGTCGCCGGATTCGAACGCCGGCACCATGCCAAAAGGATGTATGTGCCGATAGGTATCGGATTGCCGTTCTTCGGTGCCGATCAACCGGCTTTCATAGGCTAGCCCCGCTTCTTCGAGTGCCCAACGCACGCGTAGATCACGCACCAGACCCTGCGCAAAAGGCGGCACCCAGCGAAAACCCCACACGGTGATCTTGTTCATATCGTTTCCCTCTTCACGTCTTGTCGGCACCGGTTGTCTCCGGCGTACGGTTGGTGGTCGTGAGATAGACTGCAACCGGGGGATCGAGGGGTGGGAGTGACAAGTGTGGCGCGATTGAAATGAGCTCGCTCCGATGGACTCGCTGATCACAGCCGCGGCTCGCGCACTCGCTGCGGGCGATCCTCTCGGCGCACTGAACCGGGTCGCGCTGCGTAACGACGCGCCCGCGCTCGCGCTTCGAGGCATTGCGATGGCTCAGCTCGGCGATCTCGTTCGGGCGAAGGCGCTCCTGCGCAGTGCGGCGCGCGCCTTCGGTCCGAAAGAGGCCGTGGCGCGAGCGAGGTGTGTCGTCGCCGAGGCCGAGATCGCACTCGTCTCACGCGACCTGGGCTGGCCTGCGAAGGCGCTCGACGCAGCGCGGGCGACGCTCGAAGCGCATGGCGATCGGGTGAACGCCGCGCATGCACGGTATCTCGAAGTCCGGCGCCTACTTCTGATCGGGCGCCTCGACGAAGCCGAGCGTACGCTCGCCCAGCTCGACCCCGAACCCTTTCCGCCCGCGTCGAGGGCCGCCCACGAGCTGGTCGTCGCAGGAATAGCGATGCGGCGCCTACGGGCGAAGGCAGCGCGCGCTGCGCTTGCTCGGGCCGAGCGCGCCGCGCAGCACGCAGCTATCCCTGCGCTGATGGCCGAGGTAGAAAACGCATCCCTCGTTCTGAACACGCCCGCGGCACGCCTGATAACACGTGGCGAAGAGCGACTCCTCTTGCTCGAGGAAGTTGAAGCGCTACTGGCGTCGAAGGCGCTTGTCGTAGACGCGTGCCGTCATGTTGTGTGTGACGCACGCACAGTGATCTCGCTCGCAAGGCGTCCGGTGTTGTTCGAACTCGCACGCGCGCTGGGCGAAGCGTGGCCCGGTGACGTGTCGAGAGACACGCTCGTCGCATTGGCCTTCCGAGCGAAGCGCGCCGATGAATCGCATCGCGCGCGGTTGCGGGTCGAAATAGGGCGGCTTCGCATCATGCTTCAGCCGTTCGCTGAAGTGAGCGCGACGAAGCGAGGTTTTGCGCTGGCGCCGCGCGGCGCACGCGAGGTCGTTGTGCTGGCGCGGCCCGTCGAAGAGAAGCATGCGGCCGTGCTCGCCTTTCTCGCTGATGGCGAGTCGTGGTCGAGCTCGGCCCTGGCGCTGGCGCTTGGTGCCAGTCAGCGCACCGTGCAGCGGACACTCGACGTGCTTGCGGCCGCAGGCAAGGTGCAGTCGTTGGGTCGCGGGCGAGCGCGTCGTTGGATGACCCCGCCCGTACCGGGATTCACGACGACCTTGTTACTCCCTATGCCACTGACGTAATGACTAGGATGGACGCATGAAGAAATCAGCCGCCGAAATCGTCCGTGAATATGGCCCCTTTCCGGGTGTCGACAGCGTGGGTGGGGTCACCTATGACGGTCAGCAAGTCTGGTTTGCCGGCGGAGGCAAGTTGAACGCCTTCGATCCAGCAAGCGGGAAGACGTTGCGCTCGATCGATGTCGCCGCGCATGCCGGAACGGCCTTCGACGGCCAGCACCTGTTTCAGCTCGCCGAGGATCGCATCCAGAAGATCGATCCGAACACCGGCCGCGTGCTCGCCGCGATCCCGGCGCCCGGTGGTGGTGGTGACTCGGGGCTCGCGTGGGCCGAAGGGTCGCTATGGGTCGGGGAGTATCGGGGAAGGAAGATCCACCAGGTCGATCCCCAGACAGGGACGATTCTCCGCACTATCGAATCCAACCGCTTCGTTACCGGCGTCACCTGGGTCGACGGAGAACTCTGGCACGCCACCTGGGAAGGCGACGAGAGCGAGTTGAGGCACATCGATCCGCAAACGGGAGAGGTCCTGGAGAAGCTCGAGATGCCGCTTGGCGTCGGCGTGTCGGGGCTCGAGTCCAATGGCGACGATCAGTTCTTCTGCGGAGGCGGAAACAGCGGCAAGGTGAGAGCTGTTCGCCGGCCCAGGTGAAGCTCTGCGGCCGGCAGCGGCCCGAGCCATCGATCCCAAGATCAAATCCGGGAGCGCCCCAAACTCACCATGCCGTTTAGCGCCGTGTCGCCAGGACGCCGTCCAGCGCCAGTTGCGTCTTGAAGCCCGCTTTCTCCAGACGTTTCGCCACTTCGCGCGGGACGTCGCGGTCGCTGGTGAGCTTGTTGGGGCTGCCGGTGTAGTGGAACAGGCGTCCGCCGCGGCGGAGCACGCGCGCGAGTTGATCGTAGAACACCTGCGAATAAAGCTCGCCAGCGATGCCGAAGCGCGGCGGGTCGTGCAGCAGCGCGTCCACCGATGCGTCGGCGAACTGCGCGATCGCCTGTGACACGTCGGCATGGGTGAGTTGCAGGCGTCCGCCGTTGGCGGGCGCGTCGGGATCCGGTGACCAAGGGTTGAGTGTGCGCAACCACAACACGTCGGGGTTCTTCTCGAACGAGTGGATGCGCGCCACACCAGCCTCCAGGCAGCAGGCCGCGAAATAGCCAAGGCCGCCGCAGGTATCGAGCAGCACCTTGCCGCGCGGCTCGACCAGTGCCACCTTTCGGCGCGCATCCTCAAACGGTGATTCCTTCGACGTAGGCAGCATCTTGATGCCGTCGATCTCGAAGGTGGGCGCGCCCCACTCGGTGGGCACCAGCTTGATCAGCGAACCGGAAAAGCGCGACACCGGCGCGAACTCGTCGCCGTCCCAGTAATAGATCGTGCGGTCTTTCAGCTTGTGCGGATACGGGTAGCGCTGACCCTTCCATTGCCAAGCGTCCGTCTGCAGCGGCGCGCTGCCGTTTGAGCGGCCCAGATCCAGCGACCCGATCCATTCACCCGCACTCGCATCGCGAGCGGCCAGCAGTGTCTCGGCGATGGGGCGCGTAAGCAGGGGGCCGGAATAATGCGACACGACGGGAGTCTCCTGGAGTAACGGCGAAAAACGAAGGTGAGATGGCCCAGGTTGGGCGGACACTATGGGCACCTCGAAAGCTTCTTCGCTCGTCATTCCGGCGCAGGCCGGAATCCAGTAGAAGTGCCGTGCGTAGCACTCAAAACAGTTTTTGTGTACTTCGCACGGCTTATTAAAGCTGGATTCCGGCTTTCACCGGAATGACGGCTCAAAACGAGGGATACCTCAGCACCCGGGGCAGGTTTGTGCGAGCCGGATGACTTGGGTGGCGAATGGGTGCCCCCCGACTCACATCATCCGTTCCGGATCCTTGATGTAAGTCCCCGAGAACTCCACCCGGATCCCGATGATGTCCGCTTTCAGCTTTCCGATGTCCACGGTGTCGGCGTCGCCCGTGGCCACCTTCGGTATCGAGAGGATCCAGTCGGCGTAGAGCGTGGGTTCGCTGTAGGACGTGCGGAACGCCTCGGCGATGGCCGCGCGCACGCGCACCGCGTCGCCCGGCTGGTCGGCGGGCGTGCCGGCGAGGTCGTAACGGAAGGTGAGGTCCAACGGCGCGCCATGGAAATGGAAGGCCTTGGATTCGCGGCCCACCAGTCGCCGGTCGTCGTACGCCCCTCCGGTCCGCACGGTGAACTCGACCACCCCGCGGCTGGGCCGCTTGCCCGGCGCCCATTCCACCCAGACGTGGATCTCCGTTACGCGTACGCGGCTGGTCAGGCCCCAGCTCGACATTGGGCTGTTCGCGGGGCTTAGCTGCAGGCCGATACGCTGGCCGTCAAGCAGCGCTTCGCGCAGCGCGGCCGGCACCGCGTACGCTGCGCGGCGATATTCCTGCGGCGCTGGCTTGAAGCTTTCCAGCGCGCGCGCCTGCATCTGCTTGAGGTCGGCGACGGCCTTGAGGTCGCCGGCCAGATCGGCGATGCCGCGATAGTCGTCGCGGGCGACGACGGTGTCGTCCAGCGCCCAGTAGCGCCACGCGGCGTCGAACTGGCGCAGCGCAACCATCAGCGAGCGCTGCATCGTGCGGTAGTTGCCCCACAGCATCACCATGGCCTGAGTCGACAGGACCTGCTGCTGCTTCAATCCGGCGATCTCGCGCGCGACGGCGTCGTGCTGCCGCGTGGCGATCTCTATTTGCAGCCGGTTGCGCGCAAGCTCCTGAATCAGCGGCGGCAGGGCGGCTTGCGCGGTGGTCAGGGCGCGGCCGTAGATCACCAGGATCTTGAGTTCCTTCAGGTACTCCTCCGCGCCGCCCACGCCTTCCTTGATGGCGGGGGCGAGCTGCGTCTCCACTTCGACCCACAACTGATCCCAATAGGCAGCGGCCGAAGGCGCGCCCTTCGCGTCGTCCGACAGGGCCTCGCGGCTGATGGCGGAGAGGTCACTGGCGAACCGGCCCGCATCGGCGATCTTGTCGGCGGCCGCCACGATGGCCAGGCACATCTTCACGATCTTCTCGATGGCCTGGCCGACCTTGACCAGCTTCTTCATGATCTCGGCCAGCTTGGCCGCGGTGCTCGCCACATCCGCCGCCGCCTTGGCCGCACCGGCGGCGCCGCTGGCATTGCCTGCGAACATCGAGCCCACGCCGGACACGAAGGTGAACACCGCGCCGACGATCGCCCACGCCGCCTCGGCTTTCTTAGCGGCCTCCCACGCCGCCAGGCCGTCCTTGAACGCGGCTTCGGCACGGCGGACGTTCTTGCTCTGAGGCTCGATCGCGTCCTGTGCGCGCTTGACGTTGGCCGTCGCCAGGCGGAGGTTCTCGGCCAGCTGTGCGGCGACCAATTTTTGGAACGCGCCGGCATCGTCCTTCTCGCCCAGCACCCGCCGCGCCGCCTGCTTGCGCGCTTCCAGCTCGAAGGTTCGGTCGGCCAAGCGCGCGTAGCTGCCGGCGTAGGCCTGGAGGGTCGGCACATGTTCCCGCGCCAGGTCGCCAAAGAAGGACGCGCTCAGGTACGGCACCTGATCAGGATGCAGACGCACGGGCTGCAGCAACTCATGCAGGTTCGCGCAGGCCAGCGCCAGCGGCTGCCATTCGATCCGGTTCGGCAGCAAGGCCAGCATCTGCTGCAGGCGCCCGCACAGCTCGAGAGCGAGTTCGCCCTTGCCCTGCGCGCCCAGTTCCTGCGCAGCCAGCAGCATCCGTTCCAGCAGTGGCTGGCAGGCGGCCATCGGCATCAGGGAGAAGTCCATCGGCAGCGTCGTGAACGGCAGCAGCTTTACTTCGTAGAGGCCCTCGTGTTGGAAATCCGAGAAGACCACCTGGGGCGTCAGTGGATCGGCGAGGTTGTCCGTCAGGCTAACCGTATGGGTGGTGCCGCCCTTATCCATCCAGTCCATCAGTCGCGTCAGTTGCCCCTTGCAACTGGCGGACGTCATCGTCCGCACATAGGCGCCGAGCAGGGTGAGGCTGCGTGACCGGTAGTGCAGCGTCGTGTTGGTCTCCAGCCGCCTGGCGACGACCACCACGCAATCGATCCATTGGCATTCGATGGGGCTGGCCGTCTCGTGCCGGGCGTCCACGGTGTCGGCGAACACCAGCAACCGATAATGGCTGTAGCTCGCTATCGCTGCTTCGTCCGCGCGGCGAATCACGTCCGCCAGGTTCACGTGCATCCCGGTCACGACCTGCCACCACTCACCTGGCCGGACCACGCGCTCGAGCGGCCCGGTCGGGCCGGCCTGGTCGATGATCGCGTCCCAGTCGGGACCGGCGGCTTGGAGCGTGTTGGAAGTCGCTGCCGATGTGTCCGGCGAGGTCGTGAAAATAGTTGCCATGCTTACCGCCCCCTGATTGGTCCTTCGCGAGATATCGGTGTTACGGCAGCGGATGCCAGGCCGGAGTGCATTCCGGAATGGAGGCCGCAAGCTGGGCGAGTATAGGCGGCTGCCGGCGTGCGGCCAGCTAGCTGCGCTGCTGTGTCGTTGGCCCATGACGTGGTCTTTCATCAGCCAACTGCACAAGCGTTTCAGCATTGAGGACTGATTGGGCTCACACTTTTGACGAGCCTGCTCTTGCCGAGTCCGCATACGTGGTACAGCACAGCAAGCAATACGAGCCAGAGCGGACCGACCAGCAAGGCGACGCGCGTGTCCGGGAAATACGCCATCAATCCGATAACCAGCAACAGAAACGCCAGTGCCAGCCATGAGGCATAGGGATAAAACGGCATGCGGAAGACCAGCCGCTGACCTTCGGCCTCGCTCAGGCATCGCCGAAATTTCATCTGCGTGATCAGTATCACGGCCCAGGTCCAGATGGCACCGAAGGTCGCGATCGAAGTCACCCAGACAAAAACTTTCGCCGGTACCAGATAGTTGAGCAGCACGCCGAACAACAACGTGACGATGGATACCTGAATCGCCCGATGCGGTATACCGCCTCGCGAAGTCGCCGCGAACATGCGCGGCGCCTGGCCTTGTTGAGCAAGGTTGTAGAGCATGCGGCCGGTGCTGTAGATGCCGCCATTGCACGATGACAGCGCGGCGGTGAGCACCACGAAGTTGATGATGCCCGCGGCCGATTTGATGCCCAGACGCTCGAATGTCATCACAAAGGGGCTGCCGTGCGTGCCAAGTTCGTTCCAGGGATAAATCGACAGGATCACGAATAGCGCGCCGACATAGAAAATCAGAATGCGCCAAAACACCGAGTTGATCGCGTCGGGAATCGACTTGTTCGGATTGTCCGCCTCGCCGGCGGTGAGGCCGATCATCTTTACGCCGAGATAAGCGAACATCACCATCTGCAACGCCATCAACATGCCTTGGGCGCCATTAGGCAAGAAACCGCCGTGCGTCCACAGATGGCTGATGCCCGTCGCCACCCCGTGATTGCCCAGGCCGAACACGATCATGGCGCTGCCACCCACGATCATCAGCACAATGGTCACTACCTTGATCATGGCGAACCAGAACTCGAACTCGCCGTAGGCTTTGACGGTGGCCAAATTGACCGCGCCCATCGCCGCTAGCGCCGCCAGCGCCCAGATCCACTGCGGCACATCCGGAAACCAGATGCCCATATAGATGCCGACCGCGGTGATTTCCGCTACGCAGGTCACCAGCCACATGAACCAGTAGTTCCAACCGGTCAGGTAACCAGGCAGCGGACCGAGGTAATCCTGCGCATAGCGGCTGAAGGAGCCGGCTACCGGGTTATGCACGGCCATTTCGCCGAGCGCGCGCATGATGATGAAGATCGCCAGGCCGCCCATGATGTAAGAAAGAAGAATCGCCGGCCCAGCGAGCTTGATCGCGTTGGCCGAGCCCAGGAACAGGCCCACGCCGATGGCCGAACCCAAAGCCATGAGGCGAATGTGGCGTTCTTGCAGGCCGCGCTTCAATTCTTGTTCGTTCGTGTGCATGGTTGTCCCGATACGAATGGCGTAGTTGGTTTGTTCGTGAGTGCCCAGGGATGCTCTGATCTATTCAACGCAGGCGTCACCGCTGTGTCGGCTCGCCTGCGTTGAATAGATCAGAGCATCCCTAGCCATGGGTTCGGCCCACCGGACCACAGGGGGCCTTATGCGGAAAGGCTCAAGCTGCCGGTTAAACCAGCTGGATCAGAGCATCCCTAGTGTATTCGAGCTGAGCCGAGCGATGGGCCGCAGGCTTGGCTACACCATGGCACTTGATACCTCGCCCCTTGAGCCATCGCACATCGGCCGCGATGTCATGGGTCATCAAGGCCGTCACGTTGGTTTCAGTTCTGAACACGGCTTTTGGGATAGGTGTGCGGGAGGCGGCGACATGAGTTCTAAGCGTGGTTGAGCGCTGCCAGCCATACTCAGTCATCATCCGTTTTCGCTCGGCCAGGACGCTCAGGTGGTCTTGCCGCAGCAGGTCGCTCCAAGGCGTTCCCAGTCGTTGGTTCAACCGCCCCCGTCCCGTTATCCGCGTCTTCCGGCAATTGCGCGGGATCGTAATGATTGTGGGGATTCCATAGCATCCAGCCGTCGGTGCCTTCGGCTTCGGCGGCATCGACCTGGAGGCGAATTTCTTCCGCGCCGAAGACACGATGATCGAACGCATAGTCGGGAAATGCCTGCAGCCAGGGCCTGAATCGTGTGCTTGGCAACCCGCTACGCGCCACAGCATTCGCCAGGGAGCGTCGGACAATGTCGCCGGGTGTAGCGGTCGGATGAGGGTAGTCCGGTATGCCCCAGGTAAAGCCTGACGGGTAGAGCATCGGTGACAGATAGTCGACGGACGTACTGATTAGCTCCAGCTGCTGTCCGATCGCTGTGTCATTTGTGTTCCAGCAGACATAGCCAAAAATATCCGCCGCGACGAAAACGTTGTACGGGGCGAGGCGAGATTGCGCAGCCCGCAGAAACCCGTCGATCGCCTGCGTACGGCTGGCTTCCGTACTGGGGTGCATGAAACGCAGCCCTTGTGCGTCAGGAAAGCGGACATAGTCGAACTGGATTTCGTCGAAGCCCAATTGGGCTGCTTCCTCGGCAAGGGCGATATTGTGGTTCTGCGCATCACTGGAGAACGGATCGATCCATTGCAGGTGCTCACGGTCTCGCCAGAGCGAACCGTTCGTGGTGTGCACGGCCCATTGAGGATGGGCACTGGCGAGTGGATCGTCTTTGAAGACGACGATGCGGCCGATCAAGTAGAAGCCCCGGCGATGCAGGTTCGATAGCAGTTCGGCGAAATCGGTTAAATGCGGCGCTTTCACGGCGTGCCCGGTAGCGCCATCGCTGTCGCGCGCCTTGCTCTGGTAGGGAGTGACGCCACGATCCCCCTTTACGTCGATCACCAGCGCGTTGATGCCGTTAGTCACCTGAAGTTGCACAGCGGCCTCACGAAGCGCAGCGTTCGTTATGCCAAATGCAGAGAGGTAAACCGCCTTGGGCCGAAATGGCGTCAACTCCAGATGCAGTTGCGCATCACCGTTCGGCGCCACATCGACTTTGCTGCGCAGATAGCCCGGAGCACGGGCAGAAACGCTATCAACGGAACCGCTGTAAACGAATGCGCCACCCGCATCAACCGGCAGCACCTGTCCGTTGATGGTGACGATCGCTCCGGGCACGGGGCGTTGGGTAAGTTCGTCGATGACAACGCCGCGGACTTCATGCGATTCCTCTGCACGCACCCAAGCGCTCATGGTCGCTGCCCATGCCACCGCGCAGATCGCTAAGCGCCAGGCTGCCGTCATGGTAGAGGACCGCCAGACGCCTGATTCCGAGGCTGCGGTTCGCCAAGGCGACGCGCCAGTCGGTCGGGCGTATCTTCGTCAAGGATGAGATAGCGCGGCAGCGCCAACATCGCATCATCGCGGCGCACCGCGCGTGCAACCAGGGTGAAGCCCGCACGGTAGTTGGCCTGCGCAGCGAGTGCCGTCAATTCGTCGTCGTAGATACCAAATGGCCAGGCCAGCATGTCCACCGGTTCGCCCAGCTCTTGCTCGATCCGCTCGCGTGAACGAGTCAATTGCGCCAACACGAACCGCCGAAACTCAGTTGGGGCCAGACGCCGACGTTCGGTCTTGAAATTCGGATGCCACCACGTATGCGACTGCACGTCGAACAGCCCGGTATGGCGCAGCGCACGCAGCTGATCCCAGGTCAGGGCATAGGAGGCATTCGAAATGGCCGAGGGGTAGATGAATAGCGTGACGGGTATGTTCTCGCGCTTTGCGATCGGCAGCAGGATCTCGTGCACAGAGCGATGGCCGTCGTCGGCCGTCAGCACAACAGTCTTGGGTGGCAAGGTGGCAGAGGGATCGCTGCGCCAGCGTATGACGTCGCGCAGTGGCGTGAATTGGAAACCATGATCGCGCAGGAATTTGAGTTGCGCTTCGAAACGCTCGGTGCGCACCGTCATGGAGTCAACCGGCGTGGCTGCGAACCGGTGATAGACAAGAATGACAACCTTAGGGCTCGCCGTCTGAACGGGTTGCGCAGCCCCGAGATTTAAGAGGGTATACGCGAGGCAAAGAAATATCCCGGCGATCAAATCAGGTAATCGCCTGCCCAGACGCCATGAAGATGAGGTTGGCATGGACGAAAGGACTATTCGTGGTTGTTGAAATCCACCGTTCTGTATCGGACGCCGTGCAAGCCTGATCAGACTTGCCGTGGAACTCTATGACCGAAGCGAGTTGCGGAGCGCATCGCGAATGACCGGGGCCCGTGCAACAAGCGATCCCCGCCACTCCAGCATCCTGTCCGACAATCGACAGCTCCGTCCGCCCGGCGTCGATAGCCACGACCCGGCCCGTCGACATTAGCGTTGGGGCGAATACGGAAAATTCAATAGGGGATGGCGAGCTGCTGGCCCGGCATAGCTTCCACGTTCATCGGATAAGCCGACAAGGAGAGAGGAGGGTCACAATAAATAATTCCATAGCTCGTACCATGCGGTCCAAATTCTGGAGCGAGCCATAGCATGTCATTAGAAGATAGGAATGAATGGTTGTTGCAGGGTATGAATATCCACCCTCTTTCAAGTCCGCAACTGGACATCTACCACGACCAATTGCTGAAGGGCGGCGCTCCGACCTATAACATCGGTGGATATCTAGATTTCTTTGGTGCGTTGAATGCCGAAAATTTTGAAAAGGCGTTTAATTTTGTCATTAAAATGCACGACTCTCTCAGAATCAGGCTGGTAGAGAGAGGGGGCGAAGTTCCTGGGCAATATATCGCGCAAGAAGTCTGGAGTTCGCTGCCATTTTTTGACTTTTCCGGTCGCGCGGCACCGCACGATGATGCGCAAACGTGGATTCGCGAAAATATCAACACCCCATTTGATCTGATAGGGCGCCCGCTTTTTCGATGCGCTCTGATAAAGCTTGCCAAAGATCGCTTTTATTGGTTCATTTGCGCTCACCACCTGGCCGCAGATGGTTGGTCGATGGATACGATCTTCCAATCTTTCGCAAAAATATATAGCGCCATGGAAAGGCAGGAAGAGCCTGGCCTTGAGGCGCCATCCTATACTAGGTTCATTGAGTCGGATAAAAGTTACCTAAAATCCAAGCAATTCGATAAAGACAGGAAGTATTGGCTTGGGAAATATAGTGATATCCCCGACCCGCTTCTGTCTCCACGGCATCAAGATCATTTAATAAACCAAGCGGCAGCCAGTGGCGAATGTCGATGGAGGCTTTCGCCTGCTTTGGATAAAAACATAAACGCGCTGGCCGCCAAGCATGAGTCGACACGATTCCAGGTCATGCTTGGCGTTCTTTATGCATTTTTCTTAAGGCTTGAGCAGCGCGATGAACTGACCATCGGGCTATCCGTACTGAACCGAAAGGATGCCGATTTCAGAAAAACATCCGGAATGTTCACGAACGTTGTGCCGATGAGGCTGCCATTCGATGCGAACGGATCTTTCATCGATCTGCTCAAGTTGATCGCTCCTTCGCTAAGACAGGACTATCGACACCAGCGATTTCCGATTGGCGAATTGAATAAGAGTCTCGGCTTATTCAAAAGCCATCGATCCCAGATTTATGACCTATCCATATCGTACGAAAACGGCGGGGGCGCATTGATCTTTGGGGACACCTCTGCTTTCGGTGTGAAGTGTACCAACGACTACGAGAGCACGCCCTTAAGGTTGTGCATCAGAGATGACCTGCATCGTAAAGAGACGACGATGTATTTCATCTTCAGCCGATCCTATTTCAATGATGAGGAGATCAAGGAGCTTCAGGACCGATTTACCTGTTTCACGGATGCGTTGTTGTCGAACCCGCACTGCCCGCTTGCGTCGCTGTCGATCGTCACCGCCAAGGAGATGGAACATTTCGCGTCCTGGAATGCAACCAACGTTGCCTTCCCTAGCGACACGTGCATCCACGAACTATTTCAGCGCCAGGTGGAGCAGCGACCGAACGCCGTAGCCGTTCTACAAGGTCGTGCATCGCTTACGTATTCCGAGCTCAACGCCCGAGCCAATCGTTTGGCTCATCACCTGATAGCGCTTGGAGTGCGCCCCGACGACCGCGTTGCCCTATGTGTCGAGCGCAGCCCGTCCATGATCGTTGGCTTGCTGGCCATCCTCAAGGCCGGCGGCGCCTATGTGCCGATGGATCCGGCTTATCCCGCCGAGCGCCTGACCTATGTGCTGCAGGATGCGCAACCTGCGCTCTTGCTGGCCGACAGGTCCGGTCGACTGGCTTTGGGGGCACTGTCCGCGCCACCGGCAACGCTTGATCTCGATAACGCCTCCTCGGAGTGGGCGGAATTACCTGCTCACAATCCTCGGGTCGGCGATCTGTGTTCGCAGCATCTCGCTTACGTTATCTACACTTCCGGCTCGACCGGACAGCCCAAGGGGGTGATGGTCGAGCATCGCAACGTCTGCCATCAGGTCGTCGCGCTACAGCAGGCATTTCGCCTGCGTGCCGAAGATCGCTTGCTGCAGTTTGCGTCGCTGGCGTTCGACATGTCGGTGGAGGAGGTCTTTCCCGCTTTGCTCACTGGCGCCACGCTCGTGCTGCGAACCGACGAGTGGCTGAGCTCGCCTTCCGCGTTCGTCGCGTTCTGCGCCGAGCACCAACTGACGTCGCTCAATCTTCCCAGCACGTTCTGGGCCCAGCTGGCATTGGCGCAGCCCGAGCTTGAACTCCCACTCACGTTACGCCAGGTGAGCGTCGGAGGCGATGCGATGAGCCTATCGGCGGTCTCCGCGTGGCTAAGCCGAACCGGCCATCGACCTCAGCTCTTCAATGCTTATGGCCCCACGGAGGCGACCGTCAACGCGACCTTGCTACATGTAGAGCGGGCGCTTCAGGCGTCGTCGATCGGTCATCCGATCTCGAACACGCAGATTTACCTGCTCGACGCTCACCGCCAGCCGGTCCCGATCGGGGCTGTTGGCGAGTTGTATATCGGCGGTGCCGGTGTGGCCCGTGGCTACCTCAACCGCCCCGAGCTGACGGCTGAGCGTTTCCTGGTCGACCCCTTCTCCTCCAGCCCAGACGCACGCATGTATCGCACCGGCGACCTCGCTCGCTATCTGCCGGATGGCCATATCGAGTTCCTCGGCCGCAACGACAACCAGGTCAAGATCCGCGGCTTTCGCATCGAGCTCGGCGAGATCGAGGCCCGCCTCGCGAATCATCCCGCTGTAGGCGAGACCGTGGTGCTCGCCTTGGGCGAAGGACACGACAGGCGCCTGGTGGCCTACGTGGTTGCACAGCCCGATGCTGCCGGCGATTCATCGCTCGTCGGCGCCTGGCGCACCTATTTGTCCGCCGAGCTGCCGGACTACATGGTTCCTGCTGCCTTTGTCCGCCTCGATGCCTTTCCGCTTACCCCCAATGGCAAGCTGGATCGCAAGGCGCTGCCTGTTCCGGATGATCAGGCGTTTGCCCGCCGCAGCTACGAGCCACCTCTCGGCGAGGTCGAAATCGCGTTGGCCGCGCTGTGGCGTGAACTGCTCGGTATCGAACGGATCGGTCGCCATGATCATTTCTTCGAACTCGGCGGTCATTCGTTGATCGCCATTCGCCTGCTTGGCAGGGTTGGCCAGACATTCGACGCCGCGCTGCCGCTGGTCAGCTTGTTCAATCATCCAACGCTCGCCAGCTTGGCCAGCACGATCGACGCATCGCGCAAGAGCGGCGAGCGGCCAAAGCTGCCGCCGATTCTGCCTGTCGTTCGCGGCGAGACCGTACCGTTGTCATTCGCGCAACAACGGTTGTGGTTCATGGCTCAGCTCGACAACGCCAGCGCGACGTACCACGTCTCGCTGGTGCTGCGCCTGGACGGTGAACTGGATCATCGTGCGCTTCGCCGCAGCCTCGACCGCCTGCTCTCGCGCCACGAGGCCTTGCGCACCGTTTTCCGTTCGATCGATGGAGATCCGTACGCGACCTTGCTGCCCGCCAGCACGCCGTTCCCTCTCACCGAATACGACGCACGCGGAGCCGGCGATACGGACGCGCTGCTGGCTCACCATACCTACGAATATGCCCATGCGCCGTTCGATCTCGAACGCGGTCCATTGATTCGCGCAGGCCTGATCCGCTTGTCCGATCGGCAGCATGCGCTGTTGCTCAGCATGCACCATATCGTCTCGGATGGCTGGTCCATCAACCTGCTGGCGCGGGAGATCAGTGCGCTGTATGTGGCGTTTTCGCAGCAGCGCCCTGATCCCTTGCCGCCTCTGCCCGTCCAATATCCCGACTATGCCAGCTGGCAGCGCACGGCACTGACGAGCGAGCGGCTGCAAAACCAGACTGATTATTGGCGAAACGTGTTGGGCGGCGCGCCCGAACTGCTGAACCTGCCGACCGACAGGCCGCGCCCTCCGCGCCAGTCGTTCGCCGGTGCCGTGGTTCCGGTGCAGATCGATCCCTCACTGACGCTACATCTCAAGCATCTTTGCCATCAGCACGGGGTTAGTCTGTTCATGCTGCTCACGGCCGCCTGGGCGAGCGTGCTGGCGCGTTTGTCCGGCCAGGACGATGTGCTGATCGGTACGCTCTCGGCCAACCGCGAACAACGCGAGACCGAACAGCTGATCGGATTCTTCGTCAGCACGCTGGCTTTGCGCCTCGACCTGTCTGGCGAGCCGGACATCGCCGAGTTGCTGGCTCGGGTACGTCAAACGATATTGTCCGCTCAGGAAAATCAGTACCTGCCTTTCGAGCAGGTCGTGGAGATTGCGCGTCCTTCACGGCGGCTGGACCATTCGCCGTTGTTTCAGGTGCTGTTCGCTTGGCAAAGCAATGACAAGAGCACGTTCGATCTGCCGGGCATCGAGGTCGTGCAGGCCGATATGTCGCTGGATTCGATCCGCTACGACCTGGAGCTGCACCTGTACGAGAAGGGCGACACGGTCGTCGGGGGCTTGGGCTACTCCACGGCTTTGTTCGACCAGGCGTCGATCGAACGGCATCGCGGTTACCTGATGGCGATGCTCGATGCGATGGTGGCCAATCCAGGGTTGCTGCCTGAGCAGGTGCCTCTAGTAGGACCTGACGAACAGGCGCTGCTGGCGCGCTGGAACGACACCGCGGCGGCCTATCCTCAAGATGATGGCATTCATCGATTATTCGAGCGACAGGCCGAACGTTTGCCGCAGGCTATCGCGCTGATCCATGGCGAGCAGCAGCTGACCTATGCCGAATTGAACACCCAGGCCAATCAGTGGGCACATCATTTGCGTGCGCTTGGTATCGGTGCGGATGGATGTGTCGATCAACGCGTCGCGCTATGCGCGGAGCGTGGCTTTGGGATGGTGACTGGCCTGCTGGCTATCCTCAAGGCAGGTGCCTGTTACGTACCGCTGGACCCTTCCTATCCGAGCGAACGGTTGCTGCAGATCCTGGCCGAAGCCGGCACCAATTTAGTGCTCTGCGACGCCGCCGGGCGCCATGCCCTCGGCCCGCAGTCGCTTACTCAGCACCATGTGCTTGACCTGGATGCGTTGCCGAAGCACTGCAGCACGCTTCCGAAAGACGACTTGGCGTCGCCCCATGATTCGACGCCGGACCATCTTGCTTACGTCATCTATACCTCCGGCTCCACCGGCACGCCGAAGGGCGTGGCCATGCCTCACCGGCCGTTGCTCAATCTTGTCCACTGGCAACGGAGGGAGACCGAACGAGCCGGCATGCCCGCACCGCGTACCTTGCAGTTTGCCGCGCTGGGATTCGACGTGGCCTTCCAGGAGATTTTCACCAGCCTTTGCGTGGGCGCGTCATTGGTTCTCGTCGACTCTCAAACGCGTATGCAGTTCGACCGGTTGATCGAGGTGCTGCGCCGGCAACGCGTGCAGCGGATGTTCCTTCCCTACATCGCCCTCCAAACACTGGCCGAGACAGTCGACGACCTGCCAGGCGACGCTCCTGACCTATTGCCCGATCTGCGCGAAATCATCGTCGCCGGAGAACAACTTCGCCTCACTCCGCAGATCCAGCGCCTTTTCAAGCGGCTGCCGGCCTGTTGTCTGCACAACCACTATGGGCCTACCGAGACCCATGTGGTCACCGCGCAGGCATTGTCGCCCGAGGCCATTGCTGACTCGCCAAGTCACGTGCCCATCGGCCGCCCCATCGCCAATTCCCGCGCCTATGTGCTCGACCGATATGGCTTGCCTGTCCCGCTGGGAGCCGTTGGCGAATTGCATATAGGCGGCGTCGGCATCGCGCGCGGCTATCTTGGTCGAGCCGAGCTCACGGCCGAGCGCTTCCTCGACGATCCGTTCGGCACGCACGTCGACGCGCGCATGTATCGCACGGGCGACCTGGCGCGGTATCTGCCAGACGGTCGGTTGGTATTCCTGGGCCGCAACGATCATCAGGTCAAAGTTCGAGGTTTTCGCATCGAGCTCGGAGAGATCGAGGCGCGCCTTGCCGAGCACGCGAGCCTGCGCGAATGCGCCATCGTCGCCCGCAACGATGCACGGGGCGAAGTACAGCTGGTCGCTTACGTGGTTCCGCTGGGTCGTTCCGATGATTTGCCGGCAACGCTGCATGCGTATCTTGGCAGTGTGTTTCCCGCATACATGGTGCCGGCCGCGTTCGTGACACTGGATACGATCCCCTTGACCGCGCACGGCAAGCTGGATCGCCACGCCCTACCTGCTCCGGATGAGCAGGCCTTTGCCCGTGCCCTCTACGAACCGCCGCAGGGCAAGGTCGAGATGGAACTGGCCAGGTTATGGCAGACCCTGCTTGGCGTAACGCAAGTCAGTCGGCACGATCATTTCTTTGAACTCGGCGGGCACTCGCTGATTGCCGTGCGGCTGCTCAGCCGAATCGCGCAAACTTTCAACGTCGAGCTACCACTGGCGACGCTGTTTGCGCAGCCTGTCCTGAGTCGCCTGGCCGAAGCGCTGATCGAACATCGCAGACCAGGCAGCGATGCGGGCTTGCCGGCCGTTCCGGTGATTGCCCGAGACGGCGTGCTGGCGCTCTCCTTCGCGCAGCAGCGGTTGTGGTTCCTCGCACAACTCGATGGCGTGAGCGCGACCTATCACCTGCCGATGGCCCTGCGCCTGCATGGCGCATTGGATGTGACCGCACTGCGCCGCAGCCTCGACCAGTTGTTCGCACGCCACGAGGGCTTGCGCACAGTGTTTGTCACCGTCAACGGCAAGCCGCAGGTCGAGCTGCTGCCGGCCGACCAAGGCGTGCCGTGGATCGAACACGATGTGTGCGGATCGATCGATGCGCCTGCCGAGCTGGCACGTATCGTCGAGGAAGAAGCCAGCACGACCTTCGACCTCGCCGCTGGACCGCTGATCCGTGCGCGCCTGATCCGCGTTGACGAACAGGAACATGTCTTCCTGCTCACGCAGCACCATATCGTTTCCGATGGCTGGTCCATCGGCGTGCTGACGAACGAATTGAGCACGCTGTACGCCGCCTTCCTTGACGGGCTTGCCGATCCGTTGCCGCCACTGGACATCCAGTATCCCGACTATGCCGCCTGGCAACGCCAGTGGCTCGCGGGCGAACGCCTGCACGCGCAAGTCGACTACTGGCGTCGCACGCTAGGTGATGCGCCTACCTTGCTGGCCTTGCCCACCGACCGGCCGCGTCCGCCGCAGCAGCGCTTTGAAGGCCAATTCCTGCCGGTGATACTGGATGCCGAACTGACCCAGGACCTGAAGCGACTCAGCCAGCAACATGGCACCACCTTGTTCATGACGTTGATGTCCGCATGGGCGATCGTGCTTGCGCGCTTGTCCGGCCAGGACGACTTGGTGATCGGCACGCCTATCGCCGGCCGTGGCCGTCAGGAGATCGAGCCGCTGATTGGCTTCTTCGTCAACACGCTGGCTTTGCGCATCGACATGTCCGGAGCGCCCAAGGTGAGCGACCTGCTTGCTCGCGTTCGCCAGCTCGCGCTGGATGCGCAAGCCCACGCGGACCTGCCGTTCGAACAGGTCGTAGACCTCGTACAGCCGCCGCGGCGCATGGATCACACGCCGCTGTTCCAGGTGCTGTTTGCGTGGCAGAACAACGACGAAGGCGTATTCGCTCTGCCGGGGTTGCGCGTGGAAGCGGAACCGGAAACGTTCGGTTGGGTGAAGTTCGACCTGGAGCTGGCCTTCGGTGAAGCCGACGGCACCATCCAGGGCGGATTCAACTACACCACGGCGTTGTTCGACCAGGCCACGATCGAGCGTCATCGCGACTACCTGATCGCGGTGCTCAAGGCGATGGTCGCCGATGCACGGCAGCCCATCGCACGGATTGACCTGTTGGCGGCCGAGGAACGCCGTTTGCTGCTCGACACCTGGAACCAGACGGAGGCCAGTTATCCAACCGAGCTGTGTCTACATCAACTGTTCGAGCAACGCGTCCGCGAAGCGCCTGATGCCATTGCTGTGGTGCATGACGGGCAGTCGCTGAGCTATGGCCAACTCAATGTGCGGGCGAACCGTTTGGCGCATCGTTTGCGGGCCTTGGGTGTGAGGCCGGATGACCGAGTAGCGCTTTATGTGCAGCGTAGCCTCGAGCTGATCGTGGGCATGCTGGCCACGATCAAGGCCGGCGGCGCTTATGTGCCGCTGGACCCGACTTATCCCGTTGAGCGCCTGGCGCACATGCTCAGGGATAGCGCACCGGTCGCCGTGCTTTGTCATGGGACGGCATCGGCCAGCTTGGCGCCTTATGTGGGAGCCAACGTGCCGATGCTGGACCTGCAAGCGGATAGCGAAAGCTGGAGCTCGATGCCGGCCTGCAATCTCGACGCTACAAGCGTGGGCGTCGGTGCGCGACATTTGGCCTATGTGATCTATACCTCGGGTTCCACCGGTTTGCCTAAGGGGGTGATGATCGAACACGCCAGCGTGGTCAACGAGGTCAGCGCGTTGAAGGATCATCTCGATCTGCGCGCCACGGATCGGGTACTGCAATTTGCCAATCTTTCCTTTGATACATCGGTCGAAGAAATCTTCGCAAGCTTGACCAGCGGTGCTGCCCTGGTCTTGCGCACCGACGAGTGGCTGACAGAAGCCGGAGCGTTCTGGGCGCTGTGTGAGGCGTATCAAATCAGCGTTGTGGATCTACCCGCGCAGTTCTGGGGGCAACTGGCCCTGGCACGCTTCGCTGTACCGTCCGGTGTGCGCTGGGTGGTGAGCGGCGGTGAAGCAATGAGCGAGCAGACAATCCAGGCGTGGGCTTCCGGCAGCGGCCATCGTCCACGCCTGTTGAACACCTACGGGCCGACGGAAACGACGATCGGTGTCACCGCGCATGAAGTGACGGCGCGACCTGGTGAGGGCCGGGTGATCGGGCGTCCGATGGCCAACACGCGGATGTACGTGCTCGACGACATGTTGCGTCCGGTGCCGCAGTGTGTAGCCGGCGAGCTGTATATCGGCGGCGTGCAAGTAGCACGCGGCTATCTCCATCGTCCGGATCTGACGCAGGAACGGTTTCTCACCGATCCGTTTCGTCCGGGCGGGCGGCTGTACAAGACCGGCGACTTGGCGCGTTGGCAGGCGGACGGCACGTTGGAATATCTTGGCCGCAACGACTTCCAGGTGAAGATTCGAGGCTTTCGCATCGAACTGGGCGAGATCGAGGCGCAGCTGGCGAAGGTGCCGGCGGTGCGCGACCTCGTGGTGCTCGCACGCAACACTGCATTGGGCGAAAAGCAGCTGGTGGCGTATTACACCGGTGATGCATCGGTGCCGGCCCTGCGCGAGCAGGCGGTGCAACAGTTGCCGGCATACATGGTGCCGGCCGCGTACGTGCAACTGGATGCTTTGCCGCTGACGCCGAACGGCAAGTTGGACCACAAGGCGTTGCCGACACCGGACGACGCCTCGTATGCGCATAGCACCTACGAAACCCCGCAAGGCGAGTGCGAGGAAATTCTGGCACGCCTTTGGGCGGAGCTACTGGACGTCGAGCGTGTGAGCCGCCACGACAATTTCTTCGAACTCGGCGGCCATTCGTTGCTAGTCGTGCAATTGGCGGCACGCATGCGCGAGATCTTCGAGAGGGAAGTGGCGGTACGCGACGTGTTCCGCTGCCCGGTATTGAAAGATATGGCGAACCTCGTTTCTTCCACTGAGGCCGCTCCGCCGAGCGCGCTCGATCTCAATGCGGAACTCGTACTCGACGAAGCCATTCGCGCCTCCGCGCCTACTCAACACGGCACTCGGCCGGCGCATATCTTGTTGACCGGCGCCTCGGGTTTCCTCGGCGCTTTCTTGCTGTCGTCCTTGCTGAAGCGTACCCGCGCGACCGTCCATTGCCTGATCCGCTGCACCGACGCGGCAGAAGGCCGGTCCAGGCTCGACGCGAATATGCGCCTGCTCGGGCTGGCTGACTATGACCACTCACGCGTGTCGGTGATTGCGGGTGATCTTGCCCAGCCTCAGCTTGGTTTGAACGATGACCGCTTCAATCACCTCGCCAGCCTGATCGAAGTGATCTATCACAACGGCGCCTGGGTAAATTCGCTACACACCTACGCGAGCTTGAAAGCCGCCAATGTGCTTGGCACCCAGGAAATCCTGCGCCTGGCCGGCCAGGGGGCGCCCAAACACATCCACTACGTTTCCACCCTGAGCACGATCCCTCCGATGGAATCGGCGAGTCCCGATATCACCACCGAAGCGCAATTGATCGAACATTGGCCCGGCCTGCCTTCCGGCTACGCGCAAAGCAAATGGGTGGCCGAGCGCCTGCTGCGCATCGGCGGCGAGCGAGGCATTCCTTTCACTATCTACCGGCCGACGCATATCGCGGGCGCAAGCAGCAACGGCGCGAGCAACGCCAGCGATACCTGGAGCCTGTTCGTGGATGCCTGCCTGATACTCGAACGGGTACCGAACATCGAAACCAGCATCAACTCCCTACCGGTCGACTACATGAGTGACTGCATCGTGGAGCTATCGCTGCGGAAGGATATGCACGGTAAAAGCCTCAACCTGGCCAGCCCGCAGTCGTTCATGCTGAGCGAGCTGACCCGGCAGATAGCGGCCATCGAAGAGCTGGCCGTCGAAACTATCGATTACCGTCAATGGCGACAGCTGTGTAGTGAGCATCCAGCGACCCGACGATTGGCGTCGGTCATGCCGGCCGAACTTTCGGCACATTCGACTGGACAGCCGGCATCTTCCCGGATCGAACTGAGCAATGCCGTGATCGAACTCTCCGGCGAAGGCATGCTCTATCCGCCAATGTCAGTCCATCTGCTACGGAAATTCGTAGATTGGCGCTATCGGCGATGTGTGCAACCCGCTTGAGCAGCGGCAGTTGCGTAGCCGGTACTGTGGAGTACCCGCAATGTCTTCGTTATTGGGGAATGATGGCGGTGACGAAGGGGCGTCTTAAGCCTGGTAGATCGAAGAGAACACACACCGGCCTAGCACCTCAGCGTGCTAAGGCCGGGCAAACTTGGCGAGAGTTACCAACATGCTTCTGAGGTGCCACCGCAGGCCTGGCGGGCGCGGCACGCGGCGAGTCATCGGAAAACCTTTTGCACCAGCGTGACCAGCACGCCAAGGATGCCCAGCACGGCGATCAGCTTGAAGTGGTCGATGTTTGCCAGCATGGATGCTTGCTGCGCAAGCATCTGCGCGACCTGTGCCGTCGCCATGGCAGCGGCCTGGCCTGCGTCGACGGTGCTGGCCAGTGCATCCTGCAGGCGCTGAACGGTCGCGGCGTAAATCGGGTTGTCGGGGTTCACCTGCGCGTTGAGCACGCCGTAGTGCACGGTGGTACGCCACTGCTGGCCCAGCGTGGCCAGGGTTACGCCCAGCGCGATACCGGCCTGCGAGAGCATGCTCTTCACTTGCTGGGCATTGGAGAATACCGACTCGTCATCTTCCATTTGCCGGAACGTCTGCATTGCGGTTACCGGCAGCACGGTCAGCACGAAGACGCTGTTCATCGCCAGCGCCGGAAGCACGTCGAGCCAGAGATTGGCCGAGGAAGTCTGGCCAGCCAATAGGGCGCCGAAAGTGGCCAGCCCGATAAAGCCTGTCACGATGTATTTACGCGGCGACGGGTATCGAGGCAGGATTTGCGACATGACCGCCCAGGTCACCACGGCAAAGCCCAGTCCCAGCGTCTGGAAGTATCCCGCCGTCTCCCATGAGTAACCCAGCGTTCGCTGCAACATCATCGGAACGATGTAGTTATTGGCGCCGAGCATGACGTAGGCAAACATGAAGAGCGCAAGGCCGGCCAGGTAGCGGGTATGCAGCATCTCGCGGACGTGCAGCAAGGGGTGGGCGCTATCGCGCTGCCGTTGGAAATAGATCATCAGCGCCAGAACGGCCGCGCCGATCGCCACGGCGAGTGAGGCGGTGTTGCTGTAGAAGTCGTAATACACGCGCTGCAGTGCGTAGAGCAGGACGAAGCTGCCGCCTGCAAGCAGCAGCTGAAGCCACGGATTCGATGCGGATCGCTGCTCCGGAATGGTGATGGGAGCGGCCGGTAAGGCGATGCTGCCCAGGGCGAAAGCAAGCAGGCCCAGCACGGCCAGCAGCCAATAAATGGCACTCCATGTTTCATGAGAGACCGCCAGCGAAGCCAGCCATGGCGCAGCGGCGGTGCTCAAGGCCAGGCCGGTTGCGAGAAACTTGATGCCGACAAGGCGCTTGGGGCCGGCAAGCCAGTGATGAATCATCATGCGGGCCGCGGTGAATAGGGGGCCGCCGCCCAGGGCCATCACGATGCGGCCGATCAGGAAGGACTGGAAGTCGTCGCTGGTTGCGCACAGGACCGAACCGATCACCGAGATCGCCGTGGCGCATTGGATGAAACGGTGTCCGCCGAGCCGTTCGACGAGCCAGCGTTGCATGGAGATCACCAGGATCGCCACGCTCGCATAGACCGCGGCGATAAGGCTGAAGTCTTCCGGGGTAATGCTCACCTCGCCCATGATCGGGCCGGCAGCGAAGGCGGTCATGCCCGATTGCAGGTACTCGATCGCAGTGAGCACAAAAATCGTGGCGTAGAGCAGGTGGCCTGGGCTACGCGGAATCATGGCGAGGTTCTCCTGGGTCACATCGGCCATCGCTACTGGTTGGCCGCGATGATCTTGTCGACCAGGGCATCCGCGCTGACCAGCTCGCGGGCGAATACATCGGTCTGGTAACCGTGCCCGGGCGAGCCAGGGGTGACTAATCGGCTTCCATCGCGCTTCCCGGTATCGACGTTGACCTTCATCGACAGGCCGAGCTGTAGCGGGTGCTGGGCGACTTGGCGCGGATCGAGCGCGATGCGGATCGGCACGCGTTGCACGATCTTGATCCAGTTGCCCGTTGCGTTCTGCGCAGGGAGCAGGGAGAAGGCGCTGCCGGTGCCGGCGTCCTGGCCCATCACGGTGCCTTGGTAGACGACGTCGCCGCCGTAGACGTCGGCGACCAGCGTGACGGGTTGGCCGATACGGATATGCCGCAGCTGGGATTCCTTGAAGTTGGCATTGACCCACAGATGATCCAGCGGCACGACCGACATCAGCGACATACCCGGATTGATCTTTTGGCCCACCTGCACGCTGCGCTTGGTCACCACGCCCGTCACCGGCGCAGGGACGGCCGTACGGTAGGCGGCGACATAAGCGTCCCGTACCTGCGACGCCGCAGCGAGCACATCGGGGTGGGAGGCGATCGAGGTCCGGTCGATCAGGGCCTGGCTGCCGGCTAACTGCTGGCTGGCAACGCCTAGTCCCGCGGTGGCCGCGCGAACCGCTTCCTCGGCGTGCTTGACCTCTTCGCCGGAGATGGCGCCGCTGGCCACGAGTTCCTGCCGGCGGATCAGGTCCGCCTTGGCTTTGGCGAGCTCGACCTCGCGCAGCTCCAGGTTGGCGCGCGTCTGTCCCGCCGTAGCGTATTGAGCGCGCACCTGTCGCACGGTTCGAGCGAGCTGGGCTTCGGCCCTGGACAGGGCGAGTTCGGCGTCGACATCGTCCAGCTTGACCAGGATCGTCCCGGCATGGACGAAGTCGGTGTTGTCCGCGCCGATGGCCGTCACGACGCCATTGACCTGGGACGTCACCGAGACCACGTTGCCGTCCACGTAGGCATCCTCGGTGGATTCCCGATACTGTCCCGCGGTTGCCCAGTAGATGGCAGCGCCGATAACGCCCAGAGCCAGCACAGCGGCACCCGCGGCTTGCTGCCAGCGCGAGCCGCGGATTGGGTTGGGGGCAATGGGACTCGGGCTTTCGCTGGCCGGTGCTTTGGCTACTACAGCATTCATGACTTGGCTCCGTCGGATGTCAGGATGGGTTGACGCTGCCTGGATCCGGCACGCCATGGTGCATACCCGCCGCCAAGCGCTCGTATGAGGTTCAGTCGCAGTTCGCGCTGACGTGTCTGCGACTCGATGGCCAGCCGCTTCTGCGCGAGCACCTGGCTTTCGGCCGAGAGCACTTGCAGATAGTTCGCGAGCCCGCTGCGATAGCGATTCGTGGCAAGGTCGTAGGCGTGCTGGGTCAGGCGGAGCGCGTCATCCTGTTCCTGGATTTCCTGCTCCAGCCAATGCAGCGATACCAGCTGATCGACCACGTCGTGGATGGCGGCGATGACGGTGGCGTTGTATTTCTCCACGGCCGCGTCGTATTCGGCTTGATGCGCACCCAAGTTGCTGCGCAGGCGACCGCCCTCAAAAATAGGCAGCGAAATGGCCGGGCCGATGCCCAATACTCGACTGCCGCCGGACAGGAACTCACTGAGCCCAAGGCTCTGCGATCCGACGAACGCGTTGAGGCTGACATTGGGATAGAACTGCGCCTTGGCGACCGTGATGTCCTGCCGGGCCGCTTCCACTCGCCAGCGTTCGGCGACGACATCTGGTCGGCGTCCGATCAGCTCGGCGGGCAGGTTGGTCGGCAAGGCGACCGGGCCTACCTGCGCCAGGTGCGGCCGCTGAATGGTCAATCCTGCGTCCGGCGCTTTTCCTTCCAGCGATGCGATCTGGTTATTGATCAGGGCGATCGACTCGTGGATCGATGCGATGCGCTCGCGTATCTCGGGCAACGCAGCTTCAGCCTGGGTCAGCTCCAGTTGGGAATCGATTTGCGCGGCCACGCGCTGGCGGGTCAGCTCCAGCGTTTTTTCGCGCTGCGCCAAGGTGTCTTGCGCGAGATCCAGCTGCGCGTACGCCAGATCCAGCCGCAGGTAGGTTCTGGCCAGCGTGGTCGTGAGAATCAGGCGTGCTGCCTGAAGGTCGACCTCGGTAGCGCTGGCCCGATCGAGCGCGGCATCGACCGCCGCGTGATTCTTGCCCCAGAAGTCGAGTTCGTAGTTCACGCCCAGCGAAGCGTCGTTGACCGAATCCCAGGTGCCGGCGATGGGCCTGGGCACCAGCGCGTGTTCGCCAAAGCGCTGCCGAGTGCTCTTCAGGCTGCCGTTGATCTGGGGGTAGAGCGTCGACTTGACGATGCCGGCTACGGCTTCGGCCTCTCGCACTCTGGCCTCGGCGATACGCAGGCTGGGTTGTCCGCGCAAGGCCTCGCTCATCAGCCGGTCGAGCTGGTCGTCGCCAACGTCCGCCCACCACGCATCCCTCGGCCAGGTCGCCGCCGAAAGCGTGGTGGAGGACAGGCTTTCGGCGACAACCAGTTGATCGGCGTCGATCGGTTTCGCGCGGGTAGGTTGGCCGCCCGAACTGGCGCAAGCCGCCAGCGTAGTGATGATGAGCGCCGACAGCGCACGCCGGCTGAATCGCGCGGCGGAGGGCGGGTGTTGAACAGGATGGAACATCGTGGCGACCCTTAGGCTTGCGTGGACATAACGACTGGATACCAAGGGCGTCGCTCCCCTAGTGACTGACGACTTTCGGCAAGAGCGCGCCTTGCATGGACACGGCCGGCAGCGGGAGCTTGATCGGTTCGCTTCCCCGCGATGGCCCACACGAGCCGTTGGGCCGGCTTGATTGCGCCGGCATGCTTCGAGACCAGATGATGGGCATGCGGCGGCTCGTACCAGCTTTCGCCTTGCGTACAAAACACCATCCCGCCGAGGAGACCGCAGTGCAGCGTCCGACTCGCGTTGGTCGGTTGTATTGACGCAGCCCTGTCTTTAACCCGGAGATGCCCCTCTCCGGATGAAAGACAGGAGCATGCAGAACATCACGCGGGCGTCATTGCATATGTTGGCCACCGTTGATCGCAATATTCGCCCCCGTGATGAAAGTGGCCTCATCCCGGCATAAATAAGCGATCAGTCCCGCAACCTCTTCTGGCTTACCCAGCCGACCCATCGGGATTTGCGGCAGGATCTTCGTCGCCAATAGATCAGGCGGAATCGTCGCGACCATCTTGGTGTCCAGGTAGCCAGGCGAAACGGTATTGACCGTCACGCCCTTCCTGGCGACCTCAAGCGCCAGTGCTTTCGTGAAGCCATGCATGCCGGCTTTAGCGGCGGCGTAGTTGGCTTGCCCGAATGCGCCCTTCGAGCCGTTGACCGAAGAGATGTTGATAATTCGCCCCCACCCGCGCGCGACCATGGCATCGCAAACCGGCTTGGTCATATGGAAGACCGAGTCAAGATTGGTGCTCAATACGGCATCCCATTCCGCCTTGCTCATTTTTCCGAAAGCCGCATCACGCGTAATGCCGGCGTTGTTTACCAGGATATCGACGGAGCCCATGTCCATCTGAATGCGCGCGATACATTCCTGACAGCTTTCGTAGTCGGTCACATCGACGCCATAGGCAACAAAGTTCCGGCCGTGAACTTTCATTGCCTCTAGCCAGTCGCTTGCACCTGTGTTGGACGGCGAATGGGCAACAGCCACCGTGTGACCTTCATCATGAAGCTTGATGCTGATCGCCTCGCCCAGCCCGCCCATGCCCCCAGTGATCAAAGCAACCCTCTTGGTCATCACTTCGTCTTTCTCTCGTTCTTGAACTCACTGCGCCCGAGGGCGAGCGGAGGCGTGTGCATCCTCAGTCTCCGAAGCGTGCGCAGCCGGTTGCGTGAACATGTGTCGCCAGTTAGCGCTGAGCGGCTCCCAAGTCAGGCTCGCCGCATCGACCCATGGCCTATAGGCGTGCGCGACCCACGGGTGATCGGCGAGACTGTTCATCGAATCCGCACAACTGGCCTGCCACTCGCGTGCAGCGAGGCGCAAATCATCGACAGCCGTGGATTGACTGTTTTGCATCTCGGCTACAACGGCCTGCCAGAAATGGGTGAACTGAGCGATCGGTTCGTGCATCAGTTCGGCTTGTAGCGGCATCAGCGCCGACAGATTCCGGTTGGCAGCGAGCGTCGCGGCAGCCTTCCGAGTCGATGCCGTGTAGTCCTTAGCCGCTTTCATGGCAAGCGCTTGGGTTCGATCCAGCTTCTCCAACCACAGGTTGGCGATGCTAACGCCGAGATTGACGTTGACTGGATAGATGCCGAACAGGGCATTTGGGTCATACAACATAGCGGGTCCTTATCCTTATAGTTGTCCACCGGCCGCGAGGGCAGCCATGGAGTGCGGCATGGTGAAGTCGAAACATCGACCCGGCTTGTTACGTGGAACTATCTAACTTCGCCTTCGGTTTGACGCGGTGAACGTCATGCGTGACGAAGCCGGCGTCGTTGTCCGGCAGCTCCAGCCACGATCCGTTGGCGAGCGTGCGTCGGATATCATTCAATCCCGCCGCCCAGTGGCTGTTCATCGTTGATGAGCCGAACTGATAATCCTTGTAGTCTTGCTCGAACGTTTGCTGCTGATAGATCAGGTGCTGCACGTTGTACCGTTTCCCGCACGAGAGTTCGTCTGCGAGACTGAACAATGGATCATCCTTGCGCATCGCCTCCGGCACCCTTTCGAGCACCCTGCGCAACACGTTCCGATAGCGCTGCTCGCCTTGCAGCGCATCGGTGACAAAGCGTGTGCGGCTGGAATACTGGATGTCCTTGGTGCGTTGGGCGACATTCGCCAAGTTGTCCGGCATCGGCCCGTGCGCGCTCCACAGGTCGATTTGGAATGCCAGCGTGTCGCGGCGCGGCGAAGCGCGCAGCACTTCCTGTAACGGCGTGTTCGATACGATACCGCCGTCCCAAAAGAACTCGCCATCGATCTCGACCGGCGCGAAAGCGGGCGGCAATGCGCCAGAGGCCATGAAGTGCTCTGCACGCAGCGTGGTGCGGTTGGTATCGAAATACGAGAAGTTGCCGGTTGCAACATTCACCGCGCCCACCGACACGCGTGTTTCGCCCGCGTTGATTCGGTCGAAATCGCAAAACCGTTCCAGCGTGGCCTTAAGTGGCGACATGTCATACCAGCTCTTCGCGCCAGATGCGCCCGCGAGCCACGGCACCGGGATGGGAAAGCGCGGATGAAAGAAGCCGAATTGTCCCTGCATAGCAGCGCTGGCGGCCTGGAAAAACGAAAGTGCCGTGCGCGTGACCTCGGAGCCGTTGAACAGCGCATGCTCAAAGGCACGCGGCAGCGTTGGCGTGATCGCGGGCGCGCAGATGGCGTTCCAGAACTGGCGCAATCGCTCGACGCGTACCTCAGGTGCATTGCCGGCGATGACCGCCGCATTGAGGGCGCCGATCGAAATGCCGGCGATCCAATCGAGGGATATATCCGCTTCGTGCAGCCCCTCGTAAACACCCGCTTGATAAGCGCCCAGTGCACCTCCGCCCTGCAACACGAGTGCAATCGTTTCGTAGGGCGGCATCCGCATCCGCTCTTCGCCAGACAGCGTCGTCGGTCCGCCGCTGGTCGGGCCATCCGTCGGACGACGGACCTTCGTGCGAGGCTTCATTGCATATACCAGCCGTGGCTGACAATGAACGACTGGCCGGTTAGCGCGGCCGTCGGGAAGGTGCACAGGAACAGCACCGTCTGCGCAACGTCGTCGACCGTGGTAAATGTGCCATCCACGGTACGACCCAGCATCACGCGGTTGACCACTTCCTCTTCGCTGATGCCGAGCTTGGCGGCCTGCTGCGGAATCTGCTGGTCAATGAGCGGCGTACGCACGAAGCCCGGACAGACCACATGTGATCTTACGTTCTTCTGCGCGCCTTCCTTGGCCAGCACGCGCGCGAGGCCGAGCAGCGCATGCTTCGCGGCGACGTAGGCGCATTTGAGCAGCGATGCCTCATGCGAATGGACGGATCCCATATAGATCACCACTCCGCCGCGGTCGTCCTTGTACATGTGCTTCAAGGCCGCCTTGGTCGTCAGGAATGCACCGTCTACATGAATCGCCTGCATCTTCTTCCAGTCGGAGAACGCATAGGTTTCGATCGGACTGACGATCTGGATGCCGGCATTCGACACCAGGATATCGATCGGGCCGAATTCGGCGGCCACTTTGTCGATGCCCTGATTGACCGCCTCTTCGCTGGTGACGTCCATGGCTACACCCATGGCCTTGCCACCCAACTTCTCGATTTGATCGGCGACGGCTTGCGCCCCCGCGAAATTCAAGTCGGCAATGCCAACGGCGGCGCCTTGCGCTGCCAACGTCATCGCGATTTCCTTGCCAATGCCGCTTGCGGCCCCGGTCACAACGGCCGTCTTGCCAATCAGTGTTGTCATGCTTCGGTTATCCGAGAAAGAGAATGGGCTCAACGGTGGCTTGCAAGGTAGTCGTGGACGACCTCGCCAAGCCCCAGGGTGAGATTTGCGATCAAGTGGCGCGTCTCGACGATCTCGAGCACCGGAAGGTCGGCGACCGGCGCGAGCGCATGCGGCGACAGTTGGAGCGAGGACGGTCCCGTCCATGCGCCTTTCATGACGATATCCTGCAAGTGATAGCGCACGAGTTCGCAGACACGTGGCGAGCCATCCACATGGGGAACGATCTTCAATAGATAGTTGGGGCCGGCAAGCCGCCGCGTTTGTTCTGCAACGTCCAGTTCGCGGTGCTTGTAGCCCATGGTGGCCGTGGCGACGCGCACGGGGCCGTAATCGAGCGTGCCGACCAAGGTATCGGTGTGGACTTCGAGCGTCGGCTTTGCCAGCTTCTTTGGAAAGCCCCAGAGCTCCCGTCCACCGGCGATGGGCGGATGGTCGTCGAGATACATGGCCAGCGTGTAGCTACCCGGCTGTCCGTTGAAGGTGACCGGTATGACCTGACCGCTTTCCGTGTAGTCGCCGAAGCCGGTGGAATCCGGCATGCGAATGAATTCGTAGTGGACCAGTGGTTCGGTGATCGCTAGCGGCTCCGGAACAAGCTCGCGCAAGCGATCGAGATCAGTTCGGTAGGTGATGATGAGAAATTCGCGATCGTAGAATTTGTACGGTCCCATGGGAAAGGCGGGACTCGTCATTGGCATGGCGAAGGCTTTCAGTCGTACACGTTCTGCGCTCATCTAAGCTCCGGTGAAATGTTTCCGTGTAAGCTCGCGTTTCCTGTCCCCGTCCTAGCTGCGCCACGATCAGGGCCTCAACAGAGCGCCACATTCTAGGTATCGCAATCACGCTCAACTACGCAGTGAAGCGATGAAACAGTTGTGAATCGAAGGAACAAATGAAAACTAGCAACAGCGGTTCGATCGATCTGCTCAAAGCTGTGAAGATGTTCACTGCAACCTACGAATCAGCGAGCTTTTCGGCGGCAGGCCGACAGCTTGGTCTGACCCCGGGTGCGATCAGCAAACAAATCGGCATGCTTGAGTCGCTGCTTGGCTGCCGGCTCTTTCAGCGCACGACGCGCAATCTGTCTATCACCGAGGAAGGGCGGCGGCTGTATGCGCTGGTCCAGCAACCCGCACAGCAAATCGAGGACGCGATTGAAGCGCTATCGTCCGCCGAGACCCGCGCGAGTGGCGTTGTTAAGGTCTCGCTGCCGATCGCGTTCACACGCGTCACCTTGCTGCCCGTGTTACGCAAGTTTCGGGAACAGTTCGGCCTTGTCACGCTCGATTTGCGTTTCGAAAACCGTCATGTCGACCTGATTTCAGAGGGGTATGACTGCGCCATCGGCAGCTTGCCGGACATCGATTCCAATGTCGTTGCCCGCAACCTCTCACCGTCGCTGCAAGTGGTGTGCGCGGCGCCTTCCTATCTGGAGCGGCACGGCGAGCCGCGCTCCATCGAAGAGCTGGAGCGACACGAACTCATAGCGTTTCGCTCGCCGAGTTCGGGAAGAATTCAGGCATGGAAACTTCAAGGGAAAGATAAGGAAGTCGCCATCCAGCCTCACTCACGGCTCATCGCAACCGATACCGAAGCGTTGGCGGAACTAGCCGTTGCGGGGTGTGGCATCGTACTGCTGGGCGCCCATCATGCGTTCCCGCTCATTGACGCAGGCAGGCTTAAGCACGTGCTGGAGGGCTTTGTTGAACGGCGGGCTGATATCTGCATTTACTATCCGACACGAAAGCATCTGCCGCCGCGTGTCGCAGCGTTTGTGGAGTTTGTGATCGGAGAGGTTCGGCAAAGCGAGGTCGTCAAGCGTTCCGAACGACTACTTAGCCAGCAGATGGGTTGAATATCGGGTCGCTCTTCTATCCAAGCGCTGCGTGGCAGTCGCGCCACGCAGCCTGTTTGCGATCAGTGGCGCAAGAGTTGCGCGCTGATGTTTACCCCCATGCCCTGTCGATAGGCGAGTTGCACCATCAGCATGCCCAAGGGCTCCAGGAAGCGCGCACTGGTTAGTGGGCCGGCATCGACGGGGTCAAGTCCCAGTTCGCCGATGAGCGTTGCCACCATGCGCTTGGCATCGACATCGTCGCCGCAATAGAACTGCGTGGGCCGCTGCCCACCGGACTGCAATTTACCGGACTGCAACTGCTGAGCGAACGGGAACAACACTTCGACCACTTTGGCGGTCGGCGCGAGCCGCGCGACTTCTTCCGCGGCGGAGGTGTTAGTGCCCAGCGAAAGACCGCTCAAATCCGCGTTCAAAGGATTGTTGCAACTGATGAGGATTTTACCGGCGAGCGCGGGAGCAGCATCCTTGAGTGCGATGTCGATCGCGGCCCAGGGCACGGCGACTAGCACCACATCGCCAAACTGAGCTGCATCGATCGCCGTGCCAGTGCGTCCGCCGGCTGAAGCCGCCGCTTCATCGAGCGCCTTGGGGTCCTGCGTAAAGCTGAACATGACTTGGTGGCCTGTGCTCGACCAGAGTTTGCCGAGACAGCCACCCATATTGCCCGAACCGATAATGCCGATCTTCATGCAGGCTTCTTATTCCGTGGGAGATACGATCTGAGAGCGCGATTCACCGGCCGTGCCGAGGTTTCAGCACTGCCTTGGTCTGGATAGCTTAATGCGCTACGCACTGCATCGGCTTTAACTGCTTGGCACAACAGTTTCTACCTGAAGCGTCTCCGAGGTTGAGTGCCACGGGCTTTAGCATTCCCTCCCAAAGTCATGGAGATTGGACGTGAAGAAGCGATGCGAGATGGCGGCTGTTCAAGTGTCGTCACGAGATGGGTGACATCGGGGTAGCGCGCGCCCAAGGATGCCCGATGCATCGATCCGCGAAGTGTAGGCAGTCGCGTGCTTTGAATGTAGCCATGATTATTCTTCGCCTTTGATGGATCGTCGCTTATCGACAGACTGGATAGGAGCCGCGAAGGGGGCACTCAGTATTCGGCTAGCGAGAGAGCCTGCTCGTGCATTTCATTGATGTGGAAGCCGTTGGTCGATGTCGTGAGCTTTGCCAGTTCGTCGTCCAGCCATGCACGCAAGGAAGGGTCGCGTATTTCAAATAGTTCAAATACGCCAAGCGCGCGTAGTGCAGGCAATTGCGCGAGCAGTTTGGGCTCCATCAAGCGCAGCACTGACTCGGGAGTGGCTGGGTCGAGCATCTGATGAGCACAGGCAACAAAGGTCTGCAGCGGACACAGGCTGGAGGCGGGTTTCAAATTGATCAGCTCAATCGGGGACATGTAGTCATCTCTCTGAATCAACATGCCATCAGCAGCGATACGCGTTGCTGATGGAGACCAACAAAGACCTTGGCGGAGGCTGATCTGTCCTGTGTGGGTGAGGGTAAGCACGGGACGTCAGCGGCCTTGATGGCAGGCGGCGAACCGAATCAGTCAAGCACGAGCTTTTCGATGAAGGCGACCGCGTTGACTAGGCCTTCTTCAGCCCTCATTTTCTTGCTGAGGGCGCGCGCGCGTGTGCTGACCGTGTCCGTTTTCGCGAATTCGATGTGGCTGGCCAATTGACTCGCATCCAGGCGCTTCCAGCTCCGGGCATCCGCTGCGACGCCTGCTTGCCGCAGCCGGTTCGCCCAGAAAAATTGGTCGCCGGCAAACGGCACCACCACGGAAGGAACGCCCGCTCGTGCCGCGGAGTGAGTCGTGCCGGAGCCGCCGTGATGCACGACGACCGAGGTTCTAGGGAATAACCAGTCGTGCGGTGTCTCTTCAATGACAAAGAAATTGGCTGGCAGCATGGAGGCTTCCACACCACTCCATCCTGAGTAGAACAATGCCCGGCGGCCAGCAACAGCCTTGATCATTTCCTTCAGCAGTTTCGGCCTGTCGAAGCCCGCCATGCTTCCGAATCCAACATAGATCGGTGGCTCACCCGATGCGAGGAAGTCACTAAGCGCGGAAGGCGGCGACCATTCCCGCTCTGGCTGCATCCACTGGCCGCATAGGCAAGCATTCGCCGGCCAATCGCTTGGTGGGGGCAACAGGCTTGGCGACACGCCGTAGAGCATGGGGTGCTGCGTCCACACGCGTGCCCGCGCGGGTAATCCGCACACCTTTGAACGCGCTGCGTTGGTGGACTTTCGGAACGCACGCCACAACATGCCATTCACAAACTGGTGAGTGGTGCGGTTCAGCCATCGCGGGACGATTCCCGGGGGCAAGAAAGGGGATGGGAACGTCGCCGTTGGCGTGATGGGGATCATGCCGGAGCCGATGGCTTGCACGCCCAGGTATTCGGCAGCCGACAAACCTGCAAACGCGGCCAAGCCCCCGACGATGATGGCATCGCAGCCTTTGGCGACGGTCACGATCTGCCTGAGCCAGGATTCCGCATTGACGTTCGCAATGCGTGCCAGCACGTTCACCGTGCTGCGAAACCGGTCACCCTCCGCAACGACGCCAGAAATCGAATGGTGGGGTTGCAGAGTCCCCCTGATATCCCCGGTCAGCGCGGCCGATGGCACACCAAGAGCCTTGGCACTGCCAAGCGTGGAGGCATCAGCCAGCAACCGTGTTTCATGCCCAACGTCCATCAGCGCACGACATAACGCGGCAAGGGGGCGCGTATCGCCTTCCGTGCCATAGGTCACGACAGCAAACTTCATGTTCACTTCCTGGGCTTAGAAATTTTCACCGGGGCCGAAGCTGCGCCTTCGACGAACAACTGGACGACGCTGGCAAATTCCTTACCCAACTTCAGGCCAGGAATGTCCAGCCAGCGCAGCAATGCGCTGAGATAGAGATGGTGGAACATCAAGGCCAGATGCTCGGCACTCAGATCCGTGCGCATCTCGCCGGCTTGCTGGCTGTTGAGGATCAGCCATCTGAAGGCGCTGGTCATGTCACGAGCGCTATCGCTTTCAACGTTGGGTGCTGTTCCGATTTCCAGAAACCGAAAGCGTAGGTACGGCGGCAGATAGTCCCGATGACGCTCGCACCAGTCAGCCGAGGCCGCCAGTATGTGCGTGATTCCATCGGCAAACCTGGTTTGCGGCCCGATAACACCGGCCAGGTGCCCGAGGTCCTTGGCCAGCTCCATATGGATCCAGTGTGCGAGTACCGCTTCTTTGGTGGGGAAGTGGTTGTAGAGCGTGCCCTTGGCGACATCGGCTTCGGCCGCAATCCGCTCCATCGTCACCGCTTCAAAGCCATGCGCTTCGAACAGACGCGCAGCTGTTCCGGCAAGGTGATCCAGGGTTTGTGAGCGCTTTCTATGGCGGCGACCGCTGGTTTCGGGAGAGGTCATCGCGTCCTCATAAATTTGAACGACGTTCAAGTTTAGTCGTCGTTTAATGCGTGGCGCAAGGGGGGGCTTGATAGCGCACCCATCATCGCCGGCGCTGGATGCGCTCGAGCTCGTGACTCTTGCGAGGAAGCTCGAGAAGGTGCGCGAAGCCTCGCATGGCAGCGTCGGCCATGACGGCCTATTTCGGAAAAGTGGATTCCACTGTCGAATACCTATACCTCGATGGCACGCCAAATCAGAGGTGATCGGGTCGTTCTGAATTCGAAAATCGGTGAGAGATCAACCCACCGAGGCTGTCATGAGGGATCTCGCGGTTGTGGTCGGTCAACCAACCTCAGCTCGAATGCAATTCTTTGACCAGCGCCCTTTTTTAAGAAGGGGCCTCAAGAGGTCCTTTCGGCTGCAGCGTCAATATCTAAGACTTCCACTGCTTCGCAGATATTGGCCTTTCAAAGCCGGGGCAAACAATGCTCTACGCGAAATCACAAGTTGGCCAAAACGGACAACTTATGCTTTCAGCCACAGAGATGTCTTGAGAGCAATAGATGGTGGGCCCACCAGGATTCGAACCTGGAACCAAAGGATTATGAGTCCTCTGCTCTAACCGTTGAGCTATAGGCCCTTGCTGGCGCCGGGCACGTTGCGTGTCCGGGCGAGGCGAAGCTGGTCATGTTAGCGGCGTGGGGTAGGAGCGTCGAGGGGCAAAGGTTGGTGAGGGAGGCATATTTTTCCATCACATAGGCAGGCGTACGCTCGCGGTTCCTTTGGGCGTGCGGAGGCGTGTCATGAGCACTGAGGTGGTTGCGAAGCGGTTGGTGGCGCTGTGTCGTGAAGGCAAGTACGAGGAGGCGCAGCGAGAACTCTATGCGAAGGATGCGGAGAGCATCGAGCCGGAAGGTTTACCGCCGGGGGCGTTGGGCAATGTGAAGGGATTGGATGCGATCTTTGAGAAGGGTCGCAAGTTTCAGGAGTCGATCGTGGAAGTCCACGGTGGCGAAGTCAGCGAGCCAGTGGTAGCGGGGAACTGGTTCAGTTGCGCGATGACGCTGGACGTGACCATGAAGGAATATGGGCGCGTGAAGATGTCTGAAATCTGCACGTATCACGTGAAGGATGGGAAGATTAATAGGGAGCAGTTTTTTTACGATATGGGGTGAGGGTGCTTGCTGCGCTTGGAGGAATGAGGGCGCGAGTTGTGGAGAGGGTGGCTCAAGGGCTCACCCCTTCCCAGCCCTCCCCTGTCCCACGGGACTAGCTTCGCGTCGCAAGGAAGGGGGCAGGCCTCGCAAGATTTTGGCTTTGTTTCTTTGCTGAGGCGTGGACGAAGCCCATAAAAAAAGCCCCGCGATGCGGGGCTTTTTGTTGAAGCGTTTGACGATGCGATCAGTCGATGTCGAGGAACGAGCGGAGCTGCTCCGAACGGCTCGGATGACGCAGTTTGCGCAGGGCCTTGGCTTCGATCTGGCGGATGCGCTCGCGGGTGACGTCGAACTGCTTGCCGACTTCTTCCAGCGTGTGATCGGTGTTCATGTCGATGCCGAAGCGCATGCGCAGCACTTTGGCCTCGCGCGGGGTGAGGCCGGCGAGCACGTCGCGCACGGTTTCCATCAGGCCCGTTTCCGTCGCCGACTCGATCGGCGAGCTGGCGTTGGTGTCTTCGATGAAGTCGCCGAGATGCGAATCTTCGTCGTCGCCGATGGGGGTTTCCATCGAGATCGGCTCTTTCGCGATCTTGAGCACCTTGCGGATCTTGTCTTCCGGCATCTCCATTTCCTTGGCCAGTTCTTCCGGCGTCGGCTCGCGGCCGAACTGCTGGAGCATCTGGCGGGAGATGCGGTTGAGCTTGTTGATCGTTTCGATCATGTGCACCGGGATACGGATGGTGCGTGCCTGGTCGGCGATCGAGCGGGTGATGGCCTGGCGAATCCACCACGTGGCGTAGGTGGAGAACTTGTAGCCGCGGCGGTATTCGAACTTGTCCACGGCCTTCATCAGGCCGATGTTGCCTTCCTGGATGAGGTCGAGGAACTGCAGGCCGCGGTTGGTGTACTTCTTCGCGATGGAGATGACGAGACGCAGGTTGGCCTCGACCATTTCCTTCTTGGCGCGGCGGGCCTTGGCCTCACCGACCGACATGGTGCGGTTGATTTCTTTGATGTCGGTGAGCGGCAGGAACAACGCGCGCTCGATGGTGGCGAGCTTTTCCTGCTCGGCATCGATCGCTTCGCGATAGTTCTTGATGTTCGGCGACCACTTCTGGCGCTTGCGGCCCAGCTCGGCGGCCCACTCGAGGTTGCCCTCGTTGCTGGGGAATGTCTTGATGAACTCGGCCTTGGGCATCTTCACTTGCTTGACGAAGATGTCCATCAGCAAGCGCTCGTGGTGACGGATGTCGTTCACCACTTCGCGCAACTTGCGCACGAAACTGTCGATCAGCGCGGACGGCAGCTTGAGCTTGAGGAATTCCTCAGCCATCTGGTCGCGCAACTTGACGATTTTCTTGTCGGTGATGTCGGCCGCCTTGGGGGCGGCCTTCTGGAACTTGCCGTAGTAGTCGCGCAGCAGCTCCATGCGGCGCTTGACCTCTTCCGGGTCCGGACCGGTCGGGCCGGCTTCCTCGTCCTCGGCAGCGGTATCGTCCTCTTCTTCGGCCTCGGCGTCGCTCTCGCTGGCGCTTTCTTCGGCGGCGGCCAGGGCGGCGTCGGCGGCTTCTTCCAGATCGGCGAAGCCGGCCAGGATCTCGCTAAGGCGACGCTTGCCGTCCAGATGCTGGTCGTATTCCTCCAGCAACAGCTGGATGGTGAGCGGGAAGCTGGCGAGTGCGGTCTGCACCTGGCCCAGGCCTTCCTCGATGCGCTTGGCGATGGCGATTTCGCCTTCGCGGGTCAGCAGCTCGACGGTGCCCATTTCGCGCATGTACATGCGCACCGGGTCGGTGGTGCGGCCGACTTCGGCGTCCACGGCGGAGAGCAGGGCGACGGCTTCTTCGGCCGCGGCCTCGTCGTCGGTGCTGCCGCTGGTGGCGGTGTCGGAGAGCGGGTCGGAATCCGGGGCGGCATCGTGTACTTCGATGCCCACGCCCTTCAGCACGGCCATAATGTCTTCGATCTGCTCCGGATCGACGATGTCGTCGGGCAGGTGGTCGTTGATCTCGGCGTAGGTCAGGTAGCCCTGCTCCAGACCCTTGGAAATGAGCGCCTTGATTTCAGACTGTTGCTCGGGAGCTTTGCTATTCATACCTACCGCCGCATATGCAGGAACCGATCAGTATAGCGATGTGATGCTTTTTTGACCAGTTTTCAAGTGAAAAATGTGAGGACGGGTACACGCAAAAAGCGCGCCAAACAGGCACTGATGGAAGAACATCGATGGGTTTTATGAGTGCGTTGCGTGGCGACGCGGTCATGGCACTTCGAGCCAGAACGTGACCGGTCCGTCGTTGACCAGATGCACCTTCATATGGGCACCGAAGCGCCCAATTTCCACCCTTGGATGTGCCGCGCGGGCCAATTCAACCAGGCGGTCGAACCAATACCGGCCATGCTCGGGAGAGGCGGCGCTGGTGAAGCTGGGACGCATGCCGGAACGGGTGTCGGCGGCCAGGGTGAACTGGCTGACCAGCAGCAACTCGCCGCCGGTGTCGGCCAGTGAGCGGTTCATGCGGCCCTGTTCGTCGCTGAACACGCGGTAGCCGAGCAGGCGCTCCAGCATGCGGCGGGTGCGCGGCTCGTCGTCTCTCGGCTGTACTGCGACCAGGGCCAGCAGGCCGGGGCCGATGGCTCCCACGGTTTCCTGTTCTCCATGGGGATGTTCGACATCGACACGGGCGGATTGGACACGCTGGATGAGGGAGATCATTTGGGAGCAGTGAGTAGGTAAGTCGGCGGCTGCGCCGCCTGGTAAGGGGCAAGGGTAAAGGCAAACAACGCGGCGCGGGATGGCGCGCTTACTTCTCACTTCTTATCGGGCGGCGCAGCCGCCAACTTCCCCGCTTCTAGCTACACTGCGCCGCTCATGCGATTCGATATCTATCTTCTTTATCTCCTGCTTCGCCTGCTCGGCCGGCTGCCTCTCCGGGTGCTGCACGGCATCGGTGCCGGCATGGGGCGTTGGTCACTGCGGCTTCACGGCAAGGCGGTGCGCAACACCGACGCCAACCTCGGCATCGTGCGACCGGAGTTGGACGAGGCCGGGCGTGCGGCGCTGTTGCGCGAGGTGATGATCGAGAGCGGCAAGTCGATCACCGAGATCGCCAAGATCTGGGGCAACGATGCGGAGCGCGCGCTTGGACTGGTGCGCGAGGTGAAAGGCGAGGCGTTGTTCGATACCGCGCTGGCAGCTGGCAGAGGGGTGATCATCGCCGCGCCGCATCTGGGGTGCTGGGAGTTGCTCAACTATTGGTTGTGCCGCAAGACGACGATGGCGATTCTCTATCGCCCGCCGCGTATTGCAGCGGTGGAGGGCCTGCTGCGCAAGGCGCGCGGCGCGCTGGCGCCGGAGCAGGTGAGGGCCGAGGGTGCGGGCGTACGGACCTTGTTCAAGCGCCTGGGGGCTGGCGGTACGGTCGGTATCCTGCCGGACCAGAAGCCGCGCGAGGGCGAGGGCCAGTTCGCGCCGTTCTTCCGCCGTGATGCGCTCACCATGGTGCTGTTGCCGCGGTTGGCCGCGCGTACGGGGGCGACCGTGTTGTTCGCTTTTGCCGAGCGGTTGCCGCGAGGTGAGGGCTACCGCATTCACCTGCTGCCGGCGCCGGAAGGCTTGGCAGATGCCGATTCGAGCGTTGCCTGCGCCGCGTTGAATCGGGGCGTGGAGGCCTGCGTGGAGCAGGCGTTCACCCAGTATCAGTGGCATTACAAGCGCTATACGGCTGGCGATCGGCCGAGCCCGTACGACTGATGGTTTGCACGACATAAGCCGCCCGCAGGGCGAGGGTCATGAATGGCCCGAGTGAAACGGCCTGATAGGGCCGCGCTTTTTTCGACAGCGGTCCTGCTAACGTAGGGCTTTCGCGCACAGGGTGCGCTCCTACGGCTTTTCCAGCCGGCGCAAGAACACCGTCATTTCCTTCTCGGCCTGCTTGTCGCCGCGCTGGCGCGCAGCTTCGATGCCGTGGCGCCAGGCATCGGCGGCATCTTCACGATGCTCCAGAGCCTGGCAAGCCTTGCCCAGCAGTTTCCACGCCGCGGAGTAACTGGGGTCGAAAGCCACGGCACGACGCAGTTCTTCGGCAGCAGCAGTCATCTCGCCGATGCCCAGCAGGGCGTTGCCCAGTGAGAAGCGCAGCAACGCACCATCGCGCGGTCCGCCGCACTGGGCACGCAGGCTGGCGATCAAGGCTTCGCTCATTGCAGCGAGCGGAAGCGCCACGCATCGACCTGGTAGACGCGGGTCGGGTGTGGCGGTTCCGGCGGCGTGTGGCCGGCGCGCTGCTCGGCCAGTGAGGTGGCCGGCCAGATCACCACCCAGCTGGAACGGAACGGCTGTACCAGCAGCGGGTAGCGCAAGTCGTTGGCGTCGAGCTTTTCGGGGCGGGCGACGATCAGGCCATCGGGATGTTCGCGAGCAAATGCCTGGAGCGACTCGCCTTCGCTGAGGCGTTCGATCGGATGGGTCAGGCGGCCTTCGAAATGGAACTGGCCTTCGTAATTGCCCAGGTAGCCAATCGCCCTGCCTTCGGCATCGGCTGCACCCAGCAAGTGTGCCGACGGGCGCAGATCGAAGTTCTGCCACATGGTGAGGGTGAACAACGTGTTGAGCGACAGCGTGCCGATCAGCCCGGCCAGCGCCAGGCGGCGCATTTCGCCGCGGCCGCGCAGCAACAAAAAGGCGCCAAGCAGCACGAACACGATGCTGAAGAAACGGCTGTAGTGCGAGCTGTTGTCGAGGTATTCGCCGTGCATCACATTGTGGCTGACCAGCACTGGCAGCACGAACAGGAACACACCGAACAGGATGCCACCCACACCCAGCGGCCACGTGCCCAGCCAGGCGCTATCGGCCAATGCGGGACGCTTTTCGCGCAGCACGGCAATGGCGCCGGCCAGCAGCAGGGTGGCGCCGGCGAACTCCGGTAACGGGTAATACAGCTGCTTGCCACTGATCAGTGAGAACGCCACCAGGATCGGCAGCAGCCAGCACAGGCAAAAGCGCAAACCCGGTTCCAGCGGACGGCGTAATGCCGCCAGGGCCACCCAGGCGCGCGGCCAACCACTGAACGGGAACAGCAGCGCCGGGACCATCGGCAGGTACCACCAGAACGGGCGGGCGTGATCGAACGCATCCACCACGCGGCCGGCGGTCTGGGTGAAGAACAGGCGCTGGCGGTACGCCTCGCCGCCGCTGAAACCGGCCGGCAATGCCCAGGCGAGCAGGATGGTGCCGCCCAGCAGCATCGCCAGCACACCACGGCCGTACCAACGGCGGCGGTTGCGATTAGCCCAGTCGCTCCACAGCGGACCCAGCAACCAGGGGAAAACGATGTGCAGCAGCATCACCGGGCCCTTGGTCATCAGGCCGGCGCCGATGCACAGGCCGAACCACAGCCAGCGCGGTTCCTCGCGCTGCGCCTTGGGCGTCAGGCACAGCAAAGCCGCCAACACCCATACGGCCAGCAGCACCTCGTACATGATCTGCGTGCCGAACAGGAACGCGTAGCCCAGCGCCAGCAACATCCACGGCGCGCCCTTGGCTACCCACGGACGGTTGGGGAACAGGCGCCGCGCCAGGGTCGACAGCAAAACCAGCTGGGCGCCGCCGAAGATCACCTGGAGTACGCGCGGCCAAATGTCGCTCACGCCAAACACGAACCAGCCGGCGTGGATCAGCCAGAACAGCAGCGGCACCTTTTCGCTATACGGCTGGCCGTTGATATGCGGCACCAGCCAATGACCGTGATTCCACATCTCCCAGGCCACCGCGAGCGTGCGGGTGGAATACAACGGCATCGGTCCGTGCGAAAAGATCGCCAACAGGGCCACCGCAGCCCATAGCGGGAGCCATGGCCACAGGGATCGCAGGTGTTCGGAACGGCTGTAGGCGCTGGATGGCACGGGCGAGCTTCTTGGCGGAGGTGGGGCGATTCTAGTCTGAGAGCCTGTTCAAGGTCTCCGCGTAGCCCGCGTTGAGCCGCAGAGCGCGACAGGTGGTGGGGCGTGGCGCGCTCTGCGGCTCAACCCTCCGGGCCGGGTCTGTTTGCCCGCATGCCGGCGTCATCACTCGGTTGTGTACCGACGTACACGCCCTCGTTCTTCCTTGGCCTGCGAGCAAACAGCTCCCGGCGCGGGCTACGCGGAGACCTTGAACAGGCTCTGGGCTTTCCCGAAGCTTGGGTGAGCGCGGTTCGGGTCACGCTAAGGGTTCAGGCAGGACCCCAATAGCCGATCCGGCGGCGCAGTTTGAGCTTGCGCCACAGGTTGAGCGGCTTGCGCCGGCGGTTGCGGCCACCGGCGGCGATGAAGGCATCCACCGCTTGCAGCACGCGTTCGCTGGAGTGGCCGTCACGATAGGGATGAATGGCGTCGGCGTACTCGCGGATCGCCTGCATCAACTCCGGTGGCCGTGCCAGCGCGCGCTGGATGGCCGGTTCGAATTGTGCCGGGTCGTCGATGTCGATCAGCTGCGGTCCCGGGCGGCGATTCTTGAACGTCACCACGGGCTTGCCGGTGAGCAGGAATTCGTTGAGCGCCGATGAGGTGTCCGAGCACATCATGTCGACCTGCGGGAACAGCTCGAGGATGTTGTCGTTCTCGGCGAACGTCAGGTGCTCGTTCTGCAGCGCCTTGTATTTGGCCGTCGTCTCCGGGTCCATCTTGGGATGGAAGGTGACGATCCAGCGCCAGCGACCATCGCGCGACAGGCGCTTCACCTCTTCGTACAGCGTCTCGGCAGCGCTCCAGGAGGGTGAGAAAGTGGAGTGATAGAGGATCACCGGCTTCTCGCGCACGGGCGGCAGCGGGCCGGCGATCTCCTTCATGAAGGGGTCGAGCTTGGGCCAGCCGGTCTCGGCCACGGCGAAGTGGCCGAGCTTGTCGGCGATGGCCTGGAATTTCGCGGTATCGCGTGGACCGGTGGTGCAGTACAGGTCGAAGAAGCCGCGGATATAGATATGCCGAGGCTTGCCGGCATCGAAACCGTGGAAGGTTTCCACTTTCACGCCAGGGAAAAAATGCGGCACGGCATTGCTGGAGGTGATCACGGCGCGCGGCTTCCAGCGACGGACCTCATCTACCGTAAGCAGGCGCTCGCCCTCCGCCAGATCCTCGGCGCCGGGGCCGTCGAAGAACCAGGCCGCCTCGCCACCACGCGCGCGAATGGCATCCTGCACCGGGCGCAGGATAGCCAGCGCGTAGCGCTCGGAGCCATAGAGTAGGTAGTGCTGTTTGCTCATGGATTAACGATCGAGTCCGTGGCGGTTCAAGGCGTTAGCCGCGCTTTCGCACGAGGCCGGATTGTGGCGCATCTCGTAATAGCGCATGCGCTTGTACACGGCGTAGGAGGCCGCCGTCTGGGCGATGGTGTAGCCGCGCCAGCCGTCCAGGAAGGCCAACCGGAAAACGTAGTCTTTGATAAAAGCCAGCACGAAAACGAACGGGGTTTGCCACATGCGCACCGGCTTGCCCTTCTCCAGCCAGTCGCGGCACTTCAATTCGGCGTAACGCAGCACCTTCAGCTGCTTCTCCGGCAGGCTGGGGTTGTTCTCGTGATTGAAGCGGGCGCTCAAGGTGACCGAGCCGCCGTCGAAGCGCAGCGATTCGTGGACCCGTACGTCGGCCCAGCGAGCACGATCGCGATGATAGAGCCGCGCCATCTTCTCGCCCATGGAAGGCAGGTACCAGCGCATCGGCGCGCCCATATAGATGGTGGCGCGGCGCAGAAAAATGGCGCAGATGTCGCTGGCCATCAGCGCGGGCAGGCGCTGCTCCAGCTCCGCCGCCAGCGCCGGGGTGAGGTACTCATCGGCGTCCAGCGCGAGAATCCAGTCATGGCGGGTCTGGGTGGTGGCGAAATTGCGCTGCGGGCCGAACCCCAGCCAGTCCTGGTGCACTACCCGTGCCCCGTGCGCCTGCGCAATGGCCACGGTGTCGTCGGTGCTGCCGCTATCCACCACCACTTTTTCGGCGGCAAACGGCACGCTGTCCAGGCAGCGCGCAATATTCTTCGCCTCGTTGTAGGTCATCACGACGAGGGTAAGCGGGAAGGTCTGCATGCGCGGATTCTAGCCGATGCCTGTGATGCGGCTGGCGTGGATGCCTGGGGCGCCCGCCGAGCCCGGTGGTTGGTGCCTGCAATTATTTACAAAGCATGACCCGTTCGCGCCACGCCATACGGGCTGCGAGTATCCTTTCGCGTCGTCGTGCGTTGTCCGGTGTCGACGTCCGCGGGCATGTTGCTCCGGTGAATGAGGGGCTTGCCTCGAGTCTGTGGAATGAAAGCTTGAAAGAAGTTGCGTACATCGGGGTACCGGAAACAGGACGGTCCGCTTACTTCAAGCGGAGCTGGGCCGCCTTGCCGAAATGGTTTGGGTACTGGCTCATGCTGGGCATGTGGTGGCTGCTGGTTGGCCTGGCTGGCAGCCCCACGGGGCACAAGGCCTGGAACCCCGGCAAGCCCTACCACGACAGTCTGCTGTTGCTGTTTCTGGCGCCGTCGCTGTGGCTGATCTGGAAGTGGCGCCGCGAGCTTGTACGTGGCTTGATGCAACCCATGGAGGGCCTGCTGCTGCTGGCCTTCCTGAGCTGGGCCACGCTTTCAGTGGCCTGGGCTCCGCGCGGCAAGCTGGGCGACGCCTTGATCGTCGTGCTCTATGTGCTGATCTTCGTAGCGGTATGGGCCAGCCTGTTGGCCGGGCAGCCGCGGCGCTTTCGCCAACTGCTGTTTTGGGCCGGCGTAGGGCTCGGAGCCTCCGCCCTGGTGGCCATGGCCGTGTTTCCGCTGCGTTCGAACATATGGCAGGCGCAGGATCGCCTGATGGCGTTCGGCACCCTCAACAATCCCAACTTGGCGGCCTTCGCGTTTGGGGCGGCGCTGGTGTGGATGACACAGCTTTCAGTCGGCGTGCGCTGGCAGCGTGTGCTGCACGTGCTTTCGATGGTGATGTTGACGCTGTTCGTCGTGATGACGTTCAGCCGTTCGACGTGGCTGGCCCTGATTGTGAGCCAGGCCGTCATGTTGCTCGCCACTTCGCACCGTCGTATTCGGCGACGTGCCGCCGTGATGCTGGCGCTGGCGCTGGTGGTCATCGCGCTGGGTGGCTGGCAGTACATGCGGGAGCGCGGGCTTTCCTACCGGCCGCAGATCCTGGAGCAGTCGCTGGCGCTATTCAGTGTGCATCCGTGGCTGGGGTTGGGCATGGGTGGTCGCTATACCATCCAGGTGGGCGACCAAGTTTTGGAGCATAGCCACAACATCTTCAGTCACTTGGTGATTGTGTTGGGATTGCCGGGTGTAATGATCTTTGCGGCATTGTGGCTGGTGGTGGGCTGGCGCGCCTGGCGCTATCGCCACGTGGTCATCGGGCGCGTCCTGCTGGCGCTGTGGATCTATGCGAGCGTCGCCTGGCAGTTCGATGCGCCGCAGCTGTTGCGCCGGCCGGACGTGGAGTGGCTGTTGGGTTGGCTGCCGCTGGCGATGAGTGTGGGCCTGGCCTGGCGTATCCGCGATCACCATCAGCCAGCCACTGGCAACGCGTTGTCGAAGCCAGGAAAAGTGTCGCTGGTGGTACTGACCTACAACTGGCCCGATGCCTTGGCCAAGGTGTTAGCCAGCATCCCCACGCAGAGCCGTCTGCCGGATGAGGTCATCGTGGCCGATGATGGTTCGACGGAGGCGACGCGCGACGTCATCGAGCGTGCGGCCGCGAGTTTCCCGGTGCCGATCCGGCATGTGTGGCAGGAAGATCTCGGTTTCCGTGCCGCCCGCTGCCGCAACCGGGGCATGGCGGCGAGCCGGGGCGATTACATCGTGCTGATTGACGGCGACATGGTGCTGCATCCCCAGTTTGTGGCCGACCACCTGGCTTTGGCCGAGCCAGGCTACTTCCTGCAGGGCGGACGTTTCAAAACGCATCCGCGGGAAACCGTGCGATTGCTGGCGGGGGGGCGTCCGGTGTTTGCGCCCTGGGCCGACGTTGATTTCAATGTGTTCGACGGTATCAAGCGCTTGTACGCGTTTCGCTCCTTGCCGCTGGCGCGCTGGAAATCACGCGCCCGCAACGGCGGTCGCGTGATGAGCTGCAATATGAGTTTCTGGCGCGACGATCTTCTGCGCGTGAATGGATTCGACGAGCGCATGGAAGGCTACGGTGCGGAAGACCGCGAGCTCGCCGCCCGCCTGGGCAACGCCGGCGTGCGTCGCCGCCAGCTCAAATGGGCTGCGCTGGCCGCACACCTGGATCACCCCACGCGCGCGCAGCCTGATGTGAATGACATGAGCCTGCCGAACAATCGCCTGTTCCGCGCCACGGTCGTCGAACACATCACGCGCTGCGAGCACGGCATCGACGCTCATCTGGCGGAGCTGTCACCCGACCAGCCCTCGAACTAGGCCTCAGCTTCCGCGAGGATGCTCAGGATCTCGCGAGCGACGTCCGCGGGCGTCCGCTCATAGGCATGGATGGTTCGGTTGCGCGCGCCATAGGGGCCCCACTCGTCGGCGCTGGTCCGGGTGAAGATGCCCATGGTGGGCACGCGCGAGGCGCAGGCCAGATGCATGATGCCGCAATCCGCGCTGGTATAGGCGGTCAAGGCGGACAGCACGCTGGCCAGCTTGCGCAGATCGGTCGAGAAGTAGGTCGGATAGCGCGAATCGAGCATGGAGCGGCCGAACATCGGCACGATTTCCACGATGTGATAGTCGGCGCCCGCCGACTCCAGCGTTTCAAGGAAGGGGGACCACCAGTCCGTGCCGAGCAGCTTGTCGCCGGTAGCGTTCGCAAAGATGCCGATGACGCCCTTCTTTCCTGGCGTCGAATCCACCGACGCCAACACGCGATCCAGTGCCTCGCGTCCCTGCGCCCGTTCTTCAACGGTCAAGTGAATATCTGGAACGGGCCAAGGAGTTTCGGTGGTTTTGCCGATGGCACTACGCAACAGGAAGACCGGTCGCTTGCCTTTGCTTCCCGGCGCGGCGTCGACCGGAACGGCATGGGTCACGTTGCCACTCTTCTTGGGGCTGTCGAAACCGAGCTTCCACCTGCCCTTGGCCATCAGCAGATACAGGCGGCCAGTCTGGGATTGCGGATCCGGGTCGATCACGAGGTCATAGCGGCCCTTGCGCAAGCCGCGAAGTTCACGCATGAGCTGCAGTGGATGGCCGACGCCATGAGCGGGCAGCCGAAAGATGCGGCTGACGCTGAAGTACCTGCCATAGATGGCCTGCGCCACGCCGCTGCGCGTGACGATGTCGATCTCGGCGCCAGGATAAGTCGCTTCCAGATCCTGGATCAGTGGCGTCAGCAACAAGGCGTTACCCAGCGTATGACTGACGTGGCAGATCAGAATTCGGTGGATACCGACCTGCGGTAGCGGCTCGCTGCTCTGCTGTGCGGGCTTGCCGAAAAGCAGGCGCATCAGCCGACGTGCAACACGACGTCGCAGGCTGTTGATGTCGAGAGAGCGGCGAAGAGGAGTAGACATGAATCGACCTATGCTAAAGCAGGTTCTTGACGCGACGGCCTGGACTGGTAGTGAGAGGGCAAAGAAGGGCCGGCTGCCGAAGTGCGGGTAGCCGCATCAATGGATAGGATGCTCAAGCCCCCAGTTCAGCAAGCGCCGCGCGTACGCGCGGGACAAAATTCGCGCTGTTCTCCAGAAACCACTGCCTCGCGTTTGCGCGCATGTCGGCGATCGCTTCATCCGGAAGCACCAATGCTTGCGTCACAGCTGTTTCCAGGGATGCCTCGTCGAAGGCATAGGTGGTTGCCAGCCCCATCCGCCCGGTCCCGGCATAGCTGACCAGAAGACCGCGTTCCGACGTCACCAATTCGTTCATAGGCGGCGCGTCCGCCACGAAGCTAATCGCGCTGACGCCAAGCGCCTCGACGATGTAGTGTCCCCATCCCTCGATTTCCGATGTACAGACGTGAAACAGGTGGCTGTTTTGTAGGCGACTGAGTTCCGCGTACTGCGCCGGAATGTTGCCGTCGAGAAAGTAGCGAAGATGACATATGTTCGAGGTGCTGTGATCGACCGGTGCGCAATCGGGGTGCTGAAGTACCGTGAGTACGGGCCACTCAGGATGGCGGCGCCATACGGCAAGCAGCCGTTCGGTGCCTCGAGTCACACTGCCGCCGGCGAGGTGGAAGAATGAGCGCTCTCGCGGAATGGCGGCATCGAATCGGTCTTCACTGTCGAAGCCTATCAGCGAAGTGGCCTTGCCCAACGCGTCAAACGCCTCGACGGCATCCATTGTTTTGCACCATACGCGTGTTACGCGATGCAGGTGGCGCAGGTCCCTGGTGTCGAACCATGCTGTGTTCGGTAGCGCGATGGTACGGCGCGCCAGTCCAAAGTGTGCGGGCCAGAGATGCTCGAACATAATGTTGAGATCGAAGCGCGGCGGTTCGCGATGTTGCAGGGCATGGCGCAAGCGGCGCAGGGCTCCGCGCCATCCGCCGCGGCCCAGGCGCCAACGCACGCGCTCGTCCGCCTCGGTAAGGCGGGTGAAATGGACCGTGCAGCCACATGCTTCCAGCGCTGCTGCTGTCAGTTGCAGGTCGCGACTCAGGCCGAGACCATTATCGGGTGCTATGAGGTTGATGCTGAGGCTCATGAAGCGATGCTATCAATGGCGATGGGGGAGATGGGTGCCTAGGGCAGCGATCGCATCGAGCAATAGCTTCGGGAAGGTCTTTTGATTGCCTTCATACCAATGCCGGGCGGCCCGGCCGAGAAGCGCTTGTTCTTCGTTGGGCATGCTGATGCAGCGCTCGACGGCTTGACGCATGGAATCCATGTCGAAATCGTAAAGCGTGGCTAGTTCCTGGCGGCCGGTTGCATGAGCGGCGACCAACACCCCGCGATCCGGTGTGATCAGTTCATTCATCGGCTCACCGTCCACCGTAACGGTGACGGCGCCAAGGCTCAGGCTCTCCACCAGCGAATGGCCGTAGCCTTCGGTTTGCGACGGACAAAGATGGAACGCGTGTGCATTCTGCAGGCGCCGCAGTTCCTGCTCCTCCATGTAATGGCGGATCAGTCGCACATTGGGCGGCAGCTCCGGAATGTTCACCCGCTTGCGCCGCCAAACCACGGTCAGCGTGGGCCATTCCGGATGCTTGGACCAGAGCTCAATCAGCGGCAGCGTGCCTTTGTTCCCGCTGCGCCCTGGGCCATGGAAGAAGCCTGGCTGGCGCACCACGCCGGCGAGGCGGCAATCCTCGCTGGTGAAGCCTATATAAGTGGTCTTGCAGTTGAGCTCGCCGAAGATGCGCTCGGCATGACGGGTTTTCGCGAAGACGCGATCGAAACGCGGCAAGTGCGGCAGCCATTCCGAGTGAAACCATTCGGGATTGGGAATGAGCACATTGTGGTGGGCATGCCGGAACAGTTCCGGCCGCACGTGCTCGATCATGATGTTGATGTCATAGCGCGCGTTGAGCACGCCGCGCATCCACCCGCGCCACAGGCGGCGCACACGCGCATGCAACCGCCGCAGGCGGTTGCTTAGCCGACCGCGATGGCCAAGCTGGGTCAGGGTGATGTCGTAGCCGGCGCCGCGCAGGATGCCAGCCAGCAGCTGCATGTCGCGGGTGAGGCCGGCGCCATTGCTACGAACGATCAGGTTGACGCTGCGTGTTTGCATGTCGTTTCGCGTGGATGAAATCAGTATCTGTACGGTTGGCTGTTGGACAGCTTGCTCAGTCGGTGGTGCTGGTGGGGGCCTGGTCCACATCCTCGCTCGGCACGCAGCCCTGCACTACGGCGTCGGCCTTGAACAGCCACCACTCGCGGCGGTTGGCATGACCGAGGCTGACGGCCTTGGCGCGGTCCACGCAGTTACCGATCGCGGTATCCAACGCGAATAGCCAGCGTTTGGCGGGGGACTGCGCTTGCCATGTCACGGCGGCCGTGTATTGCTCGTGCGTGGGCACTTTGAAGCCGAAATCGGTGGCGGGGCGATCGAGCATCAGCAGGTTCTGCTCTTTCCAGGCGATCATGCCGAGCTCGTCATTCGCGGGGACGCGTTCGCGCACCTCGCGCATCAGTCCGGCGGAGGAGCTGGAGTCGTTGAGCAGCGGATAACCCCATAGGCTCCATGCCAGCCAGATCGCCGCCATGCCGCCGGCCACGGCCCATGCGGCATGACGCATCCGCAGGGCGGCGACGAGGATGAGTTGCACGGCGCCCATGGCAATGCACATCCACCAGAGCGAATGCTCGCCTTCGCCAAAGCCGCGCGTCGTCGCAAGGTTCGTGGCGAATGCCGGGTGCGCGATCAGCGCGTAGGCACCTGTCAGCAGAAGTGCTGCGCCCAGCACGCCGATGAACAGCAAGCCCGCGCCGCGTAGCCAGCGCGTCTGCAGGAGTTCGCCAAGGAACGGCGCGGCGGCCAGTGCCGCCATGGGCAACATGGGCAGGATGTATACATCGCGCTTGCCGGGCGAGGCGCTGAAGAACAACAGGACCAGTACCAACCAGCCCAACAGCAAGAGTTGCCGCGCATCTTTCGCTTTCAGCTGCTGCCACCAGCGTGGTATCGCACCTGGATAGACCAGGGAGAACGGGAGCCAGCTGAACGCGATGATCGGGATGTAATACAGCGGAGAATGAATATGATGCCAGGCGTTGCTGTAACGCTGCGCCGTCTGACGGAACAGGATGTCGTTGACGTAGGCGGCGTAGGCGGGGTCGCTGCTATGCGCTTTGGCACTCAGCAACATCGGCACCAGCCATAGCGCCATCGCGGCGAGCAGTGCCACCAAGCCCAGCAACCAGCGCCACCACGCACCGGCACCCATGTGCGAGATGCCTTCCCATCGCCAGTGCCACGCCACCAGGTAAGGCAGCAGCATGAACAGCGCGAGCACGCCGACCCCCTTGGTGATCACACCCAGGCCGGCGCAAAAGCAGCCGAACCAGAAGGCGCGCCAGTTCGGCCCCTTCAGCAGGTGCACCAGCAGACCCCAGTTGGCCGCCGTGATGTAGAACAGCACCAGCGGATCGATCTGCGCCCGCTTCACCTGGTAGACGAACTGAAAACTCACCAGCAACGCGGCGGCGGCATACAGGCCGGTCTGCCGGTTCCACAGGCGCCGACCCAGGTCGTACACCAGCAGCATCGTGCCTAGTGCAGACAACAGCGAAGGAAGCAGGAAGGCGATACGCCAGCTACCAGTGATGACGAAGCTGGCTGCTTCGGTCCACATCAGCATTGGCGGTTTGTCCGAATACAACTCGCTGCCACGATGCGGGAACAGCCAATCGCCACTCTCCACCATCTGTTTCGCGGCGAGGGTGAAGCGCGGTTCGTCCGAAGGCCATGGGTCGCGCAGGCCGATGCCGGCGCCAATCACCACCAGGGCGAAGATCAGTAGCAGCCAGAAGTAGCGGCGTTCCTGGACGGTGGCTTGGGTAGCAACGGACATGCGTGGATTCCGGCGGCGGCGCCGCGTGTCATCGGGTATCGGTGGACGACTTTCTAAGCCGGGCGCCTTACCCGGTGCTGAGCCACGCCGTTTCAGCGCTTCTCGAGCACGGCATAGTACATGCCGTCCAGATCGTCATCCCCGGGCAGGATCTGCCAGCCGACGCCGGCAGGCAGTCCCGCGGGCAGCGCGAAGGCCGCGATATGTGCCTCCGGTTGTTCCGCCAGGAAGGCTTCAACGATGGCCTCATTCTCCGCCCTCAACAGCGAGCAGGTGATGTAAACCAGCCTGCCGCCAGGCGCCAGCAGCGGCCACAGCCCATCAAGGATACGTCGCTGTTGCGCGGCCAGCGCGGGGATATCGCTGTCGCGACGATGCAGACGAACGTCGGGTCGCCGGCGCAGCACACCCGTGGCCGAGCAGGGAGCATCGATCAGGATGCGGTCGAAGGGTTGGCCGTCCCACCAGTTGGTGGGTGTGCCGGCATCGCCGATCACTACGTTGGCGGCAAGGCCTAGACGATCGAGGTTCTGCTGGATGCGGGTGGAGCGGCCGGCGTCGAATTCCAGTGCGGTCAGCGCGATGTCGGCCCGCTCCAGCAGGTGGCACGCTTTGCCGCCCGGTGCGGCGCAGGCATCCAATACGCGCTGGCCATCGCGAACCTCGGCGAGGTCGGCGGCGATCTGCGCGGCGCCGTCCTGCACGGCGAACAGGCCTTCGGCAAAGCCGAGCATGCGGGTGACGTCGGCGCTGTGCGGCAGCACGATGCCGTCCGCGAGCCAGGCATGCGCGTCGGCGGTATAGCCGTCCGCGCGCAGGCGTTCGATCAACGCGTCGCGGGTGGTGCGGCGACGGTTGATGCGCAACATCAGTGGCGGTTCGCGGTTGTCGGCAGTCATCACCGCATCGGCTTGTTCCGGCCAATCGCGAGCGATCGCCTTGGCCAGCCAGGCCGGGTGCGCGTGGCGCGTCTGCGGTTTGCTGTCGAGCGTGGCGAGCAGCGCGGTACGTTCGCGTTGCCAGCGGCGGAGGATGGCGTTGACCAGCCCGGCCATGCGCGGTCGCTGCAATGCCCGTGCGGCCTGTACGGTGGCGGCGACAGCGGCGTAATCGGGCAATTGGAGGATCTCCAGCTGCACCAGGCCCAGCACGAGCAGGGCATGGATCGCGGGCTCCTTCTGGCGCAGCGGCTTCTCCATCAGGCGGTCGAGCGCGGCGTCGAAGCGCAGCCACCAGCGCGCCCCGTCGCTGAGCAAGGCCATCAGCAAGGCGCGGTCGCGCGAATCGGCGAGCCGGGGCGCGTAGCGCTCCATGGCGTCGCGCAGCGAGGCGCCGCGCAAGGCGACTTCAGCCAGGGCTTGCGCGGCAAGGGCGCGGGTATCGGTCATCGGACGTTGCGCAGGTCAGGCCGCGCGTTGAGGTAATCGGCGGCGCCGATGCGCTTGCCGCCGGCGCGTTGCAATGCGGTCACGCGCAAGGTGCCGATGCCGCAGGCGATCTCGATGCCATCGCGGCCGGCGGAAAGTACGCTGCCCGGCGCGGCGTGGTGTTCGCGTTCGATCGCCTGCGCCGCCCAGATGCGCAGCGGTTCCCCGGCAATGTCACCCTCGGCGACAGGCCAGGGATCGAAGGCGCGCACCTGGTGCTCGAGTTCGATGGCGGGGCGCTGGAAGTCGAGTTTCGCTTCGGCCTTGTCCAGCTTGTGCGCGTAGTTGACGCCTTCTTCCGGTTGGGGCGTGGCCGTTAGAACGTGGCCCGCCATGATGCGGCGCAGGCCTTCCGCGAGTACGTCGGCGCCGAGCGCGGAAAGGCGGTCGTGCAGCGAACCGCCAGTGTCCTCGCGGCTGATTGGCGTACGGCGTTCCAGCAGCACGGGGCCGGTATCGAGGCCGGCTTCCATTTGCATCAGGTCGACACCGCTTTCGGCGTCGCCAGCGAGAATCGCGCGCTGGATCGGCGCGGCGCCGCGCCAGCGCGGCAGCAGGCTGGCGTGTACATTCCAGCAGCCGAGTCGCGGTATCGCCAGCACCTTGCGCGGCAGAATCAGCCCATAGGCCACCACCACCATCAAGTCCGGCTGATAGGCCGCGAGCGTGTCGCGCGCTTCCTGCGTCTTCAGCGATTCGGGCTGCTCGACAGCGATGCCGGCGGCCAGCGCCGCCTGCTTCACAGGGCTCGGTGTGAGCTTGCGGCCGCGGCCGGCCGGGCGATCGGGCTGCGTGTAGACGGCTACCACCTCGGCACCGCTGGCGCGGCAGGCTTCGAGGCAGGGGACGGAGAATTCCGGAGTGCCGGCGAAGACAATCCGCAGGTCAGAGCGCCCCTTGCTCAAGCGCTTGCCGCCTGCTTGCGCTGTTTCTCCAGGCGTTTGAGCAGCAGGGAGCGCTTCAGTGGCGACAGGTAATCGACAAACACCTTGCCGGCAAGATGATCCATCTCGTGCTGAATGCACACGGCTAGCGGGCCTTCGGCTTCAACGATGATCTCGTTGCCGTCGACGTCATTCGCCCTCACCTTCACCTTCAGCGCGCGGGTGACGTCGGCATAGATGCCAGGGAAAGAGAGGCAGCCTTCCTGATAGACCTGGGCGCCATCCTTCTCGAGGATCTCCGCGTTGATCAGTGCCAGCGGCTGGTTGCGCTCGTCGCTCATGTCGGCCACCAGCACGCGCTGGTGCACATTGACCTGGGTGGCGGCCAGGCCCACGCCGTTGGCGGCGTACATGGTTTCGAACATGTCGGCGACGAACTGCTTGAGCTCGGCATCGAACGTGCGCACGGTCTCGGCCTTGGTGCGCAGGCGGGGGTCTGGGAATTCCAGGATGGACAACACGGACATGAATCTCACCTCGGCGCCCAAATTGCGGGTCACTTGGTGAAAACCAAACCCGGGCGCGATCTAGAATGGACGTCATTGTACGTCGGCAAGCCCGTGTCTGGCAGGCAGTTTTGCCAACTGGCTCAGGTTGCGCCCGTTAACTGTTCGGTTACACTCGCCCGAGCGTCGGGGGACGGGGGATTCCCAATTATGATTAAGAAGTCCATAGGGCTGTTGGCCGGCATGCTGGTTACCGTTGCCGTCTATGCCGCAGGCGCCCAGCTGCGCTCCGATCACCCCGATTCGTACACCGTACGAAAGGGGGACACGCTATGGGGCATCTCGGCCCGCTTCCTGTCCAAACCCTGGCTGTGGCCAGAGATCTGGCAGGCCAACCCGCAGGTGCAGAATCCGCACCTGATCTACCCGGGCGACGTGCTCAACCTCTCCTTTATCAACGGACCGCACCTCGGCCTGCAGCCGCGCGTGCGCGCCGAGGGCGAGGCGGTTCCGGCGATTCCGCTGTCTGAGCTGCGCCTGTTCCTCAAGGACATGCGGGTGATGAATTCCAACGAAGTCAACGACTCGCCGTACGTGGTCGGCTTCGAGGAAGGGCGCCTGCGTGGCGCGGTCGGCCAGAACATCTACGTGCGCAACCTCAACAGCGAGCCGGGCCAGCGCTGGGCCATCGTACGTCCAAGCCATGTTTTCCGCGGCTTCAAGGAAGACGATCGTAGTGACCCGAGCAACGGCATCGTTGGCCACGATCTCGATAGCGACGTGTCCATGGTCAAAGGGCCGTGGAATGAAAACTTCCGCAACGACGGTCATTACGGCCGCGGCCACGACCTGGGTGTGGAAGTGGCGGTGATCGGCACTGCCGAGACCTTGCGCACCGGCGATCCATCGACCCTGCTGCTGCTTGATTCCACGCAGGAAATCCGCAAGGGCGACCGCATCCTGCCGATCGACGACAAGCCTTACGACGCCTACTACTACCCCCACGCACCCAAGGCCGCGCCGGAAAACGCCCGCGTGATCGCCTTCGCCGATGCGATGGACGCCGTGGGGCGGCGCCAGGTGGTAGCCCTCTCGATCGGCGCGAAGGACGGCGTGGAGAACGGCCAGACCTATTCGGTTTTCCAGCCGGGTGAAAACATCCACGACGATGTGGCGAGCAACAGCTGGGACCGCGGCGTCGGCAAGCGCGTGACCTTGCCGGAAGAGTTCGTCGGGCATGTCATGGTGTTCCGCACCTTCGACCGCGTCAGCTACGGTCTCGTCATGGACGGCCTGCGTCCGGTGAACAAGGGCGCTCGTCTCGCCTTGCCTGAATAAGCTGGATCGGCATTGACTGACAGAACGGCGCGGACTACCGCGCCGTTCTTGTTTCGAGGACTCGCCGTAGACTGCGCAGATGAGTGAACAGGATGAATTGCGTGCCTGGCTGATTCTGCTGCGCGTGCCGGGGTTCGGCGGCGGCGCCCTGCGCGAGCGCCTGGCAGCCCACGATGGACGTATCGAAGCCGTGCTGGCGCACGTTCGCAAGCGGGTGTCGACGCTGGACGAGGAGGCGCGTGCCTGGCTCGAACAGCCGGACGAAGCGCGCCTACGGGCCGATCTGGATTGGCTGGCCGAGCCGGGCCACCGCCTGCTGCGCTGCGACGAGCTGGATTTCCCGCCCCTGCTGGAAGCCATTCCGCAGCCGCCCGCGGCCTTGTTCGTCGCCGGCGATGCCAGCCTGCTGCTGCGCCCGCAGGTGGCCATTGTGGGCGCGCGCAACGCGACGGCCGGCGGGCTGGCCCATGCCCGGGCCTTCGCCCACGAACTCGCCCTGGCCGGTTTCATCATCACCAGTGGCATGGCTGATGGCGTGGATGGCGCTGCGCATGAGGCGGCCCTGGATGCGGGGCAGCCCACCGTGGCGGTGGTCGGTACCGGCGTGGATCGCGTCTACCCGCGCAAACACCATGCGCTGGCGCGCCGTATCGCCGAGCATGGGGTGCTGGTGAGCGAGTTTCCGCTGGGCACGCCAGCGCGAGCCGACCACTTTCCCCGGCGTAACCGCATCCTGGCTGGCCTGTCGCTGGGCACACTGGTGGTGGAGGCGGGGTTGCGGTCCGGTTCGCTGATTTCGGCTCGTTTGGCCGGCGAACAGGGGCGGGAGGTATTCGCGCTGCCCGGCTCCATTCATAATCCGCTCGCCCGCGGCTGCCATCGGCTGATCCGCGACGGCGCGCGACTGGTAGAAAGCGCCAGCGAGATGATTGAGTTGCTGGCGCCGCAAGCGCTGGCGCTGGGGGCCGAGCTGGCGACCCGGCTGGGTGAGGAGTCCTCCTCGCCCGGCCGCCAAACCGGCCAGGCTCACGGCTGGCGCGACGACCCGGAGTATCGGCAGCTGTTGGCGGCACTGGGTCACGACCCGGCATCGCTGGACGAGCTGGCCGAACGCACCGGCCAGTCCGCCGCGGCTCTGTCATCGATGCTGTTGATGCTGGAGCTGGAAGGCGTGGTCGAAGGTCTTCCGGGCAGTCGTTACCAGTGCTTGTTCGCTTAGGCGGGCGCGGCAAAGTCGCTCTGTACCTCGTTTTCACGAGGCCCAGCTTGACGGCGTCGACAGAGCATGCCTTTAACTAGATATAGGAAGGCCGCCCAACGAGGCAGGCCATTAGCTTGCGGATACCCTGTTTCATGGCAAAAAACCTGCTCATCGTCGAATCGCCCGCCAAGGCCAAGACGATCAACAAATACCTCGGCAAGGACTTTCAGGTCCTGGCCTCTTACGGTCACGTGCGTGACCTCAGACCGAAGGAGGGTGCGGTCGACCCCGAGCACGGCTTTGCCATGGCTTATGAGGTGATCGACCGCAACGAGAAACACGTCGAAGCGATCGCCAAGGCCGCCAAGCTCGCCGACGACATCTACCTCGCGACCGACTTGGATCGCGAAGGCGAGGCGATCAGCTGGCACATCAGCGAGATCCTGAAAGAGCGCGGCCTCACCGAGGGCAAGCACCTGCACCGCGTGGTGTTCTCCGAAATCACCCCGAAGGCGATCAAGGCCGCCGTGGCCGCCCCCCGCCAGCTGTCGCACGACCTGGTCGATGCGCAGCAGGCGCGCCGTGCGCTGGATTACCTGGTCGGCTTCAACCTGTCGCCGGTGCTGTGGCGCAAGGTGCAGCGCGGCCTGTCCGCCGGCCGTGTGCAGAGCCCGGCGCTGCGTATGATCGTGGAGCGCGAGGAAGAGATCGAAGCCTTCATCGCGCGGGAGTACTGGAGCATCGAGGCCGCCCTGCGTCATCCGGAAGGCGATTTCAGCGCCAGGTTGACCAAGCTCCACGGCAAGAAATTCGAACAGTTCGACCTCACCAACGAAGCCGACGCCCTGGCCGCTCGCGCGGCGCTGAAGGAGGCCGCGCACGGCCGCCTTACCGTCAGCGACGTGGGCAGCAAGGAGCGCAAGCGCCGCCCGGCACCGCCGTTCACCACCTCCACCCTGCAGCAGGAGGCCGCGCGCAAGCTCGGCTTCTCCACCAGCCGCACGATGAAGATCGCGCAAGGCCTGTATGAAGGCGTGTCGCTGGGTAGCGAGGGCAACGTCGGCCTGATCACCTACATGCGTACCGACTCGGTGGCGCTGTCGGAAGATGCCGTTGTGGAACTGCGCCAGTTGATCGCGCGCGACTACGGCACCAAGGCGCTGCCGGATCATGCGCAGGTCTACAAGTCCAAGTCCAAGAACGCGCAGGAAGCGCATGAAGCCGTGCGCCCGACCTCGGCCATGCTCACCCCGCGCGAAGTCGCCGGCTTCCTCAACGAAGAGCAGCGCAAGCTGTATGAGTTGATCTGGAAGCGCACCGTGGCCTGCCAGATGGCCCACGCGACGCTGAACACGGTGTCGGTGGATTTCGCGCTCAAGCACGTTGCTGGCGGCGATGCTGCCTTCCGCTCGACGGGTACGACGGTAGTCGACCCGGGCTTCCTCGCCGTGTACGAGGAAGGACGCGACCAGAAGAGCGCCGAGGACGAGGACGAAGGCCGTCGCCTGCCGCGCCTGGTCGTGGGCGAGCAGGTCGCGCTACACGACATCGTCGCCGATCAGCACTTCACCGAGCCGCCGCCGCGCTACTCCGAAGCCAGCCTGGTGAAGGCGTTGGAAGAGCATGGCATTGGCCGCCCGTCGACCTACGCCAGCATCATCCAGGTGCTGTTGAACCGTGAATACGTGCTGCTCGACAGCCGTCGCTTCAAGCCGACCGACATCGGTCGCGCGGTTGGCAAGTTCCTCACCCAGCACTTCACCCGCTACGTCGACTACGACTTCACCGCCAAGCTCGAAGACGAGCTGGACGCGGTGAGCCGTGGCGAGGAAGCCTGGGTGCCGCTGATGGAGCGCTTCTGGCAGCCATTCAAGCAGCAGGTCGATGAAAAGACCGAGACCGTCGACCGCAGCGAAGCCACTGGTGCACGCGAGCTGGGCACAGACCCGAAGACCGGCAAGCCGGTATCGGTGCGTCTGGGTCGCTACGGGCCGTACGCGCAGATCGGCGACAAGGATCAGGACGAGAAGCTGCAATTCGCCTCGCTGCGCACCGGCCAGAGCATGCACACCATCACGCTGGAGGATGCACTGGAGCTGTTCAAGCTGCCGCGCAAGCTCGGCCAGGCCGAGAACGGCGACGAGGTAAGCGTGGGCGTGGGCCGCTTCGGTCCGTTCGTGAAGCAGGGCAGCACCTACGCCTCGCTCAAGCCCGAGGATGACCCGTACACCATCGAGCTGCCGCGCGCCCTGCAGATCGTGCAGGAGAAGCTGGAGATGCTGGCCAACCGCATCATCCTGGACTTCGGCACCGGCGTGCAGGTGCTCAACGGCCGCTTCGGTCCGTACATCACCGACGGCGAAAAGAACGCACGCATTCCCAAGGACCAGGAGCCGAAGGAGCTGACCGAGGCGCAGTGTCTCGAACTGCTCGCCGCGGCACCGGTCAAGAAGGGGCGTGGGTCGTTCAAGAAGACAGCGGCGAAGAAGGCCGCCGCCAAGAAGGCTGCGCCCGCGGCCAAGAAAGCGGCCGCGAAGAAAGCGCCCGCCAAAAAGGCTGCTGCCAAAAAGGCGGCGACCAAGAAGACTGGGACGAAGAAGACGGCGACCAAAAAAGCCGCCGCCAAGAAGGCAACGGCCAAGAAAGCCGACGCCTGAGGTGGCTCGGCTATTCACCCTTGCCCAGCTCGATGACGCCGCCGCGCTGTTGCGCGGCGGCGGCGTACTCGCTTATCCGACCGAGGCGGTCTATGGGTTGGGCTGCGATCCGCATGACCGCGCGGCGTTCGAGCGGTTGTTCGCACTCAAGCGCCGTCCGCCCGCCCAAGGCGTGTTGTTGATCGCCGCGGACTTTGCCCAGGTCGAGCGTTACATCGATCTCGCTGCCGTACCGTCCAGCGCGCTGGCGCAGGCGAAGGCCAGTTGGCCCGGGCCGAACACTTGGATCTTTCCGCGTTCGGCCGAAGTGCCCGATTGGATTGCCGGCGCGCATGCCGGTATCGCGTTGCGGGTCACGGCCCACGCTCCGGCGGCCGCGTTATGTCGGGCTTTCGGTGGCGCGTTGGTCTCCACCAGCGCCAATCCGCACGGAGAGCCGCCGGCACGCTCGGCAGCGACGGTCCAGACCTACTTCGGCCAGGCTCTTGAGGGTCTGCTGGACGCCCCACTGGGCGGGTTGGAGCGTCCCACGGCCATACGGGACGCCCTCACCGGCGCTATCATTCGCCCCTGACCTCGAACCGGTTCGTTGGGCCAGCCTTCGTCAGCGGCCATAGGGAGCCTGAATCGGTTTTGCATGCCGCTGGTGTTGGTAGGGAGTGATTCAGCGGCGGTCGCGAGGATGGGGGAACCTCGCCGGGTCCAATCCGTACCCAGCGTCGCCGGCTCTGAATGGGCCGGCCCCATGCTTCATTACCTGCAAGGGACCACAGGGAGACAGCCGCTTGGCCATCGTTTACGACAGCTATCGCCACGACCTCGCCGCCACCGGCCTGCCGCTGCTCGCCGCCGGCCATCCTTCGCGCACGGTGGCCTGGCACGACGGCCAACCGGTGAGCGCAGCGCAATTTCTGGCCCATGTGCAGCAAGTAGTGGCGATGCTGCCTACCGGCTCGGCGGCGGTGAATCTGTGCGAAGACCGCTACGCCTTCCTGGTCGCTTTCTGCGCCATTGCCCTGCGCGGCCAAGCCAACCTGTTGCCTTCGTCGCGCGCACCGCAGGCCGTGGTCGATGTGATGGCTAGCTACCCCGGCAGCTACGCCTTGGGCGAGCAAGCATTAGAGCCGGCACCCCCCGGTTACCACCGCATGCCTCTGCTCGATGCATTGCCGGCGCAGGATGAAACCTTCGTGGCGCCGTTGATCCCATCCGACCAGGTGGTGGCGATCGGCTACACCTCCGGTTCCACTGGTGTACCCAAGACGTATCCCAAGACTTGGCGCAGTTTTCACGCCAGCAACGCCGGCAACTTGCGCGTGTTGCGTGCCTTGGTCGGAGAGCGTTTCGGCGTGGTCGCCACGGTGCCGCCGCAGCACATGTACGGCATGGAGACGTCGGTACTGCTGCCCCTGCTGAGCGACGTCGGCGTGCACGCGGGCCGCCCATTTTTCCCCGCCGACATTGCGGCCGCGCTTAGTGAGATGCCCGGCCCACGCGTGTTGGTGATCACGCCGATCCATCTGCGCGCGTTGGTCGAGTCGGGCGTGGCACTGCCGCCGATCGCGGCGATGGTGTCCGCCACCGCACCGATGCCGCCGGAACTGGCGCAGACGGCCGAACAGCGCTTCGGCGCACCGCTGCTGGAAGTGTTCGGCTCCACCGAGACGTGCGTGATCGCCTCCCGTCGCGCGGCGGCCGATGAGCCGTGGGCGTTGTACGAAGGCGTGCATTTGCACCCGCAGCCGGATGGCACGGCGGTCGAGGCGCCGCAGTTGGAGCAGCCGATCACGCTGGCCGACATCGTTAGCCTGCAGGACGGTGGCCGCCGCTTCCGCCTGTGTGGCCGCCATGCCGATCTGTTGGAGATTGCCGGTAAGCGCGCCTCGCTCGGTGATCTCACTCGCCGCCTGCTGGCGATTCCCGGCGTGCAGGACGGCGTGATGTTTCAGCTCGACGGCGACGTTATCGGCGTGAAACGCGTCGCCGCACTGGTGGTGGCGCCGGGACTGGATGAGCACACCATCCTCGACGCGCTGCGCCGCTCCGTCGAGCCTGTGTTCCTGCCGCGACCGCTACGTTTGGTCGATGCATTGCCCCGCAATGAAACCGGCAAGCTGCCGCGCGCGGCGCTGCTGGATCTGCTCGGTCATCACGCCTGACCGAACCTCTACATCACCGGTTTCCCGCTGCGGGCAGTGCACCCAGCTGCCCCAGCAGCTGTTTCGCCAGCACCACCCGTTTGGGTGCATCGCCGACCTTGGCCAGGTCGACGTTCAACGCAAAGAACCAGCGCCGACCGTCACGCTCCACCCAACCCACGTACCAACCCAATCCATCCTTCGTGGCGTTCTGGGCGGCCTCCGAGCCGAAGCCGGTTTTGGCGTGGAGCACGTAGCCAGGCTGCGCCTCGGTGATGGAGATGCGCCGCACGGTCTCTTGCGCGCGCGGCGAGAACGACAGCTTGTCGTCGGCCAGGCGGCGTAGGAAATCTACCTGCTGTTCAGCGCTGATGCGCAGTTTGCCGCTCAGCCAGAATTGGTCGATGCCGCCGCCGATATCGCGGTTGCCATAGCCCTCCTTGTTAATCCATGCCTGCATACGCTGCTCGCCCGCGCGGCGTGCCACCGCCTGGTAGAACCACACGGTGGAGTAGCGCATGCCGCTGGCGAGACTGTTGTCGCGATTCCATTCCGCGACGGGCGCTCCCGCAAGCTCGCGCATCTTGCCATCCCAACGGATCAGCTCGTATTCGTCTTTGACCGCGCCGGTATCCAGCGCCACCAGCGCATTGAACAGCTTGAAGGTCGACGCCGGTAGATAGCCGTGGCGCGCCCGCTCGGCATCCACCACATGCCAGGCGTCGGCCTTCTCGTCGTACACCAGCATCGTGCCTTTCAGCCCGGCTTGGGCGAACGCGGCCTGCCATTCGGGATGCTCGTGCCAAGGGGCGGCCCGTGCGGTCAGGCTGAAACCGACCAGGGTGAGCAGAAACAAGCCAAGCGAGGCATAGCGGGGCATCGAAATCTCCTGCGGTGTGTTCCGTTCCAAGTGGTGGCGAGCATAGGTCGTTCATCCCGCTACCACGCGTCACAAATCTGGCCGTGGGCGGGCGCGCACCCAGTACAATGCCGCGCTGCGTCATCGGACGCGGTCTATATAGCGGAGCAAGGCATGAAAGTTCTGGTCATCGGCAACGGCGGGCGCGAGCACGCTTTGGCGTGGAAGCTCAAGCAGTCGCCGCGCGTCACTGAAGTGATCGTGGCCCCGGGCAACGCCGGTACCGCGCATGAGCGTGGCGTGCGCAATGCCGACGTGGCCGTGACCGACCTGGACGGTCTGCTCAAGCTGGCCCGCGACGAAAAGATCGAACTCACCGTGGTTGGCCCCGAGGTACCCCTGGTAGCCGGCGTGGTCGACAAGTTCCGCACCGCTGGCCTGCGCATCTTCGGGCCGCGCGCGATCGCTGCGCAGCTGGAGGGCTCCAAGGCTTTCGCCAAGGATTTCCTGCTTCGCCACAACATTCCCACCGCGCGCTATGCGGTATTCACCCAGCTCAATCCGGCGCTGGCCTATGTGCAAAAGCACGGCGCGCCGATCGTGATCAAGGCTGATGGCCTGGCGGCCGGCAAGGGTGTGGTCGTCGCACTGACTCTGGCCGATGCCGAACAGGCGCTGCACGACATGCTGGGTGCACATAGCTTCGGCGACGCCTCCGCTCGCGTGGTGATCGAGGAATTCCTCGATGGCGAGGAAGCCAGCTACATCGTCATGAGCGACGGCAGCCACGCGCTGCCCATGGCCAGCAGCCAGGACCACAAGCGCCGCGATGAGGGCGACCTCGGCCCGAACACCGGCGGCATGGGCGCGTACTCGCCCGCGCCGGTCGTTACGCCAGAGGTCGAAAAGCGCATCCTCAAGGAAGTGATCGAGCCGACCTTGCGCGGCATGGCCTCCGAGGGCGCCCCCTTCATCGGGTTCCTCTACGCCGGCCTGATGATCGACCAGAGCGGCGCGCCCAAAGTCATCGAATTCAACGTGCGTTTCGGCGATCCTGAAACCCAGCCGATCATGATGCGGCTGAAGTCCGACCTGGTCGGACTGATCGAGGCTGCGCTCGACGGGCAGCTGCATCACACGTCGATCCATTGGGACCCGCGCCCATCCATCGGCGTGGTGATGGCGGCCGGTGGCTATCCCGGCAAGGTGAAGAGTGGTGACGTCATCACCGGCCTCGACGCCGATGTCGGCGCCGACGCGAAGGTGTTTCACGCCGGTACCAAGCTGGATGCGCAAGGCCAGGCTGTTACTGCCGGCGGTCGCGTGCTTACGGTCTGCGCGTTGGGCAAGGACATTGCCGCTGCGCGCGAGCATGCCTATGCGGCGATATCGAAGATCCGCTTCGATGGCGCGTTCTGCCGACGCGACATTGCGCATCGGGCATTGCATCGCGGCTGACGCGCGAGAGGACGCCTAGGGCTGCGCGGCGTCAGAAAGCGCCCACTCGGCCGCTTTGCGCGCGTGGATGCTGGTCGTGTCGAACAGGGGAAACGAGGCATCCTGTGGCCCGATCAGCAGCGAAATTTCCGTGCAGCCAAGAATGACGCCTTGCGCGCCCTGATCCGCCAGGTCGGCCATGATCCTGCGGTACTCGGCGCGCGATGCGTCGACCACCTTTCCGACGCAAAGCTCCTCGTAGATCACGCGATGGATGATTTCACGGTCGCGCGCTTCGGGCACCAGCACTTGAAGCCCATGCCGATCGCGTAGCCGATCCTTGTAGAACGCCTGCTCCATGGTGAAGCGGGTGCCGAGCAGGCCGACCGTCGCCAAGCCCGCTTCCTTGATGACCTCCGCAGTCGGGTCGGCAATATGGAACAACGGAATGCGCACGGAGGATTCGATGGCCGCGGCCACCTTGTGCATGGTGTTCGTGCACAGAACGAGGAAATCCGCGCCGGCCGATTCAAGCGATCGCGCTGCGTCGCCGAGCAAGGCGCCCGCGGTATCCCAGTCACCGGCATGTTGCAGCCGTTCCACTTCGTGGAAGTCGACGCTGTACAAAATCACCTTCGCCGAGTGGAGGCCGCCCAGGTGCTCGCGAATCGTTTCGTTGATCTGCCGGTAATAGGGCACGGTGGATTCCCAGCTCATACCGCCAATCAAGCCGATGACTTTCACTGAACTTCTCCGCGCGAAGGGGGCGATCGTTGAAATTATCAGGTCGACAATGCCAGTTGGCGGTTCGTGCCCGGGGCCAGCATTTTTGCGCGGTGTGTGCCGGCCGTGGTGCGATGTGGAAACGGCTTTCACGTTACGCTATCGCTCGAACCTCCCGCTAAGGACCCGCATGAGTCAGTTCGCCCTGCTAGGCAGTCGCCGTTTCGCGCCTTTTTTCTGGACCCAGGCGCTGGGTGCGTTCAACGACAACGCATTCCGCAATGCGTTGCTGGTCATGGTGGCGTTCCAGATGGGGCTGGATGATCACGCGGTGTCGCTTTACTCGAGCCTGGCGCCGGCACTATTCATCCTGCCGTACTTCCTGTTTTCCGCGACGGCCGGACAGTTGGCGGAAAAGTACGAGAAGACGCGCATCATCCGCTTCGTGAAGCTGTTCGAGATCGGCGCGATGGTGCTGGCAGCGATCGGTTTCTATACGCACCACGTCACCTTGCTGTTGGTGGTGCTGTTCCTGATGGGCATGCATTCCACCGTGTTCGGCCCGATCAAGTACGCCATCTTGCCGCAGGCATTGAAGCCGCAAGAGCTGGTGGGCGGCAACGGCCTGGTGGAGATGGGCACACAGCTGGCGATGCTGATTGGCATGATCGTTGGCAGTTCGTTGGTGCGGATCGCCGGGTTTGGGCCGATGGTGGCGTCCGCAGCCACCATCCTGATTGCGATCGTGGGCTATTTCGCTTGCCGGCGGATTCCGCTGGCGCCTGCCACTGCGCCCGAGCTGCATTTCAGCTGGAACCCCTATGCCGAAACCGCCAGAGTGCTGAGGCTGACCCGTGGCAACAAAGCGGTGTTCAACGCGGTGCTGGGCATTTCGTGGTTCTGGTTTTTCGGTACGGTATTGATCACGCAGTTGCCGAACTACACGCGCATCCATCTTGGTGGTGACAGCTCGGTATACACGCTGGTGCTGACCTTGTTCTCGCTGGGTACTGGCATAGGTTCACTGCTGTGCGAACGGATGTCTGGCCGGCGGGTGGAGGTGGGTCTGGTACCGCTGGGCGCTTTTGGTCTGACGCTTTTCGGGGTTGATCTGTACTTCGCGCGGGCTGGCCTGGCGCCGGTGCCCGGGCTGGATTGGCTGGCTTTTCTGCGTGCCGCCGGCAGCTGGCGCATCGCGCTGGATCTCGCCCTGATCGGCGTATTCGCCGGCTTCTTCGTGGTGCCACTGTTTGCCTTCGTGCAGAGCCGCACGCCGCGCGAACAGCTGTCGCGAGTGATCGCCGGGAACAACATCATCAACGCGTTGTTTATCTGCCTGGCGTCGGGTTTCGGGCTTGGCTTGAGCATGCTGGGTCTGCATCCGTCGCAGATCTTCCTGGCGGCGGCCGTGCTCAACGTGGTCGTGGCGACGTACATCTTCACCCTGGTGCCCGAGTTCCTGATGCGTTTCATCACCTGGGTGCTGGTGAATACGCTGTACCGGGTGCGCGTGGATGGCACGCAAAACATCCCGGAAGAAGGGCCGGCGCTGCTGGTGTGCAACCACGTGAGCTTCATGGACCCGTTGCTGCTCATGGCGAACCTGCGCCGGCCGGCGCGCTTTGTCATGTACTACAAAATTTTCAATATTCCGTTGCTCAACTTCGTGTTCCGTACGGCCAAGGCCATCCCCATCGCAGGGCAGAAGGAAGATGCCGAGGTGCTGCAGCGAGCCTACGAAGCAGTGGATGCCGCGCTGGCCGACGGTGAGGTGGTGTGCATCTTTCCCGAGGGTGGGCTGACCAAGGATGGCGAGATCGCACCGTTTCGCCCTGGCGTAGCGCGCATCCTCGAGCGCCGCTCGGTGCCGGTGGTGCCGATGGCGTTGCGCGGTCTATGGGGCAGCGTGTGGAGTCGGCGCGACACGATGCTGCATCGCGCGCGATTGCCGCGCCGCTTCAGGGCGCGCGTGGAGTTTGTAGTGGGGGAGCCGATTGACGCTGCCGAGGCGCGTACCGCCGCGGTGGAGTCGCGGGTGCGGGATCTGCGCGGTGACTTCGCGTAGCTAGGGGTACAGGGTTCGCCCTGCTTACGACCGTGACGTTGCCGGCTTAGCTCAACCAGCCGGCGAGCACGATCAGCGCGACCACGCTAAGCCATGCCAGCAAGGCGCGCAGCAGCGCACTGCGCAGGCGACGCAGCTCGGCCAGGACATCGCTGCGCTCCTCGGCATAGCCGTCGCCAGCTTCGATGTCGATCTGGATGTCCGCGCGTGCCGCAGCGCCCAGGAAGCCCGGGCCTTCGCGCAGCCAGCTGCTTGGCAAGGCTTGCTGGTGCCACTGGCGCCAGGCGCCGATCACGGCGTCCCAATGGCCGACCAGCGCCAGGGTGAACACCATCAACTGCGCCGGCAGCCAGTCCAAGCCATGCGCAAACGCGCGCGACAGCGAGCGGGCTTCCGGGTCCAGTCCCAGTGAGGCATCGCGCCCCAGCGTCTGTGCCAGCCGATACAGCAGCGCGCCAGCCGGGCCGAGCGCGAAGAACCACAGCAGCACGCCGAAGCGGCGGCGCAACGCGGCATAGGCCGCTGCTTCACCTACGGCAACGGCGTTCCAGGCGACGGGATCGCCGTCGTCCGACAGCGCCTGCGCTGCGGCTTCACGGCTGGCGCCATCCGGTGCTTTCAGGATGGCTTCGAGATCAGCTTCATAGGCATGCGGGCCGAAGCAGTAAAGCAGCACGACCAACGAAAAGATCAGCCTCAGCAGATCGGCCATCGGCAGCAGGCGGATTGACCAGATCGCCAGAAGGCACAAGGCCACTGGAACGAGCAGGGTGAGCAGTACGCGACCCGGGCCGCTGGTATCGGCGAGTTGCGCTACCCAGCGCCGAAAACCGCCATCGCCGCGCCAATGTGCAAGCTGAGGCTGCAAGTGCAGCAGACCGAGGGCGATGAGGGCGGTGAGCAGGCTGACGGCCATGTATGCGGACTCCCTTGCGATGTCCGCATTGTAGCGACGTGGGCATGCACTCTGTATGCGCATGGCGCCGCTGTGGACGGATGTCGAGCAGGTTGTCCGGACTCAGCTTTGAGTTGACGCCTCGCGCGCGAGCCGCGTCTCTTCAATGAGGGCATCGAGGTCGAGGCCAGCGCGCAGCTGCAGCCAATGCGACAACAAACGATAGGAGACTGACAGCGGCGGCGAAGCGAGGAAACTGCCGTCCGTCAGGCCGTCGACGATCTGCTGTGGGGTAAACCAGCGTGCCTCTTCAAGCTCGTCATCGCGCAGATGGATCACGGGCGACACGGCTTTGGCCATGAAGCCAACCATCAGTGAGGCGGGCAACGGCCAAGGTTGTGAGGAGTGGTAGTGCACGTCGCCGACGATCACGCCGGATTCCTCGGCCACTTCGCGGCGCACGGCATCTTCCAACGCTTCGCCTGGTTCGACGAAACCGGCCAACGTGGAATAGCGGCCCTTCGGCCAGCCGGCTTGGCGGCCGAGCAGGCAGGCGCCTTCGTGCTCGACCAGCACGATGATGGCGGCATCGGTGCGCGGAAAGTGCAGGCGCCCGCAATCGGCATTGGTGCATTGCGCGCGGTGGCCAGCGGCGACCAGGACCAGCGGCGATCCGCAGCGGGCGCAGAACTGCGTTTCGCGTTGCCAGTGGGCCAGGCCTTTGGCATAGGCGAACAAACCGGCTTCGGCAGCGGGCAGGTGCAGACCGGCTTCGCGCAGGCCTGCACGACGAGCGTCGAGCTTGGCTTCCAGTGCGGCGGCGCGTTCGCCGTCGTCAACCGACAGCATGAAATGCGGCCGCTTGCCGGCAAAGCCGAGCAGGCTGGCCTTGAGATCTCCGAGCAGGCCTTCGCGCTCGTTGGCATTGAGCCAGCGCAGGGTTTCCTGATCGCGTTGCAGATAGGTTTCGCCCAGCCCGTCGAGCAGGATATAGCGCGCATCGGCCGAAGCCGCCTGCTCGTTGACCCATGCCGTTTCGTCGCGGCGCTCGGCGACGCGATCAAGAATCAAGCTGAGGCCGGCGAAGGTGTTGGGGCGCGGCAGGGTGATGCTGTCCATGCCCATGCAGTTCTCAGGTGGAGAAGGAGGAGCCGCAGCCGCAGGTGGTCTTGGCGTTGGGATTGCGAATGACGAACTGCGAGCCGCTGAGACTTTCGGCGTAGTCGATCTCCGCCCCGGTGAGGTATTGCAGCGAGAGCGGATCGACCACCAGGGTTACGCCCTCGCGCTGCAGCGCGAAATCGTCCTCGGCCTGGGCTTCATCGAAGGTGAAGCCGTACTGGAAGCCGGAGCAACCACCACCGCTGATATACACGCGCAGCTTCAACGAGGGATTGCCCTCTTCGAGAATCAGCTCGTGCACTTTGCGCGCGGCAGCCTCGGTGAACACCAGCGGGGCGCCGGCGCTGCGATAGTCGGGAACGGTAGGGAAAGGTACGACGGTATCCATTGCTGTCTTATGGGGGCACTACGGGTAGGCCACAAGGATAACGCGTTCAGGCGGGTACGGCTTCGGCCCCGTTCAGTTCGGGCGCGGGAAGTTCGCGGAGGGATTCGCCGGTGTGGTGCGACATGCGGCCGTTGACCTGCGCACCGGCCGCCATCTCCAGCGTGTTGTAGCTGACGTCGCCGACGACGCGCGCTTGCGGTGCCAGTTCCAGCCGTTCACTGACCTGGATATCGCCTTGCACGGGGCCGTTGATGATGGCGTGCGGTACGCGGATATCGCCTTGCACGTGACCTTGCTCGCTCAGAGTGAACACGGCATCCGGGCCTTCGCCCAGTACGGCGCCTTCGATGCGGCCGTCCAGGTGTAGCGCGCCGTTGAAACGCAGGTCGCCGCGAATCACGGTGCCGCGGGCGATCAGGCTGGTGTCGTGGCTGGTACTGGCGCGTTCGTTGCGCTTACGGCTGAGCATCGTGATCCCCTTGCGTCGTCGTGATATTGCCGGTGAGGGCGTCGTTCCAGGCCACGGTGCGGCCGGTGGCCTCGTCGCCGGTGGGTTGCACGCTGATGCGCAGGCGGTTCGGGCGGACATCGGCGGGCAGCACCATGGTGGCGTGCAGCTCCTGGAAATATTTGAAGCGGAACGGCAGGCCGTCCTTTTGTGCGGTATCGCCGAGCGCGGGCCAATCCAGTTGCACGACTTTGTCGGCGCGCAATCCCTCCACGCTCACCATGATCTTGCCGCTGACTTCCTCGCCGTGCTTGGCGTTCTGGGTCAAGCTGAGAGTGAGGTTCCAACCGTGCGTGCCGGCGATGGGCTGCAGTTTGACCTCCTGCACCTTGAGCCCTTCGCGCTGCGCATCGCCACCGACCAGTCGCGCGTAGAAGCCGAGGTCCGCGCGCAGGCCGCTGATTTCCTCCTCGCGCTCGGCAAGCGTGCCGCGCAAAGAGCGAGTGGCGATGTCGGTGACCTGCGCCGCGCGCTGCAGGTTGGACACCTGCTGCTTGAGGTCGTCGTTCTGTGCGGCGAGCGCCTGTACCTGGCGATGCTCGGTGGCGGCCGGTGTGGCGTGGCGTACCGTCAGGCCGACAATCAGGCCGGTGGCCAGCAGGCTGCCCAGCCACGCCAGCCCGAGCCATAGCCAGCGACGCTGGTCGGCGGTGTCATGCGGGCGCACGACGAAGCGCGGTGGTGGGCGTGAAGCCATGCAGGGCTGTCCCGGGGAAAAACACGGTATAGCCGCGCTGCGCTTGGACCGTCAAGGAACCGCCGCACGCTTCGACACGGCGTGCGGCGGATTCAGGGTTTCCGAACTCAACGATCAAATGGTGCCGTGTTCAACTGGACATCTTGCTTTGCAGATAGCGCTCGGCGCCGATGTCCTTGACCAGGCTGAGCTGGGTCTCCAGCCAATCGATGTGCTCTTCCTCATCGTGCAGGATGGTCTTGAACATGTCGCGGCTGATGTAGTCGGCGATGCCTTCGCTATAGGCGATGCCTTCACGCAAGTCCTTTACCGCGGCCATTTCGAGGTCGAGGTCGCCCTGAATGCATTCGAGCACGTTCTCACCGATGCGCAGCTTGCCCAGATGCTGCAGGTTGGGCAGACCCTCGAGAAACAGAATGCGCTCGATCAGGTGATCGGCATGTTTCATTTCCTCGATCGATTCCTTGTACTCGTGCTCAGCCAGCTCCCCGTAGCCCCAGTCCTTGAACATGCGGTAGTGCAGGAAATACTGGTTGATCGCGGTGAGCTCGTTGTAGAGCACCTTGTTGAGGAATTCGATGACCTTGGCGTCGCCCTTCATGATCCTAATCTCCAGACAGCTACAAGCCTGGAACTATACGGATTCCGGCGTCGGGATGACGGAACGCAAATGGAAATAGTTCGCTCGTGCGAGCGGACACGGCAATGCCGGCATGTATCGCCACAAATAGTGAAAGGGTTGCGCTCAGGCCGTGATGACGGGGAGCTGCAACAGCACCTGTTCCACGGCTTTGTCGAGGGTGGTGCGTGCTTCCTGCTCGCAGCAGCCACAGCAGTCGGAGCAGCCTGTACGCGCCTGCAGCTCGGCAAAGCTATGCACACCATCAGCCGCGGCGCGGCGGATGTCGTGGTCAGTGACGGCGTTGCACATGCAGATATACATGCGGCATATGGGAACGCAAATGCGAATGATTGTCAAACAGTAAAAAGAGGAGCCGCCATGGAGCGTTCAGGCAGCCTGACGACCCGGGCGTGGACCGGGTCCGCCGCCGGCATCGTCGGGATGCGGCAGATTGCCGAGCTGCACGCTTAGCAGGGTTTCCACCAGCGGGGCGAACTGGCGTAGCGCACGCTCGTAAACCTGGCGCTTGAAGTTGACCACATGGTTGGCCGGGTACCAGAAATCCACCCAGCGCCAGATATCGAACTCTGGCTTCTCGCAGGCATCGAGGCACAGTGCGTCTTCCCCGCCCACCAGCTTGAGCAGGAACCACACCTGCTTCTGACCGATGCAGGTCGGACGCTGGTGATGGCGGATATAGCGGCTAGGCAGCTTGTAGCGCAGCCATCCGCGGGTGGCGCCAATGACCTCGACGTCGCACGGGGAGAGGCCGGTTTCTTCTTCCAGTTCGCGATACATGGCTTCCAGCGGCGTCTCGTCGCTGCGCATGCCGCCTTGGGGGAACTGCCAGCCGTCACGATTGACGCGGCGCGCCCAAAACAGGCGGCCGTCTGCGTTCAGCAGTACGATGCCAACATTCGGACGGTAGCCATCGACGTCGATCATGTCTTCTCCTCGGGACTGTCAGTGCGTGCCATAGGGCCGGCAACACCTTGTTCCCGCGACTGATTCAACCACAGCGCCTAAAGGCGCAGCAAGCGAAGGCTTGAACCGGAAGGGCGAGACCACTAAACTGCCGGGCCCTCGCCCAGGCACCCCACGTCTGGCAGCGACGACCTCACCGTGGCTAGGTAGCTCAGATGGTTAGAGCGCGGCACTCATAATGCTGAGGTCGGCGGTTCGATCCCGCCTCTAGCCACCATTCGTTGCGTTTGTTGCGCATCGGAGAGAGAAGAAACCGCGCTTGCCGCGGTTTTTTTGTGCCTGCGTGAGGCGCTGGCGGGCTAAAACGATCGGTGCGCAGGCGCCAGCGTTAGAATGTCACCATGCATATCTTCAAGATTTTCCAGATCGAAGCCGCCCACCGGCTGCCAAATGTGCCGCCCGGTCACAAGTGCGCGCGGCTGCACGGCCATTCCTTTTGCATCGAGATTCACGTATGCGGCGAGCCCGATCCGACACTTGGCTGGGTGATGGACTTCGCCGACGTGAAGGCGGCCTTTGCACCGCTCTACGACCGGCTCGACCACCACTACCTTAACGACATCGAGGGTCTGGAAAATCCGACCAGCGAGATGCTTGCTCGGTGGATATTCCAGCGTCTGGAGCCGAGCCTTCCTGGTTTGGACAAGGTCGTGGTGCATGAGACTTGTACTTCGGGCGCTAGCTGCAGTCGTGCGAGTTTTTGACGCGACGCGGCATTTCACAATCTCGTCATAAATGATTGCAATACGTGAATTTTTTCCTACGCGGAGATCCCTTCACGAAAAATATATTGCAATGCACAAAATCCATTGTTAGGCTTGCTCCACTACCCTAATTCCCGCCGAGGGAGCAAGCCATGTCGCAGCAACTCAACACTCAGATTTTTGCGTACGCCAAGCAACTGACCGATAACGCCTTCAAGGCGCAGTCGGTGGCCCTCAAGGGCCTGGAAAAGGTCGCCGAGCTGCAGATCAAGGCGCTCGAGAAGCAGTCCCAGGTCACCGCCGACTTCATCACCGAAGCGTTCGAGACCCGCGATGCCGAGGGCCTGCGCGGTTTGTGGGAGAAGGGCACCGCGTTGAGCCGCGAGAATGCCGAGCGCGCGGTCGCCGTGACCCAGGAAATCATCGCCGTGACCCAGAAGACGGCTGAGTCGCTCAACGCGCTCGCGCAGGAACAGCAGCAGGCTGCCAACGACGCCGTGGCGGCGCCGGTGGCTGCGGTCAAGAAAGCTGCTTCCGTCAAGTAATCCGCGCTTCAACGTCGCTCTCCCTCAGTGACGCGCTAGGCCGGACTGGCTTCCAGTCCGGCCTTTTTCTTGCGCGCTAGTCAGCCCGGCGGGCACGTGCCGGTTCGCCCGAACATGAACTTCATGGCCAGTAGGACAAGTCGCGGCTTGTCGCTCCAAACGCCTCACTGATATACTTTTTGGGATTGGACCGTGGCCCGCAGCTGGATCGGTGCCGCCTAGTGCGAAGCCGCGCGGGAACCTCACGTGCTTAACAGTCTTGCCTCCGGACGTCGTCTTGCGCTGCGCATCATCGTGCTGCAGCTCATCGTGGCGGTACTCGTTGGCCTCGTCTTCCTGATGCAGGGGCTCCGCGAAGCGTTAGCGGCCGCTGCTGGCGCCGCCATCGTGGCGCTGGGTACCGCGCTGCTGGCTGCGCGTACCTTTTCGGGGCTGGGCGGTGGCGGCATGACCATGGGCCACGTGTTGTCAGGCATGGTCTTGAAGTGGATCGCGATCGGCGGAGGGCTGGTCATGATCCTTGGTCAATACAAACTGCCGCCACTGGCCGCTTTAACGGGGCTGGTGGCTGCGTACGCGATAAATCTGCTGGCGTTCAGATTCAAGGGTTGAGACATGGCAAGCGAGCCGCAGGGCGGTCTAACCGAATACATCACGCATCACCTTCACCACAATGTGGTGAGCCTAGGTGATAGCAGCTTCATGAAGCTCCACCTGGATTCGCTGGTGGTGTCCTTTGTGCTGGGTGTACTGTTCTGTCTGTGGTTCTGGCTGAAGGCCCGCAAGGCGACCTCCGGCGTGCCGTCCAAGGGTCAGGCCCTGGTGGAGCTGATCGTCGAGTTCGTCGATACCCAAGTGAAGGACACCTTCCACGGCGACCGCCGTACGGTGACCCCGTTGGCGCTGTCGATCTTCATGTGGGTGGTGTTTCTGAACTCGATGGACTTGCTCCCGCTGGATGCCCCTAGCTGGGGTGTTAAGGCTGTTGCAGGCGCAGAAACTGCGCATCACACCTTCTTCCGCTGGGTGCCGACCGCCGATATCAACACCACTATGGGGCTGGCCTTGGCCGTGTTCTTCATCGTGTTGGGCCATGGCATGAAGGCCAAGGGTGCGCTCGGTTTTGGTAAGGAGCTGATGACGGCCCCATTCCACGCCGACAACCTTGTTGTCAAGATCATCCTGGTGCCGTTCAACTTCGTGCTCAACGTCGTCGAATACCTGTCTAAGCCGGTGTCGCTCGCGATGCGACTGTTCGGCAACATGTACGGCGGCGAGTTGGTGTTCATGCTGATTGCGGGTCTGTTCGCGAGCTGGCTGAGCTTCCTGCCTGGTGTGCTGTTCAATACCGCATGGGCGATCTTCCACATCCTGATCATCCTGCTGCAGGCATTCATCTTCATGATGCTGACGATCGTCTACATCGCGACAGCACGCGAACACCATTGACGCTTTTTGCTCCATTTCGTTTTCGTTTCATCTCGTTTCTTTCTAACCAATAACCCGTTACCGATTTACAGGAGAACACCATGGAACTCATGCAGCAGATCGCACACGTGCAGGGTATGACCGCCATTGCCATCGGCATCATCATCGGCCTCGGCGCACTGGGCGCTTGCTTGGGTATCGCCATCATGGGTTCCAAGTTCCTCGAGTCCGCGGCTCGCCAGCCGGAGCTGGTACCGCTGCTGCAGGGTCGTATGTTCCTGCTCGCCGGCCTGATCGATGCGGCATTCATCATCGGCTTGGCCGTGGCGCTGCTGTTCGCGTTCTCGAACCCGCTGGTGGCGCTGGTCAAGACTGCGGTTGGCGGCTGATCAAACGCGAAATAGTTACCGCAGCGGTCGAGTGCCGCTGCGGTAATCGGCGGTCCCACGCGTTACCGGAGTATTTGGAAAGCTCATGAATATCAATCTGACTTTCCTGGGCCAAATGGTGTCGTTCGCCATCCTGGTCTGGTTCACCACCAAGTTCATTTGGCCGCAGCTCAACGCCGCGATCGAAGAGCGTCAGAAGAAGGTTGCCGAAGGTCTGGCCGCCGCCGAACGCGCGCACGCCGAACTCAAGGACGCCGACGCCAAGGTCGCCGTCGAGATCAAGCAGGCCCGTCAGCAGGCTGCCGAGATCATCGAGAAGGCGCAGCAGCAGGCCAACCAGATCGTCGACAAGGCACGCGTCGATGCGGTGGCCGAAGCCGCCCGTCTGAAGGTCGCCGCCGCTGACGAGATTGTCAGCATGCAGCAGCGCGCTCGTGAAGAGCTACGCGGCTGGGTCGGTCGTCTCGCCGTGCAGGGCGCCGAAAAGATCGTGCAGCGCGAAGTCGACGCCTCGGCCCACAAGGCCATGCTCGACCAACTCGCAGCCGAGATCTAAGCCATGGCCCAGGCAATCACTCTCGCCCGCCCGTACGCCCGCGCCGCTTTCGAGTTGGCCGATGCATCCGGTGCGTTGGCTGCGTGGTCGCAGGCGCTGACCTTCGCCGCCGCGGTGGCGAAGGATCCTCGCGTCGCCGGCCTCGGCAACGATCCGCGCGTACTGGCTTCTCAGTTGGTTGCACTGCACCTGCCGCAGGGCATGGGCAGTGACGCGCCGTTCGCGATGTTCCTGGGCGAGCTGGCCGAGCATCGCCGCATGGCCTTGCTGCCGGAAGTGGCTGATTTGTTCGAAACCTACAAGCGCGAGTCCGAGTCGCAGTTGCTGGTCAAGGTGACCAGCGCGATGGCTCTGGACGTTGCGCAGGCCGAGCAGCTGAAGACCTCGCTGAAGCGCCGCTTCAAGCGCGAGATCGAACTGGAAACCCAGGTCGATGCCTCGCTGCTCGGTGGCGTGGTGATCGACACCGGCAGCGAAGTGATCGACGGCTCCGTCCGTGGCCGCCTGGCGCGCTTATCCAGCGCGCTGACGGCATAAATTCAAAATCTCAGGATAACGACCATGTCCAGCACCACTCTGAATCCGTCCGAGATCAGCGAACTGATCAAGAGCCGTATCGAGCAGTTCAAGCTCGGCGCGGAAGCACGCAACGAGGGCACGATCATCAGCGTGTCCGACGGCATCGTGCGCATCCACGGCCTCGCCGATGTGATGCAGGGCGAAATGATCGAACTGCCGGGCAGTTCCTATGCGCTGGCACTGAACCTCGAGCGCGACTCGGTTGGCGCCGTGGTGCTGGGCGAATACCAGCATCTGCGCGAAGGTGACACCGCCAAGACCACCGGCCGCATTCTTGAAGTTCCGGTGGGTCCGGAGCTGCTGGGCCGCGTTGTCGACTCGCTCGGTAACCCGATCGACGGCAAGGGTCCGCTCAATGCCAAGCTCAGCTCGCCGATCGAAAAGGTCGCGCCGGGCGTGATCTGGCGTAAGTCGGTCGATGAGCCGGTGCAGACCGGTTACAAGTCCGTCGACTCGATGATCCCGATCGGCCGTGGCCAGCGTGAGCTGATCATCGGCGACCGCCAGACCGGTAAGACCGCGCTGGCTATCGACGCGATCATCAACCAGAAAGATTCCGGCATTAAGTGCATCTACGTCGCCATCGGCCAGAAGCGCTCGTCGATCGCTAACGTGGTGCGCAAGCTCGAAGAGAACGGCGCGCTCGCCAACACCATCATCGTGGTGGCCTCGGCCTCCGAGTCGGCCGCGCTGCAGTACATCGCGCCGTACTCCGGCTGCGCCATGGGCGAGTACTTCCGCGACCGCGGGCAGGACGCGCTGATCATTTATGACGATCTGTCCAAGCAGGCCGTGGCCTATCGTCAGATCTCGCTGTTGCTGAAGCGCCCCCCGGGCCGTGAGGCTTACCCGGGCGACGTGTTCTATCTCCATTCCCGTCTGCTCGAGCGCGCTTCCCGCGTGTCCGAGGAGTACGTCGAGAAGTTCACCAACGGCGAAGTGAAGGGCAAGACCGGTTCGCTGACGGCGCTGCCGATCATCGAGACCCAGGCCGGCGACGTGTCCGCGTTCGTGCCGACCAACGTGATCTCGATTACCGACGGTCAGATCTTCCTCGAGACCGACCTGTTCAACGCCGGTATCCGTCCGGCCGTGAACGCCGGTATCTCGGTGTCCCGCGTGGGCGGTGCTGCCCAGACCAAGATCGTCAAGAAGCTGTCCGGCGGCGTGAAGCTGGCCCTGGCGCAGTTCCGCGAGCTGGCCGCGTTCGCGCAGTTTGCCTCGGACCTCGATCCGGCGACCCGCGCTCAGTTGGACCGCGGTCAGCGCGTCACCGAGCTGATGAAGCAGAAGCAGTACGCGCCACTCTCGATCGCCGAGCTGGCACTGTCGGTGTACGCCGCCGAGAAGGGCTACCTGGATGACCTGCCGGTCAACAAGGTGCTGTCTTTCGAGAAGGGCCTGCATGCCTTCATGCACCAGAACCACGGCGAACTGATGAAGAAGATCGTCGCCACTGGTGACTGGAACAACGACATCGAAGCGACCTTCAAATCCTCGATGGACGAGTTCAAGAAGACTGGTAGCTGGTAAGAAGCGGTAAGAAGTGAGGAGTAAGGGGTAAGGAAGTGCAGGCGGCAACGCTCTCTTCCTGAGCTTGCGCAGCAAGCGGCCCACTTACTCCTTACAGCGCCGAAGGCGCGACTCACCCAAGCGAGCATAGCGAGCGAAAGAATGGCAAGCGGACGCGAAATCAAAACCAAGATCAAGAGCACGCAGAACATGCGCAAAGTGACGCGCGCGCTCGAAATGGTCTCGGCCTCGAAGATCCGCAAGGCGCAGGATCTGATGAAGGCGTCGCGTCCGTACGCGCGCCAGATGCGCAAGGTGATTGCCCATGTCGCCCAGGCGAGCACGGACTTCAGCCATCCGTTCCTGGTGCAGCGCGATCCTGTCGCGCGCGTCGGCTACGTGGTGGTCTCGACCGATCGCGGCCTCTGCGGCGGTCTGAACTCCAACATGTTCCGCCGCCTGCTGCCCGCCATTCGCGAATGGCAGGACAAGGGCGTCGAAGTCGACGTGGTGGCGGTGGGCCAGAAGGCCGTGCAGTTCTTCCGCCGCATCAAGGGTGTCAACTTGATCGGCAGCATCACCCACCTGGGTGAGAAGCCGAAGGTTGAGCAGCTGATCGGCGTGATCAAGGTCGTGCTGGACGCCTATACGGCCGGCAAGCTCGATCGGGTGTTCCTCGCCTACAACGACTTCGTCAATACCATGACGCAGAAGCCGTCGATCGAGGCGCTCCTGCCGCTGCCGCTGGTGGCGTCGGAACTGGAAGCGCATCAGGCAGCCGGCGAGTCAGCTTATGCGGGTATCAAGCTCGAGCAGGCCCACGACTGGGATTACATCTACGAACCGGATGCGGCGACCGTGCTGGAGCACGTGTTGGGCCGTTACATCGAGTCGGTGGTGTATCAAGGCGTGCTGGAAAACCTCGCCAGCGAACATGCTGCACGCATGGTGGCGATGAAGAGCGCATCCGACAACGCCAACAAGGTCATCGGCGAACTGACGCTGGTTTACAACAAGGCTCGCCAGGCCGCGATCACCCAGGAAATCTCTGAGATTGTGGGCGGCGCAGCGGCTGTGTAAGCCGCGCAGAAACTAATTATTCATGGCGACGCGAAGCGGCGCCGCAACAGACACTAAAGATCCATCCGGAGCACATCCATGAGCCAGGGCAAAGTTGTACAGATCATCGGCGCGGTTATCGACGTGGAGTTCGCACGCGATCAGGTGCCGCAGGTTTACGACGCGCTGAAGATCGACGGCACCGAGATCACGCTGGAAGTTCAGCAGGTCCTGGGTGACGGCATCGTGCGTACGATCGCCCTCGGTTCCACCGATGGCCTGAAGCGCGGCCTTGTCGCCCGCAACACCGGCGAAGGCATCAAGGTGCCCGTCGGCAAGGCCACCCTCGGCCGCATCATGGACGTGCTCGGCAACCCGATCGACGAAGCGGGCCCGATCGGCGAGCAAGATCGTTGGGTCATCCATCGCGAAGCGCCGAGCTACGACGATCAGGCTGCGGCCAACGACTTGCTGGAAACCGGCATCAAAGTCATCGACTTGGTTTGCCCGTTCGCCAAGGGCGGCAAGGTCGGCCTGTTCGGCGGCGCCGGCGTGGGCAAGACCGTCAACATGATGGAGCTCATCAACAACATTGCGAAGGCGCACTCGGGTCTGTCCGTGTTCGCCGGCGTGGGTGAGCGTACTCGTGAAGGCAACGACTTCTATCACGAGATGAAAGACTCCAATGTGCTCGACAAGGTCGCGATGGTGTACGGCCAGATGAACGAGCCGCCGGGCAACCGTCTGCGCGTGGCGCTGACCGGCCTGACCATGGCCGAATACTTCCGCGACGAGAAGGACGAGACCGGCAAGGGCAAGGACGTGCTGCTGTTCGTCGACAACATCTACCGCTACACGCTGGCCGGTACCGAAGTGTCCGCGCTGCTCGGCCGTATGCCGTCGGCGGTGGGCTACCAGCCGACACTGGCCGAGGAAATGGGCGTGCTGCAGGAGCGCATCACCTCGACCAAGACCGGTTCGATCACCTCGATCCAGGCCGTGTACGTGCCCGCGGATGACCTGACCGATCCGTCGCCGGCTACCACCTTCGCCCATTTGGACGCGACCGTGGTGCTGAGCCGTAACATCGCCTCGCTCGGTATCTACCCGGCCGTGGATCCGCTGGATTCCACCAGCCGTCAGCTCGATCCGAACGTGATCGGCGTCGAGCATTACGAAGTGGCGCGCAAGGTGCAGGGCACGCTGCAGCGCTACAAGGAACTGAAGGACATCATTGCGATTCTCGGCATGGACGAGTTGAGCGAAGAAGACAAGCAGGCTGTGGCTCGCGCGCGTAAGTGCGAGCGCTTCTTCTCGCAGCCGTTCCACGTGGCCGAAGTCTTCACCGGTTCGCCGGGCAAGTACGTGTCGCTGAAAGAAACCATCCGCGGCTTCAAGATGATCGTGGATGGCGACGTCGACCACTTGCCGGAGCAGGCGTTCTACATGGTCGGCGGCATCGACGAGGCCATCAAGAAGGCCGAGGACATGGCCGCCAAGAAGGCAGCCTAAGTCAGAGCGGTAAGGAGGTAAGGGGTAAGCAGGCAAGGCGGTGCGCCGCGACTTGCTGATCACCTCACCTCCTCACTCCCTCACCTGCTTCAACCGAGTTTAAACGCATGAGCCATACCCTTCGTGTCGACATCGTCAGTGCCGAAGCCGAGATCTTTCACGGCGAAGCGGCCATGGTCGTCGCCACCGGCGAAATGGGCGAGCTGGGCATTGCGCCCCGCCACGCTCCGCTGATCACCCGCCTCAAGCCGGGCCACGTCGACGTGGTGCTGCCCAATGGCGAGCGCCAGCAGTTCTGGGTGTCCGGCGGCATTCTTGAAGTGCAGCCGCAGGTGGTCACCGTGCTGGCCGATACGGCCGTGCGCGCCGCGGATCTGGACGAAGTCGCCGCGCAGCGTGCCAAGCAAGAAGCCGAAGATGCCCTGGCCAATCGCACCGACGCGGTCGAGATCGCCGAGGCACAAGCGAAGCTGGCTGAAGCGTTGACCCAGCTACAGGCGCTGGAGCGCTTGCGCAAGAATCTCAAGCACTGAAGCCTGGCCCGCGTTCTCGCGAGCTAGGCAGTATCAGCAGACGCCGGCCTTGTGCCGGCGTCTTTGCTTGGGCATCTTCGGCCGAGGTCCTTTCGTCCACGGATGACTAGTCTTTCTCTTCCACATCGAATGCCATGCGGGCTAAGCCGAGGTATCGACTGGCGATGCCTCGTGAGCCCGCGGTCATTGAGTCCGCCAATCGACTGATATGCTCCGCCGCTGATAGAAGCTGATGACATCACCATGAAGAAGCTGCCCCTGCACGTCATCGTCCTTGCCGCCGGCGAGGGCAAGCGCATGAAGTCCAAGAAGGCCAAAGTGCTGATGCCATTGGCCGGGCGTCCTTTGCTGGAGCATGTGTTGACCGCGGCCAGGGCTTTGCAGCCGGAGGCGATCCATGTGGTCTACGGGCACTGCGGCGATCAAGTGCTGGCTGCGTTCGACGGCCAGGCCGATTTGCGCTGGGTGCTGCAGGCCGACCGCCTGGGCACCGGCCACGCGGTGGCGCAGGCGCTGCACCATGTGCCGGATGGAGTCAGCGTGCTGGTGCTGTATGGGGATGTGCCATTGACGCAAGCCGGCACCTTGAAGCGCTTGGTGGATGGCGAAGGTTCGCTCGCCCTGCTCACCACTCGCGTGGCTGATCCCAAGGGTTATGGCCGCGTGCTGGGCGATGGCAACGGCTTGGTGCACGCGGTAGTGGAAGAGAAAGACGCCGATGACAGTCAGCGCGAGATCAAGCTGATCAATACCGGCATTGTCGCCGCGGAGGCCGAGGCGCTCAGGCGCTGGACCGGCAAGCTCCATCGCAACAATGCGCAGGGCGAGTACTACCTCACCGACATCTTCGCCATGGCAGCGGAGGAGGGGCGGGCCGCACAGAACATCGAATGCGAGGACGCCATGGAAGCGGCCGGCGCGAACAACCCATGGCAGTTGGCGGAGCTGGAGGCCGTGTACCGCCAACGCGCGGCACAGGCGCTGGCATTGGAAGGCGTGCGCATCGCCGATCCCACGCGCATCGATATACGTGGCGCCGTGACTGCGGGCCGCGACGTGGAGATCGATATCGATGTGATCCTGGAAGGCGAGGTGCAGCTCGGTGAAGATGTGCGCATCGGCGCCTTTACGCGGCTGAAGAATGTACGCCTGGCCAACGGTACCGTGGTGCAGTCGCATTGCGATCTGGAGGGCGTGGTCACTCACGGCCCTTGCACTATCGGCCCCTTCGCGCGCTTACGACCTGGCACCGAACTGGATGCGGGCGTGCACATCGGCAACTTTGTCGAGACCAAAAAGGCCCGCCTCGGCGAAGGCAGCAAAGCCAATCACTTGAGCTATCTCGGGGATACGGTCATCGGCAGCAGAGTGAACGTCGGTGCTGGCACCATCACCTGCAATTACGACGGCGTGAACAAGAGTGTCACGTTGATCGACGACGGCGCGTTCATCGGTTCCAATAGTGCGCTGGTAGCGCCAGTGCGCATCGGCGCGCAGGCCACCATCGGTGCCGGTTCGGTGATTACCAGGGATGCGCCAGCCGGGGAACTGACCATTGCGCGTGGGCGCCAGGCGACACTGCCTGGCTGGCATCGTCCACAAAAGAAATAGCCGTCCAAACCTCACTACACGTTCAAGGATCGCAACGTGCACCACGTATCGTTATCGCTTCGCCTTATCGCCATCATCACGTTGCTGGTCGCGGCGGGTTCCACGGCTGCGTCTGCGGGTGATTCGCGCCGCAGTCTCACGGGACCGCCTGTCCGTTATACGTCGGTGCAAGGAACGGACTATCGGCTCGTGCCGGCCCATCCGCGCGATGCGGCGGGCAAGCCTGTTGGCCTGCCCGCCACGCGCATCAATATCCAGGATCAGGAAGGCGAGTGGGAGGTTGCCCGCGATGCCGATCTGCCGGCATTCACGGCGAGCATTCCGCCGGCCCTGCGCGATCAGGTGCAGCTGTTTTATGCCTCGGCCACGGGATGGCTAGTGATGCCGCGCGGATGGCATGTGCAGCGCACCGCTGTCGGCGCCGACGGCAATACCATTTTCAGTTTCGTCGCGCCCGAAGGCGCCCATGCAGGCTGGTTGAGCTGGGAACTCTATCCAGCCTGCCTAGGCTGTATTTACGAGGCGGCACAGGGGTTATTTCCCGGCGCGCATAAGCAACTGGACACGTTGATGGAGACCTCGACGCCCGAACCCGCTCTGGATCCGACGCCGGAAAAACTGGAGAGGCTGGACCGCTGCACGGTACGGCTCACCTATGCATTGCCCAAGTCACCGGCGGTGCGCTCGCTGAGCGTTTTTGATCAAAGCGGAGACCCTGTTTACCGCGAGTTGTCGATTGCCTTGCCGGCCTCTCAATCGGCGCTGGCCGACTATCTGCTGTCGTCCTACAAGGACGAGTACGGCGGTTGCGGGAAAACTTGAACGCGCCTCGTTCGCCGTCAGGCATATCGCCAGCCGTCGATCTCCACCAGCAGCTCGCTGCGGCACACATCGCCGTGCAGCATCAGCACCGGCACACCGGGTAGACGGGTTTGCAGGAAGTCGAGAACGCGCGGCGCGTCGGTCGCATGGCGCACATAAGCCTTCAGTGGCGAACGCGTGTCGAAGCCGGCCGGCATGTCGGCGCTGGCCAGCAGGGCTTCGAGATTAATCAGGGTTTCATCGAGCTGGGCATCCAGATCGTCTTGGTGTGCGGAGCTGTAGCCCACGACGGCGGCTGTGCCTGAGATAGCCAGTACGTCCTGAGCGGGCAGGGCCATAGCGCGGGCGAAGGTCGGCGGCGTGCGGCCGTATTGACGCGGGTAACGCCAGGCGCTGACCTGGCGAGGGTTCTCCACGCGCACGCCGGGTCGATCGCAGGCCAGCAGGTAGACCTGCAGGGTGTGTGCGTCGGCGTGGTGGCCGATGGCTGTGGCGGCGGGGAAGCCTTCGGTGAAGAAATGGCCCATGCCGGCGGCGCGCCCATCGCAGAACAGCTTGTAGCGCTCGGCGTCGCCCTCGCCTTGGTTGATCGCGTGCAGATAGTTCCAGATGCGCTGCACATGTCGCTCCGGCCGCCGATCAATGAACTCACGCAATTGCCGGTAGACCCGTTCCGCGGTATCGCGTGGACCGCCGTGGTCGCGTTCGTCCAGTTCGATCGCGGCAAACAGCCAGCCGTCGCCGGCAGACCAGCGCAAATCGCCTTCGCGCCCGTAATCGACGCTGCCGTCGACTTGCCAGACTTCCAGCGGCGCGGGCGCATCCAGGCACTCCAGCTCGATCGCAAGCCAGCGTGGATCGTCGTGTTGCGGAGCGCCGGCGCCGAAGCCGAACACCGCGAGCGTGCCGGGTTCGGCCAACACGTCGGGCGATGCCGCACTGCGATAAGACACCTGTGGAGCCCGTCGTTCGGGCGAGGCGGGCAATGCACTTTCTGAACCGTGAGCCATGCAGCGTAACCAAGGAAAACAGGGGGCTATGTTACACTTCGGGCCCTATGCCGACTGGGGAAGGCATGTTTGGCAGTACGGAACGAGCATGGCAGAGCAGACCGCGGCACAACATGAATTGGCGACCCTGATCGTGGAGAGCCTCAACCTGGAAGCGGTCACGCCCGAGCAGATCGATCCGGATGCCACCTTGTTCGGCGGCGACCTGGGCCTCGACTCGATCGATGCTCTGGAGATCGCACTGGCCGTATCCAAGCGCTACGGTTTCCAGTTGCGTTCGGACAATCCGGACAACGGCCGCATCTTCGCCAGCCTCCGTGCGCTGTCCGAGCACGTCGAGCAGAACCGCATCCCCGCTTGAGTCCCGGCACGATGCCCTGCACGGACGGCATCGCCCTGTTCTTCCGACAACGCACGCCCGTGGGTACGCCATGAGCACGCCGACTTATCACGCAGCGTTGTGCATCTCTCCCGATCATCCGAGTCTGCCTGGGCACTTTCCGGGCTATCCGCTGGTGCCCGGCGTGGTGCTGCTCGAGCAGGTCGCGCTGGCCTTGCGCGCCTGGCGAGATGAACGATTGGTTAGGGTGGTGGAGGCGAAGTTTGTCGCGCCACTGTTGCCGGCCGAACAGGCCGAGCTGAGCCTGATTGAAAACGGTGCGCGCGTGCGTTTCGAGATTCGGCGCGGTGGTGAGCTGCTTGCGCGTGGCGTGATCGAAGGGGGCTCGCCATGACCAAGCATTGGCAGAGTCGCCCGGAAGGCGGCGGGCGCTTCGCGTTATGGCTGATCCGCAGCATTGGCCTGCATGGTGGCCGTCGCTTTGCGCGGCTGTTCCTGTATCCGATCACGTTGTACTTCTACTGGCGACGCAAGCTGGAGCGGGAAGCTTCACGGCACTATCTCGAAAAAGTGCTGCTGCATCGTGTGACCGCCTGGCAGGTGATGAAGCACATTCACAGCTTTGCTTCGACAATGCTGGATCGCGTCTTTCTGCTGGCGCACGGCGAGAAAGATTTCGACATCGAAACCGAAGGTGTGGATGTGTTGATCGAGCGCATCGGCCTTGGGCGCGGAGTGCTGTTGTTCGGATCGCATCAAGGCAGTTTCGAGGCATTGCGTGCGCTTGCTTCGCGCCGGCCGGACGTATCGTTGCGCGTGTTGCTGGACAAGCAGAAGACCCCGGCGTTGACTGAGTTGCTGGAGGCGCTGGCGCCCGACATCGGCGACAAGGTGATCGACGCCTCCAAGGACGGCGCGACGATGGCGCTGCAGATCGCCGAAGCCTGCGAGCAAGGTGCCATGGTGGCGCTACTGGCCGACCGCGGCCGTGAGCATGAAGTGTTGCGTCGGGCCGACCTGCTGGGCCAGCCTGCGCCGTTCCCGGTCAGTCCCTGGTTGCTAGCGCATACGCTGAAGGTGCCGGTGGTGCTGTGCTTCGGGCTCTATCTCGGCGGCAATCGCTATCGCCTGATTTTCGAGCCGTTTGCGGACCGCGTGGACATCCCTCGTCACGACCGCGCACAAGCGCTGGATGCGGTCATCGGCCGTTACGCCCAACGCGTGGAGCATTACATTCGCATCGCTCCCTACAACTGGTTCAACTTTTATGACTTCTGGCAGCAAGACTCTCACGCTACTGCTCGGCCTGAGCCTGCCGTGGTGGGCGACCGCATCGGCGGTTGAGAGTGATGCCGCGGCGCAATCGCTGATCGCCTCGCTGGGCCGCCCCGCGCCGGCGCGCACGGCTTTCGCCGAAGCCCGTTTCATGAAGGTCCTGGATCAGCCGCTGGTGGTATCCGGCGAGCTGGGCTGGTTGGGTGGCGACAAGCTGGAACGGCGCGTGGATCATCCCAGCAAGGAGACGTCCACCATTGCCGACGGCGAAGTGACCCAGCAGCGAGATGGCCGCAAGCCACGCAGCTTTTCGCTGAAGCGCGCGCCGCAGTTGCAGGTGTTGCTGGACAGCTTTGTCGCCCTGCTCGGCGGTGATGCCTCCCGGCTCAATCAGGCATTCTCGATCACGTTTGATTCAACCCGGCACGACGGTGGAGCCGATGCCTGGACGCTAACGCTGACGCCGCGCGACACCCGGGTGGCGAAGACGGTTGCAAGCATCCAGATCGACGGCCGCGGCAACGAGCCGCGCTGCATGCGCATGCAGGAAGCCGATGGCGATCTCGCGGTTGATCTATTGGGTGTGCTCGCCACGCGCATGCCAGTTGCGCCGACGCGCGAAACGCTGTTGGCGCTCTGCAAAGGCGGCAGCTGATCATGCCGCGCAGTGGACGCGCGTTACTGTTGACCCTGTGGCTACTGGCGCTGGCGGGCCTTGGCGTGCTGGTCATGCAGCGGCTCAAGGTCAGCACTGATCTGCGCGACTTCATGCCCGCCCCCACGACGCCCGATCAACGTCTATTGATGGAGCAGGTGGGCGAAGGTCCTGGATCGCGTTTGTTGTTATTGGCGGTGAGCGGCAAGCCCGATGCGGAGCTGTCTTCACTCAGTCAGGGGCTGGCCACGGCGTTGCGCAAGGACGCACGCTTTAGCCAGGTACTCAATGGCGGCTTCGACATTGCTGCATTGGATGAGCGCCTCTTGCCGTATCGTTACCTGTTGTCGCCGACGTTGGACAGCGAGGCGATGGACAAGGACTTCCTTGCCGATCAGTTCCAGCAACGGCTCGATGATCTTTCCTCGCCGGCCGCCAGCCTCTTGAAAGGTTTGCTGCCGCGCGACCCGACGCTGGAAGTGTTAAAGCTGGCCGAACGCTGGACGCCCGCCAAATCGCCCGAGCTGCGCGAAGGCGTATGGTTCTCGGCTCAGAGCGAGGCCTTGCTACTAGTACAAACCCATGCCGCCGGCTTCGATCCGGATGCGCAAAGCGAAGCCGTTGCAGGCATCGAGAAGGCCTTCCATGCCTTGCCTGGCAACCCAGGTGCGACGCTGGCCATCAGCGGGCCGGGTTACTTCAGCGTGGTGATAAGCAAGCAAACCCGTGGGCAGGCGGAACGGATCGGCAACGTCTCCACGGTCGGCTTCATCCTACTGTTACTGCTGGCCTATCGCAGCGTGGGCTCGCTGCTGTTGTCGGCCTTGCCGATCGCGAGCGCCGCCCTGGCCGGCATCGCCGCACTCGTGTTGCTGTTTCCGCAGGTGCATGGCATCACCCTGGCGTTCGGTTTCACCTTGCTTGGCGTAGCGCAGGAATACCCGATTCGCGTGCTCAGCCATCGGAGAGCTGGCGAGGACGCCATCGCCAGTGTGCGTGGTCTCTGGCCGCTGCTGCTTACCGCTATCGCTTCAGCCTGTATCGCCTATCTGGCGTTCTACGCATCCGGCGTGAATGGCTTGAAGCAATTGGCAGTGTTCACCATCACGGGCCTACTGGTGGCCGGGTTCAGCACGCGCTATCTGTTACCGCACCTGCTGCCGATGCGTGTGCGTGACGTGGCGGACATGCCCTGGCTGCAACGTGCGCGCCGCTTTGTCGACCGCTTGCCGCGACCACGCTGGATGCCCCTGCTGGTGGCACTGGCGACTGTGTTGATGTTGGCGATGGCGCCTGGTTCGTTCTGGCAAAACGACCTTGCTGCGCTGACACCGCTGCCGCAGGACCTGCTGCAGCGCGATGCCCGCCTGCGCGAGGCGCTGGGTGCGCCGGATGTGCGTTATCTGCTGATCCTACAGGCGGCGGATGCGCAAGGTGTGCTGAAGCTGTCCGAACAGCTCGAGCCAAAGGTGGATGCGCTGGTAGCGCGGCATGCGGTCGATGCTGTCGAACTGCCCTCGCGCTACCTGCCCAGCGAAACCCTGCAGCGTGTGCGCCAGCAAAAATTGCCGGGGCGTACGGCCTTGCAGGAGGCCATCGAGCAGGCCACGCAAGGCATGCCGTTCCGCAAGGACCTGTTCGCACCTTTCGTCGATGACGTGGAAACCGCGCGTAGCTCGCCGCCGCTGAAGCCGGAAGTGTTCGCGCAGAGCGCGCTGGGTCAGCGCTTGTCTGCGATGTTGGTGCCGCGCGAAGGGCATTGGCTGGGGCTGGGCACGCTCAGTGGTGTGCATGACGCGGCGGCACTTGAAGCGCTTGCGAGTGAAAGCGGCGGTGCGGTGCGCTTGCTTGATCTGAAGCAGGCTTCCGAATCGCTGGTGGTCGATTACCGCACACGCATCCTTCATGCCCTGCTCGGCGCCACCGGGTTGCTGGTACTCACTATCACTTTTGCTCTGCGCAGCCTGCGTCGTGCCTGGCATGTGCTGGCACCGATGACTCTGGCCACTTTCCTGGTGCTGGCGGTAGAGCGTATGGCCGGTGTCGAGATATCGCTATTTCATCTGGTGGCACTGATCCTTGCGGCCGGCCTGGGTTTGCACTACGCGCTGTTCTTCGAGCGCGACACCGGTGATGTCGCGGAACAGCGACGCACTCTGCACGCCACGCTGGTCTGCGTGCTATCCGCCTTGCTGGTGTTCGGCATGCTGGCATGGAGCACCATTCCGGTGCTGCGCGCGATTGGTCTCACCGTGAGCCTGGGTGTGGCCTTTCACTTCTGCTTATCCATCTTGATGGCGCCACATGTGGGGCATGACGATGCTCGATAAGACGGATTGGGCGCACCTGATTCCACACGCGGGCAGCATGTCCCTGCTGGATGCCGTGGTGACATGGGATGAAGTTTCTATCCATGCGGTGAGCGACAGCTTTGCCCATGTCGACCATCCCTTACGGAAGCCGGACGGTTTGCATGCCGTGCATCTCGCCGAGTATGGCGCTCAGGCGATGGCGGTGCATGGCGCGCTGAGCGCGCGGGCGCGCGGTGTCGAGGTGGTGCGGTCGGGGCGGTTGGTCAGTCTGCGCGATGTGCGGCTGGCGGTGGAGTATGTGGATACCGGCGCGGGACGTTTGGACATCCATGCCGAGCGCCTGTTTGCCGACGACAGTGGGGCGCAATATGCGTTTCGCATCGAGCAAGGTGGCCGCTCGCTCGCCGATGGGCGGGCTGCGGTGATCTACGTGGCCTCCTAAGAGCCTGTGAGTGCAGGCTCTACGACGGGTATCAAATCGGGGCGGCCGTATCGAACACGATAGGCCTGCTCGCCCGTGAGCGGCGGTAGCTGGCCCGGATATCGCCGTAATGCACCACGCGCCCGAACGTGTAGACGGTAATGCGCACGATGTCGCGCACCGGATTGAAATGACTGATGCGGAACTCGCCTTGGTAACGCGAGGCGATCGGCACCGAGACCACGCCCAGACCCTTTTCGCGCATGGCGGCGATCAGGATGGCGGCTTCGAACACGAAGTTCTCTGCCGGCAGGTCCACTAGATCGAGTGCTGCGCGCGGGTACCAGCGTTGGCCGCTTTGAGTATCCGCTACCGGTTGGCCGCAGGCCCAGGAGATGCCCCAATCGGCCACGGCATTGGCGCGGCGGCGTGACTTAGGCTGCTGTTCGCGATCAAGCAGGCGGGCGCCGATCACGATGTGATGGGGATAGCGTTGCGCAGCGGCGGCGATACGTGGCACATCGCTGGCCAGGTGCTGGCCGTCACCGTCCATGGTCACTACCGCATCGAAGCCCTGGCGCAACGCTTCGCGGAAGCCGGTACGCAGCGCCTCGCCTTTGCCGCTGCGTTGGGGGTGGCGTAGCAAGGTCACCGGCATGGCGCCCACGATTTGTGGCGTGCGGTCGTGCGAGCCATCGTCCACGACGATGACGGGTACACCGAGTGCAAGCGCGGAGTTGACCACACCCTCGATGGCCGCCTCTTCGTTGAGGCAGGGAATCAGTACGCACCAGCGAGTGGCCGACGCATTCAAGCAGCACTCTCCCAATGAATATCCAGGCCGAGCATGTCAGCTGTAGCCAGATTGTAATGAGTGCCGTGGCCGGCCAGTAGCAGCAGTAACGGCAGCGCGGCTTTGGCCGTGGCGTTGGCGTCGTGCCAGGCCATGGGTATAGGCGACGACGTGGACGATGTTGGCGCCTGCTTTGGGGCGAGAGTGAGATTGAGTCGCGCGAGGCTGCGTGGTCCGGGGTGGGGTGTCAGCACCAGTGCGCACCCAAACGCCTGCGTGCTATCGGTCATCTCGCCCAGAGGGCCTGCACCTGCGATATCGCTGCATACCAGAAGGACCGCCCGCTGGTCGGCCAGGGCCTGCATCGCGGCCTCCAGCAGGCCTGCGCCCACAATGGCGAGCTGGCCGCCGCAGACAGCGGCCGATGGCGCGTGGCAGCCGGTGGCAATGGTCCAGTAGCCGGCCGGTGCGTTGTGTACCGAATTGTGGAAGCGGGTCGGTGACAGCCCAGAGGGCTCGCGCGCCAGCGTTTCGCACATGTAGTCGGTGATGGCCTGATCGCCGTGGGCGGAGCTGAAGACGCACGCCAGTTCGCTGGCTTGCCGCCCACTCATGGCCACTGCTTGTCCTGCGACTTCCACCGCGAGTAGCACGCTTTCAGGTGCGCGCCGGCGCTCATTGGCCGGCAGTGTGGCGGCCGGTGGGCGCGCGGCTGGCGATGGCATCGGCGAGCCGGCGAGCCAGGCGCGCAAGGCGGCGAAATTAGCCAACTGCGGCGACCACAGGCCGACACCTCCCACATAGACCTGTAGCGGACTCATGCCACAACCCTGCCGAACGCCAGGCAGGCGTTGTTGCCGCCGAAGCCGAAGGAATTGCTGAGGGCTACGTCGATACGCCGATGCTCGTTGTACCAGGCGAACTGCGGTCCGCAGGCTGGGTCGGGGTCGCTGCAACCGAGGTTGCCAGGCACCAGCCCGTGTTCGATGGCCAGCAGGGCGAACGCGGCTTCGAGGATGCCGGCCGCGCCGAGCGTATGTCCGGTGAATGCCTTGGTGGAACTGGCCCGCGTGCTGGCAGGAAAGGCGCGGGCGACCAGCGCGGCTTCCACTTCGTCATTCTTCAAGCTCGCCGTGCCATGCAGGTTGATGTAGTCGACCTGTGCCGCATCCAGGCCGGCGCGCGCCAGCGCGTCGCGCAGCGCCAGTTCGGCGCCGAGGCCTTCCGGATGGGGCGTAGACATGTGGTGGGCGTCGCTGGATTCGCCGTAGCCCAGCAAACGTGGTGCACTCGGATGGGCGTCGGCGCGCTCGAGCAGGGCGAAGCCGGCTGCCTCGCCAATGGAAATGCCACAGCGCCTGCGGTCGAACGGCCGGCAGGGTTCCGGCGAGACCAGCTCCAGTGCATTGAAGCCGAACAGCACGCTGTCGCATAGCGTGTCCACGCCGCCGACCACGGCCGCGTCCACCAGGCCGAGACGGATCATCCGCTCCGCACTGGCGAATACCTTGGCGCTGGACGAGCAGGCGGTGGAAAGCGTCAGTGCGGGACCTTCGAGGCCCAGCGCTTCGGCCACGAAGGCCACCAGTGAATGCGGTGCGTGGATGGCCGGGCGACGCAGGTCGGCGGGCATGCGTCCATCCGCATCGAGCCGGCGATAGGCTTCCTCGGTAGCGCCGATGCTGGCCGTGGAGGTTCCCAGCACCAGCGCGATGCGCGATGCGCCGTAGCTTTCGCGCGCGGCGCGCACGCGATCGACAAAGCCGTCCTGGTTCAATCCCAGCCAGGCGAGACGGTTGTTGCGGCACTCCCAGGAGGCGAAGGCGTCGGGCAGGGCGGTGCCTTCCACACCTTCCACGCGCCCGATCCAGCACGCCAGCGGCGCGCTGCTGAAATCGTTGGCGCGCAAGCCGCTGCGGGCGGAGTGGAGGGCGTGTCGATGGTCGTCGAGGCCGTGGCCCAGCGCGGAGGTGACGGTATACGCGCTGACGGCAAGCGGGTGAATCGGTTCGGGCATCGCGGGAGCCTAGCGAGCGGCCGTTGCCGTGCCTAGCCCAACAAGGTTTTGTGGAGGTTGGCGTTCATATTCGGCGGAATTCGCAGCAGATGGCGGGCTTTCGCGAAGCTTGCTCGCCGATAGCGTTCGTTGATTCGCGTCAGTGCTGCGCGACTCCCCGCCGCATCGGTTCGTGGTGGATGGCTTGCTAAGCTCGCACCGTTGAATCGACCAAGAGCATCGCGATGAGCCAGCAAGCCGACCGTGCCGAATTGTTCCTGCGCGAACTGCAGGACCGCATCTGTGCTGCCGTGGAGCAGCTCGACGGCGGCGCTCGTTTCGAGGAGGACGCCTGGACGCGCGCGGCGGGCGGCGGCGGACGTACCCGTGTGTTGCGCGAGGGGGCAGTGTTCGAGCAGGCAGGGGTGAACTTCTCGCGCGTCTACGGCAATCAGCTACCGCCTAGCGCGACGGCGCATCGGCCGGATCTGGCGGGCGGCAGCTTCGTGGCCACCGGTGTATCGCTGGTGCTACATCCGCGGAACCCCTATATGCCGACCACGCATGCGAATGTGCGCTATTTCGAGGCGAGCAAGGAAGGTGTAGAACCGGTGTGGTGGTTCGGCGGCGGCTTCGACCTCACGCCGTTCTACCCGTTCGACGAGGACGTGGCGCACTGGCACAGCGTGGCACGCAATATCTGCGCGCCGTATGGCGACGATGTCTATGCGCGCTACAAAAAATGGTGCGACGAGTACTTCTATCTCAAGCACCGTGGCGAGACGCGCGGTGTCGGCGGCCTGTTCTACGACGACCTCAACGAGGGCGGCTTCGATCGCTGCTTCGCTTTCACCCGCGATGTGGGCCAGGGTTTTCTCGATGCCTACCTGCCGATCGCAGAGCGCCGCAAGGACACGCCTTACGGCGAGCGCGAGCGGGAATTCCAGCTCTATCGGCGTGGGCGCTATGTGGAATTCAATCTGGTCTACGACCGTGGCACGTTGTTCGGCCTGCAATCCGGCGGCCGCACGGAATCGATCCTGATGAGCCTGCCTCCGCGCGTGCGTTTCGAATACGCCTATGCACCCGAGCCTGGGTCGGCCGAAGCAAGGCTGGCCGAATACCTCAAGCCGCGCGATTGGGTGTGAGGGGCGTGAGAAATAAGTAGTGAGAAGTAAGAAACGAGTAGGGCGCGATCGATTGTCGTGCGCCACTCACTTCTTACTCCTCACTCCTCCTCACAAATTACTCAGCAGCAGGCGCCTCGCCGCTGAACTTCACCGGCGTGGCGCCCTTCACCGGGCCGATCTGGGCGCTGTCGCTGACCTGCAGCACCACCTCGCGACGGAACTCCAGCGTTCCCTGCACCACGGCGTGCGGACCGATCACCACGTGCGGCGGACGGCTGTTGTTGTGGAACCAGCCGCCGGGTTTCTCGACCAGAATGCCTCCTTCCACGCGCGAGTTGGCGCCGACGTTGATGCTGCCGCTCACTGTCTCGATGCCCTTGCCGACATGGGCGGCGTCCAAGCTGATGGAGCCGTTGACGGTGCTGGCCTTGCCGTTCACCTCCGCACCCTTGCCGAGGCGAATGGCGCCGTTAGTGGTGCCCACTTCGCCGCTGACCCGGCTACCGGCGCCTAGAGTGGTGGAGCCGTTGACCGTCGAGATCTCGATGGCCTGGGACTTCTCGCCCAGTTCCACCGAACCGTTGACGGTGCTGGCCTTGTGCACGGTGGCGTTGTCGCCGATGTGTACCGCGCCGTTCACCGTGCTGACGTTACCGGCCTGCTGGCCGTTCTCAACGCGCACGGCGCCGTTGATCTTGTCGATATCGTTGTCCCGGGCCAGCGCGGCCAGTGGCAGGACGAGGGCAAGGGCGAGCAGGGTACGGCGCATAACGGACTCCCAAAGGTTGAATGTGTCGGGCTTTAGGATGCTCCTCCGCCCGGCCGGGTTTAGCATGACCTTCGACAGGGTGCACATTTGACGGGCATCCGGCCCGGCCTCACCATTCCGGTCTTTCCGCCAGCCCATCTCGCCATGCACAAGCTCGTACTGATCCGCCACGGCCAATCCCAGTGGAACCTCGACAACCGCTTCAGCGGCTGGGCCGACGTCGACCTCACCGAGCAGGGTATGGCCGAAGCGCAGGAAGCCGGCCGTTTGCTCAAGGAGGCGGGTTATAGCTTCGACGTGGCGCATACGTCGCTGCTCAAGCGCGCCGTGCGCACGCTGTGGGGCGTGCAGGATGCGATGGACTTTATGTGGATTCCGGTAGTCACCGACTGGCGCCTCAACGAACGCCACTACGGCGCACTCACTGGGCTCAATAAGGCTGAGACCGCGGCCAAGTACGGCGACGATCAGGTGAAGATCTGGCGCCGCAGCTACGACATCCCGCCGCCGCCGCAGGATCGCACCGCGAACGAATCGGTGAACGATCCGCGCTATGCCTCGCTGGATCCTAAGGATATTCCCGACACCGAGTGCCTCAAGGACACCGTCGAGCGTGTGCTGCCGTATTGGCACGAAGTGCTGGCGCCGGCTATTCGCGCGGGCCAGCGGGTGGTGGTAGCCGCGCACGGTAACTCGTTGCGCGCGTTGGTGAAGTATCTGGACGGCATCTCGGACGAGGCCATCGTCGAGTTGAACATCCCCAACGGCGTGCCACTGGTGTACGAGTTCGACAACGAACTCAAGCCGCTGCGCAGCTACTACCTCGGCGACGCCGATGCGATCGCTGCGAAGATGGCCGCTGTGGCCAATCAGGGCAAGGCGAAGTAAGTCAGTCGGTGCTGTGCGGGTGACAGGCGTCATCTGCGATGGTTGCGCGGCGTCGATCGCCGCGCTGTCGTCCATCCGTTAGCTTGATCTCACTTTCCCGCAGAGAATCCGGTCATGGCCCCGACAATGCTCCCCGCGATCATGATTCCGCTGATGGCCTACGCGGTGTGGCGACGTGTCCGCGGCAACTTTGGCCCGCAGCCGATCCGGCGCAAGCGCATGATCGCGCGCATCGTGATCTTCACTCTGGTGGCCGGTCTGCTGGCGCTCAGCGGCCTGCACAACACAAAGTTGCTGGAAGGCCTGCTTGGCGGTGCAGTCGCTGGTGCGGCCTTGGGGTTGCTCGGTCTGCGCCTCACCCGCTTCGGTCAGGACGCGAACGGGGCCGACGTCTACATTCCCAATCCCTGGATCGGCGCCGCGCTGACGGTGTTATTGGTGGGAAGGCTGGCCTGGCGCTTCCTGGTGGCGATGCCGCAAATGCAGGATCCAGCGGCGACCTATGCCGGGCCGCCGCTGGGCAACAGCCCGCTGACCCTTCTGGTGCTTGGTTTGATGGTTGGCTATTACATTGCCTATTGCACGGGCCTGCTGGTGCATCACCGCCGCTTCCAGCGCGAACACGCGTTGGGAACGGCGGACTGATCAGAGCGCGTCGTTGTCCAGCTCGCCGGTGCGGATGCGGATCACCTGCTCCAGCGAACTGACGAAGATCTTGCCGTCGCCGATCTTGCCGGTGCGGGCCGATTGCGTGATGGCCTCCACCACGCGGTCGAGCTGGTCGTCCACTACCGCGACTTCCAGCTTGATCTTGGGCAGGAAATCGACCACGTACTCGGCACCTCGGTACAACTCCGTGTGGCCTTTCTGGCGGCCGAAACCCTTCACCTCGGTCACCGTGATGCCTTGTACGCCGACCTCGGCCAGCGCTTCGCGCACGTCGTCCAGTTTGAAGGGTTTGATGACCGCGACCACCAGCTTCATGGGTATTCCTTGTTCGTAGGTCGTATCGATACAAGGGCGCATTCTGCCTGTCGAGTGCGCCGTTTGTCGCCTGGCTAAGTGTCGTGTAGGACAATGCCTACACATTACGGTGGAGCACGCTGATGGCGTTCGATTTTCGTATTTACTTAAACTGCATCCCGACGAGTTCGAGGTGCTATCCATGATGGATAGACAGGATATCGATCAGCTTGCCTTACGACTTGCCTCGTTGGTTCCGCCAGGATTGGCTCAGGTGCATCAGGATCTCCGCGCCAACTTTTCAGATGTCCTGGCGCAAGGATTGCGCCGCCTTGACCTAGTCACCCGCGAGGAATTCGAAGTTCAGAGTCTTCTCTTGGCGCGTACGCGCGCCAAGGTGGACGAACTCGAAAGGCGTGTCGCCGACCTAGAGGCCGGCATCACCATCCGCGGGGGCTAGCACATCTCCCTTCTGGGAGCCGTCCCCGATCTGTCACCCTCACCCCGAGAACGATCGGGGGCGGTCAGTTTTTCACCGCCTGCCGAAGGGAATCGCCCATGTTTCAGTACGGCTGCGACTTCCCCATGCCTCCGGGCGTTCCCGCATCATGAGTCTTGCCGTCACCCTCAGTCGCGCCCAGGAGGGTGTGACCGCGCCGCAAGTGATGGTGGAGGTGCATCTTTCCGGCGGGCTCCCGGGCACCAATATCGTGGGATTGCCTGAGGCAGCCGTGCGCGAGGCGCGTGATCGCGTCCGTGTGGCGATCCAGAACACGGCGTTCGAATACCCCAACCGCAGGGTCACGGTAAACCTGGCGCCTGCCGAGCTACCCAAGGACGGCGGCCGTTTCGATCTGGCTATCGCGTTGGGCATTCTTGCTGCCGGCAACCAGGTACCGCGGGAAAAGCTGGACGACTGCGAATTTCTCGGCGAACTGGCGCTGTCGGGCGCACTGCGTGGTGTCTCCGGCGTGCTTCCGGCCCTGCTGCGTGCACGTGCGCGAGGGCGCAGGGTGGTGCTGCCGCGGGCCAATTCGGCGGAGGCGGCGCTGGTTCCGGATGCCGACGTGCGCGTGGCCGACACGCTGGCGGAAGTTTGCGGCTGGTTGCGCGGCGCGCAGGATCTCGCCGCGCCGGTGGGTTCCGGAATCGAGGCCGACGTCGGTTACGGCCCTGACCTGATCGATGTGCGTGGGCAGCGGCAGGCGCGCCGCGCGTTGGAGATTGCCGCTACCGGCGGCCACCACCTGCTGCTGATCGGCCCGCCCGGCACCGGCAAGACCATGCTAGCCGAGCGCTTGCCGGGCATCCTTCCGCCGCTGACGGAATCGGAGGCGCTGGAGACCTGCGCCATCCTGTCGGTGGCGGGGCAGCAGGTGGATCCGGCGCAGTGGCGCCGGCGTCCGTTTCGCGCACCCCACCACACCGCTTCGGCAGTGGCCCTGGTCGGCGGCGGCTCGCAGCCGCGTCCGGGTGAAATCTCGCTGGCCCACAATGGCGTACTGTTTCTGGACGAGTTGCCGGAGTTCACCCGCCACGTGTTGGACGTGTTGCGCGAGCCCCTGGAATCGGGTTGCATCGTGATTTCGCGAGCGTCGCGGCAATCGACGTTCCCCGCCCAGTTCCAACTGGTGGCCGCGATGAACCCCTGTCCTTGCGGTTATGCCGGTGACCCGCGCCAACGCTGCCATTGCACGCCCGATCAGATCCAGCGCTACCGCGCGCGCATTTCCGGTCCACTGCTTGATCGCATCGATATGCGGGTGGATGTGCCGCGTCAGCCATTGACGGAGCTCGGCGCACGGCGCAGCGCCCACGACGAAGATTCAGCCACCGTGAGCGCGCGCGTGATGAAGGCGCGCCATCAGGCGCTGGCGCGTGCGGGGCGGTCCAATGCGGAGATCAGCACACGGGAACTCGAGCGCGACTGCGCGTTGGGTTCGGCCGAGCGTGCCTGGTTCGAGGGGGCGCTCGAGCGGCTGGGGCTTTCGGCCCGGGCCTATCACCGCACACTACGCGTAGCGCGCACCATCGCCGATCTCGATGGCGGCGCTGCCACCCTGGATCGAGTGCATTTGGCCGAGGCCTTGCAGTACCGCCGAATGTAATTCATTGATAGAGCTTCATAAGCTTACCCATGTCTAATTCTTGTACTGATGGGTGTTGACTTGGGGTGAGACGAGATTAATATCTGCACCGACTAGTTCTCTTACGAACTCAGTCCCCCGCCGCCCCGGTATCGGCTCCCCTCCCTCCCCCCGTCCGATACCGGGGTTCGGCCTTTCCTCCGAACCTTCTCTGTTATGTTGCTTTCGGGAGTGTCCGATAGACGGCTATGCGCGACACTCTGGACACTGCGCGCCGCGGCGGCCCTCATCAGCCACCTCACCCAGATCGCATGCGACTCGCCGTCGCTCAGGGGATTGCGAATGACGCTACAGAGGTGAGCAACGCGCCAGGCTGTAGTACCGCACAAGCTCTCTACTCAGCGAGCGCCGAAAGGGCTCTCCCTGTCGGCACTCGCACCAGCTTCCATGCCCGACATCGGGTGAACGCTCAGGCTGCAGTGGCGTGTTCTGCGGGGTGAAATTGTGCTTCCTCGGTGGAACCCTTTAGCGCTGTGGTCGAGGACAGACCCTGCTGGATCGCCTGCGTCACCTGGTCGAAGTAGCCGGTGCCGACTTCGCGCTGATGCTTCACCGCGGTAAAGCCGCGCTCCGCGGCCGCGAACTCACGTTCCTGCAGTTCCACGAAGGCGCTCATCTGGTGGCGTGCGTAGCCGTAGGCGAGATCGAACATGCCGTAGTTGAGGCTATGGAAGCCGGCCAGCGTGATGAACTGGAACTTGTAGCCCATCGCGCCGAGTTCCTTCTGGAATTTCGCGATGGTGGCGTCGTCCAGGTTCTTCTTCCAGTTGAAGCTCGGCGAGCAGTTGTACGCCAACAGCTTGCCTGGGAATTTGGCGTGGATCGCCTCGGCGAACCGGCGCGCCTCTTCCAGATTTGGCTTGCTGGTTTCACACCAGATCAGGTCGGCATACGGCGCATAAGCGAGGCCGCGGCTGATCGCCTGATCGAGACCCGGGTGCACGCGGAAGAAACCTTCGACCGTGCGCTCGCCAGTGATGAACGGCTTGTCGTTATCGTCGACATCGGAGGTGAGCAGGTCCGCGGCATCGGCGTCTGTGCGTGCGACCAGCAAGGTCGGCACGCCAAGTACATCGGCAGCGAGACGCGCGGCGTTCAATTTGTCCACCGCTTCACGGGTAGGCACCAGCACCTTGCCGCCCATGTGGCCGCACTTCTTCACCGAGGCCAGCTGATCCTCGAAATGCACGCCGGAAGCGCCCGCCTCAATCATCGCCTTCATCAGCTCGAATGCGTTGAGCACGCCACCGAAACCGGCTTCGGCATCGGCCACGATCGGTACCATCCAATCGGTGTCGTCCTTGCCTTCGGCGTGATGCAGCTGGTCGGCGCGCAGCAACGTGTTGTTGATGCGCTTAACCACTTGCGGCACCGAGTTGGCCGGGTACAGCGACTGGTCGGGATACATTTCGCCGGCCAGGTTGGCGTCGGCCGCAACCTGCCAACCGCTGAGGTAGATCGCCTGCAGTCCGGCCTTCACCTGTTGCATGGCCTGGTTGCCGGTGAGCGCGCCGAGCGCGTTGACGAAATCTTCCTTGTGCAGCGACTTCCACAAGCGCTCCGCGCCGCGGCGGGCGAGCGAATGTTCGACGCCCACAGTGCCGCGCAGGCGCACCACGTCTTCTGCGCTGTAGTTGCGCTGGATGCCGGCCCAACGAAGGTTGTTCTTCCAATCGAGCGAGAGTTGTTCGGCGGTGGGCAGAGTGTTCTTCATGGCATGACTCCGTGGTTCTCGGCTTTTTGTAGGAGCGCGCCCTGCGTGCTGCGATATCGGTCGCGCACAGGGGGCGCTCCTACAGGTGGTCAGATGAGTTGGTCGTAGGCAGGCAAGGTCAGGAAATCGCCGAGCTGGTCGGCGTGGGTCAACGTGGAAAGCAGGGCGGCGGCTTCGTCGGCGCGGGCGGCGCCAGGCAACGTGCTTTCGCGCAGTCGGTGCGCATGCGCGATCAGGGCGTAGTCGAACAGCGCGAAATCGATCGGTGCGTGATCGGTGAATTCCACCGATCCGTGGTGCAGCCATTGCCACAACTGGGCGCGGGCGATCTCGGCGGTAGCGGCGTCTTCCATCAAATGATGAATCGGCACGCAGCCCTGGCCGTCCAGCCAGGACGCGGTGTAGCGCAGCGCCACTTCGACGTTGTTGTCGAAACCCGCGCGGCTGATCGAGCCGGCACACGGGGCGATCAGCTGATTGCGTGTCACGCTGACATCGGCGCGCATCACGCCGAGTTGGTTCGGCAACGGCATGTACTTGTCGAAAATCTCCTGCGCCACCGGCACCAATGCAGGATGTGCCACCCAGGTGCCGTCGTGGCCAGCCTGCACTTCGCGCAGCTTGTCGGCGCGTACCTTGGTCATCGCTGCATCGTTCGCGGCTTCGTCGCCCTTGATAGGGATCTGCGCCGCCATGCCGCCCATCGCAAAGGCACCGCGGCGATGGCAGGTCTGGATCAACAGCTCCGAATAGGCCTTCAGGAACGGCACCGTCATCAACACCTGGCCGCGCTCCGGCAGCAGGCGGTCGCGATGGCCGCGCAAGGTCTTGAGGTATGAAAAGATGTAATCCCAGCGGCCGCAGTTGAGGCCGACCGCGCGCTGGCGCAGCGCATGCAGAATTTCGTGCATTTGGAACACGGCGGGCACCGTCTCGATCAGTACGGTGGCCTTCATGCAGCCGGCCGGCAGGTCGAGTTCGTCCTCAGCGGCGGACATCACCTCATCCCACAGTGAGGCTTCTTCCATCGCCTCGAGTTTGGGCAGGTAGAAATACGGACCGCGGTCGCGTGCCTGCAGCGTGCGGGCGTTGTGGAAGGCAAACAGGCCGAAGTCGACCAGTGCGCCAGCCATCGGTTCGCCGTCCACCAGGAGGTGCCGCTCCGGCAGGTGCCAGCCGCGTGGACGCACCACCAATACGGCGGGATTGTCCTGGACGCGGTACGACTTGCCCTCGGGCGAAGTGAATTCGATGGTGCCGTTCACCGCGTCGCGCAGGTTGATCTGGCCGTCCAGCTGATTGGCGAAAGTGGGCGCGCTCGAATCCTCAAAGTCCGCCATGAACACCTTCGCGCCAGAGTTGAGCGCGTTGATGATCATCTTGCGCTCGACCGGCCCGGTGATTTCCACGCGGCGGTCCTGCAGGGCAGCCGGGATCTTGGCCACGGTCCAGGCGCTTTCGCGGATGCCGGCCGTGTCGATGCGGAAATCCGGCAGCGCACCGGCGTCGTAGCGCGCCTGGCGCTCGCGGCGCGCCGCGAGCAGGGACAGTCGACGGGCGTTGAAACGGCGGTGCAGGCCGGCCAGGAAGACCAGGGCATTCGGGGTGAGGATGGTGTCGTGCTGCGGGCCGGTCTTGCCCTGGATCTGGGCCGGTTGGACGACGACACGTTCTTTGGGGACGGCCATGGTGATCTCCTCGATGACGATGGAATGACACTAGTCACGAGGCATTGCTTTGACAAAGCAAATGTTTCAATTTTAGATATTGTATAAATTAATGTATGTTGCAACTCATTGAGTGAAAAGCCATGAAGAGCGTGCCAAGCAAGCTGAATGAGCCGAAGAAGCCGCGCAAAACGCCTTTGAAGCGCCGAATGCGCGATGAGAAGGCCGGCGAAGAGGCGGGCCGCTTCTACTACAAGGGCAACCGCCATAAGCAACTGCGCGCCTTTGTTTATACGGTCAAGTTAGGCACCCTCACCCGCGCGGCGGAGGCCTTGTTTCTGTCTCAACCCAGCGTGAGCCTCCAGCTGCAGGCCCTGGAACGGGAGTTGGGTGTGCAGCTGCTGAAGCGCAGCCGGCGCCGCATCAACCTCACCGACGCGGGCGAGGTTCTGTACGAGCTGGCCCGCCCCCTGGTGGAAGGCTGGGAGACTCTGGATCGCGACTTCCAGGCCAAGGTGAAAGGCCTGCAGGGTGGACGGCTGACCATCGCCGCTGGCAGCTCCACCATCCAGTACCTGTTGCCGGAACTGGTGCGCCGCTATCGCGAGCGTTTTCCGAGCGTGCACCTGCAGTTGGCCAATGTCACCGGCAAGGACGGCATGGCCCTGTTGCGCGCCGACGAAGCGGATTTCGCCGTGGGCTCCATGCTCGACGTGCCCAACGACATCGCCTGGGCGCCGGTCTATCACTACGACCCCATGTTGATCATGCCGCCGGATCATCCGCTGGCGAGCAAATCGAGCATCGTGCTGGAGGATCTATCGCCTTATGGCCTGATCCTGCCGCCACAGCGCCTGTCTACGTATCGTCTGGTGGATCTGGTATTCCAGCAGCGCCAGGTGCCGTATCACGTGGCCATCGAAGTGGGCGGCTGGGAGGTGATCAAGGAATACGTGGCGATGGGCCTGGGCATTTCCATCGTCACCGGCATCTGCATCACCGAGGCCGACCGCGGACGTCTAGCCGTCCGAAACCTTCGCCAGTATTTCCCGCAGCGAAGCTACGGCGTGGTGATGCGAAAGGGAAAATTCCTCAGCGCCGAGGCGCGTGCCTTCGTCGACCTGATCCGACCGGGCTTGCTAACCCATCGCGACTACGACGAGTCAGGTCATTCGGAGCGCTGAGCCCCGCTTGTCTGCAGGAGCGCACCCTGTGCGCTCCTGCACAAGGTGCGTTATTGCTGGCGCTGCAGCGCCATTCCACACACATGGCCCAATCCGCGCGTGGTCATCACGCATTCCGATGCTTGCCGCGGTATGGCGCAAACAGCGTGCGAATCTTCAGCATGTCGGCTTCATGGTCATCGGTGGCGCGCACCACCGGGCCGAGCGTGAAGGTCTTGGTGGGGTAATCGATAAACAGCGTCTGGATCGGTACGTTCGCATCGTGGGCAATGCGCAGGAAGCCCGACTTCCAATGCTTTACTTTCTTGCGCGTACCTTCCGGCGTGATGCCCAGCCACATCCGCTCTCGCTCGGCAAAGCGCACCACCATCTGGTCGACCACGTTGAGCGCGGCTTTGCGATTGATTGGAATCATGCCGATCGGGCGCAGAATCAGGCCCAGCGGTCCGTCCAGCACTTCGCGCTTGATCATGATGTTGATGTCCACACCCAGGCCGATCTTCATCAGCAGGCCCCACACGCCATCCCAATACGACGAATGCGGCGCGCCGATCAGGATCAGCTTGGGCTCGTCCGGAAACGCGCCGAGCAGGCGCCAGCCGGACAGACGCAGCAGGCTGCGCGCCAGCCACGGCCAGAAGCGGCTGTTGAGCTTGGGCGCGGACAGCGGCGAAGGCGGCAGGATGACTTGGCTCATTCGGAACTCCAGTTGCGCGAGCGCGTTTGCTTGACCTTGCCGCGCTGCTGCTTGCCGGCGAGCCGGCGCTCTTTCGACGCGCGCGTGGGCTTCGTCGCGACTCTTGGCTTGGGTGGCACGAGTGCGGCGCGGATGATCTCCACCAGCCGCTCGCGCGCATCCTCGCGATTGCGGCCCTGATCGCGGAAGCGCCGGGCCTGGATCACCATCACGCCATCGTCGGTCAGGCGTCGGTCCCGTCGCGCCAACAACCGCTCGCGCACGGCATCGGGCAGGGATGGGGAATGCGCCACGTCGAAACGCAGTTCTACCGCGCTTTCGGTACGGTTGACGTGCTGGCCGCCGGGGCCGTCGGCGCGCATGAAGCGCTCGGTCAGCTCGCTCTCGGGCAGGACGATGGATCGGCTGACAGTAAGCATGCCGCGCAGTTTAGCGGGCGCGGGGGTGACTTGCCGATCCGGATGTTGCGGCAGCCTGCCCGCCAAAGTCTCAGCTAGCGGGCATGGCCCAGTCGAAGCGTTTGAGCAGGGCGGCAAAAGCGTCATCCAGCGGTGCTTCGATCAGCATCGGCGCCCCTGTTACCGGATGCTTCAATCGCAGCCGCCAGGCATGCAGCAGCATGCGATGACAGCTGAAATACTGCTTGTAAAGCCGGTTGTGATCGCCGCGGCCGTGCTGGCAGTCGCCGATCACCGGGTGGTGGATGTGCGCCATGTGCTTGCGGATTTGACGGAAGCGACCGGTCTCCGGCTCGGCCAGTACCAGGGCGTAACGCTGCTGCGGATAGCGGCCCAGGGCAATCGGCACTTCGACCGTTTCGAGGCGGCGAAAGCGGGTGCGGGCATCACGGCGTGGCCCGGTCTCGCGCGAGCCCGGGAGTGGATAGTCGATCAATGCTTCTTCCGCTTCCGGCCAGCCGCGCACCACCGCGAGATATTGCTTGTGTACGTCACGGCTCATGAATTGCTCGCCGAACGCGGCGGCAATCTCAGTCGAGCGGGCGATCAGTAGCACGCCGCTGGTGGCACGATCCAGGCGGTGCGCCAGATACACCGTGCCGCCCACTTGATCGCGTAGCCGATCGATGAGGAATTCCTCGGCATTGCCGACCATCTTCGAGCGATGCACGGCCAGGCCCGCGGGTTTGTTCACCGCGATAAGGGCGTCGTCCTGGTAGAGGATTTCAAGTTGCGTCATTGAGATTCCGGGTGACTCCCTGCTCTGCGTGCAAGCAGGGGAGGAGCAAAGAGCACAAGCCGAAACAACCTACTCCCTCCCTTGCGTGAAGCAGGGGAGGGCCGGGGTGGGGTGAAGCCCCTCAAATCTGTAACGGCGTCACAAGGGCTTACCCCCTCCCAGCCTCCCCCTGCGAGCAAGGGGAGGGGCAAAGCGGCGTCACCATGTTCTGAGTGCGATGTGATTACCGGCGCGGCCAGCCCACGACAAAGGCAACGATGCCCGCGACGCCCACGCACAGCGACGGCCAAATGCCGTGTTGTGGCGCTAGCGTCCACAACAGCGCGGCGCTGATGATCAGCGCGCCACCAAGCAGGCCGGCGCCAAGCAGCCGGTGCTGCTCACGCGATGCTTCAAGCTGTTGTGCCAGAGCCAGCGGATCACTGAGCTGCCGCTGTTCACCGCGCGCTGTCTGGCGCAGCGCATCGCGAACCAACTCGGGAAGCTGCGGCGCCGCATGAAACCACTCCGGCAAGCGCTTGCGTACCTCGCGCAGTGTGCGGCGCGGGCTGTAGCGCTCGCGCAGAATGCGCTTGAGTACCGGGTGCGCCACCGCCCAGATGTCGATCTGCGGGTCGAGCATGCGGCCGACGCCTTCAATATTCAGCAGCGTCTTCTGCAGCAGGATCAACTGCGGCTGAAGGATCAGCTCGAAGCGCCGCGCGGTCTGGAACAGCTTCACCACCAGCTCGGCCAGCGAGATCTGCGACAGCGGGCGGGTGAAGTACGGTTCGCACACGGTGCGCACGGCTGCTTCCAACTCATCCACGCGTACCGTACCCGGCATCCAGCCGGCATCGATGTGCAGCTGTGCGATGCGTGCGTAATCACGCTCGAACAGAGCGATGAAGTTCTGCGCCAGCCAGTACTGGTCGGCCTCCGGCAGCGAGCCCATGATGCCGAAATCCAGCGCGATGAAGCGCGGTTCGGCAGCGCGCGTGACGTCGACCCAGATGTTGCCGGGATGCGCGTCCGCGTGGAAAAAGTTGTCGCGAAATACCTGCTCGTAAAACACGCGCACGCCCTTCACGGCGAGCGCCTTGCGATCGACGCCGGCCGCATCGATAGCGGCGATGTCGTCGCAGCTCACGCCGCTCACGCGCTCCAGCGTGAGCACGCGCTCGGCGGTCAGCTCCCAATGCACCTCGGGCACATAGAGATCGACGCCGCTCTCGAAGTTGCGGCGAAGCAGGCTGGCGCTGGCGCCTTCGCGCTGCAGGTCCAGCTCGTTCTCCAGCATCTTCTCGACTTCGGCGACCACGTCGAGCGGGCGGATCTTGTCGGCGTTGGGGTGCCAGCGCTGCGCCAGTTCGCCCAGCGAGCGCAGCAGGCGGATGTCGCGTGCGATGCGTTCGTCGATACCGGGGCGCAGCACCTTCACCACCATCTCGCGGCCATCGTGCAGCGCGGCGGCATGCACCTGGGCGATGGAGGCGGAGGCCAACGGCGCTTCGTCGAAGCGGGCGAACAACTGTGCGATCGGCGCCTTCAACTCGCGCTCGACGATGGCGCGCGCCTCGCTGCCCGGGAAGGGTGGCACCTGATCCTGCAGTAGCGCGAGTTCGTCGGCGATATCGGCAGGCACCAGATCGCGCCTTGTCGACAGCACTTGGCCGGCCTTGACGAAGATCGGACCCAGTTCGGTCATCGCCAGGCGCAGGCGTGCGCCGCGCGAAAGGTCTTTCACGTCCGCGCGCGGGCTCGCCAGCAGCGGACGCAGCAGTTTCAGCGGGCGGAACAGATGGGCGGCCTCAACCAGCTCATCGAGCCGGTAAGCCAACAACACGGATGCGACGCGCAGCACGCGCGGCACGACTTTCAGCGGCGTCACGCGGCAGGTCCTTTCAACTTCTGCTCCAGCCGGGCCAGGCGGGATTCCAGGCGTTCGCTGCGTTCGCGCAAGGCATCGACGCCATCGAGAAAACCTTCCACTTCGCCAGGCGCGATCGCGACGCGCACTTCTTCGCGCAGCCAGTCGGCGGTGTCCTCGGTCAGGTGGCTGGCGCTCTCGCGGGCATGGGCCAACCCCTTGCGCACGGCCTTGGCCAGAGGCACGCCGAGCACGTCGCCAAAGGTGCGTGCGAAGGCTTCCTCGAAGTCCGGTGCGAACTTGCTGGCGAGTTTCTCCAGGCGGCGCGCGAGTTCCGCGTCGCCAGCGATCTCCACCTTGCCCGGGGCGACACCTTCATCGTCGCGCTTGAGCATCATCGCCAGCAGGCTGCCCGGCGATGCGCTGACGCGCAAATGACTGTCGTCCTGCGCCGGGCCGACCTTGAGCCGCCCGTCTTCCACCGTGATCGCCAGGGCGAGGTTCGGCCCCTGCAGGTGTAACTGCACGCTGCGACCATTCAGGGCGGTAAGCCGTTGCACGGTGTCTGGATCGAGCGATAGTGCGTGATTCAGCGCAGTTTCCAGCGCGCGACCGGCGAGTGCTCGCAAGGGTCGCGGCAGGAAGGGACGGGAAGCGGGATCGGTCATGCCCGTCATTGTAGCGGGAGGCTGCCGCAGGCCGTGACAGGCGTGCCTGGGTGAAGCAGCCATCACTGCTCAGGCCGCGCCGATAAAACCAAGCTGACGCCAGGCCTCGTACACGGCCACCGCCACCGTATTAGAGAGATTGAGGCTGCGGCTATCAGGGCGCATCGGCAGGCGCAGGCGCTGCGCTTCGGGAATCGCGTCCAGCACGTCGCCGGGCAGGCCGGCCGTTTCGCAGCCGAACAGCAACGCGTCGTCCTCGGCGAAGCACGCATCGATATGCGCCACGCGTCCCCGAGTGGAGAACGCAAACACGCGCGGCTTGCCGATGCTTTCCAGGCAGCTGGCCAAATCGTCGTGCACGGCCAGCTGCGCGTACTCGTGATAGTCCAGGCCGGCGCGGCGCAGCCGCGTATCGTCGAGCTCGAAGCCCAGGGGCCGGATCAGATGCAGCGTGGCGCCGGTATTGGCGCACAGGCGGATCACGTTGCCGGTGTTCGGCGGAATCTCAGGACGGAACAGAATGACATGGAGCATCCGGTCATTATCAGGCCATGGCCGGTCGCTGTGTGCGTATCGGCGATCAGGTACCGATACGCGGGCAAACCACGCCGTCGGGTGGCAGCATGCAATGGGCATGCGCGGCCACCACCAGCTGACCGGCGCTACCGTTGGCGGCCAGACGAACGGCGTTGGGGGTGCCGATAACCATGGCGCCCAGGATCAGGCCGCAAACCAGCAAGCAGGCAACGAACAGGCCGCGCAACATCAAGGCTTCGAATTTCATGATCATGTCTCCGATGAATGAGTGGGTCCTACACCCCCTTTGTGGCAAGCACCGTGCCAATCTTTGATCGTCATCAAGACGTTGATTTCACGACATTTATTTTAATGATGCAGGGCGCATTGTCCGTCCGCGGACAGTGAGCACGGCCGCGCGGACAGTGTCCGGACACCGCCGTCATCCCTGCCGTTGGTCATTTGCGGTTCTCGGCAGGCACCACTAGCCTCGGGGGTTCTGTGAAACAGGAGGTTCACCTCATGCGCAAACCCCTTGCCTTGCTCATCGCCGGGCTGCTGACCTTCGGTGGCGTAGTCACCATGCCATCCATGGCCGCGCCGTCCGCGACCCAGACCATTCCCGAGATCGCCTATACCCGCTTCACTCTGCCCAACGGGTTGACCGTGGTGGTGCACGAGGACCACAAAGCGCCCGTGGTGGCGGTAAGCATCTGGTACCACGTGGGCTCCGGCGACGAACCCAAGGGCAAGACCGGTTTCGCGCATCTGTTCGAGCACCTGATGTTCTCCGGTTCGGAGAACCACAAGGGCACCTATTTCCAGCCGTTCGAACTGGCCGGTGCCACCGACATGAACGGCACGACCTGGTTCGACCGCACCAACTACTTCGAGACCGTGCCCACCACCGCGCTGGACATGGCGTTGTGGATGGAGTCCGACCGCATGGGCCATTTGCTCGGCGCCATCGGCCAGAAGGAACTCGACACCCAGCGCGGCGTGGTGCAGAACGAAAAGCGCCAGGGCGAGAACCGCCCCTATGGCCGCGTGGACCAGAACATCCTGTCCAACACCTATCCGGGCAATCACCCGTACCAGCACGACACCATCGGTTCGATGGCCGATCTGGATGCCGCCTCGCTGGGTGACGTGAAGCAGTGGTTCCACGACTACTACGGCGCCGCCAACACCACCATCGTGTTGGCCGGCGACATCACTGTGGCGCAGGCCAAGGAGAAGGTCGCCAAGTATTTCGGCGACATCCCGGCTGGCCCGCCAGTGCCGCGCCAGCAGGCGTGGATCACCCCGCTGGAGAAATCCACGCGTGGCGTGCAGCACGACCATGTCGCGCAGCCGCGCATCTACCGCACCTGGGTGGTGCCGCAGCTCGGCACCGACGACCTGATTTTGCTTGACCTCGCTTCTACCGCACTCGGTGGCGGCAAGACCTCGCGCCTGTATCAGCGTCTGGTTTACCAGGACAAGCTGGTCGACGAGATCTCCGCCAGCGTGGCGCCGTTTGCGCTGGCCGGCCAGTTCCAGATTCAGGCCGACGTGAAGGAAGGCGTGGACCAGGCCAAGGTCGAAGCGGCCATTGCCGACGAGCTGAAGAAATTCCTCGCCGAAGGTCCGACCCAGGATGAACTGAGCCGCGCCAAGGTCAGCAGTCGCGCCGCCTTCGTGCGCGGTCTGGAGAAAGTCGGCGGCTTTGGCGGCAAGGCGGTGATCCTGGCCGAGGGACAGGTCTATCGCGGCGACCCGGGCGCCTACAAGAAGGACCTGGAGCGCATCGAAGGCGCCACGGTATCCAGCGTCAAGGCCGCCGCGGACAAGTGGCTGAGCAAGGGCGATTACCTGCTGACCGTGCTGCCCGCCGGCAAGGACTTCAATCCCGATACCGAGGACGCCAAGGTGGTCGCGCTCAGCGATGCCGCGGGTCGTCCGCAGGCCAAGCTGCCGGCTGCGCACGATTACAGCGTGGGCAAGAACGAGGTCGATCGTGCCAAGGGTGTACCCGAGGTCAGTCAGTTTCCCGACCTGAGCTTCCCCGAGCTGGAGCGCGGCAAGCTCAAGAACGGTATCGAAGTGGTACTGGCGCAGCGCCACACCATCCCGGTTACCCACGTTCAATTGCAGTTCGATGCCGGCTATGCAGCCGACCAGGGGCACAAGCTTGGCACGGCCAGCTTCACCACCACGCTGATGAACGAGAGCACCAAGGCGCTCGACTCGGTGGAAGTGGCCAAGCGCAGGCAGCGCCTCGGTGCCATCACCAGCATCGGTTGCGGCCTGGATACCTGCTCTGCCTCGCTCAACGCGTTGAACGACCAGTTGAAGCCGTCGCTGGAGCTGTTCGCTGACATCGTGCGCAACCCGGCCTTCAAGGCGGAGGACATCGAGCGCGTGCGCGGCCAGTGGCTGGCGAGCATCGCGCAGGAGAAAACCCAGCCCACCGGTCTGGCCCTGCGCACACTGCCACCGCTGCTTTACGGTGCGAATCACGCCTACGGTATTCCGTTCACCGGCACCGGTACCGAAGCCGCCGTCAAGTCGTTTACCGCGGCGGATCTCACCGCGTTCCAGCACGACTGGCTGCGTCCGGACAACGTGAAGATTCTCGTCGCCGGCGACACCACGCTGGCGCAGATCATTCCGCAGCTCGAGGCGGTGTTCGACGATTGGAAGGCGCCGTCGACGGCACTGCCCAAGAAGAACATTGCCAAGGTGGCGGCACAGCCGAAGCCGCGCGTGTTCCTGATCGATCGCCCGGATGCACCGCAGTCGCTGATCCTTGCCGGCTTGTTGGCACCGTCGAGTACCGCGCCCAACGACATCGAGATCGAAGTTGCCAATGGTGCGTTCGGCGGCAGCTTTACCTCGCGCCTCAATATGAACCTGCGTGAGGACAAGCGCTGGGCCTACGGTGCCTTCAGCTTCCTGCGCGATGCGATCGGCCAGCGTCCGTTCCTGATGTACGCACCGGTGCAGACCGACAAGACCGCCGACTCGGCCAAAGAAGTGCAAAAGGAAGCCGTGGCGGTGGTCGGCGACAAGCCGCTGACCAAGCAGGAAGTGGACAAGATCAAGGCCTCAAACATCCGCGGCCTGCCGGGCAGCTTTGAAACCACCTCGGCGGTGCTTGGTGCGGTTAGCGAGATCGTCCAGTACCACCGTCCCGACGACTATGTGCAGACCCTCAAGCAGCACACCGAAGCCGTGGCTCAGTCAAGCGCGCAGGCGGCAATCACGGAGATCGTCAAGCCGCAGGCGCTCACCTGGGTGATCGTGGGCGATCTGAAAAAGATCGAGCAGCCGGTGCGCGCGCTGAAGCTGGGCGAGGTGCAGGTGATCGACGCCGATGGCAAACCGGTCAAGGCCAAGGAAACGGCCGGTCAGTAAGAAGATTGGGTGGAGGCTGTCGCCTTCACCCCGCCCGGCACAGCGCGACGCCTGTTCAGCTGTGCTTGGGTTGTTCGTACTTCCTCACGTTAGGATGTGAGCCGGGCAGGGAACTGCCCGGCTTTCTTTATGGCTGATACTCGGAGTGACCCATGCGCAAGACCCTGCTGCTGCTTGTTCCCATCACGCTGCTCGGCGCCTGCACCTGGGGCATCACCCTCGACGATGCGGCCAAGGACGTACGCACGGCCTGGAGTGGTGATGTCTCCTCCTGCCACGAACTGGGCAAGGTCACCGTATCGGTGATGAACCGCGTCGGCCCGGTCAACCGCAACGACATCAAAGTGCGCGACGAGCTGGAAGTGATGGCTCGCAACGAAGCCGCCAAGATGCACGCCGATACCATCAAGCCGCTGGCCGAACCCTCCGAAGGCTCGCAGCCCTGGGGCGCTTATCAGTGCGGCGCCCATCGCCCGGCACCGAGCCGTGCCCCGACGCCGGCGCCAGGCCAGTCGGGTGCGCCGGGCAACGCGGAGACTTTCCCGGTCAAAGGCAGCTAAGCGCCCAAGCTATCGGATGACGAAGAAGCGCCCCTTGAGGGCGCTTTCTTTTTGCGCGTAATCGGCCTATTCTTCACAAGTTGATTGTACATAAATGTACTAAATGCACGACCGCCATCCAGGCCCGAGCCCATGAGCAGCTTCCTTCCCACCGAACAGCGACTGGCGATCACCTGCCGGCGATACCCGGAATTTCCGCGCGAACCCGCCGTGCTGGTGCGTCTGGTCAAGCACATCCACAAGCGCGTGCATGACGGCGCCAACGCCATGCTCAAGCCCTGGGGTATCAACCACCCCGAGTACAACATCCTGATGATGCTGTACGGCACCGAGGGCTACACGCTCAACCCTTCGCAACTGGCCGACGCGGCCGGCGAGAAGTCGGCCAACATCACGCGGCTTACCAACGAGCTATGCGATAAGGGCCTGATCGAGCGCACCGCCAGCGACGAGGATCGCCGCAAGGTCACGCTCACGTTGACAGCGGAGGGGCTGGCGATGATCAAAGGGTTCCTGCCCGATGTCTGCACCCTGCTGGACCGGCAGGCCGGTGGCCTGCAACCGCGCGAAGCCGCGCAGCTGGAGCGGCTGCTGAAGAAATTTCTCGACCATCTCGATCAAGGTTGAGGCGCATGTCCACCGCGATGGAATCACCCCCGGCCGCTTCACCGCGCTGGCCTTGGCTGGCCGCTTTCATGGCGGAAGAGCGGGCCGCGTGGATCTTCGTCGCCAAGACGTTGCTAGCCATGTACATCACCTGTTGGCTGGCGATGCTGTTCCAGTTGGAACAGCCGGCCACGGCGATGATCACCGTGGCGATCGTGATGCATCCGCAAAGCGGCATGGTATTGGCCAAGAGCTTCTATCGTGCGCTGGGCACGCTGGCCGGCAGCCTGTTCGGACTGGCCCTGATGAGCGCGTTTCCGCAGCAGCGTGAGCTGTTCCTGCTGAGCCTTTCCCTGTGGGTGGCGCTGTGCGCTGGCGGCGCCACGCTCTACCGCAACTTTGCCGCGTATGGCTTCGTGCTGGCGGGCTATACGGCAGCCATCGTTACGTTGCCTGCGGTGAGCAATCCGTTGGCCGTGTTCGATTCCGCGGTGATGCGCGTGAGCGAAGTGTTGCTCGGCATCATAGTGTCGGGCGTCGTCAGCGACATGGTCTTGCCTGAGCGCCTGCGTGATTTGCTTCGTCGCAGTGCGCGCGAACACTTTGCGCACTTCATCGACTTTGCTCGCGGCAGCACCGGCGGAAGCATTCCGCGTCGTGACATGGAGCAGGCGCATATGCGCTTCGTGCGCGCGGCCGTCCAGCTGGAAGACCTGCGCGCATCGGTGATCTTCGAGGACCCGGAAGCACGCGCCCGCAGCAGTCGCATGCGCCTGCTCAACCAGCGCTACATGGCCGCTTCCACCAGCTTCCAGTCGGTGCATCATCTGATCAACCGCCTGCAGCGCAGCGGTCGCGACAACGTAGCGGCAGCACTGATCGCGCTCTACGCACCCATCGGCGAGGCGCTGTCGCCGGAGCCGGCCTTGCAGCAGATCCCTGGTGTGCTGGCCCCGCGCCTGCAGGCCTGCGAAGCGTCGCTGCCGACGTTGGTCGCACGCCTGCGCGAGGCGTTGCCAGAAACCGCCTGGCTCGAATTCGACACCGGCGCCGATCTGGTGCGCCGCTTCGCCAGCGAGATGCGCGAGTTCACCGCGCTCGAAGCTTCGCTGCGCGCGGGCCATCTCAGCGGCAGTGTGGAGGCGGTGCGCTTCAGTCGCGGCAACGACTATCTCGGCGCGGCCGTCAGCGTACTGCGCACCTTTCTCACCATGTCCGCGCTGAGCGTGTTCTGGCTGATCAGCGGCTGGCCGTTCGGCTCCAGCGCAATGCTGCTGGCGACCATCTTCAGCGGTTTGTTCGGCGCTTCGGCGCATCCGATCACCGCCATCGTCAACACCCTGGTCGGCTACGCCGCGGGCATGCTTGCGGGCTACGCGGTCACCTTCTGGCTGCTGCCGGGGGGTGATGGCTTCACCATGCTGATCATCGCCACGCTGCCTTTCCTGTTGATCGGTCCGTATCTCAGCACGCGCAACACACTGCCGGGTGTCGGTGCGGGGTACACGCTGGGCTATGTCTACATCCTGGCGTTGAAGAACCCGATGGTTTACGACCCCACGCACTTCCTCAACGATGCGATAGCGCAGGTGGTCGGCCTGGGGCTGACGGCGGTGGCCTTCGTGTTCGTACCGGCCGTCACCGGTTCCGGCTGGCAGCGTCGCCGTCAGCTGGTGCAGCTGCGCCGACAAGTGGTGCTCGCCGCCAGCGCGCCGCTGGAAGGTCTGCTGTACCGCTTCGAAAGCGTCAACCGCGATCTGTTTCAGCAGATCGTGACGCATACGCGGCCGAACAGTGACGAATCCCGCAGTCTGTTGGCGTGGGCGCTGTCGGTGCACGAATGCGGCCGCGCCGTGATCGAGCTACGCCAGGACATGGCGGACAGCGGCTTGCCCGCCGCCGTGGGCGAAGCCGTACAACACGCCGTGCAGACGATAGGGCGGCTGTACCAACAACCGAGCGCCGCGCATTGGCAGCAGGCAGATGCCGCGGTGGATCGCGCTATCGCCATGACGGCACACCACTTGGCGCAGGCTCGTTCCAACTGTCAGTCGGCGCTTACCCATCTGCACCTGTTGCGCAGCGCATTGCGCGACGACGAATCGGCCATGGCGCCGTACATCTCATCCGTCGCGGAGCCCATCCATGCCTCGTGAAATCGCCCTTGCCGACGCCCTCGTACCCGGCCTGCTGCTGGTCTTCGTTGGCTGCCTGTTGCTGCTGTGGCTGGTGGACACGATCGTCGGCCGCTTCGGTCTGTATCGCTTCGTGTGGCATCCGCCGCTGTTCCGTCTTGCCCTCTTCGTTTGCATGTTCGGCGCCGCCGGACTGTTGTTGTTCCACTGAGTCACGCTCATGAAAATCCCGTCCATACTTCGCTTTGCCATCACCGCCGTCGTTGTTGTCGTGGCCCTGTTGCTCGGCCACGCGCTATGGCGTCACTACATGTATTCGCCGTGGACCCGCGACGGTCGCGTGCGCGCTGAAGTGGTGCGCATTGCGCCGGACGTATCCGGTCTGGTCACCCGCGTCGCGGTCGTCGACAACCAGCTGGTGAAGAAGGGCGATCTGCTGTTCGCCATCGACCAGGAGCGCTTCAAGAACGCCGTGGCCCAGGCCGAGGCCAATCTCGCTGCGTCCGAGGCGAGCGCGCGCGCTGCCGGTGCGAATATCAACGCCGCCCTGGCCAGTGCCGCCGCGCGCAGGGCCGACTATGAAATGCTCGCCGAGCAGGCCCAGCGCCGCCAGAAACTGGGCGACGTGGTGTCGATGGAGGTGCGCACTGATGCGGTGTCTTCCGCCAACGCCGCGCGCGCCACCTGGCAACAGGCCCAGGCCGGCGGCAACCAGGCCAGCGCCTCGCGTCAGCAGGCGGAGGCCGCGGTGGAGCAGGCGCAGGTGGCACTGGATCGCGCCAAGCTCGACCTGGCTCGCACCGAAGTGCGCGCACCGGTGGATGGTTACATCACCAATCTCGACGTACGTGTGGGCGACTACGCGCCCACCGGCAACCCGCGCTTGGCCCTGATCGACAGCCACAGCTACTACATCTACGGCTACTTCGAAGAAACCAAGCTGCCGCATCTGCGCGTGGGCGATCCGGTGACCATCCGCCTAATGGCTGGCGGTGTGCATCTCAAGGGCCAGATCATCGGCGTGGCGCGTGGCATCACCGACCGCGACAACCCCACCGGAAGCGATCTGCTCGCCGACGTCAACCCCACATTCAATTGGGTGCGCCTGGCCCAGCGCGTGCCGGTGCGTATCGCCATCGATACGTCCGACCTGCCGGCCGACGTTGTGTTGGCCGCTGGCATGACCGCGTCCATCGAAGTGCAGCCGCGCGAGGACGGACGCAAGGCGTCGCCGTAAACCACGAGCGTTGACCGTTGGCAGGGGCGATCGCGCGACCGGTTACCATGACGGGCTATGAGTCGATCCCTGCCCACCCCCGGCAGCCTGGCGCGCCGCCTGCTGCCGTTCCGCCGTTTCCGCTCCATGCAAGCGGAGGCCTTGCCGGCATTCGCCGTGCCGGCCAGCGCCATCGAAGCGCTGCAAGATCCGGCGGCGTTTCGTCAGACCTTGCTGGCGCAGATCGCGCAGGCAAGGCGGCGCATCGTGATCGTTGCGCTGTATCTGCAGGATGACGACGCGGGGCGCGAAGTGCTCGATGCGCTGTATGCCGCGCGTGCGGCGCGGCCCGAGCTCAAGGTGGAGATCTACGTCGACTGGCATCGCGCGCGGCGCGGACTGATCGGCAAGGGGCACAGCCACGGCAACGCGGCGATGTATCGCGAATACGCCAGTCGCCTGGGCGACGGCGTGGCGATCCGTGGCGTGCCGGTGCAGACGCGCGAGCTGTTCGGTGTGCTGCACCTGAAGGGCTTTGTGATCGACGACACCGTGCTTTACAGCGGTGCCAGCCTCAACGACGTCTACCTGGCCAAGCACCATCGCTATCGGCTCGATCGCTATCACCTGATCCGCGACCGCGCGCTGGCCGACAGCATGGCGGGCTTCGTGGAAACCTATCTCCGCTGCAGCGATGCGGTATGCCGGCTCGACCAGTCCACCCTGCCGGCCACGCGTGACCTGCAGGGCGCGATTCATCGCCTGCGGCAGCGCTTGCAGCAGGCGCGCTACGAGGCGCCTCGCGTAACGCTCAAGGACGGCGAGGTGGCGGTGACGCCGCTGGTGGGTTTCGGGCGTTCGGACAATGCGCTCAACGACACTTTGTTGTCCCTGTTGCGCAGCGCGCGCGAGCGCGTGGTGATCTTTACGCCGTACTTCAACCTGCCGCGCCCGGTGCGCGCCGTGCTGGGCCAGCTGCTGCGGCGTGGTTGCCGCATCGACATCATGGTCGGCGACAAGACGGCCAACGATTTCTACCTTCCACCTGGCCAGCCGTTCACCCGCATCGGCCTGCTGCCCTATCTTTACGAGAGCAACCTGCGCCGCTTCGCGCGCACGCACCAGTCACATGTCGAGCGCGGCCAGCTCAACCTGTGGTTGTGGCGCCACGGCGACAACAGCTACCACCTCAAAGGACTGTTCGTGGACGAGGAAATCGCCGTGCTCACCGGCAACAACCTCAATCCGCGCGCCTGGGCGCTGGATCTGGAAAACGGCCTGCTGCTACGCGATCCCTCGCATCAGCTCGTCGCGCAGCATCAGGCGGAGTGGGACGCTCTGCGTCGGCATGCCACCCGCCTGAGCGACTATCACGCGCTGGAAAGTCCGCGCGCGTATCCGGCGGAAGTGCGCCGCCTGCTGCGCCGACTCAGCCGCGTGAGACTCGACCGTTTGTTGAACCGCCTGCTTTGAGCAGGCTCTCAGTGCAAGCGCAGCAAGTAGGCCAGGTAACCCGGTACTTCGCGCAGGCTTGAATAGAGATCGCGTGCGAACCAACGCCGCGGATAGGCACCGCCGGCATCCTCCACGCCGGCTTGCCGCAAAGCGAGCCTTGCGCGGGGCAAGTGGAAGTATTGCGACACAGCCACCGCGCGTCGTTGCCCGTGCGTTTCGAGCCATGCCTTCGCGTGCAGGGCCGAAGCGCGCGTGTTGTCGCCGAAAGGGTCAGCCACCACGTCGTCGGCCGGCACGCCATGGTCAATCAGCCAACGTTTCATCCCTGCCGCTTCATTGCGGCCATCGGCGGGATCGATGCCGCCACTGACCATGATCACGCCGCATCCGCCATGCCGATACAACGCGAGTGCGGCCTCCAGTCGCGCCTGCAGGCGTGGCATGGGCTGATTATCCAGAGCGACGGTATTGCCCAGCACCAAGGCAAGATCGGCGGGCGTGGGGCGCGTGAAAAGGCCGGCCAGTGTAATGCCCACGGCACAGACCATCCATAGACAACCCATCGCGGCGGCCAGCAGACCGATACGTTGGAACCAGTACGCCCACGATGTGAGCGATAGGGCGGCATGCGCATCCATGGCGTGGCGGAACTCGGTTAGTGAGAACTGCGCGAGCTTGCGCCACATTCATGGCCGCATCCAGGCAGGACCCTGACTGCGCTGTGGCGCGTGGTCAGGCCGGCTGCCGCAACGCGCCAAGCCGATCCAGGCGCATTCCCAGCCAGCGCGCCACATCCGGCCATTCCGCGGCGAGGATGCTGTAGCACACGGTGTCGCGCAGGGTGCCGTCGGGGCGGCGCTTATGGGCGCGCAGCACGCCGTCTTTGTGCGCACCAAGGCGCTCGATGGCGCGTTGCGAATCCTGGTTGCGGCCGTCGGTGTGGAATTCCACCGTGACGCAGCCGAGTGCTTCGAACGCATGCTTCAGCAGCAGGCGCTTGCAGGCCGTGTTGAGATGGCTCTTCTGCCAGCGCTTCGCGTACCAGGTGTAGCCGATGGCGAGGCGCGGAAGCTCGGGCACAAAATCGTAATAGCGCGTGGTGCCGACGATCTCGCCGGTGGACGTCTCGCGCACCGCGAAGGGCAGCATCAAGCCCTTGGCTTGGCCTTCCAGCGCGGCATCGATATAGGTGGCCACCTTGCCCGGTGCCGGGGCGCTGGTAAACCACAGGTTCCACAGCTCGCCATCGGCTGCGGCGGCTTCCAGGGCAGGGGCGTGCTCAGGGCGCAAGGGTTCGAGGGAGACGTAGTCGTCTTCCAGCCGGGTGGGGACAAGAATGGGCATGGGAATCCGGTGCGTGGCGCGTCAGGCGTCGAGATCGGGGATCAGCTTGCTTTCGAGCCTGGCGATGGCGTCTTTCAGCAGCAATTTGCGCTTTTTCATGCGGGTCAGCTGCAACTCGTCGCGGCCGATGGCCAAGGCCAGGTGTTCGATGGCCACATCCAGGTCGCGATGCTCGATGCGCAGCTCGGCTAGCAGATGGGCAATCTCGGCGGGATCCTGGACCTGCATGGGGGCGGCTGGCGATAAGTCGATGGGCGGGCCCCGAGTGTAGCGCCGCCAGACCCCAGCCGGTCAGGCCGTTACAATAGGGAGCCTTCCCGCGCCATTCATATCCATGTCCGCCCAACCCGCAGACGCCGCCCGCAAACACCAGTACGAAGCCAGCAAGCTGACCAAGCGCCTGCGTCATCAGGTGGGTCAGGCTATTGCCGACTTCAACATGATCGAGGACGGCGACAAGGTGATGGTGTGCCTGTCCGGCGGCAAGGACTCTTACACCCTGCTGGACATGCTGCTTTCGCTGCAGGTCAAGGCGCCAGTGCGCTTCGAGCTGATCGCGGTGAATCTGGACCAGAAGCAGCCGGGTTTTCCCGAGCACGTACTGCCGGAATACCTCACCGCGCGCGGTGTGCCGTTTCACATCATCGAGCAGGACACCTACAGCACCGTCACTCGGGTGATCCCTGAAGGCAAGACCATGTGCAGCCTGTGCTCGCGCCTGCGACGCGGCGCGCTGTATGAGTGGGCGGCAGCTAACGGTGTCACCAAGATCGCGCTGGGTCACCACCGGGAGGACATTCTCGGCACCTTTTTCCTCAACCTGTTCTATCAGGCGCAGTTGAAGGCGATGCCGCCCAAGCTGCGCTCGGACGATGGTCGCCACGTGGTGATCCGTCCATTGGCGTACTGCAAGGAAAGCGATATAGCCGTCTATGCCGAGCAGCAGCAATTCCCCATCATTCCCTGCAATCTCTGCGGCTCACAGGAGAATCTGCAGCGCAAGGCCGTCAAGCGCATGCTGGAGGATTGGGAAAAACAGCAGCCGGGCCGCAGCGAAAATATCTTCCGCGCGCTCGGATCTGTGGCACCCTCGCAGCTCGCCGACCGCAAATTGTTCGACTTCGCCACGCTCGGCGCGCGCGAAGTTACCGTTCGCACGGATGCGCACCAATGGCTCGCCGGCACGCCGGCCGAGTCGTGAAACCCCACCACGACCCCATATGTCACTAACCCCAGCGAGTAACGCCGTGTCTCACTTTGCATCCGTTGAAATGACCCCGGGCGATCCGATCCTGGGACTCACCGAGGCCTATCTGGCCGATACGCGTCCGGGCAAGGTCAACCTGGGCGTGGGCATTTATTACGACGAACAAGGCCGCATTCCGCTGCTGCGCGCCGTGCGCGAAGTGGAGCAGGCGCTGGCGCTGGAAGCGAAACCGCGCGGCTACCTGCCGATCGACGGCCTGCCGGCGTATACCCAGGCCACGCAGAAGCTGGTGTTCGGCCCCGAGTCGCCGCTGTTGGCCGCTGGCCGCGTGGCCACCTCGCAGACCATCGGCGGCAGTGGCGCGTTGCGCATCGGTGCGGACCTGCTGAAGAAAGTGCTGCCCAAAGCCAAGATCGCCATCAGCAATCCGAGCTGGGAAAACCATCGCGTGGTGTTCAGCGCCGCCGGTTTCGACGTCGTCGAATACGCCTACTACGACGCGGCCACGCATGGCCTGGATTTCGCCGGCATGCTTGCCGATCTCGGCAAACTGGAACCAGGCACCGTGGTGTTGCTGCACGCCTGCTGCCATAACCCGACCGGCGTGGACCTCACCGCCGAGCAGTGGAAGCAAGTGGTCGCGCTGGTGAAGGACCGCAACCTGCTGCCCTTCATCGACATGGCCTATCAGGGCTTCGATCAGGGTATCGATGCGGACGCCACCGCCGTACGCTTGTTTGCCGAGTCCGGCATCGAATCCTTCGTGGTCGCCAACTCGTACTCCAAGTCGTTCTCGCTGTATGGCGAGCGCGTGGGCGCGTTGTCCGTCGTCGGTGCCAACCGCGAGGAAGCGCTGCGCGTGCAATCGCTGGTCAAGCGCACCATCCGCTCCAACTACTCCAGCCCGTCCACGCACGGTGGTGCGCTGGTCGCTGGCGTGCTCAACAGCGTCGAGCTGCGTGCGGTGTGGGAGCAGGAGCTGACCGAGATGCGCGAGCGCATCCACGCGATGCGTGCGGGCATGGTGGAGAAGCTGGCCGCGAACGGTTCGCCGCAGTTCGGTTTCATCCAGAAGCAGGCAGGCATGTTCTCCTATTCGGGCTTGAGCAAGGAGCAGGTGGATAAGCTGCGCGAGGAGTATGCGATCTATGCCATCGGCACCGGCCGCATCTGTGTGGCTGCGTTAAATCGCGCCAACCTGGATACCGTGGTGTCGGCCGTCTCTGCGGTCAGTCGCTGACCCCTGTTTACTGCTTACTGGTCCGGCCGCCGCAAGGCGGCCCTCACCCTGCTTTCGGAACTTGAATGTTTTTTCGCAATTTGACGCTGTTCCGCTTCTCCCCCGCCGTAGCCGAAGACCTGAGCCGCCTCGATGAAGCCCTGGGCGAAAACCGCCTGCGGCCCTGCGGTCCGCTGGAAATGGGCACCAAGGGTTTCGTACCCCCGGTGGGCCGTGGCGAGGAAGCCGCGCTGACCCATGCCGTCAACGCCTGCACCCTGGTCACCGTGGGCAGCGAAGACAAGCTGCTGCCCGCCGCCGTGGTCAACGACGAGCTGTACCGCAAGGTGCAGAAGATCGCCGAGGAAGAAGGCCGCAAAGTCGGCGGCCGCGAACGCAAGCGCATCAAGGAAGACCTGCTCACCGAGCTGCTGCCGCGCGCTTTCGTGCGCAGTTCGCGCCTGTCCGCCTACGTCGACAAGAAACACGGCTGGCTGGTGCTGGACACCTCCAGCCGCAAGTCCGCCGAAAATGCCCTCACCCAGGTGCGCGAAGCCCTGGGCAGCTTCCCTGCGGTGCCGCTGGCGCCGGAAGAGGGCCCGCGCGTACTGATGACCGACTGGCTCGCCACCGGCAATCTGCCGGGCGGCTTGGCGTTGGGCGACGAGTGCGAACTGCGCGACCCCGCCACCGCCACCGGCGCCATTGCCCGCTGCCGCCGGCAGGAGCTGGACAGCGAAGAGGTCAAGGAACACCTGCGCAACGGCAAGCAGGTCTTCCAGCTCGGTCTCACCTTCGACGACCGCATGAGCTTCGTGCTGGGCGAAGACCTGATCGTCCGCAAACTCAAATTCCTCGACGTGGTGCTGGACGAGATGGGCGACAGCCACCAGGACGCCTCCGCCGAAATGGACGCCCGCTTCGCACTGCTCACCCTGGAGCTGGAGCGCCTGCTGGGCAAACTGGAAGAGTGGTTCGGCCTGCCACGCCCCGCCGACGCCTAGGCTCTTGCCCCTCCCGGGGCCAGGGTTGCAGCTTTTGCCCCTCCCCCTGCTTGCGACGCGAAGCTAGTCCCGTGGGCCAGGGGGCTGGGGGGATAAGCCCTTGCGACGACATAGCCGGCTTGCGGGACTTAACCCCGGCCTGACTTAGTAGCCTGAACGACATCTCGAATGCTTCGAGGTGTCCCCTCTCCAGGCCCGCCACTGTGAGGTCGCTGCCCCGCGCCCCGCGCTGCGCCTCACTTGTTCGCGCCGAAGCGAGTCTGCAGGCCGCTTCCGGCGAAATTCCCCCTCCGCTGAAGCCATAGACACGACCAACACGTCACAGGAGAGTCTTGCGAAGCCTGCATGCTCTCCCAACATAGGCCGGGGGAGAATGACCGCAGGACGCGCTGGCAAAGCAGGCGAGTCGAACAAGGCAGGACCATGGCGCAGCACCTCGAAGGCGATTGGCTGGAACTGGCGACAACAAGCGGCAGCACCATCCGTGTGCAGAAGTCCGCGCATCCGCGTGCGCGCCGCTTGCGTCTCACCGTCACGCCGAAAGGCGCGCGCGTGTCATATCCGCACGGCACGCATCCCGCGCAAGTCAGCGCCTTCTTGCGCAGCCATGTGGATTGGCTGGAGAAGAAGCTCGACGAACTCAACCTCATCAGCAAACCGCTGCCGCCGTTGCGCATGGGCTACGCCACGGAATTTCCGCTGCGCGGCGACACCGTGTTGCTGGATTGGGCCGAAGGCCCGTATCCCAAAGTGGAGCACTACGACGGCGGCATCACCTTGGTGATACCGCGTCCGCACACGCGCGCACTGCCTGTCGCGCGCGGACTGCTCGCGTCGCATTTCGAATCGCTGATGCGCCGCGATGTCTCGCGCTGGATGGCCGCCTATGTGCCTCAGCTTGGCCTCGCGCCCACCGCGCTCAGGATTCGCCCCATGAAAAGCCTGTGGGGCAGCCTCGACACGCGCGACCGCATCAACCTCGATCTCGCCCTCGCGTTAGCGCCGCCTGCGGCATTGCGCTACGTGCTTGCGCACGAGCTGTGTCATCTGCGCGTGCGCAGCCACTCGCCGCGATTCTGGGCGCATGTCGAAAGCATTTTTCCCGACTGGCGCGAACAGCGCGATTGGTTGCGGCAGAACGGTGCGATCTTGAAAGCGGAGCTGGATCGGCTGATCGCCGACGTCGCGGATTGACGCGCGCTCGTTGTTTTCGTCGCTACTTCCGATAGGTGGTTCAGGGTGGCAAAGCGAAAAGCAGTCATACTGCCCCGTGAATACCCTCCCCGATCCCTACGCCGAGCGCGTAGACCCCGCTGTCAGTTGCAGCAGTTGCGAGGCCGTCTGTTGCCGCCTCACCGTGGTACTGATGCCCGATGACAACGTTCCCGACTGGTTGATCGACCGCCACACCCATGGCCTGGAAACCCTGGCCAAAGGCGACGACGGCTGGTGCATCGGCGTAGACCGCAACACCTTGCGCTGCACGATCTACGACCAGCGCCCCGGCATCTGCCGCAAATTCGCCATGGGCAGCCCAGGCTGCCGGCATGAGCGTGAGCAATGGTTCGATCGGCCCGCTCCTGCGGATCATGACGCACATACGCACTCGGACAAGATGCCGCTGTTTTTCTCTCGTTGACGAAGTCAGCGCGACACGCATACTCACCCCTTCCATCCAAGGAGGATTCGATGCGTCTCGCACTGCTTACTGCACTTACCGCCCTGGCGTTGCCCGTTGCTGCGGGTGCTCAGGCGTCGCACGAAGCGACATCCTCAGCATCTAGCATGATCGCCACCGCTTTGAGCGACCCGGCCCGCCAAGCCGATGCCGCCAATGATGCACGTCGCAAGGCGGCTGACGTCATTGCCTTCTCCGAGATCAAACCCGGAAGCCGCGTGCTGGACCTGATTCCGGGCGGTGGATACTTCAGTCGCGCTTTCAGCGCTGTCGTGGGGCCCAAAGGCTACGTGTACGCCGTTTTTCCGGAAGCCTACGAGAAGGTGGAGCCGGGCTTCGCTGACAAGCTGCGCGAAGTCGCCAAGCAACCTCACTACGGAAATATCGAAGTGCTGCTGCAGCCTGCCAACCAGCTCACCGTGCCTGCACCTGTCGACCTGGTGTTCACCTCGCAGAACTATCACGACTACCCGGACAAGTTCATGGGCAACGTGGACCCGGCGGTGCTCAACAAGCAGGTGTTCGACGCGCTTCGCCCGGGCGGCCTGTTCGTGATCGTCGATCACGCCGCCGAAACCGGTTCCGGCATGCGGGATACCGACACGCTGCATCGCATCGATCCGGCGATCGTCAAAAAGCAGGTCGAAGCGGCCGGATTCGTGTTCGATGGCGAGTTGAACGTGCTGCGCAACCCGGCCGATACCCACACCAAGAAGGTCTTCGACAAATCCATCCGCGGCCAGACCGATCAATTCATCTATCGCTTCCGCAAGCCGGCGGCCTGACGGCGCTCACATAAAACAACGTTCGCATCGCCGTTGTAGGTGCCCACGCGAGGCGCACAATCAAGCAAAGCCCATGTTGTCCAAATCCCCGACGCTCGCGCGTCATAGTGTTGGCGGCGCACATGCCCGTCTAAACCCATGAAGGAGAAGGCGCATGCAATACATCTTGATGACTTACGTGAACGAAGGTGGCTGGACCAAGCTGACGCCTGCCGAGCAAGCGCAGGGCGTCGCGTCTTACCAGGCGTATTCCGATGCGCTGGTCGAGGCGAAGGTGATGGTCGGCGCCAATCGTCTGCAACACACCCCTTCGGCGACTACGGTCCGCGCGGTGAACGGCAAGGCGCAGGTGCTGGATGGCCCTTATGCGGATTCCAAGGAACAGCTGGCCGGCTATTTTCTGATCGATGTGCCCGACCTCGATGCGGCGATCTCGTGGGCGGCGCGCTGTCCGGCCACCCACCATGGCGTAGTCGAAGTGCGTCCCGTCTGGGAGAGGTGCGACCAGTCTGGGACATGACGACGTAGGGCCATGAGTCCGTGCGAGAAAGACGCGCAACAGACGGCGGACGCGGTAGCGCGACGCAGCTATGGCAAGCTCGTCGCCTACCTCGCCGTCCGCGCGCGCGATGTCGCGGCCGCCGAGGATGCGCTTTCGGAAGCGTTTGCCTCGGCGCTTGCCGCGTGGCCACGAAGTGGATGTCCGTCGAATCCGGAAGCGTGGTTGATGACGGTGGCGCGTCGGAAGCTTATCGATGTCGCACGGCATCAGCGCAGTGGCGAAGCGGTGACTACGCAATTGCAGATTCTGGCCGAGGAGCCGGAAGCGCCGCTCGATACGGCGATCCCCGATATGCGCCTGGCTTTGATGTTTGCCTGCGCGCATCCAGCGATTGAAGAAGGCATCCACGCACCCCTGATTCTGCAGGCGGTGCTCGGACTCGATGCCAAGGCCATTGCCTCGGCTTTCCTCACCTCTCCCGCGGCCATGGGCAAGCGTTTGGTCCGGGCCAAGGACAAGATCCGTCAGGCCGGCATACCTTTCTCCATCCCGGAGCGCGAAGAGCTGCCCGCGCGCCTTGCCAGTGTGCTTGACGCCATCTATGCCGCGTTCACCGAAGGTTGGAGCGATCCCGGAGGCATGGACGCAACGCGTCGGGACCTCAGCGAAGAAGTGCTGTTCCTCGCCAAACTGGTGGCCGAACTTTTGCCCGACGAAGCTGAAGCTCTCGGCCTGCTCGCACTCATGCTGCACGCCGAGGCGCGCCGTCGCGCCAGGCGTTCGACGTCCGGCGCTTACATACCGTTCGCCGAACAGGAGTTGACGCTATGGGACACGGCGATGATCGAAGAAGCCGAATCCCTGCTCCGGCATGCGAGTGCGTTGCACGCCATCGGTCGTTATCAACTGGAGGCCGCGCTGCAATCGGCGCACGTCCACCGCCGCCGCACGGGTCACGACAATTGGGCGGACGTAGTGCGGCTATACGATGCCTTGCTGACTCTCGCGCCGTCGCCCGTCGTAGCCGTCAATCGCGCGCTGGCCATGTCGGAACTGCACGGCGTGAAAGCCGGACTCGATGCGCTAGATGATGTCGCGACGGACACACGTCTCGCCGAATACCAACCTTACTGGGCGACGCGCGCTGAACTCCTGGCGAGGGGCGGCGCTTACGGCGAGGCGCGTCATGCCTATGAGATGGCAGTGGGTCTCGAGCGCGATCCCGCGGTCCGTCAGTTCTTGTTGCAACGCTGTGCGGTGCTGCCAGCCTGATCGAACGACAAGTCGTTCGATCCGCCTATGGCGGCACCTGATTAGCGTCGATTCTTAGCTGGCGCGGTTTTGCCCCTCCCCTAGCTTTGCGTCGCAAGCAATGGAGCTAACCGCACACGTAGCTGAGAGTCGATCCGCTGCGTGCATCAATCTCTGACAGTTGTCATAGCGACAGCCTCAGATTCCACACTTGGGTGCGCGGAGCGCATGCGGGACCATCAAGTGACACTTTAGGGGAGTGGATGATGGAAGAGAGCGACATGCATGCACGTCCGCGGGTCGATCCATGGACTATGGTGGGATTGGTGTTGCTGCTGTTGCCCTTGCTCACGATGGCGCATGAGCTGCTTGGACATGCACTCACCTGCGTCGCTTCCGGTCATCGGCCCAGTGAACTCGGTGCCTATTACATCGAATGCCCCTCTACGGAAGGGTGGGCTACTCGCATCGTGTCCATGGCGGGTACCGGCATGGATGTCTTGCTGGCGGTGTTGGCGTATCTCGCATGGCGAAGGGTGGAGCGGCCGCTACTGCGATTGATGCTCTGGATCGTGTTTGCTGTGACAGGCATGGTCGCGGCCGGCTACTGGATGTTCTCGGGCGTAACCAATCTCGGTGACTGGGGGCCGGACGTGGGTGGTGGTATCGGTCCGCTGCCCTGGCCGTGGCTATGGCGCGTTGGGTTGTTCGTCATCGGCCTGTACGCCTACAAGCGGGTGATACTCATCAGTATCCGCATGCTGATCGCGATGCTGGGCGGCGGCGATCAGGCCCGCCGCGTGCAGCGGCATATCGCCATGACGGTCTATGTGGTCGGAGGTGTGGGCGCGCTGGTGGTCAGCCTATTCAATCCGCATGGCATGGTGATCACCCTGACGTCGGCGATCGCCTCAACGTTCGGCGGCCTCGCCGGTATGTTCAATGTAGCGTATTTCCCGCGTTGCGATCTGCCAGTGCAGGACTTCTACATCGGCCGCCACAACGCTCTCGTTGCGGTTGGCGTGCTGGTAACGCTGGCGTTTGCGGCCATTCTTGGGCCGACCGTTTATTTGCATTGAGTGACTATTCGCACCTGACAGAGCTCGGCGGGCTGACGCCCGCCGAGCTCTGAATCCAAACGATACCACTAGGTTCTCGTATTGCCGTCAGGGCGTCAGGGATGCACTGATGCGTACGCCGCTGAACGGCGCTGTGGCGGATACGGCTATGTGGTAATAGTGCCCAACCTGCGGATTGGTGATCACCACGCTTTCACTATTGTCCGGGTTGATGGAACGGGCTTCGTATGAGGTGGTGGATGGCCATCCGGACGCACTGTTAATGATGTAGAGATCCGCGTTGCCCGTGCCACCACTGGTGGTGATGGTCAGATGGCCGGTGCCGGCCGGTATGAACACGTAGAAGTACTGCAGATCGCCAGCGCGCGGTGTATCCGCCACGCTGCGCGAGCAACCATCGTTGAGCGCGCGGGTGTCGCCAGCGGGGCATCCAGCGCTCGCGCCAGTGCCGCAGCTCGCCGTATCGCCGCTGTGTGCGGCGAGGCAAGTCAGCCAGGTACTCCAGTCGGCGTCATGCGTGTAACGGATCTGGCTGAGGTAGTTGGCATAGCCGCTGTAGTTGCCAGGGCGGAAATAGCCGAGGATGTTGCCGACCTCGTCCTGATGGTTTTCGAACATGTAACGGACCGACAGATAACCCCAGCGGTAAACGCGTTCCTGGCCGCTGTTGTAGTCGTTGGCAAAGATAGTGCTGAGCGGAAAGGTGCCGGCGCCTGCATCAGCGAAGGCTTCAGGGTAAGGCACGCCGCGATAGCTGTAAGACATGTATTCGGCCAGCCCTTCGATCCACCAGATCGTCGGAGCACTGGTCTCGGCGGTGAAGTCGCCATACATGTCGAAGCGGCCGTCGAGGTAGTGGATGAATTCGTGCGTAAGATTCCAGATCTCGAAGGTGGGACGGAGCCACTCAGCCTCGTAGGCGATAAAGCGCGCCTGATTGCCTGCAGCCGATGGATCGCCTTCCAGATAGATGCCGCCGTTATTCGTGCTGTTACCGAAAATTGCGCCCGAATAAGTCTGGTAATCCGAGCTGCTGTGGAAGACGACCAGCTCGAGCGTGGTGTTATTGTCATTGGCTACCGGCGCATCGCTGTTCTGCACACGCTGATGGAAAAAGCTCTTCTCGCCGATCACTTTGGCGCAGGTTTGCGAAACCTGGTCGGAAGTAAGCGCCTGCGCGCGCAAATGCAGGTCTGCGCTGCATTGATAGTCCACCGTCAATACCGCCTTGGCGAGCTGCGTTCTGAAATCGCAAATGCCGTAGTAGCTGCAATTGGCATGGTCGTAGTAATCGGCGATGTCTGCCGTGGCCACCCAGATCGACGCACCGGCGCCGGTCATGCCATAGGAGGTGAGAATGCTCTTTACCCTGGGCTGCACGCTGGGCGCCAGCGGTGCATATTGCAGGAAGCGGGTGAGCTCGCGAGCCGCATTGGCGAGTAGATATTCGTAACCCGTGCCGGCATCGGCGCCGTTGCGGGTAATAAAGTTCGACAGCGATGGCGTGATGAAGTCGTTGGCCTCCACCGCCGTGACGAACTCCGGTAGATAGTGGCCGCGGAACAGCACCGTGAATACGTTGTTGGTCGCCGCCGTCATATACCAATAGCTGTGATAGCTGTTGTTATAGGCATCCAGCAGGTCGCGCACGGTTGACAGCTGATAGGCGTTTTCGCCGGCGCTGTCGATCAAGGTCACGAACTCGGCCAGCACCTGCCCATGGCTGTCGTTCACATCGTGAAAGTGTGGGTTGGCGACGAATGCGTCGAGGGCGGGGCGGATGGCATTCTTCAATAACGAGCCATAGCTGCCCACATCGGCGGAATCGCCGTATTGCACGTAGTAGCCGGCGCGCAAGAACAAGATCAGCTGCAGGTCGCTGTTGGCGTTGCTGCCTGGGTAGCTGGGGGCGGCGACACGCAAGGCGTCGGCCACGGTGGTCATCTTGCTCTCGTTGAACATCTGGCCCGCGGTGGTTCCGGTGAGGTTGAACAGCGTGTTGATGCAGCTATTCACGTCAGAACCACGGATCAGAGAAACCAGCTGACTGCCACTGGCCGCGGCCATGCCTGGTACGTCACAGCTAGCCGCCGCAGCGGCTGCGCGCAAGCGGCTCGTTTCGTTTGGATATTTATACGGCTTATCGTAATCGGTTCGAAGATGCTCGCGCGAGCTCGGCTGCGGCGCACGCTCGGCAGGCGTTAGTGCGCGCTTTTGCTGGTGATTTATGGGTGTTACAGGAGGTGATCCAAGGCGCATTGCCTCGGCTGTGGGTGGTGGCAGACTCACCGGTGCTGGTTGAATCTTGCTGTCGGACTGCGCGGCATGACTGGCCCCGCAGGCCAATAGCAATGCGATGCAAAGCACATTTTTCAAACGCAACGAAACGGAATGGTTGCTCATGAAAGCTCCTCAAGTAGGAGTGACCCCCTGTCACCCACCGTGCGCTTTGTGGTGCCGCGGCACGCGGACCTGCACGGTCAGCACAGATATTAGGCAGGGCTATAAGGGTCGTCTTGACGCCATATCCGCGCACGACGTGGTAAACGCACAAATTTGTCCGGGAGGGGGGCTGACTATGATCGGAAAGAAACAGTGGCAAACCACCTTTATGCAACAGCTTGGGCAAGGCATGTTTGTTGCCACGCTGTTTGACCGGCTGCCGGATATTGTTTTCTCAGTAAAGGACATCCAAGGCCGCTATGTATGGATGAGCGAAGCCTGCGTGTCGCGCTGCAACTTGCTTCATCGCGACGCTGCCATCGGGTTGACCGCGTTTGATCTGTTCCCGGCGCCAATGGCCGAGCGTTACGCGCGTCAGGATGCGCAGTTGTTCCGCACGGGGCAGTCGCTGCTCAACGCGCTTGACCTTACGCTCTACCCGGATCGCAGCTCCGGTTGGTGCCTGACCACCAAAGAACCACTGCGAGATGCCAATGGCCGCTTGATCGGGTTGGCCTGTATATCAAGGGATTTATTCGAGCCGAGTCGGGCCGGCATGGTCAGCGAGGGGTTTGCCGAAGCCATCGACTATATGCATGCCAACCTGGCGGCACCGCTGCGGGTAGAGGAAATGGTGCGGCGCTCCGGTCTTACATCGGCTCAGTTCGATCGGCGCATGAAGATGGTTTTTCAGCTTTCCGCAGGGCAATACCTGCAAAAGATCCGCATTGATATGGCGGCGCGCATGCTCGCCGAGAGCACCGTGCAAATCGCGCAAATCGCCCAGATCGCCGGCTTCTGCGATCAGAGCAGTCTGTCCCGGCAGTTCCGGCAGTTTACGGGTGTGTCGCCGCGGCAATATCGCGCGCTGGTCAGAAGTTGAAGGCTTCGAAGTTTGCTATTCGCCGAAACTGGGGCCGATCCTGCCGATAACCGTTTCAGCCTTAGCTGATAACCAGTGGTTGTGCGCCACCATGGAAGCCATGAGTGGAGTGTCGGAAGGATGCGTGCTCAGCTGCCGAGTCCTATGTACTCGACCTTCGCAATCCAGTTGCGTTGGCGTCGGGCCAGGCGGTCGCCCTTCGTTTCCCCGTCCAGGGTGGACGATGAGCGCCGAAGCAAAGAAGGGTCCACGTCTTCAAAGGTATTGACGTTGACGACCGCGTAAAGCTGGCCATCGATTCGGCTGGTGACCAAGGGCACGACACCGCAGACGGCACAGACATGAAATTCAGCCGTCTTCGTGCCGAAGGCATATTTCGACACATGCGTGGGTTCCTTCACCGTTATCGTGAGCGAACCGGTTGGGCAAGACGTCCAGACGCCACCATGCTTGACGCAGAACGAGCACGTGCAAGCGCGCGCGTGGATTTCCGTTGGCTCGGGTAGCCAGTTCAACGCGAAGGAGATGTTTCCGCAGTGGCAACGGCCGGAGATCAGCATGACGTGTCTCTTGGGAGGTTAGGACTGCCGGCGAATATACGAGGGTCGCGAGTGGTGCGGCATCTCAGTTGGCGCGATGTTCTCCTCCCTTTTTTTTTGGGACAAGCACGGGAGGGAGCCATCAGAGCGCACAGCTGAGATTCGATGCCAATCAGAAGGATGGAAGTGCCATTGTCAGCCTACGGGGTCACGCTGAAGCGACGGCCGCCGCAAGCCGCCTCGCCTTGCGGTGACGCACGAAGCGATACAACCCGTAGCCGATGCCCGCCAGCACGATGAGTACGCCGGCGAGCAGTGCCAGCAGCACACGCGTCTGGCTCATCATCACAAACATGCCGTGGCTGCTGTAGAAGCCGTTGAAGCTGGCGATGGTGGCGGGCAGGTCGAGTAGATCCTGTTTGTTCAGCGGCAATGCGCGTTCATTGGGGTGGTACGACTCGCCCAGGCTGCTCAAAGCGTTGTTCTTGTCCAGTTCGATATGGCCGCCGAGTACATAGCTGACCGGACGATCCTTGAAGAAGTCGGCGACGCGATGTGCGCTGGCCAGGTCGGCGGCCTTGTCCTCGATCAGCAGGCGGCCCGGCAGCAGGAAGTCGCCGGAGAAGACCAGGCCAGTCATGCGGTCGTAGTAAGTGACGTGGGACGGGTAGTGTCCGGGCGTGGGGATCGCATCCACGATGCGGTTGCCCAGGTCCACAGTGGCCGTGCCGTTGGGCCAATCGTGAAAGCCGAAGTACTGTTTGACGTGTTCGAGGTCGGTGCCGACGACTTGCGTATTCGGCAGCGCTGAGAATTGCGCATCGCCCGAACGATGATCCAGATGGCCGTGCGTGTGCACCACGATCAGTGGCAGCTTCGTCGTTCCCGCGCCCGGCAACAGCGACAGGACGGTGTTGGCCAGTGGCATACGCTTCGGATCGGAGACGTCGCCGGTGTCGATCAGCAGCGCCTTGTCCGTACCCAGCAGCAGGTATATGAAAGGCGCTTCGGCGGTTTCGCATAGGCTCTCGCGCAGCACGAAGGTCTGCGCGTTGTAACGGTGCACCTGGAGCGGCGAAGGCGGCTGCGCGTCGCAATGCTCGCTGCCCTCGTTCCATTGGACGTCCATCGAGTGGACGTCCATCGAGCCTGGCGCGAGTTGCGACCATGCAGATGGCATGGCGAGCAGGCCTGCGGCGATCAGCAAAACGTAAAGCCATGACTTCATGGTGGAGCGCTCCCGAATTGTTGACGTGGACGATATCGCGAGTTCGGATGCAGCGTCTGTGATCAAGGTTTAGTGCATGTGTCAGGTACTAGTTGGCTGGCGTTAAGTCCCAGCGCACTGGCACATCGGCGAACCTGATTGGCGCCGAATCTCAGCTAGCGCGATGTTCTCCCTCCCTTGCTTGCAGGGGGAGGCTGGGAGGGTGTGAGCCCTTGCGAGAACCTCTCCCGAAACGCTTTCTCAAGTACTCACCCCTGCCCAGCCATCCCCTGCGAGCAGGGGAGGGAGCCAACGGCTCACTTCAATGCGACAACGCAAACGCCGTCAGGATGCGCGAAGTTTCGTCCGCCTTCTCCAATATCGGCATGTGGTTGCAGCCGTTGAGGATGGTGGAGCTGATCGCGCTGGCGTGGGTGAGGCCGTTGCGCAGGCTGTCCAGCGAGGAGATGTCGGTGATCTTGTCGTCGTGGCACCACAGGCCCATCACCGGCATGCCGAGGCGGTCGAGGCGGCTCTGCAGCGCGAGGTACTGCGAGGGATCGCGCAGCTCGTTGAAAGTGCGCTCGATGAAGGGGTGATCTTTCTGGTTCTGCTTGACCAGCACGTCGATGAAACGGCCCGGGATCGCCGGCACTTGCTGGAAGGCGAGGGCGGTGGCGCGGGCGAAGCTCTCGCGGTCGTCGAACAGGAACGGGTTCTTGCCGGCGAGGGCATTACGGGCGAAGTCGTTCTCGTTGGCCTTGAGGCCGAAGGAATCGATCAGGACCAGCGAGGCGACGTGCTCGGGATGATCCGCGGCATACACGCCGGCGATGGCGCCGCCCATGGAATGACCGACCAGCATGAAGCGTTGCAGGCGCAATGCGGCGACGAAGCCCTGCAAACGCGCGGCCTGCGCGTCGATGTTGTAGCTGGCGCCCTCTACGCGGCTGGAGTCGCCCCAGCCCGGCAGGTCGGGCGCGATCACGTGGAAATGCGGGGTCAGCAGCTTGGCCTGTTCCAGCCACACGTTCCTGTCGGCGGCAAAGCCGTGCAGCAACAGCAAGGTGGGGCCTTCGCCGCCTTCGTAGTACACCCACTTGGTGTCGCCCACCTGCACCGAGTGCTCCTCGACATGCGCGGTCATGGCCTTGCGCGCGATCTCTGCACGCAACAGCCACTGCGGCGCGAACAGATAGCTGCCGCCCAGCACGACGCCGAGTAGGACCACGACGAAAGCGAGGAACTTCAGGCGGCGCAGCAGCAGGCGCTGCCACAGCGGGCGGGTGTTCGTAGCGGCGGGGTTGGGCATCGTGAGGGTTCGCTTTGGAATGACGTGAGCATGTCGGGTCGCGCGCCGTTCCGATCAAGTCCGGAACGGCGCGCTGGTGTGCCCTACTTCTTGGCTTTGGCTTTCTTTGCCTTGGCGAAGATGTCTTCGACCGCTGCCTGGGTCAGCGGGTGATAACCCGCCTTGGCCTTGGCATAAACCTGCTCGGCGTAAGCCAGGCCCTCCGGCGTTTTGACGAACGCCTTGTACAGCGGCGTGGTGAGATAGAGGCGGCCGATGCGCGTCATGTGCTCCGCGGCGGCGCTCCACACATCCTTGTTGCCGGCGGCGATGGCGTGGCTGTACCAACGCATGCCGATCTCGGCGTTGGGCGTGCCGGTGAGATGCCAGGCGGCATCGATCTGCTTGATCTTATCCAGTGGAGCCGCGTCCGGCAGGCGGTCGAGGAAGTACATCCACTCCTGCGTGTTCCAGCCCTTGGCATCAAGCTTGGCGGCATCGAGCTTACCGGCGAGGAAGTCGTCGCGCTGCTTGTCGATGCTGTTGAAACGAGGCGAGTCGGGCAGCGGCGCGTTCTTCGGGATGCCCGGCTTGTAGACCCATTCGTTCACCTCGTCCCAGCTGACCTTGCCCGGGTATTTGTCGATCAGGTTGGCTTTGAGGTAATCCAGCATCTGCTCGGTGGTGATGCTCTGGAACGCGAAGTGATTGAAATAGCCCTTGAGGTAAGGGTCGAACACGTCGCGGCCGTAGCGCTGCTCCAGCGTGCGCAGGAACCACGAGCCCTTGTCGTAGGGCACTTCGGATAGCGAATCGTCGGCACCGATGCCGTGCGGCTCCGGCGCCAGCTTCTGTGCGTTCTCCGGCATCGCCCCGATACTCTTCTGCAGCGCGCGCGCGGAAAGCAGCGCCTCCTCATCGGCAAGGGCCTTGCCATACACGGCTTCCGTGATGCGGCCCTGCACATAGGTGGTGAAGCCTTCGTTGAGCCAGATGTCGCGCCATGCGGCGCTGGTCACCAGGTTGCCCGACCACGAATGCGCCAGTTCATGCGATACCAGCGAGACCAGGCTCTTGTCGCCCACCAGCACGGTCGGCGTGGCGAAGGTCATGTTGGGGTTTTCCATGCCGCCAAACGGGAACGACGGCGGTAGCACCAGCAGGTCGTAGCGGTCCCATGCATACGGGCCGTACAGTTTCTCGGTCGCGGCGATCAGCTTTTCCGTGTCCTCGAACTCATGCGCGGCTTTATCGACCACGCTGGGTTCCGCATAGACGGCCGAACGCGGGCCGGTTTCCTTCACTGCCAGATCGCCGGCGGTGATGGCCAGCAGATAGGACGGAATCGGATGCGGCTGGTTGAAGCTGAAGTCACCATCCAGCGCATGCTTGGCGTCGTTGATCGCACTCATCGCTACGCGCACATCCTTCGGTGCGGTGACATGGGCGGTATAGGTGAAGCGGATCGCGGGTGAATCCTGCAGCGGCACCCACGAGCGTGCATGGATGGATTCGGACTGCGAGAACATGAAGGGCAGCTTCTTGTCCGCGGTCTGCTCCGGCGTCAGCCACTGCAGGCCGGAAGCGGTCGGCACGGTGGTGTAGACAATGCGCACCTGCGCTGGATGGCTGGGTGCATTGATCGTCAGCTTGCTGCCAAGCTCTTTGTCGCGCGGCGCCAGTGCGAAGGTCAGCGCGCTCGCCTTGCCCTTCGTGTCGATCGCTTCAATCTTGGCGATCTTCAGGTCGCGCGTATCCAGTACTAACGACTTCGCCTTGGCGTCCTTCCAGTCCAGCTTCAACGTAGCCTGGCCATCGAGTTGCTTAAGCGGAAAGTCGATCTTCAGGTCCAGATCGAGGTGCGTCACGCGCACCTGGTCGGGCTGGGCGTAGGAATGTGGGTCGGCGGCGAAGGCGGTCAGCGGCAGCGTGAACGCACCGACGGCAAGAGCGGAGATCAGGCGCATAGAGAACGACTCCAGGAACGGGAGCGCCGAGTATGCCATCGGCGTTCCTGGGGCGGCCTGTGGCGGTGGTCATTGGAGAGCGGCGCCTTACTCTCCATGAAAGGCGCCGCCCTGGATTCCGGCCTACGCCGGAATGACGATAGGGAAGGTAGTGGTCAGCTCTTAGCTCGTCATTCCGGCGTAGGCCGGAATCCAGTGGCGCAGACCTGACACGGCACCCAAACGCCTCAGCGCAATTCCTTGCTTGCCTGTGGGTCCACCGAGTACGGATACATCGTCGCCAAAAATCCTGGCTGCGCCGCCACCCGCGCGATCCATGCACGAAAGGATGGATACGGCTCCAGCGACAGCCCCGCTTCCTCGGCACGACTGGCATACGCAAACACAGCGATATCCGCGATGGTGTAGTGGTCGCCCGCAAGAAAGGGGCGCGTCGCCAGCTCGGATTCCAGCATGCCCAATGCGCGCAACGACGCTTTGCGCTTCAGGTCGATCAACGCCTGCGGTCGATTCGGCAACTTCCCGGTCATGGTCCAGAACCGCAGCGAACCGATCACCGACTCCACCCGCTCCTGTTCGAAACACAGCCACTGGAACACCTTGGCGCGTCCAAAGACATCGGATGGAAGATAGGGCGTGCCTTCGGCCAGGTAAGCGAGGATGGCATTGGATTCGGCCAGCACGCGGCCATCCTCCAACTGGATCGCCGGCACCGTGCCGGTGGGGTTGATGCGCAGGTAATCCGCCGTCTGTCCCTCGCCCTCGAAGATGCTCACTTGCACGCTGCGATACGGCTGGCCAAGGTGATGCAGCAGCTGGCGAACTTTCCAGCCGTTCTGGGAGGGGAGGTAGTCGTACAAGGTCAGCATCGGAAGCGCTCCGTCGAAGTGAGGTCCAGCAGTGTGCTGGACGCATGCAAGCGGCGCTCTCCGATTCTTGCGCTGTCTCCCTGTCAACCGGATCGCGCCCGGCGCGTCATCTCTCGGATGTCCGCCTGCGCGCACCACTCCATGCCAACTCGCCGCATCTCGATCCTGAAGTCCTGCCTTGGTCTGGCTGTATTCCTCCTGGTGCTGGGGGTCTGGCTGGCGTCCGATGCCCATGCCCAGGTCGCTCAGCCGGTGAGCCTCAAGCGCAGCCAGGTTGTGCTGCGCTAACGATTTCCCTTGTAGGAGCCCACCCTGTGGGTGATTGCGCATATACCAGGCCGGTCGCCCACAGTGTGGGCTCCTACACCGGCGGCCTCAGCCATAGCGATCCGCCAATCGATCCGTCGCGGTCACCAGCACATCGACAATCGCCGGCTCACCCGCGGCATGTCCAGCCACCACCACATGAAAATCCGCCTCCGGCCACACGGCGGCGAGGTCGTAAGCGTTCTTCACCGGGCACACGATGTCGTAGCGGCCGTGCACGATGGTGGCGGGGATGTGGCGGATCTTCGCCACGTCACGCAGTAACTGGCCCGGCTCAAGAAACGCAAGGTGACGGAAGTAGTGCGCCTCGGTGCGCGCCATGCTCAGTGCCACTTCCGGCGCGCTGAAACTCGCCACTGTTTCGGGGCTTTCTTCCAGCGTGATGGTGCTGCCTTCCCATGCGCCCCAGGCCTGCGCCGCCGCAAGCCGCACCGCTTCGTCGTCGCTGGTGAGGCGGCGCCAATAGGCTTCGACCATGTTGCCGCGTTCGTTCTCGGGAATGGCCGCGGCATAGCGACGCCACTCTTCAGGCCGAATCCACGATGCGCCGCCGCCTTCCTCGTTGTACCAGCGAATCTCCTCCGGCCGGCACAGAAAGATGCCGCGTAATACCAAGCCCAGCACCCGTTCCGGATGGGTCTGCGCATAAGCCAAGCCCAGCGTCGAACCCCACGAGCCGCCGAACACCACCCAGCGCTCGATGCCCAGCGCTTCGCGGATCGTTTCGATATCGGCCACCAGGTGCCAGGTGGTGTTGTCCTGCAACACGGCAAACGGCGTGGACTGTCCCGCGCCGCGCTGGTCGAACAGCACGATGCGATAGCGCTGTGGATCGAAGAAGCGACGGTGGTAGGTGGCGATGCCGGCGCCGGGGCCACCATGCAGGAAGACCACCGGCAGACCTTTAGGGTTGCCGCATTCCTCGACGCGCAAGGTGTGCAGCGCGTCGACCGCGATGTGATGCGTCTGATAGGGCTCGATCTCGGGGTATAGCTCGCGCATGAAATGGCTCCGTGAAACCCGCGCGAGCATACCAATCCTTGCAGGAGACCACCTGTGGGCGACCGGGCGTTACGGAATCCTGCTATGCAGGACAGTGAAGCGTTGTCTCAAGGGCCTGCCCCATAGAAGCTCAAATGAAGCTACGGCGCTGAGGTCGCCGCATTCCGCATCGCCAACGTCAGCGGCCGATTCTCATGTGACGTCTGCAGCACGATCAGCGTCGTCGTGCTGATGCTCGGATGAATCTTGAGCAGCCGATCCAGCACGGTTTCCAGATGCGGAATGGACATCGCCACCACCCGCAGCAGCGCCGAGTCCTCCCCCGCCAGCCGCCGGCAATCCAGTACTTCCGGAATGTCCGCCACTAGCGCACCCACACGCGCACAAGTACCGCCATCGCAGCGCAGCCGGATCATCGCGTCGATCTCATAACCCAGTTTGCGCGGGTTGATCACGGCGCGATAACTGGTGATCACGCCGGCTTCTTCCAGGCGCTTCACCCGCTCGGCTACGGCCGGTGCGGACAGGCGCACCTTGCGCCCCAGCTCGGCATAGCCGAGGCGTGCGTCCTGCTGCAGGGCCTCCAGCAGTTGCCAATCCTTATTGTCCCAAACGGGTTTCGATTCAAAGGTCGTTGAGTTCATTTCACATTCCGATCGTTGGCGAAACATCGCCATCGTACGCCGATTCATTATTCCTGCGTGCGGCGGCCAGGACTACGATGCGCACATTGTTTCCCCACGGAATCTTCCCCATGCAGACCCCGGAACGCCTCGACGGGCGTGCCCTTGCCTATATCGGCATCGCCCTGCTTACCTGGTCGTCGGCCTATGCCGCGATCGCCTATGCGCTGGCCTCGTTCACCCCTGGCGAAGTGGCGCTGGCGCGCCTGTCCATTGGCTCGTTCTGCTTCGCCCTGCTGCTCTTGGTGAAGCGCGTGCCGATGCCAGCGCGGCGCGATTGGTCGCAGATGGTGTTGCTCGGCGTGATTGGCCTGACCGTGTATCACCTTTGCCTCAACTCTGCGGAAACCCGCGTGGCCAGTGGCACCGCGGCCATCCTGATTTCGCTGATACCGGCGGCCACCGCGGCGCTTTCGGCCATCTGGCTGCGCGAGCGCCTGTCGCCGCGCACCCTGGCGGGGCTCGGCGTGGCGCTGGTGGGCGTGGTGATGGTGGTGCTGGTTAGCGGCAAGGACGTGAAGTTCGAGCCGATGGCTGCGCTGGTGTTAGTGAGCGTGCTGGCTTCGGCGACCTTCTTCGTCGGGCAGAAGCCACTGTTCGCGCGCAACAGCATGCTGGGCGTCACCGGTTTTACCTTCTTCGCCGGCACGCTCGCTACCTTGCCGTTCGGCCTGGGTTTGCCACATGCGCTGGCTGTTGCACCGGCTTCGCATATCGGCGCGTTGCTGTGGCTGGGCATCGCGCCCACCTTCATCGGCTACATCGCGTGGAACGCGGCGCTGCATCGCGCCTCCGCGTCGCAGGTCAGCAGCTTCATCTATTTCTCGCCGCCGATTGCGGTGCTGATCGGATGGGTGTGGCTGGGCGAGCGTCCGACCTTGCTGACTCTGGTGGGCGGCGCGGTCACCGTGGGTGGCGTGGTGCTGGCCAATACGAAGCGTCGCGCACCGCAGGTGGCAGCACCGATGGCAGCGACGCCAGTCAAGCAGAGCTGAGCCATGGCGCTGATTCGTTTGACTGACTTGGCAGAGCAGCTGCCACAGGCGTGGTCGTCCAGCATCGTGGCCCGCTTCGGCGACGCCAACCTCAAGCTGGTGCGCATGGACGACTCCGCGTATCCGGAGGAGTGCCACGACTACGCGGAAGGTCTACTGGTGCTCGAAGGAGGGATGGTGCTGCAGCTGGAGGGCGAAGCGTTGCGCGTCGGTACCGGTGAGATCTATGTAGTACCGGCCGGTGTGCCACACAGCGTAGGGAAGGGGAGTCGAGGTACGCTGTTGATCCTCGACGTCTGACGTCGCCGCGCTGGTTCCGGGGCATCGTATGTACACGCTCTACATCGCCAACAAAAATTACTCCTCGTGGTCGATGCGGCCGTGGGTGTTGATGAGCGAGCTTGACATTCCGTTCGAGGAGCGCCTTGCGCCGTTTGGGCAGGGCAGCAACTGGAACAACTTCCGCGTGTTCTCGCCCACCGGGAAGGTGCCGTGCCTGCATGACGGCGACACTACGATCTGGGATTCCCTCGCCATCGCCGAGTACCTGGCTGAACGCCATCCCGGCGTGTGGCCGGCGGATGCCTCCGCACGTACATGGGCACGTTGCGCCGCGGCCGAAATGCATTCCGGTTTCACGACATTGCGCGAAGAGGCGTCGATGAATTGCGGCGTTCGCGTGCGCCTGCATCACATGTCGAAGGCGCTCAAGGTAGAGCTGGCGCGGCTGGATGAGCTGTGGGGCGATGGCCTGAAACGCTTCGGTGGTCCCTTCCTCGCGGGCGAGACATTTACCGCCGTCGATGCGTTCTACGCACCCGTCGCCTTTCGCATCCAGACCTATGGATTGCCCATGCAGCCACACTCGGCCGCCTACGCACAGCGTTTGCGCGAACTGCCATCCTCGCGCCGCTGGTATGCGGAAGCCCTCCGCGAAACCTGGCGCGATAACGCGCACGAAGACCAGACGCATCTGGCCGGCGAGTGGCTGGAAGACCTGCGCAAATCATTGTAGGAGCGCTTCGCCGGACTAGATCGGGAGGCACGCCTGCATACCCGATTGGCGTCGACGTTCAGCGGATGCGATCTTCCCCTCCCTCCCCTGTCCCACGGGACTAGCTTTGCGTCGCAAGCAGGGGAGGGAGCTAACGGCTCGCGTAACTGAGTTTCGCCGCCAATCAGCTGCTTACTTGGCCACCCGCGCCAGCGTCGCCATCGCCTGAACCGGCGCATCCGGCGATACCGCCGTCGTCAGCGTGAACAGCAATTTTGACGTATCGCCCGGCCGCGCCCACGCATAGCTCAGCGTATGGATGGGCCCCGTCGGCGCCATGCCGCGCTCGTCCTGCTCGGGCGATGCCTTCAAGGGTGCGGGGCTGCTGCTCACCAATGCAGTGAACTGTTGCTCGACATTGATCGCATCCGCCTGCTGCGCGAACACAGCGCACACGCCATCGTCGCGCAACGACACCACAAACTTGCCGTCGCCCGGGCCGCTACGCGCCCAGGCCGTGCCCGGCATGCCGCCGAGGAAATTCTTCGCGGTGGCGTCGGCGAGTGCTGGTGTTTTCGCCGCCTCGAACTCCGCCTTCAACGCTTCCGGCTTCGCGTAATGCTTCATGCAGGTGGTGGCGTAGAGCTTCACGAAAAACGCGGACGCATCCGTGGCGTCTTGCGCCTGGCCGGCGGTGGAAGCCAGCAGCAACGCGATACCTGACAGCAAAGAGCGAAGACGCATGACGTTTCCCGTGGGCTGGCGACACTCGTGCCACATTTTGCCGTAAGCGTGTGACGGCGTCGTCAGGCCGCCTGCACCACTTCACGCGTCGCCCTGCGCACCTGCCAGCGCGCCAGGGCGACCAGCACCAGCGCGACCGCAACGAACGCCAGCAACACCAGGCAGGCATTGCCCACCACGCGCGCATAGCCCAGCGTGTTCACGTCCAGAAACGGATAGGGATACCGGCCGATTAAGGCGCCGCGGGCCAGCACATAAGCGAAGTAGCCCACGGGGTAGGCTTGCCACAACACGATGTGCTGCCAGCGCAGCGACCACTTGGGTACAGCCAACCACCAATACAGCAGAAAGATCGGCGGCATCGCATCATGCACCATGATGTCGGCAAACAACTGCCAGCCCTGCGGATTCCACAAGTGACGCAGCAGCAGGCTGTAGATGACGCCGACCACCGCGATGCTCATAGCGATGGCGGTATTCACGCCCGGCCGTCCAAAAAAGCGCGTGATCGGCCCGCGCGGTCCCGTCGATCCCGCGGTGAGCGCCAACGCCACCAGCATATTCGTCAGTACGGTATAGAAACCCAGATAGAGCCACACACCGGCCAACGCACCTTGGCCCATGGCCTGCGTCATCCGGATCGAAAGCAGTAATTTCAGTGCCAACGTGAACCAGCCGAGTGCGGCGGCAAAAGCAGCGAACCAACGATAGCGCGTGGACATGCGGACTCCGGTCGGGTGTGCTCAGGCGCCGGCAGGCGCTGCCTGCAAATGCAGTGCACGGCGCCGACCCACCGAAGCATACAGTCGAACCAACAGCGGGATGCCGAGCATCAGAAAATTGTTCCACCCCGGCGCGAACCAGGCCGCCACCAGCGACAACGCCGCCGCCGTCGGCAGACCCCAGGAACGCCAGCGCGTAGCGGCGATCTCATCCGGCGTCACGTCCTTGCGCACATACGGCGCGCGCAACGCCACGGAGAACAACCAGTGCTGCAGCAACCCGGCCAGCAGCAGCGTTCCCGCATAAAACAACTCCGGCACCCGAGCCGACGCATTCGAACTCATCAACGCCGTGGCAAACGGCATAAACGCCACCACCATCAACAACACCATGTTCGGCCACATAATCGCCGAGTTGTAATCGGCCAGCATGCCGAACACACGATGGTGCGCCATCCACAGCGCGCCGATCACCAGAAAGCTCAACATGAAACCCATGAAACTCGGCTGCAGCTCACGCAACGCCTGCAAATAAGCCAGGTCATCGCCAGTGCTCATGTGCGGCACGTGCACCTCGATGATCAACAAGGTGATGGCGATGGCGAAGACGGCGTCGGAGAAGAAGGTGAGGCGTTCGAGTTGCGAGGCGTTGGTGGTCATTGAGGTGGGCGGCTCCTGGGTAAGGGGCAGGATGCTGCGATGGTAGTCAGGTATTGTCCAGAGGAGGCGATAGTGATGAGTGGATGCATCCCGCTCGGCGCTCGTGAAGCAACAAGCTCTCCTGTTTGCGTAAGCCATCGAAGTCCATCTCAGCGTGACTACTGGTGATCGATCTTCTGCACGGCAAAATATTTGACCTTGCGAACATGGAATTTCTTCGTTAACTTTATAAGTTCCGCGCGCTATGCGCGGACTTGGGGATCAAGGGGAATGGAATGCGCGTTAGTGCCTGGATTTTGGGCAGAATTGCTCTTCGTCTTGCGGTGGTTTTCTGCATTGGTGTGTGGGTACCGGCCCATGCCCAGTCCGATGAGTTAACTCCTGAAGAGCAGTTTCATCGTCGAATTCACGTTAGCGAAGATATCCAGCCGCTCGGAGAGAATCCGTTTGGCGAGCATGTTGACCTCTATACGGGCGAATTGTCGTTTGAGCAAACCGATATCGTGTTGCATGGTACCGGACCGGATATTGTCATCTCGCGAACGTTTTCACCCGGCACCCGTACGGCCAATTCTGGAGGATTCACCGAACCGGTCAATGGAGAATTTGGCGACTGGCAATTAAATCTTCCGCGTTTAACTACGCTTGTAAGTGGCTTATATAACAATGCGACGGGTGACTCGGCCGGTAACTGGGTAACTAGCTGGGTGGCAGGCGTTGGCACCGGAACCAATCGCTGTTCGGGCATGAGCGGAGGCACTCAGCTCAGGTCAAGAATTCCCCAGATTGCGTGGTGGCATGGCTATCAGTTGCATATTCCTGGGCAAGGGGAGCAACCCATCCTCGCGCGGGCAAATGGGCACGTCTCTCCGTCGATGAATGGTCCATCGGGCTCGGCGATGACCTTTAACGCATACACTCCGCATAATTGGATGATCGGTTGCCTGCCGCAGACAGCGAGCGGTGAAGCTGGCGAAGCATTCTGGGTGGTGGCCCCTGATGGGACCAAGTATTGGCTCGACTGGCTCACCTACCAATGGGCCACCCCTGTCAGTTGGAAGGGCACGCCGTCAGCCCCCGTGGTAACGGATCAATTGGCGACCGCAGCCGCCCAGGTCACCCAAGTCCAGGACCGCTTCGGCAACTGGGTGCAGTATCACTACACGGGTAGTGAGCTCACCGGCATTACGGCCAGTGACGGGCGTAATGTCTCGATCGTCTGGCGTTCGGATGCCCACTATATCGACCATATTTCGGTAACTTCGAGTTCAGGAGCTACGCGCACCTGGACATACCAATACGCGGACTTGCCGCAGACGGCTGCGGGGTACGTTGCGCGCTTGTCTACTGTTGTGCTGCCCGACAATTCCAGCTGGCAGTTCAATCTTCTGAATCTGCTCACTTCAACGGTTGGGCCCGATGACGTGGATGGCCGGCCGGATTGCATAGGTGGCTATTTTCACGCGCGAAACCAGGGCGCGACGTTCTCCGGTTCAATTACTCATCCTTCCGGATTGCAAGGCACCTTCACTATCACACCTACTGCACGCACGAGGGTTGGCGCAACTAGGCCACCGTCACCTAGTTGCCCCTTAACCGTATCCCAGTTCTTCATTCCATCTTCGTATTTTATCAATGCACTGGTAAGCAAGACCTTCATGGGCGCGGGAGTCAATAACTCTTGGAATTACGCTTATTCAAGCCCTCCAATCTATTGGGCTGACCAGTGTCCGAACAGCGTCTGCCCCATTCATACGGTCAGCACTGATGTAACCGACCCAAACGGCAATATCACGCGCTACAGTTTTGACAATACTTACCAGTCGTACCTTGAAGGAAGCCTGGTCAGTACGTTACATGGGTTTAATCCATCTACGTCCGCCGCGATTCGCACTGAATCACAGAGCTATCCCGTTCCGGCCAGTGGTGATTACTTCAATAATCCCATTGGCTTTGTCATGGATTCGCTGCTAGTCAATTCAAGCCAAAAGAACAACCTCTACCCTGTCAATCTGATACAGACAACGCAAGAAGGCGACATCTATACCTGGCAGGCGCTGGCTTTCAACGCTTATGGACAAGCTACTGACGTAAGCCGCTACAACTCCATTGCCGGGCAAAGTGGCATCGAAAAGGCGACGACCTATCTCAACGACCCTGCACTTTGGGTGCTTGGCCTGCCGCTACAGGTCACGAACGTCACGAAAGGCGAGATCGAGTCGACCAACACCTACACGAGTTCGGACGCGCTGCAATCGCGCGCGCGTTTCGGCCAGACGCTGATGAATTACGGCTACGACGGACAGGGTCAGCTTACCAGCTTCACCGATCCCAACAATCACACCACGACGCTAGGCAGCTACAAGCTCGGCATTCCCCAGTCGATTGGTTATCCAGATGGCACCTCCGTAAGTCTGGTTGTAGATGATTTCGGTCAGATCAGCAGCCTCACCGATCAGGCCGGCAGCACCACCAACTACAGCTACGACGCGATCGGCCGGATCACCGGCATCACCTATCCCGCCGGCGATGAGGTGGCGTGGTTTCCGAAGAGCTTCAGCTACGCCTACGTAACCACTGCCGAGCGCGGTCTCTGGGCGGGCCATTGGCGCCGCACCACCAGCAAGGGTGGCGCGGTCACCACTACCTACTTCGATGCCATGCTGCGCCCGGTGTTGAGCGATACCGCCATCAGCGGTACGGCGAATTCCGACATCAGCACGCGCACCGATTACGACTGGAAAGGCCAGAAGATCTTTGTCTCCTATCCGGTGAGCGGTACGCCGGATCTCAGCGGCATCACCAGTGGCGCTACCAGCATCTACGACGCGCTGGGCCGCGTGATCCAGCTACAGCAAGCGTCCGAGTTGGGCACGCTGACCAGCAGCACGGCCTACCTCGCCGGCGCGCGCAAGCAGGTCACCGATCCCAAGGGCTACGTCACCACCACCAGTTACCAGGTGTTCGATCAGCCGAGCTACGACGCGGTGATCCAGGTGCAGGCGCCGGAAGGCATCACCCAGGCGATCAGCCGCGATCTCTATGGCAATCCGCTGTCGATCACCCAGTCCGGCCTCTACGGTACCGAAAGCGACAACGTCACCAAGTGGTTGGTGTACGACAGCTACCACCGTCTGTGCCGCAGCACTGAGCCGGAGAGCGGCAGCGAAGTGACCGCCTACGATGCCGCCAACAACGTGGCGTGGACGGCCTCTGGGCTGTCGTTCAGCGGTAGCGTCAGCGGTTGCGGCCAGGAGCAAGTGCCAGCGGCGGCGCAGGCCACCCGCAGCTACGACGCGATGAATCGGCTGCTGACCCTGGCCCCGCCCGCGGGCACCCAAAGCACCAGCTATACCTATGACGCGCTAGGCAACGTCGCTACAGCGAACTCCGGCATCACCGCCTGGGCAGCCACTCGCAATACCTTGGGCCAACTCACCGCGGAGTCGCTGGGCGTCACCGGCAATGGCAGCAAGGTGATTCGTTACGCGCATGACGCCTATGGCAGCGTGCGTTTGGTCAGCTATCCGGACGGCACGGTGGTCGATTACGCGCCGGATGCGCTCGGTCGCGCCACCCAGGTGGGCAGCTACGCCAACAACCTCAACTATTTTCCCGATGGCGACCTGCAGAGCTTCACCTATGGCAACGGCACCAGCTACCTGGCGCAGAAGAACGCACGCCAGCTGCTGAGTAACTTCAGCTATGGCAAAACCGGCACGCTGAATGTCAGCGAGGATTACACCTACGACGGCAACGGCAACATCACCAACATCACCGATCTGGCCAGTGGGCAGCGGACCAAGGCGCTGAGCTACGACACCCTGAACCGCCTGACCCAGGCGCAGGCCAATGGCCTATGGGGTACCGAAAGCTACAGCTACGACCCACTGAACAACATTCGTAGCCGGGTCAGTGGTGGCCAGACCTTCACCTATAACTACGACGCCTCCAAAACACTCCTGAGCAGCATTACCCAGGGCGCCACGCCGGTGGTGACCCTGCAGTACGACAACCGCGGCAACGTCAATCTGCGCAATGGCGCGGCGTTGGTCTTCGATCAGAAGAACCAGCTTACCGGCATCCCGGGCTACGACAGCTACGCCTACGATACGGCGGGCCGGCGTGTGCTGAAGACGCCCGCCAGTGGTGCAGCGTCGACGTACTACTTCTATACCCAGGCCGGTCAGTTGCTGTACCAGTTCGATGCGGCGGCCAATACCGACACCGACTATCTCTATCTAGGCAAAAAGCTCATTGCGAAGACGGTGCAAGCCTCGGGTTCGGCACCCGACCAGTCCTCGATCCCCGCCATGGCGCCAGGCACGTACTCGCCTTTGAGCAGTGCGACGGGCAGCTATACCGTGAGTTGGTATGGCGTCGCCAATGCCGCCACCTATGAATTGCAGGAACAGGTCAATGGTGGTGCCTGGGCCACGATCTACAGTGGGGCGGGGCAGTTGTGGGGTATGGCGAGCAAGGGCGCTGGCACCTATGGCTACCGCACACGCGCCTGCAATACGCAGGGCTGCGGGCCTTGGAGTCAGCCCAGCACGGTGGTCGTCAATGGGCAAAGTCCGCCCGTAGCGCCTACCACCTCGCCGCTGTTGTCCGTGCCGGCCGTTAGCACGACGGCTAGCTACGCGGTGCGCTGGACCGGCGTGGATGGGGCATCCAGCTATGTGCTGCAGGAGCAGTCCGGTACGGGGGCATGGGCGCAGGTGTACAGCGGCCCCGAGGGCGTTTGGCAAGCGATCGGTAAGCCTAATGGTAGCTATGGCTACCGCGTACAGGCGTGCAATGCCGGTGGCTGCGGGCCGTGGAGCGAAGTGGGAACGCTCAACGTCAAAAACCCCAATGCCGCACTGCCGGCTATTTTGCAGCTGTTGTTGGATTAAGCAATGGTGTGAGCGTCGCGTTCGATCGGACTTTCTCCTGGCCTTATGTCCGGAGATATATAGGAAGCGTGCTGCGAGAAGCATTGACCGGGACATGGTCATAGCGTTCAGGTCAATGCGGTGATTCAAGCGGGCTAGGTGATGTCAAGATCTTATTCGTCGATACTAAGGGGCGAGTCATGAGTAATGAAATAAAAACAATATCTTTGGCCCTGCTCTTTTTTGTTTCAATGATTCTTTCGGCGGCATCACCGGCGCAGACTGCGGTGGGTCCAATAAACCTCACTCAGGTAAACACTGGGTGGAATTCAGACGAAATATCTGTTGGGACGGGTGCGCCAGCCATAAATCCGGCAACCTGCCCCATGACGGACCTCTACGTTACTGAATCCGGAGCGCCCGGCAATAGAAGTCATTACGCAGCGGCCCTCACTGCCCTCGCGAACGGCCTTGCCGTGGTTATCGTTGTTGCCAACCAAGGGTGCTCAAGCGATGGTCGCCCCAAAATCTGGGGTATCACGATCTACAAGAAATAGTGATCGAAGGGCTGTTTGATTAGCGCCGAATCTCAGTCGGAGTTCGGGCTGTTGATATTCACCATTTTCCCTCCTGAAGAACGATAAGGGGGTGGCTCAGTGAGGAGTGTTAAGAGCAACTAACTACCGTCGTCTTGTCGATGCGCAACTAAAAAAGCCGACTACTCCCAACTCTTGACAATCAGAGTCTCGTAAACATGCACAAAATCATCATCGCCGTAGGAATGTTCTTGGCGTCAGCCACCACACTGGCGGAACCGACGACCTCACCCACCACGGTGGTCCGGGCGCGTGCCTACCTTCCATCTCAGGCATATATCGACGTCACGTCCAGCGACCAATGTGGCACGAGTACATTCATGATTGACATGTCGAGCAGTAGCGGTCGTGCGGCCTATGCCAATGTCCTTGCGGCACTCAGCGCCGGGAAGAAAATCCAGGTCGAGGTTTCGTCGTGCTCGGGGTGGGGATCGCCCGTGCAGTCAATCTACATTTGGGCGAACGGGTGATCTATCACTCTTGCTGCGCAATAAGTGATGGCTCCGCACAGAGCCGTTTGGAAGCTAACAGTAGCGGCCTCATCAGGTTTCAGTGCGAGTTCCAACCAGGGAAATGGTCATGCCGATGTTGAAGAACCTTCTTGCCGTGGTCAGCCTTTGGATGCTGGTGTGCCTGACGGCCAGCGCGGGCACGGTGACTTATATCTATACCGATCCGCAGGGGACGCCGCTGGCGGAGGCGGATGCCAGCGGCAATATCACGGCGACGTTTGATTACAAGCCTTATGGGTCGCTGGCGTTGGGTAATCCTCCGAACGGCCCAGCCTATACGGGACATGTCGATGATCCAGATACAAGTCTCGTATACATGCAGGCGCGTTATTACGATCCAATGATTGGGCGATTTGTGAGCGCCGATCCGGTGGCAGTCTCGCCAGCCAGCGTATTTAATTTTAGCCGTTACGATTACGCTGACAACAATCCCATCATAAATTTTGATCCCACGGGGATGGCGTGTGCTGCTTCCGGGGAGGTTTCCGCGTCAGTGCAACGGATGCGAGATTCCTCTGATAAATGCAGCGGGAGCTCAGTACAGCCAGCGACAAGTCCATCACCATCGCTTGGTGGAAGGGTTGCGGGTGTGGCTATTGGCGTTGGAAAAGCTGTGGTTAATGGGTTATCAGACTTCATGGAGCTGCTCGCTCCTCCAGAGGGGGATCCTCTGGAGCCCGCAAGTAACGATCAGGCTAACGGGATGATTGCTGGAGGCATTATTGTTGATGTGGCTACGGCTGTCGCAACTGAAGGTGATTCACTTGAGATTTCGGCTGGAAGGAGTACTACTGTAATAGGTAGGGTTAAGGACCTGCAGTCACTGGGAGCAGGAGAGCAGTCGCTGTTAAGTCGCTTGCCAAACCGAGGAAGCCCCAAGGCAAACTGGACTCAGAATGCAGGAGTTCTTCGTCAGGAGATGGCGCGGAGAGTGCCGATTCGAGATGCCTCGCCGGGAAATAATAGTGGCCAGTTTCTTAACGCCGAACGAAATTTGCTCAGGGATCGTGGTTGGACATTTAATGAAAATACAAACTATTGGATGCCGCCAAAGTGATGACCAAACACAAAGCCGCCGATGACTTTGGGCGGACGTTCATAGATCTGAATTTTTCCCTTGGTGCAACACAGTCATTTGATTTTCTCGGTGAATTCGGGTTTGAGCGCGTGGAGGCTTTACCGTCAATTGTGCGATATCGATATGGTGATATTGAGGTCGATATATGTATCGGTCGAAAATCATATGAGCTGGATTTTGAAATTTCTCGTGGTGGCGAGAAATATTCGATCCAGGAGCTTATTCGGATCACTGATCCTAATGCTGCGAGGCAATATCGTAGTTATGCTGCGACCACCCAGGATGGTCTGAAAGAAGGTTTTAATAAATTGAGGGATATTGTAAAGAAGTACGGACGAAATGCACTTCGAGGGGACCCCGAAGTATTCATATTGCTCGAGCAGCAGAGAAAGTCTTGGTCTCGTGAGTATGCACTCGATGTTCTGGAAGGTCAGTTACGTCCAAAGGCTGAGTTAGCGTTCCGACAGAAGAAGTATTCAGAAGCCGTTGAGTTGTACGAGAAAATTCGATCTCGTCTTACTCTCGCAGAACTAAAGAAGCTCGAAATTGCGAAGGCACGGTCGCGTAGTTAGAAGAATTTGTGTCAGAGTGCAGTTATGAGAGCTCTCGATCAGATTAACTTTCTGTGTGGGTAATTGAACCGGGCTCCGTTTCGACGATCTTTAAAAAAAGTTTGCTGTGTTCCTGCCAGGGATGCTTTTGAGCTTAGAGTGAGTAATGGCTAGGTGGCCTGAGGTGTCCATGGCCTCCTATTCTTCGGGATACCTCAGTCTCTGACACCGTTTTCAAAGAATGGAATCACAATCTCTGTGGAGTAGATGATGCGCTTTGGTGATTTAGTGAAGGGCGCTGTCGCCGTTTGGTTGGCGGTTGCTGTAGGGAACGTCTATGCCTGGGACGGCGCTGTTACCGGGAAGATCGCGCAGATCAATGGTGTTGGTGGAGCGGGGGCAGCTCCAGGCAACTATGACATTCGTGTCTATATCGGGGGGCAAGCATCAGTTTGTGCTGGAGCTGTCGACCCCAGTTGGGGCTATATCAACATCAATGATCCAAACTACAAAGGCCTTCTTGCCATGCTACTGATGGCTCAGGCTACTGGCAAAACTGTCACTCTGTATACGAATAAGGATTCGAACGGCTATTGCCAAATTGGTTACATCGCAGTCGTGACCTGACGGTCGAGGAATCAGTAAGGAGTCGACAATGCATAGGGCGATTAAGGGGGTGGCTATTTCTGTCATCGTGGCGACGAGTATCGCCCTGTCTTCAGCCGCTTTGGCTCAGGCCACCTCAGGGCAGATGATCATCAACAACATGATGACTGGCTGGGGCGCGGACTCCTTCGCAATTCAGACGTATGGCTACACGCCGGTAAACCCTGCCAACTGCCCTAGCAGTGACTACTACCAAGTCGATGGCATTGATGGAGGATACAAAACTCTCTATGCCGCCGCACTGATCGCATACACCAATAGGACACCCGTTTATATCGTTGTGTCGAATACGGATTGTCGCAACACACGTCCAAAGATCATTGGCATCACGCTGGCTAAGTGATGCAACCCATCAGCACCCTCTGTGCCAATATGAGGCACATGCACCTCGATGATCAGCGAAGTGATGGCGAAGACGGCGTCGAAAAAGAAGGTGTGGCGTTCGGACTGTGAGGTGTTGGTGCTCTTTGAGATGGGCTGCCTCATCTCATCGGGTGCCGCACTTCAGAACAGAATTCGCCACCGGTTTTGTGCAATCCAGATGGGTTGGTCCGGAGCTATCCCCTCGATGGAAGGGTTAGGTCTGCGGTGAGGTGGCGTGCCGAGAACGACTGCAACGAGCAATTTTGTCGAGCTATTTCGACACGCTGATGGTCGTCGCCGTTACGATGACGAAACTGCCGTTACCCCATACGTCCGTACACCCATTGACCCACCCTTGTATTGGCCGATCGGTCGACAAGGCGAGAAGAGCTGTGGCATACATCGCATTGAAGTTCGCATTCGTCTTGGGGATCAAGATGTAATTCTTGAGGGCGGGAGTGGCGCAACCTTCCGTGTTGGCGCTTGAGCCCAGCGTGATGAGGGCGTTTCCCGAGTCGTGGATGGTTACCGAGAGCACCGCGTTGCTTCCGTTGTCGCTGTTTGCGTCGGAGCTGCTGAAAGCACAGGCAAGAAGAAGCGTAGTACCAATGCGAGCGAGCATGTGCCGGTGTTCCATGATTCCCTTCTCGGTGGTGATTGTGACGTAGAGCGCAGAGTCGGTGCCGTCTTGAGCCGCTCATGGATCGGTACGATACCAGGGCTGGTTGAGCGGGTGCACGCACAACTTGCGGACATCGCCTCTCAACCAAATCTGGCTTGCTCGTTTTTCAAGCATCCAGGTGTCGTCTATATTTCCGGTTTCCGAGTAATTCAGGCGTTGTGCCGTGAGGGCATTGAGTCTCGATCTATTCTTACAGTGGAGGCATGTGGCAGAACTTATCGCTCATGGAGAGCGATCTACAGGGAGGAAAGAATGATCAATAAGAAGATGTGGCTTCATTTGATTGTGTTGCTCGCGGCGTTGGTGGCTGGCGCGAGCAGCATTGCTGGTGAAGCCGTTGGCCCGCGTAAGGTTGTGAATCTGGGCTGCCAGAACAGCAACGGTACTTGCTACGTCATCCTTGATGGGGCCTCATTCGGAAGTACGTTGGGTTGTGCGGTGCGACAACAGAATTTCGTTTCGACAATGGCGATACCGACAATGGAAAGCGTTCGTACGCTTCCTTCCTTGCCGCTTTCCTCACCGGAAAGCAGGTAACGATTTATCTGAATGGATGTACCTCGCAAAGGTATCCGGCTCTCTTGTGTTTCTCTGTGGTGAACTAGAGCAAGTGAATTGGGAAGCGTCTGGCCCTTCCATCGAGACGCCTTCCAGGGGGGGGCGAAATGGCGACCCCTTTTTGCTTTCCCCGGACAAGGTTTTTTAGGTAGATTCCAATAAAGAGGATGAAAGCAATGTCATTGCTCCGTACAAGAATTATTGCAACCTTAATTGTGGCGCTATTTCCAATGAGCCAGGTCGCGGCTTATGACTGGGTGGCTACCGGACATGTGGTTGATCTAGAGGCCACCTACCTTCCAGGGCTCGTCGTCTTCACTCTTGATGTACAGGCCGGTGCGAATTCTTGCCATATTTTTTGGAATGGCAGCTCCGCTCAACCAGCAAGCGCTCAAGCAGATAACGTCAAGGCTGTTTATGCGACGCTGCTAGCGGCGAAGGTTAGCGGACAGAAGATAACGGTCTATGGTTCAAATCCAAGCACGACTGATAACACTTCCTGCGAGGGCAACTTCATTCATGTTGCGGGATGAATGAACGGCTGGATATTTTAATTTATTGGCGAAATGGCGCCACCTTTCCTGTGGACCTCGTTGAAGCGCCCCTGGCTCTACTTTTGACAGGTGTCGAAACAACCGTACCAGCGTCGCTGCGCTGCACCACCTGAGTTGCCTATTGGGTACCAAGCCTTGGTGAGTGCATGATGGCGCCAGGAGGACCAACACATGCGTGGGATACCTCGTGTCAGGGTGGCTCTTGGCAAATCCGTGGCGATTGCCGTCACATGCATGCTGTGGCTGGTCTGTGCAGCATCGGCTATCCATGCGCAGTCGGCCGAAACATGGCGGGCACAGCAGGCTTCCGCCATGGAAAAGGCGAACGATATTCTGGTCCAGGCACGCAGCCACAAGGGTGTGCTGGCGCAATACCTGGTGATGCGCCGGGCCTCCGCGAGGGAGGATACGCCGGCGTTCGGCTTGATCTTTGGGCAATACCTGAGTTGGTATCAGAGCTTTTTGGGCGATTACCCGGCCGCCGTGAGGAGCTTCTCGATCGCGCAGATCCCGCAAGCGGATGACTTGCCTTCGCCACTGACTGAAGGCGGCTATAGGGCTCGTCCGGCGCTGGACGCCATTCCCGATCTGGCCAGGAACTACCAGATCGTGCTTCTCAATGAAGCGCACAACGTGGCGCTCACGCGCAGCCTGACCGTGCAGCTGCTCGGCCGCCTGTACGCGGAGGGCTTTCGCTATTTCGCCGCCGAAACGTTGATGCAAAGCGATACCGGTTTGCAGGCGCGTGGCTACCCCACCGAAGACAGTGGCTTCTACACCGAAGAGCCGATCTACGGAGAAATGGTGCGCACGGCGCTAAAGCTCGGTTTCAAAGTGATCGCCTATGAAGCGACTTCGAATGCCAGCAGCCCCGATGCGCGCGAGGCCGAACAAGCGCGCCACCTCTACGAGAGCGTGTTCGCGCACGATCCGAGTGCACGCCTGGTTGTCCAGGCCGGCTACGACCATATCGCGAAATCGGGCCGTTACCTCGGCGGCCAATCCATGGCAGAGCATCTGCACAAGCTTACGGCCGCGCCGATGCTGTCCATTAATCAGACCGCGATGTATCCACGCCCTAAGAGCAAGAACGATCATCCTTATTACACGGCGACGATGAAGCAACTGCAGCCCGATGTACCTATCGTCTTCGTCGACGCGAAAGGTAAACCGTGGTCGCTTGGCCCGGCTTATGACGTAACCGTGTTCTTTCCGCCGGAAAAGCTGGAGCGCGGGCGCCCCACTTGGCTGAGCCTGGGCGGCCTGCGCCGCGCACATCTGGTGAATGCCAACGCTTGCCGTGGGCAGTACCCCTGCCTGGTCGAAGCGCGTTACGCCGGTGAAGGAGCGGATGCGATACCCGCTGACCGCTTGCTGCTTGACTTGCCATCGGCCGCGCTGTCCTTCGGCCCGATGGTCGTGTATGGCGGCAGCGCGCAAGAGGTACCTTCCGGCGACCTCTATCTACGCCCCGGTAGCTATCAATTGAGCTTCATCGTCGATAAGGGCGGGGAGCCACAGCGGGAAACTGTCGTGGTGCCGGACGCACCGTCAGGGCAGCCTGAGTAGCGCTCTGAGATCACCCGCGGCGCATCGCGTTACGAACTCGATGTGCCGCACCTGAGCGACTGATGGCTTATGCGTTGTTGCTCGATGCTGTCATGACGGACAGCGGCAGCGCATAGCGCTTAAAGCTTGTAAGCCCGATGGATCGCCACGATCCCATTGGTGAGGTTGCGCAATTCAACACGACCGAAGCCTGCGCGCTCCATCATCCCTTTCAGCGTTTCCTGATCCGGATGCTTGCGGATGGATTCGGCGAGGTACTGGTAGCTGTCCGCATCACCCGCAAAGAGTTGCCCCAGCTTGGGCAGCACTTTGAAGGAGTGGAAGTCGTAGAGCTTGCTGAAGAGGTCGCTCTGCACCTTGGAGAATTCCAGCACCAGGGCACGGCCGCCGGGCTTGAGGACGCGGCAGATGTCGGCGAGCGCCTTGTCTTTGTCGGTGACGTTGCGCAGGCCGAAGGCCATGGTCACGGCGTCGAAGCTGTTGTCGGGGAAGGGCAGTGCTTCCGCGTTGAGCTGGGCCCAGCGCAGGCCGGAGACGAGGCCGCGGTCGGTCATGCGGTCGCGGCCGACGCCGAGCATGGCGGCGTTGATGTCGCCAACGATCACTTCACCTTCTGCGCCGACAACGGGCTTGAGCAGTGCGGCGATGTCGCCGGTGCCGCCGGCCAGGTCGAGCACGCGGTCGCCTTTGCGCACGCCGCTGATGGCGACGAAGTGGCGCTTCCACAGGCGATGGACGCCGAACGACATCAGGTCGTTCATCAGGTCGTAGCTGCGCGCTACCGAGGTGAACACCTGGCCGACCAGCTTTTGCTTGTCGCCGACGGGGACGTCACGGAAACCGAAATGGGTGGTTTTAGGCTGCTGTTCGCTCATGCGCACATGCTACAGGATCGTGCTTTCCGGCGGTTCTTTGCTGGCTGGTGCCTATAGCTCCACCGCCTTGCTGTCCTGCTTTTGGGTGCTCGCGATCACGTACATCGAAACCTGCTTCGAATCTGCCGCGTCGCAAGATTTCCCCCTCACCCCAACCCTCTCCCCGTAGGGGAGAGGGAGCTAAAACCACGCTACCTCAAGCTTCTCGAAGACCTTGAGAGGGATGGATCTTAGAGCCTGTTCAATAGCTTCGCGTGGCCCGCGCATAAGCCGGGCTTATCCACGTCATAGAAAATATAACGTTGTCCGATAGGGTGTGGCAGCGTACTGTTTCGCGCGGCGCCGGCCGGCGTCTTCATAGGGAGTGTGTGCGATGTTCCGTAAAGTCTTGTCTCTTTCGTTCGCACTTAGCCTGGGCGGCGCTGCTGCCGCGATGGCCGCCGATGCGCCTGCGCCGGTGATTACCGCGGCCGGCGCGATCCATCCGCTACCGCAGGCGGCTTACCAGCCGGACGCCAAGGCGACCTACAAGGTGGTATTCGCGCTGACCAAGCCCTCGGACAAGCCCGGTGAGGTGAACCCGGCGCTGGAGCGCGTGGCGCGCGCGGTCAATCTCTATACGAGTGCCGGTGTGCCACTGAGCCATTTGAAGTTTGTCGCCATCGCCTATGGGCCGGCCACGGGGCTGGTGCTTGACGACGAGCACTATCGCGCGCAGTTCGGCGTGGCCAATCCCAACCTGCCGGTGATCGCGCAGCTGCACAAGGCGGGGGTGGATGTGGCGGTATGCGGTCAGGCCATGGCCGAGCACAAATACGACAACAGCTGGGCTTCGAAGGATGTCACCCTCGCCCTCTCGGCGCTGACGACGATCAGCGATCTCGAGCGGCAGGGTTATGCCTTGATGCCGCTGTAACGGGGGGGCTGATATGCGATTGCGTCTTGCGCGTTGCCTGCTGGTGGCAGGTTTGGGTGTGTCTTTCGGAGTGAGTGCGGAAGGCCTGGCGAAGTCCGACTACCTGCCGCCATGGAACCCGCCGCCGACGGGCGGTGTGGCGTTCTCGGTGCCGCCGGTGGATGCCATCGCCGACCTGCATGGCGATATCGTCGATCCGCAGCTGGTAGTGTTTTTCGCCGGCAACCAGTTCATGGTGGTGCACGATCTGCTGGTGGCGTTCAAGCAGGCGCATCCGCAATACCAGCGGATCTTTGTCGAGACCTTGCCGCCGGGCATTCTGGCCAAGCAGATCGAGAGCGGATCGCTGGTCATGGGCAATCTGAAGATCGAGCTGAAGCCGGACATTTATACGGCCGGCAAGAACGACATGGCCGAGGCGCAGAAGCAGCACGGCTGGTTCGGCGATGTTTACGACTACGCGCGCAATCCCTTGGCGATCCTGGTCGCCAAGGGCAATCCGAAGGGCATCAGGGGCCTGGTTGATCTCGGCCGCGCCGACGTACGGGTGAGCATGCCGAACCCGCAGTGGGAAGGCGTCGCAAAGCAGATCGAGGCCGGCTATCGAAAGGCCGGCGGCGATGCGCTGGATCACGCCATCATGGATACGAAGGTGAAAGATGGCAGCACCTTCCTCACCAGCATTCACCATCGGCAATCGCCGTTGCGTGTGTTGCAAGGCGATTCGGATGCGGCGCCGGTGTGGTTGACCGAGGCATATTTCCAGCAGGAAATTTTGCATCATCCCGTCGAGACGGTGGCGATTCCGGCCGAACAGAACGTCACCGCCACCTACTCCGCCGCACGCATGAAGGATGCGCCGCACGCGCAGGCGGCCAAGGATTTCCTCGCCTTCATGCGCACGCCGCAGGCACAGGCGATCTATCGCAAGTACGGATTCCAGGAGCCGAAGCCATGAGCGCGCGATGGGCCTTTCTTTTCACCCTGGCCGGCCTGTCGATGGCCGGCAGCGCCTGCGCGGGGTCGCCGGATGGCGCCACGCTTGCCACGCAGGGCAACGGGCGCGGGGCCGCACCCTGCGCGGCTTGCCATGGCGCCGATGGCGGCGGGCAAACGGCGAGCGGATATCCGAGGCTCGCGGGCCTGCCGGCCGAGTACCTGCGCAAGCAGTTGGAGGATTTCGCCTCCGGCATCCGCGGCAATGCCGTCATGCAGCCGGTAGCCACCGCGTTGAACGCCGACGAGCGCGCGACATTGACCGCCTACTACGCGTCGCTGCAACCGCCTCCGGCGGCACCCACAACAGCGTCGTCGTCGGCGGGGCCGGTGCTGGCCGACCGCGGCCGTTGGCCGCAAGGTCTGCCCGCGTGTGATCAGTGCCATGGGCCTGGGGGCGTGGGCGTCGGCAACAGCTTTCCGCCGTTGGCCGCGCAACCGGCGAGCTATCTCGCGAACCAGTTGCGCGCCTGGCAGCATGGCACGCGCAAAAACGACCCGTTGGAGTTGATGCGCGGCGTCGCTGCCAAGCTGAGCGCTGCCGATATCGACGCTGTTACCGCCTGGTATGCCGCGCAATCTGTCGCGGCGCAGGGAGTCAAACCATGAACCGCCTGCGTTTCGCCGCTCTCGCTTCGACGCTGTGCCTGGCCGCGTGCAGCGGCGCTGGCGATCTGCCCGCGAACATCGTCGCCGCTGCGCCATCGCCCGCTACAAGCTCGGCCAAGCCGCAGGCCACCGCTTTCACCCCGCCGCCCGAGTCGGCGATACCCAACGACGAGTTCGGCAAGCAGATCGAGCTGGGCCGGAAGATCTTTACCGAGACGGCAAAGTACGCGCCCGGCTATGTCGGCAACCAGCTCAATTGCGAGAACTGCCATCTCGACGCCGGCCGGCTCGCTGGCTCCGGGCCGTTGTGGGGCGCCTACAGCATGTACCCGGCCTACCGCGCCAAGAACCATCACGTGAACACCTTCACTGAGCGGTTGCAGGGCTGCTTCATGTACAGCATGAACGGCAAGGCCCCGCCGGCCGACAGTGCGGAGATGGTCGCGCTGGAAACGTATGCCTACTGGATGTCGCAAGGCGAGCCGGTGGGCAAGGAGCTGGCAGGACGCGGCTATCCGAAGCTGGCCAAGCCGGTGCAGGCGCCCGACTTCGCGCGCGGCGAGCAGGTGTTCAAGCGCGACTGCGCGCTATGCCATGGCCCCGACGGGCAAGGCCAGATGGCCGCGGGAAAGATGGTGTTCCCGCCGCTGTGGGGTCCGCAGTCGTTCAACTGGGGCGCGGGCATGCACGAAGTGGACAAGGCCGCTTCCTTCATCAAGGCCAACATGCCGCTGGGCCGGGGCAATACCTTGACTGAGCAGGATGCCTGGGACGCGGCGTACTTCATGAATGCCCACGAGCGTCCGCAAGACCCGCGCTACGCCGGCAACGTGGCGCAGACGCGAGCGAAGTTCCACGACACGCCGCAGTCGCTGTATGGCGTGGAGGTCAACGGGCAGGTGCTGGGGCAGGGTAGCGCGGCGCACTGAGGTGCGCCGCCTCGCTTCTAGATGATTACGTCTAGGTGATTACGTCATCGGTCGCCGTGACCCGGCGGCCGATGTGCGTGTGCCTGGTGCTCGGCCGCCACGTGGCGTGCGTGCAAGTCCTCGCTGGAAGCGTCAGCAGGCACCGATGTGGTGGCGACGGGTTCCATGGGCGCTGCCGCTGGCGCTGCATCTTTCTCGCCGTCGCCACCCGGGGTGATCTTGAGGATCGAGTGGCGCACTTCGCGAGCGAGGATGACGCGCGCATCGCGCACCATCACTTCCAGTGCGCTGTCGTAATCGAGCTTGCCGGCTTCGTCGGTCCACACGATGCGGCTCTCGCGCAGCTTCTGGATGAAGCCGCGGAATAGCGCCTTGTCGAAGAACTCCGGCGCCGACAGTTCGTTGAGCAGGGCCAAGCGCTGCGCGGTGAGCGTGCAGGCGTTTTCCAGTTCGGCGGCGGTGAGGGTGTGCGGGCCGTTCTTCACCAGCGCGGCGATGGTGATGTAGTAGCGCTCGAAGGCCTGGATCAGGCTGCGTGCGATCACCTTGAGCTGATAAGCCGCATCGTCCTGGCCGGGGCCGCGTTCCAGCAGGCGGCCTTCGCCGTTGGATTCGAGCAGGCCGCGGCGCACGAAGAAATCGACCGTGGCCTGCAGCTGTGCACAGAAACCCTCGGCATCCCACGGCAGGAACAGCTCGCCCTGGATGAACGGGTAGATGATTTTGCCCAGGCGCAATATCGAAGCGCGCGACATGCGGCGATTGTTGAGGAAGCAGCAGGCCACCCACGCCGCGGTGGCGGTGAGGTGCAGCACGTTGTTGCGGAAGTAGCTGAGCAGTACCGCCTGCTCGCCCTCGGTGACCAGCACGTCGCCGAGCGGGTGACGCACGCGGCGGATCCAGCCCATCTGCTCGCCGTAGGCAATGATGCCGGCCGGGTCCATTGGCGTGAGCGTCATGCGATCGGAATAGGGCAGCTCTTCCAGCAGCGCCTTCATCAGCTCGATCTGGGCGAGCAGGTCGTTTTCCGCCATCGCGTGCTTGGGCGTGGCCAGCAAGGCCAGTGCGAGCAGGTTGATTGGGTTGACGTCGGCGGCGCGGTTGATGTTGATCTGGATCTTGTCGGCCAGCTGGTCGACGACCTTGCCGAGCCACTCGGGCTTGGCATCCGGATGGGCGGCGGTTTCGCGCCAGTTGGCGCTGGCGGCGTCGAGCAGTGGGTTCAGTTCGATCGGCTCGCCGAAATTGAGCGCGACGTGGCCGTAGCGCTGGCGCAGCACTTTCAGGCCGCGCAGCAGGCCGAGCAGGGATTCCTTCTCCTTCGGTTTGCCGGAGAGTTCACCCGCGTAGCTCTTGCCCTCCATCAGCTTTTCGTAGCCGATGTACACCGGCTGGAACAGCACCGGGCGGCGCGGCGCGCGCAGGAAGGCGCGCACGGTCATCGCCAGCATGCCGGCGCGCGGCGCCAACAGGCGGCCCGTGCGGGAGCGGCCGCCTTCGATGAAGTATTCGATCGGCACGCCGCGGTCGATCAGCTGCGCGAGGTATTCGTTGAACACCACCGAATACAGCGCATTGCCCTTGAAGGTGCGGCGCAGGAAGAACGCACCGCCGCGACGCAGGATAGGGCCGATGCCGGGCAGGTTGAGATTCACACCGGCGGCGATATGCGGCACCACCACGCCAGCCACATGCAGCTGATAGCTCAGCAGCAGATAGTCGGCATGGCTGCGGTGGCAGGGCACGTAGACCACTTCGTGGCCCGGCGCGGCGGCGCGGGCTTTGTCGAAGTGGTGCATGGCGATGCCGTCGTACAGCTTGTTCCAGAAATTGGAGAGCAGGAACGACACCGAGCGCACCACCGGGTGCGAATAGTCGGCGGCGATTTCCAACACCAGCTTCTGCGCGTTACGCCAGGCTTTGGCGTGGCTGATCTTTTCCTTCGCGGCGGTGGCGGCGATGGCTTCGCGCACCGGTTCGGCGTTGAGCACGGCGTCGACCATGGTGCGGCGATGCGACAGGTCGGGCCCGATCACCGCCGCACGGATGCGCCGGAAGTGGGTGCGCAGCACGCGGGCGATCTTGCGGACAAAACGCTCCGGCTGGATGTCGCCGGCTTCGTTCAATACGGTGCGTAGCGAGACCGGCGCGGAGAAATGCACCACGGTGTCGCGGCCGTTGAGCAGCAGAGCGAGCAGACGGCGGAAGCGGCCCACCATCACCCAGTTTTCCGAGAACAGCACGCTGAACCAGCCCGACTCGCGCGTGGGCGCGCGGCCGACATAGATGGAGACCGGCACGATCTGGATGTCGCGCGCTGAGTCGCCTTCCAGCGAGCGCACCAGCTGGCCCAGTGGTTCGTTGGGCGCGCGATGCCGGTTGCGGCCGAACAGCCAGCCGTCGCGGCGCGCCAGGGCGAACACCGAACGCTTGCGGCGGGTGCCGGCCAGCGGCTGCATGGGGCTGGGCAGGCCGGCTTCGCGGCAAGCGCGTTCGAGGATCAGTGCGTCGGAGAAGCCGTCGCGCTCGATCACGTAGCAGACCGGTGCGCCCGTCTGCAGCAGGGTGGCGGGTTCGGCGGGGTCGCGCCGGAGGCGCAGCCAGGGTTCGAGCAGTTGCCCGGCCAGGGTGAACCACCATGGCGCGCGGCTGCGGGCGGGAGTTTCCGCGGTCGACATATTCAGCATCCGCGCATTGTACTTGGTGCGCCTAGCGCTTCGCCGGTGGCCTGGCCGAGCTGGCGGGGGCAGGTGCATGAACTGTCATCACCGGGGTGCTCGTGGCCGGCGTTGGTGCGCTGCTCGCCGGTGCCGGCTCGTTCAACCGCGCATGCGCCTCGCGCACGTTATGCAGCATGTCCTCGCTGTACCAGCGGTCGTCCAGTCGCACCAGGGTGGATTCGGTGCTGATCGGCTTGCCCAGCAGGGTGTAGTCGATCTTCACGTGGGCATAGCCGTAGGCGTTCTCCAGCGTGCTGACCTTGACCGAGTTCAGCGTGTCGTCCACCGACAGGCCATAGATACCCAGCACCTCCTTCAAGCCAAGGAAGCCGATGTGGTACTTCTGCATGGCGATGTCGAAATCCATCGCGCGCAGTTGGTCGGCACCCTTGAGGTCGAGCTTGCGGGCGGTGGAGACGAGCACGCCGATGGACTGCTTGGCCTTGGCCTGATCGAACCAGTTCACCTGCTGCGCCCAGGGAGCGACCACGTTGACGATGTCGGCCGCCTGCTTCTTCTGGGCGGCGCTCATGTCCTTGCTCTGCTGGATGCCGGCGTGGGCGATGCCCTGCATGATGCCGATCAGCACTGGCAGCTGGTCGTTGTATTCCTGTTGCAGCTGCGTGAGCTTGGGCTTGGCCTGGGCGAACAGTTTGTCTTCGGCGCCGGGCTCGGTGAATTCCTTGAGCTTGGCATTGAAGTCGGCGCGATCCTCGTCGGTCAGTGGCCGCTGGTCCGGGCGCTGACGCGGCCAGTCGGTGCGCAGCGTGGCGTAGTCGGCCGGTGGCAGGGCGTGCTTCCAGAAACCGGCAAAGTCGCCGGTCTTGATCAGCGTGACCGACTGCTGCACGGCAGCTTCCGGCGTCTCGCCACCCGGCTGCGCGGCTTGTTCCTGCTCCTTGTTGTGGCAGGCAGCCAGAGCCAGCAGCGCAACGAACCCGATCAGGGCGTGACGGAAGAGCGTGGATCGCATGAGGCGGATCTCGCGGTAGGTGGCGGCAGACGCCATGCGGGATAGGCGTGCGGTGAGCGGCCGAGCGTAAGCGGGGCGGCTGCGGCGAAACAAGGGCCGGTCGTCCGGATCGCCGGCTGCGCCTCGGATGGGGGCTTGATTCCCTCGCCTGCAAGCAAGGTGGGAGAGCTAAAAGCTTGGAGCAGCCTGCCCCCTCCCTTGCTTGCAGGGGAGGGTTGGGGAGGGGTGGGTACTTGAGAAAGCGTTTCAGGAGAGGTTTTCCCAAGGGCTTACCCCCTCCCGGCCTCCCCCTGCAAGCAAGGGGAGGGGCCAAAAGCTCGCGACAACCTACCCGCTCTCCTACTTGTGAGGGAGGAGTCGACAGCTACCCCAGAAAAAGAAAACCCCGCGGGCGTTGGCCTCGCGGGGTAATCCGGCAGAGCCGGAAGGGAAATGGCCTTGCCCGCGGAATGTCTAGGTCAGCAGGTGTTGGCGGAAGCGATCTTAACCGCTCCCTTAAAGCTAAGGCAACACTTTATATTTTGCTATATAACTTATTGATTTTAATATATCAGTCAATGCGCAATGCGTTGACCTTCAGGCGATGCCGCTCTTCGCGTGGGGCCGTCCAGTCGTTATGGAACAGCGCTGGCTCCCAGGAGCCGTAGGTGGCGTTGGGCAGCACAAACCAGCGGCTGCCGATCCAGGACAGATAGGGCGCCATGGCTTTCTGGCGGCCTTCGGCGTTGTTGGCGATAACAGTCACAAAATCGCCGATCTGGTCGCCAAATTGCATCAAAACACGATATTGCCGGCTAACCAGCTGGCGGCGGCAGCCCTTTTCGGTGCCTATCTGCTCGCAATCCTGGACAAACGTACCCAAGCCGAGGAAGGCCTTCGGCCCCGACACCGGCAGGCCGGCTTTGCGCAGGTTGGCGAGGGTGGCTTCGTCCAGGTCTTTGGCGCGGTTGGAGATATAGATGACGGCGATGCCATGTTTGGCGGCGAACTGGGTGAACTCGACCACGCCGGGCAGCGCGCGGGCGTTCTGCTCCTTGCACCAGGCGGCCCAGTCGGCTTCGTTGAATTCGCCGCCGCTCTTGATCAGGCGGGCCTGATAGGGCGAGTTGTCCAGCACGGTCTCGTCGATATCCAGCACCACGGCCGGCTTCAGGCCCTTGGCGGGCGCCACGCGGTCGTCCTTGGCCAGGGCATCCCAATCCTTGTCCTTCATGGCGGCCAACAGGCGGGCCTGGGCGTTGCGGTAGGTCTGCAGATAGATCAGGTCGTGCTCGATGGCGGTCTGGCTCCAGGCCACCGCGTTGAGATTGTCGTCGGCGATGGCCGGCGCCGGAGCGGCGGCCTTGGCGGCCGGAACGGGTGTCTCGGTCGGCTTGACCGAAGTGGTGGTCGAGCACCCGGCAAGCAGGACGAGTGCGGCGAGGGTCGCCGAGAAGCGTGCAGTCATGGAGGGTCCCTGTAGATCGAGCAAGGCAGCCGAATCGTGGAAGTTTACGACACAGGCATGTCGAGGCTCGGGGGTAGCCAAATGAACGGCCGGGCCGAAAAGGTGGCGGCTGCAACGGGCTGCTGACAGACTGCGGACTCCTTCCGCTGCCGCAAGATTTCATGGAATCCACGCTGCCACTACCGCGCCAGCCCAGTCCTATCGTTCGTGCCATCACCTATGTGCTGATGGCGCTCGCCCTGCTGCTGGTGCTGTACCTGCATCTGCTGCCGGCGCTGCTAGCTGGACTGCTGGTGTACGAACTGGTGCAGTCGACGGCGCCGCTGCTGGGCAAGCGCGTGCCGAGCGATCGCGCGCGCGTGCTGGTGGTCGCCCTTCTTGGCACCATCGTGGTGGGGTTGCTTACCCTGCTGATCCTCGGCGCGATCAGTTTCTTTCGCACAGAGATCGGTAATCCCGAGTTGCTCTGGCAGGAGCAGTTGATGCCGCTGGTGGAAAAGGCGCGTCAGCAGTTGCCGTCCTCGGTGGTCGGCTGGCTGCCCGACAGCGTGGACGATCTGCGGGTGATGGCGCTGGAGCTGACCCGCAAGCATTCGGTGAGCCTGCAGTCGCTGGGCAAGGAAACCGCGCGCGTCTTCGTGCACATCATCATCGGCATGGTGCTCGGCGCCATCGTGGCATTGAGCCGGGCTCGCCCGGCCCACCAGGTGGGGCCGCTGGCTTCGGCGATGAGCCAGCGCTGCCAGCGTCTGGCCGAGGCGTTTCACAACATCGTGTTCGCGCAGATCAAGATTTCGCTGATCAACACCGTATTCACCGCGATCTTCCTGCTCGGCGTACTGCCGCTGACGGGCATCCATCTCCCGCTGGGCAAAACGCTGGTGGCGGTCACCTTCATCGTCGGCCTGCTGCCGGTGATCGGCAACCTCATCTCCAACACCGCCATCACCATCGCCGGCCTGTCGGTGTCGCTTGGCGTGGGCGTGGCGGCGCTGGGCTTCCTGATCCTGATCCACAAGCTGGAGTACTTCCTCAACGCACGCATCATCGGCACGCAGATCCGCGCGCGCGCATGGGAACTGCTGATCGCGATGCTGTTGATGGAAGCCGCCTTCGGCCTACCCGGCCTGATCGCGGCGCCGATTTACTACGCCTACCTCAAGAGCGAGCTGGAAGCGGAGCAGTTGATCTGAGCGTAGTTCACGCACTGGCCGCGGCACGACGCACGCTGGCGTAGAAGATGCGGCTCCATAGCCAGTAGGAGAACGGGCATCCCAGCAGCAGTGCGAAGGCCAGCAGGCCGAGCAGCACCATCATGCTGGTGTCGCTCCAGCCGGGAACCAAAAGCGCGCCGGATAATCCCGCGCCGATGAAGAGCAGGCTGCTGCAGACCATGGCTACCGTGGATGCGGCGAGCAGTCGCCCAACGCGCACGGCGGACAGGCCGCGCGGCAAGCCGATCAGGGCGCCGGTGAACGCGAGGGCCGCAGGCACCAGCAATCCGACGCGGATGGCCAGCCATGTCCATGGCGCGTCGGGGGTAACAGAGCCAGCTTCGGGTTTGATCAGTGACGCCACGATGAGCAGCACGGTGTAGAGCATCCATGCCATGAGGCCGGCGGCACGCAGGGTCAGACTGGGTGACGGCGGCAAGGCCAGGACGTCTTTGCGGCACAGTCGCGTGGCGACCCACCAGGCGAGCCAGGTGCCAAGCACATCGAGTGGCAGGTTGACGAACGTTATGAGCATCGCGCTCATGCTGGCGTCATTCATGTCGACTATCACCTTGAGCAGCACTAACTGATACAACGCCACCATCATCACGACCCGCAGCAGCAGTCCGCCGGCGAACAGCAGCAAGAGCAGCCATGGCCGGCGGAAGGCCACTTCGCGGCGACGCTCGCCGTGCCATTGCGCGATCAGGAAGGCGAGCCCTCCAATCGACAGCCATTGGCTGTTCAATGACAGCAGCAAGGTCGCGATACGGCTTACCGGTTCGTCGGCATCGGTGTTCGCCCGCGTGAGCAACGAGATCAGATACGGGCCGTGCTGCAGCAGTGTCACCAGCATGGCGGTGGCAGCTGCCAGCCAAGGTAGCGAGGAGCGTTGGGAGAGCGGGCGATTCATCGGACGTCCTTGTGCGTGAGGGGGGTGTCGGAGAGATCTCCGAACACATAAATGGTCAGGGCGGTACGTGGGTGGCCATGTCGAGCAAAGCCTCTTGCAGCGATGTGTCCTGCAAGGGTTCGTCCCACCGGTTGCCGTGCAGCAAACTATCCAGTGGCAGTCGCGAACGCCACCCTGCGGTTTCCAGCTCGGGACGAGGCAGAAATTCGCTGACATGGCCCAGGCAGAGATAAGCGACGGGCACCACATGCGAAGGCAGGCCCAGCACGGCGGCCAGTTCCAGCGGGTCGACAATGCTGACCCAGCCCACACCGATACCTTCGGCCCGTGCCGCCAGCCACAGGTTCTGCACGGCGAGGCAGGTGCTGAACAGGTCAGCATCCAGCATGGTGTTGCGGCCCAGCACGTGCGGGCCGCCGCGCGTGCGGTCGCAGGTGATGCAGAGGTTGATCGGGCTGTCGACGATGCCTTCCAGTTTCAGTCGTCGGTACAGCGCGGCGCGCTCGTCCGTGTAGTGGCCTGCAGCATCGGCGTTGGCGCGATCATGGAGCGCCTTGATCGCCTGCTTGGTTTCCAGCCGGTCGATTACGATGAAATCCCACGGCTGCATGAAACCTACCGAGGGTGCGTGATGCGCCGCATGGAGCAGGCGCGCCAGTACTGCGGGCGCGATCGGATCGGGGAGGAACTGCGAGCGCACGTCGCGGCGCTCGTGAATGGCGCGATACAGGCCCTCGCGCTGCGACTCGGGAAATGCGTGATTGTTCATGCGTGGGTTTTCGGATGCAGGCGTCAGTTGCCGGCCAGCATCGCGGCGATCTTCGCCATATGCGATTCGGCGGTTTCGCGCACCACCTCCTTGTCTGCTTCCGGGTCTTTGCCCTGCCAGTGGAGATCGTCCTGCGGTAGTTCGTGCAGGAAGCGGCTGGGTTGGTTGCTGTGCACTTCGCCGTAGCGCTTGGTCTTGGACGACCATGACAGCGTGAGCATTTCCTTGGCGCGGGTGATGCCCACGTACATCAGGCGGCGTTCTTCGTCGATGCGGCCCTCGTCCATGGCGCCTTCGTGCGGCAGCGTGCCTTCTTCGCAGCCCACGATGAAAACGAAGCGGAACTCCAGGCCCTTGGCTGCGTGCATGGTCATCATGCGCACTGCGTTGCCGGGCTCGTCGCGGTCGGCGTGGCTGAGCAGGGCCAGCTGTGCGGCGAGATCGCCAGCGCTGCCGTTGCCCTTCTGCATAGCGCGGAACCACTCGGCCAGTTCGCGCAGATTGCCCAGGCGGCGTTCGCGCATGGCGGGGTCGGGGGTGCTGGCGGCGATCTGTGCGGCGTAGCCGGTGCGCTTGAGCACGGTTTCCACCAGGTCGGCGGCGTTCTCGTGCAGCGAAGCGCTGCGCAGTTCATCCAGCAGGGTGGTGAAAGACGCGAGCGCGGCGGCCGGGCGAGGCGTGAGCTGGCGCAGCACGGCGTCGCTGCGCGCGGCGTCGAGCAGGGAGGCGTTGCGCGTCTGCGCGATCTGGCCGAGTTTCTCCAGCGTGGTCGCGCCGATCTCGCGTTTGGGCACGTTCACTACGCGCAGGAAGGCCGCGTCATCGCTGGGGTTGGTCAGCAGGCGCAGATAGCACAGCAAGTCCTTCACCTCGGCGCGATCGAGGAAGCTGAGCGCGCCGGTCAGGTGATAAGGAATGCGCGCCAGACGCAGCGCCTTTTCCAGCGGACGCGCCTGGAAGTTGCCGCGATACAGGATGGCGATGTCGTGCCAACGAGCCTTGTGCTTCTCGGCCAGGGTGGTGGCGATGGCGGCGACTCGTTCGGCCTCGTGCTCGTTTTCCTTGCATTCCAGTACGCGGATCTGCGGCCCTTCCGGGTGCTCGCTCCACAGCTTCTTTTCGTGCAGATGCGGGTTGTTGGCGATCAGCTTGTTCGCCGCGCGCAGGATGCGTTTGCCGCAGCGGTAGTTCTGCTCCAGCTTGATCACGCGCAGGGTGGGCCAGTCCTTGCCGAGCTGGTCGATGTTTTCCGGGTTGGCGCCGCGCCAGGCGTAAATGGACTGGTCATCGTCGCCCACGCAGGTAAAGCCGCCGCGGTCGCCCGTCAGCGCCTTGAGCAGCCGGTACTGCGCGTCGTTGGTGTCCTGGTATTCGTCGACCAGCAGATAGCGCAGGCGCTCGCGCCAGGCGTTGCGGCATTCCTCATCGCTTTCCAGGATACGCAGCGGCAGGCGGATCAGGTCGTCGAAATCCACCGCGTTGAAGGCGGCCAGGCGCTGCTGGTAGAGCTGGTAGATCATCGCCGCGTCCAGCTCTTTCGGGCTGCGCGCGGCGGCGGAAGCTTCCTCCGGCGACAGGCCGGCGTTCTTGGCGCGGCTGAGCAGGTTGCGGATGCCGAACAGCACATCGGACTTGGCGCCCTTGGGTACGAGTTCCTTGACGATGCTTTCGCTGTCGTCCGCGTCCAGCACGGAAAAGCCTTTGCGCAGCCCCGCGCGCTCATGCTCCATCTGCAGGAACTTCAACCCCAGCGCATGGAAGGTGCACACGGTGAGGGCCGCCGCATCCTCTGTGCTGATCAGCTTGGCCACACGCTCGCGCATTTCCTTCGCCGCCTTGTTGGTGAAGGTGATGGCGGCGATTTTCGACGGCGACAGCTTCCTGCGCTGGATCAGGTACGCGATCTTCTGCGTGATCACGCTGGTCTTGCCGGAGCCGGCGCCAGCGAGCACGAGTAGAGGGCTGTCGCAGTGCTCGACAGCGGCCAATTGTTGGGGGTTGAGCATGGAGCGTGCGTGCGGTGAAGTGCGGTGCACGATGGTAGCAGGACGGGCGACAAGAGCCTGTCTGATGTCTCCGCGTAACTCGCGTTGGGTCGCTGTGGGCGCCATGCGTCGGCGCGCGGCTTGGCCTGGCGGCCAGCCAGGCCAAGCCACGCCCCACCACCTGACGCCCACAGCGACCCAACGCGAGCCACGCGGAGACGTCAGACAGGCTCTGCCATAATCCCGCCGGGGGGAGTTTCAGCGCTTGATCACTTGATGGAGAAGGACATGACGGAAGGAACGGTCCAAGTCGCACAGGAATGCGACGTGGTGGTGATCGGCGGCGGCCCGGCCGGAAGCACCGCTGCGGCCATGCTGACGCGCAAGGGCTACAAGGTGATCGCGCTGGAGAAAGACCGCCACCCGCGCTTTCACATCGGCGAGTCGCTGCTGCCCATGAATCTGCCACTGTTCGAGCGGCTCGGCGTGATGGACAAGGTTCGCGCGATCGGCGTATTCAAGCCTGGCGCGGATTTCGAGGCGGACAACGAGCGCGGCTACAACACCTATGCCTTCGCGCGCGCCATCGGCAACAGCCCGCCGCACGCCTACCAGGTGTGGCGGCAGGATTTCGACAAGATGCTCTACGACCACGCGCGCGAATGCGGCGCGGATGCGCGCGAAGGGCACGAGGTGAAGCAGGTCGCTCAGGCCGGTCCACGCGAATCGCTGATCGACGTGGCGACCGATGCTGGCGAGAGCTACCGCATCCGTGCGCGCTACGTGGTCGATGCGAGCGGGCGGGATGCCTTTCTGTCGTCGAAGAAGAAGCTCAAGCGCAAGAACGACGAACATCAGAGCGCGGCCATTTTCGGTCACTTCCGTGGCGCCGAGTGCCGCATGGGCGAGGATGCCGGCAACATCAGCATTTACCGCTTCGAACACGGCTGGATGTGGATGATCCCGCTGCCCGACGGCGTGATGAGCGTGGGGGCGGTGTGCCGTCCCGAGTACCTCAAGCAGCGCAAAAGCCGCACGGTCGAGTTCCTGCTCGACACGCTGCGCAAGAATGCCGATCTTTGGAAGCGCATCGAACAGGCTGAGCTGATCGACAACGAAATACGTGTCACCGGCAACTACTCCTATGACTCCAGCTGCATGGGTGGGCCGGGCTGGGTGCTGATCGGCGATGCGTTCGCCTTTCTCGACCCGGTGTTTTCTTCCGGCGTGTACCTGGCCATGAGCGGTGCCGAGCAGGCGGTGGCTGTGGTCGACCAGTCGCTGCGCGAACCGCGACGCGAGGTCGGCCTGCTGCGCCGGCTGGAGCGCCGCCAGCGTCGCGGCATGCGCCGTTTCGCCTTCTTCATCTACCGCTTCAATGGGCCGGTGATGAGCCAGATGTTCCGCTCGCCGCGCAATACCTGGCAGATCGAGCAGGGGGTGATCTCCATGCTGGCCGGGGACGTGTTCGACTCGTTCAAGGTATGGAGCCGCATCCAGGCGTTCCGGCTGGTCTATGCGATATGCGCCTTGCGCGACTGGCGGCGCTGGAACAGTGAACGCAAATACCGGTTACGCCAGGCGCAGGCCGACTTTACGGGTGGTAACACGCCGCTCGACAAGGCATGAAAGCCTTGGGCAAAGCGAACCGAGTAACATCGTCGCCCCGCCGAGAGAACGACCATGGCCAAGCTCTATTTCTATTACTCGGCAATGAATGCCGGCAAGACCACCACGCTGCTGCAGAGCGCCTACAACTATCACGAGCGCGGCATGCGCACGGTGATCCTAACGCCCGCGCTGGACAACCGTTTCGGTGAGGGTGTGGTGGCTTCGCGCATTGGCTTGAAGGCGAATGCGCGTCGCTTCAGCGGCGAGGAAAACCTGCTCGCCCTGATCGAAGCCGACATCGCCGAACGCGGCCCGCTGCATTGCGTGTTTGTGGATGAGGCGCAATTCCTCACCAAGGCGCAGGTGTGGCAGATCAGCGACGTGGTCGACCGGCTGAATGTCCCGGTGCTGGCCTTTGGTCTGCGCACCGATTTTCGGGGCGAGTTGTTCGAGGGCAGCAAGTATCTGCTGGCCTGGGCCGACAACCTGGAAGAGATCAAGACCATCTGCCACACCGGCCGCAAGGCCACCATGGTGGTGCGCGTGGATGCACAGGGGCGGGCTGTCACTGAGGGCCCGCAGGTTGAGATCGGCGGCAACGACCGCTATGTCTCGGTGAGCCGCGCCGAGTTCAAGCACATTACCGAAGGGCGCGGCCGCATCGAGCTGCAGCAAACTGTCTTGCCGTTGGGCGAACACTGAGCACTCGGGCGCGCCATGGTTGCGCGCTTAGTCGCTAAAGCCCACGGCCACCACAAGGAATCCCCGCATGGCCAACCCGATCACCATCCCCGCCTGGCAGCGCCCGCATTGGCAGCCCAGCGACGAGGAGATCGTTGTGCAGTTCTACGTTTTCGGCCAGTTCGAGGCGGTGCGCGCGCCTTCGGCCGACTACGGCAGCGACGGCCTGCCGGATGGCATCGAGTTGACCAGCCATCACCACGCGGCGCTACGCCAGTGGGAGGGTTACCCACTCAAGGGCTCGCTCGGCCGCATGTTCAAGGACGATGCGCCGGAGGCCTACAAGGCGGCATTGGACGCACCTCAGGTGCTGGTGGTTCGCGGTCGTATCAAGGACAGCCACGAGACCGGCTACCTGCGCGACATTCTCGGTGTGCTGGCGGGCCTGCTCGACATTGGTGGCACGGCGATCCTCGATCCGCAGATCCTTACCTTGTTCGATGCCGCGACCTGGCGCCGCCACTACCTGGTGCGTGACGGCGCGCCGATCCGCAACCACCTGTTGATCCTTTGCGACGCGGAGGACGACACGGGCCGCAACTGGATCCACAGCCGCGGTATGCGCAAGTTCGGTCGCCCCGACGTGAGCATCCGCAACGTGCCCGACAGCGACATCGATCGCGCCGGTATGCTGTGCGAACGGTTGGTGGATGTGCAGGCGTTGGGTGCGCATTTCAGCGACGGGCAGCCGCTCGACACTGGCGGCGAGCCGGGCGGGTTGACCGCGAAGCTCGGTGGTGGCGAAGACGACGTGGACTTCAACAACACTTACGTCGAGTTCCGCTGGCCGGACTGATAGAGCGAGGAGTGAGTGGAGAGGAGTGAGAGTTGGCGCCCGCCGCCTTCTCTCACTTCTCACTCCTCTCCACTCACTTCTGACACTGAGGGCACCAGAACGTGGAGCGCTGCCCGATCACCGCTTGCCGGATGGCCGTGCCGCATACCTTGCACGGCTCGCCTTCGCGGCCGTAGACCATAAGCTCACGGAAGAAATAGCCGGGCAGGCCGTCCGGTTTGATGAAGTCGCGCAGCGTGGTGCCGCCGCGTTCGATGGCCCAGGCCAGGATGCGTTTCACCTCGGTGGCCAGTCGCGCATAGCGGGCACGGGACACGGAACCGGCAGGTCGGCGTGGATCGATGCCGGCAGCGAACAGCGCCTCGCTGGCGTAGATGTTGCCAACCCCCACCACCACCGCGTTGTCCATCAAGAACAGCTTCACCGCGGCCGTGCGTCCGCGCGAGGCGTGCCATAGTAGGTCGCCGTCGAAATCGTCGGTGAGTGGCTCCGGCCCAAGATTCGCAAGCAACTCATGTGTCGTTCCTGGTGGTTGCCACAGCAGGCAGCCGAAACGGCGTGCGTCGGTGAAGCGCAGTACGCGCGGTCCTTCGGTGGCGGTCGGTTCCAGTGCGATGTCGACGTGGTCGTGCTTGCCGACCAGTGCGTCTGGCGGCAGCACACGCAGCACACCCGTCATGCCGAGATGCAGCAGCGCGCTGCCGACCTGCGTGTGCAGTAGCAGGTACTTGGCGCGGCGTTCGACGCTCTCGATGCACTGGCCTGGCAGCAGTTCGCTCACTTCCGGCGGAATCGGCCAGCGCAGATCCGGACGGCGCAGCGTGACGCTGGTGATGCGGCGGCCGATCAGGTGCGGAGCGATGCCGCGACGGGTGGTTTCGACTTCGGGGAGTTCGGGCACGGGGGTGTCGGTTTTAGAGGGGTGATCAGATGGTGTCGCTAAATGGGAAAGGGTGTCTCAAGGGCTTACCCCTCCCCAGCCCTCCCCTGCAAGCAAGGGAGGGAGCAGGTGGTCGCAAGCCCTGAGCTTTTGCCCCTCCCCTTGCTTGCAGGGGGAGGCTGGGAGGGGGTAGGCCCTTGTGACAACCTCTCACCCCCACTCCGCATGAAAACTCCCCGGCTTATCAACCCGCTCAAACGTATGCGCACCAAAGTAATCCCGCTGCGCCTGCACCAGGTTCGCCGGTAAACGCTCTGCCCGATAGCTATCGAAATACGCGATGGCGGAGGCAAAGCCCGGCACCGGCACGCCTGCCTGCACCGCTGCCGACACCACGTCGCGCAGCGCCTGTTGGTATTGCGTGGCGATGTCGCGGAAGTACGGATCGAGCAGCAGGTTCGCCAGCGCCGGGTCGTGCGCATAAGCGTCGGTGATCTTCTGCAGAAAGCGCGCACGGATGATGCAACCGGCGCGGAAGATCTTGGCGATGGTGCCGTAGGGCAGATTCCAGCGATATTCGTCGGACGCTGCGCGCAGCTGGGCGAAGCCCTGTGCGTAAGACACGATCTTGCTCAGATACAGCGCGCGGCGTACGGCTTCAATGAAGGCGGTGCGATCGCCGTTGAAAGACGTTGTGGCCGGACCGTTCAGCAGCTTGCTCGCGGCAACGCGCTCATCCTTCAGGGCCGACAGCAGTCGCGCGAATACCGACTCGGTAATCAGCGGCAGCGGCACGGCAAGGTCGAGCGCGCTCTGGCTGGTCCACTTGCCCGTGCCTTTCTGTGCGGCGCGGTCGAGGATCACGTCGACCATGTCCTTGCCGGTCTCGGGGTCTTTCTTGCCGAAGATGTCGGCGGTGATCGAGATGAGATAGCTGTCCAGCTCGCCGCCGTTCCACTCCGCGTAGACCTTGGCCAGCTCGGCATTGGAAAGGCCAAGCACCTGCTTGAGTACGGCATAGCTTTCGGCGATCAACTGCATGTCGCCGTATTCGATGCCGTTGTGGACCATCTTTACGTAATGGCCGGCGCCGTTCTCGCCCATGTAGGCCACGCAGGGCTCGCCGTCGGGCGCGCGCGCGGCGATCTCGGTGAGGATGGGCGCTACCAGTTCATACGCGTCGCGCGGGCCGCCCGGCATGATCGAAGGACCATGCAGCGCGCCCTCTTCGCCGCCGGATACACCGGTGCCGATAAAGTGCAGGCCGGCCGCGCTGAGTTCGTGTTCGCGCCGGATGGTGTCCTGGAAAAAGGTGTTGCCGCCGTCGATCAGAATGTCGCCTTTGTCGAGCAGGGGCTTGAGTTCGGCGATGGTGGCGTCGGTGGGTTCGCCGGCTTTCACCATCAGCAGGATGCGTCGCGGTTTCTGCAGGCTGTCGACGAATGCTTGCAGGCTGTATCCCGGCACCAGGCGGCGGTCAGGGCGTTCGGCGAGCACTTCGTCGGTCTTCTCGCGACTGCGGTTGTAGATCGCCACCGTATGCCCACGGCTCTCGATGTTCAGCGCGAGGTTGCGGCCCATGACCGCCATGCCGACCACGCCAATGACAGGTTGCTCCACCGCTTGCTGACTCATCGTGTTGCTCCGGGCGAAAGGGTTTCTTGAATATGGGGAAGGGTAAGGCTCATGCAAGATGATCGTCGACGTCGACTGTAGGAGCCCACCCTGTGGGCGACCTGCGCTGGCGGCTCGCGCTTCGTAGGCTTCGCGCACAGGGTGCGCTCCTACAGACACGCTTGCAGCATTAGCGGACTTTGGCGGCGTTGGCCGGCGCGGGCCGTGGTGTGTAGCGAACGGAAATCAACGCGATGCGATCGCCAGCGCGTACGTAGCGTTGCGGGCCGGTGACGGAGGTTTCGCCGAATTCCAGTCGTTGTCCGTCGAGGGTGAGCACCGCCGCCGGTGGGGCGAGGCCGATTTTTGCAGGGTCGAAGTCGCTCGCCGGACGCCAGCTCAGCACCGCCGCGGTAGCGGTGGCGGCCAGTTCGGTGAGGCGGCCGTCATCGGCGGGGCCAGATGCGCCGTCGCTGGCCTGCCAGTGGCCGTCGCGCTTGGTGTAGTGCTCGGCGGGGACGCCGGGCAGTTCGAGATCGATGCGATGGATCGTTGTCGGATCGAGGCTGAGCAAGGTGCCGGGATCGGTCATGCGATCATCGCGCCACTGCCAGCCGGCCAACCCAACCAGCACCAGTGCGCCTGCGATCAACATCAAGCGTTGGCGTATCGATCGCTTCATGCGCGGCGTCGACGCCATACGATCACGCCACCGATCCCCAGCAGCAGCAACGGCAGGCCGACGAGGAAGCCGAGCGTGACGGCATTGAGCTGACCCTGGCTGATTTGCAGCAAGCGATCCGGTGCGCCGCGCGGCGGCAGGTTCACCAGCGCGTCGTCGCCGAGCAGCCAGTCGAACACGCGCTCGCCCAAGGCGCGGTTGCCGCCGTTGCCGAGGAAAGTGTTGGAGAGAAAATCGCCGTCGCCGATCACCACCACGCGCTGCTCGCCTTTGTCGGGGCTGGGCGAGAGACGGGTGAGCGCGAAACCGAAATCCAGCGGGCCCTTCAACTCGCCGGCCTCAGCGTCGTACCGGATGTCGGAAGCGTGGGCGTTGTCGATGGGCTTGAATGCGGTCCAGCTCTGCGGGCCGGAGCGCAGGAAGGCATAGACCTCCCAGCCGCTGCGGTTCACTTGCGCCAACGCGGAGACCTGCGGGAACAGCGTGGTGAGCGTGAAGCCGCGAGTGATCGCATGAATCGGATAGCTGCCTAGCGCGATCAGCCGCGGGTCCTGCAGACCCAATGCCGTGCCTTGGCCATCCACCAGCACGCCCGGCAGTACGCGTACGCCGAGTGCATCGGCCAGCGGCTGCAGCCCCAGGTCCTCATTGGCCGGCTCGGTCAGCCACAGCAGATTGCCGCCATTGGCGACGTAGTCGGTCAACGCCTTCACGGCGCCTGGCGGCAGCGCCAGTGTGGGGCTGGCCAGCACCACCAGATCAGTGTGCTGCGGCACCGCCGTTACCTGCGAGAAGTTCAGCGGCACGGCGCGCATGCCGCGGCCTTCCAGCTGCGCCGTGAACATGCCGAGATCGGCGTTGGCCTTGCCGTCGGCGTGGCGTTCGCCGTCGCCAGTGACGAAGGCGACGACGCGCTCGCCGCCACGTGCAAGGCGTTCCAGTGCATTGGTGAGGCTGCGCTCGGAGAGTTCGTCCAGCCGCTGCTCGCGGTTCTGGTAATGCAGGATCAGTGCGCCATCCACCGTGATGCCCAGCTCGCGCATGGCGGCCGGGTCTTGCTGCGGATCGACGAAGCGCAAGGTGAGATCGGGTTTCACCCGGCGATAGCGCTCGATGAAGCTGCTGACGGTCTGGCGCAGATCGCCCCGCGGGTTGGCGTAGCTGACGATGTCCACCGGGCCGGTCAGCGTGGCCAGCACCGCCTGGCTTTCCGGCGTGAGGCTGGAGCGGCCTTCGTGACTCCAGTCCGCGATGTGGTTGTGGCGGACGGTGAGGTAGCCGATGGCGCCGGCGCCAGCCAGCAGGGCCAATGCGAACAGCCAGCCATCCAGACGTCTAAACCCTCGTGCCATCAGCCGAGCTCCTTGTCAGCCGCGAGGCGGCGCGTCGCCAAGGCCAGTGCCACGGCAATGGCCAGCACGAACCAGGCTATATCCGCGCTGGACACCAATCCACGCAGCAGGGCTTCCAGATGAGTGCTCATCGCCAGCCAGTTGACCAGATCGTTGTCGACGCCAGCTTTCTGCGCGGCGAGATTCACAGTGAAGAGCGCCAGGCTCAGGGTCAGGCTGGCGGTCGCGGCGATGGCCGGCAGCGAAGCGAACGCTGAACAGGCGATGCCGATGGCGCCCAGCGCGGCGAGCGCCAGCACCAGTCCCAGCGTGGCGGCGGCGAACTTGCCCCAATCCAGGTGCGTGCCGTGGGCGAGGCTCAATGGCATGGCCAGCGTCAGCGCCAGCCAGCACAGCAGCCACAGCAACACGGCCAGATATTTGCCCAGCACGATCTTCGACGGCGCGAGTCCGCTGGCGAACAGCAGCGGTAGCGTGCCGTTGGCGCGATCGCCGGCCAGCGTCGACATGGTGAGCAACGGCACGATCAGCAAGGCCAGTTCGGTCAAGCCGAACGGCAGGATGCCGACGGTCAATGCGCTGCTGAGCAGCGGCACGCCGACCAGATCGGTGTAACCGGGGCCGCCCGGCAAGGCAGCCAGCTTGATCTGGTTGTCGAGGAAGTTGCCCAGCAGCAGCACGAAGCGCCATGCCAGCTGGGCCAGTGTGAGCGCGGCCAGGACCCAGGCCAGCGGGCGAACGAACAGGCGGCGCAGTTCCAGCCGGGTCACCGCGAACGTCGAACTCATGCGGTTGGGTTCCTTCTGTTGTTCATGGCACCGTTGTTCATGGCGATGTCAAAAAAGGTCCGCTCCAGCGCCTTGTGATCGCTATCGGTGACCGCCGCATCGTGGCGCAAGCTGCCCTCATGCAGAATCGCCACGCGATCGCACATGGCGGTGACCTCGGCCAGCAGATGGGTGGAAAGGATCACCGCAGTGCCGGCCGCGGCTTCTTCGCGGATCACGGTGCGGAGTGCGGCCACCTGCACGGGGTCGAGGGCGTTGGCCGGTTCGTCCAGCACCAGCAGCGCCGGTCGATGCAGTAGCGCGCAGGCCAGGCCCAAACGTTGCCGCTGGCCCTGTGAGAGCACGCCGGCCAAGCGGCGCAGCAGCGATCCCAGTTCCAGTCGCTGGATGATGGTGTCGCGCGCCTGTTTGAGCGCGTTGCTGCGAAGGCCGCGCAGACGTCCATGAGCCACCAAATGCTCGCTGACGGTCAGTTCTGGCCACAAAGGGGCACGTTCCGGCAGCCAGCCGACCAGCTGACGAGCCAGCGCGGGATGCTCCAGGAAGTCTTCGCCGCTCAGTTGGATGCCGCCGCTGTCGGGGCGCAAGGCACCGGCGATCATCGACAGAGTGGTGGACTTGCCCGCCCCGTTGACGCCAAGCAGGCCAAGGATCTGCCCCCTGTCCAGCGTCAGGCTGAGACGCTCCACGGCGGGCCGCCCGGCGCGATGCCGGCGAAGCTGATCAAGCTTTAACAGGGGTTGTGGCAAAGTCATTGCTTGATTGTCACGGTGCCCCCATGGTTAAACAACCGGTGGGTGCCGTTCTTGCGTGTGAAGACACGTTCCATTTGGTCGCGCGATGACGTGGCGCGGCCGTGCTGGTGGGTATGGAAACCCTCGATTAGACTCGCTTTCAACCTATCTGAGTGTTTCTCATGCTCGACACAGTGCTCAACTTCCTGTCCAACGGCCTCACTGGCGCCAGTTGGGTCACCATGCTGGTGTACGTGCTGGTGATGACGCAGATCACCATCTTCACGGTGACGCTGTACCTGCATCGCAGCCAGACCCATCGCGGCGTGGATTTCCACCCGGCGCTGGCCAACTTCTTCCGTTTCTGGGGCTGGCTCACCACGGGCATGGTCACCAAGGAGTGGGTGGCGATCCATCGCAAGCACCACGCCAAGGTGGAGACCGAGGAAGATCCGCACAGCCCGATGATCTTCGGCATCAAGAAGGTGTTCTGGGACGGCGTGTCGCTCTATCGCGAGGCCAGCTACAACAGAGCCGACATGGAGAAGTACGGTCGCGGTACGCCGGAAGACTGGTTCGAGCGCAAGCTGTTCAGCGGTCACCCGTACTGGGGCCCGACCCTGATGCTGCTCATCAATCTCGCGTTGTTCGGTGTGATCGGTGCGGCCATTTGGGCCGTGCAGATGATCTGGATCCCGTTCTGGGCCGCCGGCTTCGTCAACGGCATCGGCCACTGGTGGGGCTATCGCAACTTCGAGAGCGCCGACACCGCGCGCAATCTGTCGCCGTGGGGCATCTGGATCGGTGGCGAAGAGTTGCACAACAACCACCATGCCTTCCCGAGCTCGGCCAAGTTCGCCCTGCGCAAGTGGGAATTCGACATCGGCTGGGCCGCCATCTGCGCATTGCGCGCCGTGGGTCTGGCCAAGGTGCTGCGCGTCGCGCCGACGCTTGACGTGCGTCCGAACGTGCACCTGCCGGACGCTGAAACGCTGAAGGCCTTGCTCACCCATCGCTTCCAGGCGATGACCGACTACTACCGTGGCGTGATCATGCCGACCCTGCGCGACGAAGCGCAGCACGCCGGTGAGAACATCAAATCGATCCCGCGCCGCCTGCGCCGCTCGCTCGCCGATGGCGGCCGTTGGCTCGACAACGAAGGCCGCGATCGCATGCAGGCCGTACTGGCCAAGCGTCCCAACCTGCGCGTCGTGTGCGACTTCCGCGCCCGCCTCGCCGAATTGATGGAGCAGCGCGGTGCCGAGCAGGCTCTGAAGGGTCTGCAGCAGTGGATCGCCGAAGCCGAGCAGAGCGGCATCCGCGCCCTGCAGGATTTCGCCAAGCGCCTGAAGACCTACGCGGTCAGCAGCGCCGCCTGATTCGCGGCCATCGAACGATGAAAAGGCCCGCCCTTCCGGCGGGCTTTTTTTTGGCGTGCGTGGGCGCGCGCGTTGGGTTTAAATGCGGCGCATCGGAATGGGCAGTGGAGCAAGGATGAGCTTGCGTGTTGTGGTGATCGGCGCCACGGGTGTTTTCGGGTCCCGGGTGGCGCGCCGCCTGGCGCATGACCACCGCTTCGCCCTGATCCTGGCTGGGCGTCATCGCCTATCGCTGGATGAGATGCGTACCGCTATCGGTGACTCGTCCGTGCAAACAGCGGAGCTTGATGTATCCGGCGGTGATTTCGCGGTGGCATTGGCCGCACTGCGGCCGCAATTGGTGATTCACACCGCAGGCCCCTTCCAGGGCCAGGACTACCGCGTGGCGGAAGCCTGTCTGGCCTGTGGCAGCGACTATGTGGATCTGGCCGACGGCCGCGCTTTTGTCAGTGGCATGGAGCGTTTGGACGCTCGCGCGAAAGCCGCTGGGCGTCTGCTGGTCAGCGGCGCATCGAGCGTGCCCGCGCTGAGCGCCGCCGTCGTGGATGCCTTGTTGCCGCGTTTTCGCCAGCTCGATGCCATCGAACATGCCATCAACCCGGGCAACCGCACGCCGCGCGGCGATGCCACCGTGGCTTCAATCCTGGGTTATTGCGGGCGACCCATTCGCGTGTGGCGCGATGGGCGTTGGCAGCGGGTCTATGGCTGGATGGATGGCAAACGGCAAATGTTTTCCTTCGGGCGACGTCGTGTGGGTGCATGCGAAATCCCGGACCTGGAGCTGTTTCCCGCGCGCTATTCGCAGGTGCGCACCGTGCTGTTCCGTGCTGGTTTGGAATTGCCGCTACTGCAGGCCGGTACCTGGTGTGCGGCGGCTCTGGTGAGGCTGGGCCTGATGCGCGACCTGGCGGCATGCGCGCCAGCCTTGCGGCGCTTCAGTGAGCGCTTTATCCGTTTCGGTTCGGATATCGGCGGCATGGTGGTGGAGCTGAGCGGCACGGACATGGATGACAAGCCGTTGCGGCTGCGCTGGTGGCTCGATGCGGCGGCTGGCGACGGGCCGCAGGTGCCGGTGACGCCGGCGGTTGTGCTGGCGCAACGCCTTGCAGATGGGTTGATCGATGCCAAGGGCGCGCAGCCTTGTATGGGTCTGCTGACGCTGGATCAGCTGGAAGCAGGCTTCGCGGGTTACGCCTTGCGTACAGGCATGGATACGCTCAGTTGAGCCTGTTCAGTCGATGAAGCGCCAGGTCTGCGCGGGATCCGGCAGACGGCATAATGACGGGCGCGCTATTCGCGTTCGTCGGTGATTTCCAGCCAGCCGCGATAGGCAATCAGCTGCCCGAGTAAGGGCAGTCGGGTGTCGATATGGAAAACATAGCGGCCGTGTTCTGCGGTGCTGCGTGAAAGCACGCTGCCGAGCAGCGCTCGCGGCACAGGCAGGCCGAGGAAGCGCCCCCGTTTCAGCTGCCAATCGATGGTCTCGCCGTCCCTGCTCAAGGTGAAATACAGGGCCATCGGTCCGAGCTGCTCGCGCAGATGTTTACCGTCGGCGGAGCGCTCAAGCGTAGAGCGCATTTGCCCGTTCTCGAAAAGCCGGGTCCAGGTTTCCCGACCGCCCTCTCGCTCGATGGTCAGTTCGAGGGGTTGGTCCTTGCCGGGTTCAGGCAGGCCGAGCAGCCTGCGTAGGAGCTTGGCTGGGAAATGGCTGGCGCCTTCGACTTGAGCCATGCCTCTTGCATGCACGTGCCTGGAAGATCCGTGCATGCGTTGCACGGCATTCGCCAGCAGGGGCCAGTCGGTGGGGCTGATAAGGGCTGGGAATAACGCATGTGGCGACACGGCGCGATCATGCTTGGGCTGTAGTGGGCGGGCAATGGGTAAGCCCTTGAAAAGACCCCCTGGCCTAGACAGTTGACCTCCCTGTCAAAGGCCATAAAAAAACCCGCCACAAGGGCGGGTTTCTTCAGGAGCAGCGATCAATTACTTGATCTTGCCTTCCTTGTAGATCACGTGCTTGCGAACGACCGGATCGTACTTCTTGAACTCGAACTTTTCCGGCGTGTTCTTCTTGTTCTTCTGCGTGGTGTAGAAGTGGCCGGTACCGGCCGAGGAGATCAGGCGGATCTTGTCTTGTTTGCTATTAGCCATGGCTCAATCCTCAGACCTTTTCGCCGCGAGCACGCAGGTCGGCGATCACGGCCTCGATGCCCTTCTTGTCGATGGTGCGCAGCGCCTGGTTGGAGACGCGCAGTTTGACCCAGCGATTCTCGCTGGCGACCCAGAAGCGACGCTCATGCAGGTTCGGCAACCAGCGGCGACGGGTCTTGTTGTTTGCGTGCGAGACATTGTTGCCGGTCTGCACACCTTTTCCGGTGACTTGGCAAATACGGGCCATGATGACCTCCGTGACTGTGCTCTATAAAGAGCAGCGTTTACCGCCCGTTGGCCAGGGCGACATCGGCCCAGCGGCGCCTTGCGCCACGCGATGCTGGAGGGTGCTGCTTTCGGGGGCTGCCGTGAGGTCCGCATCGCGTTGCGAACGTGCCCGAAAGATCGGGCCGGCATGGCCGAGCCGCGCATTCTCCCAGAAAACCCGCCCGCTGCGCAAACTTTGACCAATCTGTGCTGAGAGCCTGTTCGATATCTCTGACCCGCGGGGCGGCTATGTCTCATGGCGGCTGGCGGGGATGTATGGAACAATCGGCCTCTTTGTCGTTTCCGCATACGTTAATAGCGAGGGGTTTCCGATGGCAGATGTCACCGCCAATGGCCAGGCTGGCCAGCCGCAGCTGGTGCTGCAGAAGATCTATGTGAAGGATGTGTCCTACGAAGCGCCCAACGCGCCGCAGATTTTCCAGGAGATTGGCGAGACCGACCAGCAGCCGCAGGTTCAGCTGAATCTGGGCCAGAAGGCCACGGATCTCGGCAACGACCTGTATGAGGTGGTGCTGAGCCTTACCCTGACCTGCACCGTCGGCGAGCGCACCGCTTATCTGGCCGAAGTGCAGCAGGCTGGCGTGTTTGGCGTGGCTGGCTTCAACGAGGCCGATCATGCCGGCATCATCGGCAGCTACTGCCCGAACCTGCTGTTCCCCTACGCCCGCCAGGTGATCTCGGCGTTGGTGATGGAGGGTGGCTTCCCGCCGTTCCTGCTGCAGCCGATCAACTTCGACGCACTGTACGCCGAGCAGGCTCGCCGCTTGGCCGGTGGTGGCGACGAGACCCCGGTGCTCAACAGCTGAGCACCCGCCATGGCTGAATATCCGACTCTGGCGGTCCTTGGAGCCGGTTCGTGGGGTACAGCGCTTGCCGCGCTGGCCTCACGTAATGGCGTACCCACCCGCTTGTGGGGCCGTGACGCCAAAGCGCTGGCGGCCATAGCCGAAAGCGGTCAGAACCAGCGCTATCTGCCGGAGATCCAATTGCCGGCGGAGCTACAGTACGAAAGCGATCTCGCCGCCGCCGTGCGCGGTGCCGAGGTCGTCTTGCTGGTCGTACCGAGCCACGCTTTCGCCTCCATGCTGGACGAGATCGCGCCCCTGCTCGAACCTGGCGCCAGCATTGCCTGGGCTACCAAGGGTTTTGAGCCGGGCACCGGCCGTTTCCTGCATGAACTGGTGGCTGAGAAGCTGCCGGGACGTGCCGCGGCGGTCATCACCGGCCCGTCCTTCGCCAAGGAAGTCGCTCTGGGCATGCCCAGCGCCGTCACCGTGCATTCGGACGACGATGCGTTTGCGCATCAACTCGCCTTGATGCTGCACGCACCGAACTTCCGCGCTTATTCCGGCAGTGATGTGCTGGGTGCCGAGCTGGGCGGCGCGATGAAGAACGTGCTGGCGGTCGCCACGGGCGTCGCCGACGGCATGGAGCTGGGCCTCAACGCCCGCGCCGGCCTGATCACCCGCGGCATGAACGAGATGCTGCGACTGGGCGTGGCGCTTGGCGCGCGCCCGGAAACGTTGATGGGCCTTTCCGGGCTCGGCGACCTGGTGCTCACCTGCACCGGCGATCTGTCGCGCAACCGCCGTCTCGGTCTTGCGCTGGGTCGCGGCATCGGCATCGACGAGGCTGTGCGTCAGATCGGCCAGGTGGTGGAAAGCGTGGTTACTGCCGATGAAGTGGCCCGGCTGGCCTCCAAGCACGGCTTGGACCTGCCCATCAGTAGCGGCGTACGCGCCGTTCTGCATGGCGAAGTGACCCCGGTCGAAGGCTTGAAGGCGCTGATGTCGCGCGAGCAGAAGCCGGAATACCCGCAGGGCCTGTTCGGGCCATTCTAAGCGGCCGTTCGTGCGCGCCGATTTACCCCCATCACTTCGTTTGAATCGCGCCTTTGCGCCCGTCGTCAAAAAACGAGCGCAAAGGCGCGCACACGCGCATCGGCCTTGCTAAGCTCGGTCTTTTGGTTGCCCCGGCGGACCGCACGCGCATGCAGCAACCCGACGAAAAACAGCTCGACGAACCCACCTCGCCGCATCGCGACGACAGTGGCGAGCCGCTACCGGCAGTGTGGCGCAAGCTGTTGGCTGAATCCGCCGCCGCCGCAGCGCACGAGCGGGGTGTGCTGGGCTTCTTTCTCGATGTGATTCCGGAAGAAGGCGTGCCCTTCGTGCGCCTGGATGTGGCGCCGGTGCTGCTGGCCGTGGTCGAGCAAGGGCGCTTCGCGCGACCGGCACCGCTGGACAGCCGCCACCTTGCCCATCTGCCGCTGGAGCCGCACGAGCAACGCCTCGCCGCCACCGTGCTCGGCCTGCCGCAATCGGTGCGCAAGAGCCGTAGCTACGCGCGACTGGCCGGCCACGTCGGCGACACCTTGCTGGCGGAAATTCTCGACACGGCGCCATGCTTCCTCGGCGGTCTGGCCGGGCTGCGCCTGTCGCGCGGCAAATCGCACCAGCTCAACTGGCATTGGCATTTGGATGAGGACGGCAGTCAGCGCCTGCTCCCATCGCTGCCGACCAATCAGCGCCTGCTGCGCATCGATGCGCTCTGGTATCTCGATCCCGAGCGCGCTGAGCTAGGCCATCTCGAAGCCCCCACCGAAGAAACCTCCTGGCTGGACCTGCCCGCGCTGAAGCACGAGCACAGCCGCCGCCTGCGCGATTCGCTGCCGTCCAGCCGCCTGGCGCACCGCGTGCCACTGCCGCTGGTGTTCAGCGAGCTGCGACGCTCCGAGCTATCGCCCAAGCCGGTGCTGACCCTGCACGCGCTTACCCGCCATGCACGCCTTGCCGCCGGCACACCGCCGCTGGCCTACGCGCGATTGGCCTTCGACTACGCTGGCGAACGCCTGCCTGGGCGCGGTGGCGAGCCCTTGGTGCGCCGTGTACGCAACGGCAACCTGGTGGAGATCGCGCGCCGACGCGCGGAAGAACTCACCGCCATGGAGCAGCTCGAACGCGCCGGCCTGACACCAGGCGTGGACACCGAAGGCCTGCCCTGGGACCTGGCCGACACCTTGCCCGAGGACGCCTGGCTATTCCCCGGCAAGGGCTACGCCGGTGCCCTGGAAGTGAACACCCCCGCGCGTTGGCTCGCGCTGCGGCCGAAGCTCGAAGTCGAAGGCTTCCAGCTCGAATACGCGCCTAGCTTCCCGTTCGAAGTGCTGGAAGGTCCGGTGCAGTGGTATGGCAACGCGGTGGAAGACGCCGACGACCACGCCTTCGATCTGGAGATCGGCATCGAGGTCGAAGGCAAGCGACACAACTTGCTGCCCGCGGTGGCGCAGGCGCTGGCCGAACACCAGCTCAACCTCAGCCCCGCACCGAACGAACCGGAAGACGCGGTGTGGTATGCGCCGGTGGACGAGCGCCGCCGCGTGCCGGTGCGTTTGAAAGAACTGCGCGGCCTGCTGGCGCCACTCGCCGAGTACCTGGAAAAACCCAAGAAGAAATTGCACCTCCCGCGCGTGCAAGCCGGTCGTCTGGAGGAGATCGTCGAGGCGCTGCCCGCCGGTGGCGCGCTGGAAGCACCGGAGCAACTGCGCGGCTTCACCGCACGTCTGCGCGATGCCGCCGAGCGCGCCAGCGATGCCGTTCCGCCGGAACTCACCGTCGAACTTCGTCCGTATCAGCGTGAAGGCCTGCGCTGGTTGAACGCGCTGGCCGAAGCCGGTGTGGGCGGTGTGTTGGCCGACGACATGGGGCTCGGCAAAACGCTGCAGCTCATCACGCATCTGCTTGCGCTGAAAGAGCGCGGCGCGCTGACGCGTCCGGCGTTGATCGTGGTGCCGACCAGCTTGATTCCCAATTGGCAGGCCGAGGTCGCGCGCTTCGCACCGTCGCTGAAAGTGCTGGCCCTGCACGGCCCGCAGCGCGGTGGCGATTTCTCCCAACTGGGTGCGCAGGACATCGTGCTCACCAGCTACGCGCTGCTGCCGCGCGATGTCGTGACGCTGCGCAAGCAAGCGTTCGAGCTGATCGTGTTGGACGAAGCGCAGCAGGTGAAGAACCCGCGCACGCAAGCGCGCCGCGCTGTACTCAGCCTGCGCGCGCCGCGTTGCATCTGCCTCACCGGCACGCCGCTGGAAAACCACCTCGGCGAGCTGTGGTCGCAAGTGGATCTGGCCGTGCCCGGCCTGCTCGGCGATGAAGGTGCGTTCCGCCGCCACTATCGCGTACCGATCGAAAAGCAGCGCGACACCGAATGTCAGGATCGCCTCAACCACCGCCTCGCGCCCTTCATCCTGCGGCGTACCAAGGCGCAAGTGGCCTCCGAACTGCCGCCGAAAACCGAGATCACCCGCCGCGTGGTGCTGGAAGGCCGTCAGCGCGAACTCTACGAAGGCCTGCGCCTGTCGCTGGCGGAAGAACTGCGCGATGTGATCTCCCAGCGCGGCATCGCACATAGCGGCATCGTGGTGCTCGATGCGTTGCTCAAGCTGCGTCAGGTCTGCTGCGATCCGCGCCTGGTCAAACTGGAAGCGGCGCGCGGTGTGCGCGATTCGGCCAAGTTTGAATTGCTGATGGACATGCTGCCCGCGCTGCTCGCCGAAGGCCGCAAAGTGCTGCTGTTCTCGCAGTTCACCGAGATGCTCAAGCTGATCGCGCACGAACTGGACCGCCATCGCATTACCTACGTCACGCTGACCGGCGAAACGCGCGACCGTGCTGAACCCGTGCGCCAATTCCAGGAAGGCGAAGTGCCGCTATTCCTGCTCTCGCTCAAGGCCGGCGGCGTCGGCCTCAACCTCACCGCCGCCGACACCGTCATCCACTACGACCCGTGGTGGAATCCGGCAGCGGAGGCGCAAGCCAGCGACCGCGCGCACCGTATCGGTCAGGACAAACCGGTATTCGTATTCCGCCTGATCACATCAGGTACGGTCGAAGAGCGCATCGAAGAATTGAAAGCGCGCAAGGCCGAACTGGCCGAAGCGGTGCTGGAAGGCGGCGGTACGCGCGAAAGGCTGAGCTTCGATCAGGAAGATCTGGACGCGTTGCTCGCGCCGGGCTGAGTGCAGAGCTACAAAGTCGACGGTAGGAGCCCACCCTGTGGGCGACCGTAGTAGTACCCGATTCGCGCACAGGGTGCGCTCCTACCGGGCGTATCCTCAGTGACAGTCCGATGCAGGCGAGCACCATGACCGACATTCCCCGCAAACGCCACTGGGAACACGTCTACGAGACCAAGCCCACCGATACGGTGAGCTGGTATCAGCGGCGGCCTCACATATCGCTGACGTTGATCGATCATGCGGACCTGCCGCTGGACGCTCCCATCATCGATGTCGGTGCCGGTGCCTCCACTTTGGTCGACCATCTGCTGGCCGAAGGTCGCAGCGATCTTTCCGTGCTGGATATCTCCGCAGCCGCGTTGGATAAGGTCCGGGAACGCCTTGGCGACGGCGCAGGCAAGGTGGCATGGATCGCCGCGGACGTGCTCGGCTTCGCGCCCTCGAAGCGCTATGCGCTATGGCACGACCGCGCGGTGTTTCACTTCCTCACTGATGCGTCCGATCGTGCGGCTTACCTCGATGCGCTGCAGCGCAGTCTGGCGCCGGATGGCCAGGTGATCGTCGCCACATTCGCACTGGACGGTCCTGAGCGTTGCAGCGGCCTGCCGGTGGCTCGCTACGATGTGGCGAGTCTGCACGCGGCCTTTGGCGATGCCTTCGAGTTGCTGGAATCCACCAGAGAGTCGCATCTCACACCCGGCGGCGCCGAGCAGCACTTCACCTACGTGCGGATGCAGCTGCGGTCATAAGCCGAGCTAGTCGGTTGCGTCGCCACGCGTGCGCAGCAGCGCGTCCACCGACTGCTGCCACTCGGGCGAGCCGGGTTTGGACTGCGGTGCTTCCTGTCCCAGCTTGCGTTGCACGGCGTGGTTCCATTCGTCGGAACCCTCGTCTGGGCCATGCGCCTGGTCGTCGCTGATGCCCAGGCGCTGATCGACCCACTGATACCACGCGTGCGAGCCGAGCATCGCATTGGCCGGTACGGCGGTATCCGCCTGCGGCTTGGGCGGATGATCCGGTTGCGGCGCCTGCGGCGAGGAGCAGCCGGCGAGAATCACCGCCAGGGGCAGGCTGATGAAGGCAAGTCGTCGCATGGTGTGGCTCCGGCGTCCGAATTGGTCTTCGAGACTAATCCTTAGGCCGGGTGCCGCGGTGAATCGCGCCTGACGGGAGCGGCTTCAGCGGCGTGCCGCCACTTCATCGATATGGCGCAGCAGATCGGCCGGGTCGTCGTAGACGCGGAACGCACCGGACCGCTCAAGTTCGTCTTCACCATAGCCGCCCGAGAGCAGCCCCACGCCGAGCGCACGGGCGCGCTGCGCGGCGAGCATGTCCCAGATGCTGTCGCCGATCACCAGCGACTGCTGGATGTCCACGCCAAGACGTTCGGCGGCGGCGAGGAACAGGTCGGGATCGGGCTTGGCGTACTTCACCTGGTCGCGCGTTACCACCGGCACCTTCGATGGATCGACACCGAGCGCTTCAAGGTTGTGCGCGGCCGTCTGCATGCGACCACTGGTGGCGATAGCCCAGGGATAACCATGCTCAGTGAGATACGCCAGCAATTCGCGCGCCCCGGGAAGCGGGCGCACCAGGCCTTGCGTGTGCTGACGGTTGAACGCCTCCACATGTCGTTGATGCAGGCGAGCCAGTCGCTCCTCGGTGATCTCCAGTCCGGTTTCGCGCAACAGGATGTTGGTGAACAGCCCGCCGCTCATACCGATCTTGCGGTGAATGCGCCACACCGACAGCTCTACGCCTTCGGCATCGAGTGCTTCCTTCCACGCCAGCACGTGTTGGTAAACGCTGTCGACCAGGGTGCCGTCGAGGTCGAACAAGAAGGCGGTGCTGCTGCGGGGCATGGAGATTCTCCGGGTCGGCGAGTACGAAGTGTCGCCCATCCCGGGCGCCGATGGCGAGCGCTGCCGAGCGTGACCCAGGCTATGTGTTCGTACTATTGGTTGCCCTTGGCATCCATGGCGATGGCGAATACCCGAGTGCGCTACATCTCTGACCCAGACGCCGTGATTCGTGCTGCTGCGTCATCTGTTGTTCTCGTTAGTGATGGCCTGATCCATCGCGGTAACGAACATCCGTGTGTGTTACCGCGTACTGTTGCCTCTTTTCATGCACTCTTCTGCTGCCGGTGCGGTCTTTAATGACCCATGCCGCGGCTAGGGCTGTGGCCCATGCTTTGCTGCTGATCCAGTGCCTGCTGCATGTCGTGTTGCAGCTGCTGCATTTGGGCCTAGTGCTGTGCGGTCAGGCGATCTTCCTGGTCGACCATGGCGACGGCTTGTGCCTGCAGCTCCCGGCCGGCCGGCATGTCGGCCAGGGCCTTGGTGTCCTGGCGGAAGCTGTCCCAGTCGCCCCGGTCGGCGGCCGCGAGCATGCGGTCCAGCCGGGCCTCGAAACTGACGGGTTCGGTAGGGCTGGCTGGTCCGGGTGCGGAACCTTGGGCGCTCGCTTGCTCGTGCGCGTCGGGCTTGGACTCGAACCACGACGAGGGGTGGCTCAGCGTATCGGCGACGTGCGACAGGCCATCGCTCATCACCTCGGTGACAAGCTGCGTTTGCTGCTTGAGCATATGGGCACCTTGCGCCAGTTCCTGCGCTCCATGGGTTACGGCATCACGCGTGGCGTCGTACGCCTCACCCACCGCATGGGCGGCTTGCTGGCCGATCTGTTCGACGGCGTGGGCGGTGAGCTTGACTGTGTGGATGACGGTGTCGCGCTGGTGCGCGAGGTTTTCCACGGTGCGATGGCCGGCGAGTTCCAGCGTGTGGCCGGCCTGCTTGAACTCACCGTGCAATACCGAGCGGCCTGCCGAGGTGAACAGTTCCCGCGCGGTGCTGGCTTTGTGCGCCATCTCCCACGTGTGGGACAAGGTGTTGGAGCGAAGTGCCTGCACATCGGCGCGATACAGGCCAATGGCGTGAGCATGCACGCGGGCACGGGCTTCGTTCTCGGCCGAGAGGTCCGACAGGGCAAGGCCAGGATCGTCCGGGGCGAAGTTGTCGATGCTGTGCGCCGCGAAGCTGATCGCACTCAGCGGATTGCGGAGGCTGGATGCCGTGACCCGATCGCCGTAGCCCGCATGGGCAAGATCATGAATGTCCTGCGCGGTCGCCAGCACGCGTACCGTGCCGAAGTGGCGGCTGGCCGCACTGACCACGTCGGTGGCACGCACGACGTTGGTGACCTGACTTCCGCCTTCGGAGATGTGGTGTTGCGGATTCACGGCACCGTAGGCGTTGAAGGTGACGCCGTGTAGATGGTTCTCGTAGGCGATGATCTGGGCGAGAGTTCCGCCTAGGGAGTGGCCGGTGGTGGTGACTTGAATGGTCCAGTGCTTATCTCTTGCTTCTTTGTCAGCGTATTCCAGCACACGCTTCGTGAAAGCCCGCGCATCGGGCAGTTGCGTGTTGAGGCCGGTCACCACCATACCCAGATCGGTGGCGCCATCCTGGATCACACCCCAGTTCTTCTCGGTGCCGCGATGGGTGATGGCGATTTCTTTGGTATCAGCGCGCTGGTAAGCGGTACCGTGGTAGCCGGTGATGGGGTCGCTGTAGGTGTCAAAGACGGTATAGCTCACGCCGCCAAGCACCACCGGATCGTTCTTTTTGCGATCAATGTAGGAGTCCTGGTCGAGCAGTGCGTAGTCCTTGTCGGTGATGGTCATGGAATGCTCTCCTTGGCAACAAGCGTGATCGAGAAGATGTCTTTTTGCAGTTCGGGCGGGTAATCAGATGAACGCCTGCTGCCGGAACTGCCGCGCTCCTGGTCGTTGTCTGAGTAATCTCCTCGCACGAAGTAAGCCTCAACGGACTTTTGTGAAAAAATTTCGTCTGAAAGCAAGTAGGGAACGAGAGTGAGGTTTTTGACTTTCAGCCTTGCCGTGGCGCTCATCAGCGACCAATGGCACACACCCTCGCCGAAATAGTCTTCGTCCAAGAAGTAGTCTGCATACACCGTGCCCGTGTAGACGTTGTCGGAGACCCGTTTGAAGTCAATGGCGGGATGAGCCGTGGGAGGAATCCGCATCGCATTCATGGGCCCACCCGTCAGGGGAATGCACTGTTTGTTGGTGACTTCGTACTGCATGAAGCCACTGATGGAGTCGAACGGGCCTGGTGCGCCGTCAATCGTCACGGTGATCTCGTAGCGCATCTTCGGATGCGGGTTCTGTTTGATGTCGGGTGTGTTCATGGAGGAGCTGCAGGCGGTGGTGATCAGGGCAAAAGGAACAGCGAAAGCCAGTGAGAACGCAGATTTCATGGCGGCGAAGTTGTTACTGAACCCGTTGTGCTGGGCTGCAGCTTGTGAAGTAGACCTGGCAACTGGCATTTCCTGCCTTGCAGACATCCATAGCCTTTTGGACGGCTATCGTCTCAGTTGATCCTGCATTGAGATTGAATGTCTTGTCACCCACAAGAAGTACGCCACATCCGTTGGAATAGGAGATTTGCATGGTGCAAGTGACCCCGCCCTTGGATTTGCAATCGGCTATGGCGTCATGTTTGGCGGCTTTCTCGCTTAAACCATTACGTGATGCTCCAACAATTCCGTGAGGCTCATCTGTAGCAATCGCCCCCCAGCGCGACTCCCACCGTGGTGGTGGCACTGCGGGCGCCTGCGGCTGTTGCTGTTGGTTATAGCCAGGAATAGGTCCACAACTGCCGATATCGGTACCACTGTATGGAATCTGGCCGGGAGGGCATCCGCCTTCGGCATGTGCCGGTGCATAAGACATCGTGATACCCAGCAGCAGCGACAACAGAACAATCGGTTTCATGAGCGTGCTCCCCCGTCATAGGGTTTGGTCACGTCTTTGTCGGCGGGATTGGTGGTCTGGGCATAGTTGCGTTGTGCAGTCGCGCCAGGATGGAAACCGCCTGAATTATTCTGTCTGCTTGTATTGCCATCGTATGTGTTCGCCTGCGGCCCATATCCCCCTCCATACGACCCCGGCGGCTGCCCCTGCGGGCCAGGCATGCTGCTACTGCCTCCGCCATTCACCGCAGCGAAGTGCATGAAACTCCCCAGCGGCCCATTGAAGAACGCCGCCGCCATGGCCGGTGTGGAAATCAGCAGCATCGTCATCATCAGCCCCACGCCGCCCTGCTGAAACGCCATGGTGCTAAAACCCTGCGACTCGATGCCAGTCATCTTGCTGATCGCCTCGGTGGCCCAGATGGCGCCCGCCACCCGCTCGGTCAGCTCCAGCACGATGGAGACCATGCCGCTGAGCACGGCCAGCGAGAACATGGTGCCCAGGCCATAGGTGATCCAGCGCCGGAAGAAGTCCTTGGTCTGCTCGAACATCAGGCTAAGGATGAACAGAGGCCCCAGGCCCACCATCAGCGCCAGCCCCACCTGATACATCAGCAGCAAGGTGCCGGCCGTCATGGCCGGCGCGGCAATGCCGAACTGGGCCATGATCGAGGCGCGCGCCTTGTCATCGGCCAGCGCTGTGTCGCCCAGTGGCACCTGCACCGCGTCGATCGCGCTGGTCGCCAGCGACACCTTGAGCAGGTTGCGGTCGATCTGCGTCTTGGGTGACGCATCCGAACCGGTCACGATCTGGTTGATCTCCTGCGGCAGCTGCTTGTACAGGAAGTCGTACAGGTGGATGCTGCCCAGCGACATGGTCTTGGCGACGGTCACGATCAGGGCGATTTTGATCATGTGCGACACCGCGGTCATCATCGATTCCTGCGACTGGCCGGTGACCAGGCGGTAGCCGCGGAAGAAGACCCACAGCGTCACCATAATGAAGGCGAAGTTCGTGACCCAGCTGGTGGCATGGTTCATGCCGTCGACCGCGAACTGCTCAATCTTGTGGGTGAGGTAGTTGTAGATCAGCGCGAAGTAGGCCGATTCCATGGGTTTTCCCTGGCTCTTCCAGATGGTTATCTGATCCGTCGCCGTAAGTGATGACGTTTGGTGAGGGGACGGTACGCGGGCTTAGTTGTCGATATTGAGCGCTGCGCCGAACGCAATGGTTTGCATGGCGTTGCCGATGAGCGATGGGCTGCCCTTGACGGCGATATGGCCCAGCATGGACTGCTGCGCCTGCAAGGTGGCGATGGCGGCGTCATTAACGCGCAGTTGCTGCTCGATATTGCTCATTTCGATGCTGAGCGAGGTCTGGGCCTGGCTGGTCTGGTTTTGCACGGCACCGCGATCGCCGACCGCATGGGTTGCCTCGCCAACGATCCCGTCGGCGTTTGATGCGAGTTGCTGCAGCCCAGCGAAGTAGTCGTTCATGTGATTGAGCATGTTGACTACCTTGTTGTACTTGTCGATCTGCAACAGCGTGATCCTCTGGCAGATCTTGTTCTGTGTGGTTTTGATGTCGCCCGTCAGTTCGGCGGTGTCCAGTCCGACGAAGCCTGCTGCCATGCTCAGCGGCTCGGTGGTGCCGGGGCAGGCCTGCTGCACCAGCGGGGCGGTATCGGTGATCGGCTGGAGCTGGTTGTTCACCGGCATCACGTTGAGGTTGAGGCTCTTGAGCGTGGTCAGCATCGAGGTGTACTGCGTCACCATCTGCGAGTACTGCTGTACCAGCTGGCCATACTGCTTCAGCTGCCCCGCTTCGTTGCTCTTGATGGCCGAATGGTCGATGACTTCCCACTGCGCATGGGCGGGTGTGGCCATGCTGCCCATGACCAGCAGAAGTCCGAGCACGGCAGCGCGTTGACGCAAAGTATGTCGTAGCTGGTGAATGCGCATGATGGATTCCTTTGTTCGGAATGGTTATGGGTCACTTGGCGTGGCGCTTGCCGCAGCGCAGGCCTTAGCACCGCAGCGATAAAGGGTGCGTGCCAAGGCCAGCGGTCGAGCTAAGAGGTAGGGGGGCATTTCATTTGAGAAGCGCCTCCGAGGCGACGTGGACGCCTACCCAACACGTCACAATGCTTCCGAAAATCACGGCGGCTTGCACCAAGGCAGTGACCAGGTTCTTTCGGAGAGTCCGGGTCCTGGCCAGATATTCGGAAAAGAACACTGCATGCAGTAAGGTCTGCAAGGTTGATAGCTGGTCAGTGCGTTCCATGGCGTCGAGCCGAACCCACTGGTAAGTGAATAGGCGTGTCCCCACTATCGCCACGGCCAGCAGCTCCGTCAGTGGGCGATACTCCTGGACCATCAGCACAAAGAATGGCCGCGTGCCACCGAGATAGCGCGCATAGATGACGCACACGATGCCGATGACGAACCAGTAGCCAAGGCTGGAGACCATGACGCCCACCTTGCGCTGGCGCAGATCGCCTTGTTCGGCATCCAGGGCCGAGGAGGTGGTAGCAGGGGCGTTCTTCATGGCTGGCACCCCGGATACGCGTTATTGAATGCGCTTGGGAAGGCATGCACGGCGGTGGCGACCAGCGCCATCACCGTACCCATGCGCCGGGTCCAGGCAGCGGCGTTGGCCTGGATGTGTTGGCGGTTTGCAACCTGACGTTGGGCCTGGCGGTTGCCAGCGAAAGGTCCAAGGACCAGCAGCGTGCCTCTGGGAATGCTTGTGTTTCGCAGGGTGTTCATGAAACGAAGGCGGCGAAGTGTTTTGTGACGCATGGCGATCTGTCCGTGTGGCGCTCCAACGGCGATTGCGGGGCGGCGAGTTACCACTTCCGGGCGACATCTTGCTGCTGTGGCGGTCGTCCAATGACGTGAGCGTGGGGCGCCATCCCGTGTCATCAGGGGACGATGACAACACGTCAGTACCTGACGGTATATGGGGAATAATCGGAAAATAGGTCAGTGGAGGGCGAGACAGTCGGAATTCGGCCGCCGCTGACAGTGCGCATCAGCCAAGGCGCACAAGGGCAGCGGTTGTGGAAGGACAAGAGGAAGGACACCTCTTATCAAAGGGTCTCGCTAGTTGTGGGGAAGAAAGCGGTAGCCCACGCCCGGCTCCGTCTTCAACCAGCGTGGTGTGGTCGGGTCGTCCCCCAACTTCTGCCGCAGCTTGCCCAGCACGATGCGCAGGTAATGCGTGTCCTGCACATGTGTGGCGCCCCAGATGTCACGCAGCAACTGTTGTTGCGTCACCACGCGGCCGGCGTGTCGAAACAGCATGGCAAGCACGGCGTATTCCTTGCGGGTCAGCGCCAGCAGCTCGCCATCCAGATGCACTTCACGACGCGCCAGGTCGATCGCCAGCCGGCCGTCGTCATAGCGTTGCTGTGCCGGTTCCGGTTCGCCAGGGCGGTTGCGCAGCAGTGCGCGCAGGCGCGCCATCAATTCCTGGATGCCGAACGGTTTGGTCACGTAGTCGTTGGCGCCCGCATCGAGCGCGCGGACTTTCTCGCTCTCCGAGTCGCGCACGGAAAGCATCAGCACCGGCACCTGGCTCCACTGGCGCAGCTCGGCCAGCACGTCATGGCCTTCGCGGTCCGGCAGGCCGATGTCGAGGATCACCAGATCCGGCGTGCGTGTGGCGGCCTTGGCGAGACCTTCGGCTGCATTGGCTGCCAGCACCACCTCGTAGCCCTCGGCGCGCAGGCCGATGTCGAGGAACTTGCGGATCTGCGCTTCGTCGTCGATCACCAATACGCAGGGAGCGGAGATACTCATTCTTCGGGCGGAGCCGGCAAGGGCAGGGTGATGCGAATGGTGGTGCCACCACCGTCGCCAGGCAAGGCCTCCACGCTGCCGCCATGCGCCCCGATCATGCCGCGGCAGATCGCCAGGCCCAGCCCGGTGCCCTGCGGCGCGCGGTCGCCGCGCGAGACCGAATAGAACATGTCGAAGATGCGCGCGCGCTCGTCTTCGGGAATGCCGGGGCCGCGATCGCTGACGTCGATGGTCAGCCGTTCCTTATCGCTGCGCACTATCACACGCACCGCTTCACCCACCGGCGAGAACCTTGCGGCGTTCTCCAGAATGTTGAATAACGCCTGCTCGATCAGCGCGGGATGGACATAAAGCAGCAAAGTGTCGACCGGCAGCACGGTGTCCACCTTCAGTTCGGGGAACAGCTTGTGCAAGCGCGTGACGGCGGCAGCGACGATTTCGGCCACATCGGTCCAGTCGCGATTGAGCTTGAGCGTGCCGTGACCCAACTTGGTCATGTCGAGCAGGTTCTGGATGTAGCGGTCCAGTCGCTGTCCTTCGCCGAGAATCGCTTCAAGCAACTCCTTCCGTTCGCCCGGCGGCAGCTGATCGCCGTAGCTGGACAGCGTGCCGGCGGAGCCGATCATGGAGGCGAGTGGCGAGCGCAGGTCGTGCGACACGGATGACAGCAGCGCGTTGCGCAGGCGTTCGGTTTCGCCTTGCACGCGCGCGCCCTCCAGTTCGTCGGCCAAGCGTGCGCGCTCCAGCGCCTGGCTGATGTCTTGCACCATCGCCAGCGCAAGGCTGCGCTGGTCTGGCGACAAGTCGCGTTGCTCGGGTGTAAAGCGCAGGGCGGCGACGCCCAGCGGATTCCCCTCGCTACCCAGCGGAAGCAGCCAGCAGGGGGCGGCATTCAAGGTGTCGGTGTAGCGACCGGCCGGTTCGGTATGTCGCTCACTCCAGTCGGCGGCGGCCAGATCCTGCGGCGTCAGGTGGACATCGCGTGGCGAGATGGCCACCACGCCCAACACACGACTGGCGTCGCGCGCGAGGATCGCCGCATCGCAGCGCAATGCGTGCGCCAGCGCGGCTGCGCCGACGTCGCGAATGCCGCCGGCATCCGCGCTAGTCGCCAGCCGTTGTCCCAGCGCAAGCAAAGCACGCGACTGCGCATGCGCGGCGCGCATCGACTCCACCTGGCTCGACAGCTGCGTCGCTAGCCGGCTACATACCATGGCCGCAACAAAGAACAGACACACCGCCAACACGTCGTCAAAGTTGGCGATCATCAACGTGTAACGCGGCGGCGCGAAGAAGAAGTTGTAGCCGAGGAAGCACAGGATGGCAGTGTAGATCGCGACGGCCATGCGCGTCCGCACCGCCACCACCAGCACGGCGGTGAGGAAGATCGACGAGAGATTGGCGACCGACAGATAGCGATCCCCAATGAACGACAGGCCGAAAGCCACGATAGTGGCAACGGTGGCGTACACGTACTCGTCGCGACGGCCACGACCTCCGGGCATGCGCAGGCGCAGACGCGAGCGCACGCGCTCGGCCGGTGTGGCGATGATGGTCAGCTCCAGATGCGCGCCGCGGCGCAATAGCAGCTGGGTCAGCGAGCGGCCCAGCATGCGTGCCAACGGCCGTTCGCGCGTACGGCCGAGGATGATCTGGCCAATGCCTTCGCGATCGGCATGCGCGATCAATTCATCGGCAATCGCATGGCCGCGCAGCACGATGGTGTCGCCGCCGAGCCGGCGCGCCAGCCGCATCGCCGCATCGAGCTGCTCGCGACGCGTCTTGTCGAGCGTGGCGCCGGTGTCGACAAAAGCCACGCTCCATGGCGCGCCACGACGCTCGGCAATACGCCGCGCCACGCGCACCAGGTACTCGCTCTGACCGTGGCCGTCGATGGCGGCCAGCACGCGGCGACGCACCGGCATCGCCCCGCCGCGCGCCAGCATGTGATCGCGCAGATCGCTATCGACATGGCCGGCGACCGTCTCCACCGCCAGTTCACGCAATGCGGCGAGGTTGGTGGGCGAGAAGAAGGCATCCAGCGCGGCGGCTGCGGTTTCGGGCACGTAGACCTTGCCCTGCTTGAGCCGTTGGATCAGCTCGCGTGGCGGCAGATCCACCAGCACGATGTCGCGCGCGCGGTCGAGAAACGCATCCGGCACCGTCTCGCGTACGGTGACGTTGGTGATGCGCCGCACCTGGTCGTTGAGACTTTCCAGATGCTGCACGTTGAGCGCGCTATAGACCTCGATACCGGCGTCGAGCAGTTCGGCAATGTCCTGCCAGCGCCGCTCGTGTCGACCACCCGGCAGATTGCTGTGAGCCAGTTCGTCGACCAGGATCACGGCCGGACGCCGCTCCAGTGCGGCATCCAGATCGAACTCGGTGAAATCGCGCCCGCGGTAGTTCACCGGCCGGCGCGGCAATACCTCCAGCCCCTCCAGCAACGCACTGGTCTCGGCACGCCCGTGTGTTTCCACCAGGCCAACCACGATGTCCACGCCCTGCCGTTTCAGTTCGCGCGCGGCCGAGAGCATGGCGAAAGTTTTGCCCACGCCAGGCGCGGCGCCGAGGAAAATCTTCAGGCGGCGGTGCCGCTCCTCCTGCACGCTCTCGAGCAGGGCGTCGGCGCGTGCTTCGCGGTTAACCTCGGACATGTTTCATTGCCTGGTGGAGCCTTGTCGTACTTTAGAGCTTGTACGCCATCGCCGAGCAGTCCGCTTGGACTACCCGGCGACAGTGAGCGCGCTTTCAGTGCTTTTGTAGTGCATCCAGCGCAAGGTTGAGGCTGAGCACGTTTACGCGCGGCTCGCCCAGCACGCCAAGTTGGCGACTGGAAGTTGCCTGGGTCACCAGCTGCTGCACCTGCGCCACGTCCAGCCCACGTGTTTTCGCGACACGAGCTACTTGGTACTGCGCAGCCGCCGGACTGATCTCCGGATCCAGTCCACTGCCTGAAGCGGTGACCAGGTCGACCGGCACCGGCGCGTTGTTGCCGGGGTCGGCGGCCCGCAGTGCGTCGATGCGCTGCTTCACCGCATCGGTCAGCGCCGGGTTGGTCGGACCAAGGTTCGAGCCATTGGAGGACACGCCGTTATTGGCCATCGGCGTCGTTGCCGATGGCCGTCCCCAGAAGTACTTGGGCTCGGTGAACGACTGCCCGATCAGGCTGGACCCGACCGGCTTGCCATCCTTGACGATCAGGCTGCCGTTCGCCTGCGCAGGAAACAGCGCCTGCGCCAAGCCCGTGGCCACCATCGGATACACCACGCCGGTGATGACGGTCATCAGCAGCAACATGACCAGGATCGTGCGAATCAGCTTGCTCATGATCTTTACCTCAGTAGTGCAGGATCGCGTCGACCAGCGCGGTGAGCTGGTAGTTCTTCTTGCCGGCGTCGTAGATCGGCTGGTCGTACGCATGCTCGTAACGAAGTTCAGGACGGATCTCCAGATCCGGCGACACCCAGTGCGTCAGGCCCAGCGTGTGGCTGGTGTAGCGGGTGGCAAAGCCGGTGCGCTCGCCCTTCATGTCCTTATAGAACTCGTTGCGGAACGTCACGTAGGTCTTCGAGTTCAGCTCGAAGTTGAGGTAATTGACGATACCGAACTCGCCAGCGGTGCCCGGCAACGGCGACGATCCCGCGACGCCCGGCGTGCCGCCCGGGCCAAAGCCGGGGGCATTGCGGGAGTACATACGGTAGGCCTCGGTCTGCATATGCACGCGCTGATTGAAGCGGTGGCCCCAGGTCATGACGTACATCTGGACGTTGTTGTAATTCTTGTCGGACTTGTTCCAGTTGTTGATGCAGGGGTACAGCATGTCGTTGTTGTCGGCCGACACCCAGCGCACGCAGCTCTGCAGCGAAGGTCGTGCGGACTTGTTCCAGGGAGCGACGTCATTGCCGGCGTTGATGCCGATCTGGAACGTCCACTGCTTGTTGAGCCGGGTGGTGGTCATGATGCCGGTCTGGGTGTACGGGTCGACCGTGTACAGAATCGAGTGGGTCACCAGATAGTTCTGCGGCGCGAACTGGGCCTCGATGTCCGGCACCGACAATTCACGACCGACACGGATAACCATGCCCTCGGCGATCGAGGGAATATAGAAATCGAAGTAGAACAGCATCGGGTCGACGCCGTAGATCTTGCCGTTCAACGCGCTGTGCGCCTTGGGGTGGTTGAGCAGCTGATTGCTGAATACGCCCTTGGTCACAGTGTAGTGGTAGTCGTAGCCATACAGCGTGGAGATGTTGAAACCCCAGTCCATATGGTCGGTCTGCACCGTGTCTTCGACGCGCGAGATATTGGCGACCAGCTGGTCGAACTCCACCCGGTTGGGGCGCGTGGCATAGGACAGCGGATAGTTGGTGAAGCTGGACGAGCTCGCATTCATCGACGGATTGATCCAGCCGTTGATCTCGATGCGGTTGCGCTCCATCCAGTGGCCGAGCGACGTGCAGGACAATGCTTTCTGTAGCGGGTATTGGCCATAGGAGTACGGCACGCCGATCGGTGCAGGCACGCCGCCCAGCTGCCATTCCGAACTGGGAAACGGCAGCGAATCGAGTGGCGCGTCTAAACCGCGGCGCGCCGCCGCCGGCGCGTTCGGATCGGCCGGCTGCGCATCCTCGCGATAAGCCGCGGCTAGACGGGAGAAAATGCCGCTGGAACAGTTGCTGCTGGCTGTTGGCGACGGCGACCCGGGGAGATCGGCTGCAGCGGAAACGGGGACTTCCACGACCGAGGCAAACGCCTGACCAGCCGGAGCCAGTGCAAGCACGACCGCGAAAGCAAGAGCCTTTTTGTATTGCATATCCAATCCTGAGTCTGGTCCGGGGCGGACCGCCTTATTGTTGATAGTCGAATGGTGAGGGTGTCGTGACACCCGGTCAGATACCGGCGTAGCCGCCAAGCGCATAGTCATCACGCTCACTGCCCGCCGCTTCGGCGTCACGTGGCGCCTGGGCAACATGCGCTACTCGACCTGATTGCGTGGGCAGGGTGATGATCACGTCGCAGGTCGCGTCGTCGGCTGACAGACGAAGCTCCATGTCGGGATGCGTAGCGTCGGGTAGTGAAACGGCCACTTTAAGCGTCTGCATAACGTTGAACCTCCAGAGGTTCGAGAGTGTTCTCCCTCCCTTGCGTGTCCCGCGGGGACTTCCTTCGGGCGTAGCGGGGGAGGGCTGGGGTGGGGTGAAGCCCCGCAAGTTTGCAACGTCGTCGCAAGGGCTTTACCCCCTCCCAACCTCCCCTGCGCGCAGGGGGAGGAGCAAGTCAGGCCAGTCCGATCAAGACCAGCAGCATGTCGATTATTTTGATGCCCACGAACGGCACTGCGATACCACCCAGGCCATACACCAGCAGGTTGCGGCGCAGCAGCGCACCGGCACCGAGCGCCCGGTACTTCACGCCTTTCAGCGCCAGCGGAATCAGGAAGATGATGATCAGCGCGTTGAAGATCACCGCCGACAGAATCGCGCTCTGTGGTGTGGCCAGCTTCATCACGTTGAGCGTATTGAGCGCCGGATAAGTGGTGGCGAATGCGGCCGGAATGATAGCGAAGTATTTCGCGATGTCGTTGGCGATCGAGAACGTGGTCAGCGAACCGCGCGTGATCAGCATCTGCTTGCCGATCTCCACCACCTCGATCAGCTTGGTCGGATTGGAGTCGAGGTCGACCATGTTGCCGGCTTCTTTCGCCGCCTGCGTGCCGGTGTTCATCGCCACCGCCACGTCGGCCTGGGCCAGTGCCGGGGCGTCGTTGGTGCCGTCGCCGCACATCGCCACCAGGCGGTTTTCGGCCTGGATGCTGCGGATCAGCTTGAGCTTGGCCTCGGGCGTAGCTTCGGCGAGGAAATCGTCCACGCCTGCCTCGGCGGCGATGGCCGCGGCGGTGAGCGGGTTGTCGCCGGTGATCATCACCGTCTTGATACCCATGCGGCGCATCTCGGCGAAGCGCTCGCGGATGCCGCCCTTCACGATGTCCTTCAGCTCGATCACGCCCAGCGCGGTAGAGCCTTCAGTGACGATCAGCGGGGTGGCGCCGCGGCGTGCGATGTCCTCGGCCATCCGCTTGACCAACGGCGGCAGATGGCTGCCGTTGGCTTCGAGGTAACGCTCGACGGCATCCAGCGCGCCCTTGCGGATCTGCCGGTCACCGATATTCACGCCACTCATGCGGGTTTGCGCGGTGAACGGCACGAACTCGGCGTGGCCCTCTTCCAGCTGGCGTTCGCGCAGGCCGAAGCGCTCCTTCGCCAGAATCACCACGCTGCGACCTTCCGGTGTTTCGTCGGAGAGCGACGCAAGCTGCGCGGCATCGGCGAGGATCGCCTCCTCAATGCCCGGCGCCGGCAAGAAGGCCACGGCCTGGCGATTGCCGAGCGTGATGGTGCCGGTCTTGTCCAGCAGCAGCACGTCAACGTCGCCGGCAGCTTCCACGGCGCGGCCGGAGGTGGCGATCACATTGGCGCGGATCATGCGGTCCATGCCGGCGATGCCGATGGCCGAGAGCAGGGCGCCGATCGTGGTCGGGATCAGGCAGACCAGCAGCGCGATCAGCACGGTCAACGTGATCGGGCTGCCGTGACCGGTCACCTGCACGCTGTAAATCGAATACGGCAGCAGGGTGGCGCAAGCCAGCAGGAAGATCAGCGTGAACTTCGCCAGCATGATGGTCAGCGCGATCTCGTTCGGCGTCTTGCGCCGCGCGGCGCCTTCCACCATCGCGATCATGCGGTCCAGAAAGCTCTCGCCCGGGTTGGCGGTGATGCGCACCACCAGCCAGTCCGACAGCACGCGGGTGCCGCCGGTGACCGCGCTGCGGTCGCCGCCGGATTCGCGGATCACTGGCGCGGATTCGCCGGTGATCGCGCTTTCGTCGACGCTGGCGGCGCCGAGGACCACTTCGCCGTCGCCCGGCAACTGTTCACCGGCTTCCACCAGCACGAAGTCGCCGGTACGCAGATCGCTGGAAGCGAGCAGGGTGACGGCCGCCTCACGTGTCGGGCCGGCCAGCTTCTTGGCGATCACGTCCTTGCGCGAACTGCGTAGTGCGGCGGCCTGAGCTTTGCCGCGTCCTTCGGCCAGTGCTTCGGCGAAGTTGGCGAACAACAGGGTGAACCACAGCCACAGCGTGACCCAGAAGATGAAGCCGGTGGGCGCTTCGCCGTGGCCGGCCAAGGCCTGAGCCCACAGCAGCGTGGTCAGCACGCTGCATACGAACACCACGAACATCACCGGGTTGCGGATCTGCTGCCGCGGCGAGAGCTTGCGGAACGAGTCCGCGATGGCCTTGAGGATCAGCTCGCGATCGAACGTGCGGACTGCATGGGTATGAGTTGTCATGAAATCTATGTCCCGGTGGATCAGTGGGCTGGCGGGGGCTGGCGGTGCCCTTGATATGCGCCTCGCTGCTTTACGGCGGCCACCAGGTGGTGAGGCGCGGCGCAGGGCATGGTGGTTCCATGTTCAAGTCGTGGATCTCCGCCTGGTGGCCGCCGTAAAGCAGCCCGAAGGGTCGGGCCTGAGCGCCCGCATAACTGCGTCATCGCTCGGTTGTGTATTGACATACACGCCCTCACTCTTCCTTGTTCTGCGGGCGCTCAGGCCC
>NZ_JAPDPD010000007.1 GCF_026283965.1 Dyella subtropica
TCGCGTCGCAAGCAAGGGAGGGAGCAGGTCGTTGCGAGCTTCTAGCTCCTCCCCTTGCTTGCGACGCGAAGCTAGTCCCGTGGGACAGGGGAGGCTGGGAGGGGGTAAGCCCTTGCGACACCCTGACCAGAACCAAAAAAACGGCCCCTTGCGGGGCCGAAAGCGTTGCATTTTCAGTGGTTGGTATTACCAGGTGCGCACGTCGGACACGCTGACGGAGTAGTCCTGCATGTCGGATTCGTAGCGGAACAAACGGCCCAGGTCGAAATCCACCGACTGGCCCGGGGCGATGTTGGCGGTGCCGGCCGGCCAGCCCTGCTTGCTCTGCAGCACCTTGCCGCTGGCGTCCTTGGCTTCGATGCGCACCTGGGCAGCGGAGGCTTCGGCGCAATGGTTGGTCAGCTGGCCGCTCAAGCTCAAACGCAGGCCAGTACCGCTGCCGGACGACTTCATCTTGAAGTCCTTGATGGCGAAGTCGGCAGAGGAGCAGGCGGCGTGGGAGGCGACTGGGGCGAGCAGGAGCACGGCAACGGCGAGCAGGGTTTTCATGGGCGGCAATCCAATGGTGGGAATCGTGTAAGGGACGACGATTCAATGGATCGGCTGGGGTTGGGAAATCTTTAGAGCGGCTCCGCAAGCTTGGCTGCGTTGTCGCAAGGGCTTACCCCCTCCCGGCCTCCCCCTGCAAGCAAGGGGAGGGGCTTAAAGCTTGCATCGACGTGCTCCCTCCCTTGCGTGTCCCACGGGGACTACTTCGGTCGTAGCAGGGGAGGGCTGGGGTGGGGTGTAGCCCATCAAGTCATGCCTTGCGATCGGTGTGCTCGATAAACCACAGCCCCGCAAACACCTTCGGATCAATCGAATAACCCTCAGCCGCACGCGCGAACAGCCACGCGCCGGCTTGGCTGCGCGGCACTTCGTGCACCACGATGTTTTCGTGTTCATTGCCGCCGCCGGGGCCGACCTTCTCCAAATCCCAGGCGCGCACGAAGGCGATCATCTCCGTGCTCATCCCGGACGACGACGGACCTTCGTGGATGAATTCGAGGTGCGTGCAGCGGTAGCCGGTTTCTTCTTCCAGTTCGCGTTGGGCGGCGAGCAGGGCGCTTTCGTCATGGTGGCCGTGTTCGTCACCGACCAGGCCGGCGGGCATCTCGATGGTGTTCTGCTGGATGGCGACGCGGTACTGCTCCACGAACAGCACGTTGTCCTCGGGGGTTACCGCCAGGATGATCACCGCGCCACCGGGATGGTTGCGCTCGGCGTATTCCCAGCGACCGCGCTTGCGCAGGCTCAGCCAGCGGCCTTCATAGAGGGTTTCGACGGGATTGTTGGCGTCGGCGGGAGCGCGATGAGCAGGCATGCTTAGGGATGACCGATGGTTGGCGAAGTGGCCTGCATGTTGCCGCGCTGGTGTGACGCCTACAACCGCTCCGCCGTCAGCTCCACCGGTTCCGGCTTCACGCGCACGGCCCACATCACACCGGCGACCAACAAAGCGACGCCAGCCAAGGTCTGCGGGCCGGGCATGTGGCCGCGCAGGATGAAGGCGTAACTCAGTGCCGCCAGGGTTTCGAACACGATCAGTTGGCCGGCCAGCGCGGTGGGCAGGCGCTGGCTGGCTTCGTTCCAGCACAGCGTGCCGAGCCAGGAGGCGAACAGGCCGATCGCTGCCATCAGGCCGATGAACACGGCCGGTCGCGGGCCGAACGGCATGGCGAAGGGACTGCCGCCAACGCCCATGATCAACCACAGCAGCGCATAGCCGATCAGTGCAAGCGGCAACGTCGCCACGCCTTGTGCCGTAGCCCAGGTGCGTGGGCTGCGGTCGGGGTGATTGCGCAGCCAGTCCGCGTTGCGAAGTGGGTACCAGGTCCAGCACGCCACGGCGCCGAAGGCGAGCAGGGCGCCATAGGCATAGCGCGCGAGGTCGGCATGCGGATCGCTGCGCAGAGCGGCTAGCTCAGCCTGGTTCACGCAAGCGATCCCGGCGGCGATCAGCAGCAGCGAGGGTGCCAGCCGGCGCCAGGGCAGGTGGCCGTCGCGTTGGGCATTGCGCAGGTTGGCGCTGATCGCGATGACCACCGGCAAGGTGCCGATGATCATGGTCGGCAGGGGGCCGCCCGCGCGCTGGATGGCGCTGGCGAGACAAAGGTAATAAAGCAGGTTGCCGATGGCGACGAGCTTGAGCGCCTCCAGCCAATCGCTGCGGCTCAGGCGGCGCAGTGCGGCGCGATCCAGCCAGGCGAGCGGCAAGGCGATCAGCCCGAAGGCGAGGTAACGTCCGACCGACTGCAGTGCCGCCGGATACTCCGGCACCAACAGCGGACCGACGAAAACCAGGCCCCACATCAGGCCGGCGATAAGTGCGTAGAAGGTTCCAGTCCACATGGGGAGCAGCTTGTGCCGTTGTGCCTGTGGTGTCTTGTACCAGATGGCTTTTGGTAGGAGCGCACCCTGTGCGCGATGGCCGTGATGAGGCGCCTCTCAAGAGCCATCGCGCACAGGGGGCAACCTGCGCGAACCGTCAGCTCTGTATCAACGCCTTCAACCGCTGCCGCGTCAGCGGCCCAAAGCGAAGCCGTTCGCATAGCGCATCCATCCGTGCGGTATCACCGTTCAAGCGCAGCCATGCGTCGGCGCTAGTGGATACGGGGGCATCCAGGGCGATGCGGGTGAGGCGGCGGTAGAGGAGGGCGGATTGGCCGTGTTCGCGGAGTTTTTGTGCGCAGCTGGCGGCGCCGCGGATGCGCAGGAAAGGGATTTCGTCGACTCGTTCGAGCAGGACGTCGAGGGTGCCGAAATGGGTGAGCAGGGCGGCAGCGGTTTTGGCGCCGATGCCGGGGACACCAGGGATGTTGTCGACGGCGTCGCCGCAGAGGGCGAGGTAGTCGGCGACTTGATGGGGATGCACACCAAGTTTTTCGTGTACACCGGCGGGGCCCCAGCGCAGGCCGCGGGCGTAGTCCCATTGTTCGTCGTGTTCGCCGAGCAGCTGGCCGAAGTCTTTGTCGGCGGAGACGATGACGCTGCGAAAGCCGTGGCCGCGCAGGGTCCACAACGCGCTGCCGATAAGGTCGTCGGCTTCATAGCTGTGGTCGATCATCACCACGATGCCCAACGCTTCGGTGACTTCGCGGCACAGCACGAACTGGTGTTCCAGGTCCGGCGGCGGCAATTCGCGATTGGCTTTGTAGGGTGGGTAGATGGCGTTGCGGAACGAGGTGGTGAGCGAGGCGTCGAAGGCGACGGCGACGTGCGGCGGCCGCACGCGTTCCAGCAGTTCGCACAGGAAGCGGGTGAAGCCGTGCACGGCGTTGACGGGGTGGCCGTCGACGTCTGTGAATTCATTCGGCATGGAATGCCATGCACGGAAGACATACAGGCTGCCGTCGATCAAATGGACGGCTGGATGCGGGGCGCTCATGGTGCCCACGTGGACAGCAGGTCGGCGAGCGCAGGGCGGTCGCGGTCGGGTACGTCGATCTGCGGCGTGCCGATGTGGACGAAGCCGGTGACGTGTTCGTTCTCGGCTAGACCCAACATGGCGCCGACTTCGCGGTCATAGGCGGCCCAGCCGGTGAGCCAGTTGGCGCCGAAGCCAAGGGCGTAGCTGCCCATCAGCAGGTTGTAGGCGACGCAGCCAGCGGCCATGTTCTGCTCGATGGCGGGTGTCTTGCTGTCGGCATCGATGCGCGCGACCACGGCGACCACCAGCGGCGCGAAGGTGTAGCGATGGCGATCCTTCTCTCGATTGGATTCGGGCAGGTCCGGATTGCGCGCGATCGCCATGTCGGCCAGCCGCTCACCGAAGCGCAACTTGGCGTCGCCGCGCAGCAGGATCAGCCGGAACGGGACCAGCTTGCCGTGGTCCGGTACGCGAATGGAAGCTTCGAGCAGGGCATGCAGCGTGGCCTCGTCGGGCGCCGGTTCGCCCAGCTGGCGTGAGGGAACGGAATGGCGTTGTTGCAGCAAAGAGAGAGCGTTCGACATAGGGGAGGCGAGAGAAAAAGAAGCCATCGTACTACCAGATGCGCAGGCCGCAGCTCGCAGCTGCGCGGCTTGCCGAGCTCCTGAGCTTGGATGTTGCTGCAGGGGGTGGCTTCAGGCCGCGATCGAATCGTTTGGGCTAGAAGGGGATCGGGTTTGATTTTTGGCGGGCTGATTGGCCGCCATCAAACCGGGGTGCTCATGCACGCTGACCGATAGATAGGTCAGGGAGTCTCCGCCAGCCCTAGCCGTAGCAGCCTTCACCGGCTGTCCGCTTGCTTCCAGCGCGCGTAGATCGATGCTTTGCGTCGATATCGGACGATAGTGGTCGTCGAAGGCCACGTCGCCGGGACGCCAGCCGGCGCGACAACGGAATGCGCCCCAGCAGCGCCGCAGCGTCATCAGCTGCTGGCGGAGCATGCCGCGGCGATTGTCCGCATCCACCATCGAATCGCAGACGCCGGTAGGCCGCGCTGCCTCGCCATACAGTGCCGTGCCGAACAGGATGTCCCAGATCGGAAAGACGAAGGCGTAGTTGCAACTGTGCAGGGTTGGCCGCTCGGGATCGACCCGCATGTGATGCAGGCGATGGTAGTGCGGGTCCACCAGCAATTTCTCGAACACCGGGCCGAATCGCAGCCGGATGTTTGCATGCCCAAGGTTCTGCAGCAGTTCGCCCAGCAACACCAGCAGTGCGTAATCCGTGGGTGAAACACCAAACAGCAAGGCGACGCCGGCAATGATCAAGGCCTCCAGCATGTCATCGAGATAGTGGTCTCGGTCGTTCGACCAGCAACTGAGTTGGCGCTGGCTGTGATGCAGGCTGTGCAGCGCCCACCACCAGGGGATGGCGTGCTGCAGGCGATGAATCAGGTAATAGACGAAATCGTAGAGCGCGTAATAAACAAGAAACAGCATCACCGGATGTTTCGTCAGCCCGGGGATGCCCTGCTGGATACTGACCAGGCCGGCACTGTTGCCGTCCTCATCGCTCCCCAGCCATCGACTCAAGGGATACAGCACCAGATAGGTAAACAACGGCAACACGCCGAACAGTTTGATCAACGTGTAGCGGCGATCGATGAAGGTGGCTTGGCGTTGCTCCCAGCGTTCCACCGGCCAAACGTCTTCCAGCGGCCGAAGCACGCAGGCAATCACGCTCACTTGCACGGTTGTCAGCAAGAAGTACTGAGCTATCTCGCGAGATTGGCCCGCGAGCCAAGGGAGATGCAAGGCCAGCAGCGAAGGGTAGACGGCATGCGTGGCCGTCCAGTTCAGCGCCGCGGCCCAGGGGGCGGTTAACCCTTGCATGGCGTGATGGGGCATGAACCGAGTGTGGATTTTACTCCGGCAGACGTGGAGAAGCGTCTGCGAGTCGGCGTCCACGCGACCTTCACATCTGCTTTTGCGAAGGCGGCCAGCCGGGTGGCGCAAGGTCGTCGTGCCCCAGCTCGCAGCTGGCACGGGATCACGGAGTGACATGCCGTTACGGCGTTTCTTTGACCTACAATCGCCGTCCATATCCTCAGGCGGAGACTGGCGATGAACGTAACGAGGCGTTTCGTTGCATGGTCCTGCATGGCGCTGGCCGCGTTCTTCGCGGCGATGCCTGTGGTCGAAGCGGGCTCGGCCGCGTCATCTGCGGCCATTCATGACGGCGACTTCGTCACCAGCGATGGTGCGCACATCCACTATCTGTACGCCGGTGCGCGCGACACCGAGCCTGCCTTGGTGCTCATTCCCGGTTGGACGTTGACGGCGTCGCTGTGGCGCGGGCAGCTCGACACGTTCTCACCGTCGCGACGGGTGATCGCGGTGGATTCGCGCTCGCAAGGCGGCTCGGCGCTGATGTTGACCGGCAACACCCCGGAGCGACGCGCGCAGGATCTGCACGAACTGCTGGCGCAATTGCAGGTGAAGCGTTTCGTGATCGTCGGCTGGTCGCAGGGTGCGCAGGACGTGGCGGCGTACATTCTGCAGTTCGGTACGGCGGATCTCGCTGGCGTGGCTTTTGTGGATTCGCCGGTGTCGGCCGGGCCAGCGGAGCTGGACCTGCATAAGGAGTTCAGTCGCCAGATCATCACCGGTTTGGGCGAGTATGCCGCGCATCCCGCGGAGTACACCGAGCGCGTGATGCGCTCCATCTTCAAGCGCGAGCACCCGGAGTTGGATATGGGTGCCGTGATCGCTTCAGCACAGCGCACGCCGTCTTCCATCGGCACCGCCATGTTGGTGGCGGATATTTTCGGTACGGATCGACGGCCGGCCTTGCAGAAGATCGATCGGCCGGCGCTGGTCGTCGCCTCGGCCGAATCACCGCTGCTGGATGTGCAGAAAGAGATGGCCGCGAGCATTCGAGGGGCGCAGATGATCGCGGTGCCGGGTGCGGGGCATGCCGTGTTTGTCGATGATCCGACCACCTTCAATCGGGCTTTGCGTGAACTGCTGCGCAGGAGCCATTAGGCGTTGCTAGGGACTCTTGGAATGGCGGCACTCGCCCCTATATGTGTGCCGTCTCGATCTCGGTGACCGTGCTTGATCTCCAAGACGGCGCGCGAAATGGATCGACACGTAGAAACCCGACACAACGAGGAATGAAACGATGAGCACGAGGCTTACCTTCGCGCGCGCAGCCATAACGACCGCCCTGCTGCTGGGATGTACGGTGGGCGTCGCATCCTTTAGCCCCGTCCAGGCGGCTGCGCCGATGGCTAAGACGACAGCACCGGGTTATTACCGGATGATGCTGGGCGACTTCGAGATCACGGCGCTGTCCGACGGCACTATGCCGCTACCCGTCCAGGAGCTGCTTACCAACACGACACCCGAGAAGACGCGCCAAGCGTTGGATGCCGCGTTCCAGCCGCTGCCTTACGAGATGAACTTCAACGCTTACCTCGTCAATACCGGTAGCAAATTGGTGCTGATCGATACCGGCGCGGGCCATCTCTTTGGCAGCAACCTCGGCAAGCTGGTCGAGCGCATCGTGGCCAGCGGTTACCGGCCCGAGCAGATCGATGAGATCTACATCACCCATATGCATCCGGACCACGTCGGTGGCCTGTCGGACAACGGCAAGCGCGTCTTCGCCAATGCCGTGGTGCGTGCCGACAAGCGCGACGCCGATTTCTGGTTGAGCAAGGCCAACCTGGAGAAAGCCGCAGCCGACGAGAAGCAGCACTTCGAAGCCGCGACGGCCTCACTGACGCCTTATGTCCAGGCCGATCATTTCAAGTCGTTCAGCGGCGACACCGAGCTGGTCCCGGGTGTGCGTGCCGTCTCCCTGGCCGGTCATACACCCGGACATACCGGCTACATCGTCGAGAGCAAGGGCCAGAAGATGTTGGTGTGGGGCGACACGATGCACGTGCAGGCCGTGCAGTTCGCCCAGCCCTCCGTCACCATCCACTTCGACGTCGATAGCCATGCGGCAGAGGCGATGCGTGAGCGCATCCTGGCCGATGCCGCGAAGAACGGTTATCTCATTGCCGGAGAGCACCTTTCCTTTCCTGGCGTGGGTCATGTCCGCAAGAGCGGGGCTGGGTATCAATGGCTGCCGGTTAGCTACGCCGAGATGCACTGACGCGGCACATTGATCCGTCGAGAACGCCTCAACGCATGGGATGCGATGGAGAGCAGGTAGACGGCGCGCGGGCCTTCGCCAAAGTGAGGCCCGCGTGTGTGGACGATGCCGTTCTGAGGGGGCTTGCTCCTACCGTATGCGAGCGTCTGCTTCCGGCCGAATCCGCAACCAAAGCGGGCATTACGATACGACGCTATAGGTATTCACCACGATCGGGCCAAGCCATGGCGGTGACTATCGGCGCTTGGGAGTGTTTCTTCGCAGGCGGTTAAAGATCTCGACTCCCTGAGCTATTTTTAAGACAGAGGCCAGAGTCTTTTGGCGGCCGAAGGAGTCCATTTCCTTGGGCGATCACAACATCAAGGGGACATCATGAATTTCAGGGAAATGCATAGGCAGCCGGAGCCTTTGCTCATCTGCAACGTGTGGGATGCCGCCAGTGCCCGTGTGGCGCAGCGTGTCGGTTTTGGCGCGATTGCTACGTCCAGTTTTGCCATGGCGGCCATGCTTGGCTACGAGGACGGCGAGCAGCTTTCCTTCCAGGAGCTGCGCTATCTCGTGGCACGTATAGCTGCAGTTTCCACGTTGCCGCTTTCCGTGGATATCGAGTCTGGATACAGTCGCGAGCCAAAGGACATCGTTACCCATATTCGCGAGCTCGCCGAGCTGGGCGTCGTGGGGGTAAACATCGAGGATAGCCTTGTCGACCAGGGACGCAGCTTGGTGAATGCCGAGGCATTCGCCGAGATCCTGGCCAAAGTGAAGGCAGGACTGCAAGCTGCCGGCTGCGATGTTTTCCTCAATGTTCGCACGGACCCTTTTCTGCTGGGCCTCGACGGCGCGCGTGCCGAGACGGTACGGCGCGGCGCCCTGTATGCACAGGCGGGTGCCGATGGGCTCTTCGTCCCCTGTATCGTGCAAAGCGAGGACATTGCGGCGATAACGAAGGCCGTGCCTTTGCCCATCAATGTACTCAGCCGGCCACAGCTGCCTTCCTACGCGACCCTGCAGGCCTTGGGCGTCAAGCGGGTCAGCATGGGCAATGCGCTGTTCGATCACCTGCAGGACAACCTGCAGGCGCGCCTGTCGGAAATCCACGAGCACCGAACTCTTGCATCGATATTTGAAGTAGCCAGTGCCTGCTAAGGCAGGCCGTTGCGAAAGTTCAGCTTAATGCGCTTCAGTGACCTGCTCAGTCACGGCCAGAGCCGGGGTCAGGTCGCGCTTTTCTTATGCCAGTTCATAGTAAGGGGCTGAGGCAAAGCCTCGGCCCCCGGTTTTGAAGTCGACTGCGTGCGGGAACGCCCGCCCGTTTCCAGGGGCGGGTCAAGTGGCTAATGGCTGGACGCGAGATCCGCATTCTTGTTTACCGCTTTGAGGTAAAGCAGGCCGTCTCTTCCCACTGTGAGGGTCATCATGCTGCTGGTCGTTACGACGTAAGCCTGCCCCCAATGCTGGAGGGAATCTCCCAGTAGTTTCACGAGATGCATTTTGGAGGGCCCACCGCACTCCTTGGACATCGAATAGGTGAGCTTCCCTACTTCCAGCCAATTGTCGTGTTCGTAGCGATAGACCCCGGTCATGGATTCGCAGCCGTCGCTGATCGTGATCTGATCGGTGGTAAACGATAGTCGAATGGGATGCTTCCAGTCGCGGTCTTCGGCCGTGAACGGACGACCTCCGCGGTCCACGATCCAGTCGTAGTTGCCGAGCTGCCGAGTCGATGCGGTGGGCACCGAGCTACCCGTCGCGGGGATAGGATCAGGCCCCTTGTGTCCCGTGGAAACGCATCCGGCGAGTGCTATGGCTGACAACCCAGCTGCAAGTATGGTCTTCATACCGTCCTCTCCATTTGAAGCGGCTGACTGTGACGCTACTCGGGAACGCCAGCCAAGGAAGCTAGCACCGGCCCATCTCAGAGATACCCGCGACCCCGTGAGCTTTCGCGCACTGCCTTGCTCCTATTCGCAAGCGGCGGGCTCCTCTCCCCATCTCTCTGGTCGTCTATCTGTTGAGTGTGTGGCTACTGAGTCCGCTACACATTTTCGTTATGGCCATGAAGCAACCCTCAAGCCAACACCGGTAACCGAAACGACCCCGGCAACAACGCATCCACGGTGGTTTCCTGCACCACGCCCTGCAGGTTGGCGAGCAGCACTGGCATGGCTTCGTCGCATAGCTCGGCCATCACTTGGCGGCAGGCGCCGCAGGGGCTGATGGGGCCTTCGGTGTCGCCGATGACGGCGAGGCGGGTGAAGTCGCCGGGTTTGTAGCCTGCGGCTACAGCAGCGAACAGGGCGGTGCGTTCGGCGCAGTTGCACAGGCCGTAGGCAGCGTTCTCGACGTTGCAGCCGAGGAAGTGGCGGCCGTCGTGGGTGAGCAGGGCGGCGCCGACCCGGAAGCGGGAGTAGGGGGCGTAGGCTTGCTCGCGTGCTTCGCGGGCCAGGGCGATCAGGGGATCGGAAACGTGTGGCACGGGCATGGGGATCTCCATGGTGGGACCCCTGGGTATCGGTGCGCGAGGCGCCATTCCGATACCGGCGGTGGGCCAGTCTAACCCTGTCGCCATGACAGAGGGCAAGTGGCCGGCGCGGGCTATGCGGACTGTGAGGACAGGCTCTACGATGCACGGACCTTTCCGCAGGGGATGCACGATGCCGATCACCGTGGCCGCATTGCGAGAAACCGCCGCCGGCGAACGGCGTGTGGCGATTACGCCCGAAGTGGCGAAAAAATTACGCGGCAAAGGGCTGCGCGTGTTGCTGGAGCGCGATGCTGGCGCGGCCGCTGGTTTTCCCGATGGCAGTTATGTGGACGTGGAGTTCGCCGATGCCGCCAGCGTGCAATCGCAGGCGGATCTGCTGGCCTGCGTATTGCCGCCGGATGATGCGGTATGGGGTGGCTTGCGCGAAGGCACTGTGGTGGTGGGGCAGTTACGGCCTTACGGCGCCGCGGCGCGCATTGTGGCGATGGGCAAGTGCAAGTTGACCGCGTTCTCGCTGGAGCTGTTGCCGCGTACCACGCGTGCGCAGGCGATGGATGTGCTGAGTTCGCAGGCGGCGGTGGCGGGTTATCGCGCGATGCTGATTGCAGCGGAATCCGCGCCGAAATTTTTCCCGATGCTCACCACCGCGGCCGGCACGATTCGGCCTTCCCGCGTTCTTGTGATCGGCGCCGGCGTTGCCGGCTTGCAGGCGATCGCCACCGCACGACGGTTGGGTGCGCAGATCGAGGGTTACGACGTGCGCCCCGAAACGCGTGAGCAGGTGGAGTCGCTGGGTGCGAAGTTCCTCGACCTCGGTGTGAGTGCGGCCGGCAGTGGCGGCTATGCGCGCGAGCTGTCGGCCGAGGAGCGCGCCGCGCAGCAGCAGGCGCTGGCGGAGCATTTGAAGGCGGTGGACGTGATCGTCACCACCGCGGCGGTACCGGGCCGGCCTTCACCGAAGATCCTCACGACAGCGATGGTGGATGGCATGAAGCCGGGTGCGCTGATCGTCGATCTCGCGGCGGAAGGCGGCGGCAATTGCGAGCTGACCCGGCCGGGCGAGCGCGTGGAGCATGGCGGGGTGGTCATCCTTGGCCCGTTGAATCTGCCGGCGGGTGCGCCGCTGCATGCGTCGGAGATGTATGCGCGCAACGTTTACAACTTCGTCGAGCTGCTGGTGCAGGACGGTGCGTTGAAGCCTGACTTCAACGACGAGCTGGTGGCGAAGAGTTGCGTGACTCATGGTGGCGAGCCGCATTTCAAGAACTAAGGCGGTTGCACCAAGCGGCCCCGAACGGGTTGCAGAAAAAAGCCCCGCATCGCGGGGCTCTTTGTTGGGTCAACGGCCGTGCGGCGGTGGGCGGCGGGGCGGGATGTTGTTCTGCTGGCGGAACTGGCGCATCAGTTGCTGGCGTTGTTCCTGCGGCAGTTGCTGATAGCGTTGGTAAGCCTTGTGCACCTGTGCGCGCTGCTCCGGCGACAGCTGCTGGAACTTGCGCATGTTCTCGCGTGCCTGGTCGCGCTGCTCGGGCGTCATCTGCTGCCACTGCTCGATGCGCTTGCGGATTTCCTGCCGGCGTTCCGGCGGCAGCGTGCTCCACTGTTTTACGCGTTCAAGCATATGGGCCTGCCGGTCCGGCGGTAGCCCGTTCCAGTCTTTTTGCATCGGCCCCAGCATGTCCTTCTCGGTGGGCGAGAGACTTGCCCATGGATGCGGCGACGGAGATGGGGCGCCTGCGGGCGGCGACGGAGGCGGCGGCAACTGTTGCGCCCACGAGGGGGCGGCAACGCTGCCGAACAGGCCGGCCAGTAGCAGGGACAGTGCGAAGCGAGTCGGGTGCATAGGAATCAACGGCCCGCCTGACTGTCGTCGTTGGTCGCCAGCCAGCCGTAGAAGTCCAGGTTCTGTACCAGGGTGGGGTCGGCGGCGCTCGGGTCGGGCGGCAGATCGCCGTCCACTTCCACCGCGACGGTGCTGGCGGATGACTCCGGTGCCTGTGCGTTGGGGTACATCGGCGACCACATCATCAGTGCCGCAAAAGCGACGGCGGCAAAGGCGCTGGCGGGTACCAGTACGCGGGTGAAGCGTGGATGCGCAGGGGTGCTTGCGGCAGCCAGCGCTTCCCGGCGGGCGGCACGAAGCCGGCCGGCCGTGACCGGGTCGATGCGCCGGCTGGCCTCGCGATACAGCGTGCGGGCGCGGCGTTCCAGGTTGTTGTCAGGCGCATTCATCGCCATTCCTCCAATTGGTCGCGCAGGTTGTGCATGGCGCGCGACAGATGGGTTTTCACGCTTCCTTCGGAACATCCCATGGCCTGGGCCGTTTCGGCGACGTCCAGACCCTCCAGCACGCGCAGCATGAAAGCCTCACGCTGGCGTTGGGGCAGTTTCTTCACAGCGGCCGCCATGTCGGCGTACGACTGGGCGTCCTGCAGGCGATCCAGCGGGCCGGGGCCGTTGTCGGCGGGCTCCCAGGCCGGCAGTTCGTCGCCATCGTCATCGCGTCCACCACCGAGCCAGCCGACCACGATCGAGCGCACCTTGCGCCTGCGCTGCAGATCCACGATGCGGCGGCGCAGGATGCCCCAGAACAGCGGCGTCCATTCTTGTGCGGGTTTGTCGCGGTAGTTGCGCACCAGGCGCAGCATGGCGTCTTGCACGGCGTCCATCGCGTCTTCCCGGTGGCCGAGGTTCATTTCGGCCAGACGGAAGGCGCGGCGTTCCACTTGGGCCAGGAAGGCGTCCAGCGAGGTAGGTACCGCGCGGGTGTCTTCGACCAGCAGTTCGGTATCGAGGGTGGAGACGACGCTGTTCACGGCGAGGTCGTCCGGTTCGTCGGAGCGGGCATCCGGGGACTCCATCGGGTCGACTCCAAGCATCAACGCGGCAGGCTCGCACGGGTTGACCTGCAACCGTATGATGCGCCGACAACAACGGGTTGGCAGGGAGGGGTCATGATCGACGGGTTCCTGGCGCTTTATATCTTTATGCTGGCCGCGTTTACCGGCTACGAGATCATCGCGAGAGTGCCGGTGATCCTGCACACGCCGTTGATGTCGGGTTCGAATTTCGTACACGGCATTGTGCTGGTTGGCGCCATGGTCGCGCTAGGGCATGCGGAAACTTCGTTTGAAATTACGATCGGCTTTCTGGGCGTGCTGCTGGGCGCGGGCAACGCCGCCGGTGGCTACGTGGTGACCGAGCGGATGCTGGAGATGTTCAAGTCCAGCAAGCCCGCTGGCGGCAAGGAGGCCAAGTGATGGCCTGGTTGCCGATCCTGATCAAAGCCTGTTATTTCCTCGCCGCACTGCTGTTCATCCTGGGTCTGAAGCGCATGAGTTCGCCGCGCACGGCGCGTGGCGGCATCGTGTGGGCGGGCGTGGGCATGCTGGTGGCGGTGCTGGCCACGCTGGCCTTGCCGGATATCCATAACCGCAGCTTGATTCTTGTCGCCGTGCTGATCGGCGTCTCGGCCGCCTGGTGGTCCGGCCGTCGCGTGGCGATGACTGCCATGCCGCAGATGGTGGCGCTGTACAACGGCATGGGTGGCGGCGCGGCGGCGGCGATCGGCGCCGCGGAGCTGATCAGCTATGCCAACAGCAGCATCACCTTGCTGGACGGCGGCCAATTCACTGCCGACGGAGCCACGCCCGGAACGGCGCAGCTGGCGCTGGCGGTGCTGGGCGCCTTGATCGGTGGCGTGAGTTTTTCCGGTTCGCTGGTTGCGTTCGCCAAGCTGCAGGGCTGGCTGGACAAGCGTTTCGTGTTCCCCGGCCAGCGCGCAGTCAACTTGCTGGTGCTGGCGGCGGCCGTGGCTATGGGTGTGGCACTGGTCTGCGGGCAGTTGAGCCTGCCGGTGATCGCGGCGTTCTTCGTGTTGGCCTTGCTGTTCGGCTTGATGATGACGTTGCCGATCGGCGGCGCCGACATGCCGGTGGTGATCTCGCTGTACAACGCCTTCACCGGTTTGGCGGTGGCGTTCGAGGGATTCGTGCTGCAGAACGAGGCGATGATCATCGCCGGTACGGTGGTGGGTGCGGCCGGTACCTTGCTGACGCAGTTGATGGCGAAGGCGATGAATCGTTCGATCGGCAACGTGCTGTTCGGCAGCTTTGGTGCGACTGGCGTGGCGGCGCAGGAAATCGGCGGCAGTCAGAAGCCGATCGAGGCCAATGATGCCGCCGTGATGATGGCCTATGCCGAACGCGTGGTGATCGTGCCGGGTTACGGCATGGCCGTGGCGCAAGCGCAGCACAAGGTGTGGGAGTTCGCGCAGCTGTTGATGGCGCGTGGGGTGAAGGTGAGGTTCGCCATCCACCCGGTGGCGGGCCGCATGCCTGGGCATATGAACGTATTGCTGGCGGAGGCTGGCGTGCCCTACGACCTGATCGCCGACATGGATGACATCAATCCGGAGTTTCCCGCCACCGATGTGGCGCTGGTGATCGGCGCCAACGATGTGGTGAACCCGCTGGCCAAGACCGATCCGGCGTCGCCGATCTACGGCATGCCGATCCTGGATGTGGCCGCCGCGAAGCACGTGATCGTGGTCAAGCGCGGCAAGGGCACCGGCTTTGCCGGCATTGAGAACGCGCTGTTCTACGCCGACAACGCGCGGATGCTTTATGGCGACGGGCAAGCCGCGGCGGGCCAGTTGGTCACCGAGCTAAAGACGCTCGATAAATAGAGACACTGTAGGAGCCCACCCTGTGGGCGAAAGCCCTGCGTTAGCAGGGCCGCTGTCCTGCCGGTGCGGTCCCTCAAGGGCCGTTTCATTCGGGCCATCCCTGGCCCTCACCCTGCGTGCGGCTTGCGCCGTGCAAACCGGCTGTCCTGCCGGTTTGTCGCGCACAGGGTGCGCTCCTACAGGGGATTCAGGGCTTCGTGCTGGGCTTGACCGACCAGGCTGCGTAGGCGGCTAGCGCCATGCCGGCGGCATACCAGGCAAGGTCGCTGGGCGTCGCGGCAAGCCGGGTCAATGCCAGCAACAGGCTGGCGCCGGCGGTGCGAAGCGCATCGACCAAGCCCAAGCCCATGCTGCCGGCGATGCGTGCGGCTGCGGTGAGCATGCCGACATAGATCGATGCGGTGGCTGTTGCGAGAGCGGCCAGTACGGCGGCGCCGCGAGGGTCAGGGCGTACCCAGCCGCGCATGGCCCGGCCCAGCAGCCAGCCGATGGGCAAGGCGAGCCATGGCAGCGTGCGCTGCATATAAAGCGTGGGAAGCATCCAGACAGCGCCGGCGGCCATGCCCAGCATGAGGGCGCTAACTAAGGCGAACAGGTTGGCAAACAGGGCACGTGCGCTCATAACGGGCGAGCGCAGGAAAGCTTGGCTGGCACGAAGGGATTCCCGCAGGTAAAGCGCCGATGATAACGCGGCCGAGGCTTCCGGCTGACCGTTCCTGGCTTGAGATTGTCCCCCGCCGACCTGATTTGAGGAGCGGGCAATGCTGTTGGCCGGCATAATAGGCAGCTTGGCTCGGCGTCTTGCCGTGCCTTTCGATAGCGATTCGCAGGATCGGCATGAGCGGTTTCAGTCTTAGCAGCGAACCTTTCACCCTGGAGCGTGACTGCGAGGCAGTCATGGTGCCGCAGGGGGAAACCGTCAGCTTGCCGGCCGGGCAGGTTGGCTACATCACCCAGGCGCTAGGCGGCAGTTTCACTGTGTACGTGGAAGGCAACCTGTTTCGCGTCGCGGGCAAGGACGCGGACGCGCTGGGCAAGGTGCCGCCCCCGCCGATCGAGCTGGCCGAAGATGCCAGCGATGCCGACGTCGAGAAGCTGGTGTGGCAGCAACTGCGCACGGTGTTCGACCCCGAGATTCCGATCAATGTGGTCGAGCTGGGTCTGGTCTACGACGTGAGCCTGGAGCACGCGGCGCCGGAAGGTGGCGACCAGGGCAGCCGCAAGGTCTACGTGAAGATGACGCTCACCGCGCCCGGCTGCGGCATGGGCGACATCCTGGTGGACGACGTGCGTACCAAGCTGGAGCTGATCCCCACCGTGGCCGAGGCCGATGTGGATTTGGTGTTCGATCCGCCGTGGAACCATTCGATGATGTCGGATGCGGCGAAGCTCGAAACCGGCATGCTCTGAGAGCCTTCGAACAGGCTCTGAGCACTACCTCCAAGCGCCCGTCACTGGGCGCTTTTTTGTGCGCGCCGACACGGAATGAGTCGTGGCCCTGGCGAGGCGGCCCGCGCGCGATTGGCGCGAATGAAACCTTCCTTCAGGAACGGTTTATCTCTGCCGGAAGCCAGGGGCATGAGCGTTCAGTTTCAAACGCAAGAAATGGCGAATGGTATATCGACATGCCATTTAGACATTTAGACGACCGGGTCACAGGCAGCATGAAATCACGTTGGCTATGGAGATGGCTGCGTTTTATTTTGCGATTTAAATCGCAATTTATTGCTTTTGCACCGTGGGGTATTAGGCCTACAAAAGGTCATTTCTGGTGACTGTTTAAGCGCATTGACGAATAGGAAGGCTGCACTTAGCGTCGATAAATCCGCCAGCGGGGAGGTTGACGGATGATCCTGCTACGACACGCCGTGTGGTTTTCGGTGTCGTTGCGAAAAGCCAGTCCAGGCACGGCTGCGTCAGGAATGACCAGGGGAAGTCGTGACTCGGACGTTCAACGGATCGCAGGACAAATGCACTAATCCGGAGCCGTGTAATGCACGGCATTTCTCATGGGGCCACGTGGCCGCATCGGGCCCGTTTGTCCCAAAAAAATGTCTGGGGAGTTAGGAATGACCAGTCGCAAATATTCGTGGGGAGTTACCAAGGGTTATCGCAAGGCTTTGCTGCCGCTCGCCGTTTCGATGGCGATGCTGGCGGGTACAGCCCAGGCGGCGACCGATACGTGGGTGAACACCAAGACGCATCCGGCCATGCAGAAGGCCGCCGCACCCGCCGGTACGTCCACCGTTTCCGCCATGGCCGCGAGCAATTCGTCGTGGACCTTGAACATGCGCGGCAACCCAAGCGTGGCCGGCTCGCTGGTGACGCCGTTGGAGCAGAGCAAGCCGCTGCACGTCGCCGTCAGCCTGAAGCTGCGCAATGCCGATCAGCTGCAGCAGTTCCTGCATGAGCTGGCCACGCCGGGCAGCGCGCACTACGGCAAGTACCTCACGTCGGCCCAGTTCAAGGCGGCGTACGCGCCGACCGAGCAGCAGGTGCAGACGGTGGTGGCGCATCTGCGCCAGGCTGGCTTCTCCAACATCACCGTGGCACCGAACAACCTGTTGATCGAAGCCGACGGCCATGCTGGCAACGTGCAGGCAGGTTTCCGCACCACCATGAAGCAGTTCGACTTCCGCGGTCGCCAGCACTTCGCGAACGACGGCGAGGTGCTGGTGCCTGCGGCACTGGGCGATACCGTGAACGCGGTACTCGGTCTGCAGGACGTCAGCGTCAAGCACACCATGTATCACTTCATCAAGCCGAATACGGCGGGTGACTTGCATACCAACGTCACCACCCAGGCCACCGGCACCATCACCAGCCACAACCCGACGGAGTTCGCGTCGATCTACGACGCCGGCAGCACGCCGACTGCATCGCAGACCAAGGTGGGCATCATCACCTGGGGTGACATGACCCAGACCCTCAGCGATCTGAACACCTTCACCACCAACGCAGGCATAGCGGCGGTCAACACGCTGGTGGTCAAGACCGGCAATAGCGCTTATGCCGATGACCCCAACGGCGACGGCGAATGGGATCTGGACAGCCAGAGCATCACCGGTACGTCCGGCGGCGTGAGTCAATTGATTTTCTACACCGCGCCCAACTGCGATGCGAACGACAGCTGCCTTACCGACGCCGCCATCACCGCTTCCTACAATCGCGCGGTGACCGACAACGTGGTCAAAGTCATCAACGTCTCGCTGGGCGCAGACGAGACTGCCGCGCACAACTCCGGTACGCAGGCGTCTGACGACACGGTGTTCCAGCAGGCCGTGGCACAGGGCCAGACCTTCTCGATCTCCTCTGGCGACGAAGGCGTGTACGAAACGGAGCACGGCGTGCTCACCGATACGTCGGGCACGGTCACGGCCAACCTGAGTGCGTACTCGGTCAGCGAGCCGGCGACCTCGCCCTACGTAGTGGCCGTGGGCGGCACCACGCTGTCCACCACCAACGGCAACGTCTGGGCCGGCGAGACGGTGTGGAACGAGGGTCTGGCGCAGGTCAGCGCTACCGACACGCGTCAGCGCCTGTGGTCGACCGGCGGCGGCGTCAGCGTGTTCGAGAACGCGCCGGCCTGGCAGACCACCGCGCTGGGTTCATCGGTGACCAAGCGTGTGCTGCCTGACGTGGCGTTCGATGCCGCGCAGTCCAGCGGTGCGCAGATCGTCTACCAGGGCAGCGTCGCGCAGATCGGCGGCACCAGCCTGGCCTCGCCGATCTTTGTCGGCGTGTGGGCGCGTCTGCAGTCCGCCAACAACAACAGCCTGCCGTTCCCTTCGTCCAAGATGTATGCGGACTTCCCGAACCATCCCGAGCTGCTGCACGACGTCACTTCGGGCAACAACGGCTACAACGGCTACGGCTACAACGCGGCGGCGGGTTGGGACTACACCACCGGTTGGGGCAGCCTGGACATCGCCAAGCTCAACGCCTTTGCGGCGGCGAACTGGGCACCGGGCGGCAGCACGGGTGGTACGCCGACGGCCAACTTCGGCTTCACCACCAGCGGCCTCACCGCGAACTTCACCGACAGCTCCACCGATAGCGGCGGCACTATTTCGTCGCACTCGTGGACCTTTGGCGATGGCGGTACCTCCACCGCCACCAGTCCGAGCCATACGTATGCGGCCGCCGGCACTTACAGCGCGACCGAAACGGTAACCGACAGCGCCAACGGCAAGACCAGCAGCAAGACGGCGTCGGTGACGGTCAGCGGCGGTGGCGGTCCGACGCAGTTGCTGGGCAACACCGGCTTCGAAACCGGTGCGGCGGCGCCGTGGTCGATCAGCTCAGGCGCGCTGTGCAGCAACAGCACCTGCAGCGGTGAAACCGCGCATGCCGGCAGCTGGTTTGTGTGGCTGGACGGTTATGGCAGCACGCATACCGACACCTTGTCGCAGCAGGTCGCTATCCCGGCCGGCAAAACCTCGGCCACGCTGACGTTCTATCTGCACATCGACACGGCCGAGACCACCACCACCACCGCGTACGACAAGTTGAACGTGCAGGTGCTCAACAGCAGCGGCACCGTGCTGAAGACGCTGGCTACGTACTCCAACCTCAACGCGGCGTCGGGCTATGCCCTGCGTACGTTCGATCTCAGCGCCTACATCGGCCAGACCGTGACCCTCAAGTTCACGGGCACCGAAGACGCATCGCTGCAGACTTCGTTCGTGGTCGACGACGTCAACTTGAACGTGCAGTAAGGCTTGCTTGAAATGAAACAGGCCCGGTCAGCGATGACCGGGCCTGTTTTCTTTGTGGACTGCGATGGCTTAGCCGTTGGCCTCTTCGAAACGATTCGCGTCGCGGTTCTTGCGCACCTTGGCCGGGTCCCACACACGGCCGTTCATGGTGATGTAGACGCCATCGGGCAGCGTCTGCACGGCGGCGACAGCGCAGCCGATGTTGAATACCGCATCCGAGCCCTGAAAGCGCGCAGGGTTCAGCGCGCCGGTCAGCACGATCACCTTGCCCTTGATGCTGGCCAGTTCGCGCGCCGTTTCCACCATGGTGTCGGTGCCGTGGGTGACCAGCACGTGGCGATGCGGCTGCGCTTCGATGGTGGAGCGCACCAGCGCGCGGTCTTCGTCGCCCATGTGCAGGCTGTCCTTGCGCAGGATCGGGATCACGTCGAACTGGAAGGCCACGCCGAGCTGGCTGAGGATATCGCCGATCTGCGGGGCGCCGATCTTGTAGTCCGACTTGTCGTCGAAGTAGATCTTGTCGATGGTGCCGCCGGTGGTGACGATGGTCAGGTGCTGCATGTTGGGATGGCCATGGTGTGGGGGCGGGATAGTTTAAGTGTAGGAGCCCACCCTGTGGGCGACAAACCGGCAGGACTGCCGGTTTGCAGGGGAGGCCGCCCGAAGAGCGAGGGCTATGGATAGCCCGAGTGGAACGGCCCGAGCGGGCCGCGCTCTTAGGACGCACCACCCAAGCCGCATCGCAAGGAATTTCGCGCACAGGGTGCGCTCCTACAGGAGCAGGGTGAGGTCCAGAAGGCTTGCAGGCTCCACCCTGCGAACCTTCTGAACATGATGACGCCTGTGCTGAATAGATCAGAGCATCCCGAGATCAAGGCTGGCTCCGTCAAATTTCCTCGGTGCTTTGAAGCTCGACCGCCCTGATTCGTCAGCGGTTGCCCGCCGCGCGATGCTTGTGCCTCCAGCCCAGGTAGCTTTGCAGGAAGTCCTTGGTGATGGACGGGTACGAAGAGCCTTCGCTTGCGAGCTGCTCCACGGCATTTCCCAGCTTCACTTCGCTATAGCCTGCTGGTGGCGCGCTTGCCGTCGTGTCGACGTCGGTGTCGATGGTGGCGGGCATGATGGAGGCAATGTTTCTCGTGGATGGATTGGCAACGCATTGAGCCAGCCATGTTTGATAGGCAACCTTCTTCATCGGCACACCATCCATCTCCAGCATGCAATTGATGAGGTCACTCATCATGAAAGCATGCGGGTTGGCCAGATTCAGGCTTTGATTGACCACATCCTTGCGCAACGAAAGATCGACGATGCAGTCGCTCATGTAGTCGACGGGAAGCGAGTTGATGCTGAAATCGATCTCGGGCGCGCAGCCAAGCTCAAGGCATGCGTCGATGAACAGGCTCCAGGTGTCGGTGGGGTTGCTGGCGCCGTTCTGTGTCGATCCCGTGATGTGCGTCGGCCGGTAGATGGTGAATGGTATGCCGCGCGAGGCGCCGATGTGCAGGATCTTTTCGGCCACCCATTTGCTTTGGGCGTAGCCGGAAGACAAGCCTTCCCAGCGCTCGAACAGCTGCTCCTCGGTGGTGACCATTTTTTTGATGGCGTGCACGGACGGAATGACGCTCAAGGTCGATACGTGATGGACGTGCTTGAGCTTCCCGACGCTCGCCAGTCGCAGTACCTCCTGGGTGCCCAGGACATTGGCGGCCTTCAAGGTTTCGTAGGTGTGCAGCGAGTTGACCCAGGCGCCATTGTGATAAATGGCGTCCAAGGTGTTACCCAGTTCCGCGAATAGCGACGGGGCGAGTCCGAACAGCGGCTTGGTCAGATCGCCCGGCACAATGACGACGCGGCTGCTGTCGTAGTCGTCGAACAGACCGAACAGACGCAGATTTTCCTCGAGCCTTCTACGTCCTTGTTCCACGCTGCTGCATCGAATCAGGCAATGCACGGTGGCCTGCGTCTTCTTCAGCAAGGAGTACAGCAGGAAGACGCCAAGGAAGCCGGATGCGCCGGTGAGAAAGGCATGACGCAGCAACGTCGACGACTCGAACGTTGGTGTCGCCTGAATGGTCGGGTCGAGTCGCAGCTCGGCATCGAGATCGAGCATCTTGCGTGCCGATTCGCGATTCGGCGATACGAGTTGAGCCATATCCTTGAGCACGGAATACATGAAGATATCGCGTGCTGCCACTTCCACGCCGAAAGCGTTGCGCAGCCGGCTGACCAACTGCACGGCAATCAACGAGTGGCCGCCCAGTTCGAAGAAGTGATCGTGGCGGCCGACGCGTTCGACGCCGAGCAGTTCCTGCCACAGCGTGGCGAGCGTTTGCTCGATCGCACCTTGTGGTGCTTCGTAGGCCTGGCGGGCGAAAGCATCGTCGTCCGGCTCGGGCAGCGCGCGTTGGTCGACCTTGCCATGAACGGTGAGCGGCAACGCCTCCAGCGTCACGAACGCCGCCGGCACCATATAGTCGGGCAGGCGCGCCGTCAGATGCGTGCGCAGTGTAGCTGCCAGATCGTCGCGGGATTCGGCCACGACGTAGGCGATCAGCCGCTTGTCGCCGCTTGCATCGGCGCGGACGAGCACCGTGCATTCGTGCACCGCCGGATGCTCGGCCAGCTTGGCTTCGATCTCGCCCAGCTCGATGCGGAAGCCGCGGATCTTCACCTGGCCGTCGTTGCGGCCGAGGAACACCAGGTTGCCGTCGGGCAGGTGACGCACGAGATCGCCGGTGCGATACATGCGCGCCCCGGGGTGCGGGTTGAACGGATCGTCGAGGAAGCGCTCGGCGGTCTGCTCGGGCCGATGGAGATAACCACGCGCCACGCTGGCACCACCGATGTACAGCTCACCAATGGCGCCCCGCGGCACTGGATGGCCGTGGCCATCGAGCACATAAAGCCGCGTGTTGGCGATGGGGCGGCCCATGGGAACGGTGGTCAGGTCCGTCGTGTGTGCCGCACTGGTCCATGTACTCACGCAGACGGTGCCTTCGGTCGGGCCGTAGGCGTTGATTACGGTGGCCTGCGTCGACAACGCGCGGATCAGCGCCGGGCTGGGTGTTTCGCCGCCGAAGATGATCGTCGGCTGCCTGGTCAGGCGCGGCAGCTCCGCATGGCCCTGCAAGAAGGCCGGCGGCAGCACCGCATGGGTGATGGCATGACGCTCGAGATACGCCATGAGCGCCGGTGCCGTTTGACGGTCCTCGGGCGTAGGTAGGTACAAGCTGCCGCCGGACGTCAGCGCCGTCACGATTTCCAAGACGCTGGCATCGAAACCGAGCGAGGCGAACTGCAGGACACGACTCGCCGGCGCAGGACGGAACGCATAGGCCAGATGCACCGCATTGCGGTGTTCGACCATGACGCCTTTGGGTGTGCCGGTGGAACCGGAGGTGTAGATGATGTAGGCGAGGTGGTTGGGGGTAAGGCCGATTACATCCGGATCGAGATTGGCCTGCTCCCTCTCCCCTCCGGGGAGAGGGTTAGGGTGAGGGGCCACGCTGGCATCAAGCTCGATGAAGATGGGGCGTTGTTTTGGCTCTTCGCTGGCGAACAGACGTTCGCTCAAGAGCGTCCCCTCACCCCGGCCCTCTCCCCCAAACTGAAATAAGGATGGGGGAGAGGGAGCAGAGCCCAGCGCCGCGCGGCCGGCGGCATCGACCAGCACGATGGCTGGCGCCGCATCGCCAAGAATCTGCGTAAGGCGCGCAGACGCATACGCCGGATCGAGCGGCACATAGGCACCGCCGGCCTTGAGGATGCTCAGCAGGCCGGCCATGGTGGCCAAGCTGCGCTCGGCACACAGGGCCACACGGTCTTCGGGCTTCACACCAAGCCCGATCAGATGATGCGCAAGCTGGTTGGCGCGCGCATTGAGTTCGGCATAGGTCAGCGACTGCCCGTCATGCACCACGGCAATGGCATCAGGCGCATCGTGTACGTGTCGCTCGAACAGTTGATGCAGGCACAGTTCGCTCGGATACGGCGCTTCGGTTTGATTCCAGTCGTCCAGCAAAAAGCGACGCTCGTCGCTACTGAGCAGATCCATCTGCGCCACCGGTTTCTGCGCATCGGCGACCATCGCCTTGAGCACCGCGATCAGATAATCGCGATGACGCTCGATCGTGGCCTGGTCGAACAACGCCGTGGCGTAGTTGAATCCGCCCTGGATGGTGCCGTCGGCTTCACCGAAAGCCAGCTCCAGGTCGAACTTCACCCAGCCGAACGTTTCCGGTTCCGCTTCCACGCGCAACCCCGGCAGAGCGAATACGCCTTCGTCGTTGTTCTGCCACGCAAACAGCACCTGGAACAGCGGCGTGTGATCCATGCGCCGCGGCGGCTGTACGAGGTCTACGACCTGTTCGAACGGCAGGTCCGCGTGGGCTTGCGCATCCAGCGCGAGCTGGCGAACGCGTGCAAGCAGGTCGCGCACCTTGGGCGCTCCGGACATGTCGATGCGCAAAGCCAGCGTGTTGACGAAGAAACCGATCAGCGGCTCGATCTCCTGACGGCCACGGCCGGCGATAGGCGTGCCGATCACCAAGTCGTCCTGGCCGGACAAGCGCGCAAGCACGATCGCCCACGCGGACATCAACGTCATGAACAAGGTGGTGCCATGTTGCTGGCTGAGCCGCTTCAGGCCCTGGGCCAGTTCGGCATTCAGCGTCACCGGCAGGAAGTTGCCCTCAAAGCGCTGCTGCGGCGGACGCGGCCGGTCGGTGGGCAAGGCCAGCAAGGTAGGCGCATCACCTAGCGTGCGACGCCAGTAGTCGGCTTGGGCGTGCAGGCGTTCGCCTGCGAGCCACTGTCGTTGCCAGGCGGCGTAGTCGGGATACTGGATGTCCAGTGGCGGCAACGGATCGGCATGCCCGTCGAGGACGGCGGCGTACAGCGTGCTCAATTCATTCGTCAGCACGCCGATGGACCAGCCATCGGAAACGATATGGTGCTGCGTGAGCAGGAAGACATGCTCCTGTTCGCCAACACGGATCAGGCGCGCACGGATCAGCGGTCCAGCGGCGAGGTCGAAGGTCGTGTTGGCTTCTTCCTCGACAATACGTGCCAGCTCGGCAGGCGCATCGATCGATCCGCACACATCGTGTTCGATCCACGGCACGCCTTGGTCGGCCGGTAACAGCTCGACCTGCGGCTTGCCGTTGACGGTGACGAACACCGTGCGCAGACCTTCGTGGCGTGCGAACAACTGGTCGAGGCTGCGGCGCAGTGCGGCCACATCCAATGCGCCATGCAGGCGCAAGGCCATCGGCAGGTGGTAAGTCGCGCTCACGCCATCCAATTGCGCGAGAAACCACAACCGCTGCTGCGCGAAGGAGAGCGCCAGCACGCCGTCTCGGGCGATCACGGGAATGGCCTGCCGGCTCGCGTCGCTGCCTGGTCTGCGATATTCGATCAGCGCTTCGGCCAGGCGACTCAGGACAGGCTGCGCAAACAGCGTCGCCAGAGGCAGCTCGACGTTGAAGGTCTGCCCGATCCGGCTGAGCAGCCGCACGGCAATCAGCGAGTGGCCACCGAGTTCGAAGAAGTGATCGTGGCGACCGACACGTTCCACGCCGAGCAAATCCTGCCAAAGCGTGGCCAGCGCCTGTTCGACCTCGCCTTGCGGCGCTTCGTACGACTGGCGCACAAAGGCGTCGCCTTCGGGCACGGGCAGCGCGTTGCGATCGAGCTTGCCGTTGGGTGTGAGCGGCAGCGCATCCAGCAACACGAAGGCGGCCGGCACCATGTAGTCGGGCAGGCGTGCGGCGAGGTGTGCGCGCAGATCGTTGGACAGCTCCTCGTGCGCTTGCGCCACCACGTAAGCGACCAGCCGCTTGTCGCCGGGACTGTCTTCACGCGCGAGCACGGCGCACTCGCGCACGGCCGGATGTTCAGCCAGCTGCGCCTCGATCTCGCCCAGCTCGATGCGGAAGCCGCGGATCTTGACCTGGTGATCGTTGCGTTCGAGGAACACCAGATTGCCGTCGGGCAGGTAGCGCGCCAGGTCGCCGGTGCGATACATGCGCGCATCGGGTGCCGGATGGAACGGATCGCTGAGGAACCGCTCGGCGCTGAGCTCGGGTCGATGCAGGTAACCGTGTGCCACGCCTACGCCGCCGATGTACAGCTCGCCCGCGGTCCCCATGGGCACCGGTTGCCGTTGCGCATCGAGCAGGTAGATGCGTGCGTTGGCGATGGGGCGGCCGATCGGTGCGTGGGTGGGCCAGTGATCGATGTCGTCGCCGAGCACGTAGGAGGTGACGACGTGCGACTCGGTCGGGCCGTAGTGGTTGTGCAGGCGGCACGCCGGCAGCTTCTGGAAGAAGCGCTTGAGCTGCGGCGTGATGCGCAGCTGTTCGCCCGCGACGATCACCTCGCGCAAGGTCTGCCGCAGTCCGGTGAGGTCGGTCTCGCTGACGTCGTCCAGCGCTTCGGCCAGGCTTTGTGCGGCGATGTAGGGCAGGAACAGCCGCTGCACTTGCTGCGCGCCCAGCAGCTGGATCAGCTTGCCGAATTGCAGACGGGTCTGGGCATGGATCAGCACCAGCGTGGACCCCGCACACAGGGTGCTGAAGATTTCCTGGAACGCGACGTCGAAGCCCAGCGCGGCGAACTGCAGCGTGCGCTGCGGCGCGGCTTGCCGGATCTGCCAGTCGATCAGGTTGACCAGCGGGCGATGCGGCATCGCCACACCCTTGGGGGTGCCGGTGGAGCCGGAGGTGAAGATAACGTAGGCGAGGTGGCTTGGAGTTAACCCCGAAAGGTTGGGATTGGTCTGGGGCAAATCAGCACCCGCGAAGCGATCCAGATCGAGGGCGGTCGCGCCAGTCGCTCTCCCCTCGGCAGAAGCGTTCACGAGGTGGGATTCGGGCAAGCCCAGCGCCTCGCGACCCACGGCATCAACCAGGACGATGGTCGGCGAAGCGCCATCCAGAATCTGCGCCAGGCGCTCGCGCGGATACGCCGGGTCCAGCGGCACATAAGCGGCCCCCGCTTTGAGAATCGCAAGCAAGCCAACCACCATCGCAAAACTTCGGTCGACGCAGATCGCGATGCGATCGTTCGGTTGCGCACCGGAGGCTATCAGCTGGTGCGCAAGTCGATTGGCCTGCGCATTGAGCTCGGCATAGGACAGCGACTGATCATCGAACACCAGCGCGACCGCGTCGGGCGTCGCCTGCACCTGACGCTCGAACAGCTGATGGATACACAGCTCGCTCGAATACGCAGCCTCCGTGTGGTTCCAGCCATCCAGTAGCAGACCGCGCTCATCGGACGCGAGCAGATCGATAGTCGCCACCGGCTGCGCGGCATCGGCCACCATCCCCTCTAGCATCGCGATCAGATAACCGCGCTGGCGCGCCATGGTGTCGGCATCGAACAAGGCCGTGGCATAGGCGAGCACCCCGTCGATGCCGTCGTCTTTTTCCTGCAGATGCAATTCCAGGTCGAAGTGAATCGTGTCCAGCGGCATCTCTACCGGTTCGACCACAAGACCCGGCAGTTCGAATCGCCCTTCGTCATTGCTCTGCCAGGCGAACAGCACCTGGAACAGCGGCGTGTGATCCAGGCTTCGCGAAGGATGTGCAATGTCCACCACTTGCTCGAACGGCAAGTCTTGGTGGTCCTGCGCGGCCAGTGCGTTGCGGCGCACGCGCGACAACAGCTCGCTCGCCGTCGTCTGGCCGGACAGATCGATGCGCAAGGCCAGCGTGTTGACGAAGAAGCCGATCAGCGGCTCGATCTCGCGGCGACCGCGATTGGCCGATGGCGTGCCGATCACCAGATCGTCCTGGCCGGAAAGGCGCGAGAGCACGACGGCCCAGGCGGCCATCACGGTCATGAACAAGGTGGTGCCGTGTCGCTGGCTCAGACGCTTTAGGCCATCGGTCAATGCGGGATCGAGCTGCACCGGCAGCCACGAGCCCTCAAAGGATTGCTGCGGTGGACGTGGCCGGTCGGTGGGCAAGGCCAGCAGCGTGGGTACATCGGCAAGCGCTTGGCGCCAGTAGCTGGCTTGCGCCTGCAGCCGTTCGCCAGCCAGCCACTGGCGTTGCCAGGCGGCGTAGTCGGGATACTGGACGGCCAGTGGTAGCAGTGGGTCCGCATGCCCGTCCAGAGCGGCTGCGTACAGCGTGCTCAGTTCGTTCGTCAGCACACCCATGGACCAGCCGTCCGAGACGATGTGGTGCAGCGTAAGTAGCAGCACATGTTCCTGCTCGCCAAGGCGGGCTAGGCACGCGCGAATCAGCGGGCCGCGAGCGAGGTCGAAGCGTGCATGGCTTACTTCGCTGGCGATCTGCGCCAACCTCACGGAGGCATCGGCCACGTCGCGCAGATCGTGCTCGGCCAAGGCCAGCCCGCTGGCGGCGGGCAGCAGTTCGACATGCGGCTCGCCGTTGCCGGCGACGAAAATCGTGCGCAGCCCTTCATGACGCGCGAACAGGCGATCGAGGCTGCTGCGCAACGCAGCAACATTCAGCTCGCCACGCAAGCGCAGGGCCTGTGGGATGTGATACGCCTCGCTGACGCCATCCAGCTGCGCGAGGAACCACAGGCGTTGCTGCGCGAAGGACAACGGCAACATGCCGTCGCGCGTGATCGGCACCAGCGCCGGCGCTGAAAATTCGCTCGAGCTGGCGCGCTGCGTGGCAACCGCTGCCGCCAGTGTGCTCAGCGTGGGCTGAGCAAACACGATACCCAGCGGCAGCTCGATATCGAACGTCTGCGCGATTCGACTCAGCAGGCGCACGGCGATCAGCGAATGTCCGCCGAGCTCGAAGAAGTGGTCGTGGCGGCTGACGCTTTCGACGCCGAGCAAATCCTGCCAGAGCGTGGCGAGCGTCTGCTCGATAACGCCTTGCGGCGCCTCAAAGGCCTGGCGGGCGAAGGCATCGCTGTCCGGCTCAGGCAGCGCGCGTTGATCGAGCTTGCCGTGAGTGGTGAGCGGTAACGCCTCCAGCGTCACAAACGCCGCTGGCACCATGTAGTCGGGTAGCTGCGCCGTCAGATGCGTGCGCAGCGTGGCGGCCAGATCGTCGCGTGGTTCGGCCATGACGTAGGCGATCAGTCGCTTGTCGCCGCGTGCGTCGGTACGCGCGAGCACCGCGCATTCGCGTACGGCGGAATGCTCGGCCAGCCGCGCCTCGATCTCACCCACTTCGATGCGAAAGCCGCGGATCTTGATCTGGGCGTCGTTACGGCCGAGGAACACCAGGTTGCCGTCGGGCAGGTGGCGGGCCAGGTCGCCGGTGCGGTACATGCGTGCACTGGCTACCGGGTCGAAGGGATCGTCGAGGAAGCGCTCGGCGGTGAGTTCCGGGCGGTTGAGATAGCCGCGCGCGACAGTGGCGCCGCCAATGTGGATCTCGCCCATTGCGCCTTGCGGAACAGGGTTGCCGTACGTATCGAGTAGATAGATTCGGGCATTGGCGATGGGACGGCCAATGGGCACGGGATGAACCTCGTCATCGCTGCATAGATGCACCGTGGCCCACACTGTGCCTTCGGTCGGGCCATATTCGTTGTATAGCGCAATGGCGGGCTCGAATGCTGCGGCGGCTTGCGCAAGAGCTGGCGGGCAGGGTTCACCACCGAGAAGGACGTCGCGCAACGATCCGCGAGCTTCATTCGCGAGGTACAGCAATACCAATTGCGCGAATGAAGGAATGCAGAGAAGGCGGGTGATGTCTTGCTCGAGCACGATCCGGGAGACGATCTGCGGATCCTGTGCCGACGCGCGATCGGGAATGTGCAGACAACCACCGGAGGTCAGGCTGCCGAATACGCCCGCGACCGAACTGTCGAACGCCATCGATGAAAGCAGCAGGAAGCGCTCGGTAGCGCCGTAATAGGTGTGTCGCGCGAGCGTGGACGACACCAGTTGGCGATGCTCGACCATGACGCCCTTGGGAGCGCCGGTGGAGCCGGAGGTGTAGATGACGTAGGCGAGGTGATCTGGCGTCAGTCCCGGCACCGCGACATTCAGCTCCCTCTCCCCTCCGGGGAGACCGTTTTCATCTTTCCCTTTTTCCCAGGAGAAAGGCGTGGGGTGAGGGGCAGGGCTTGCGTCGAGCTCGATGATGATTGGCGTGTTTCTTTCCTGCGCTTCGGCTACGAACAAGCCTGCCCGCGAAGTTGACCCCTCACCCCAGCCCTCTCCCCGGAGGGGCGAGGGAGCAAGAGCTTCGCGACCGACCGCATCAGCCACCACCACTGACGGCGCAGCATCGCCAAGCATGTACGCAAGGCGCTCCCGCGGATAAGCAGGGTCCAGCGGGACATAACCGCCACCTGCCTTGAGCACGCCTAGCAAGGCGATGACAAACCCCGCGCCCCGCTCCATGCAGATGGCCACACGGTCGTCGGGTTTCACCCCAAGCTCGTTGAGGTCATGCGCCAGTCGGTTCGCCCGCCGGTTCAATTCGCCGTAGCTGAGTTGTTGCTGCTCGTAGACCACTGCGATGGCATCGGGTGTGCGTTCTGCCAGCGCCTCGAACAGCTCATGGATGCACGGCTCGCGAGTGAAGTCCACCGCGGTGTCGTTCCACTCGGCCAGCACCTGTTGCCGCTCGGCGAACGGCAATATCTCCAGGCGGCACACTGGTGTTGCCGGGGCCGTCTCCAGGGCATTCATCAGAGAGGTCAGCGCCGTGTCGAGCATGGCGCAGATGCGCTGGGGATCGATCGATCCGTCGGCGTACGCATCGAAACTCAGGCCGCTTGAGTGGTCGTTGATCGACACGCCGAAGGGATAGTTGCTGAACTCCTGTCCGCTCAGGATTTCCAGGCCGTTGGTGGCCTCGCTGTCGCGAGCCGGCCCGAATTCCTCGTCACCGTCGTGGCGATAGTTCAGCAGCGCGCTGAACAACGGCGCAGGCGACGGCACCGCGCTACAGCGCTGCGCCAACACCAGCGGCGCCTGCTCGTGACGCATCACGCCGGTCAGCCGTTCGTGCGTCTTGCGTGCGCTGTCACGCACGCTGTCCTTGCCCGCGTGAATGCGTACTGGCAACGTATTGATGAATACACCCATGGCACGGTCGGCGCCTTCGCCACCTTGCATGCGGCCAGACATCACCGTACCGAACACGACGTCGTCGCGGCCGCTCACCCTAGCCAACATCATGGCGAAGGCCAAATGACCCAGTGTCGCCATGCTCACACCGAGAGACCGCGCACCGGCGCGCAAGCGCCGGCACAGTTCGGCATCCACGCGATGCTGGGCAGCGACGATCGTGTTGGCGTCACCGCGCACATTCATCAAACCGAATGGTGCGGTCGGCTCTGTCACGTCACCGAGCATGTCGCGGAAGAAGGCCTCGTGTTCCTCGCGGCTCATGCCCAGGCGCGTCTGCGCGATGAAGTTGCGGAATGGCACCGGCACGGGCAACGCGTCCGCCTTGCCTTGCATGATCATGCGCACTTCGGCGGTGAGGAACTCCATCGTGGTGTGGTCGTCGATGACGTGGTGGATGAGTTCGAGCACCACCCAGCGACGATTCGGCACATCCTCGGCGATGAACAGCCGCCACAGTGGTGCCTGGCGCAGATCGAACCGGTAGTGCCGTGCATCGAATCGATCGAGCAGTTGCTTGGCGATATCGCCATGGGCGGGATCGAGCGCGATCTCCTCCACCTGCAGCGGTGCGTTCCGCCAGACCACCTGCACGGGCTCTGGCAGGCCTTCCCAGGCCATGGCCGTACGCAGGATGTCGTGGCGGTCGATCACCGTCTGCAATGCGTTCGAGTATCGCTCGACTTGATCGCGGCTGTCGGCACCGCGCAGGATCGCCGTCAGGTAGATATCGCCTTGTTCCTCCAACAGAGAGTGGAACAGGAAGCCCTCCTGCAGCGGTGCCAGGGGATAAATGTCTTGCACGTTGCGCGCGCCGCCGGGCACCTGTGCGATAACGCGGTCGATCTCGTCCTGGCATAGCTGTATCAGCGGCAGCATGTCCGGCGTAATACGCTCGGCATCCGGCGCAATCAGGTTGGGGGGCACGCTGACTTGCTTGCTGTTGCTCTCGCCGTCCAGCGCCGCGGCGATGCCCATCAGCGTTGGTGTGGTGAACAGCACGCGTACGTCGACCGGCAGATTCGCCTGGCGCATGCGCTCGATCAGTGTCAGCGCGAGCAGCGAGTGGCCACCCAGTTCGAAGAAGTTGTCGTGCCGGCCGACGCGCTCCAGCTTCAACACGTCCGTCCAGATGCGGGCCAGCGTCTCTTCCACGTCACCGATCGGCGCTTCGTACGCGCGAGCGAGATATGAACCGCCGTCCGGTACCGGCAACGCCTTGCGGTCGAGCTTGCCGTTGGCGGTGAGCGGGAACGCCGCCAGTGTCACATAGGCCGCCGGCACCATGTACTCGGGCAGGCTCGCGCCCAGGTGCTGGCGTAGCGCTTCCAGGTCGACGAGTGGCGCACCTTCATCGGTGATCAGATAGGCGACCAGTCGTTTGTCTCCCGGCTGATCCTCGCGCGCCAGCACTACGGCTTCGCGGATGTTGGGATATTCGGCCAGCCTTGCCTCGATCTCGCCCAGCTCGATGCGGAAGCCGCGGATCTTCACTTGGGTATCGTTGCGGCCCAGGTAGTCGATGTCGCCGTCCGCGCGGAAGCGTCCCAGGTCGCCGGTCTTGTAGAGACGCTCACCGGCTACGAACGGGTTGGCAATGAACCGCTCCGCGTTCAATTCGGGACGGTTGAGGTAGCCGCGCGCCACACCCGCACCGCCCACGTACAGCTCGCCGGTCACGCCGATCGGCGCGGGCTGGTGCTGCGCGTCGAGGATGTACAGGCGCAGGTCCGGAATGCGCTGGCCGACCGGACTGCGTCCCTGGTGCCGCTCAAGATCCTCGGGCAGCAGCGGTCGATACGTGACGTGCACCGTGGTCTCGGTGATGCCGTACATGTTGATCAGTTGCGGCTGGTCGGCCGCGTTGCGCGCGTACCACGGCGCCAGGTTCCTGAGCTCCAGCGCCTCGCCGCCGAAGATCACGTAGCGCAGCGAATGCACCTGCTGGCTCAGGCCCTGCGCCGCGATCAGCTGATTGAAGGCGCTGGGCGTCTGGTTGAGCACGGTGACCTGCTGCTCGCACAGCAGCCGATAGAAATCCTCCGGTGAGCGGGAGATTTCGTGCGGCACCACTACCAGGCGTCCGCCATGGAGCAGGGCGCCCCAGATCTCCCACACCGAGAAGTCGAACGCGAACGAGTGGAACAAGGTCCACACGTCGTTGGCATCGAACTGGTACCAGTGCTGCGTGGCCGTGAACAGGCGTACCACGTTGGCGTGCTCGACCATCACGCCCTTGGGCAGTCCGGTGGAGCCGGAGGTATAGATGATGTACGCGAGGTGGTGCGCGGCCAGACCCACCGTCGATGCGGTGGGATTCTCCTCACTGTGATGACTCCACGCGCCGGCATCGGCCTGCAAGTCGATCAGCGGCGCTGATAGCGTCAGCGCCGCCAGCGCGGAGCGAGCACCTGCAGTGGTCAGCACGACTACCGGATCGCTGTCCGTAAGCATGTGCTGCAACCGGTCCGCTGGAGACGTCGGATCGAGCGGCACGTACGCACCACCGGCTTTGAGCACGGCGAGGATCGCCACCAGCATCTCCAGGCTGCGGGCCACGCAGATCGCCACGCGGTCGTCCGGCTTCACGCCAAGCCCACGCAGGTGATGCGCCAGGCGGTTTGCTTGCCGGTTCAATTCGCCGTAGCTGAGCTGTTGCTGCTCGTAGACCACCGCGATGGCTTCGGGCGTGCGGACCGCTTGCGCCTCGAACAGCTCGTGGATGCAGCGCTCGCCGGAATGGTCCGCTGCGTTGCTGCTCCTTTCGGGCACGTTCCACTCGACCAGCAGTTGCCGGCGCTCGGCTTCGGCGAGCATGTCGATGCGTTCCAGCGCTTGCCGCTCGTCGGCCACCATCGCCGCGAGCATGCGATGCAGATAAGCCACCTGCCGTTCGACCGTCGCCCGATCGAACAGCGCTGTGGCATAGCGCAAGCCGCCTGTCACGCGATCGCCGGTTTCACCCAGGTCCAGTTCCAGGTCGAACTTCGCCACGTCGTAGACGATCTCCAGCGGCGATACCTCCAGGCCGGGGAGACTCAAGCGGTTCTCGTCGATGCTCCGCCACGCCAGCATGACTTGGAAAATGGGCGTGTGCGCCAGGTTGCGTGGCGGTTTGACCAGATCCACCACCTGCTCGAACGGCAGGTCCTGGTGTGTTTGTGCATCCAGCACTCGTCCCTTCACCTGATTCAGCAGCTCCGCCACCGTGCCGGCGACATCCAAGCGCAGCGCCTGCGTGTTGACGAAGAAGCCGATCAGTTCATCTACTTGCGGGTGCGTACGGTTTGCGACGGGCGTGCCGATCACGACATCCTGTTGGCCCGACAGCCGCGCCAGCACCGCCGCCCATGCCGCCAGTACCGTCATGTACAACGTCACGCCATGGCGCTGACTCAGCGCCTTCAGCGCGCGCGTCAGCGCCGCATCCAGTTCGATGGCCACCATGTCGCCGGCATAGCTCTGCTGCGCCGGTCGCGGCCGGTCCAGTGGCAGTTCCAGCAGCGCCGGTGCGCTTTGCAGGGTTTGCTGCCAGTACGCGCCTTGCCGTTCAAGCACTGCGCCGTTCAGCCATTGCCGCTGCCACGCCGCGTAGTCGGCGTACTGCACCGGCAGCGCCGGCAGCGGGTCGTTCGCATGGGCGCCATATGCCCGGTACAGCGCGCTGAGTTCTTCCGTCAGCACACCGATCGACCAGGCGTCGGACACGATGTGGTGCATCGAGATCGCTAGTACATGTTCCTCGTCGCCGAGTCGCAGCAACTCGCCGCGGATCAGCGGGCCCTGCGTCAAGTCGAATGGCCGCTGCATCACCTCGTGCAGGTGGCGCTCCAGCGTCGTGGGCGTGCCGCTCAAGTCACGCTCTTCCAGCGCAAAGCCGACATCGGCCGGTGCGATGCGTTGCACCGTCTGATTCTCGTTGCGCACGAAAGTGGTGCGCAACGCCTCGTGGCGTTCAACGATGCGGTTCAGCGCTCGCTTGAGAGCCACCCGGTCCAGCCGACCGCTCAGCCGCAGGGTCAGCGGGATGTGGTACGCCTCGCTGCCGCCTTCGATCTGCGCCAGGAACCATAGGCGCTGTTGCGCAAAGGAAAGCGGAAGCGCGTCATCGCGACCAAGCAGAGGGATGGCTGGCAGCTCCGCGATGCTGCCGCACAGCTGTTGCTCGGCCAGCGATGCGGCAAGGCGATGCAGCACGGGTTGAGCAAACAGCGTCGCCAAGGGCAGCTCGACACCGAGGGCCTGCGTGATGCGGCCGAGCAGCCGTACCGCCGTCAACGAATGACCACCGAGTTCGAAAAAGTGATCATGGCGGCCGACTCTTTGGACGCCGAGCAGGTCTTGCCACAGAGCGGCGAGCGTCTGCTCGATAGCGCCTTGCGGTGCCTCGTAGACCTGGCGGGCGAAGGCATCGCTATCCGGCACGGGGAGTACACGATGGTCGACCTTGCCATGGGCGGTGAGCGGCAGCGCATCCAGTTGCACGAAGGCGGCCGGCACCATGTAGTCCGGCAAAAGTGCTTGCAGGTGTGAGCGCAGGTGGGTCGCGTCGACTGCGCTCGCTGTGGCGACATAGGCGACCAGGCGTTTGTCGCCGGCATGGTCCGCGCGCGCGAGGACGACGCACTCGCGTACCGCGGGATGCTCAGCCAGCTTGGCTTCGATCTCGCCCAGCTCGATGCGGAAACCGCGGATCTTCACCTGATGATCGTTGCGGCCGAGGAACATCAGGTTGCCGTCGGGCAAGTGACGCACCAGGTCGCCGGTGCGGTACATGCGTGCGCCGGGGTGCGGGCTGAACGGGTCGTCGAGGAAGCGTTCGGCGGTCTGCTCGGGCCGATGGAGATAACCGCGCGCTACACCGGCGCCGCCAATGTACAGCTCGCCGATAGCACCTTGCGGCACCGGCTGGCCGTGGCCATCGAGCACGTAAAGCCGTGTGTTGGGGATGGGACGGCCGATGGGAATGATGTCCGGCACGTCGGTGCCGATGGGGCAGGTCCATGTGCTCACACAGACGGTGCCTTCGGTCGGACCGTAGCCGTTGATCACGGTCGCCTGCGGAGACAGGGCTTGCATCAGGGTCAGGCTGGGTGTTTCGCCGCCGAAGATGATCGTCGGCTGCCTGGTCAGGCGCAGCAGCTCCGCATGGCCTTGCAAGAAAGCCGGCGGCAGCACCGCGTGTGTGATGGCATGCCGCTCGAGATACGTCATGAGCGCCGGTGCCGATTGGCGGTCCTGCGGCGTGGGTAGATACAAGCTGCCACCGGAGGTCAGCGCCATCACGATTTCGAGTGTGCTGGCATCGAAACCGAGCGAGGCGAACTGCAGGACGCGACTGGCCGGTGCGGGGCGGAATGTATGGGCGAGATGCACCGCGTTGCGGTGTTCGAGCATGACGCCTTTGGGAGTGCCGGTGGAGCCGGAGGTGTAGATGATGTAGGCGAGGTGGCGGCTGGTGAGGCCGAGGGCGGCGGGGTTGAGATCAGCCAGCTCCCTCTCCCCCATCCTTATTTCAGTTTGGGGGAGTCCATGCTTTTGCTCCCTCTCCCCTTCGGGGAGAGGGTTGGGGTGAGGGGCCACGCTGGCATCAAGCTCGATGAAGATGGGGCGCTGCTTTTGCTCTTCGCTGGCGAACAGACGTTCGCTCAAGAGCGTCCCCTCACCCCGGCCCTCTCCCCCAAACTGAAATAAGGATGGGGGAGAGGGAGCAGAGCCCAGCGCCGCGCGGCCCGCGGCATCAACCAACACGACCACTGGCGCCACATCGCCAAGAATCAACGTAAGACGCGCAGACGCATACGCCGGATCGAGCGGCACATAAACGCCACCGGCCTTGAGGATGCCAAGCAACCCGATCATCGTGGCGAAGCTGCGCTCGGCACACAGGGCCACACGGTCTTCGGGCTTCACGCCCAGCTCGATCAGGTGATGCGCAAGCTGGTTGGCGCGCGCATTGAGTTCGGCATAGGTCAGCGACTGCCCGTCATGCACCACGGCAACGGCATCAGGCGTTTCGTGTGCGTGTCGCTCGAACAGTTGATGTAGACACAGTTCGCTCGGATACGGCGCTTCGGTCTGATTCCAGTCATCCAGTAAATAGCGGCGCTCGTCCGCGGGCACGATGTCGATCCGACGCACCGGCGTGCGTGGCGCATGCTCCAGCAGCTCGGTGAGCTGTTCCAGCGCGCGCTGCATATAAGCGCATAACCGTTCCGGTGCGACCAGCGGCACGCTCTGGGCGGTAAGGCCCAGGTTGTGGCCGCCATCTTCCACCGACATCGCAAAGGGGTAATTGCTGCGTTCTTCCTCGCCCAGCCATTCGATACCAAGCGACGTCGGCTGCGACGCGGCATCGTTGTGGCGGTAGTTGAGCACGGTGGTGAAGAGCGGATGTGGCGCCGCCACGCCACTGCAACGTTGCGCGAGCGCGAGCGAAGCGTGTTCGTGTTTCAGCAATTCAGCCAAACGGGCATGGGTGCGCTGCACGCTGGCGAGTACATCGCTGTCGTCCAGATCCAGCCGCAAGGGCAGGGTATTGATAAACAGGCCCAGTGCCCGGTCCGCACCCTCGCCGGCACTCATGCGGCCGAACAGCACCGTGCCGAACACGACCGACTCGCGTCCGCTGGTGCGTGCCACGACCTGACCCCAGGCAAGATGGCACAAGCTGGCCAGGCTCACGCCCAGTCGGCGTGCTTGCGCGCGCAAGCGATCGTTCAGCGCCTGCGGCAATGGGCGATGCGCTTCACGGATCTGGGTTCCGTCCAGACGCGCGGCGGCCACACCGAACGGTGCAGTGGGTTCGTCGATATCCGCCAGCATGGCGCGGAAGTAGCGCTCGTGTTCCTGCTCGGAGCGGCCCTGGCGCATCTGCGCAATCATGTGGCGGAACGGTTGCGGTGGCTGCAGGAGATGGCCGCGCCCTTCCATCAAGGCGTAGACCTCGGCATGCATAAGCTCAAGCGCTGCGTGATCGCCGATCAAATGGTGCATCACTTCCAGCAGCACCCAGCGCCCGCTGTTCGGATCATGGGCAAACGCAAGGCGCAGCAACGGCGCCTGGGCCAGCGGCATGCGGTAATGGCTGGCGTCGAAGCGCTGTACGAGTTGTGCACGCACTGGGCCATCGGCTGGGTCGAGCTGGAATTCCATGGCCTGGACAGAGGCGTGCCGCCATACGATTTGCGCAGGAGTCGACAACCCCTCCCAGGCAAAGGCCGTGCGCAACACATCGTGACGATCCACCACGTGTTGCATGGCGGCGAGATAGCGGTCCAGAACATCGCGGTCGGCGAAGCTCATGTGGCCGATCACCACGTAGGGGTCGCCTTCAGTGGCTAGCGCATGGTGAAACAGGATGCCTTCCTGCAAGGGGGAGAGTGCGTAGATGTCCTGGATATGGGCGATGCCTTCGGGCACCTGCGCCACGATGCGATCGATATCCGCTTGGGTCAGTTCGATCAGCGGCAGCATGTCGGGAGTGATCGCCGCGCTGTCGGGCCTGATGTTGTCGAGCATGATGCGATTGGGCGGCACCACGATCTCGCGCTGGCCCTGATCCATTGCCGCGGCCACCTCCATCAAGGTGGGCGTGGCGAACAGGCTGTGCACCGGGGCGGGTAAGCCGCGTCGGCGCAGACGTTCGAGCAGTTGTACGGCCAGCAGCGAATGGCCGCCCAGTTCGAAGAAATTGTCGTGACGGCCGATCTGGCCGATCCCCAGCAACTCCTCCCACAAAGCGGCAAGGACCTGTTCGCTTTCGCCTTGCGGCTGAGCGTAGGCACGCCGTGCATAGGCATCGCCGGCCGGTGCGGGCAGGGCCTTGCGATCGAGCTTGCCATTCGGCGTCAGCGGCAACTCGTGCAGCGTCACGAATGCTGCCGGCACCATGTAGTCGGGCAGGCATTGCGCCAGATGTTCGCGCAGCGCGACGATAAGCTGGTCTTGCGCGTCAGCCACCACATAGGCAACCAGGCGCTTGTCGCCGGGTACGTCTTCGCGCGCCAGCACGGCGCAGGTAAGCACCGCCGGATGTTCGGCCAAGCGCGCCTCGATCTCGCCCAGCTCGACGCGGAAACCACGGATCTTCACCTGATGATCGTTGCGTTCCAGGTACTCGATCACGCCCCCGGGCAGCCAGCGGCCGATGTCGCCGGTGCGGTACATGCGTGCATCGGGCGCCGAACTGAACGGGTCGACGAGGAATCGCTCCGCCGTCTGCTCCGGTCGATTCAAATAACCGCGCGCCACACTCTTGCCGCCGATGTAAAGCTCGCCGGCCACGCCGATGGGTGCTGGCTGGCCATGCGCATCCAGGATGTAGATCTGCGTATTGGCGATCGGGCGGCCGATCAGATGCGCCGCCGTGCGTGCATCGTCAACGCGTGCATCGTCAACCAGGCAAAGCGACACGTCCACGGTGGTCTCGGTAGGCCCGTATGCGTTGATCAATCGGGGCAGCCGTTCGTCGCGCAGGAACCAGCGCGCGACCAGCTCCGGGCTGACTTTCTCGCCGCCGATGACGATCTGCCGCACCGCGCCGGGTACGGGTGTGTTGCGGTTGTTCACCAGCTGATACCAGAACGCCGTCGGCAGGTTCAGCGCAGTGATTCCACCGTCCACGCAGTGCCGCCAGAACGCAGCCGCATCTGTGATCCACGAGTCGGTGCGCATGACCAGCGTGCTTCCCGCGCACAGGGCGCCGAAGCACTCCTCCACCGATACGTCGAAGCTCGGCGAAGCGAACTGCAGCACGCGATCTGCAGGGGTCAGCGCGAAGCTGGTTTCCAGCGCCCGCACGAGGTTCACCAGTTGCCGGTGCTCGACCATCACGCCTTTCGGCTTGCCGGTCGAACCCGAGGTGTAGATCACATAGGCCAGATGCTCGGGCTTCAGTCCCAGGGCTGCAGGGTTTAGAGCGGCGTCGCTGTGACGCGCGAAATCGTGCTCGTCGCTGTCCATCGCGATCACGGTCGCATCGGTCTGCGGTAGATGGTCTTTGAGCCGCGCCTGGGTCAGCAGCACCTTCGGCGCTACATCCTGGAGCATGTAATCCAACCGCTCGAGCGGATACGCCGGGTCCAGCGGCACATAGCCGCCGCCCGCCTTCAACACGGCTAGCATGCCCACCGCCATCTCCGGGCTACGCTCCATGCAGATGGCCACCGGCTCGTTTGGCGTCACGCCCAGCCCGCGCAAGTAATGCGCCAGCCGGTTCGCCTGCCGGTTCAATTCGCCGTAGCTGAGCTGTTGCTGCTCGTAGATCACCGCGATCGCCTCGGGCGCACGTGCCGCTTGCGCCTCGAACAGCTCGTGGATGCAGCGCTCGTCGGAATGGTTCGTTGCGGTGTCGTTCCACTCGACCAGCAGTTGCCGGCGCTCGGCCTCGGCCAGCATGTCGATGCGTTCCAGCGCTTGTCGCTCGTCGGCCACCATGGCCGCGAGCACCCGATGCAGATAACCCACTTGTCGTTCGATCGTCGCTCGATCGAACAGCGCCGTGGCATAGCGCAAGCCGCCCATGACGCGATCATTGGATTCGCCCAGGTCTAGTTCCAGATCGAACTTCGCCACGTCGTAGGGGACGTCGGCCGGCGACACTACCGCGCCATGCAGATCCAAGCGGTTCTCGTCGATGCTACGCCACGACAGCATGACTTGGAAAATTGGCGTGTGCGCCAGGCTGCGCGGTGGCTTGATCAGGTCCAGCAGCTGCTCGAATGGCAGGTCCTGGTGTGTTTGTGCATCCAGCACACGGCCCTTCACCTGATCCAGCAGCTCGGCCACCGTGCCGGCGACATTCAAGCGCAGCGCCTGCGTGTTGTAGAAGCCGATCAGTCCATCCACTTCCGGGTGCGTACGGTTTGCGACGGGCGTGCCGATCACGACATCCTGTTGGCCCGACAGCCGCGCCAATACCGCCGCCCACGCTGCCAGCACCGTCATGTACAACGTCACGCCATGGCGCTGGCTCAGCGCCTTCAGTGCGCGCGTCTGCGCCGCATCCAGCTCGATCGCCACCACGTCGCCGGCAAAGCTCTGCTGCGCTGGCCGCGGCCGGTCCAGCGGCAGTTCCAGCAGCACCGGTGCGTCGTGCAGGGTTTGCCGCCAGTACGCACTCTGCCGTTCCAGCACCGCGCCGCTCGATGATGGGCGATGATCGTTGTGACCAAGAAGCTCCAGGTTGCCGTCGGTCAGACAGCGACCCATATCACTGGTGGCGTTCGATGCAACGTCGTTGATGTCGTCGTGGGAGGTCGTCATGGGGCGTTATCCGAATCGAAGGCGCAAAGGTCTATCCACCGGGGAAGGCGGAGTGTGGGGAGGCTTGGAGCGATGAAAGTGGGGCGGTACTTGGCCTCACTAATCAAAGGAATTCGCTATGGCGCTGTTTGGCGAACTGTGCGCTGGAGCTGGCCGTGTTTCCGGTCGCGCCACGGACGGTGGCTGCCACGTCTTATTCGTTGCTTCACTCGTGCGGTTACTCGGCAAATGAGAGTTGCAAAAGAAAGCCGTCCGGCCCATTCAATGGAGCCGAATGCATGTGTCAGCAGTGACGTTATGGCGACGGAAGGAAGTCGCTAGCGCGAAGCAGCTCTATCGTCGCCGTGCAAGGCCATGCGATGGCGGCGGAGGATCTGTAGTGAGCGTGCTCATTCTTTTTGTCCGTCCTTGGGAATCTCGTTGACGCCCCTTTGGGGCGTGTTTCGCATGGCAACCAAACCGTTGTGTATTGGATGGCCGGCGGCATGTCCTGGTGCCGCAGGGTGCTTCAGGTTTTCCTTGACGTCCCATCCCGAAATCAAACAAGTCGAGAAGCATTGGCGTGGTCCCTACCGGACTGAAGTGTGCGCGATCCGTGTGACACATCGACATGAATGGTTCTTTCTTGGGCCAGACTGGCGCCGGGGCAATCCGAATGACGGGCACCACAAGGCACTCGATACGGGTTGTGCCTTGCGGTGATCGATGGAGTCGCGTGCCGGTGGCAGTGCGGGTTTTTCGGCCGGCGCATTGTGTATGGGCGTGGCTGACGCTGGATGCGCCATAAGTCACGCGCAAATTTGTGAAGTGGCGCACGCGAAAATGGCTGGTCGTCACGAATTCCAAACACCCATTCCGTTACTCGACTAGAGCAGTAGCGTGGTGTCTGTGATGTTGGGGGAGGCGAGGCGGTCCAACCCGTGAATGACGAATCGACGCAATGCTGCGCCTGGTCGCATGTCGCCGCGCTGCTTCGACCATGCTGCCTGTCGCGCCAGCAAGGCGGCAGCGGCGCAGCGTGCGAGGGTGAAGGCGAGGCCGCGGGCGCCGGCCTCCAGGGTATCTCGCTGCTGGCCGTGGGTGTCGAGCCAGTGCATGGCGGCGTCGAGTACGTGGTGGATGGCGCTGGCGGCGTGCATGTCGTCGTTGTCGGCGAGCCAGTGGTCGAAGACCTCTTGCAGTGCCGTGGGCGCTTTGCCGGTGAGGGCGCGCAGGCTATCTAGCGACAGTACGTTGGTGGTGCCTTCCCAGATGGCGTAGACCTGCGCGTCGCGCAGGAGTTGGGGGAGGCCTGTGTCTTCGATGTAGCCGGCGCCGCCGAAGCATTCCATGGCTTCCGAGCAGAGCTTTACGGCGAGCTTGCCGGTCCACAGTTTGGCCAGTGGCGTGAGCAGGCGTAGCAGGGCGGCTTCTTGGGGCGTGGCGTCGTCGTGTTCGACGCGGCCGAGCAGGTGGGCGACTTCGAAGGCGAGGGCGAAGGCGCCTTCAAACTCGGCCTGCATACCCGCCAGCGTGTGTGCGTGCAGTGGCTGTTCGGCCAGCGACTTGCCGAAGGCTTGACGACGGCGTGCGTAGTCGCGCGCCAGGTGGATGGCGCGCGCCATGCTGGCGACGGCGCAGATCGCATTCCAGCTGCGCGTAACGTTGAGCATCGGCGCTACCTGGCGCACGCCATGGGCCAGTTCGCCCACGGGCCAGGCGGGCAGGCCGTCGAGGTGGATCTCGGCGGTGGGTAGTTCGTGGGTGCCGAGTTTGTCTTTGAGACGGTCGATGGTTAGCTGCGGTTTGCGCTGCTGGCCGTTCATGGTTTCCACGTAGAACAGCGCCAGCGCGGCTGCACCGCTATCGCCACCTTCGGGGCGGGCAAGGGCCAGCGCCGCTTCGCCGACGACCGCCGAGCTGAACCATTTGCGTCCGTACAAACGCCACTGGCCGTCGGTATCGCGTCGCGCCATCGTCTCGGTGTTGCCGACGTCGGAGCCGCCGGGGGTTTCGGTCATCCATTGGCCGCTGAGCCAGAACGTGGCGGGGTCGCGGCTGAGGAAATGCGGCAAGGCGCGGTCGATCAATGCGCGGTTGCCGGAGGCTTTCAGCGCGGTGGCGGCACCGTCGGTCATCGCCAGCGGGCAGGTGTAGAACTCGCTGGCCAGGTGATAGAGGTAGACGCGGGCGAATTCTTCAAGGCGCGCGCAGGGATGGCTTTCGTGGCCGGCGGCGAGCACGGCGTGGCGCGTGGTGAGCTGGGGGCCTTCCTGCCAGGCCGTGGTCAGTTCGATGCGATCCACGCGGCGGCCCCAGGCATCCCACTGGGTGAGTATCGGTTTGTGTCGCGTGCTGGCGCATGCGCGATGCCAGGCCAGTAGTGCGTAGTCGCCCAGGGCGTCGAGGTCGGCGTCGAGAGCGGCGCGACGCTCGATCGGCAGGCAGCGATCGAGCAGGGCGGTCAGCAGCCGATCGTCACGATACGGATGCGCCAGTTGCGGGGCGTCTTGCAGGAATCCCATGGAGAGGCTCCCAGGTATGCACCCCAGAAGTATAGGCGTCTGCGTTTTTGTAGGAGCGCACCCTGTGCGCGACAACCCGGCAGGACTGCCGGGTTGCACGGGATAAGCCGCCCGGAAGGGCCGCGTTTTGACCAGCGCAGAACAAAACAGGCTCCGCTTCGCGGAGCTTTCGCCCACAGGGTGGGCTCCTACGTTTTGCGCTTCACGCCGGCGCCTAGCGTGCCGATCAGCAACAGGGTGAGGATGATCTCGGCCAGCGCCAGCCAGCGTTCGCTGGACGAGCTCCAGCCTTCGGCGATGCCGTGGCAGAAGTAGAACAGGCTGAAGATGCCCACCCACAGCAGGGCGCGCCGCACGTCTCGAAGGGTCAGCAAGGGCAGCAGCAACGGCACCACGGTGATCAGGAGCACCAGCCATACCGGCATCAGCTGCGCCGGAAACAGCCAGCCGTGCCATACGAGTTGCAGCAGCAACAGGCCGGCCCAGGCCGCGAGGCCGATGCGGTAAGTCGCGGGGATCGGAGCCGTCATGCCGCGCTCGCCAGCTTGCGCGCCACCTCGGCAAGGCGGCGGCCGAGTGCGCGGGCGAGTTCACGCTCGTGCTCGCTGATCGGATTCTCGCCCTTGGGGCCCGCCAGGTGACTGGCGCCATAGGGCGTGCCGCCGCTGAGCGTGGCGGTGAGCGCGGGTTCGGTATATGGCACGCCGACCAGCAGCATGCCGTGGTGGAGCAGTGGCAAGGCCATGCTCAGCAAGGTGGATTCCTGTCCGCCATGCATGGTGCTGGTGGAGGTGAACACGGCGGTGGGTTTGCCGGCCAGGGTGCCGCTGGCCCATTCGGCGCCGGTGGTGTCGAGAAAGTACTTCAGTGGCGCAGCCATGTTGCCGAAGCGCGTCGGGCTGCCCAAGGCGAGACCGACGCAGTCGGCGAGGTCTTGCCGGGTCACGTAGGGTGCGCCGTCTTCCGGTTCCGGTGGCTGGGCGATTTCGGTGACCGGCGCCACGGGTGGTACCTGGCGCAAGCGCGCCTGCATGCCGGAAACCTCCTCCACGCCACGTGCGATCAAGCGGGCCAACTGCGCCGTGTGGCCGGTGCGGCTGTAGTAGAGGACCAGGATGTCTCGGTTCATGCAGTGGCTCAACGTTTGGGGCATTCAATGCCAATGGGTTAGTGTACCGGTCGATTCCGCCCATGTTGCCGACGCGCACCAAGGCGATGGCAGCCGAAGAGGGAAAGCCATGAACTGGCGTTTCGACCGCGACCGCACTACCAGCTTCAGCCGTTTCATGTGGCAGCGCTTCATCGATGACAAGTGCTTCGAGACGGCAGGCGCGCTTTCCTACACCACACTCGTCTCGCTGGTGCCGCTGACGGTGGCGGTGCTGGCGATGTTTTCCGCGTTTCCGGTGTTCGCCGAATGGCGCAACACGCTGATCAATTTCGTCTTCAACTTTGTGCCGGCGGCAGCGGATACGGTGAAGAACACGTTGCTGGCGTTCGCCGATAACGCCAGCAAGCTCACCGGCATCAGCGTGATCGTGATGCTGTTCAGCGCAGTATCGATGATGATCAGCATCGAGGATCGTCTCAATCGCATCTGGCGCGTGCATCAGCCGCGCGGCTGGGGCCCACGGCTGCTGTTGTACTGGGCTGCGTTGACACTGGGGCCGATCCTGGTGGTCGGTGGTCTGGCGGCCAGTTCCTATGTCACTGCGCTGCCTTTGCTGAAGAGTGCCGTCGAGCAACTCAGCTTCGGCGCCCGTTTGCTGGGTTTGCTGCCGTTCGTGGTGACCTTCATCACGCTGTGGCTGTTGTACACCGTGGTGCCGAATCGCCGAGTGTCGTTGAAGCATGCGGCGGTGGGTGCGGCGCTTGGCGCGGTGTTGTTCGAGATCGCGCGCTGGGGTTTCGAGCTGTTCGTTCGGCATGCGCAGACCTATCAGCAGATTTACGGTGCGGCGCTGGCTGCGTTGCCGATCCTGCTGTTGTGGATCTACTTGTCCTGGATCATCGTGATCCTCGGCGCTTCGATAGCGGCGTCGATTTCGGCGTACGAGTATCAGGTGCCCAGCGAATGCCTGCCCGAAGGTTCCGAGTTTCTCGGTCTGCTGGTGGTGTTGCGGCATTTCGTGGAGGCGCAGCGCAACGGCGAGAGCGTGGATGTGGCCACGGTGCGGATGCAGGAGCCTTATCTGCGCAGTGCGTCGATCACGGTGTTCTTCGATGATCTGCAACGCGCCGATCTGATCCAGCGCAGCGAGACAGGCGGCTGGCTGCTCAGCCGCAGTCTCGATGCGACCGACCTGCTGCGTGTTTACCGCCATGCGGGTTACCGTCTTCCCCTCCATCCGGTGCAAGAAGCGCAGGCACTGAGTATTCAACTGCCCGATGAGCTGCTTCAGCTGCTCGACAAGGTCGCCGACATGCTGAAGGGAACGTTGGGCACTAAACTCGACCAGGCTTATCCGCCGCCCATCGAATCGAAGGAAATCGTTGTATGAAGTGGCTTCCCTCTCTCGCCTTTGCCGCCCTTCTGGGTGTCGCATCCGTCGCCCAGGCCGCGATGCCGGTGCAGCCCACGCTCAAGGTCACCACGCTGGACGGCAAGCCGTACGATCTCGCCGCGCAGCGCGGCAAGTATGTGATCGTGAACTACTGGGCGACCTGGTGCGTGCCGTGCGTCAAGGAGATGCCCGACATTTCGCGTTTCGTCACGGCGCACAAGGACAAGGTCGAAGCGATCGGCCTGGCCTATGAGGACACCGACAAGGCGGACATCCAGGCCTTCCTCGCCAAGCATCCAGTGAGCTACCCGATCGCTCAGGTCACACTGGACAAGCCAGTGCAGGATTTCGACGAACCGCGTGGCCTGCCCACCACCTGGCTGATCGGGCCGGATGGCAAGGTGGCCAAGCGCTTCGTTGGGCCGGTGACCGAGGCCTCGCTCAGCGAAGCGATCGGCCTGAGCAAGTAAGGGGCTTGCCATGGCCGCTGCGCGCTTTCTGGTCGGCGGACGAGTGCAGGGCGTGTTCTATCGCGCCAGCGCTCGCGAGCAGGCGCTGATGCTTGGCTTGAGCGGCCACGCCAGGAACCTGCCGGACGGGCGTGTCGAAGTGTTGGCCTGCGGCAGCGAGCCTGCGATCGATGCGCTGGAGCGCTGGCTATGGGAAGGGCCTCCAGCGGCCCGGGTGGACGAGGTGACGCGTGAGGCCTGGTCGGGTCCCGCGCCGAAAGGGTTTCACACGGCTTAGAACGTACTCGGCACCCATAGAGCCTTGTCGGTCACCTTCTCGCGCTTCGGTTTGCCTTTGAGTTTGGCCAGCTTGATCGCCGGCACGGTTTCGTCGTGGCGTGGGATCTGTTCCAGCAGGTGGCGGATCAGATTGATGCGGCCGCGCTTCTGATCGTTGAAATCCACCACGAACCACGGTGCGTTTGGGCTATGCGTGCGCTCGATCAGGGTGTCGCGCAGATGGCCGATCTCGGCGTATTTCCCGCGCGAGGCGAGATCGACCGGCGACAGCTTCCAGCGCTTCAGCGGGTCCTTGGCGCGATCACTAAAGCGCTGCTCCTGTTCTTCCTGGTCCACCGCCAGCCAGTACTTGATCAGGATGATGCCGTCGTCGGTGAGCAGTTTTTCGAAGGCGGGCACGGCCTGCATGAAGGCGTCGTACTCCTCCTTGCTGCAGAAGCCCATGGCCGGCTCCACCACGGCGCGGTTGTACCAGCTGCGATCGAACAGTACGAATTCGCCCGCCGAAGGCAGATGTTCCACATAGCGCTGGAAGTACCACTGGGTGGCCTCGCGCTCGTCCGGTTTCGCTAACGCGACGACGCGGTAGCCGCGGGTATCCATCGACTCGGTGATGGCCTTGATGGTGCCGCCCTTGCCGGCGGCGTCGCGGCCTTCGAAGATCACCATCAGCCGTTTGCCGTTGCGCTTGAGCCAGCGGTGCAGGCCGGCCAGCTCCACTTGCAGTTCTTCCATGATGTTGCGATAGCGTTTGTCCGTCTTGGCCATGGCGATTCCTAGAGGGTTTGATTCCTAGAGATCCAGATCGATCGGCGGGCGCCCGATGCGGTATCGCGCGCCCATGGCTTGTATCGCGCGACGGAAGTCCGCCGCGAAACCTTTCATATCGAATAGCGTGTGTTGCGCGCGCCGTTGTTGCAGGTGCTGGCGCAGCGTGGTCAGCGCTTCGCGGTCGTTGCCGAGCTGGATGGTCATGGCGATGAAGGATTCCTCATCGTCGGTCACCAGTTCCGACAAGCCGGCGTGGTACAGCAGGCTGGCGCATTGGCGGCCGGCCAATGTCTGGCCGACCCAGGTCAGTACGGGGCAGCCCGCCCACAAGGCATCGGACGCAGTGGATTGCGCATTGCAAGGAAGCGTGTCGAGGAACAAGTCGGCATGGGTGAGGCGCGCCAGGTGTTCGGCCTGTGGCAGCCGGGGCATGAACACCAGGCGCTTCGGGTCGACGTCCATCGCGGTGGCGGCCGCGCGCAAGCGGTCGTCCGCACCGTCCGGTCCGCTGATCAACCACAGCACGCTGGCCGGCACTTGCTGCAGGATCAACATGAAGCGTGCGAAGGCGGCCGGGTTGAGTTTGTGGTTGCCGTTGAAGCTGGCGAACACGGTGCCTTGTTCGGGCAGTCCGCATGCGGCACGCGGGGGTGGGACGCCGATGGGCTGCGTGTCATCGATGGGCTGGGCGCAGCGCGGCAGGCGCACGATTTTTTCGCTGAAGGCATCACGCAGCGTTGCCGGCAACGCTACCGCGTCGGTGAGCAGGTAATCGGTCCACGCCGCGCCCGAGGTGCAGGGATAGGCCAGCCAATTCACCTGCACCGGCGCGGGCCGGAATTCGAACAGATCGGAGTTGGCGCCGCTGCCGAAACTGCGCAGGTCGAACAAAATTTCGATACCCGTTTGATGAATATGGCGCGCCAGCTCTGCTGGGCCGAGATGGGCGACGTCGTGTATGGTCGTCGAAGCTTCCAGGCGCCGACGGATCGGACCGCCGTCGCTGGGTGCCATACAGAACAGATGGACGTCCAGAAGGCCGTCACCCAACTGCTCCAACAGGGCGACGGTGAGCTGTCCGATCGGACGTTCGCCAAAGCCGTTGGAGACGAAGCCGATGCGCATAGGAGCGCCGGCCTTGGGTACGTTATGGGTGAAGGACCGCTCCTTGCGCAGTGGGGCGGTGTGTTTTTCGATGCCCGCGGCGAAGGTGCTGGCACAGCGCCGTTGCTCGATGGCGCTGGCGTCCTCAGCGAGGAAGGCGAACGGCGTAATGCCTTCTCGCCCATCGGCGACGGCGCGCTGCAGGTGCGCGCTGAGTTCATCCAGGCCGGGCCAGTCGTACAGACGGCGCTTGGCGAACACCAGCATGCCCAGGGCGGCACCCGAGGCGGCGTCCAACCGCAGGGCGCGTTCGAAGGCGGCAGCGGCTTGCGGTAGATCACCCGCATCGTCGAGCAGCATGCCGGCATGGAAAGGGTAATGGGGATTCTCTGGCGCCAGCTTTTCAGCGTGCAGCCAGGCCTCGGCTGCTTCGTGCAGCCTCCCTTGCGCCTGCAGCACGCGGGCGCGCAGGGCGTGGGCGCCGTCGAACTGCGGCGCCAGCTGCAGTGCTTCGTCCACGTGCTGGCTGGCCTGCTCGATATGGCCCAGTTCCAGCTCGGCCGCCGCCAGATTGAGGCGCAAGCCGGCGTGCTGGGGGGCGCCGTGCGTGGCCATGGCGTAGGACTCGCGTGCCTGCGTGTAGCGCGCGGCGGCCATCAAGGCATTGCCAAGCACCAGCAGGATGGCCGCGTGCCCAGGATGGCGTCGCAGCGCGGCGCGCAGGCGTTCGATGGCGCCGTCGATATCGCCTTCCTCCATCTGCAGGCTGGCGAAATTGCATTGCACCTCGACGCTGTCGGGAGCGAGCTGGTCGGCATTTTGCAGCGCTTCGCGGGCATCGGTGCGGCGCCCCAGCTGCATCAGGGCGAGACCGTGCAGGCGGGCGATCTCGCCGTCATGGGGAAAATCGGTGCGCGAACGCGCGGCAAGTTGTTCAGCTTCGTGCGCGTCGCCGCGGTCGAGTAACCGAGCCAGTTGGTGTTGCCGGGCGAGGAGTTCGGGTCGAGATGCCTGCTTCATGCCCGCACGCTAACCCAGCGAGCCGTTACTGCCAATTGCGAAATTTGTGAACAGACACTCAGCCTGAGGTGAGGGATTTCAGCTCGTCGGCCTGGTGCTCGCGGGTGAGTGTACCTATCAACTCGTCCAGATCGCCCTGCATGATTTCCGTGAGGCGATAAAGATCCAGCCCGATCCGGTGATCGGTGACCAGGTTGTCTTTGTAACGATACGTGCGGACGCGCTGGCTGCGGCCGCCGCTGCCCACCTGCAACCGGCGCGACTCGGCCTGCTCTGCGGTCTGTTTGGATTGCGCCTCGTCCAGCAAGCGGGATTTCAGCAGGCTCATGGCGCGGGCGCGGTTCTTGTGCTGGCTGCGCTCATCCTGGCATTCCACCACGATGCCGGAGGGCAGGTGGGTGATGCGGATCGCCGAATCGGTTTTGTTGACGTGCTGACCACCGGCGCCGGACGCACGGAAGGTGTCGACCTTCAGGTCCGACGAGGCTATTTCGATGTCTTCGATGTCGTCCAGCTCGGGCAGTACCGCGACGGTTGCGGTCGAGGTATGCACGCGTCCTTGCGATTCGGTGGCGGGCACGCGTTTCACGCAGTGCACGCCGGACTCGAATTTCAGCCGGGAGAACGAGCCTTTGCCTTCGACACGTGCGACGACTTCCTTGTAGCCACCATGCTCGCCGGGGTGTTCGCTGAGGATTTCGACATGCCAGCGTTGCCGTTCCGCATAGCGCACATACATGCGGAACACGTCGCCGGCAAAGATGGCTGCCTCGTCGCCGCCGGTGCCGGCACGCACTTCGAGGAACAGGTTGGCCTCGTCGCGTGGGTCTTTGGGGAGCAGCAGGATTTGCAGTTCTTCGTCGAGCTGCGTGAGTCGTGCTTCCAGCCGTCCGATGTCATCGGCGGCGAGTTCGCGCATATCGGGATCGGACAGCATGCTGCGCGATTCGGCGAGCTCGCGCTCAGCCTGGTCATGTTCGCGCAGCGACGCCGTGACGGGTTCGAGTTGGGCGTATTCTCGGGAGAGATCGCGAAAGCGCGCGCCGTCGGCGAGCACGTCGGGTTGGGCCAGCAACAGGCCGATTTCTTCGTGCCGTTCGGCGAGGGTTTCGAGTTTGCGGCGGATGGATGGCGTCATGAGGGCGAGAAGAGTAATGGAGATCGGAGGGCGGCCGTGGAATGGCCGCGCATCAGCAGAAGCGTCTTGGTGCTTCGCTAAGCCCCGATGTCCGGTTCCTTCTCGTCCTGTTCCTTTAAGGCGTAAAGCCGTCCGGCCGCGTGCAGCAGTTCCATATCGCCGGCTAGTGCGGCTTCGCGCAGGCGGGCGCTGGGTTGGTGCAGCAGCTTGTTGGTGAGCGTATTGGCGAGGAAGGTCAGCGCTTCGTCGGGCGATTTGCCGCGCGCGAGCATGGCACGTGCCTTGTCCAGCACTTCGTCGCGATAGGTCTCGGCGTGCTGGCGCATGTCCACCGCCGGGTTGCGCACGGTGAGCGCGCGGCGCCACGCCATGTAGCGCTCCACCTGCAGATCGATGATGGCCTCGGCTTCGCGGGCGGCGGCCTCGCGTGAACGACGGTTGTCGTCGATCACCTGGCGCAGGTCGTCGATGCCATAGAGGAACACGTCGTCCAGCTCTCCGATGGAAGCCTCGATGTCGCGCGGCACGGCGATGTCGACCATGAACATCGGTTTGCGACGGCGCGCACTGATGGCCTTTTCCACAATGGGGCGCGTTACCACTGGCTGCCGCGCCGCGGTGGAGGAGATCACGATGTCGGCTTCCGCCAGATGCTGCGGCAGGTCGTGCAGGGCGATGGCATAGCCGCCGTGACGGCTGGCCAGTTCCTGCGCGTTTTCCAAAGTGCGGTTGGCCACAATCAGGCGCCGCACCTGTTTGTCGGCGAGATGGCGCGCGGCCAGTTCGATGGTGTCGCCCGCGCCGATCAGCAGCACACAGGCCTCTTTGAGATCGGTAAACACCTGCTCGGCCAGGCGCACCGCGGTAAACGCCACGGACACGGTATGCGCGCCGATGCGCGTGTCGGTGCGAACGCGCTTGGCGACGGCGAAGGTGTGCTGCAGCAGGCGGTCCATCGGCGCGCGCAGCGATTGCGCGTCGCGGGCCAGCTGATACGCCTCCTTCACCTGGCCCAGAATCTGCGGTTCGCCCAGCACCATCGAGTCCAGCCCAGTGGCCACGCGAAACATGTGGCGCACGGCCTCGTCTTCATCGTGGCGATAGAGGAACTCGTCGAGTTTCCCGGGGGTCAGCTGATGGTGGCGGCTCAACCATGTCTCCGGCACGGCCTCGGCACCTGCCGCGACGCTCACATACAACTCGGTACGGTTGCAGGTGGAGAGGATCATCGCCTCCTCCACGCCAGGCTGAAGGGTTAGCTCATGCAGCGCAACGCCAGCGGCGTCCGTATCGAACGCCACTTGCTCGCGCAGTTGAACTGGCGCAGTGAGGTGATTGAGCCCTAGGGCGATCAGCGGCATGGTGAGAGGCGATTCGAGGCGGCAGGCATCCGGCGGCGTAAACTAGGCCGGCGCACCGGCCGTTCCATAAGGTGGCGACAGCTGTAACAGACGGATGAACGGAGAATAGTGTGCTGAGCAGGTTGGCCAAGTTCAAGCAACTGCGGCATTTTGCGGCGAGCGGACTCCTGGTGATGGCGGCAACGGGCTGCGCCACCGCACCCGGTCACCGGGCTGTGGGGCAAAGCTCGGCGGCACAACCGCTGGACCATCTGGTGGTAGCGACGCCGGACGCCGATCACGATCTGATAGCCCAGTTGCTCGCTGGCGAGATGGCGCTGACGCGAACCGATCTCAAGACCGCGGCGGCCTCGTACGGCAAGGCCATGCAGCTGAGTACTGATCCACGCGTGGCGGAACAGGCGGCCGGCATGGCCATCGCCGTGCATGATGCCGCCCTGGCGGAGCAAGCGATTGCCCGCTGGCAGGCGCTGGGAGCCAAGCCTGCCTCGCTGGCCATGGCCCGGGCGCAATTGGCGCTGGATCAAGGCAGTGCGGACGAGGCAAGGCACCAGTTGGCGTTGCTGACCAGCAGTGGCGACCCGGATGCATGGCGCCAGTTCGGGCGCGCTTTGCTCGGCAGTCGCGATCCGGCCCAGGCCTCGAGCCTGCTCGAAGGGCTGGCCACGCCGCAGCGGCTGCCGGCCGACACACAGGCCTGGCTGGCGATGAGCGAGCTGGGCGACAAGCTCGGTCGGCGTGAGTACGCGCAGCAGATCGCCGATGCCGCCATCAAGCGCTTCAACAGCGCCGAAACTTATGCATGGGCAGGGCAACTGAAGTTCCGCAGCGGCGATCGTGCCGGTGCGCAGGTCCTGTTCCAGAAAGCCCTCGCCAAGGCGCCGAAGAACGTCGCGCTGCGGCTTGCCTACGCCACCCTGCTTGGCCAGGGGGGCGATTACGCCGGCGCAGCCAAGTTGCTCGATAGCGGTCCGCAAAACGCCGACACCTATACCTTGCGCGCCGCGCTGGCGGCCCGCTCCAACGACACCAAGGCGATCACCCGCCTGTACAACCAGCTGCAGCGTGCGCCGGAGCAGGCGCGCGATGGCGGCAGTGCCTATCTGCTCGGCCAGTTGGCCGAAATGCTCAACCGCGACAGCGAAGCACTGGAGTGGTACGGCCAGGTGCCGGATGAGGACGAGCACGCCTTCGACGCTGACCTGCGTAGTGCCGTGTTGCTGCACAAGCAGGGCAAGGTAGTGGAGGCGCACGAGCAGTTGTCGCAGATGCAGAGCAACTATCTCGATCAGCCAGCCCAGCTGCGCCGCGCCTATGAGGTGGACGCCGGGCTGTACATGCACGACCAGAAGTACGCGCAGGCCGAGGCGGCCTTCAGTCGCGCCCTGCAGGTGGTGCCGGACGATCCGGAGCTGCTCTACGGACGTGGGCTGGCCTATGCGGAGGCTGGGCAGATCGACTCGGCCGTGGCCGATTTCCGCCATTTGCTGCAGATCAAGCCGGATGACGTCGACGCCAGCAACGCGCTGGGCTTCACCCTCGCCGATGCCAACCGCGACCTGCCCGAAGCGGAGCGGTTGATCCAGACCGCCCGAACCGCCAAGCCGGATGACCCGGCCATCGCCGATTCCTGGGGCTGGCTGCAGTATCGCCAAGGGCACCTCGATCAGGCCGAGCAGACCCTTCGCGGCGCCTGGCAGGCGCGCAAGGATGCCGATGTCGGCGTGCACCTGGGCGAGGTCTTGTGGAAGCAAGGGCGCCAGGAGGATGCGCGCCGCGTGTTCGACGAGGTGCGCCGCATCGATCCGCAGAGCCATTCCTTGCACAACGCCCTCAAGCGCCTCAATCCATGAAGAACACTTTCCGATGTCTCGCAGCCGCGCTGCCGCTGCTGCTCGCCGCCTGCGTGCCTGCGCCCGCCGTAAGGATGAAGGGCGATGCTGGTTTGCTCGGCGAGCAGGCGGCGCGCGAGCGCGTCTTGGCCGGCACGGATCACTGGAGCTTGCAGGGGAAGCTGGGCGTGTCCGACGGCAAGGATGGCGGCAGCGGCACCCTCCAGTGGACGCAGGATGGCGAGCGCTATGAGTTCACCATGCGCTCGCCGGTGATCGGCAAAAGCTTCCGCCTTAGTGGGGGTCCGGAGGGCGCGTTGTTGGAAGGGCTGGACGGTGGCCCGCTGCGTGGTCCGGATGCCGAGTCGCTGATGTACAAGGCGCTGGGCTGGGAAGTGCCGCTGCGCGACTTGCGCGCCTGGGTGCTTGGCCTGCGGGCCGATAGCGGTCCGGCCGAGCTGAGTTTTGGCGCGAATCGCCTGCCGTCGCTGCTGCAGCAGGATGGCTGGAATGTGGACTATCGCGAGTGGGATGCCGCCCGCCAGCCGCCCGTGCCGACCAAGGTTTTCGCGGACAAGCCGCCTTATCGCGTGCGATTGTCGATCGAGTCCTGGACCTTCAACTAGGGATGCGCTGAATAGGTCAGAGCATCCCTGCGCCCTCACAGGCCGCATCGGTTAGGCTTTGCGCCCTGCGGCGGTCCTGCCGCATGCCGGAATGGTCATGACATATCACATCGAGCGCGCCGTGCCCGCTCAGGTCGAGGCTTTGTGCGCCATCGAGCGCGCCGCCATGCAATTGTTTCGTGGCCATCGGGCCTGGCCGTTCTACATCCACGTATCGATGCCGCCAGAGCTGCTGCTCCAAGCGATCGAGCGGGGCATGGTCTGGGTGGCGTTGAGCGACGCCAGTGCCGAGCCGGTGGGCTTCATCTGGCTGGATACGGAAGAGGGCGGCGACAGCATCGGCGTGGCGGAGATTGATGTGCTGCCGGATTGGGGCCGCCGCGGTATCGGCGCCGGCTTGCTCGAGCATGCCTGCGCCTGGGCACGCGCGGCAGGGTATCGCCGGGTGGATCTGGGTACCCTGGCTGATGTGCCGTGGAATGGCCCGTTCTATGCCAGGCATGGCTTCGTGGCGGTCGACAAAAACGACCCGGCCTTTGCGTTTGCCCGCGAAAGGGACCAGGAGAACGGCTTTCCGGACGACTTGCGCGTGTTCATGAGCCGTTCCCTGGCTCCGCCTGCGTCGGACGATTGGACGGTGTGGCCTGCGCCGGCCAAATTGAACTTGTTCCTGCGCATCACGGGGCGCCGGCCGGATGGTTACCACGAGCTGCAGACCGTGTTCCGTCTGTTGGACTGGGGCGACGAGATCCGGCTGCGTCCGCGCCAGGACGGCCAGGTCCGGCGAGTGACACCGGTGCCTGGCGTTGCTGAAGAAGACGATTTGGTGGTGCGCGCCGCCCGATTACTGCAACCGCATGCGGCTGCCGGCGCGGGCGTGGATATCGAGGTGGATAAGCGCATCCCGACGGGCGGTGGCCTGGGCGGCGGTAGTTCGGATGCGGCCACGGTGCTGGTGGCGCTGAACCATCTTTGGAGCGCCGGGCTGGACGAGGACGCGCTGGCCGAACTGGGGCGCCAACTGGGTGCCGACGTACCGGTGTTCGTGCGCGGGCGCTCGGCTTGGGCCGAAGGTGTGGGCGAAAAATTGGAGCCCATCAAGCTTCCCAGGCGTTGGTACGCGGTGCTTGACCCGCATGAACACGTGCCGACCGCAGCGCTTTTTCAAGCGGCTGAATTGACACGAAATGCTCCGCCAGCGACAATTTCATCCTTTGCTTCGGGCGAAACCGCTGGAAACGCCTTTGAGCCGGTCGTACGCGCGCGTCACCCGCGGGTGGCGGCGGCGTTGGACTGGCTCCGTGACTTCGGTAGCGGGAGGCTTTCCGGCAGCGGCGGTTGCGTGTTTCTGGAGACCAAGTCGCAGGAGCGTGCAGAAATTGTGGTTGGGCAGTGCCCGCCGGCATTCACCGCCCGAGTAGCCATGGGTGTGGATGTTTCACCGTTGCAACAGACTCTGGCGCGCCATCGCCGCGGCGCCTGAGTCGAGAGGTCAGGCGTCGGACTCCGGCATCGGTGTCCTGAGGGCGTAGTGAAGTTCGCGTAGCGTAAGAGAGAAATACTGGGGCGTCGCCAAGCTGGTTAAGGCACGGGATTTTGATTCCCGCATACGCAGGTTCGAATCCTGCCGCCCCAGCCATTCAAATGATGGCTAAAGGTTCCAAGCAATGACCGTGAATACGTCCAGCCCGATGCTGTTTGCCGGTAATGCGCATCGTGCCCTCGCCGAGGACGTCGCCCAGCGCCTGGGCGTACCGCTCGGCAAGGCGCTGGTCGGTCGCTTCAGCGACGGCGAGACGCAGATCGAGATCGAAGAGAACGTCCGCCGCCAGGAAGTGTTCGTGCTGCAGCCCACGGGCGCGCCGAGTGCGGAGAACCTGTTCGAGCTGCTGACCCTGGTGGACGCGCTCAAGCGCGCCTCGGCGGCCAGCGTGACGGCGGTGATCCCGTACTTCGGTTATGCCCGCCAGGATCGCCGCCCACGTTCGGCGCGCGTGCCGATCACGGCAAAGATGGTGGCCAAGCTGATCGGCACCGTCGGCGTGGATCGCATGCTTACGGTGGATCTGCATGCCGACCAGATCCAGGGCTTCTTCGACATCCCGGTGGACAACGTCTATGCCTCGCCGGTGCTGCTGGCGGACATCTGGCGCAACCACTCGATGGATAACCTGATCGTGGTGAGCCCGGACGTCGGCGGTGTGGTGCGCGCCCGCGCGCTGGCCAAGCGGCTGGACGATGCGGACCTGGCGATCATCGACAAGCGTCGCCCGAAGGCCAACGTGGCCACGGTGATGAACATCATCGGCGACGTCGACGGCAAGACCTGCGTGCTGGTCGATGACATCGTCGACACCGCCGGTACGTTGTGCGCGGCTGCTGCAGCGCTCAAGGAGCGCGGGGCTCGCAAGGTGGTGGCGTATTGCGTGCATCCGGTGCTGTCGGGTGCTGCCATCAGCAACATCGAAGGCTCCCAGCTCGACCAGCTGGTGGTCACCAATACCTTGCCGCTGCGCCCGGAAGCCCAGGCATGCGCCAAGATTCGCCAGCTCTCGGTCGCCGAGCTGCTGGCGGAAACGATCCGCCGCATTGCGTTCGGCGAATCGGTCAGTTCGCTTTACGTGGATTGAGGCATCGCGGGTGGCTTTGCCATCCGACGCCTGAATCCCGAACCCGGCTCTTCTGGTCGCGGGAGAGCCAACCAAACTGCCGCGAGGCGGTTCAACTACTGAAGGCAATACTGAAATGGCCCAGACTCATGAAATCAAGGCGGAAAGCCGCAAGGACGAGGGGAAAGGTGCGAGCCGCCGCCTGCGTCGTGCGGACTTCGTGCCTGCCGTCGTTTACGGTGCCGGCCAGGCCCCGCAGAGCATCCAGATTGAGCACAACACCATCCTGCTCGCCGCTAAGCACGAGTGGTTCTTCTCGTCCATCCTTGACCTGAACGTCGACGGCAAGGTGCAGAAGGTGCTGGTGCGCGACTGGCAGAAGCATCCGTTCAAGCTGCAGATGCTGCACATGGACTTCCTGCGCGTCAACGAGAACGAAGCCGTTCGCGTGAGCGTGCCGCTCCACTTCCTCAACCAGGAGAAGTCACCGGCTGCGAAGACTTCGGGCGTGGTGATTTCGCACAACCTGACCGAAGTCGAAGTGTCCTGTCTGCCGAAGAACTTGCCGGAGTTCCTGGAAGTCGACCTGTCCGACCTGAAGCCGGGTGACATCGTTCACCTGTCGCAGATCAAGCTGCCGGCCGGCGTCGAAATCCAGGCCCTGCAGTTGGGTGCGGACCACGACATCGCCGTCGTCACCGCCAACACAGTGAAGGAAGAGGTCGAAGCTGCCCCGGCCGTTGAAGGCGAGGCTGCTCCTGCTGCCGACGCTGGTAAGGGCGCCAAGAAGTAAGCTGCATGGCGGTCCGCGTGCCTTGAGTGCGCGGGCCGTCGATGTGCTTGCTTGTCTTGCATGGCGGGGTTACGCCTCATCGTCGGACTGGGCAATCCCGGTACCGAATACCTCAGAACCCGGCACAATGCCGGGTTCTGGTTTGTTGACGCCCTTGCGGCGGGGCAGGGCGAGCGCTGGGGGTTCGACGGCAAGCTGCATGGCGAAACCTGCAAGCTGCGCATCGGTGGTGAGCCGGTATGGTTGCTCAAGCCCTCCACTTTCATGAACAAGAGCGGCATCGCCGTGGTCTCGGCGCTCCGCTATTACAAGATCGAGCCGAACGAGTGCCTGGTGGCGCATGACGAGCTGGATCTGGATGCCGGTACCGTGCGCTTGAAGTTCGACGGCGGCCATGGCGGCCAGAACGGCCTGCGCGACATCGTGACGCACCTCGGGCACGCAAAATTTCATCGGCTGCGCGTTGGCATCGGCCACCCCGGCCACAAGGACAAGGTCACGCCGTGGGTGCTTGGCCGGCCCTCTGCCAAGGACGAAGACGCCATTCTCGACGGCATCGGTCGCGCGCTGGGTGTGCTGCCGCTTGCGGTCGATGGGCAGTTCGATAAGGCGATGCAGCAGTTGCATACCGCTACGGAGTCGTGAGTCTGGCATCGCATCGTCGATGCGACTTGAAGCCCGGCGTACCATTCCCTATTCACGACTACCCTTCCCGGATTTAAACCATGGGCATCAAATGCGGCATCGTCGGCCTGCCTAACGTCGGCAAGTCCACCCTGTTCAACGCACTGACCAAGGCGGGTATCGCCGCGGCCAACTTCCCGTTCTGCACCATCGAGCCGAACGTCGGCGTGGTGCCGGTGCCGGATCCGCGTCTGGCCGAGCTGGCGGCGATCGTCAACCCGCAGAAGTGCATTCCCACTGCGGTCGAGTTCGTCGATATTGCCGGTCTGGTGGCGGGTGCGTCGAAGGGTGAGGGCCTGGGCAACAAGTTCCTCGCGCATATTCGTGAGGTGGATGCGATCGCTCACGTGGTGCGCTGCTTCGAGCACAGCGACATCGTGCATGTGGCTGGCAAGGTCGATCCCATTGCCGATATCGAGACCATTGACACTGAGCTGGCGCTGGCTGATCTGGAATCGGTGGATAAGGCGCTGAACCGTGCCGAGCGCGCCGCCAAGGCCAATGACAAGGAAGCGCTGGCCAGGAAGCCGGTGCTGCAGAAGCTGTCCGCCGGTCTCAACGAGGGCAAGTCTGCGCGCAGCCTGGGGCTGGATGAGGAAGAGAAGGCGCTGGTGCGCGACTTGTTCTTACTCACTCTGAAGCCGCTGATGTACATCGCCAACGTCAAGGAGGACGGCTTCGAAAACAACCCGCACCTCGACGCCGTACGCCAGCGCGCCGTGAGCGAAGGCGCTGAAGTGGTGCCCGTGTGTGCGGCGATCGAAGAAGAGTTGTCGCAGCTCGAGGATGATGACCGCGACGAATTTCTGAAGGATTTCGGCTTGGACGAGCCGGGCCTGAATCGCGTGATCCGTGCCGGCTACAAGCTGCTTGGTCTGCAGACCTACTTCACCGCCGGTGTGAAGGAAGTGCGCGCATGGACGGTAAAGGCGGGTTCGACCGCGCCGCAGGCGGCCGGTGTTATTCATACCGATTTCGAGCGCGGATTCATCCGTGCCGAGACCATCGGCTACGACGACTTCATTCAATACAAGGGCGAGGCAGGTGCGGCCGCGGCGGGTCGTCTGCGCAAGGAAGGCAAGGATTACATCGTCAAGGAAGGCGACGTGCTGCACTTCCTGTTCAACGTGTAAGCGTGTGATCGCGGCGTTTGCCGCGAGCCAGGCTTCTGGATCCCCTCAAAGGCCCTGCTTCGGTGGGGCCTTTGTTTTGAGCGTCAATCGACTTGTTCGGTCGCGGGTGGCGTGTTGTGATCGAAAGCATGACTGCTGATCTGCGCTTGCGATTGGCTCGGCTGGAGGATGCGCGCGCCATTGGCGTCCTGGTGCGTCGCGTGGTGCGGCGCTGGGTGTTGCCGGATCAGCCGGCGCGGGCGGCAGCCCCTCTGCTCAAGCAGATGAGTGCCAGGGCGATTCGAGAAAAGATGTGTGCCGGGGAGCGTTTCCATCTGGCTTTCGTCAACGGCGTGCTGGCAGGCGTGGCGGCCATGCGTAACGACTCGCACTTATTCCAGTTCTACATCGGTACGCGTTATCAGGGGCGGGGCATGGCTCGATTGCTATGGCGGCGCGCCATGCATGACAGCATGCGGCGCGCCGGCACTACGCGCTTCACCTTGAATGCCACCGTGCGGGCTATCCCGGTCTACCTCCGTCTTGGGTTCGTGATCACTGACGCGGAGTTCACGTCTACCAAGGGCGTCGTGTCGACGCCGATGTGCTTTGCGGTGAAAGGCTCGCCGCGCCGGCATACGCGGGCATAATGCGCACCCAGTTCCGTTTTCACGCCAGCCGGAGTTCCCATGTCAGGCAAGCAGCACGAAGTGAGTTTCCGCTTTCTCGCCCAGCCGACCGATGTGAATTTCGGTGGCAAGGTGCATGGCGGCATGGTGATGAAATGGATCGACCAGGCCGGCTACGCCTGCGCGGTAGCTTGGAGCGGCGCTTATTGCGTTACTGCCTCGGTGAGCGGCATCCAGTTCGTGGCGCCGATCCTTATCGGCGATCTGGTGACGGTGCAGGCACGTCTGATCCATACCGGCCGCTCCAGTATGCACATGGCCGTGGACGTGCTCGCGCGTGATTTGCGCAAGGACGAGCATCGTTTGGCTACCAGTTGCGTGATGGTGTTTGTGGCGCTGGACAGCCCTGAGGGCAAGCCCACGCCGGTGCCCGCGTGGGAGCCGCGCGACGACAACGAACGACAGTTGCAGGCGCAGGCCAAGCGGTTGATGGATCTATCCAAGGAGATGGAGCAGCTGATCGATACGCGGGCTGTCGCAGAGAGCTGATTTCTGGCTGCGGCGAGGTGCAAAAAACATCGCTGCGCATGCAAATTTTCGCGGTTCAGGTGTTGACAGGTCGAGGTCCGATCCACACAATAGCCGTTCTTTGTTGGAGGGATACCCAAGCGGCCAACGGGGGCAGACTGTAAATCTGCTGGCTTACGCCTTCGGTGGTTCGAATCCACCTCCCTCCACCAGACGAGTTCCGCGCAGGGCGGGAGTAGTTCAATGGTAGAACCTCAGCCTTCCAAGCTGATGGTGCGGGTTCGATTCCCGTCTCCCGCTCCATTGATCTCGTTCTGGGTGATTTCGTGCTCATGTAGCTCAGTCGGTAGAGCACTTCCTTGGTAAGGAAGAGGTCGCTGGTTCGATTCCAGTCATGAGCACCACTTCGCTGGTCTCCGCGGTTTTCGCCTTTCACTTTCCTTGTTTTTGACTCCATCGGGGTTTAGCGCGTATGGCAAAGGGTAAATTCGAACGCACCAAGCCGCACGTTAACGTCGGCACGATTGGTCACGTGGACCACGGCAAGACGACGCTGACGGCCGCGCTGACGAAGATCGGTGCCGAGCGCTTCGGTGGTGAATTCAAGGCTTACGACGCGATCGACGCGGCGCCGGAAGAGAAGGCGCGCGGTATCACGATCTCGACGGCGCACGTGGAATACGAATCGCCGGTTCGCCACTACGCCCACGTGGACTGCCCGGGCCACGCCGACTACGTGAAGAACATGATCACGGGTGCGGCGCAGATGGACGGCGCGATCCTGGTGTGCTCGGCCGCCGACGGCCCGATGCCGCAGACCCGCGAACACATCCTGCTGTCGCGCCAGGTGGGCGTGCCGTACATCGTCGTGTTCCTGAACAAGGCCGACCTGGTGGACGACGCCGAGCTGCTCGAGCTGGTCGAGATGGAAGTGCGCGAGCTGCTGAGCAAGTACGACTTCCCGGGCGACGACACTCCGATCATCACCGGTTCGGCCCGTAAGGCGCTCGAGGGTGACAAGGACAGCGAGTACGGCGAGAAGGCGATCATCAAGCTGGTCGATGCGCTGGACAGCTACATTCCGGAGCCGGTGCGCGCGATCGACAAGCCGTTCCTGATGCCGGTGGAAGACGTGTTCTCGATCTCGGGCCGCGGCACCGTGGTGACCGGTCGTATCGAGCGCGGCGTGATCAAGGTCGGTGACGAAATCGAAGTGGTCGGCATCCGTCCGACCCAGAAGACCACCGTGACCGGTGTGGAAATGTTCCGCAAGCTGCTCGACCAGGGTCAGGCAGGCGACAACGCCGGTCTGCTGCTGCGTGGTCTGAAGCGTGACGACGTGGAGCGTGGTCAGGTGCTGGCCAAGCCGGGTTCGATCACCCCGCACACCGACTTCGAGGGCGAGATCTACGTGCTGTCGAAGGACGAAGGCGGCCGTCACACCCCGTTCTTCAGCAACTACCGTCCGCAGTTCTACTTCCGTACGACGGACGTGACCGGCGCGATCAAGCTGCCGGAAGGCACCGAAATGGTGATGCCGGGCGACAACGTGAAGATCACGGTGACGTTGATCCACCCGATCGCGATGGACGAAGGTCTGCGCTTCGCGATCCGCGAAGGCGGCCGCACCGTCGGCGCCGGTGTCGTCTCCAAAATCATCAAGTAAGCTGTACTATGGGAAGTCGCCCGCAGCGCGGGCTGTGAGGGTAGGGAGTGAAAAGGGCAAGTTTATTGCCTTCTTTACTCCTTACAGCGCCAAGGGCGCACCTTCGCAGCGAGCGAAGCGAGCGACTTCACTGATTTCAAACGTACGCCAGTAGCTCAATTGGCAGAGCAGCGGTCTCCAAAACCGCAGGTTGGGGGTTCGAGTCCCTCCTGGCGTGCCACCTTCCTGAGGATCGATGACGGGTGGTAGGTGGTATCGAGGGCGTTGAGTCCTGGGTGCCGACTCACATCCGATCGCTGCGCATGAATACCAAGGCAGAACAGCCCAAGGGCGCGAACGTCAAAGAGGCGGGCGCCGCCGACATCGGTAAGCTGGTGCTAGCGGTGCTGGTGCTGGTTGCCGGTGTCTTTGCCTATTCCTGGTTCAGCAGTGACGCCAGTATTCCGTCAGCAGTTCGCCTGGCAGGTGTGCTGGTGGCGCTGGTGGTGGCGCTGGCCATTGCTGCCACCACGGCGCTGGGGCGTCGGGTGCGCAACTTTTTGGCCGAATCCCAGTTCGAAATGCGCAAGGTCGTTTGGCCGGCGCGTGACGAAACTCTCAAAACCACCGGTATCATCATTGTCGTCGTGATCGTTCTCTCGCTGCTGTTGGGCCTGATCGATCTCATTCTCAAGTCGGTCGTGCTCGACTGGCTGCTCAAGCTGGGTTCGTGAGGTAAAGGGCATGAGCAAGCGTTGGTATGTGGTGCACGCCTATTCAGGCTTCGAAAACCAGGTTCGGAAATCGCTCGTCGAGCGTATTCAGCGCGCTGGCATGGAAGAGCGTTTCGGCGAAGTGTTGGTTCCCACTGAAGAAGTGATTGAGATGCGCGGCGGCCAGAAGCGCCGCAGTGATCGCAAGTTCTTTCCCGGTTACGTGCTGGTGCAGATCGAAACCGACACCGAGGGCAAGGCACCTCGCATCGATGACGAGTGCTGGCATTTGGTGAAGGAAACCCCGAAGGTCATGGGTTTCATTGGTGGTACCGCCGATCGCCCGCTGCCGATCCGCGATAGCGAGGCAGATGCCATCCTGAGTCGCGTCCGCGAGGGCGTTGAGAAGCCCAAGCCCAAGGTGTTGTTTGAGCCGGGCGAGATGGTGCGCGTCACCGAGGGCCCGTTCAACGACTTCAATGGCGTGGTTGAGGAAGTCAATTACGAGAAGAGTCGCCTGCGCGTCGCAGTGTTGATCTTTGGTCGTTCGACACCGGTTGAGCTGGAATTCGGTCAGGTCGAAAAGGCCTGATCCGGGCCCCGGCACGGGGCTTGCTTAAAAACTGGTCAATCTTTACACTATGCGGTTCACGCCGGGGCATTTCGCTCGGCGTGCCCGTGTTTCCGGAGCCCGCTGGAGTGCGGGTTCCCCTCCATCCAGGGAACGATGTCATGCGAGGAGCCGCAAGGCGCTTGAACTCGCGAGGAACTACAAATGGCAAAGAAAGTCGTCGGTTATATCAAGCTGCAGGTCAAGGCCGGTCAGGCCAACCCGTCGCCGCCGGTGGGTCCTGCCCTCGGTCAGCGCGGTCTGAACATCATGGAGTTCTGCAAGGCGTTCAATGCCGCCACGCAGAAGATGGAGCCGGGTCTGCCGATTCCGGTGATCATCACCGCGTATTCGGACCGCAGCTTCACCTTTATCACCAAGACCCCGCCCGCCACGGTCCTCATCAAGAAGGCCACCGGCGTCGCCAAGGGTTCGTCCAAGCCGAATACCGACAAGGTCGGCAAGATCACCCGCAAGCAGCTGGAAGACGTTGCGAAGCAGAAGGAGCCGGATCTCACGGCTGCTGATCTGGACGCTGCAGTGCGCACCATTGCCGGTAGCGCGCGCAGCATGGGCTTGGTGGTGGAGGGCTAAGACATGGCAAAGCTCACAAAGCGTATGAAGGCGGCCCAGGCCGCAGTGCAGCCGGGCAAGTTCTATGGCCTGGAAGAAGCCCTGAATATCGTCAAGAACAACGCCAAGGCGAAGTTCTCGGAGTCCGTGGACGTGGCCGTGCGCCTCGGCATCGACGCCAAGAAGTCGGACCAGGGTGTGCGTGGTTCCTCGCTGCTGCCGCACGGCACCGGCAAGACCGTCAAGGTCGCCGTGTTCGTGCCGGCCGGTGAGAAGGCCGAGGCCGCCAAGGCCGCCGGTGCCGACGCCGTCGGCATGGACGACCTGGCCGAGCGCATGCAGGCTGGCGATCTCGACTTCGGTCGCGTGATTGCCACTCCGGACGCGATGCGCGTGGTCGGTAAGCTCGGTCAGTTGCTCGGTCCGCGTGGCCTGATGCCGAACCCGAAGGATGGCTCGGTCACCGCCGACGTCGTCACGGCCGTCAAGAACGCCAAGGCCGGTCAGGTGAAGTTCCGCAATGACAAGGCGGGCATCATCCACGCCACCATCGGCAAGGCCAGCTTCGAGGCTGCGCAGCTTGCCGACAACCTGAACGCGTTGGTCGCTGACCTGCTCAAGGCCAAGCCGGCTACCGCCAAGGGCCAGTACCTGCAGAAGGTCGCCTTGTCCAGCACCATGGGCGTGGGCGTCCCGGTCGATACCTCGTCCCTGACGCTCTCGACCAAGTAAGACATGAAGTCCTGCGCCGGCCCAAGCCGGCGCAGGCAAGTTTTTGAGGGTAGCTCCGGCCGCACGCCGAAGCCGCCGTCAAAGACCGCAGGCGCGATCAGCGCGCGACGACGACGAGCAGGGAGCTCGTGATTGGCAAGGAATCGCCGTCGCCGCCAACGGGGTCGCTTAATCGGTTTTTTTACGAATCCGGCCTGCGCAGATGGTGATGCCCCTTCTGGAAGTGTTCGATTTGTTCTGGAAAGGCCACCACCCGGGACACTCCGTGTCCCCGACGTCACGGAAGGCGTCGCCCAGGACCGCAAGCGGCAGGAGCCGTAAGCGGAGTTCATTTGGAGGAGTGCAATGGCTCTCAATCTGTCCCAGAAGCAAGAAGTAGTCGCCGAGCTGGCAGAAGTCGCTGCGAAGGCTCACTCCTTGGTCGCAGCCGAGTATGCGGGCACCACGGTCGAACAGATGACCGCGATGCGCAAGAAGGCCCGTGAATCTGGTGTGTTCTTGAAAGTTGTCAAGAACACGCTCGCTTCGCGCGCCGTGGTCGGTACCGAGTTCGAGGTCGTCAAGGACGTCCTGGTCGGTCCGCTGCTGTACGCATTCTCGACTGAGGAACCCGGTGCTGCCGGGCGCCTGATCAAGGAATTCGCCAAGAGCAACGACAAGCTGAAGGCGAAAGTCGTTTCCGTGGAAGGCAAGTTGCTGCCGGCTGAGCACGTCGAAGTGCTGGCGTCGCTGCCGACTCGCGAACAGGCACTGTCCATGTTGGCCCGTGTGCTGGCCGAGCCCGCTTCGATGTTCGCCCGCGTCATCAAGGCTGTGGCCGACAAGCAGGGTGGCGGCGAAGTCGCTGCCGAAGCCCAGGCTGAAGCCGAGCCCGCCTAAGTTCGCCGACTATTCAAACCGAATCAATTTCCAGAGGTAAATCAAATGTCCCTGACCAACGAACAGATCGTTGAAGCCGTCGCCGCCAAGTCGCTGATGGAAGTGATGGACCTGGTGAAGGCCATCGAAGAGAAGTTTGGCGTGACCGCCGCCGCCCCTGTCATGGTGGCTGCGGGCCCGGCCGCTGCCGGCCCGGCTGCTGAAGAGCAGACCGAGTTCGACGTCATCCTGAAGAGCGCCGGCGAGAAGAAGGTCGACGTGATCAAGGCTGTGCGCGCGATCACCGGCCTCGGCTTGAAGGAAGCGAAGGACCTGACCGAAGCCGGTGGCGTCGTGAAGGAAGCCGCTTCGAAGGAAGACGCTGCGAAGTTCAAGAAGGACCTCGAAGCTGCCGGCGCCACGGTCGAACTGAAGTAATCGGCGCTCTTGCGCGCCGTCAGTTTGATCTAGCGTCAAGCAAGCCTGGGGACGTAAGTCCCCGGGCTTTGCCTGTTGCAGGGTTTCGCATGAGGCTATGTGGCATGAAGCCGTGCGGCCTGCAACGACAAGGCGTCATCTTTAGGTTCGTGTTTTACGTGTCAGGAAGGCAGCACTGAAAGGCCAGCAGACCATCGCCGACCTTTGACTTATGTCTTTTTGACGTATCGACGGGCAGGGCAGCACACCCTGGTCGTCGACCGCAGACACAGCTTTCACAATTCAGCCGGTGTGTGCACCACCGGCGTCACTGCGAACCGAGGCGGTACCCACCATGACCTACTCGTTTACCGAGAAGAAGCGCATCCGCAAGGATTTCGGCAAGCGTCCCCCTGTATTGGGCGTGCCGAACCTGCTGACCATTCAGACCGATTCCTACCGGGAGTTCCTGCAGGAGCATGTCGCGCCCAAACAGCGCGATGAGAAAGGTCTACACGCCGCGCTGAAGTCGGTTTTCCCGATCTCCAGCTACTCGGGCAATGCCGCGCTTGAGTACGTCGACTATCGCCTGGGCGAGCCTGCATTCGACGAACGCGAGTGCCGCAACCGCGGCATGACTTTCGGCGCGCCGCTGCGCGTGACCGTGCGCCTGGTCATCTACGACAAGGACAGCCCGGCGTCCAAGAAGGCCGTCAAGTACGTGAAGGAGCAAGAGGTCTACATGGGCGAGATTCCGCTCATGACCGACACCGGCACCTTCATCATCAACGGCACCGAGCGAGTCATCGTCTCGCAGCTGCATCGTTCGCCGGGCGTGTTCTTCGATCACGACCGCGGCAAGACGCACAGCTCGGGCAAGCTGCTGTTCTCGGCTCGCGTGATCCCTTACCGCGGCTCGTGGCTGGACTTCGAGTTCGACCCGAAAGACGCGCTGTTCACCCGTATCGATCGTCGCCGCAAGCTGCCGGTGACGGTGCTGCTGCGTGCGCTCGGCTACAACAACGTCGAGATGCTGGACATCTTCTTCGAGCACAACGTGTTCCACCTCGGTAAGAAGGGTGGCACCACGCTCGAGCTGGTCGCCGAGCGTCTGCGCGGCGAGACGCTGACCTTCGATCTGACGATCGGCGACAAGGTGCTGGTGGAAGCCGGCAAGCGCATTACCGCGCGTCATGTGCGCCAGCTGGCTGCCGAGAACATCACGGCGCTGGAAGTGCCGGACGACTACCCGGTCGGCCGCATCCTGGCCACCGACATCGTCGACAGCAAGACCGGTGAACTGCTGGCTTCGGCCAACGACGAAATCACCGCCGAGCAACTCGAGGCCTTCCGTAAGGCAGGCATCGAGACCGTGCCGACGCTGTACGTCAACGATCTCGATCGCGGCGCCTACGTTTCGCACACCCTGCGTATCGACAACACCAAGACGCAGCTCGAAGCGCTGGTGGAAATCTATCGCATGATGCGTCCGGGCGAGCCGCCGACCAAGGACGCTGCGCAGAACCTGTTCTTCAACTTGTTCTTCACCTTCGATCGCTACGACCTGTCGGCCGTGGGCCGCATGAAGTTCAATCGTCGTGTCGGTCGCAAGGACATTCTCGGCGCGGGCGTGCTGTACGACCACAAGTACTTCGCGGACCGCAAAGAAGAAGACTCGCAAGCGCTGGTGAAGTCGCAGGGAGAAACCTCCGATATTCTCGACGTGCTGAAGGTGCTGATCGACATCAAGAACGGTCATGGCACCGTCGATGACATCGATCACCTCGGTAACCGTCGCGTGCGTTCGGTCGGCGAAATGGCCGAGAACACCTTCCGCATCGGTCTGGTGCGCGTCGAGCGTGCCGTGCGCGAGCGCTTGTCGCTCGCCGAGTCCGAGGGTCTGACTCCGCAGGAGCTGATCAACGCCAAGCCTGTTGCGGCCGCGGTGAAGGAGTTCTTCGGCTCCTCGCAGCTCAGCCAGTTCATGGACCAGAACAACCCGCTGTCGGAAGTGACGCACAAGCGTCGCGTCTCCGCCCTTGGCCCGGGCGGTCTGACTCGCGAGCGCGCCGGCTTCGAAGTGCGCGACGTGCATCCGACCCATTACGGCCGCGTCTGCACCATCGAAACGCCTGAAGGTCCGAACATCGGCCTGATCAACTCGCTCGCCGTATATGCGCGCACCAATACGTATGGCTTCCTCGAGACGCCGTACCGCAAGGTCGTGAACGGCAAGGTGACTGACAAGGTGGATTACCTGTCGGCCATCGAAGAGGGCGACCATGTGATCGCGCAGGCGAACTCGCCGCTCAACAAGGACGGCAGCTTCGTCGAAGACTTCGTGTCCTGCCGTTTCCGTGGTGAGTCCGAGCTGCGTCCGTCGGCCGAAGTCGGCTACATGGACGTCTCGCCCATGCAGACCGTGTCGGTCGCGGCGGCGCTGGTGCCGTTCCTCGAGCACGATGACGCGAACCGAGCGCTGATGGGCGCGAACATGCAGCGTCAGGCCGTACCGACCCTGCGTTCGCAGACCCCGCTGGTGGGTACCGGCATCGAGCGCGCCGTGGCGCGCGACTCGGGCGTTATCGTCAGCGCCAAGCGTGGCGGCGTGATCGACCAGGTCGACGCCGGCCGTATTGTGGTTCGCGTAAACGAGAGCGAAGTCGGCGACAACGACGCTGGCGTCGATATCTACACACTGACCAAGTACACCCGCTCCAACCAGAACACCAACCTCAACCAGCGTCCGCTGGTGAACGTGGGCGACGTGGTGGCGAAGGGCGACACGCTGGCCGACGGTTCGTCGACCGACCTGGGCGAGCTTGCGCTCGGCCAGAACATGCTGATCGCGTTCATGCCGTGGAACGGCTACAACTTCGAAGACTCGATCCTGCTCTCCGAGCGTGTCGTGCAGGAAGACCGCTACACCTCGATCCATATCGAGGAGCTGTCCTGCATCGCTCGCGACACCAAGCTGGGCGCCGAGGAAATCACCGCCGACATCCCGAACGTGGGCGAACAGGCGCTGGCGCGTCTGGACGAGTCGGGCATCGTGTACATCGGTGCTGAGGTGAAGGCTGGCGACATCATGGTCGGCAAGGTCACGCCGAAGGGTGAGAGCCAGCTCACGCCAGAAGAGAAGCTGCTGCGCGCGATCTTCGGTGAGAAGGCGTCCGACGTGAAGGACAGCTCGCTGCGCGTGCCGCCTGGCATGGACGGCACCGTCATCGATGTGCAGGTCTTCACCCGCGACGGCATCGAGAAGGACAAGCGCGCCAAGCAGATCGAGGAAATGGAAGTCAAGCGCATCCGCAAGGATCTTGACGACCAGTTCCGCATCCTCGAAGGCGCGATCTACAACCGTATGCGTACCCAGCTCGTCGGCAAGTCCGCGATGAGCGGTCCGGGCGGTCTCAAGCGCGGCGCGGAAATCACCGACGCCTACCTCGACGGGCTGAAGAAGGACGACTGGTTCAAGGTCAACGTCAAGGATGAGGAAGTCACTGAATTCCTCGAGCGCGCGGCTGATCAGGTCAAGCGTCACAAGGAAGAGTTCGACAAGCGCTTCAAGGAGAAGCAGGGCAAGATCACCCAGGGTGACGACCTTGCTCCGGGCGTGCTCAAGATGGTCAAGGTGTTCCTGGCCGTGAAGCGCCGCATCCAGCCGGGCGACAAGATGGCCGGTCGCCACGGTAACAAGGGTGTGGTGTCCAACGTGGTGCCGGTGGAGGACATGCCGTTCTCCGCCGACGGCACGCCGGTCGACATCGTGCTGAACCCGCTGGGCGTGCCTTCGCGTATGAACATCGGCCAGATTCTGGAAGTCCATCTGGGCTGGGCCGCCAAGGGCCTGGGCAAGAAGATCCAGAAGATGATCGAGGCGCAAGAGAAGGTCGCGAAGATCCGCGAGTTCCTCGATCAGATCTACAACCACCACGTCGCTGGCGCCGTGCAGCACGTCGACCTGAAGTCGCTTACGGATCAGGAAATCCTGACCCTGGCGAACAACCTGCAGGAAGGCGTGCCGATGGCTACGCCGGTGTTCGACGGTGCCGAGGAACAAGAGATCAAGGCGATGCTGAGGCTGGCGGAGCTGCCCGAGTCGGGTCAGACCACGCTGTTCGATGGCCGCACCGGCGAGGCGTTCGATCGCCCGGTCACCGTCGGCTACATGCACTACCTCAAGCTGAACCATCTGGTCGATGACAAGATGCACGCGCGTTCCACCGGTCCGTACTCGCTCGTTACCCAGCAGCCGCTGGGCGGCAAGGCGCAGTTCGGTGGCCAGCGCTTCGGCGAAATGGAAGTCTGGGCGCTGGAAGCCTACGGCGCGGCCTACACCCTGCAGGAAATGCTGACGGTGAAGTCCGACGACGTGCAGGGCCGCAACCAGATGTACAAGAACATTGTCGACGGCAACCACGAGATGGCGGCTGGCATGCCGGAATCCTTTAACGTATTGGTGAAGGAAATCCGCTCGCTCGGTATCGACATCGACCTGGAAGAGATCAAGTAACCAGCGGGTTACAGGAGCTTATGCAATGAAAGATTTGCTCAATCTGTTCAATCAGCAACGCGCAACGCCCGATTTTGATTCGATCAAGATCGCGCTGGCGTCGCCCGAGCTGATCCGCTCGTGGTCGTACGGCGAGGTGAAGAAGCCCGAGACGATCAACTACCGGACCTTTAAGCCGGAGCGTGACGGGCTGTTCTGCGCCGCCATTTTCGGCCCGGTGAAGGACTACGAGTGCCTGTGCGGCAAGTACAAGCGCATGAAGCATCGCGGCGTGGTCTGCGAAAAGTGCGGCACCGAGGTCACCCTGGCCAAGGTGCGTCGCGAGCGCATGGGCCATATCGAGCTGGCCAGCCCGACCGCACATATCTGGTTCCTCAAGTCGCTGCCGTCGCGCATCGGCTTGATGCTGGATATGACCCTGCGTGACATCGAGCGCATCCTGTACTTCGAAGCCTTCGTGGTGATCGATCCAGGTATGACCGCGCTCGAGCGCGGCCAGCTGCTCAGCGAAGACCAATACCTGGAGGCGGTGGAAGAGCACGGTGACGAGTTCGATGCCCGCATGGGTGCCGAGGCCGTCTTCGAGCTGCTGAAGTCGCTCGACCTGCCGGGCGAAGTCGTGCGCCTGAAGGAAGAGATCGGCTCGACCAATTCCGAGACCAAGCTCAAGCGCCTCACCAAGCGCGTCAAGCTGATCGAGGCGTTCCTGGAGTCCGGGAACAAGCCAGAGTGGATGGTGCTGACCGTGCTGCCCGTGCTGCCGCCGGACCTGCGTCCGCTGGTGCCGCTGGACGGTGGTCGCTTCGCGACCTCCGACCTCAACGATCTGTACCGCCGCGTCATCAACCGCAACAACCGTCTGAAGCGTCTGCTTGAACTCAATGCGCCCGACATCATCGTGCGCAACGAGAAGCGCATGCTGCAGGAATCGGTCGATGCGCTGCTCGACAACGGCCGCCGCGGTCGTGCCATCACCGGCACGAACAAGCGCGCGCTGAAGTCGCTGGCCGACATGATCAAGGGCAAGCAGGGCCGCTTCCGCCAGAACCTGCTCGGCAAGCGCGTGGATTACTCCGGTCGTTCAGTGATCGTGGTCGGTCCGACCCTGCGCCTGCACCAGTGCGGTCTGCCGAAGAAGATGGCGCTTGAGTTGTTCAAGCCCTTCATCTTCGCCAAGCTGCAGGCTCGTGGTGAAGCCACCACCATCAAGGCTGCTAAGAAGCTCGTCGAGCGCGAAGAAGGCCAGGTGTGGGACATCCTCGAGGACGTGATTCGCGAGCATCCTGTGCTGCTGAACCGCGCACCGACCCTGCATCGTCTCGGCATCCAGGCCTTCGAGCCGGTGCTGATCGAAGGCAAGGCGATCCAGCTGCATCCGCTGGTCTGTACCGCGTTCAACGCCGACTTCGACGGCGACCAGATGGCCGTGCACGTGCCGCTGTCCATCGAGGCGCAGCTCGAAGCGCGCGCCCTGATGATGTCGTCGAACAACATCCTGTCGCCGGCCAACGGTGAACCGATCATCGTGCCGACCCAGGACGTGGTGCTGGGCCTGTACTACATGACCCGCGAACTGGTGAATGCGAAGGGCACCGGTATGGTGTTCTCCGGCATCAGCGAAGTGCGTCGTGCGTACGACAACCGCGCTGTGGAGCTGCACGCCAAGATCAAGGTGCGCCTGAAGCTGGTCCACGTGGACGAGCAGGGCGGTCGTACCAGTTCCGTTTCGCTGGTCGAGACGACGGTGGGTCGCGCGCTGCTGGCCGAGATCCTGCCGGAAGGCCTGCCGTTCGGCCTGGCCAACACCGAGCTGACCAAGAAGGCTATCTCGCGCCTGATCAACTCCAGCTATCGTCTGCTCGGTCTGAAAGAGACTGTGGTGTTCGCGGACAAGCTGATGTACACCGGCTTCCGTTTCGCTACCCGTGCGGGTATCTCGATCGGTATCGATGACATGATCATCCCCGACGAGAAGAAGCCGATCCTGGAAGAGGCCGAGAAGGAAGTGGTCGAGATCCAGGAGCAGTACCAGTCGGGCCTGGTCACCGCCGGCGAGCGCTACAACAAGGTGGTCGACATCTGGTCGCGCACCAACGAACTGGTCGCCAAGGCGATGATCGACGGTATCGGTACCGAGAAGGTCACTGACACCGAAGGCAAGACGGTCAACCAGAAGTCGATGAACTCGCTGTACATCATGGCCGACTCCGGCGCCCGTGGTTCGGTGGCGCAGATTCGTCAGCTGGCCGGTATGCGCGGCCTGATGGCTCGTCCGGACGGCTCGATCATCGAGACCCCGATCAAGGCCAACTTCCGCGAAGGCCTGAACGTGCTGCAGTACTTCAACTCCACCCACGGTGCTCGTAAGGGCCTGGCGGATACGGCGTTGAAGACGGCCAACTCCGGTTACCTGACCCGTCGTCTCGTCGACGTAGCGCAGGACGTGGTCATCACCTCGCACGATTGCGGCACCGAAGACGGTGTGATCATGCAGCCGATCGTGGAAGGTGGCGACGTGGTCGAGCCGTTGCGCGAGCGCGTGCTGGGCCGCGTGGTGGTCGAAGACGTTTACGGCCCTGGCGAGGACGATCAGGCGATCGTCACACGCGACACCCTGCTGGACGAAGCCCTGGTCGAGAAGCTCGACAAGGCCGGCGTGCAGTCGATCAAGGTGCGTTCGCCGATCACCTGCAAGGCCAGCCACGGCGTATGCGCCCTGTGCTACGGCCGCGATCTGGCCCGTGGCCACCTGGTCAACATGGGCGAGGCTGTGGGTGTGGTTGCCGCGCAGTCGATCGGTGAGCCGGGTACCCAGCTGACCATGCGTACGTTCCACATCGGTGGTGCGGCTTCGCGTGCGGCGGCGGTGGACAATGTGTCGGTTAAGACCACCGGTACGTTGAAGTTCAACAACCTCAAGACCGTGCAGCACAACCAGGGTCACTTGGTGGCGGTGTCGCGTTCGGGCGAAGTGTCGGTTATCGATGCCAACGGCCGCGAGCGCGAGCGTTACAAGGTGCCTTACGGCGCCACCATCGCGGTCAAGGACGGTGCGGCGGTCAAGGCCGGCCAGACCGTGGCGAACTGGGATCCGCATACCCATCCGATCGTGTCGGAAGTGGCCGGTACCGTGCGCTTCATCGACTTCATCGATGGCGTCACCGTGCAGAGCCAGACCGACGAACTGACCGGCCTGGAGTCGGCGGTGGTGACCGATCCAAAGCGTCGCGGCACCGCGGCCAAGGATCTGCGCCCGATCGTTCGCCTGGAAGACAGCAAGGGCCGCGAGCTCAAGTTGCCGGGTACGGATGTGCCGGCTCAGTACATGCTGCCGGCCGGTGCCATCGTGTCGATCCAGAATGGTGTGGAAGTGGGCGTGGGCGACGTGGTTGCCCGTATCCCGCAGGAAACGTCGAAGACCCGCGACATCACCGGTGGTCTGCCGCGCGTGGCTGACTTGTTCGAAGCCCGCAAACCGAAGGAGCCGGCGATCCTCGCCGAGCGTTCGGGCGTCATCAGCTTCGGCAAGGACACCAAGGGCAAGCAGCGCCTGATCATCAAGGACGTGGACGGCAACGAACACGAAGAGCTGATTCCGAAGTGGCGTCAGGTCATCGTGTTCGAAGGCGAGCACGTGGAGAAGGGCGAAACCGTGGTGGACGGCGAGCCGAGCCCGCACGACATCCTGCGCTTGCTGGGCGTCGAGCCGCTGGCCTCGTACCTGGTCAAGGAAATCCAGGACGTCTACCGTCTACAGGGCGTGAAGATCAACGACAAGCACATCGAAGCGATCATTCGTCAGATGCTGCGCAAGGTCGAAATCACCGAGCCGGGCGAAAGCCATTATCTGCGCGGTGAGCAGGTCGAGCGCGTACGTATCAACGCCGAAAACGATCGCGCGGTTAGCCGCAACGAGCGTCCGGCGGAGTACCAGTCGGTGTTGCTGGGCATCACCAAGGCTTCGCTGGCTACCGAGTCGTTTATCTCGGCAGCCTCGTTCCAGGAGACCACCCGCGTTCTTACCGAAGCGGCGGTCCGTGGTACACGCGATACCTTGCGAGGCCTGAAGGAAAATGTTATTGTCGGCCGTCTCATCCCGGCAGGTACGGGTCTGGCGTACCACGCGCAGCGTCGTCGCCAAGGTGGTCTGACCGCCTCGGAGCTGGAAACCCTTTCTGGTTCCGCCGCCTCGGTCTCCTTCGCGGAAGCCACCGTCGGTAGCGACAATGGTGTGGAGTAAACCCGTTCCGGGATTTGCTCGCTGACATACGAAATGAGGCGCATGGATTGCGCCTCGTGTTCGAGTCAAGGAGGGCAGGGCGTCAGCTTGTCTGTGACAAGCTGCCCATGTTAAATTCCCGCTTCTTGGCAGACCGAGCTGATTCGGTCTGCCTTTATGTTTCTCAGGAAAAGTTCCGCATGTCGACTATCAACCAGTTGGTGCGCAAGTCCCGCAGCCCGAAGAGCTACAAGAGCGCTTCTCCGGCTCTGCAGAACAGCCCGCAGCGTCGCGGCGTCTGTACGCGCGTCTATACGACCACCCCGAAGAAGCCGAACTCGGCCCTGCGTAAGGTTGCCAAAGTGCGCCTGACCAATGGTTACGAGGTCATTAGCTACATCGGTGGCGAAGGTCACAACCTGCAGGAGCACTCGGTGGTGCTGATCCGTGGCGGTCGCGTCAAGGATCTGCCGGGTGTGCGTTACCACACGGTGCGCGGCAGTCTCGACTGCGCTGGCGTCACCAAGCGCCGTCAGTCGCGCTCGAAGTACGGCGCCAAGCGCCCGAAGAGCTAAGAGCTAAAGGACACGAAACATGTCGCGTAAAGGTTCACATCCCGCCCGTCTGGTTCTGCCGGACCCCAAGCATGGCAGCCAGCTGATTGCCCGCTTCATCAACATGGTGATGAAGAGCGGCAAGAAGTCCGTCGCCGAGAGCATCGTCTACGGTGCCCTGAATCACCTCGGTGAGAAGCATGCCGAGCCGGTATCTCTGGTCGAGAAGGCGCTGAGTAACATCGCTCCGGCCGTCGAGGTGAAGTCCCGTCGAGTCGGCGGCGCCACCTATCAGGTGCCGGTCGAAGTGCGTCCGGGTCGCCGCATGGCGCTGGCCATGCGCTGGGCCATCGATGCCGCCCGCAAGCGGGGCGAGACCTCGATGCCGCGCAAGCTGGCAGCCGAGCTGCTCGAGGCTTCCGAGAATCGCGGTGGCGCGATCAAGAAGCGCGAAGAGACGCACCGTATGGCAGAGGCCAACAAGGCCTTCTCGCATTACCGCTGGTAAGCAAAGTACGAGCTCGACTCCGTTGAGCTCGGAACGGCATTTCATTTAGAGGTTAGTACCGTGGCACGCACCACTCCCATCGAGCGCTACCGCAACTTCGGCATCATGGCTCACATCGATGCCGGCAAGACCACCACCACGGAGCGCATCCTGTTCTACACCGGCGTCAGTCACAAGATTGGCGAGGTGCATGACGGTGCCGCAACGATGGACTGGATGGAGCAGGAGCAGGAGCGCGGCATCACCATCACGTCGGCGGCAACGACGGCGTTCTGGAAGGGCATGGATCGTTCCTTGCCCGAGCACCGCTTCAACATCATCGACACCCCAGGTCACGTGGACTTCACCATCGAGGTGGAGCGTTCGCTGCGCGTGCTCGATGGCGCGGTGTTCGTGCTCTGCGCCGTGGGTGGTGTGCAGCCGCAGTCCGAAACCGTTTGGCGGCAGGCCAATAAGTACAAGGTTCCGCGTCTTGCGTTTGTCAACAAGATGGACCGCACCGGCGCCAACTTCTACAAGGTTGTGGAGCAGCTGAAGGCTCGCCTCGGTGCAAACCCGGTCGAGATGCAGGTTCCGATCGGTGCCGAGGATAATTTCGAGGGCGTCGTTGACCTCCTCAAGATGAAGTCGATCATCTGGGACATGGAATCCCAGGGCATGAAGTTCGAGTACCAGGACATTCCGGCGAACCTCGTCGAGAAGGCCGCGGCCGCTCGTACTTCGATGGTCGAAGCCGCGGCGGAAGCCACGGAAGAGCTGATGGACAAGTACCTGGGCGGCGAAGAGTTGTCGGAGGCGGAGATCATCGAAGGCCTGCGTCAGCGTACGCTGCGCAGCGAAATCATTCCGGTATTCTGCGGCACGGCGTTCAAGAACAAGGGCGTCCAGGCGATGCTCGACGCGGTCGTCAACCTGCTGCCGTCGCCGACCGATCGTCCGCCGGTTGAAGGTATCGACGACAACGAGAAGCCGGATACTCGCAAGGCCGACGACAGCGCTCCGTTCTCGGCGCTCGCGTTCAAGATCATGACGGATCCGTTTGTCGGTTCGTTGACGTTCTTCCGTGTCTACTCGGGCACGTTGAACTCCGGCGATGCTGTGTACAACCCGGTCAAGAGCAAGAAAGAGCGTATCGGTCGTATCCTGCAGATGCACGCGAACGAGCGTCAGGAACTGAAGGAAGTCCGCGCAGGCGACATCGCCGCTGCGGTCGGCCTGAAAGACGTGACGACTGGCGACACGCTGTGCGCACAGGATCACATCATCACTCTGGAGCGCATGACGTTCCCGGAGCCGGTGATCTCGATGGCGGTCGAGCCGAAGACCAAGTCGGACCAGGAAAAGATGGGTATCGCCCTCGGTCGTCTGGCCGCGGAAGATCCGTCGTTCCGCGTGCGTACGGACGAAGAGTCGGGTCAGACGATCATCTCGGGCATGGGCGAGCTTCACCTGGACATCCTGGTGGACCGCATGAAGCGCGAGTTCAACGTCGAGGCTAATGTCGGCAAGCCGCAGGTTGCTTACCGCGAGACGATTCGCTCGTTGGACGTCAAGTCGGACTACAAGCACGCCAAGCAGTCGGGTGGTAAGGGTCAGTATGGTCACGTCGTGATCGAGCTGTCGCCGATCAGCGATGCCGATCGTGCGGATGAGAAGGTCGCTGCGGCGATCAAGGACGACTTCCTCTTCATCAACGACATTACGGGCGGCGTGATTCCGAAGGAATTCATTCCTTCGGTCGAAAAGGGTCTGCGCGAGACCATCACCAGCGGTCCGCTGGCCGGCTTCCCGGTGGTCAACGTGAAGGTGAAGCTGGTGTTCGGTTCCTACCATGACGTCGACTCCTCCGAAATGGCGTTCAAGCTCGCCGCATCGATGGCGTTCAAGCAGGGCTTCGCGAAGGCGTCCCCGGTGCTGCTCGAGCCGATCATGAAGGTTGAGGTCGTGACACCGGAAGATTACGTCGGTGACGTCATGGGCGACATGAGTCGCCGTCGTGGCTTGCTTCAGGGCCAGGACGACACGCCGTCGGGCAAGACCATCAATGCGATGGTTCCGCTTGGTGAGATGTTCGGGTATGCGACGACCATTCGCTCGCTGACCCAGGGTCGCGCCACCTTTACGATGGAGTTCGACCACTATGCTGAAGCACCGAACAACATCGCCGAGCAGGTCATGAAGAAGGCCTGATAAGGTCTTCTGCTTAATTAGTGCGATCATTAGTGATCGCGTGAATCAAGAAGCGGCCGTCATGGCCGCACTAATTAATCCGTTCTTTTCTAGAGGTTTTGAGTCATGGCAAAGGGTAAATTCGAACGCACGAAGCCGCACGTCAACGTCGGCACGATTGGTCACGTGGATCACGGCAAGACGACGCTGACGGCCGCGCTGACGAAGATCGGTGCCGAGCGTTTCGGTGGTGAATTCAAGGCTTACGACGCGATCGACGCGGCGCCGGAAGAGAAGGCGCGCGGTATCACGATCTCGACGGCGCACGTGGAATACGAATCGCCGGTTCGCCACTACGCCCACGTGGACTGCCCGGGCCACGCCGACTACGTGAAGAACATGATCACGGGTGCGGCGCAGATGGACGGCGCGATCCTGGTGTGCTCGGCCGCCGACGGCCCGATGCCGCAGACCCGCGAACACATCCTGCTGTCACGCCAGGTGGGCGTGCCGTACATCGTCGTGTTCCTGAACAAGGCCGACCTGGTGGACGACGCCGAGCTGCTCGAGCTGGTCGAGATGGAAGTGCGCGAGCTGCTGAGCAAGTACGACTTCCCGGGCGATGACACTCCGATCATCACCGGTTCGGCCCGTAAGGCGCTCGAGGGGGACAAGGACAGCGAGTACGGCGAGAAGGCGATCATCAAGCTGGTCGATGCGCTGGACAGCTACATTCCGGAGCCGGTGCGCGCGATCGACAAGCCGTTCCTGATGCCGGTGGAAGACGTGTTCTCGATCTCGGGCCGCGGCACCGTGGTGACCGGTCGTATTGAGCGCGGCGTGATCAAGGTCGGTGACGAAATCGAAGTGGTCGGCATCCGTCCGACCCAGAAGACCACCGTGACCGGTGTGGAAATGTTCCGCAAGCTGCTCGACCAGGGTCAGGCAGGCGACAACGCCGGTCTGCTGCTGCGTGGCCTGAAGCGCGACGACGTGGAGCGTGGCCAGGTGCTGGCCAAGCCGGGTTCGATCACCCCGCATACCGACTTCGAGGGCGAGATCTACGTGCTGTCGAAGGACGAAGGCGGTCGTCACACCCCGTTCTTCAGCAACTACCGCCCGCAGTTCTACTTCCGTACGACGGACGTGACTGGTGCGATCAAGCTGCCGGAAGGCACCGAGATGGTGATGCCGGGCGACAACGTGAAGATCACGGTGACGTTGATCCACCCGATCGCTATGGACGAAGGTCTGCGCTTCGCGATCCGCGAAGGCGGCCGTACCGTCGGCGCCGGTGTCGTCTCCAAAATCATCAAGTAAGTAGCTGCCCATTCGCGGGAGCGAAAGCTCGATAAAGACAAGGGCGGGAGCGAGAGCTTCCGCCCTTTGTTTTGGAGCGCCGAGCAGTGGCAGCCGGACGATATGGACTTGATGAATATTGTTTGAAATATTGCTTTCTTTTCCGTAACAGGCTGGATATACTTGACAAGTTATCCCTGTTGCCTGACTTGAGTGCCAGGTGACCTACAGCGAAATGAGGCGCATGGAATGTGCTTCGAGTTCGCATACATGGATGTTGCGGGAATGCTTGGAGACGGGGCGTAAGCTCTGTTGATCTTTGTATTTGCGCACTTTATACTTTTTCGTCTGGGCAGACCGATACTCTCGGTCTGCCCGGTCTTTTAGGGTTTGGTTCCGGCGACGAGTCATCGTCAGTCATGAGCCGCTCCCGCATGGTGCAAGTAGTTGAAATGGGTTGTGCGAAGCGGTGAGAAGCCACTTCGATTCACAGTTTTGTTCTTTAGATAACAGGACACGGTTATGGCGAACCAAAAGATTCGCATTCGGCTCAAGGCGTTCGATCATCGTTTGATCGACCGTTCGGCCAGCGAAATCGTCGAGACGGCCAAGCGCACTGGCGCTACGGTTCTCGGTCCGATTCCGCTTCCGACCAAAATCGAGCGCTACACCATTCTGGTGTCGCCGCACGTCGACAAAGATGCCCGCGATCAGTACGAGACCCGTACGCACAAGCGAGTGCTCGATATCGTTGACCCCAACGACAAGACCGTGGACGCGCTCATGAAGCTTGATCTCGCCGCTGGCGTAGATGTTCAGATCAAGCTCGGCTGAGCGATAGATAGGATACGAAGATGAGTATCGGACTGGTTGGCCGCAAGTGCGGCATGAGCCGACTCTTCACTGAAGATGGACGCTCGATTCCGGTGACGCTGATTGAAGCCACCCCGAATCGCGTCACCCAGCTGAAGACGGAAGATAATGATGGTTACAGCGCTGTGCAGGTTGCGGCGGGCGTCAAGCGCGCCAGTCTGCTGACCCAGCCGCTGAAGGGCCACTACGCCAAAGCCAAGGTTGAGCCGGGTCGTGGTCTGTGGGAGTTCCGGGTGTCCGCCGATGATCTCGGCAAATACGCCGTGGGTTCGGAGATCAAGGCTGACGACGTGTTCCAGGTCGGTCAGATCGTCGACGTCGCTGGCGTGTCGAAGGGCAAGGGCTTCCAGGGCACGATCAAGCGCCACAACTTCACCATGGGCGACGCTACCCACGGTAACTCGCTGTCGCATCGCTCGCCGGGTTCTATCGGTCAGCGTCAGACGCCGGGTCGCGTGTTCCCGGGCAAGAAGATGTCCGGCCACATGGGTGCGGTGAATCGTACGCAGCAGGGTCTGGAAGTGGTCAAGGTCGACGCCGAGCGTCACCTGATTGCGGTGAAGGGCGCTGTGCCGGGTGCTCCCGGTGGCGACGTCATCATTCGCCCGACGACTAAGGGTTGAGGAGAGACGCCATGGAACTTAATGTTATTGGCGCCAAGCCGCTCAGCGTGTCGGACGAAGTGTTCGGCGGCGAGTTCAAGCAGGCCCTGATTCATCAGGTCGTCACCGCCTACCAGGCGGGCGGCCGTGCCGGCACCCAGTCGCAGCTTTCGCGCGGCGAGATGTCGGGTACCACCAAGAAATTCAAGAAGCAGAAGGGCGGCGGCGCCCGTCACGGTGATTACCGTGCACCGATTTTTGTTGGTGGTGGCCGCACATTCGCAGCCAAGCCACGCAGCTACGAGCAGAAGGTCAACCGCAAGGCGTATCGTGTTGCCATCCGCTCTATCCTGTCTGAGCTTATCCGCCAGGATCGTTTGAAGATCGTCGATAACTTCGGTGTCGATACTCCGAAGACCAAGGCGATGGTGGCGAAGCTAGCCGAGCTGCAGGTGTCCGGTCGCGTGCTGTTGGTGTCGGAAGATGCCACCGAGTCCGTGTTTCTGGCCGCGCGCAACATCCCGTACGTCCACGTGCTGGACGTGATGGCGCTGAACCCGGTCAGCCTGGTCGGTTCCGACCATGTGGTGATGACCGTTGAGGCGGTGAAGAAGGTTGAGGAGTGGCTGGCATGAGCAACGAACGCATTCTGAATACGCTGCGCGCGCCGCACATTTCCGAAAAGGCGGCTCGGCTCGCCGAAAGCAACCAGTACGTATTCGTGGTCGCCCCCGAGGCAACCAAGGCCGATGTCCGCGCTGCGGTGGAACAGATGTTCGACGTCAAGGTCGAGCAGGTGAACCTCGTCAATGCCAAGGGCAAGGTCAAGTCCTTCCGTTTCCGCGCTGGCAATCGTCAGGGCAAGCGCAAGGCCTATGTGCGACTTGCCGATGGTCAGACCATCGACGTGTCGTCCAAGGCCTGAGCCAGGAGTTGAATTGAGATGGCACTGATCACTCACAAGCCGACCTCCCCCGGACGCCGCGACGCTGTAAGCGTGCGGACCCCGGGTCTGCACAAGGGCGCGCCGTACGCGGCGTTGACCGAGGCAAAGACCAAGACGGGCGGTCGTAACCACTACGGTCGCATCACTGTTCGCCACCAGGGTGGTGGTCACAAACAGCGTTACCGCATCATCGACTTCAAGCGTGACAAGGAAGGCATCGCCGCCCGCGTCGAACGTATCGAATACGATCCGAACCGCACCGCGCACATCGCGTTGCTGTGCTACGCCGATGGCGAACGTCGTTACATCATCGCGCCGAAGGGTGTGCAGGCTGGCGATCGTCTGGTCTCGGGTACCGATGCACCGATCAAGGCCGGTAACAGCCTTCCGTTGCGCAGCATTCCGGTCGGCTCCACCGTGCATTGCATCGAGATGAAGCCCGGCAAGGGCGCGCAGATCGCTCGCAGCGCGGGCGCCTCGGTTCAGTTGGTAGCTCGCGAATCGGGCTACGCCACGTTGCGTTTGCGCTCCGGTGAAATGCGTCGCGTACCTATCGATTGCCGCGCCACCATCGGTGAAGTGGGCAATAGCGAACACAGTCTGAAGAAGCTCGGCAAGGCAGGCGCCAAGCGTTGGCAGGGTATTCGTCCGACCGTTCGCGGTGTGGCGATGAACCCGGTCGACCATCCGCACGGCGGTGGTGAAGGCAAGACCTCCGGCGGCCGTCATCCGGTCAGCCCGTGGGGCACGCCGGCCAAGGGCTACAAGACTCGTAACAACAAGCGCACGCAGCAGTTCATCGTGCGTCGTCGCAAGTAACAGGAAGCCGTCATGCCGCGTTCTCTGAAGAAAGGTCCTTTCGTTGACCTTCACCTCGTAAAGAAGGTGGAAGCTGCGGTTTCCACTAACAACAAGCGTCCGATCAAAACCTGGTCGCGTCGCTCCATGATCCTGCCGGAAATGGTGGGATTGACCATCGCCATCCATAACGGTCGCCAGCACGTGCCGGTGCTCGTCAACGAGAACATGGTCGGGCACAAGCTCGGCGAGTTCGCGGTGACCCGCACCTTCAAGGGCCATGGCGGCGATAAGAAGGGCAAGTGATGAGCACTGAAGCCAAAGCGATCCTGCGCAGCGCCCGCATTTCGGCGCAGAAGGCACGCCTGGTGGCTGACCTGGTCCGCGGTATGCCCGTGGGCCGAGCCAGCGACGTGCTCCAGTTCACCAACAAGAAGGCCGCAACCCTTGTTCGCAAGGTGCTGCTGTCAGCCGTTGCCAATGCCGAGAACAATCTTGGCGCCGACGTCGACGAGCTGAAGGTCTCCCGTATCTTCGTGGACGAAGGTCCGGCGATGAAGCGTATGTATGCCCGCGCCAAAGGCCGCGGTTCGCGCATCCTGAAGCGCACCAGCCACATCACTGTGGTCGTTGGCAACTGACTGGGGATATAGACGATGGGTCATAAAGTTCATCCCACCGGTATCCGCCTCGGCATTGCCAAGGACTGGAACTCGAAGTGGTACGCCAATAAGGGCGAGTACGCCCAGTACCTCGCGGCCGATCTGAAGGTCCGTGAGATGCTGCGCAAGAAGCTGGCCGCTGCCGGCATCTCGAAGATCCTGATCGAGCGCCCGGCCAAGACCGCGCGCGTGACGATTCACACCGCCCGCCCGGGCGTGGTGATCGGCAAGAAGGGCGAGGATATCGAGAAGCTGCGTAAGGAAGTCAGCCAGTTGATGGGCGTTCCGGCGCACATCAATGTCAGCGAGGTGCGCAAGCCGGAGCTCGACGCTCAGCTGGTGGCCGAGTCGATCGCGCAGCAGCTCGAGCGCCGCATCATGTTCCGCCGCGCGATGAAGCGCTCGGTGGGCAATGCGATGCGTCTTGGCGCCCTGGGTATCAAGATCAACGTCTCCGGTCGTTTGAACGGTGCTGAGATTGCTCGTTCCGAGTGGAGCCGCGAAGGTCGCGTGCCGCTGCATACGCTGCGTGCCGACATCGATTACGGTTTCGCCGAGGCGAAAACCACCTACGGCATCATCGGCATCAAAGTTTGGGTCTACAAGGGCGAAATCTTCGACCTGTCCCAGATCGGCCAGGAGTCGAAGGAAGAGCAGTCGTCGCAGCCGCGCCGCGAAGGTGGCGAGGGCCGTCGTGATCGTGAATCGCGTCGTGATGGCGAAGGCCGTCGCGAGCGGACGGCGAAGTAAGGAGAGTTGCCATGTTGCAACCCAAGCGAACCAAATACCGTAAGCAGTTCAAGGGCCGTAATGACGGCTTGGCGTTCAGCTCCAATCTCGTGAGCTTCGGTGAGTACGGCCTCAAAGCCACCACTCACGGCGCACTGACCGCGCGCCAGATTGAAGCGGCACGTCGTTGCATCACCCGCTTCGTGAAGCGCGGCGGCAAGCTGTGGATCCGAGTGTTCCCGGACAAGCCGATCACCAAAAAGCCGATCGAAGTCCGAATGGGCGCCGGCAAGGGTGGCGTCGAGTTCTGGGTCGCTCCGATCCAGCCCGGCCGCATGCTCTATGAAATTGAGGGCGTCGACGAGGCAACGGCACGCGAGGCATTCCGCCTGGCCGCTGCCAAACTGTCGGTGCAGACCCAGTTCGTTTCCCGAGCGGTGATGTGATGGCTACCAATGATCTGATCAACAAGTCGGCCGACGAGCTGAAGCAGCATTTGCTGGACCTGCGCAAGGAGCAGTTCAACCTGCGCATGCAGAAAGGCACCGGCCAGCTCAACCAGCCGCACCAGCTGCGCCGCGTTCGGCGCGACATCGCCCGCACGAAATTCGTGCTCGGCGGCAAGAAGTAAGGACGGCGGACATGAGCGACAACCAAAAGCAGACGCGCACCCTCGAGGGTCGTGTCATCAGTAACAAGATGGACAAGACGGTCACCGTCCTGATCGAGCGCCAGGTGCAGCACGGCCTGCTGGGCAAGATTATTCGTCGGTCGACCAAGCTGCACGCGCAGAACGACGTGGGTGCTAACGAGGGTGACCTCGTGCGTATCGCGGAGTGCCGCCCGCTGTCCAAGACCAAACATCACCGCGTGGTCGAAATCGTCACGCGCGCCAACGGCTAAGGGAGGGTGCAGCCATGATTCAGATGCAAAGCACGCTTTCCGCAGCGGACAACAGCGGCGCGAAAGAACTGATGTGCATCAAGGTGCTCGGCGGCTCCAAGCGTCGTTACGCCGCGATCGGTGACGTGATCAAAGTCACTGTGAAGGATGCCATTCCGCGTGGCAAGGTGAAGAAGGGCGAGGTTTACAATGCCGTGGTGGTGCGTACCGCCAAGGGCGTGCGTCGTCCCGATGGCTCGCTGATCCGTTTCGACGGCAATGCAGCGGTGCTCCTCAATAACAAGCTCGAGCCGATCGGCACCCGTATTTTCGGGCCGGTTACCCGCGAGCTGCGCAGCGAGAAGTTCATGAAGATCGTCTCCCTCGCGCCCGAAGTGCTCTGAGCGGAGTCCAGACCATGAACCGTATCCGCAAGGGTGATCAGGTCCTCGTGATCACCGGCAAAAACAAAGGTCAGCGCGGCGACGTGCTGCGCGTTGATGGCGATCGCGTGTTCGTCTCCAACGTGAACCTGGTGAAGCGCCACACCAAGCCGAATCCGCAGGCCAACCAGGCCGGCGGCATCGTCGAGCGTGAGGCTTCGATCCATATCTCTAATGTGCAGCTGTTCAACCCCGCCACGAACAAGGGTGAGCGCGTTGGTACCAAGTCCCTGGAAGATGGGCGCAAGGTCCGCGTGTTCCGTTCGTCTGGCGAGGTCGTGGACGCGTAAGGAACACAAGTCATGACGCGCCTTGAAACGTTTTACAAAGAGCAGGTCATCCAAAAGCTCACCGAGCGTTTTGGTTACCAGAACGTGATGCAGGTTCCCCGCATCACCAAGATCACGCTGAACATGGGCGTGGGCGAAGCTGCGGGCAACAAGAAAGTGCTCGAGAACGCCGTGGCCGATATGGCCAAGATCGCCGGCCAGAAGCCGATTCAGACCAAGGCGCGCGTGTCCGTTGCCTCGTTCAAGATCCGTGACGGCTGGCCGATCGGTTGCAAGGTCACCTTGCGCCGAGCCCAGATGTGGGAATTCCTGGACCGCCTGATCAACATCTCGCTGCCGCGTACGCGCGACTTCCGCGGTGTGTCGGGCCGTGCCTTCGATGGCCGTGGTAACTACAACTTCGGCATCAAGGAACAGATCATCTTCCCGGAAATCGATTTTGACGCGATCGATGCGATGCGCGGCATGGATATCTCCATCGCCACTACCGCCAAGACCGACGAAGAAGCCAAAGCACTGCTGGAAGCTTTCAGCTTTCCGTTCCGTAACTGATACGCGAGAGAACCCATGGCTAAGACCTCAATGGTTAACCGCGATATCAAGCGGACCAAGCTCGTCAAGAAGTACGCCGCCAAGCGCGCCGAACTGAAGGCGATCGTGCTGAGCCCCAACTCCTCCTACGAGGAAAAGATGGAAGCCCAGACCAAGCTGCAGAAGCTGCCGCGCGACGCGAGCCCGTCTCGCCAGCGTACCCGCTGCGCACTGACTGGCCGTCCGCGCGCCGTGTACCAAAAGTTCGGTCTCGGTCGCAACAAGCTGCGTGAAGCCACTATGCGTGGTGACGTGCCGGGTTTGCGTAAGGCCAGCTGGTAACAAGTACCAAGGCAATCGCCAGGCTCATAGGTCTGGCGGTTTGTCCGTCCCGGGGGCAGGGCAACCTGCTGCCGCTGATGCGAAATACGCATCGATATTCGCAAAGCTGGAAAAAGCTGCTATAGTCGGCGGTCTGCGCAAGGCAGGCCGGTGATTATGCCGGCTCACAATCTAAATTGATTTCCGGTTTTATCGGATATCGGTGCACTCTGAAGGATGTTTTCATGAGCATGACTGATCCCATCGCCGATCTGTTTACGCGCGTCCGCAATGCCCAGCTCACGGGCAAGCAGGCCGTAAGCATGCCGTCGTCGAAGCTGAAGGTGGCGATCGCCAACCTTCTCAAGAACGAGGGCTACATCCTCGACGCCAAGACCTCCAGTCAGGAGGGCAAACCGGTGCTCGAGATCAAGCTCAAGTATTTCGAAGGCCGTCCGGCCATCGAGACCATTTCCCGTGTCAGCCGCTCTGGCCTCCGCGTCTATCGCGGCAAGGACGAGCTGCCGAAGGTCCTGGGTGGCCTGGGTATCTCGATCATTTCGACTTCTGCCGGTCTGCTGACCGACGCGCAGGCCCGTAAGCAGGGTCTGGGCGGCGAAGTCATCGGTCAAGTGGCATAAGGAGTCGACGATGTCCCGTGTTGCCAAGAAACCGATTGCCCTGCCGAAGGGTGTGGAGCTGAAGGCTGCCGCTGACGGCATCTCTGTCAAGGGGCCGAAGGGCTCGCTGTCGACTCACGTCTTGCCGGGCGTGTCCGTGGTCGTGGACAACGGCACCGTGAATATCCAGCTCGCCGAGGGCGCGGATCACAAGTTCGGCGGTACCGCTCGCGCGTTGCTGGCCAATATGGTCAAGGGCGTGTCCGATGGTTACGAGCGTAAGCTGGAGCTGGTCGGCGTGGGTTACCGCGCGTCCATGGCTGGCAAGGCGCTGAACCTGAGCCTGGGCTTCTCCCATCCGGTGGTTTTCAATGCTCCGGAAGGGATCAGCATCGAAACCCCGACGCAGACCGAGATCCTTGTAAAGGGTTCGGACAAGCAGCTCGTGGGTGAGGTGGCCGCCAAGATCCGTGGCTATCGTCCGCCGGAACCCTACAAGGGTAAGGGTGTGCGTTACGCTGGCGAAAAGATCACGCTGAAGGAAGCCAAGAAGGCTTAAGTACGCTGTCCCTGTGTGTGAAAGCGGCCCTCCATGGCCGCACTACTCACTAAGAGCCGCAACTACTTGCCGATCCGTTTCCAGGAATTATGACGATGAACAAGAACGAATCCCGTCTGCGCCGTGCCAAGTCCACTCGCGCCCACATCCGCAAGCTGGCTGTGGCCCGTTTGTCGGTGCATCGCACGGGGCAGCATTTGTACGCCCAGGTGTTCGACGCTTCCGGCCTGAACGTGGTGGCTGCGGCCTCCACCGTTCAGAAGTCGGTCGCCGAAGGTCTGAAGGGCACCAAGAACCTCGAGGCAGCTGCGGCTGTCGGCAAGGCGGTCGCCGAGCGTGCCATGGCTGCGGGCATCGAGTCGGTTGCGTTCGACCGCTCCGGCTTCCGCTACCACGGTCGCATCAAGGCGCTGGCCGATGCGGCCCGCGAAGCTGGCCTGAAGTTCTAAGACACCCCGAATCAGGTGCCGGTGCAACTGGCACTTGATTCACATGCTGCACCTACAACTCCAAGCGGCTCAGCCGCAAGCAAAGCCCCGGATAGTCCGGGCATACGGAAAAGAACATGTCTTCTACCGATCGCGAAAATTCAGACGGCTTGCTCGAAAAGCTGATCGCCGTCAACCGCGTGGCCAAGACCGTCAAGGGTGGCCGCCAGATGAGCTTCACCGCACTGACCGTGGTTGGTGACGGTGAAGGCCGTGTAGGTTTTGGTTACGGCAAGGCGCGTGAAGTGCCGGTTGCCATTTCCAAAGCCATGGACCGTGCCCGCCGTCAGATGGTGAGCATCGATCTGAACAATGGCACCTTGTGGTACGCCATCAAGGCTAATCACGGTGCGGCTCGTGTCTACATGCAGCCCGCTTCCGAAGGTACCGGCGTGATTGCCGGTGGCGCCATGCGCGCTGTGCTGGAAGTGGTCGGCGTCAAGAACGTCCTGGCCAAGGCTGTGGGTTCGCGCAACCCGATCAACCTGGTTCGCGCCACCATCAAGGGTCTACAGGCCGTCGCGTCGCCGAAGCAGATCGCTGCCAAGCGTGGCAAGACCGTGGAAGAGGTGCTGGGCAATGGCTAACAACGAAAAGACTGTCCGCGTCCGCCTGGTCAAGGGCCTGCGCGGTGTGCAGAGCCGTCATCGTCTGAGCGTCAAGGCGCTCGGCCTGGGCAAGCTCAACGACGTCCGTGAATTGAAGGACAGCCCGCAGGTGCGTGGCCTGATCAACACGGTCTATTACCTCGTGCGGGTTGAGGAGTAAGCATCATGCGTCTTAACGACATCAAGCCGGCTGCCGGCTCGCGCAAGACGCGTCTTCGCGTCGGTCGCGGTATCGGTTCGGGCCTGGGCAAGACGGCCGGTCGCGGTCACAAGGGCCAGCACGCTCGCGCGGGTGGTACCCATAAGTACGGTTTCGAGGGCGGCCAGATGCCGCTGCAGCGTCGCCTGCCGAAGGTTGGCTTCCGTTCGTTGAAGAAAGCCGAGAGCCAGGAAGTGTTCCTGTACCAGCTGGCCAGCCTGAAAGTAGACGTGATCGATCCGATCGCGCTGCATCAGGCCGGGCTGATCGACAGTCGCGCCAAGAAGGTCAAGGTCGTCGCCAAGGGCGAGATCGGCCGTGCGGTGAAGCTGTCGGGCGTGCTGGCTACGGCCGGTGCCAAGGCGGCTATCGAAGCCGCCGGCGGCAGCGTGGAGTAATCACGTGGCGTCAGCCAAAGGCCCATCGCTCGGATCGCTCGGCAAGCTGACGGAACTGCGTCAGCGCATCTTCTTCGTGATTGGTGCGCTGATCGTTTTTCGTCTCGGTTCCTTCATTCCGGTTCCGGGCGTCAACCCGGAAGCGATGACCAGCCTGATCGAGCAGGGTGGCGGCCTGATGAACATGTTCAACATGTTCTCGGGTGGTGCGCTGGCTCGACTCTCGGTATTCGCGCTCGGTGTGGTGCCTTACATCTCGGCCTCGATCGTGGTGCAGATGATGGGCTCGGTCATCCCGAGTTTGCAGCAGTTGCGCAAGGAAGGTGAGGCGGGGCGTCGCAAGATGACCACCTACACCCGCTTTGGTACGGTCGGTCTGGCGGCATTCCAGGCGTTCGGTATCGCCGTGGCTCTGCAGAAGCAGGTCGCCGCGGGCGGTGCACCGGTGGTCTATACGCCGGGTATGGGCTTCATCATGGCTTCGATCGTCGGCCTCACCGCCGGCACGATGTTCCTGATGTGGCTGGGCGAGCAGATCACCGAGCGTGGCATTGGCAACGGTATTTCGCTGCTGATCTTCGCGGGTATCGTGGCCGGCTTGCCGGGCGCGGTGGCCCACACGCTGACCATGGCCAGCAATGGCGAACTCAGTGTGATCATGATGATCATGGTGGTGGGTCTGATCCTGGCGGTGACGGCGTTCGTGGTGTTCATGGAGCGCGCCCAGCGGCGCATTACGGTGAATTACGCACGGCGCTCCGGTGGACAGCGGGCCTACATGAATCAGACCTCGCATCTGCCGCTGAAGATCAATATGTCGGGTGTGATTCCGCCGATCTTCGCGACCAGTCTGCTGATGTTTCCGGCGACGGCCGCGACCTGGTTCAGTGCCGGGAGCCAGTCGCGCTGGCTGCAGGAGCTGACCCAGGCATTGACGCCCGGCGAGCCCCTGTACGACATCGTGTTCACGGTGCTGGTGATTACCTTCGCCTTTTTCTACACCGCGATTGTGTTCAATTCGCAAGAAACCGCGGACAACCTCAAGCGGTCGGGTGCCCTGATTCCGGGTATTCGTCCGGGCCGTTCGACGGCTGACTACATCGACAACGTAATGACCCGTTTGACTGGTGTCGGCGCGCTGTACCTCGTGTTGGTCTGTCTCGTGCCCTCGTTCATGCAAAAAGCTTGGCATGTACCGTTCTACTTCGGCGGCACCTCTCTGCTGATCGTGGTGGTCGTGGTGATGGACTTCACTGCTCAGGTGCAGGCGCACTTGGTCAGTCACCAATATGAAAGTCTGCTCAAGAAGGCCAATCTCCGCCGCAACTGATGGCTGCTGGGGCGCTGGAGACGGGTCTTTAGATCGGGGAGCGGCGGCACAAGGTGCCGCAGGGCTTTCCTGTTGGGATAATTCAGGTTAAAATTGCGCGTTTACCGCGCACGAAACGCATCGGAGAAAGTACATCATGGCGCGCATCGCGGGTGTCAATTTGCCGGTCCAGAAGCATGTCTGGGTTGGCCTGCAAAGCATTTTCGGTATCGGTCGCAGCCGGGCCAAGAAGGTCTGTGCGGACGCTGGCGTGGTTCCCACCACCCAGATCAAATCCCTCAGTGAGGGCGAGGTGGAGAAGCTCCGCCACGAAATCGGTAAGTACGTCGTCGAAGGCGACCTGCGCCGTGAAGTCGGTATCGCCATCAAGCGTCTGATGGATCTGGGTTGCTACCGCGGTCTGCGCCACCGCCGTGGCCTGCCGGTGCGCGGCCAGCGCACGCGTACCAACGCACGCACCCGCAAGGGTCCTCGTCGCGCGATCAAGAAGTAACGGATTCCAACTATGGCTAAGCCGGTTAAGACCAAGAAGAAGATCAAGCGCGTTGTCACGGATGCCGTGGCCCACGTGCAGGCCTCCTTCAACAACACCATCGTCACCATCACCGATCGCCAGGGCAACGCACTGTCGTGGGCGACTGCAGGCGGCGCGGGTTTCCGCGGCTCGCGCAAGTCCACGCCGTTCGCCGCCCAGGTGGCTGCCGAGAAGGCGGGTCGCGCTGCAGGCGACTACGGTGTGAAGACCGTGGAAGTGCGCATCAAGGGCCCGGGCCCGGGCCGTGAGTCGGCCGTGCGTTCGCTGAACGCGTTGGGCTACAAGGTGCTCAACATCATCGACGTCACGCCGATTCCGCATAACGGCTGCCGTCCCCCCAAGAAGCGTCGAGTCTAAGGAGCATACCCATGGCCCGTTATCGTGGAGCTACCTGCAAACTCGCCCGTCGTGAGGGTGCAGATCTCAGCCTGAAGAGTCCGGCTCGCGCCATCGACTCCAAGTGCAAGCTGGAAAACAAGCCCGGCCAGCATGGCGCCAACAAGCGCATGCGCATGTCCGATTACGCCAACCAGCTGCGTGAAAAGCAGAAGGTGAAGCGCATCTACGGCGTGCTCGAGCGTCAGTTCAGCAATTACTACGCCAAGGCGTCGACCCTCAAGGGCAACACCGGCGAGAACCTGCTGCGTCTGCTCGAAAGCCGTCTGGACAACGTCGTCTATCGCATGGGTTTTGCGGTCACCCGCGCCCAGGCCCGTCAGTTGGTCAGCCACAAGGCTGTGCTGGTCAACGGCAAGAAAGTGAACATTCCGTCGTACCAGGTTCGCCCGGGCGATGCGATCGCTCTGACCGAGCGCGCCCGCACTCAGCTGCGCGTGCAGGAAGCGGCGACCGTGTTCGACACCATGGACCTTCGCCCGCAGTGGGTGGAAGTCGATGCCAAGAAGTTCGAGGGTACGTTCAAGTCGGTGCCGGATCGCGGTGATCTGCCGTCCGATATCAACGAGAGCCTGATCGTCGAGCTTTACTCGAAGTAATCTACCGGAGCCCTGCATGGCAGTTTCGTCAACTAGCGTGCTGCGGCCTCGCGGCCTCAGCGTCGAGCAGCTCGGATCCAACCGCGCCAAAGTGGTGGTGGAGCCGCTCGAGCGTGGTTTCGGCCACACCCTGGGCAACGCGCTGCGCCGCGTGCTGCTCTCTTCGATCCCCGGCAGCGCCATTGTCGAGGTCGAGATCGATGGCGTGCTTCACGAGTACACCACTCTCGAAGGTCTGCAGGAGGACGTGATCGAAGTCCTGCTGAACCTCAAGGATGTGGCGATTCGTCAGCATACGGGTGATGAAGTCACTCTGACCTTGTCCAAGAAGGGCAAGGGTGTGGTCACCGCCGGCGACATCGCCGTCGATCACTCGGTGGAAATCATCAACCCCGAGCACGTGATCTGTCACCTGACCAAGGACATCGCGCTCAACATGCGCCTGAAGGTGCGTCGTGGCGTCGGCTATCAGCCGGCAAGCTCGCGTCAGCATCCGGACGAGGAAGCTCGTCCGATCGGTCGCCTGCAGCTCGATGCCTCGTTCGCACCGGTGCTGCGCGTGGCTTACGAAGTGGACGCGGCTCGTGTTGAGCAGCGCACCAACCTTGATAAGCTCGTGCTCGACATCGAGACCAACGGCACCATCGGTGCGGAAGACGCGGTCCGCAAGGCCGCCGAGATCCTCAACGACCAGCTGTCGGTGTTCGGTGATTTCTCGCGCCGCGAGAGCGCGACCGACAAGGCGGAGAAGGGCGGTTTTGACCCGTTGCTGCTGCGTCCGATCGACGATCTGGAACTCACCGTGCGTTCGGCAAACTGCCTGAAGGCCGAGAGCATCTACTACATCGGCGATCTGGTGCAGAAGACCGAAGTCGAGCTGCTCAAGACCCCGAACCTGGGCAAGAAGTCGCTGACCGAAATCAAGGATGTCCTGGGCGGACGTGGTCTCGCACTCGGCATGAAGCTCGAAAACTGGCCGCCGCCGGGCTTGTCGCACGGCATGCAGCTGGGTTGATGTACCCGAGGGCGATCGGCTTCGATCGCCCTCAACATTGAATAACCTGGCGGAAATGCTGCGCGTTTCCTCCAGTTTGCAGAAGCGGCACGTAGAGGCCGCACTCTTATAACAGGGCGTTCTCAGAGCCTTGAATAGCGGGTAACCGCGGGAAGCCGGATCAATGACCGGCTTTTCATAACAACAGACTAGAGAGTAATTACCATGCGCCACCAGAAATCCGGTCGCAAGCTCAACCGCACGAGCAGCCATCGCGAAGCGATGTTCAAGAACATGGCTGCGTCGCTGATCAAGCATGAGCTGATCCGTACCACGTTGCCCAAGGCGAAGGAACTCCGTCGCGTGGCTGAGCCGCTGATCACGCTCGCCAAGACTGACGGCGTTGCCAATCGCCGTCTTGCTTTCTCGCGTCTGCGCGACAAGCAGGCTGTGGGCAAGCTGTTCGTCGAGCTGGGCCCGCGTTACCGCGAGCGTCCCGGCGGCTACCTGCGCATCCTCAAGTGCGGCTTCCGCCCGGGCGATAACGCTCCGATGGCCTACGTCGAGTTGGTGGATCGCCCGCGCGTCGAGGCTGTCGACGCCGAGTAAGCGTCTATAGCGTTGAAACACAAAACCCCGGCCGGGCAACCTGCCGGGGTTTTGCTTTTTTGGACGTGCGACATACCGTGTGCTGACAGCGTCGCGGCGAGCGGTTAATGTCTTTGTTCCGCAACGCAGCACTCGAACCATGAATCCTTTCCGCTGGTCGTACCGCGTCACCTATCTCGTCGGCTTCCTGATCTGCGCAGCCTTGCTCGGCTTCGCGTTGTATGCCCAGTACGCACTGCACATGATTCCGTGTCCGCTGTGCATCTTTCAGCGCATTGCTTTCTTGGTCATGGCGGTGTTTTTCCTCGCGGGCGCTGTGCACGGGCCACGAGGGAAGGGGCGCTGGATCTACACAACAGGTGCGCTGTTGGGTGCGCTCGGCGGCATCGCGACGGCGGCACGCCATCTCTGGCTGCAGACGCTGCCGGCCGATCAGGTACCGTCCTGTGGCCCCAACCTCGGTTACATGATGGACGCCTTCCCGTTGGCCAAGGTGCTCAAGATGGTCTTCACCGGCTCCGGTGAATGCGCGAAGATCGAGCCGATCCTGGGCTTGCCGATGCCGGCCTGGACCCTGCTGTGGTTCGTGCTGCTGGCGGCGCTGGCTGTCTTTGCCGCTGCGCGTCGACGGAGCTGAGCCGAATGTCCACGGGATCACTTTCGGCCCGATGGGGTGCCGTCACCATGAATGCCAACGCTTCCATGTTTACCGAGTCCACCGGCTGGACACCTGATTCCTGGCAACAGCGCGTGGCCTTGCAGCAGCCGCTGTACGAGAACGCCGAGGAGCTGACCCAGGCCACCACACACCTCTCTAACTTGCCGCCGCTGGTCACCTCCTGGGAAGTGCTCGCGCTGAAGCAGGCGCTGGGAGAAGCGCAAGAGGGGCAGCGTTTTCTGCTGCAGGGTGGCGATTGCGCCGAGAGCTTTGCCGACTGCACCAGCCCGGTCATTTCCAACCGGCTCAAGGTGCTGCTGCAGATGAGTCTGGTGCTGGTGCACGGCCTGAAGAAGCCAGTGCTGCGCGTGGGCCGTTTTGCCGGGCAGTACGCCAAGCCGCGTTCGACGGATACCGAGACGCGCGACGGCGTGACCTTGCCCAGCTTCCGCGGTGACGTGGTCAACGGCCCGGAATTTACGCCGGCAGCGCGCCGCGCCGATCCCCAGCGGCTGATCCAGGCACACGCACATTCCGCGCTGACGATGAATTTCGTGCGCGCGCTGATCGACGGCGGTTTCGCCGACCTGCACCATCCGGAGTACTGGGACCTGGCCTGGGTGGAACACTCGCCGTTGGCTGCCGAGTATCGGCGCATGGTCGCCGGCATCGGCGACTCGCTGCGTTTCATGGAGACTTTGGCGGGCCCGATCGCAGGCTTCACTCGTGTGGATTTCTTCACCTCGCACGAAGCGCTGCTGCTCCACTACGAGCAAGCGCTGACCCGCAAAGTGCCACGCCATCGTGGCTGGTTCAACCTGTCCACGCACTTCCCGTGGATCGGTATGCGCACTGCCGCGCTGGATGGTGCTCACGTGGAGTATTTCCGCGGCATCCGCAATCCCATTGCGGTAAAGGTGGGGCCGTCGGTGAAACCAGACCAGCTGCTGCCGTTGATCGAGGCTTTGAATCCGCAGGATGAGCCGGGTCGTCTCACCCTGATCCACCGCATGGGCAACGCTCAAGTCGCCCAAGCGCTGCCGCCGCTGCTCGATGCTGTGAAGCGCGAGGGTCGCCGCGTGCTGTGGGTGGCCGACCCCATGCACGGTAATACCGAAACCACTTCCAACGGCTACAAGACGCGGCGGTTTGACAATATCCGTGGCGAGCTCGATCAGGCCTTCGACATCCACGCCGCCGCGGGTACGCGGCTGGGTGGCGTGCATCTGGAGTTGACCGGTGAGGACGTGACGGAGTGCATGGGCGGCGCCCGTGACCTCAGCGAGGCCGACCTCGATCGCGCCTACAAGTCGATGGTCGATCCGCGCCTCAACTACGAGCAATCGCTGGAACTGGCGATGTTGATCGTGCGCAAGTCGGTGGGCGGCTTGGGCTGATGACGTTCGGTTGCATTGGGGGCTCGTCTTGCTCACCCCCAACGCAACCCATCGCCACGGCTACAAGTACGGCCTCGCTCAAGGCGAAGCGGCAGGCACAGCCTTTCCACCCACTGTGTCCAGAAACTTAGGCGGCTGCCACACATGGGCGTGCTGCTCGAAACCATAAGCGATCGAAATCAGCGTCGGCTCGCTCCACTTCGCGCCGAACAACACGATGCCGACTGGCAGGTCGTGCGCAAACCCTGCCGGTACGGTGATGGACGGATAGCCGGCCACCGCCGCTGGCTGCGAGGCGCCACCCACGGTCGGGTCGCCGCTGACCACGTGGTCGCCAAGTACCAGATCGGTGACGAAGGTGGGCCCCCACGAAGGGGCAAGCAAGGCGTCGAGGTGGTCCTTCGTTAGCGCGGCATCGATGCCTTCGGGGCCGGACAGGCGCTTAGTCTTGGCCAGCGCATCGACATAGGCTTTGTCGGTCAACGGCCCCTTGGCTTGGGCTTGCTCGAACAGTTCTTGCCCGAACCATGGCATCTCTCGCTCCGCCTCGCGCTGATTGAAGGCGATCAGGTCGGCCAGCGTTTTGATCTTCGACTTCGGGCGCGTGGCGAGGTAGGCATTTAAATCGTGCTTGAGGTCGTACAGCAGTACGATCAGCTCCGCATCACCCAGTTCCTTCAAGTGTGGGATTTCCACCGGGTCCACGATGATCGCGCCTTGCGCTTTCATCAATGCAATCGATTGCTCCAGTACGCGGTCGGCATTCGGTTCGGCGCCGGCCAACTGGCGCACCACGCCGATGCGCTTACCCTCGAGTCCGTTCGGATCGAGGAAGCGGGTGTAGTCGGTAGCATGCCGATCGGCCTCGGCGGTGGCCGGGTCACGCGGATCGCTGCCGGCGATCACGCTGAGCACGGTAGCCGCGTCGGCCACGTTGCGCGCCATCGGTCCGGCCGTGTCCTGGTTGTGGCTGATCGGCACGATGCCGCTGCGGCTGACCAGTCCCAACGTAGGTTTGATGCCAACGATGCCGTTGGCGGCTGCAGGGCAGATGATGGAGCCGTCGGTTTCCGAGCCAATCGCCACGGTAGCCAGGCCCGCGGCAACAGCAGCACCGGAACCGGCGCTGGAACCGCAGGGGTTGCGGTCCAGCACATAGGGATTGCGGGTCTGCCCGCCGCGCGCGCTCCAGCCGCTGCTGGCGTGGTTGGAGCGCATGTTGGCCCACTCGCTGAGGTTGGTCTTGCCGAGGATCAACGCGCCGCTCTTGCGCAGGCGCGTTACCAATCCAGCATCGCGCGGCGCAGGCGCTTCGGTCAGCGCCAGCGAGCCAGCGGTGGTGAGCATGCGATCGCCGGTATCGATGTTGTCTTTCAGCAACACAGGAATACCGTGGAGCGCACCGTGCGCATGCCGGTGATCCAGTTCTGTGGCGAGCTTCAGTGCATCGGGATTGGTTTCGAGCACGGCACGCAAGGCGGGGCCCGATTGATCGATCTGCTGGATGCGTTCGAGGAATTGGCGAGCCAGGGATTCGCTGTTGAGCTGGCCGGCATCCATGCGCTGGTGCAGATCCTTGATCGACGACCAGGCGAAGCTCGGGTCGGCCGATTGGGCTAGCAGAGAGCTGCTAGTAAACAGGGCGCTGGCGAGCAGGGAAAGCGAGAGCTGCAGTCGGGTCACGTTAGTCTCCGGAAGCATGCGGCATGGTGTCGCGAAGTAGCAGCTTAGCCGTAACCGCATCAGTGGAATGAAGGTGCGGGCCTATAATCGTCGGATGGATACGATAGCCAAGCTGTGCCGGGTCAGGCGTGTGTTTTCCGCTGTCCTGTTATTCGCCGCCGCCAGTGTCGCTGGTGCAGCCCGCGCTGAGGAAGGCCACCCGTTGACGGTGCCGGACACCCTCCAGCAACGCATCGCTTCCTGCACGGCCTGTCATGGCGTACATGGCGAGGGCACGCCCGAAAGTGGCTTCTTTCCGCGTCTGGCCGGCAAACCGGCCGGTTACCTTGCACGTCAGTTGAAGGACTTCCAGGACGGCCTGCGCAAGTACGGCCCCATGGAATACACCGTGCGCCATCTCAGCCCGGAGTACATGCAGGAGATCGCCGAATACTTCTCCGCACAGGAAGTACCCTACGCCCGCTCGCCGTTGCCGCGCGTCTCGCCCGAGGCGCTCAAGCGCGGCGAGGAACTGGCCACCAAGGGTGATCCGTCGCACCAGATTCCGGCTTGCGCCGCCTGTCATGGCACCCAGCTGACCGGCGTGCAGCCGAACATCCCCGGCCTGGTCGGCTTGCCGTACGACTACCTCAGCTCGCAGCTCGGTTCCTGGCGCACCAAAACGCGCGCCACGGTAGCGCCGGACTGCATGGCCGAGATCGCCAATCGGCTCAGCGCGTCCGATATCGGAGCGGTGTCCGCATGGCTGGCCGGGCGCGAATTGCCGTCGGACATGCACGCGCAACCGGCTGGTTCCATCAGTCCGCCACTGCACTGCGGTGTGCTCGGTGCCACGGGAGATGGCGCATGAAGATGCTGCGTTGGGTGTTGATCTCGATCGCGCTGCTTGGCATCGCATTGGTCGGCTGGGTGTTTCTGCGTAGCGGTGGGCATGCGCCGGTGTCGCGCGAGGCGAGCAAGGTCGATGTCGCCACGCTGAAAGATCCTGTGCTGATCGCCAAGGGCCAGTACCTGACCACGGTGGGTGACTGCGCCGCCTGCCATACCTCGCAGGGCGGTCAGCGCCTTGCGGGCGGTCGCGTCGTGGGTACGCCGTTCGGCGACATTCCGGCGCCCAATCTCACGCCGGATCGCGAGACCGGTCTCGGCGACTGGAGTTTCGAAGCGTTCTGGCAGGCCTTGCACTCCGGCGTGGGCCGTAAAGGCGAGCTGCTCTATCCGGCGTTCTCCTATACCTCGTACACCAAGGTCAGTCGCGACGACGCGCTAGCGATCTTCGCTCACCTGCAATCGCTGGCGCCGGTGCATCAGCCATCCAAGCCGCTGGGGCTGGAGTTTCCCTATAACGTGCGCAACAGCCTGAAGGCTTGGCGCGCGCTGTACTTCAAGGAGGGCGAGTACCAGCCGGACCCAGCCAAGTCGGCGGCATGGAACCGTGGCGCCTATCTGGTGCAGGGCCTGGGTCATTGCAATGAATGCCATATAGCGCGCGACTCCTTCGGCGGCATGCGCAGCGACCAGGCGCTGTCCGGCGGGCAGATTCCGGTGCAGAACTGGTATGCGCCGGATCTAAGCACGCAGACCAACGGCGGTTTGGAGGGATGGGGTGAAAAGGACATCGTGGACCTGCTCAAAACCGGGCACTCGGCCAAAGGCACGGCTTTCGGACCGATGGCCGAAGTGGTAGCGCAGAGCACGCAGCACATGACCGATGACGATCTGCAAGCCATCGCCATCTATCTGCGATCGCTGCCGGCGCGCCCGCAGATGCAGTTCGAGAAATCGCCGCTCGATACCACCACCATGGTCAACCAGGGCACCAAGATCTACGGCGAACGCTGTGCCGGCTGCCATGGCAAGGACGGCAACGGCGTGGCCGGTGTGTATCCACCGCTCAACGGCAATTCCTCGGTGAACGAGCCAACCGGTATCAATGCCATCCGCGTGGTGTTGCTGGGCGGTTTCCCGCCGGCGACCAAGGGCAATCCGCGTCCGTATTCCATGCCGCCGTTCGCGCAGCAGCTGAAGGACAGTGATGTCGCCGCGGTGGTCACTTATATCCGGCAGGCCTGGGACAACAAAGCGCCGCTGGTGCAGGAGCGCGACGTCATCAAGTACCGGCATACGCCAATCGATTGATCGGCATAGGCCCGTCTCTACGGATTTAAGGCGCCGAAGATCACGTCACGCTTTTGCGCGGCGGGCGCCGCTTCTATAAGCAAGTTCATCGCCTCGACCTCCAGGTCGAGGCGATCTTGTTTGGACGTCCGTCCAAATAGGTCGATTCGAACCTCGGCGTTGTTGCTCTTCGCATCCAGTTTCCAAACACCAGCCACAAAACCGTCGATCAGCACGCTGGCGCGGATGATGCCGTTGTTGGTGTAGACCCGAGCGCGGTGTTCATCGGCGATGAAGCGCCGGCGGTCAGCATGGGCCAGCAACAGATTGTCGTATTCCGGCAGCAGGCGGACGGGGGCGGGTGTATCTGATGCCGGGCGTGGGGCTTCGCGCAGGTCGAATAGCTCCACTCCGTGTTCGTCGCGAAAGTGCAGCAGGGCGGAGTGCATCCGCTTCAGTGCGGGGCCGAGCCCGGTGAGGCCGGACCACACCGTGAGATCTTTGCTGCTGGCCGGGCCGAAGGCCGCCAGATAGCGGCGAATCAAGTCATCGGCTGACGCCGGTGTAGAGAGTGGACGGCTAAGCCAAGTCTCCGCCAGCGCAAGGGGTGCTGGGCGATGGGAGTCCCACGTGCCTGCAGGAGGCACGTGTATCAATGCAGCGTGCCCGCGCATGGCTTGAGCCATGGCCTGCGCATCGCGATCCGGCCAGTGTTCGCTTAGCCGTTTTCCCAGCTCGGCGCTGGTCATCGCTTGATCCCGCAGAAGCGTGCGGCCGGCGGCGATCAGTGCCGGCATGTCGAGGCCGGCAAGTTTGCGGCCGAAAGCAGCCTGGACGCCGCGTAGTTGCACGGGTTGCAGCAAGGGGCGAAAGGCGAGCAGATCGTCGGCGGACAAAAGGTGCAGGGTCGAACGCATCGCCGCGCAACGCACGACGCTGCGGTCATGCAGATGCTGCGTAAGCGCGTCGAAACGGAAGTCCTTCAATCGCGTCCATAGGCCGATGTACGGTGGGTTGGGGGCCTGGGCCTGTAGCCCTGCCAAGTGCTCGATCGCGCTCAGCACGGTGCGATCATGGCGACGCAGCAGCAGTTGACGCGACAAGGTGGCGCGATTCAGTGCTCTACTGTCTAGCCTCGGTATTGTCATTGCGTTACGAGATCAAATCGCAATGGATCTGAAGGCTTTCAGTCGGGTTGTTGTGGATATGAAAGCCCTCCTGAATGAGTGCGGCGCAGACTTTCGCCAGTGGGGATGCGAATTGCCGAGTGCGTCGTCGTTGCATGCTCGGCGGGGTGAACACCCCTAACGGCAGTAGCCGTACCCTGCGGCCGTTCCATTGGAAGGAGACGTCGACGTGTGAGCCATCGACGTCGTGCCCGTTGCTGCCGAATATGTCTGTGATTTCGCTCCGCCTGCCTGGGTACATCAACCGAAAAAGGCCGATGCCCAACGCTCGAAACTGTTTACGTGCGAAGCCGAGATGCGTTGCTGCCGGTTCAAAACCACGAGTGAGAATGAGCCCTATCTCGTCTGGCAGCCGTGCTTGAATCGTTTGCAGTTTCTTGAAGGCTGGAACGTCGAGGAGTACCCGTCGAGCAGGCCAGCGCGGCCGGACGTGTAGTCCGTCGTGAGTACCGCGAGGCAAAGTCATCAAGTTCAACATGACGCCTCCGGCGGCGTCAGATAGGTGCGTAGTACGGACCAAGCCTGCCGTTTCCGTTCAAACGCGAGCGTGTGCGCCGGGCTCGACGATGGAAGATCGATAAGCGCCAAGCGATGATTTTGCTGCTTGAGTTGACGGCGACCATGACGGGCCGCCGTGCCACCGTTGAAACCAATCGCACGCAGTTGCGGCAAACGGCTGAGCAGGTCCGAGAGTGCGTTGTGCGTTTCGTTACGAATCGACGCATCAAGACTGCCGCCGGGACGTTCCGCCTCGGCAATGACGTCCCATAGCCCGATGCTGTGTGCCAGCACGGTATCCAGTCGCGTGACATAGGGCAGGGGGCGAAGCTCGACATCGATGATCGAGCTGACCAACTCCCAAAACTTGTTTTGCGGAAACGCGTAGTACTGACCCTGCGCCAGCGACATCTCTCCGGGCAGGCTACCCAGGATCAACACCCGTACATGTGGATCGACCACGGGGGCGAAACTGCGCTTGCGTGTCATGAATCTCGACGCTCCGCAGCTGCCTTCATGCGTCGGCTCGGTGTTTCGGCCATGACAGGCGTGCATGCAATCGCCGTGATGCATCCAACCGGAATGCCAGCGCCAATCCCAGCGCGTGCGCGGCGGCGGCGGCGAGCGCCAGGCCGAGTCCGGCGTGGCCTGCATGGGGCGCCTGCTTGCGCCAGAAGCGCTGGCCGAAACGCTCCAGGTCATCGGCAGTGAGGTCGGGTGCGGCGTTGATGATGGTCAGGCCCGCGCCGTCCACATGCAGTTCGACGGTGTCGCCGGATGGCGCATAGGCGCAGGCGTTGCTGAGCAGATTGCCGACGATCACCTCCAGCAGCGCAGGGTCGCTGCGGATGCGCGCGGGTGGTTCGCCCGATAGTTGCAAGGTCGCGCCATGATCGGCGGCCAGGCCGCGATGGCGCTGCAGCTGACGCTCCAGCCAAGGGGCCGGCGATAGCTCCTGCAGCTGGGGCTGTTCCAGCCCGGATTGCAGTCGGGTGAGCAGCAGCAAGGCGGTCACGGTGGCTTCGAGCTCGGCGCCGATGCTGCCGACTTCGCCGAGGATGTCCGGCAGCGTGCGTCCGCTGGGGTAGCGGGACTCCACTTCAGTCAGCGCGCGCAGTTCGGCCAATCGGGTGCGGCTCTCGTGAGCCAGGCCGCTGGCGAACTGGCGTTCGCGGGCGAGGCCTTCGTCCATGCGGTCCAGTACGCCGTTGAAGCGCCGGATCAGCGGGTCCAGCTCGCGCAAGCCGCTGGGATGCAACCGCTCGCCAGGTGCATTGGGGCCAATGTCACCCATGCGGGCCACCAGCGCCCGGACGGGACGCAGGCCCCGCCTCACGATCAGCGGCACGGCCACCAGTGCGATACCCAGGGCAAGGATCGGACCCAGCGCCAGGATCCAGTCGATGGCGAGCAGGATCTGTTCGAACGGGCGCCGATCCTGCTGGAAGAACAGCGCGCATCCCCTGCCTCCGCCCGTCAGATTCTGCGCTTCGCCTGCCGGTGCCCGGAACGCGAACATCACCGTGCCTAGCCGCTTGTCGTGGTGCTTCAGGCGGCTGAATTGCGGCTCCGAACTCGCCGCATCGGGCCAGCCCGGGGGTGTTGCCAGTGGGGGCGGATCGCTGCGCAGAGGCGGCAGGCCCTTGCAGCGCAGCTCGTAGAACACCGGCCCCTCGCCGCCGAATAGCCCGGCCTGCGGCCGCAGGTTGGTGCTGCCGTCGCCCGCGTCCTGCTCCAACTCGGTCATGGCCGCCACCGCATGAGCCTGGGTCAGCAGAGTCTCGCGATAGCGCGCTTCCATCTCGCGGTCGATACGCCAATCCATCGCCAGCGCGCCGCCGCCCAGCAGGGCCAGGCTGGTGACCAGCAACAGCAGGGTGATGCGAGAGGAGAGTGAAGCCGGCTTCATGGAATCAGGTAGCCAGCCCCGCGACGGGTTTCGATCAGCCCCGTCAGTCCCGCGGCATCGAGCTTGCGGCGCAGGCCGAAGACCAGCACTTCCACGCTGCGGTCAGAGACATCGCTATCGCTGCCGGCCGTGCGCTCCAGGATCTCAAGCCGGGTGAAAGCGCGGCCGCGGTGGCGCAGCAGCAAACCGAGTACGGCAAACTCGCGGGGGGTCAGGCCTAGCGGGTGGCCGTTGACGCTGGCGCTTTGGGACAGCGGGTCCCAGGACAGTGCGCCGTGGCTCAGCACCACTGGCTGCGCCTGTTGCGGCCGGCGCGACAGGGCATGCAGGCGAGCCACCAGCTCGTCGAAGGCGAAGGGTTTCACCAGGTAGTCGTCGGCGCCGGCGTTCAGCGCCTCGATGCGGTCACTCACTTGGTCGCGCGCGGATAGCACCAGCACCCTGGGCCGTCGGCCGCCGGATGGAAGGCCGCGCAGTACAGCAATGCCGTCCAGGCGAGGCAGCATCAGGTCCAGCACCACCAGCTCATAGTCATAACTGCCCAGGAAGCCCTTGGCTTCCATACCGTCCTGCGCGGCGTCCACGGTGAAACCTGCACCCTGCAGACCGTGTCTGAGGGTTTGCCGTAGACGCTCCGAGTCCTCCACCAGCAACAACTTCATGGCACCCCCGTTGCAATGCTGGGCCAGCCTAAAGAGCGCAGCTTAACGGACGCCGCTGAGTCGTGGCTTGGGGTGTGTCATGGCGCATCGACGCCTGCGCGCACAGCCGCTATAAAGAACGCTTGTAAGGGGAGTGTTCGGTGAGTGAAGAAATCCTGATCAACGTGACGCCGCGCGAAACCCGCGTCGGCGTGGTCGAGAACGGCATGTTGCAGGAGGTGCACGTCGAACGAGCCTCCAAGCGCGGCTACGTGGGCAATGTGTACAAAGGCCGCGTGCAGCGAGTGATGCCGGGCATGCAGGCGGTGTTCGTCGAGATCGGGTTGGAGCGCGCGGCGTTCCTGCACGCGTCGGACATCGTGCGCCCGCCGCTGCCGGTGGCGGTGGAGGGCGTCGAGGTGGTGCCCAACGGCAACGGCAATGGCAACACGCCCTCGATCAGCGAGCTGGTGCACGAAGGCCAGGAGATCGTGGTGCAAGTGGTGAAGGACCCGATCGGCACCAAGGGCGCCCGCCTGTCCACCCATTTGTCGATCCCCTCGCGCTATCTGGTGCTGCTGCCGCACGCGAAAACCCTGGGCATCTCCGCGCGCATTGAGGACGAGGTTGAGCGCCAGCGCCTGAAAGAGGTCATGACCTCGCTGATCGGCGAGGACGCCACCGGCAATATCAGGCTCGGCTACATCGTGCGCACCAATGCCGAGGAGCAGACCGCCGAATCGCTGGCCTTCGACGTGACCTACCTGGGCAAGGTCTGGCGCGTAGTGCAGGAGAATATCGCCAAGGCCAAGGTTGGCGAGCGTGTATACGAAGAACTGTCGCTGCCGCTGCGCAGCCTGCGCGACATGCTCAACGACGACATCGAAAAGGTACGCGTGGATTCGCGCGAGACCTACGAGAAGGTCGCCAAGTTCGTGCACAAATTCATGCCCAGCCTGGACGACCGCATCGAGCATTACGCCGGCGAGCGGCCCATCTTCGACCTGTACGGCGTGGAGGACGAAATCCAGCGCGCGTTGAAGAAGGAAGTGCCGTTGAAGTCCGGCGGCTACCTCATCGTCGACCAGACCGAGGCGATGACCACCATCGACGTCAATACCGGTGGTTATCTCGGTACGCGCAATCTGGAGGAAACCGTTTACCGCACCAACCTGGAAGCCGCGCAGGCGGCGGCCCGGCAGCTGCGGCTACGCAACCTCGGCGGCATCATCATCATCGACTTCATCGACATGACCGATGAAGAACACAAGCGCCAGGTGCTGCGCATGCTCGAGAAGGGGCTGCTGCGCGATCACGCCAAGACCACGGTCTATCCGATGTCGGCGCTGGGTCTGGTGGAGATGACCCGCAAGCGCACTACCGAAAGCCTGGAGCGCCAACTGTGCGAACCGTGCCCGGCCTGCAGTGGTCGCGGTGCGATGAAGACGGCCGAGACGGTGACCTATGAAATCTTCCGCGAGATCACCCGCGCCGTGCGCCAGTTCAATGCCGAGAAGCTGCTGGTGATGGCCAGTCCCAAAGTGGTGGGGCGCATCCTGGAAGAGGAGTCCGTCGCCGTAGCGGAACTGGAAGAGTTCATTTCAAAAAGCATACGCTTTCAGGCTGAAGAGCATTATTCGCAGGAACAGTTCGATGTCGTTCTCTTGTGATTCGCTGCGCGGCGTAGGCCGCCGGTGAACATGGTCTGGCGCCAACGCATGCACCGTATCGCCCGTGCGATGGGCTGGGTTGCGGGCGTGTCCGTGATCGGCCTGGCCGTGCTGGCTGGCCTGATCCAGGTGTTGTTGCCGACGCTGGCGAACCATCCGCAATGGGTGGCGACTCAGCTCAGCCAGCAATTGCATCGGCCGGTGTCGTTCGCCTCGATGGAAGGGCGCTGGGAGGCGTCGGGTCCGCTGTTTGTCATGCGCGACGTCACCATCGGCGCGGGCGACGGCGGCAGCCCACTGCACATCCCTGAGACGCAGCTCAAGTTGGACCTGGGTGGCTGGCTGCTGCCTTCGCGCCACTTGCTCAACCTGCATGTGCGCGGCTTGCAACTGGATCTCGGTCGCGATGTCGACGGTGCCTGGCATATCAATGGCATCGGTATGGCCGGTGGCACCGATCGGCAAAGCGCTTCGTTCGGCGGTTTGTCGGTGGAGTTGTGGCTGAGCGACTTGCACCTGGATATCGCCGACGCGCGCGTCAACAAGCACTACGAGCTGATCGCAAAACAGCTGCGTGTGAGCCGGCAGGGTGGGCGTGTGCGTGTGGGGGCGATTCTGCATCGCTTTGGCGCCGCCGGTGAGCTGCGTGGCGCAGGCAGTTTTCGTGAGGACGGGGCCGATGGGCGCCTGTGGCTGTCCGGCACGGATATCGATCTGCATGCCTTGTCCGCCGATATCGATATGGGCGGCTATACAGCCGAAAGCGGTCACGGCAGCTTCGCCAGTTGGTTGGACTGGCGCGATGCGAAGGTGGTGCGCAATCTGACCCGTTTCGACCTGAGCGACGTGGTGCTGGCCAGTCCGGAAGGGGGCAAAGCGTATGTGCCATCGCTGCACGCCCTCGCCGAGCTGCGCATGGGCAACGACGGCTCCCAGTTGCGTTGGGTCGACGATGACGGCAGCGCTCTCGCTGCCGAGTTGCACCAGATGGATAGCGACCAGGCGCACGTCGACGTGGCCGCACGCGATCTACAACTCGGCCCGCTGTTGCCCTGGCTGGCGCTCAAGCCGCAGCTTTCGCCAGGGCTCGCGCAATGGGTAGGTGCTGGCAAGCCGCGCGGCAAACTAAGCCATGCGTCCCTGCGCTGGACACGGGCGCAGGGCTTGGCCTTCGTGGATGTCGGCTTCAGCGGGCTCGGTATCGATGCCGCCGGCAAACTGCCGGGTATCGACCATCTCAACGGCGAACTGCGCGGCGACCAGGAAGCGCTCGCGTTGGAGCTGCCTGCCCAGGCCACGGTGCTGAACTTTCCGCACACGTTCCGCAAGCCGCTCGTGATGTCCAAGCTGTCCAGCCAGATCGCGTTCTGGCACGCGGATGGCGACTGGCATATCGGCATCGATGCGTTGGACTTCGAAGGCGCCGGCTACGGCGGCCAGGCGCGCGGCGACATCGCGCTGCACGATGGCGGTGGGCGTCCCTTCCTCGACTTGTACGTGGCGCTGAGCCATGCGGACATGGATGCAGCCAAGCTGTTCTGGCCCATCGATTCCATGTCGCCGTCGGCCGTCGACTGGCTGGATCGCGCGTTGGTCGCGGGCAAGATCGATGACGCTGCGGTGGTGGTGCGCGGCGACCTGGCGGACTGGCCATTCCTGCACAACGAAGGTCGCTTCGAAGCGCGTGCGGCGATCAGCAACCTCACCCTGGATTACGGCAAGAACTGGCCGCGCGCCGAAGGCGTCAATGCCATCGCCAACTTCGTCAACAACGGCATGCTGGTGGAGACGAGCGCGGGACAGTCGCTGGGCGTCAAGGTCGAAAGCGCGGTCGCGCTGATTCCCGATTTCGCCAACACCACGCTCGATCTGAATGTGAAAGGTTCCGGCAACGGTGCCAACCTGATGGACTTCGTGCGCAGGAGTCCGATCGGCAGCCATCAGGCCGATGCGCTGGCCAAGATGAGCCTGGGCGGTACCGGCAATTTCGATTTCCACTTGGTGCTGCCGATGAAGGACGCCAAGAACTTCACGCTGGCAGGCAATGCCCAGCTCAAGGACGCCGACCTCAACGCGCCGGATTGGAACCTCAAGCTGGACAAGATCAGCGGTCCGGCCACCTTCGATGCGCACGGCTTCCATGCCGGTCCTCTCGATACCGGATTCCGCGGACAGCCGTCCAAGCTCGACATCGCCATTGCCGCCGCCACGGGGCGTCCCGATACGGCTTTTTCGGCCAGGCTCAATGGCCGCTATGGCATGGCCGAGCTGGTGCAGGGCTTTTCGTCGCTGGACTGGCTGAAAGAAGTCGCGAGCGGCCGTAGCGATTTCACGGTCGGCTTCGACATCGTGCATCCCGATACCGTGGCGAACGCGGCGCAGGTATTGACCCTCGATTCGACGCTTGCGGGCATGGCGTTGGACGTCCCCACGCCGTTGAAGAAATCGGCGGAGACCAGCCTGCCGTTGCACCTGACCATGAACTTGCCGGTGGCTGGCAGTGATCTGCAGATATCGCTGGGGCAGGTGGTGCGGCAGCGCTTTCGCCTTTCCGATGGCGACAAGCAGCCGCTCGGCGCCACCTTCGCCTTTGGCACGCGCATGCCCGATACGGTGCCGGATAAAGGCATTCGCGTGCGCGGCCACGCGTCAAAGCTCGATGTGACTGGCTGGGTGCAGCGCACCGTGGCAGGTAGCAGCATGGAGGGGCCGGGGCTGGAGAGCATCGATGTCACCGCCGACCAGGCCGATGTCTTCGGCCACACCTTTCCTTCGATGCACATCCAGGCCACGCCGAAGGCGGATGCGTTGAATGTCGATGTGGACAGCACCGAGATCGCCGGGCGCTTCACCGTGCCCTCGACCGACTTGAGCAAGCGCGGCGTTACGGCGCGCCTGCAACGGCTGTATTGGCCCAAGAGCAATACGCCCGACACCAAGGCCGGCGCGAACGTGCCGGTAGAGAATCCAGCCGGCAACCCGGCAAATACGGGCGTCACACCATCGGCGCTGCCACCGTTTCATCTATGGGTCGGCGATCTACGTTTCGGCGAGTCGAAGCTGGGCGAGGCACGATTGGAAACCTGGCCGACCGATCGCGGCATGCACTTCGATCAATTGCGTGCCTTGTCGCGTAACGTGCAGATCAACGCCACCGGCGATTGGGATGGCACCGCCACCAACAGCCATACGCACCTGCGTATCGACTTTGCCGCGGAAAACCTCGGCGACATGCTGGGCGCCTTCGGCTTCGCGGGATTGTTCAATGGCGGCAAGACACGCTCCCTGCTCGATGCGACCTGGCCCGGTGCGCCTTCGGCGATGGACCTGGCAAACATGGATGGCAAGCTGAGCATTCATGTCACCGAGGGCAGCATTCCGGAAGTAGAGCCGAGTGTGGGGCGACTGTTCGGATTGATTTCGGTGATTGAGTTGCCGCGGCGGCTCAGTTTTGATTTCGGTGACGTCTTCGGCAAGGGCATGGCATTCGATGCGATTAGCGGCGACTTCCTGCTGGCCGGTGGCAACGCCACCTCCGACAATCTGCAGATCCTCAGTCCCGCTGCCGAAATCAGCATCAAGGGGCGTACCGGCCTGCGCGTGAAGGACTACGACCAGCGAGTGATTGTTGTACCGCACGTCGGCAACAGCTTGCCGGTGGTCGGCGCGGTCGTCGGCGGGCCGATTGGTGCCGCGGCCGGCTTCGTGGCGCAGGGGTTGCTCGGGCACGGACTGAACCGTGCCGCCGTGATGCATTACCGCATCACCGGGCCGTGGGACAAACCGTTGATCGAGAAGACGGGAACCTTCGAAGTGCCGCCGGCGCTCGCAGTGCCCATGCAGGCGCCACCAAGCAGTCCGGCACCCGCCGCCAGTGCCGGCGGGCGGTAAGAGCCTGTTCAATGTCTCTGCATAGCCCGCGTTGAACCGCTGAGGGCGCCAGGTGGTGGGGCGTGGCGCAGCGCCTGACTGGCTGTCAGGCCAAGCCGCGCGCCGCCGCATGGCGCCCTCAGCGGTTCAACCCTTCGGGCCGAGTCTGTTTGCCCACAGTACGGCGTCATCACTCGGTTGTGTACGGACGTACACGCCCTCGTTCTTCCTTGTCCTGCGCGCAAACAGATCCCGGCGCGGGCCATGCAGAGATATTGAACAGGCTCTACGCGAGTTCACTCCGCCGGCTTGGTGCTGCCGCGGAATGGGAACAGCTGCTGCCGGACGAAACCGTCCGGCATGTAGTCGCCGACCACGCCGTATTTCTCCGGGAATTTCTTCGTCGACTTCACCGCAGTGCCGAACACGTAGTCGAGGAAGGCGTAGTGCGCGGCGTAGTTCTTGTCGATCGCTTCGTCGTCGGAGGCGTGATGCCAGTGATGGAAGTTCGGCGTCACGATCAGGTACTTCAGCGGCCCCCACGGCAGGTGCACGTTGGCGTGGTTGAACACGGCCTGGAAGCCGACCACGATGATGTACGCATTCATCGCCGCCTCGCTGAAGCCGAGGATATACAGCGGCGCCAGCACGCACACGCGCGTCACGATCAGCTCCAGCATGTGCTGGCGCGAGCCGGCCAGCCAGTCCATGGTTTTTACGCTGTGATGCACGGCGTGGAAGCGCCACAGGAACGGCACTTCGTGATACGCGCGGTGCGTCCAATACTGCGCCAGGTCGGCGACCAGAATGCACAGCAGCAGCTGCGGTACGAAGGCGATGTGCTGCACCGCCTGCTGGAAATCACTGCGCACCAACCAGCCGAACAGGTGGTGCAGCAGGAAATTCACCACCAGCAGCGCCAGGCCCACGATGAAGTGGTTCACCGCGAAATGCTTGAGGTCGGTCTGCCATTCCTTGCGGAACAGCGTCTGCCCCTTGTACAGCGGGAACAGCTTTTCGATCACCACGAAAATCAGCGTGGAGCCGAGCAGGTCGAGGATGAACCAGTCCAGGCCGACGTACGGTGTGTGCTCCGGAAAATTGCCTACCGGCACGCGCGAGCCGCCCAGCGCCGTCGCGGCGATCACCAGCGCGAACGCCACGATGTTGAGGTTGCGCATGCGGCCAAGGATCAAGTTGCCCAGCGACATGCCGCCTGAGACCAGCAAGGCCAGCAACAGCAGTTGGCGCAACACGTCGACCGAATACTTGTGGCGCAGGTCGGGCGTGGTCAGGTACTGCGGAAAATGGAACGCCAGCACGCCGAGCAGGCTCAGAAAGCCCAGCGACAAGGCGAGCACGCCCGTGACCTTGCCCAACCCCGGTTTCAGCTCGCCATCACGATGAAGAAGTTCGCGGGTTTCTTCGACCGGTGCCTTGAGGGTGCGGTCGATGACCTTGTGGGCCAGCTCGCGTTTGGAGAAGTCGCTCATCGGTGGTCCTTCACGTCGTCATTCCGGTCTTGCCGGGGCAACGCATGGTAGCGGTACGGCCGCCTATTGGAAGCTTTAAACCGGTGCCGGCCGGCCCCACTTGCTACAGTCTGTCCCCTGTTCACTAAGCGATGACCTCATGGATTCCCTGATCGCACAGGCCGAGCGCCGATTGCTGGCGCCGGGTGGCCTGGCTTCCACCGACCTCGACCGCGTCTTCACCCAGCTGATGGGGCCGTCCATCGATGCCGCCGACCTGTATTTCCAGCATTCGCGCAGCGAGTCGTGGGTGCTGGAAGAGGGCATCGTCAAGGACGGCAGCCATTCGATCGAGCAGGGCGTGGGCGTGCGTGCCATCTCCGGCGAGAAGACCGGCTTTGCCTATTCCGACGAGATCGTGTTGCCGCAATTGCTGGACGCCTCCAAGGCCGCGCGTGCGATCGCGCAGGGGGGTAACGGCGCGGGCAAGCCGCTGGCCATGCATAGCGCGAAGTCGCTGTATCCAGCTATCGATCCGGTGGAAAGCCTGCCCAACCCGGACAAGATCGCTCTACTGCGCGAAGTGGACGCCTATGCGCGCTCACGCGACCCGCGCGTGAAGCAGGTCATCGTGAGCCTCGCCGCCACGATGGACACCGTACTGGTGGCCGCTTCCGATGGCACCCTGGCTGCCGACGTGCGCCCGCTGGTGCGCCTGAACGTGCAGGTGATCGCCGAGCAGGCTGGGCGCCGCGAACAAGGCCACAGTGGCGGTGGTGGCCGTTATGGCTACCGCGAGCTGCTGGAGAACGGTCGCGCGCTGGCCTTCGCCGATGAAGCCGTACGCCAGGCGCTGGTGAATCTCGATGCGGTGGATGCGCCGGCCGGCAGCATGACGGTCGTGCTCGGTCCCGGCTGGCCCGGCGTACTTCTGCACGAGGCCATCGGCCACGGCCTGGAAGGCGACTTCAACCGTAAGGGCAGCTCCGCCTTCGCCGGCCGCATCGGCCAGCGCGTGGCAGCACCGGGCGTCACCGTGGTGGACGACGGCACGCTGCCAGGGCGTCGCGGTTCGCTCAGCATCGACGACGAAGGCACGCCGACCGAGTGCACCACACTGATCGAGGACGGCATCCTCAAGGGTTACATGCAGGACAAGCTCAACGCGCGCCTGATGGGCATGGCGCCCACCGGCAACGGCCGTCGCGAATCCTTCGCCCAGCTGCCGATGCCGCGCATGACTAATACCTACATGCTGGCCGGCCAGCACGATCCGCAGGAGATCATCCGCTCGGTGAAGCGCGGTCTGTATGCAGTGAACTTCGGTGGTGGCCAAGTCGACATCACCAACGGCAAGTTCGTGTTCTCTGCCAGCGAGGCCTATTTGATCGAGGACGGCAAAATCACCACGCCAGTGAAGGGCGCCACCTTGATCGGCTCCGGGCCGGAAGTGCTGACGCGCGTGTCGATGATCGGCAATGACTTGGCGCTGGATGAAGGCGTCGGCGTGTGCGGCAAGGATGGGCAAAGCGTGCCGGTCGGTGTGGGTCAGCCGACGCTGAAGGTGGATGGCATGACGGTGGGTGGCACCGCGTCCTAACCATCATGTTGGAGCGCCCCCTCGGATCGAGTCCGGGGGGGGCGCTCCAACAAAACCGTACGACTCAGTCTTCGCTAGCCGCCAGATCTTTCAGCAGCTGGAAAATTTCCCGGTAGGCACGCGGCGGCTTGTTCGCGTCGCGCTCGGTACGCGCCTGACGGATCAGTGAGCGCAGATGCTGGCGGTCGATCTGCGGGTGTTTGGCAATGAGTTCCGAGAGTGCGCTGTCGTCGCTGTCGGCGAGCAAGCGATCACGCATAGCTTCGAGGCGATGCATCGCCGCCGTTTCCTGGCGCTGGCGTTCGCGGTTCTCGCCCAGCGCGGCACGCACGCCGTCGAAGACCTCGGTTTCGTGACGACGCATCACCTTGGCGAGAAAGCCGAGCTGGCGCTTGCGTGCGATATGCGCAGTGATCTTGCGCGTGTTGTCGATTTCGCGCCGCACGTCATCGGGCAAATCCAGTTTGGCCAGGCGGCTCGCCGGCAACTCCACCAGCTGGCTGGCGAGCTCGAGCACAGCCAGCGCGTCGCGTCGCTGCTGGGTGCGGGTCGGGCCGTAGTCGTGGTCGGGTGTGTCGGTGTAGGTGCGGTTCACGAGGGTTATCCCTTCAGGTCGTTCGTCGTGCTCAGCGCGTCGTTTTAGAGCGCGTCGTCTTAGAGCTGGTTGCTTCCGGGCCGGTGTCCAGGCCGGGTTCGGCGCATTCCAGCGCAAAACGGGGGACGGTTTGGCCGTCCACTTCCACGGTTTCGCAGAACATGGCGGCAGGGCGAACCCATAGACCTTGCTCGCCGTACAGTGCCTGGTAGATCACTAGCGGCTCCAGCGTTTCGCTGTGGCGGGCGATGCCCAGCACGCGATAGCGCTGTCCCTTGTAGTGACGATAAAAGCCGGTCTCCGGCAACATGGCCTGATCCAACATAGCCTGATTCAACCTAGCCCGATCTCCGCCGGACGCTTTGCATTGGGCCGCGGCGCCCCCATCTGGGGACATTGCGCGGTTCGGACCGCGTATTCTACCTGCCAGCCTTCAGGAAGCCCACGTGAGCCTAACCTCCCTTTCCTCCGACCGTAGCCAGCAGGATCTGGACCGTCTGGCCGAGCTGGCTGAAGACGTGATTCGCAGGGCCCGAGCGGCCGGTGCCAGCCAGGCCGAAGTGGCGGCCAGTATCGATACCGGTCTAAACGTGAACGTGCGTCTGGGCGAGGTGGAGACGGTGGAACACACCCGCGACCGCGGCTTCGGTCTCACCGTGTATTTCGGTCAGCGCAAGGGCTCGGCCAGTACCGCCGACCTGAACCCGGATTCGCTCCAGGCCACGCTGGACCAAGCCTGCGCGATTGCCCGCTTTACCGAGGAAGATCCCGCTGCCGGGCTGGCCGATGCCTCGCGCATGGCGACCGCGTTTCCTGATCTTGACCTATGGCATCCCTGGGTCGTCGATACCGCACAGGCGATCACGCTGGGGCAGCAGATCGAGGACGCGGGTCGTGCGCATGCGGGCATCAGCAATTCCGACGGCGCCAGCGTGCAGATGGGCGAGAGCCTGTCGGTTTACGCGAACTCGCATGGCTTTATCGGTCGCGAGCGCGGTACCCGTCACTCCCTGTCGTTGTCGCTGATTGCCGGCGATGAGGACGGCATGCAGCGCGACTACTGGTACGACAGCGTGCGCAGCGCCGGCGATTTCATGAGCGCGAAGGCGCTGGGCGACAAGGCGGCGCAACGCACGTTGGCCCGCATGGGCGCGCGGCGCTTGTCGACGCAGCAAAGCCCGGTGCTGTTTGCGCCAGAGATCGCACGCGGTTTGATCGGTCATCTGATCAGCGCGATCAGCGGCGGCGCGCTGTATCGCCGCGCCAGCTTCTTGTTAGATCACGCCGGCAAGGCAGTGATGCCGGCATGGATGCAGATCGTGGAGCGGCCGCATCTCATGCGCGGGCAGGGTTCCGGCGTATTCGACGCGGAAGGCGTCGCTACCGTCGACAGTGCCCTGATCGAGAGCGGCGTGCTGGCGCGTTATGTTTTGGGTAGCTATTCCGCGCGCAAGCTCGGCCTGCAGTCCACCGGCAACGCCGGCGGCATCCACAACCTGATGGTGGATGCGGGCGCCGCCGACCAGGGGCGCGACGATTTCGAAGGTATGTTGCGCCGCCTCGGCACCGGTTTGCTGGTGACCGAGGTGATGGGGCAGGGCGTGAATACCATCACCGGCGACTACTCGCGCGGCGCGGCAGGCTTCTGGGTGGAGAACGGCCAGATCGCCTACCCGGTGGAGGAAATCACCATCGCGGCCAACTTGCGCGACATGTACGCCGGCATCGTGGCGGTAGGGACGGACGTGGATCCGCGCTCGCACATCCTCACCGGTTCGATCCTGGTCGACCGGATGACCATCGCGGGCGAATGAGGCGGGGGCGGATAGGTCGTCAGCTTACTCGGCAAACGCCCGCCACCCTTGCTAGCATCGGCGCCACCGGCGCGTGGCCGGCGTCTGCACGACCAGGAGACACGCATGAGCGTTCCACCCGAGTCCGTACCGCCTTCGTCGAGCGAAGCTACCCCACCGCCCTCGGATATGCCGAGTCCCGAGCAGCGGCAATGGGCCATGCTCGCCCACATTTCCGCCTTGCTGGGTTGCCTGCTGACCGGCGTCTGGTTTGGCCTGGGTTGCTTCGTAGGCCCGCTGATCATCTGGCTGATGAAGAAAGACACCATGCCTTTCGTGGATGACCAGGCGAAGGAAGCGCTGAACTTCAACATCACCATGGCCATCATTGGCGTGGTGCTGCTGCTGATTACCATACTGACCCTTGGCATCGGCGCGATCCTGGCGATTCCTGCTGGCATCGTGATCGGCATTGCCTGGCTGATCCTGGTGATCATGGCGACGATCAAGTCCAACGAGGGCGAGCGTTATCGCTACCCGTTCTGCCTGCGCCTGATCAAATAAGGTTCGACCGTAGTCATCGCTTAGAGAGGCAGCCTTTGGGCTGCCTCTCTTTATGCGGACTTTACTCAGTGATGGCGCTTGGCTGCGTATCGAGCCAGCTCTTCCAGCAGCACGCCGCGTTCACCTAATGGAGCGATCGCATCCAGCGCGGTGGCGGTGAGTTCGGCCAGGTGAGTGCGAGAAGCGTCGAGGCCGATGATCGAGGGGAAGGTGGGTTTATCGGCCGCCGCGTCTTTGCCGGCGGTCTTGCCGATGACGGCGGATTCACCTTCTACATCGAGGATGTCGTCGCGCACCTGGAAGGCCAGGCCGACAGCGTGTGCGTAGCGATCCAGTGCGTCGAGCGTGCGTTCGTCCGCACCGGCGGCCAGCGCGCCGAGGCGCACCGAGGCGCGAATCAGGGCGCCGGTCTTGCAGGCGTGCATATGTTCGAGTTCAGCCAGGCTGAGTTTACGACCGACGGCGGCGAGATCGAGCGCTTGTCCGCCAGCCATGCCTTCCGCGCCGCAGGCGCGTCCAAGCACGCGCAGCATGTTCATGCCGTTGGCGGCATGCACGTCATGGGCGAGCAGCTCAAAGGCCAATGCCTGCAGCGCGTCACCCGCCAGGATCGCCATGGCCTCGCCAAACACGATGTGGCAGGTGGGGCGGCCGCGGCGCATATCGTCATCGTCCATCGCCGGCAGGTCGTCGTGCACCAGCGAATAGGCGTGGATCAGTTCGACCGCGCAGGCGGGGGCATCGAGCTGCGGGCCGTCTTCGCCCAGCGCATGCCCGGCGGCGTAGACCAGCAGCGGACGCAGGCGCTTGCCGCCACCCAGCACGGCATAGCGCATCGCGCGGTGCAGCTCGGCGGGGGATTGCTCTTCGGGAGGTAGGGCCTGCGACAGCGCCTGGTCAGCGCGGGCAATCAGCGACTGCAGGGAGGGCACAAGTTCAAAGTTCGGGTTCAAACGGTTCTGCGCTGTCGGGGGCTTCGGGATCCAGCAGCAGCCTGACGCGCAGTTCGGCCTGTTCCAGGGCTTGCTGGCAATGGCGGTAGAGGCCGATGCCGCGCTCGAACGAGGCGAGGGATTCGTCAAGGCTCAGCTCACCGCCTTCCATACGTGCCACCAGCTGCTCGAGTTCGTCCAGCGAGTGTTCGAAATCGGCGGCGGGAGCGGGTTCTGCAGGGGCGGGAGCGGGCTTGGCCATGACCGGCAAAGCTAACTCAGCACCCGCGCGGAATCAATCCGCGCGGGTGCCTTACGCATCTCAATCACGGTCGTCATGCTTGTCGTGATCACGCCCGTGACCACGTCCATGGTCATCATCGTGCTTGTCGTGGCCACGCTCATGGTCGCGGTCACGATCACGATCCCAGTCGTCGCGGTCATGGTGTGGAGGACGGCCGCCATAATGCTCAATCACGTAGGTGTGTTGCACATACGGCCGGTCCTCATCCAGATCGATGCTGACGCCGCCGGTGCGGACATAGCCCTGGAACTCCATCGGCAGACTGATGCCGCTGCGCCAGTTGCCGCCGTCCAGCCAGAACCACACGCGAGTGTCGGGGGCGTAGTAGACCTCGCCTTCCGGGTAGTAGGTGTAATGGTGCTTGGCGCGCCAGCCATGCGCAGGCGCCCAAGGGGGTGGGCCGCCGGCCCAGACCGGGGCGGCACAGGCGGTGCCGAGAACCAGCAGGGCGGCGCTGAGTAATAGGGTTTTGTGAGACATCGGATGACTCCGCGTGGTGGCAATGCGAACGCTAGGACGTGCCTGGGAAATTCTGGCTGAATGTTCTTAGGCCAGCTGTGACTCAGTCAGCTGGCCGCCAGCATGGCTCGCCTCCGGCCTGTCGAAACCAGGTGTCTCCCGGGTCGCTGCGCCAGCGATCCGCCACGGCGATCAGTTCCCCATCCGCATAGATCAGCGGGCAAGCGGCGCGTTGCCAGGGTGGCATCGTGGCCTTCTGGAATAGATCGCGCAGCTCGCGGGTGTGGCGGTCACCGGCGGGGCGGATACGTTCGCCGCCACGGCGGAGACGCACGATCAGTGGCACGGACAGTGGCGGCCCGGACCATTCCAGCATGCCGCCGTCAGGCAAGGCCAAAGCTTCCCCCTGCCACCTGGCCTGCCAGTCCTCAGGGATCGGCGGACGCGGTGGCAGCGCCCATAGTCGATCCTTCCACACGTGCAGATCGGTGCCCGGCCAGTGAATGCAGGGCAGGCGGCCTGCGCGTGCCTCGCCCACCTGTCGCTCGATCTGGCGGCGCTGAGCGAAGGTGGGTGCCGTGAGGCCACGGGCATGCAGCCAGTGGTCAAGCAGCGGTTCGCGCATTGCGGCCGGCAGGGCCAGCCAGGCTTTGGCGTCCAGGCTGTCGGTGGCTGGATCGCGCAGATGCTCCAACTCGGCCATCCATTGCACGCGCAAGGCATCAGCCGCTGCTCGGCTGTGGGTAGCGCTATGCAGGATCGAATCCACTGCGTGTGGCCAATGTTGCGCAAGGCGCGGCAGGATCTCGTTGCGCAGATAGTTGCGTGACAGCCGGATATCGGCGTTGGACGGATCGTCGATGACGGGCAGATGGTGTCGCTCGACGTAGCCGCGCAACACTGCGCGAGGCGTCGTCAACAGTGGCCGCCAAAGCTGCCCTTGGCCGAGAGAGCGGATTTCGCGCATGCCGCCCAACCCTTCCGGCCCGCCGCCGCGCAATAACTTGAGCAGCACGGTTTCCGCCTGGTCTTCGCGGTGGTGGCCGAGCATCAGCCATTCGCCAGCGCGCAGCGCATCGGCCATCGCCGCATAGCGCGCGTGCCGTGCCGCGGCCTCCAATCCTTCGCCGCTGTGGACGTCCACATTCACGCGCAAGACTGTGCAGTCCAATTCCAGTACCGAGCAGTAGCGCCTTGCCTGTTCGGCCCAGCGGCCGCTATCCGGATGCAAGCCATGATCAACATGGACCGCGCGCAGCTGGCGCACGCGTGCTTCCCGCAGTTGAGCCAGCGCGTGCAGTAATGCGGTGGAGTCCGGTCCGCCGCTGAAGGCGACGCACAGCGGGCCGTCGGGCCGGTCGCGAAGGGCTTGCCGCAAACGATCGGCGAGGGGATCCGGCTTACTCACGAGGCTCCGGCTTCTTCGACTTGTTGCGGATGTAGATCACCTTGGGTCGGCCTTCGCCGGGACTGCGTCGATCCATCTCGAACAGCGTCGTCGCGGAGATCAATTCGCTGAGCTTGCCGTAGCCGTAGCTGCGCGCGTCGAAGTTGGGCCGTTGCTTGGTGATGATCGAACCGACGCCACCGAGCCCAGCCCAGCCATCGTCGTCGGAGGCGGCATCCACCGCATTGCGCAACAGGTTCACCAATCCGCCGTCCTGCTTCAGTTGAGCCGCGGTGCGCGGTTTCAGCGGCTGTTCTTCGTCGGGTTTGGCGACCAGGATGTCGGTGTAAATGAACTTGTCGCAGGCAGCAACGAAAGGATCTGGCGTCTTGCGCTCGCCGAAGCCGTACACGATCAGGCCCGATTCGCGAATGCGCGCTGCAAGACGCGTGAAGTCGCTATCGCTGGAGACGATGCAGAAGCCGTCGAAGCGCCCCGAGTAAAGCAAGTCCATCGCGTCGATGATCATCGCCGAGTCCGTGGCGTTCTTGCCGCTGGTGTAGCCGAACTGCTGGATCGGCTGGATCGACTGCGTGAGCAGTTGCTCCTTCCAGCCTTTCAGGTGGTTGCTGGTCCAATCGCCATAGGCGCGCTTCACGTGCGCGGTGCCGTATTTGGCCACCTCGGCAAGCAGCGCTTCGGCAATCGCCGGCTGCGCGTTGTCGGCATCGATCAGGACGGCAAGCTTGGTGGCGGGCTCGTTGGCCATGGCGCGGTTCGCAGTGATGGACTGCGCCGATGGTACAGCGGCCCTTGCGCGCCGCGCGTCGAAAAAACGACAAGGCCCCGGTGCGTGGCCGGGGCCTTGGATGGATGTACAAGCTTGCCGATGCCGGGGCGAGCGGTATCAGAAGCCGAACGGTGGTGTCAGGCCGGTGAAGTCGCCGATGACTTTGGCGTCGTACGGGCCGTTGAGTTGATTGAAGCTGCTACCGGGTGCGTTGAGGCTTCCCTGGGTAAATACGATGCCGCCGGCGGGAGTGACTTCGATCACGCGGTCGTTGAATTGGTCGCTGATCAGCGTGTCGCCGTTGCGCAGGCGTATCGCACGGGTAGGGAGCGGTGCCGGGTTGCTTCCCGGGTCAAGGTTAGTGATGTATTGCCATACGAAGCCATCGTTGGCATCGACCTCCACGGCGCGGCTGTTGTTGGAATCCGTGAGCAGCGTGTCGCCGTTGTCGAGTCGGCTTGCGAAGGCCACGCCACTTGTCGTGCGACCATCGCTGAACGTCTTGAGGACGTGTTTGCTCACGCTCACCTCGATCGCCCGGTTGTTGTTCTCGTCGGCGATTAGGATGTGGCCGTTCTCGAGCACCTCGGCACTGTTGGGATTGTTGAGGAAATTGTCGGTGCTGCCGGTGACGCCGGTGGTGCCGTACTGCCAGACGATCTTGTGCGCAAGGTTGACCAGGATGATGCGTTCGTTGACCTGGTCGGTGATCAGCACGTGCGCTCCGGGATGGCCCGGAAAATTAGTGACGAACAGCGAGTGCACCGGCGTGTTCAGTTCATTCGGGCCGGAGCCGCCCACACCGGCCTTGCCGTATTGCCAGAGGATCTCTCCGCCGGGGGAGACGATGATCACCCGGTTGTCCGGGCAGCCGTTGACGAGGTCGCTGCAGCCGGGGAAGCCCGGTGGCGTGCCGGTGCCCGACATCAGCGTAAGCGGGCCGATACGTTCGGCATCGTTAACGCCGATGATGGTGTGCGGACCTGGAATGTCCGAGCCGGTGCCGAAACTCCACACGATGCCGTGGGTGGAGCGGTTGACTTCGATCACGCGGTTGTTGAACTGGTCGGCGATCAGCACGTTGCCGTTGTCGGGCCGCGCCGCTGCCGGCGGAGACCAGGCGGCGCCAAGGCCGAGGCCGATGGTTATCGCCGCAGTCAGGGTGCGGCGAAGCATGGGTTGTTGAAACCATCTGCGTGTCATCTGGAACCCCTCCATACGAGTCAGGTCAGCACAAACGCAGGCGCAGGTGCACTTGCCGCACGTCGGCGCCCAACTACGGGCGCGGCACGTCGCGGGTCTCGCCTCGAAGTGTGTGCCGCCGCCGCGAGGCGAGACCCGAGACGTCCTTCTGCCATGAGCGTCGAAGATCCCTGAATCTGCCGGCGCGGCTAGGGCTTCCATGCCTTGCCAGAGTCAATACTCGTGCGTGGGGATACGGTTCAATCAGCCGTTGGAGATAGGCAGGGCGTTGCGGAAATGGATTCCAGCCCGATGCCGGCCGGATCGGCGAGGAGCAGCGGCGTAGGCGGTGTCACGCGGCGGGCATGGCCGTCGCCGCGACAGTCACGCGCAGGCGCCCGATCAGCTCGGTGGGGCGCGTACGTTAACGCGGCCGACGCCGCGCACGCTCAAGGGCGGTTTATTCCTGGTAGGCGCCGTAGCTTCGCAGGCGGCGGTAGCGCTGTTCGAGCAAGGCGTCGACGGGCATGGATTCCAGCTCGTCCAGCTGGTTGAGCAACACGGCCTTCAGGCGCACGGCCATGGAGTGCGGGCTGCGATGCGCGCCGCCTAGCGGCTCGCGCACTACCTTGTCGACCAGGCCCAGTTCCAGCAAGCGCGGCGCGGTAAGGCCCAGGGCCTCGGCGGCGTCCTTGGCCTTGTCCGCACTCTTCCACAGGATGGAGGCGCAGCCTTCTGGCGAGATCACCGAATAGGTCGAGTACTGCAGCATCACGGTGCGGTCGCCCACGCCAATGGCCAGCGCGCCACCGGAGCCGCCTTCGCCGATCACGGTGCAGATGATCGGTACGCGCAGATCGGCCATTTCGAGCAGGTTGCGGGCGATAGCTTCGCTCTGGCCTCGCTCCTCGGCACCGACGCCAGGGTAGGCGCCTGGGGTGTCGATGAGGGTGAGCAGCGGCAGCTTGAAACGCTCGGCCATCTTCATCAGGCGCAGCGCCTTGCGATAACCCTCGGGGCGCGGCATGCCGAAGTTGCGGCGTACCTTGCCCTTGGTGTCGCGTGCCTTCTGGTGACCAATGATCACCACCGAGCGGCCGTTGATGCGACCGATGCCACCCACGATGGCCGCGTCGTCCGCATAGGCGCGGTCGCCGGCCAGCTCGTGGAATTCCTCGCACATCACGCCGATGTAATCGAGCGTGTAGGGGCGGCCCGGATGGCGCGACAGCTGGGTGACCTGCCAGGAGGTGAGGTTGCGGAAGATCTCGGCGGTCTTGACCTTGAGCTTCTCGCGCAGCCGGTCGACCTCGTCCTCGATGTTGAACGCCTGCCCATGGCTGGCGTGGCGAAGCTCTTCAATCTTCGCTTCCAGCTCGGCAATCGGTTGTTCGAAATCGAGGAAGTTAGAGTTCATTCGGTGCAATTCATGACACGGAAGCGGCGCAGTATACCGGGCTGGGAAAAATCCGGAGAACGGAACCGTATGGGTTGCCCGTAGGAGCGCACCTTGTGCGCGACAAACCGGCAGGACTGCTGGTTTGCACGGCGCGAGCCGCCCGGAGCGCGGCCCTCGCGGGCCGGGTCGCCCACAGAGTGGGCTCCTACAAGGGTCAGTCGGATTGCTTCACGATACGCAGCCGCGCCGCCTGCACCCCGGGTAACGCGCGCACGGCACGCAGCAGCTCTGGAATGGCCTCGACGCGCCATTCCTCGCCCAGTTCCAGATCAGCCTGGCCGATTTGATTGTGATAGCCGTGCAACACCACCGTGGCACGGCCATTGCGGTAGCCGGCCAGCGCATGGCGCAGCTGTTCGACGAAAGCAGGGCTGACCCCATTCAGTTTCAGATGCAGCACGCGCGCGAAGCGGCGACAGGCGTCGCCCAGGGTATAGGCGCTGCGGGCACGCAAGGCAAAGCCACCGCCGGAGAAGTCGTCGATGCGCAGGCCGCCTTCGACCACCAGCATTTCGTCGCGGGTGAGCAGCGGGGCGACTTGCTGATATAGCTCGCCGAAGAAGCTCACCTCGATGATGCCGGTGCCATCTTCCAGCCGAACGAAGGCATCGCTCTCGCCACGTTTGCGGATGGCGGTGACCATACCGGCCACGGTCCACGGCGTATCCGGGCCGCGGCGGAAACGGTTGCCGTCGTCGTTGTCGTTCTTGCGCGGCTTGGGCGGCTGGTAACGGTCGGCGATTTCGCCCAGCGGGCAGGTGGACAGCTGCGCCAGTTCTTCGCGCCATGGATCGGTGGGGTGGCCGGAGAGGTAGTGGCCGAGCGTGTCGCGCTCGCCTTGCAGCTTCCGTTCGAGCGGCCATTCTGGCGCGGTCGGCAGGTCAATCTGCACGACCGGTGCCGTCATCCCCATCGCTGCGCCGAACATGTCGTTCTGGCCGGACTGCTTGTCGCGAAGGTGCTGCTCCGCCGCCTTGATAGCGTCGGGCAACTGCAGCATCAGGCTGGCGCGCGTGGGCGCCAGCGCATCGAGCGAGCCAGAGAGGATCAGCGCTTCCAGCACACGGCGATTGAGCTTGGTGGGATCGACTCGGCGACAGAAGTCGGCCAAGTCGGTGTATTTGCCGTTCGCGCGCGCGGCGACGATGGCTTCGCAAGCGCCTTGGCCCACACCCTTGATTGCGCCCAGGCCGTAGCGAATCGTCCGGGCGCCTTGGCGCCGGGACGAAGAAGGCTCGGCGCGTTCGACCGCGACGAACATGAAGTCCGAGGCGTTCACGTCCGGCGGCAACACGGTCAGGCCGATGGCCCGCGATTCGTCGAGGAAGGTCACCGCCTTGTCGGTGTTGTCCATGTCCGACGAGATCGTCGCGGCCATGAACTCGGCGGGGTAGTGCGCCTTCAGCCATGCCGTTTGATACGACACCAGCGCATACGCGGCAGCATGCGATTTGTTGAAGCCGTAGCCGGCGAACTTCTCCATCAGGTCGAAGATCGAGTCGGACTTGTCGGAGGTCAGCCCGTCCTTGGCGGCACCCTCGCGGAACTTGGCGCGTTCCTTCGCCATTTCCTCGACTTTCTTCTTGCCCATCGCGCGGCGCAGCAGGTCGGCGCCGCCGAGCGAGTAACCGCCGACGATCTGCGCCATCTGCATCACCTGCTCCTGATAGACCATGATGCCGTAGGTCTCTTTCAGGATCGGCTCGACGCGCGGGTCGGGATACTCCACTTCCTCGCGGCCATGCTTACGCGCGACGAAGCTGGGAATCAGGTCCATCGGGCCGGGGCGGTACAGCGCCACCAGCGCGATGATGTCCTCGAAGCGGTCGGGCTTGGCATCCTTGAGCATGCGCTGCATGCCGGTGGATTCGAGCTGGAACACCGCCACCGTCTGCGCTTTCTTCAGCAGGTCGTACGGCGCTGGGTCGTCCAGTGGCAGCGTCTCGATGTTCAGCGGTTCTTCGCCGGACGTCGCGCGACGCGCGTTGATGGCTTTTACCGCCCAGTCGATGATGGTCAGCGTACGCAGGCCGAGAAAGTCGAACTTCACCAGGCCGACCGCTTCGACGTCGTCCTTGTCGTACTGAGTGACTACGCCGCCGCCGCCCGCTTCACAGTACAGCGGGGCGAAATCGGTGAGCGGTGTCGGCGCGATCACCACACCACCGGCGTGCTTGCCGGCGTTGCGGGTAAGGTTTTCCAGCTTCAGCGCAAGATCGATGAGCGACTTGGCTTCTTCGTCCTGCTCGTAAAGCTCGCAGAATTCCTTGACGACGCGATCGGTCTCTTTCTTCGACTTCTCCGAACGGCCGAGCGCGTCCGATAGCGTGAGATCGAGCGGACGCGGCGGAATCAGCTTCGCGATGCGATCGACCTGGTTGTAACCCATGCCGAGTACGCGGCCGGAGTCGCGCAGCACAGCCTTCGCGGCCATCGAACCATAGGTGATGATCTGGCTGACGTGGTCGCGGCCGTATTTGCGCGCGACATAGTCGATCACCTCGTCACGGCGATCCATGCAGAAGTCGATGTCGAAGTCGGGCATCGACACGCGTTCGGGGTTGAGGAAGCGCTCGAACAGCAGGTTGAACTGCAGCGGATCGAGGTCGGTGATCTTCAACACCCAGGCCACCAGCGAGCCCGCGCCTGAACCACGTCCCGGACCCACCGGAATACCGTTCTGCTTACCCCAGTTGATGAAGTCCGCCACGATCAGGAAGTAGCCGGGGAAGCCCATCTCGATGATGACGTCCAGCTCGCGTTCGAGACGCGCTTCGTAGTCGGCCAGCGTGTGTCCTGCCGCCAACGGCGCGTCGGCAAGGCGCTCCTTCAAGCCTTCGCGGGAAATCTCGCGGATATAGCTGGCCAGGTCGTGGCCTTCCGGTACCGGGAAGTCGGGCAAGTAGTAGGTGCCGAACGACAGTTCCAGCGTGCAGCGCTTCGCCAGCTCGACGGTGTTCTCGATCGCTTCGGGAAGGTCCGCGAAGAGCGCGGCCATGTCGTCGGGCGTTTTCAGGTATTGCTGGTTGCTGTAGTCGCGCGGGCGCTTCGGGTCGGCCAGCACGCGACCCTGGTTGATACACACGCGCGCTTCATGCGCCTCGAAGTCGTCCTGCTTGATGAAGCGCACGTCGTTGCTGGCGATGACCGGCAGATCCAGCTCGGCGGCCAGCGCGAGCGCGGCGGCGTTCCAGTTTTCCTCGCCTTCGCGACCGCAGCGGGTGAGTTCGAGATAGAGACGGTCGGTGAATTGCCGGGCGAACGAACGCAATCGCACAGCCGCCGCACCTGCGCCCTGGTTCACCGCCACACGGCCGGCTTCGCTGTCGCGGCCAAGCAAGGCGATCAAGCCATTCGTCGCATCGGGCGTGAGCCAGCTGGCATCGACCAAGGGGCGGCCGCTGTGCTGGCCATCGCGCCAGGCACGGGAGACCAAGCGCGAGAGATTGAGGTAGCCCTCGCGGTTCTGGCACAGCAAGGTCAGGCGCGAGGGGCGCGGATCGTCCGGCAGGCTCACCCACAGGTCGCAGCCGCCGATCGGCTTGATGCCGGCGGCGCTGCAGGCCTTGTAGAACTTCACCAGCGCAAACATGTTCGTTTCGTCGGTGAGCGCGACCGCTGGTATGCCATCGCGCACGCAGGCTTCGACCAGCGCCTTGATGCGGATGGTCGAATCGACCAGCGAGTATTCGCTGTGCAGATGGAGGTGGGCGAAGCGGACGGTCATGCAGACTCACGCGGTGAGTAGGAGAAGGCTAACCGCCGCCTCTGTGGCCGGCAAGATTGACATAAGTGGCTTTTGACGGTTGCGGGCATCCACGCGGGCTGGCATGGTTCGACGCTTTGCGCCGCGCTCCTGCGGCATGGCCCTTCCACGCCGCTAGGTTGCTGTCCAATGTCGTTGATCCGCTCGTTGTTCGCCGTCAAGCCCGTCGAGGCTTCCCTTTCCAGTGACGATTCATTACGGCGAACGCTCGGCCTGAAGGAACTGATTGTGCTGGGCGTGGGAGCGGTGATTGGCGCCGGCATTTTCGTCATCACCGGACAGGCGGCGGCCGAGCATGCCGGCCCGGCGCTGACTCTGTCCTTCGTGCTCGCCGGCCTGGCTGCGGCTTTGGCAGCGCTGAGTTACGCCGAGTTCGCCGCGATGCTGCCGGTCTCGGGCAGCGCCTATGTCTATGCCTACGCGACGTTCGGTGAGCTGCTCGCCTGGTTCATCGGCTGGAACGTGGTGGCGGAATACCTGCTGGCGGTGTCCTCGGTGGCGGTTGGCTGGTCTGGCTATGGCGTGGGCCTGTTGCACAGCTTGGGCATCCAAGTGCCGGACGCACTGGTGCATGCGCCACTGAGCTTTAAGGACGGCCGGCTGGAAGCCACCGGAGCGTTGCTCAATCTGCCGGCCTTGCTGGTCGTCGCCGCGCTGACGGCGCTGCTCTACCGAGGCACCAAACAGTCCACTGCATTCGCCACCATCGTGGTAGCGCTCAAAGTGGTTGTGGTGGTGCTGTTCGTGGTGATGGGCGTGCAATACGTCGATCCGTCCTTGTGGCACCCCTTCGTGCCGGCGAATCAGGGCGGCGACCACTACGGTTGGAGCGGCGTGTTCCGCGCAGCTACCAGCGTGTTCTATGCCTATATCGGTTTCGACGCCGTGGCTACAGCGGCGCAGGAGACCCGCAATCCGCAACGCAACGTGCCGGCGGGCATCCTGATTTCGCTGGCGATCTGCACGGTGCTGTACATCATCGTGGCGGCCGTGCTGACCGGTTTGGTGCCCTATGCGCAATTGGGCACAGCGGAACCGGTAGCGACGGCGTTGGCCGCCCATCCGTCTCTTGCGTGGCTGAAACTGTTGACCCAGGTGGGCGCGGTGGCGGGGCTGACGTCGGTGATCCTGGTAATGCACCTGGGCCTGTCGCGCATCCTCTACAGCATGGCGGGTGACGGCCTGTTGCCGAGCTTCTTCGGCGTCGTGCACGACAAGCATCGCACACCGCATCGCACCACTTTGCTGGTGGGCGTTATTGGCGGCCTGCTGGCGGCGGTGTTCCCCCTCAGCCTGCTGGGCGATTTGTTGTCGATGGGCACCTTGCTTGCCTTCGCTACGGTATGCATCGGCGTGCTGGTACTGCGGCGCACTCATCCCAACTTGCCGCGCGGGTTCCGTGTGCCGGCGGCACCGGCGGTATGCAGCCTTGGCGTGCTGGTCTGCCTGTTCCTGCTGGCGCAGATGAACACCGCCAACTGGCTGCTGCTAGCTGGCTGGACGACGCTCGGCATGCTTATCTACATCGGCTACGGGTATCGTCACAGCCGCTTGCGCGGGCGCGGCTGACCGCGCCGCCACATAGCGCCCGCAGCTCATCAACGCGGGCTACGTGGAGATCGTCAACCGGCGCTCAGGTGACGTGGAACCGTTCGTCGCCGACCAGTTGCTCGATGTAGTGCTCAAGGCCGTCGACCTTCAGTGGATGAAGGTTGTAGTCAACGTGCGGATTCTCTCCCGGTTTGACCGTGGCAACGGCCTCCGTGGCTGTGGGTTGCGGCATGGCCTGATCGGCCGGCGTCACGTTCGTGCCGTCAGGCGGGGGGGCGATGGGGCGGTTGGGAAGCATCATGGCTGTGAACTCCTGCGGATCGTCTGGATGCGCCGCTGAGGATGTTCCGCGTGGTTTCGAAAGCCGGGACGCGCGCGGAGGGTTGCACCATGCGTCCTTGCCTCTACGAAGTAGCGGCCGCGCCGTTGGGTCTGGATGGGGGGCGTGGCGGTCGATGACGCAGTCAGTCCACTTCGTCCTGCTCTAACCGGTTGGATGCAGTCCGTACCGAAAACGTTGATTCAGCGCGAAGCATCCGAAGGGATAGAGGCTGAATGACCGAGCTAAGTTCCTCATGAAAACCGGCCCCTGCCGGAGGTCATGCTGTTCGGCCGACGTGCGTATTTTATGCCTTTCGGTGCGTACTGACACATGTCGAAAGGCATGAAGAAATGCGCGTGTGGACCAGGGTGTTTGGCCTTGTCGATGCTTCGTTCGGGCTTCGTTCCGATGAGCGGTAAATAAACGTTTGGACGTCCGGATGCGAGTCGACGAGTCAGGATCAGAACAGCGTGCCCTGATCCAGCAGGAGCTTCACGGGCGCGAAGCTGCGCCGATGTTCGATACACGGGCCAAGGCGCTTGAGCGCCTCGAAATGAGCCGGTGTGGGGTAGCCCTTGTGCGTGGCAAAGCCATACCCGGGATGCATGTCTTCGAGGGCGACCATCATGCGGTCGCGGGTGACTTTGGCCAGGATAGAAGCGGCGCTGATGGCCGGTTCCAGCGCGTCGCCGCCGACGATGGCGCGTCCGGGGCAGGGCAGGTCTTTGGGCAATTGATTGCCGTCGACCAGAGCTTCGTGGGCACCAGGTGAGAGACCGGCGACGGCCCGGCTCATGCCCGCCATGGTCGCCTGGAAAATATTCAGCTGATCGATCTCGGTGACGCTCACGGCGATCACGCAATGCGCGAGCGCCTGCGACAGGATCAGTGGGTAAAGCGCTTCGCGTTTTGCTTCGCTCAGCTTCTTGGAGTCGTTGAGGTCAGCGATCGGGCGCGACGGATCCAGAATGACGGCGGCGACCACCACCGGGCCGGCTAGCGGACCGCGTCCCGCCTCGTCGACGCCGGCCACATACCGCTTAGCCACGGGGACGCTCAATCAAATCGGCGATCGCGGCGGCGGCATGATCGCCGGCCTGGCCTTCCAGCTCGCCGCGCAGCGCGCGGTGCAGCTGTTCGAATGCAGCGACGATCTCTCCGCGCCGCTGGCTGTCGTGGAACAGCGCCAGGGTGGCCGCGGCAAGCTTGTCCGGCGTGCAATCGTCCTGCATCAGCTCCGGTACCAGCATGGCGTGCTCACCCAGGCCGCAGGCGCGCGCGAGGATGTTGGGCAGGGCATAGACGTCGGTCTTGAGCATCTTCAGTGCGCGCGCGATGCGATAGCTCACCGGTGACACGCGATAGCCCACCACCATCGGGCGCTTGGCCAGCATGGCTTCCAGCGTGGCCGTGCCCGAAGCCAGCATCACCACGTCGGCGGCGAGCATCACTTCGTGGGCACGACCTTCCAGCAGCAACGGTGTGTCGTCGTTCTGTGGGGCGTCGCCAAGCAGGGCTTTCAGGCTGGCGTACACCTGGGCATTGGCGGCCGGGATAACGATGCGCAGGCCCGGTAGCTGCGCGGCGACCTGGCGCGCGGCGTCGAGGAAGATGCGGCCCAGGCGCGCCACTTCGGAAGCACGGCTGCCTGGAAGCACGGCGAGTACCGGTGCGTTTTGCGGCAGCTGCAGGAAATCGCGCGCACCGACGCGATCGGAGACCAATGCGAAGCGATCAGCCAGAGGATGCCCCACAAAGCGCGCGTCGACGCCGTGCCGCGCATAGATGTCGGGTTCCATCGGAAACAGGCACAACACGCGGTCTGCGCTGTGGCCGATTTTCTCCGCGCGCTTCTCGCGCCAGGCCCATACGGACGGACTGACGTAATGCACGGTGCGAATGCCGGCGGTGCGCACGCGTTGCTCCACGCCCAGATTGAAGTCGGGAGCATCGATACCGATCACGACGGCGGGTTTCGCCGCAATGAGACGGGCCACCAGTGCCTTGCGCAGACGCAACAGACGCGGCAGGTGGCTGACCACCTCGGCAAAACCGAATAGCGACAGTTCGCGGATGTCGTACCAGGACTCGAAACCCTGCGCTTGCATGCGCGCGCCGCCGATGCCGACGAAGCGCGCCTGCGGATAGCGCTGGCGCAGAGCGTGGATCAGATCGGCGCCGAGTTGGTCGCCGGAGTCTTCGCCTGCAAGGATGGCGATGAGTTGAGTCTTGTCATTGGACATGACTTAACCGCCAGAGCCAGGGCGCATACTTGATTTGTTGATATGCGCGAAGCGCATATCAACGGGCCAACGCGCGTTCGCTGCGGTCGAGGAAGTCCAGCATGGCGCGCACGTCGTCGCTCCCCTGGGCCTGTGTCACCAACTGCTCGCGGGCATCGGCCTGAGTCAGGCCGGCCATGTACAGCGTGCGGTAGGCGCGCTTGATGGCGGCGATGCGGGGTGCTTCGAAACCGCGGCGCTTCAGGCCTTCGCTGTTGATGCCGCGCGGGCGGCCACGCTGCTCGTTCGCCATCATCACGAACGGCGGCACGTCGGAGCCCACCAGGCAACCCATGCCGATGAAGGCATGCGCACCCACTTTGCAGAATTGATGCACGCCGGAGAAGCCGGACATGATCACGAAATCGCCGATCTCCACGTGCCCGGCCAACGCCGAGTAGTTGGAGAACACGGTGTTGTTGCCGATCTGGCAGTCGTGGGCGACGTGCACGTAGGCAAGCAGCCAGTTGTCGTTGCCGATGCGGGTCATGCCGCCGCCGTCGCCGGTACCGCGATTGATGGTGACGAACTCGCGGATCAGGTTGCGATCGCCGATCACCAGCTCGGTGTGTTCGCCGGCAAACTTCTTGTCTTGCGGGGCGCCACCGAGCGAAGCGAACTGGCTGATGCGGTTGTCGCGGCCGATGCGGGTCGGCCCCTCGATCACCACATGGGGACCGATCACGGTGCCCTCGCCGATCTCCACCTCGGCGCCGATCACGCTATACGCGCCGACGCTGACGTTGGCGCCGAGCTTCGCAGTGGGATCGATCTGCGCGGTGGGATGGATCATTTTTCGGACCTCGCTGCGCACATCAGCTCGCAGGAGGCGACCTCCTTGCCATCCACCGTGGCGCGCGCCTCGAACAGGCCCATGCTGCGCAGCAGGCGCTTGAGGGTGACTTCCATGCGCAATTGGTCGCCCGGCGACACGATCGCGCTGAAACGGGCGTTGTCCACCTTGGCCAGGTAGAACAGCGGATTGCCGGTATTGCCCTTGAGGCGGTTGCTGATCTGGGTCAGCAAGCCGGCGCTCTGTGCCATGGCTTCCACGATCAGCACGCCCGGCATCACCGGGTGACCGGGGAAATGACCTTGAAAGAACGGCTCATTGATGGTCACGTTCTTCAGTGTGACCACGCGTTTGTCCGGATCGAGCTCGATCACGCGGTCCACTAACAGGAAGGGATAGCGATGCGGCAACAGATGCTGGATCTGCTCCACGTTTACCGGCAGATGGAAGGGCGTGGTCTGCTCATTCATTGTTACTGTCCTTCTCCAGCGCCGAGAGTCGGCGCACGTACTCATCGAGATGCTTGAAACGGGCCGCGTTGCGCCGCCACTGGCGGTTGTCCTGCAACGGGACCCCCGAAGAATATTCGCCGGGCTCGCGTATCGAATGCGTGACCAGGCTCTTGGCCGTAATGGTAACCCGGTCGGCCAGTTCGAGATGACCCAGCACGCCGGCGTTGCCGCCGATCATGCAGTAGCGGCCGATTTTCGCACTGCCGGCCACAGCAGCGCAGCCGGCCATGGCCGTATGCGCGCCGATATGGACGTTGTGGGCGATCTGGATTTGATTGTCCAACCGCACGTCCTCTTCCAGCACCGTGTCGTCGAGCGCGCCGCGGTCGATGGTGGTGTTGGCGCCGATCTCGCAGTCGTCGCCAATGCGCACGCCGCCGAGCTGAGGCAGTTTGATCCAACTGCCTTGATTGGATGCGCTGCGATCGAAGGCAAGGCCGAAGCCATCAGAACCGATTACCGCGCCGGGATGGACGATCACGCGCTTGCCCAGCGTGACGCGGATGACCAGGGTGACCCGCGCAACCAGACGCGATTGCGCGCCGACCACGCAACCGGCGCCGACGATGCAATGCGGACCGAGAATGGCGCCGTCCTCAATGACGGCATCTTCTTCCACCACGCAGCCAGGGCCGATGCTGGCGGTGGGAGACACGCTGGCGCTGGGAGCAATCACGGCGGTGGCGTGGATACCGATCGGGGAGGCCGCCACGCGTTCGAACAGCGCTGCGATCTTGGCGTAGGTCACATAAGGGTCGTTTGCGAGCAGGGCGGAGGTAGGGCAGTCGCCGAGGTTCTCTTCGCGCAGCACCACGACACCGGCGTGGCTATTCGCCAGCTGTGCGCTGTATTTGCTGTTGGAGAGAAAGCTGAGTTGGCTGGAACCTGCACCGGCCAGGGTGCCGACGCCATCGATGACGCGCGCGCCATCGCCCTTGAAAGCAAGACCGAATCGCTCGGCCAGGTCGGCCACGGTGTATTGGATCGTACTCATGCGGGCTCCCTGACGTTGCGCGCATTGTAGGACGCCAAGCGCAATAACGTCTGTGCAGCGATACAGGCAAAAGAAAGCGCGGCATGGCCGCGCTTTCTCAGGTACAACCTGGGCACAGGTTTAGAACTGGCTGCCGAAGGTGAACTGGATGCGCTCTTCGTAGTGACGGTCTTCTTTCTTGGAGCGAATCGGCACGGCGAAGTTGATGATCAGCGGGCCGATCGGCGCCTGCCACTGCAGGGAGAGACCGGTGGATGCGCGCAGTTCGCTAGCCTTGAAGCTCGAGTAATCCTTGTAGGCATTACCCATGTCGACGAACCAGGATACGCGTGCCGTGTTCACGTCCTTGAGGAACGGTAGCGGCAGGAACACCTGGGCCGTACCCAGCACCTTGAACGCACCGCCGATCGGCTGTGCGTAGCTGTACACGCTGCCGTTGCATCGGCCGTTGGCGTCCGGCCGGATGGGGATTTGCTTGGTGGGATCATTCGGATCGGGGATGGTGCCCACGCATAGACGCGGACCCAGCGTGTTGTCCTGGAAGCCACGTACGTCGCGCACACCGCCGGAGTAGTAGTTCTCCCAGAACGGGAAGTCGATGCTCTCGCCCTTCTTGTAGGTGCTGCCGCCGTCGTAGCTATAGCTCTGGCCATAGGTCTTGCCGTAGCCGAACTGGCCATCCAGGTACAGCACGAAGCCGCGGCCGATCGGCCAGTAGTGGTTGGCTTCACCAAAGATCTTGAAGTACTGCACGGTGGAGCCGGGCAGGGCGATGTCGGTGGAGAGCGACATCACGCCACCGCGAGTCGGTGCCCAATAGCCGTTACGTGTGTCGTGGGTCCAGCCGAGCGTGCCGGTCCACGAGTGGATCGTTTCATGGCCGATCGCGTTCTGGTAATCCACCAGAATCTGCGGCGAGTAGGACACCGAGCTGCCATCGAGATAGCGGTAAGTCAGCAAGATCTTGTTGCTGCTGATGCCCAGGCCTGCACGGATGTTGTCGAAGTCCGTGATGGGGATGCTCAGGAAGCTGGAGAACGACTTGGCACTGCTGCTGTAGTTGACGAAGTCGCTGTTGGTGTTGCCGAAGTCGCTCTTGGTATAGCTGGCGTTGTAACCGATACCCACACCGCTATCGGTCAGGTAGGGGTTGAAGTAGTTCGCACTGATGCTGGTGGTGTAGTCGCTTTTCTGCGCGGCCACCGAGAAGCTGTCGCCCGTGCCGAGGAAGTTGTTCTGCGACACCGAGGCGGACAGGATGATGCCGGAGTACTGCGAATAGCCCACGCCGAACATCAGGCTGCCGGCGGACTGTTCTTCCACCTTCACCGTCAGGTCGACCTTGTCCTCGGTGCCCGGCACCAGCTTCTTGTCGATGTCGACCTTCTTGAAGTAGCCCAGCTGCTGCAGGCGGATCTTGGAGCGGTCGATGGCCGGCTGCGAGTACCAGCTGCCTTCCAGCTGGCGCATCTGGCGGCGCATCACATCGTCTTCGGTGCGGGTGTTGCCCTGGAACACCACGCGGCGCACGTATACGCGCTTGCCCGGCTCAATAAAGAGCGTGAGGTCGACGGTGCGCTTGTCCTTGTCCAGCTTCGGCACCGGCGTCACCTTGGCGAACGCATAGCCGATGCTGGCCAGGATGCCCTTGATGGCGTCGCTGCTGGCCTCGATGGCTTTGCGGTTGAAGGTGTCGCCCTTCTTCTGGAACACCAGCTGGCGCAGGGTGTCTTCCGGCAGTATCAGCTCACCGAGCAGATGAATGTCCGAGACGGTGTAGATATCGCCTTCCTTCACGCTTGCGGCGATGTACATCGCGCGTTTGTCGGGGGCGATAGTGACCTGGGTGGAATCGACGCCGAAGTCGGCGTAGCCGCGGTCCATGTAGTACGACTGCAGCTTCTCCAGGTCGCCGGAGAGCTTTTCGCGCGAGTACTGGTCGTCCTTGGAGTACCAGGACATCCAGTTGGTGGTGTCGGATTCGAAGCCCTTGCGGATCTCCTTGTCGGTAAACGCGGTGTTGCCGACGATGTTGATCTCTTTGATCTTGGCGACCTTGCCTTCGCGGATTTCGATATCGATCGACACGCGGTTGCGATCAAGGTTGGTCACGTGCGGATCGACCGACACGTTGTATTTGCCGCGGTTGTAGTACTGGCGGATCAGTTCCTGCTGCACGCGGTCCAGCGAGAGACGGTCGAAGGTTTCGCCCTCGGACAGGCCGATCTCCTTCAGGCCTTTGCGCAGATCATCTTCTTTGATGTCCTTGTTGCCGCGCAGGGCCAGCTTGGCGATCGAGGGACGCTCGGTCACCTTGATCACCATGATGTCGCCTTCGCGATCGATCTCGACATCGCTGAAGAACTTGGTCTGGTACAGGGCCCGAATGGCGCGCTGGGCGGCATCGTTGGTGAGGCGGTCGCCCTTGTTCACCGGCAGATAGTTGAGCACCGTGCCGGCCGAAATACGGCTGAGGCCGTCGATACGGATGTCGGAAATGATGAAGGGCTCAAACGCAAGCACGTTGGCTGAGAGGGAGGCGAGCAGGATCAGGGCGGCGATACGCTTCATCGTCGATTCCGTTGGTTATTCCGACGAGGCAGCCGTCATGGCCACCCCAATCAAAGAGTGAAGCTGGGAGATTCCCTGCCTCGAAGGAGAAACCGCACCCGCGAGGGATACGGCAGAAGACACCTCAACGCATGGCGCCGTGGCTATGGCGGCAGCATGCGCTGCCACCTCGCCACGGCAGGCCCATCGTCCCCGGACGCTGGCGTTGACCGCGCACGTCACAAAGGCAGGCTGCGATGGATATCGTTGTAAAACGCCAGCCCCATCAGGGTGAACAGCAGGGCGAGACCGATGTACTGCCCGGCCATCATCGCGCGCTCACTCAACGGGCTGCCTTTGACCAACTCGATAAGGTAATACAGCAGGTGACCCCCGTCCAAGACGGGAATCGGCAGCAGATTGAGAATCGCCAGGCTGAGCGAGACCATGGCCAGGAAATTGAGGAACCAGCCCACCCCCATGCTTGCCGATGCGTTGGCGACCTGGGCGATGCCGATCACACCGGAAAGATTCTTGGTCGAGGCCTGCCCGCTAAGCATCTTGCCGATCATGTTGAAGGTCTGGGTCGTGCCATTCCAGGTGGTCTGCAAGGAAGCACCCATGGCCTTCAGGGGCCCGTAGCGCAAGATGGCCGGCTCGCGCTCCAACGAGGACACACCGATCACCCAATTGGTGGGTTGGCCTTCCAGCGATTCCATTCGCGCAGTGACTGGCAGCTGCAGCGTCTTGCCGTTACGTTCGATGGCCAGGTTCAGCGTCGGGGACTTGGCCGCCTCAAGCGGTATCAGCCGCTGAAAGTCGGGATAGTCGGCGACGTTTTGCCCATTGATGCTGAGAATGCGATCCCCGCTCTTCATGCCGGCCTGCGAAGCTGGTTTGCCAGGCAGGACGGTGGCGGCAATCGCCGGCATCGGCGCGAGTTTCAGGCCCAGTTTGTCCAGGTACTGGCCGACATCCTGTCCGGCCGGCAGCTGATTGAGTGGAAGCACTACATGGCGTTCGACACCGTCGGCGCCGCGCACCTGCAGGGGCAGCGGCTCACGGCCGAGCGTGGCATTGGCCACGGCGTCCATCGAGTCGCTCCACGTGGCCATGGGTCGGCCATCGATGCTGAGCAGGCGGTCGCCCGTGCGAATGCCGGCTTCCGCGGCCATGCTTTGCGGTGCGGCCGCGACCACCGGGGCCACGTCGGGCCTGCCCAGCACGAACATCAGCCAGAACGCAGCGATGGTGAAGATGAAATTGAAGCCCGGGCCGGCGGCAACGATGGCGATACGCTGCCAGACCGGCTTGCCGGTGAACTCCTGGCCACGATCAGCTGGATCCACCTCGCCTTCGCGCGCGTCCAGCATTTTTACGTAGCCGCCGAGCGGAATCGCGGCGACCTGGTACTCCGTGCCGTCACGGCCTACGCGTTTCCAGATCGCCTTGCCGAAGCCCACGGAAAAGCGCAGCACCTTCACGCCGCAGCGGCGGGCGACCCAGTAGTGGCCGAATTCGTGAAAGGTCACCAGCACGCCAAGCGTGACAAGTAACCAGAACACTGAGCCGAGGAAAGGATTCATCTGCAAGAGCTTATCAGCATGCGTTGCGAAGGATGCGCCGGGCGGCCTCGCGGGCTGCCCGATCGCGTTCAGTCAGGGACTGCACATCGACCACGGCTTGCGGCGTCAGTTCCACAAGCACGCTTTCGACGACGTCGGCAATCGAGAGGAAGGGAAGGGCGCCGGCCAGGAAGGCTTCCACCGCTACCTCGTTCGCCGCATTCAGGATCGCTGGTGCGTCGCCGCCTGCGCGCAGTGCCTGGAAAGCCAGCGCGAGGCAGCGGAAGGTGGCGAGATCCGGTGCCTCGAAATTCAGCGCCGCATGAGTCGCCAGGTCTAGCGGCGGAACGCCTGCGGTGACGCGCTCTGGCCATGCCAGCGCGTGCGCGATGGCAGTGCGCATATCGGGGTTGCCTAACTGGGCCAGGACCGAGCCGTCCACGTATTCAACCAGCGAATGCACCAGGCTCTGGGGGTGCACCAGCACGTCGATCATCTCGGCGGAGGTGTTGAACAAGTGGTGTGCCTCGATGACTTCGAGGCCCTTGTTCATCAGCGTGGCCGAATCGACCGAAATTTTGCGGCCCATCACCCAGTTCGGATGCTTGCAGGCCTGCTCGGGCGTGATGGCCGCCAGTTCGGCGCGCGTACGGCCGCGGAACGGGCCGCCGGAGGCGGTGAGGATAAGTCGGCGTACACCACTACGACCCAGGTCCGGGCGGCCGCCTGGCAGGCACTGAAAGATGGCGTTGTGTTCCGAATCGACCGGTATCAGTTCGCCGCCACCTTCGTTCAAAGCAGCCAGCAGCAAGGGGCCGGCCATCACGATGGATTCTTTGTTCGCCAGCAGCAGGCGCTTGCCGCTGCGGGCGGCGGCAAGGGTGGAATCCAGTCCAGCGGCGCCGACGATCGCCGCGACAACGATGTCGCATTGCGTGCTTCCGGCGGCAGCCGTGATGGCGTCATGCCCGGCAGCTACGTCGCATGGCACGCCTGCGGCGGCAAGCCGACGCGCGAGTTCGCCTTCCAGGGCCGCGTCACCGATCACGGCCAGCGATGGGCGATACCGGACGCAAAGCTCGACCAGTGCTTCGACCTGGCGATGCGCTGTCAGCACGTTGGCGCGAAAGCGCTCTGGGTGCTGTGCGATGACATCGAGCGTGCTGCCACCAATGGAGCCGGTGGCGCCCAGAACGGCAACGTTCTTGATTGAGCTTGAACTCATAGGCCCAGCAGCAATTTACCGGCCGCGAAGACCGGTATGGCGGCGAACACGCTATCCAGCCGATCCATTAGTCCACCGTGTCCAGGGAACAGGCTGCCGGAATCCTTCACGGCAGCATGGCGCTTCATCAGGCTTTCCAGCAGGTCACCGATGATCGAGGCTACGACGGTGACCATCGATAGCAGCAGCAAACCAACTAGTTGGATGCCCTGCACGCCAAGCAGCCAGCCACCCACGCCAGCCACCAGCGCGCCGACCACGAAAGCGCCATACACACCCGCCCAGGTTTTGCCGGGGCTGATGGTGGGGGCCAGTTTGCGCTTGCCAAACAAACGCCCGCTGAAATAGGCGCCGATATCGGCCGCCCAGACGATGACCAGGGCCAGGACGGTCCACCAATGTCCATGCGGTTCGCTGCGATGGATGGTCATGGCGGCGACCCAGGTGGGGATGATCACGAAGGCGCCGGCACCGAGCTTGATCAGGAGGTTTTCGCGCGTGGGCGCGGCACCGAAAGCGAAATGACGCAACCACAGGCAGACGATCGCCCACCACGCGACGCCCACGCCGATCAGCATCGGCCACAGCGCGGTATCGCGTGCCCGCCAAAGCAGGGCGAAGAGGATGGCGGCAGCTAGCAATAGCGCGCCGCGCACGCGGTCGTCCTTGAGGCCGGCCAAGCGCGTCCACTCCCAGAGCGCGGCAAGAAAGGCGGCGGCAATGGCCGCCGCGAAGAGCCAGGTCGGCGGCCACAGGATCAGCAGGATCGCGAGCGGCGCGAGCAGCAGTGCGGTAAGGGTGCGCTGGAGCAGCATGCGATTCCTTGGGTTACGCCTTGGCCTGGGTGACCTGTTCGCCGGTGCGCCCGAAGCGGCGCTCGCGGCGGGCGTATTCTTCGATGGCCTGTTGCAGGCAGGTCTGGTCGAAGTCGGGCCACAGGGTGTCGGTGAAATACAACTCGGCATACGCCGCCTGCCACAGCAGGAAGTTGCTGATGCGCAAGTCGCCGCCGGTGCGGATGAATAGATCCAGTGGCGGTAGCTCGGCCAGGCTCATCCAGTGGCCGAGCAGTTTTTCGTCGATCTCGTCGGCGCGAAACTCGCCGCGCGCCACCGACTCGGCCGCCTTGCGTGTGGCCTGCACGATGTCCCAGCGCCCGCCGTAGTTCACGGCCACGTTCAGCTGCAGCTTGTCATTGCCGGCGGTATGCGCCATGGCATGGGTCATGCGCTGACGCAGCGAGGTGTCGAACGCGCCGAGATCGCCGATAAAGCGGATGCGCACGCCGTGGCCGTGCAGTTCGCCGACTTCCTTGTCCAGCGCACGGAGGAATAATTCCATCAGCGCGCCGACCTCATCCTGCGGGCGCTGCCAGTTCTCGCTGGAGAAGGCGAATACGGTCAGCGCTTCCACACCCTGGCGTAGGCAGCCTTCCACCACTTCGCGCACAGCTTTGCGGCCGGCGTTATGGCCGAAACTGCGTGGGCGATGGCGCGCCTTGGCCCAGCGGCCGTTGCCATCCATCACGATGGCGATGTGGCGCGGAACCCGTGGAGCCTCGGCGCCGTTCATTCGGCTAAACGTGATGGCGCTCAGAGCGCCATCAGCTCCTCTTCCTTGGTCTTGACGACAGCGTCGACGTCCTTGACGAAACGATCGGTCAGCTTTTGGATTTCGTCCTCAGCCTTGCGCTCGTCGTCTTCGGTAATCAGCTTTTCCTTGAGCAGATCCTTGACCTGCTGCATGGCGTCGCGGCGCACGTTGCGGATGGCAACCTTGGCGTCCTCGCCCTCGTGCGCCACGTGCTTGGCCAGCTCCTTGCGACGCTCTTCGGTGAGCGGCGGCATGTTCAGGCGGATCACGGTGCCGGCAGTGGTCGGGGTGATGCCGATATCGGAAGCCAGCAAAGCCTTCTCCGTAGGACCTACCAGACTCTTGTCGAACGGAGTGATGATGATCGAACGCGAGTCGCCCAGGGACACCGAGGCGACCTGATTGAGCGGCATATCCGACCCATAGGCAGGCACCTTGATGCCGTCCACCAGCGCCGTGCTGGCGCGACCGGTACGCAGGCGGGTCAGGCTGTGCTTGAGCGAGTCGATGCTCTTGCCCATGCGGGTCTGGGCATCGTTCTTGATGTCGTTGAGCATGGGTAGTACCCCTTGAGCGTGCAAGCCTGTGAGTATATCAGGCGGGGCTTGTTGTTAGCCTCCGGTGAAAGGCCGCCCATTGGCGCGAGTGGCTGGAGGGCGGTCGCGGTTCGGAGGTTAGTTGTCCGAGACGAGAGTGCCGATCTGTTCACCGCGCATGATGCGCATAAGGTTGCCCGGCACGGTCATATCGTAAATACGCAGCGGCATGCCATGGTCGCGGCATAGCGCGATGGCGGCCGTGTCCATGACGGCCAGTTTGCGCTCGATCACCTGGTCGTAGGTGAGCCGTTCGTAGCGGGTGGCATCCTGGTGCTTGGCCGGGTCGGCGGTGTACACACCGTCCACCTTGGTGGCCTTCAGCAACAGGTCGGCGCCGGCTTCCACGGCGCGCAGGGCGGCTGCGGAGTCGGTGGTGAAGAACGGGTTGCCGGTGCCGGCGGCGAACAGCACGATGCGGCCCTTCTCGATGTGGCGGATGGCGCGACGGCGGATGTAATCCTCGGCGACATCGTGGATCTGGATGGCGCTCATCACGCGGGCGTAGCCGCCGCGGCGTTCGATGGCGTCCTGCATCGCCAGTGCGTTCATCACGGTGGCCAGCATGCCCATGTGGTCGCCGGTGACGCGGTCCATGCCCGCGGCGGCGAGGCCGGCGCCGCGGAAGATGTTGCCCCCACCAATGACTACGCCGATTTGTATGCCGGCCTTCTGTATCTCGATGATCTCGTCGGCCAGGCGGCCGATGACTTTCGGGTCGATGCCGTAGTCGGCTTCGCCCATCAGTGCTTCGCCGGAGAGTTTGAGCAGGATGCGGCGGTAATTAAGCGGGTTGCTCATGAGATCTCCGGATTGTGTGTGGCAAAACGCACGTATTGTAGCGGCTGGTCGACAAGCGTGCAGCGCGCAGAACGTCCGTAGGACGGCCACGAAGGGGCGATGCGAGCCGTCCAGGTAGGCGGCCGCGTTCTTGTTGGCAGGACGCAAAAAAAAGCCGCGGTTTCCCGCGGCTTTTCGTGGGTTCGAGAGTGAGAGGCGCTTAGACCTGCATCGCCTTCTGCACTTCGGCCAGATAGTCTTCCTGCACCTTCTCGATGCCTTCGCCCACGGCCAGACGGACCACGGCGACAACGTCGGCGCCTTCCTTCTTGAGCGCGTCGCCGACGGTGACATTGGTGTCCAGCACGTACGGCTGACCGACCAGGGTCACTTCCGAGACGATCTTGTTGATCTTGCCGGCGATGATCTTCTCGAGGATTTCGGCCGGCTTGGCCTTGTCCTTCTCGGTCATCTGGCTCAGCGCGATCTCTTTTTCCTTCGCGACGAAATCGGCCGGAACGTCTTCAGCCTTGACGTACGGCGGGTTCATTGCCGCCACGTGCATGGCGATGCCCTTGGCGAGTTCTTCCGAGCCGCCCTTGAGTGCCACGATCACGCCGATCTTGCCGCCGTGCGAGTAAGTGGCGATCGGGCCGTCGTTCTCGACCTGCGCCATGCGACGCACCTGGATGTTCTCGCCGATGGTGGCGATCTTGGCCTTGGCGGCTTCCTCGACGTTGGCGGCGATCGGATGGGCGGCGGCCTTGAGCGCGTCGATGTCCTTGGCAGCGGCCTTCAGGCCAGCCTCGGCCACGGAGTCGGCGAAGGCGACGAATTCCGAGTTCTTGGCGGCGAAGTCGGTTTCGCTGTTGACTTCGACCAGGATCGCCTTGCCATTGGCCTGTGCCGTGGCAACGCGACCCTCGGCGGTGACGCGGTCGGACTTCTTGTCGGCCTTGGCCAGGCCGGTCTTGCGCAGGTGCTCGATGGCGGCGTCGATGTCACCGTTGTTCTCGACCAGCGCCTTCTTGCAATCCATCATGCCGGCGCCCGAACGCTCACGCAGTTCGCTAACCAGTTTTGCGGTAATGGCAGTCATCTGGGTTCCTCAAAATCTTTGGTGCGTCCCGGCATCGAAGGATGCCGGGACGGGAAGTGCTTACTCGGCGTCCGAAGACTCTTCGCCACGGCCGCCGCGACCGCGGCCACCGTCACGACGCGGGGCGCCAGCGCCCTTCTTGGCCGGAGCCGGGCGACGCGGGGCGGCAGCCTTGCGCTCGTCCTTGGCGACCGGGTTGCCTTCCTCGTCGAGCTCGACGAATTCGTTGGCGTCACCCTGGGCGGCGGCCGGGGCGGCAGCCTTGCCTTCGAGGATCGAGTCGGCGGCAGCACGGGCGTACAACTGGATCGCGCGGATGGCGTCGTCATTGCCCGGGATGGCGTAGTCCACCAGTTCCGGGTTGTAGTTGGTGTCGACCACGGCGATCACCGGGATGCCGAGCTTCTTGGCTTCCTGCACGGCGATGTCTTCGTGGCCGATGTCGATGATGAACAGCGCGTCCGGCAGACGGTTCATGTCCTTGATGCCGCCCAGCGAGTTCTCGAGCTTGTCGCGCTCGCGGCGACGGGCCAGCACTTCGTGCTTGACCAGCTTGTCGAAGCTGCCATCGGTCTCGGCGGCTTCCAGCTCCTTGAGGCGGGCCACGGACTGCTTGACGGTGCGGAAGTTGGTCAGCATGCCGCCGAGCCAGCGGGCAGTGACGAACGGCATGCCGGCGCGTGCGGCTTCCTCGGCCAGGGCCTCACGGGCGGAGCGCTTGGTGCCGACGAACAGCACGGTGCCGCGCTTCTGGGCCAGGCCCGACAGGAAGTTCATCGCGTCGGTGAAAAGGGGGAGGGTCTTTTCCAGATTGATGATGTGGATCTTGCCGCGGGCGCCAAAGATGTACGGAGCCATCTTCGGGTTCCAGTAGCGGGTCTGGTGACCGAAATGCACGCCAGCTTCGAGCATTTGGCGCATGGTGACTTGAGCCATGGTGTTACTCCTTCATTGGGCCTTGTGTAGGTGGCCCGGGGGTTGGGACCTCCACGCATCCCCGGCTTCGACCGCGGGCTTCCCGTGCCCATAGGGCGTGGTGGGAATGACCGCGGCACCCCGAAGACGGTGCCGACGCGTGTGTGGCGTTGGTTTGTCCGATTGGCATGTCCAATCAGAGACTTGGGCGATCATGCCGCGTCGCGGTTACAATCGCTTTTCGCTTTGCGACTGCTCGTTCAGGCTGTAAAAACAGTCTCGTGCAGTCAGCAAAACTCCGAAATTATAGCCGGCACCCCGGCGAAGCGGCAAGCAACGGCGGATTCCGTTGAACCGTGGGGCTTGCGGCGCCATTTGAGTGGAACTATGGCCGTTACCCTGAAATCCCCCGCAGACATCCAAGGTATGCGCGAGGCCGGTAAGTTGGCCGCCGAAGTGCTGGCCATGCTCAAAGAGCATGTGAAGCCCGGCGTGACCACCGAGGACCTGGACCGCCTCGCCTACGAGCACATCGTGAACGTGCAGAAGGCCACGCCGGCCAACGTCGGCTACAACGGCTTTCCCAAGACCCTGTGCACTTCGGTCAACCACGTGATTTGCCATGGCATTCCCAGCCCGGGCAAGGTGCTGAAGGACGGCGACATCATCAACCTCGATGTCACCGTCATCAAGGACGGCTGGCACGGCGACACCAGTCGCATGTACTTCGTTGGCACTCCCAACGTACTGGCGAAGCGCCTGGTGGAGGCCACCTTCGAGGCCATGATGCGTGGCATCGAAGCGGTGCGTCCCGGCGCCACTCTGGGCGACGTCGGCCACGCCATTCAGAAGCATGCCGAGGCAGCCGGCTTCTCGGTGGTGCGCGAGTACTGTGGGCATGGCATCGGCAAGGTCTATCACGACGAGCCTCAGGTCCTGCACTACGGCAAGCCGGGCACCGGTCTGGAGCTGAAAAAGGGTATGACCTTTACCGTCGAGCCCATGATCAATGCCGGCAAGCCGCAGACCCGCCAATTGCCGGACGGCTGGACCGTAGTGACCAAGGACCACTCGTTGTCGGCGCAGTGGGAGCACACCATCGCGGTCACCGACGACGGTTTCGAGATCCTCACACCGTGGCCGGATGCCTGACAGCGAGAAGTGAGTGAATAGGAGTAAGAAGTGAGTAAAAGCGAAGAGCCGCTCTCTCCACTTCTCACTTCCATCCACTCACTTCTCATTCGCTATGTCTGCGTTCTACGCCCCTCTGCCACCCTTGCCTCGCCTGCCCACGGCGGTGCCACGCTCGGGTGTGTCGACGGAGGCGCGCCGTGCGCTGCGGCAGTTGCTGGGCGACGTCGATCGCGCGCTGGCCACGGCCTTCCGCCACGGCGCCGATGCCAGCGCGCTGGCACGTCGGCGTGGCGATTCGGTGGCCCGCATCGTGGTGCACGTGTGGACAGCCTGCCTGGGTGAAGTAAACGGCGCGGCATTGTTTGCCGTAGGCGGCTTCGGCCGCGGCCTGCTGTTTCCCTATTCGGATGTGGATTTGCTGGCGCTGGTCGAACAGGCCGAGCCCGCGCGTCTGCGCGCGCTGGAGCAATGCTTCGCCACACTATGGGACATCGGTCTAAAGGTTGGGCATGCCGTGCGCGAGCCGTCGCAATGCCGCGCCCTGGCCGTGCAGGAAGCCAGCGTCTTCACCAGCCTGCTCGATGCGCAGCGACTGGCTGGCGATCCGTCGATGGAAGAAAGCCTGAAAGCGATCGTCGACGATTCCGCACTCTGGCCGCCAGCGACCTATCTGGCCGCACGCCTTGCCGAGCGCGACGTCCGCCACAGCCGCTACAACGACACGGCCTACAACCTCGAGCCGAATCTGAAAGATGGCCCCGGCGGCCTACGCACGCTCGATGCACTGCGTTGGCTGGGGCGTCGCCTGGCGCACGCGGACGACTTCGACGACATGGTCGACGAAGGGCTGCTCGATCCGGCCGAACGCGCCACCCTGGAGGAAGCCGAAACCACGTTGCGCCGTTACCGCTTCGCCCTGCACCTGGAAGCGGGGCGTGCCGAGGAGCGCCTGTTGTTTGACTACCAGCGTGCCCTGGCGGCACGGCTGGGCTTCGAAGATGAGCACGAAAAGAACCTCGGCGTCGAACAGTTCATGCAGGGCTATTACCGCGCGGCCAGCCAGGTGGAGCGCCTGGGTGTGCAGATCGCCGAGCGCTTCGAAGAAATGCTGGAGCCGCCCAGCGAACCCAAACCCATAGGCGAGGATTTCTTGCGCTACGGATCGCGCATCGCCGTGCGCGATCCAGACCTGTTCGTGCGCCGTCCCGCCGCGCTGGTGGAAGTGTTCACCCTGCGCCTGGGCGAGGCGGGCATCGTCGGCTTCACGGCCGAGACCATGCGACGTATTCACCAGGCCACGGCGCTCTTCGGTGTCTCGCTGGCTGACCATCCCGACGTGATGGCCGCCTTCCTGCGACTGCTGCGCATGGGTGCTCCGGCCGAGGAGGCACTGTGGCGGATGAACCGGCACGGCCTGCTGGCGGCGATCCTGCCGGCGTTCGGCAAGGTGTTCGGCCGCATGCAGTACGACCTGTTCCACGTCTACACGGTGGACGAGCACACGCTGCGCGTGCTGCGCAACGTGGCGCGCTTTGCCGATCCGGCCGCGCGCGGCGATTTTCCCATCGCGTGCGGCATCTGGCCGACGCTGGAGAAGCCGGAGCTGCTGCTGCTCGCTGCGCTGTTCCACGACATTGCCAAGGGCCGCGGTGGCGACCATTCGGTCTTGGGTGAAGAGGAGGCGCGCTCGTTCTGCGCCAAGCTAGGGTTGCCGGCCGAAGACGTGGAACTGGTGGCGTGGCTGGTGCGCTGGCACCTGCTGATGAGTGTGACCGCGCAGCGTCAGGACATCACCGACCCGGACGTGGTGCAGCGCCTTGCGGAGGCCGTGGGCGATCGGCTGCGGCTGGATCTGCTCTATCTGTTGACTATCGCCGACATCATCGGCACCAGTCCCAAACTATGGAACGCCTGGAAGGATCGTCTGCTATCGGACCTCTATACGGCTACACGCTACGCGCTGGCTAGCGAAGATGAGCTGCCGCGCGATGCGGCTGCCCGCGTAGGCGAGTGTCGCGAGGCCGCACTCGCGCTGCTGTTGGCGGAGGGCTTCTCCGAAGCGGCCAGCCTGCGTGTCTGGACGGATTTTCCAGAGCAGAGCTTCCTGCGTCACCGACCCGAACAGATCGCCTGGCAGACCGCGGCCATCCTGTGCTCGCACGGCGCCATGCCGCTGATTGAAGTGCATCCGCTATCCGTGCGAGGCACCACCGAGCTGTTCGTCTACACCCCCGATCGCGACGGCCTGTTCGCTGCGGTCACCGCAATGCTGGATCGCCTGCATTTTTCGGTGATGGAGGCACGCATCCTCAACAGCCGCAACGGTATGGCGCTGGATACGTTTCTGTTGCTGGAGGCGGACAGCCAGCAGCCGGCCAGCGCCGATCGCGCTGAGGAATTGAAGCAACGGCTGCATCGTGCGCTCTCGCAGCCTGGCCATACGCACCAGCCTTCCCGGCGCAATATGTCCCGCCACCTGAAGCACTTCCAGGCGGTACCCAAGATCGCTTTCAGTGCCGCCGGCGATCGCACGCGCCTCTCGCTGGTCTGCAGCGATCGCCCGGGACTGCTCGCAGCGGTGACCCAGGCCATGATGGAAGCTGAAGTGCGCGTCCACGACGCTCGCATCGCTACCTTTGGCGAACGCGTGGAGGATTTCTTCCTGATCACCGACCGCCGCAACGCGCCGCTAGGTATCCAGCAGCAGGATCGTCTGTTGCAAGCGCTGCTTGGGCGACTTGGGACGGCCAAGAGGGCTTAAGAACAGGAGCGAGTGGGGAGGAGTGAGAAACGACAGAGAGCAGCGTGTGCCGTGACTCGCTTCTCACTCCTCTCCACTCGTTTCTCCATCTCCCTTAGTCGGTTAGCATGCGTGGGTATCCTCAAGCCTCGCGAACACGCCATGCAAAGCATCGAATCCCTGATCAACGACGCCTTCGAGCGTCGCAACGACCTCACCCAGTCCGAGATCGAAACCCATCTGCGCCCCGCTGTGGGGCAGGTCATCAGCCTGCTCGAATCCGGTGAGCGTCGCGTCGCTGAGCCGGACGGCAATGGTGGCTGGACAGTGAACCAGTGGATCAAGAAAGCGGTGCTTTTGTACTTCCGCATTAATGGCAACCGAGTGGTCGATGGCGGTGCGGCGCTGGCCTTCGACAAAGTGCCGCTGCGCTTTGCCCATGGCCACGATGCCGAGCTGCAGGGCCTGGGCGCACGCGTGGTGCCTGGCGCCTTGGTGCGCCGTGGCGCGCATGTGGCCAAAGATGCGGTGTTGATGCCGAGCTACGTCAACATCGGTGCTTATGTCGGTGCCGGCACCATGGTCGACACCTGGGCCACGGTCGGCTCCTGCGCGCAGATCGGTGCGGGCGTGCATCTGTCCGGTGGCGTCGGCATCGGCGGTGTGCTGGAGCCGTTGCAGGCGAACCCGACCATCATCGAAGACAACTGCTTTATCGGTGCGCGCTCCGAAGTGGTCGAGGGCGTGGTGGTGGAGAAGGGCAGTGTGATCGGCATGGGCGTGTTTCTCGGCCAGTCCACGCGCATCTACAACCGCGCCACTGGCGAAACCAGCTATGGCCGCGTGCCGGCTGGCAGCGTGGTGGTTGCCGGCAGCCTGCCATCGAAGGATGGCTCGCATAGCCTGTACGCCGCGATCATCGTCAAGCAGGTGGACGAGAAGACGCGCAGCAAGACCGGCATCAACGAACTCCTGCGGAGCGCGGAATGAGCCTGACGCTTTATGGCCTGTCGAATTGCGATACCTGCAAGAAAGCGCGCAACTGGCTCGACCGTTTCGAGGTCGAGCATGTCTTTGTCGACTATCGCGCCAACCCCGTGCCGGCGACCACGCTGAAGGACTGGGCGCAGCAGCTCGGCGGCTGGGAAAAGCTGGTCAACAAGGCAGGCACCACCTGGCGCAACCTGCTTCCCCAGCGCAAAAGCCCCGGCAGCGATCCGGAGTGGACCCTGCTGCTGAAGGAGTATCCGGCGTTGGTTCGCCGTCCGGTCGTGGTGCAGGCCGACGGTTCGGTCAGCGTGGGATTCAGCGATAACGGCTTCAAGAAGCTGTTCGCTCGCTGACATGCCGCTGCGTCTGTCGAAAATCCTGGTGGTCGCGGCGCTGGCCTTGCTGATCAGCCTGGTCGCTTTCGGCAACGTTACCGACTACCGCACCAACTTCGCCTTCGTGCAGCACGTACTGGCGATGGATACGATTTTCCCGGACGCAAGCATCCACTATCGCGCGATCACCTCACCGCCACTGCAGCATGCTGCCTATGTGCTGATCATCGCGGTGCAGACGATCACCGCCGTGCTGTGCTGGGCCGGTGTGTGGCGCATGTGGCGCCGCCGCCGCGCTTCGGCAGCCTTGTTTCAGCGAGCGAAGGGTTTGGCGGTGATGGGGCTGAGCGTAGGCGTGGCGTTGTGGCTGGTGGGGTTCATGGCTATCGGTGGCGAGTGGTTCGGCATGTGGATGTCTCCGCAGTGGAACGGCGTTGCTACGTCATTCCGCCTGGTGGCGCTGCTGTTGGGCGCCTTGGTCTATCTGGGGCAGCGCGAAGTCGACATGGATTGAAACCGCCTTGGCGACTTGCCGGTCGTGACCGCGCTAGCCTATGTGACTGCTTACGTTTCACCTTCAAGGATTGCCATGTCTGCCGTGTTCGATCTCACCGCCGAGCTGATCCGCCGCCGTTCGGTCACGCCGGAAGATGCTGGCTGCCAGGCGCTGTTGGCCGAACGACTCGCCCGTGCAGGGTTCATCATCGAGCATCTGCGCTACGGCGAGGTCGACAACCTGTGGGCTACGCACGGTGAAGGCGGGCCGTTGCTGGTCTTTCTCGGTCATACCGACGTGGTGCCTACAGGGCCGGCGGACAGCTGGCAGAGCGACCCATTCCATCCGGTGGTGCGGGACGGCCTTCTATACGGCCGTGGTGCCGCCGATATGAAGGGCTCGGTGGCAGCGATGGCGGTCGCGCTGGAGCAGTTCGTGACAGCGCATCCGAACCATCCTGGTCGAGTGGGATTCCTGATGACCAGCGATGAGGAAGGGCCGACCAATCTCGATGGTGTACGCCGGGTCGCTGAACACTTTCGCCGCATCGGCGAACGCATCGACTGGTGCGTGGTGGGCGAGCCTTCGTCCAAGCAAAGGCTGGGTGATTTGATTCGCGTGGGACGTCGCGGTTCGCTCTCTGGCACTTTGACGGTACGAGGCGTACAGGGTCATGTGGCCTACCCGGAGAAAGCGAAGAACCCCATCCATGCTTTTGCGCCCGCGTTGGCCGAACTGGCCGCGGAGCGCTGGGACGAGGGCAATGCGGATTTCCCGCCGACCTCGTTCCAGGTATCCAACCTCAACGCAGGCACCGGCGCGAGCAATGTGATACCCGGTTCACTCACGGCTCTGATCAATTTCCGCTACAGCACGGCCAGCCGCGCCGAAGACCTGCGTACCCGGGCGGAAGCGATCCTGCATAAGCACGGTCTGGACTATCAGCTGGACTGGAACCTTTCCGGAGAGCCGTTCCTGAGCCCCGCAGGTGGTGCGCTGCGCGATGCCGTGGTTGGCGTTTGTCGCGATCTCTGCGGTATCGAGCCGGAGCAGAGCACCGGGGGCGGCACGTCGGATGGCCGGTTCATCGCGCCACTCGGCGCCGAGGTGGTCGAGCTTGGTCCGGTCAACGCGACGATCCACAAGGTGGATGAATGCGTTTCTGTCGATGATTTGCAGAAGCTTCCTGCGCTGTATCAGACGATCTGCGAGCGTTTGCTTGTTTGAGTTTTGATGCAACGACACGCCAACCGGTGATTGGCGTGTCGTTGCAGAAAGTCCGCTTTATTTGGCGGATTTGGTGGCGGCAGGCGCGCTCGCGGAAGGTTTGGCCTCAGCCTGGATCGGCCGGACAACGTAACCCACCGGAGACCAGCCACTCGACGTCTGCGCCAGCGAGACGGTTTCCAGCGCAGGCGCATTGGCGTGCTTGGCGGCAAAGATCACATTGATGTACTCGCCGGGCGGCAGGCCGTTGGGGTTTTCCACGCGGCCCACCTGCAGCCAGTTGCGGCTTTGCGTGGCGCCCAGCTGCTTCTTTAGATCGCCGAGATACTTGTTCCAATCAGCCTTGTTCACGCTCTTCTGCATGATGGGGCTGCTTCCTTGCCACATGGCATCGGCCTGGTTGTTATCGGCTTGCGCAGCCCAGCGCGTGGCGGCGGCGACAGCGCTGTCCAATGAGGTGCTTTGCTGTGCATGTGCCTGGCCCATGGTCAGCAGTGCTATGAGTGCGCCAGCTGATGCCAGCCGCTTGCTCGCGATGCGGGTCGTACGATGCCGACTCTTGTTGGGTTCCATGTCGTATCTCCTGTCAGGTAGTTGAGACAACGCTATTGGATGAACTCTCCGATGCGCTGCCTTCGTATCCCACCATTGAAGAGATGTTTTGAACACCCCTTTTTGGACGTCCAAATGGATTATTTGTCCAGCGGAGGTCTGTGGATTCGCTGAGTCTTCGGGATAAATCTGAGTTGAGCGATGCCGCGGCTGAAGAGCGCTACGCGAAAGCCCTTCGAGCCTTGCGATATTTCACGGTAGATACGATATCGCCCGCGATGGTTAATGCTTGCTGGTCGGCTCCAGCGTCAACACGTGCTGGTCGGGCCCGGGTAGTAATGGCGTGGGACGACCGTTGACCCAATCCTCGTGACCGGCACCGTAGTAAGGCGATAGCGGGTTGCCGCTTTGGCCGCCCGGCATGTGCAGAATGCTTTGTGCCTCGTGCCCTGGCATAGCATCGATGCGCTCGGAAGCGCCGAAACCGGGTTTGGCGACGCGCGGCATGTTTTCGTCGCCCGGCAGCGGTTCGTCCGGCATGTCGAGCAAGCGGTCGACGTAATCAGGCAATGCGCGTGACAACGGATGCCGAATGGCCGTGCGATTCACTTCACCCCAGCTGCGCGCGGCCAGTCCACCGGGTTGCTGGCCGAGTTCATCGGCGACTTGATGGGCGGCGTTGAGCAACAAAGCGCTCCAATCCGCGTAGCGTGGGTCCAGCAAGTGCATAGGGCGATCGCGGATCAGTGTCCACACGGCAGCTTCTGCACTGCTCGAGCGGGGCCAGCTGAAGTCGCCATGCTGCTGCTTCACCTCCGCCACGAAGGGGGCCAGCACGGCTTCGTGCACCTTGCTGCGGAAGGCACGCACCAAGCGGTAATCCACGCTGTCCGTGGCCGCGCGTCCGCGCCACTGCGCAGTGAGTTGACGCAATTCATCCAGGGCCGGATCGCGGGCGCCGGCCAGCGTGTCCTGCAGTAGACGCTGCCAGCGGGTCAGCAGGAGGGCGCGATGGTCGAGCTGGATGTCGAGCAAGTTGCCCGGCGCGAAGTTATTGCGTGCGCGAAGATCGTCGCGGATCTGTTGTGCGCGTGCGCCGAGGTCATGGCCGCCTTGGCCGAGCAAATCCAGGTCGGCACTGTCGACGGTGCGGTTGTTGGCTGTCCACAGACGGCCATCGGCTGGGTTCTCGATGCGCGGATACTGCGCTGGCGTTGCCCAGCCCTGCCAGCCGGTATCGGGCTGCGACCAGTCGGCAGGCAGTAACGGATCGAAACCGACACGCAGCGGAATGCTGTTGCCGGTGATGGTCCAGCCGATGTTGCCGGCACTGTCGGCCGCCAGCAGATTTTGCGGCGGCATACCCATCTGAGGCGCGAGATCGAGTGCGGCAGTGACGCTGGTGGCGTGCTCCAATTGCATCAAGCCCAGGTTGTAGGCGCGCGGCAGGTCGGCGATCCACGCCAGTGCAAGCGGGGTGCCATCGACGTCCTTGGCGAGGATGGGCCCCCAGCGCGTGATTTCGACTTTCAGTGTGCTCGCCGGTTCGCCCTTGATGCGGATCGTTTCGTCGCGCGTCTCGATGTGGGCCCAGCCTTCAGGCACTTTGTAGCGCGTCGCGTCGTTGGGATCGCGCAATACACGTACCCAATCCAGCCAGTCGCCGTAGCTGTTGGTGAAGCCCCACGCGACCTGTCCGTTGGAACCCACGACCAGCGCTGGGGTGCCGGGCAGGGTGACTCCACTGGCATCGCGCTGTCCGTTGGGTGCGGTCGGATCGGCATAACGCAAACGCGCGCGAAACCAGATATTGGGCACGCGCAGGCTCAAATGCATGTCGTTGGCGAGGATGGCCGCGCCGTTTTCAGTGAGGCTGCCCGCGACAGCGAAGTTGTTGCTGCCTGGGCGCGCCTGATCCAGGGCTGGCGCTAGCGCGGCCGCCAGGGCGCTGGCGTTCGCCCGCGATGCGGTGGGACGATCGCGGAGGTTGAAAACGTCTTCGCCAGGGATCACCGGTGGACGCGACAAATCACCCTTGAGCGGCGCCTCCCAGTCGGGATCCGGCGAGAGCAGGAAATCGACCAGCAACTTGGGCAGCACCGAGCGCATCTGCGCGAAGCTGAGCTCGCGTTCGTTGACGCCATCCCCGTTCAAGTCCAGATAGATAGACGCGATGACCAGGAAACTATCTTCCGGACGCCATGGCTGCGGCTGTGTACCGAGCAGAAAATATTCCCAGGGCTTCACATGCAGGTCGGACAATCCCTGGTTGACACCTTCGGCATAGCGCTCCAGTTCGCGTTTCTGTTCCAGCGGGAGTTGCGCATAGGCTGCCTCGACGGTGGCGCGCAGACGGTGGCGGCGATGATTGAGGTCGGTGTCCCGTGCGGCAGGGCCGATCAACTCGGCCAGTTCGCCGGCGGGCAAGCGGCGCATCAGATCCATCGCGAAGTAGCGTTCCTGCGCGTGCACATAACCCAGCGCGAAGCCGACATCGTCGCGGTTCTTGCCTTGTATGGTCGCCGTGCCGAGCGCATCGCGGCTGATGCTTACGCTGTCCTGGAGTCCAGCGGCGGCTATGTCGCCATCCAGCTTCGCTCGGCTGCCGGCAAGCAGATACCAGCCCGTAGCGACAACACCGATGACCAGCATCAGCAGCGTCAGCAGCAGAAAGCGCAACCAGCGGAAGCGTCGTTGGGTCGTCATCGATCCGGCGGCCTCTGGAAGGAGAGTCGCGAGTGTACCCGTGCCGCGTGGTCGGTCCATGACGCGGGGCAGCGTGATGTCTGTAGGAGCGTTACGGTTTGTCGCTGGTGAAGACCGCGAAGATGCCCGCGTAGGGCTTCACCATAAAGGTCGGCGCACCCGCATAGCCGTCGCCGTCCACGTAGAACTGCGAGATGGTGCCGTCCAGGTACAGCGCGTCGCGGCAGCCGAGTTCGTCGCGGAACAGGCGGGCGAAGGTGTGGAAATTCACGGGCGCTTCGCTCACCGCGAACACTACTTTTTTCGGTGCCTTGGCGCAGACGCCGCTGCGCCATTTGAGGCTGGCGGAGTCGTCGACGAATTGATCGTTGATCTGGCCGTCGATCAGCAGCATCGGGCCGGATTGCGTCGCCCATTGCGCGCCTTTGCCATCTACCTTGAAAGTACTACTGGGGCGCACGGCGGCATGGCCGTCCGGATAGATCGCGAAGACGCCATTCGGCTGGATTGAAAAATTGCCCGCCGCCGGATTTCCGCGCACCAGGTTCAACGGCACCAGCGTCTTGCCGTTTTCTACATAAAGACCCAACGGAGCGAGCTGGCGGTCGTAGATGCCGGCATTGGCGGCGAACAGCAGACGCCGGTCGTGCGCCAGGCCCCATTGGCGAAGGGTCTCGATATCGCCGTACGCTTGGCCGTTCTCCGGGTCCTTCCAGTGCAGGCTCAGCGACTCGCGCTCCAAGTCCACACTCACCACGCGGAAGGTTTGGCTGTCGAACACCACTTCGTCGCTATCCACCGCCTGCGCCTGGCGAGAGCAGCCGGCGAGGCTGCCCATCAGGGCCAGGATCATGAGCCAGCACGGGAGCGATCCGCGGTTAAGAGCCTGTTCCCGCTCTCCGCGTGGCCCGCGCCGGGATCGGTTTGCGCGCAGGATGAAGGCACTGACGAGGGGCGACGTCCGTACTCTACTGAGTGACGCCGCCGCCATGCGGGCAAACAGACCCGGCCCGGAGGGTTGCTTGTCCGTGGGCACCATGCGGCAGCGCGCGGCTGGGCCTGGCAGCCAGCCAGGCGCTGCGCCACGCACTACCACCTGGCACCCACGGACAAGCAACGCGGGCTACGCGGAGAGCGGGAACAGACTCTTAGCGGGCGGTAGGTGGCGGGGGCTGACATATGCCGATGGTCGCCGGGTCAGTGTGATCGGTGCAAGCCCGGACGGCTGCGTCATTCAGGCGCAATGCGTAAACTGCCGCTTTTCCGCAGTGCGCCAAGCTATGCCCTACACCCCCATTGTTGCCACGCTCGGTTACGTTCTCTCGCCGGACCGTCGCCAGGTCCTGATGATTCATCGCAATGCGCGCCAGGACGACCAACACCTGGGTAAGTACAACGGCCTCGGCGGCAAGATGGAGCCGGGCGAGGATATCGCCGCCTGCATGCGCCGCGAGATCTATGAAGAAGCTGGCATCCACTGCGAGTCCATGCAGCTGCGCGGCACCCTCAACTGGCCTGGTTTTGGCAAGCACGGCGAAGACTGGCTGGGCTTCATCTTCGTCATCGAGCGTTACAGCGGCGAACCACACGCCGGCAACCACGAGGGCACGCTGGAGTGGGTGGCGGTGGATCGCTTGATGGAGCTGCCCATGTGGGAGGGCGATCGTCATTTCCTGCCGCTGGTGTTCGATGGCGACCCTCGTCCGTTCCACGGTGTGATGCCGTACAAGGATGGCCGCATGCAGTCGTGGTCGTACTCGCGGCTATGAGTGACGGACTGGCAACGCGAACGATCGAGATCGTCGCTGCCGTCATTCGCGATCCGGAAGGTCGCGTGCTACTGGTACGCAAACGCGGAGCACAGGTGTTCCAGCAACCCGGCGGCAAGCGCGACGATGATGATCTCGACGATTTGCACACGCTGGCGAGGGAGCTGCACGAGGAACTGGGGTGCACCATGCAGCGCGAAGGCGCGCGGCTGCTTGGACACTTCAGTGCGCCAGCAGCGAATGAGCCTGGATGCGTAGTCGAGGCTGTGGTTTACGAAGTGAGCGCCAGCGGGCCGTTCGAGGCGCGGGCGGAGATCGAATCGTTGTGTTGGATCGATCCGGCGCACATGGGCGAGCTACCTGTGGCGCAGCTCAGCCGGGAACAATTGCTGCCCTTGCTGACTTGAGGGGGGGGCGGCAGCCCCATACGCAAGCTTTTGCGTATGGGGCTGCCGCTATATCCCTATCAGGGAGCGCGGCGTAGCGCGATCACTGCATTGAGCCCGCCGAAGGCGAACGAATTGCTGATGGCGGCACGCACGGGCATCTGCCGGGCCTGGTTGGGAACGTAGTCCAGGTCGCAGGCCGGATCGGGGCCAAGGTAGCCGAGGGTCGGCGGCACGATCCCATCGCGCAGCGCGCCGATGACGGCAATCAGTTCCAGCGCGCCGGCAGCGCCAAGCGCGTGGCCGTGCATTGGTTTGGTGGAGGAGATCGCCAGCGCCCGCGCATGTTTGCCGAATACGCGATGGATCGCCCGCGTCTCGGTACTGTCGTTGGCGATGGTGCCAGTGCCGTGCGCGTTGATGTAGTCGACCTCGGAGGGCGACATCTCGCTGTCGCGCAGCGCATAGGCGATAGCGTTGGCTGCACCCACTTCGGAAGGCGCGGCGATGTCGCCCGCATCCGAGCTCATGCCGGTGCCGGTCAGCTCGGCCAGGATGGTGGCGCCGCGCGCCTGTGCCTGTTCCAGTGTTTCGAGCACGAACATGCCGGCGCCTTCGCCAAGCACGATGCCGCGGCGGCCACTGCTGAATGGGCGGCAGGTGTCCGGCGCCAACACGCGCATGGCTTCCCAGGCACGCAGCGTGCCAAGCGTGACGCAGGCCTCGGTGCCGCCGACCACGGCGGTATCCACCAGGCCGGCGCGAATCATCATCGCGGCCTGGGCAAAGGCGTGATTGGACGAGGAACACGCGCTGGCCAGGGCGAAGGCTGGGCCGGTAATGCCGTGCACCATGCTGATCTGGCTCGCCGGCGCATTCATCATCATGCGGATAATGCCGAGCGGATGGAAACGGCCGGCATGCTCGCCATACAGCTTTTCGTACTGGTCGTCGCGGGTCGTCTCGCCACCCACACCGGTACCCACCACCACCGCCGTACGCGCTGCGTACTCGCCCTCGAAGCTCAAGCCGGACTGGCGAATGGCTTCGCCAGCCGCGACCAGCGCGTACTGGCTCACCGGATCGAGCTGGTTGAGCCGCGACTCGTCGAAATAGTGGGTGGGGTCGAAGTCGCTGACCTCAGCCGCGACTCCGCCGTTGCGGAGCTGGCCGGGCAGGATGTGGTGGATCGGGCCGATGCCGCTGCGGCCCTCGGTCATGGCCTTCCAGGTGGAAGGCGCGTCGTGTCCGAGCGCGCAAATGGCGCCCATACCGGTGATGACGATGCGGCGCATGGATTTCAGCTATCGGCTTTCTTGGTGGCGATCTGGCGTTCGACGGCGGCAACCAGCTGGCCCACGGTGCCGTTGTCGAAGTCGGCGTCTTCATTGGGCAGCTGCACGTCGAAATGCTCTTCGAGATCGAAGATCACTTCGATGGCGTCCAGCGAGGCGACGCCAAGCTCTTTCAGGGTGGACTCGGGCGTGATGGTGGCGATGTCGATCTTCGCCTGCTTGGCGATGATTTCAAAAGTTTCCTGTTGTACGTTGCTCATGATCGCTTCCTGGATTCCATGGCGCCAAGGGTTAGGGCATCGGAGAGGGGCATAGGCCCGGGCCGATTGTTTAAAGCCTGACGAAGTGCCGTCGTATTGTCCAGATTGCCAGCGTTCTCATGGCGACGGGCGGCATCCTGCACGTGCAGCCTTTCGTGAATCTTATGAATGATCCCGTCGGTACGGTGGCATATGGCCGGAGGCCCTGACTGCGGGCGCTCGGGGTCGTATGCTATCCGCTGACGCTTCGTGGAAATGCCTTGTGCGGTACCTCAATCAGCTCGAACCGGACGCCCTGGTCGCCCGCTTTGTCGAGCATCCCCCCATCGATTTCCGCGTGCTGGAAGCGGCTGGCACGCCGGCCTTTGTCGCGCCGTTCGACCTGCTCACCACGGCCGACGCGGAGGTGCGCAAGCGGATCGCCCGCGTTCCCGGCTATCGCTGGTGGGGGCGCTTGTTGCGCTGGCGCACGGCTTTTGTCGGTACCACGGTGTCCGAGTACGCCTTGTTTCCGCGTACAGCGGACCCGGCCAGGCTGCCGGGCGAACTCCGCGCACAGCTCGGCCGCGGGCAGCGGCTGATGATCGTGAAGGACATTCCGCAGGACTCGCCGCTATGCGATGCCGCCAGCCGCGACTGGTGCACACGCTTCGCCGAGGCCTGCCAGAGCGGGGGCTTCGTGCTGCTCGAAGGCCAGGCGCTGGCCTATGTGCCAATCGACTTTGCCAGTGAAGACGAGTATCTCGCGCGCCTGTCCTCCAGCCGGCGCAAAGACATCCGCCGCAAACTGCGCAAGCGCGATGAGGTGACGGTAGAGGCCGTGGCCTGTGGTGATGCACGCTTTGTCGACGACGCCGTTGTCGACGCGTACTACCGTCTCTACGAGAACGTCTATGCGCAGAGCGAAATCCATTTCGACAAACTCAGCCGCGATTTCTTCGCCGCCGTATTGCGCGACGCCAGCCACGGTGGTGTCGCGTTCGTCTACCGGCATCAGGACGAGACGATCGGCTGGAACCTGTGCTTCGCCATCGACGGCAAGCTGATCGACAAATACGTGGGCTTTGCCTACCCGCAGGCGCGCGAGCAGAACCTGTACTTCACCAGCTGGTTCCACAATCTGGCCTGGGCACGCGAGCAGGGGCTGACACACTATGTGGCAGGCTGGACCGATCCCGAGATCAAATCCTATCTTGGTGCGAAGTTCACGCTGACCCGCCACGCCATCTACCTGCGCAATCCGCTGTTGCGTGCGCTGGCCCGGCGCCTGGGCCGTTTCTTCGAAAGCGATAGTCAATGGGCAAAGCAGGCCGATGCGCAAACGTGATCCGCTGATCCTGGACTTCGATGGCTCGGTCGGTGAGATCCCGGGCGCCACCACGATTCCACTGGCTGACTGGCAGGAAGCAATTCGCTTCGGTTGCGCGCTGCGTACATTCGATCGCCTGCGCCGTCATCTCGATGCCACCGTTCCCGACGATTACGGCACGGTGCTGATGGGTTCGGGCGATTATCACCACCTGACCTGGCCGCTGGTCGAGCGGCAGCGCGCGCGCGGGCCATTCCAGTTGGTGGTGTTCGACAACCATCCCGACAATATGCGTTTTCCGTGGGGCATCCACTGCGGCTCGTGGGTGCGCAAGGTCGCCATGCTGCCGTACGTCAACCACGTACACGTCATCGGTATCACCTCCGGGGACATCGGCGCCAAGCATGCGTGGGAGAACTACCTGCAGCCGTTGCGCGCGGGCAAGCTGAGCTACTGGTGTATGGATGTGGATGTGTCCTGGGCGAAGCGCTTTGGACTGGCCGACGCCTTCCAGCGTTTCGAGAATCCCGACGCACTCACGGGTGCCTTCATTCAACAATTGCGTCGCGCCCCGCAAGCCACGTATCTATCGATCGACAAGGACGCCTTCAGCATCGATACCGCGCGCACCAACTGGGACCAGGGGCGCATCGAGGAACACCACGCGATGGCGATCATCGAGGCCTTGCGTGGACGCATCATCGCCAGCGACATCAATGGCGAAGTCTCCGCGTTCGCCTACGCTACGTGGTGGAAGCGCATGCTCAGCGGCATGGACGGCCAGGCACCGATTCCGCAAAGCGAGCTGGATGCATGGCAGATGCAGCAGCGCGCGTTGAATGCGCGGCTGCTGGCTGCGATTGCGGAGTGCAGTGTTTGACGATGCGTTAGGTTGGAATGAGGGACAACAAACCCCAGCGGATGGCAGAGCCTCCCAGGCGCTGCGCCACCTGATCCCTCTGCGAAGCAACTCGGGCCACGCGGAGATATTGAACAGCCTGCAGCTGCGGGCTCGCTAAAGATTTGCCACCTGCAGCCGCTGTATACGAAAGAAGTAGAACCCAAGAGGGGTCGGCTCAGACGTCCGCATGAATTTCTCAGTGCTGCCGGATTTTCTCGCCATTGGCGGCCTGATCGCGGTGTTCTGGTCGCTGCTGCGCCGCACACAGCAGACGCGACTGCACTTCTGGCTGGTTGGCTGGGCGATGCTGCTCATCCACATCATGGCCCAGTTCGTCAGCCAGAACATGAGTGAGGAGGAATCTGGCGCCACCGCTATCTCGTTGTCGATGCTGGTGCTGGCCAGCCACGCCTTCATCTGGGCCAGCAACGGTCGCTTCCAACGTAGCTGGCGCAATCTGCTGCAGACGCTACTCAGCGCGCTGCCCGATGTCGCTCTGATCTGCTGCGCTGAATACAGCCTCGCATCGGATGCGCCGTATGTGATCCTGACCTTAGCGGGGCTGGGCACGTCGTTGTGGATGCTCCACGGCGGACGGCGCTCATCGGGTCGCCCCGCCGGCGTGTGGCATCCCAGCATGACGGTTGTCGTCTACACGATGCAGGCTGCGTTGCTGGTTACCGGTTATCGCGAGCAAGCGATAACCTGGATGCTGTGCTGGCACTATCTGGCGGTGGCGGCGTCTTATCGGCAGAGCGCGCCGCGCGCCTCGGCGGGCACGATGTTTACTACGCTCAGCTTTATCGCCTGGGCGTTCGTGTTCCCGGTCGGCGATCTGCTGGATCTACTGCTGCCGAATGTCCACGTCGACGCCGAGGTCTGGAATCTGCCCAAGTTCCTGGTCGCCACTGGCATGATCTTCACCCTGCTTGAGGAGCAGTTGTCGAGCGCAGAGCATGCCTCGCTGCACGACGCTCTGACCGACCTGCCCAATCGGCGCATGTTCGTCAACCGTCTGCAGCAGGCGTTGGAAGCTCTGCCATCGGGTTCGTCGAAGCTGGCGCTGCTGGTGATCGATCTGGACAACTTCAAATTGATCAACGACACCATGGGCCATGCCATCGGCGATGAACTGCTACGGTGGGTGGCCTTGCAGTTTCGCAGCACGGTTCGTCAGGACGACGTCCTGGCCCGACTCGGCGGCGACGAATTCGCGGTGATCCTGAACCCGGTGGCAGACCGCGAGGCGGCGGACGCCGTTGCCCGCAAGTTGCTGTCCTCGCTGCATGAGGGCACCGAAATTCAGAGCTGCACGTTGAGCGTCCGCGCCAGTATCGGCGTGTCGCTGTATCCCGATGACGCGCTTGACGCCACCCATCTGTTCGCGGTCGCCGATCGCGCGATGTACGAGCGCAAACCGTTTCGTCGAGAGCCTGTTCTGGGAGCGGCTAGCGGGGTTAGTTGAACCTCGTCACGTCATATGCAGATATGTCGGGGCTTACTGCCGCTCCACTCCCCCGCGAAGCTATCAAGCGTCACAGGGTGTGCCGGAGATAAGTCGCCTCTCTTCCGTCGACCTACGTGCCATGGAGCAGCTCCTGCCCCTGTGTGCGGCGAATTTTTTTCTTGCGTTCGCAGCATAGTCATCACTGACAGCGTCCTGATTGAAATTTTTTTCACGGAGATCAGCTTCATCAGTGCTGCTGATTGAGGGTGTTTCGAAAGCTAGGTGCAAGCTTTGACGTGCTGAAACGAGACGTGGCGCGCAGACCGCGAAAACACCTCGCATCACGGGCCAGAACAAGTTCTGCTCAGCGCTGAATGGCTTTGCGTCAGCGTCTTTCCAGAGTGACTGTCCATCGGTCAGCATTTGCGTGGAGGCCATCGGACGGGGGGTACCGATGGCAGGTGCGGAGTTCATCTGATGACCCTTGATGGGTGCCTCGACGGGAGCGGGTTCCTTCCATCAGCAGTTTCAAGGGCGAATCATGAAAAGACATTTACTCGCATTCTCTGTGCTGAGTGCCGCCATCGGCCTCGGCATCACCGGCCAGGTCGCATTCGCCGCCGACACGCCGTCGACCACTGCTTCGACACAGGAAAGCGGCAAGCTGGTCACTTCCTATACGTCGCTTGCGGGCTCCACCAATAACGCGCAGGCGCTAGTGGATGGCCTGCACAATGGCACGGCCATCGTGTTGGTGACGCCGGCTACCGCCACCAGCCCGGCGGTGCAGACCACGTTTACGCCGGACACCGGCAAGCTCAGCTACGGCAACCTGAATATCGCGCTGGCACTGGCCCAGGCTGAGCTCACCAAGGCGGGAATCACCCAGCCGTCGGCTGCCCAACTCCAGGCGGCGTTGAACGGCGGTGCGATCACCACATCGGCGGGCCCGGTGCAGCTTTCTGGCGTGCTGGCACTGCGTGCGCAGGGGCAGGGCTGGGGGCAGATTGCCCATACGCTCGGCTTCAAAGTCGGCGAGATAGTGAGCGCCGCCAAGGCCAAGGGGCCCGTGCCGGATCGCGACGACATCGCTCGCGGCGGCAAGGGCGACAAGGACGCGAAAGCGGACAAGGCCGAGAAGCAGGCAGACAAGGCAGAGGACAAGGCCGAAAAGGCGGCAGATAAGGCTGAGCGGGCCGCTGACAAGGCGGAGAGGGCCGATAAGCCGGCCAAGGTCGATCGCCCTGACAAGCCGGAGCGCCCGGCCAAGGCCGATCGTCCTGACAAGCCCGAACGTCCCGACAAGCCGGAACATAGCGGCGGTCGCTGATCCATCTACACAAAAACAATGAATCCAAGGGAGACCTCGCGGAGGTCTCCCTTGCTGCTGTTCCAGAGGAAACCCGAATGAATTTCAAGAACGCGAGCACGCTTTGCGCCCTCGGTGTACTAGGCCTCGTGGCTCAAACTGCCCATGCGGATGACGTCGTCAAGGTGGGGGCAGGTGTCGACTACACCTCCGGCAAGTACGGCACTTCCACCACCACCGACATCACCCAGGTGCCTTTCACCCTGGGCTACGACACCGGCGATTGGTCATTCAAGCTGACGGTGCCGTACATCCATGTGACCGGTCCCAGCGATGTGATCCCGGGCATCGGTCCGGTGAAGAACGGCAACCCCAAGGGGCGTGGCAAGGGCCGGGCGGTGGTAGTGACCCCGACCCCGACGCTCGTGACCAGCAACGGCTCGGCTTCCGGCTTGGGCGATGTGATTGCCGCCGCGACCTACGAGGCTTACAGCAACAAGGCGGCGAATTTCGGCATCGATCTCACCGGCAAGGTGAAGTTCGGCACTGCCGATGCCGACAAGGCGCTGGGCACCGGCAAGAACGACTACACCGCCGCCGTCGATCTGTACAAGGGCTTCGGTGCATGGACGGTGTTTGGCGGCGTGAGCTACACCTGGCTCGGCAGCTCGCAATTCATCCGCCTCAACAACGTGTTTGGCGCCAACGTGGGTGCGAGCTACAAGCTCGATCAGCAGAGCAGCGTCGGCGCCTACTACGACTACCGCGAGAAAGCGTCGAGCACGGGCTTCTCGCGCAGCGAATTGACGGGCTACTACTCGTACAAGTTCGCCAGTGCGTGGAAGGCTCAGGCCTATGCCAGCAAGGGCCTCAGCGACGGCAGCCCGGACTGGGGCGTGGGCGCTTCGGTGGTCTATTCGTTCTGATGCAACGTGCAGGCGCCGCCGGTCTGACCAACTGTCGGCGCCCTGCCTGCGTGTAGGAGCTGGACGAAAGGCATAGGCCTGCGCATGCAGGCACAAGCCATGCATGCGTATGCACTAACGGAAAGCGTTACTGGCTTTGTTGTTCGATGAGGTAACGCTTGTTTGCACAGGGCTTGTTTGCACCGGTCCGCTCGCATAACTACTCGTCACGCTAAATACACCAATCTGAATATTGACTGCATCGCTCCAGGTGACACACTGCGTCACACTAGGTGGCACGCCGCGTCACTCCTGGTAGCACACTGGAAGCACTCCTCTCTGCCATGGAGATCATGGAGGATCGTTAGGCCCGACCAGTTTTGAAGCCCTATGGGGGCTGCAAATGGGCAAATACGGTTCTGCTAACCAGGTGGTGCTGACCGCAGCACCGGTGTCTGCGCGCAAGACGCGACCCTCCGGCTTTACCTTGATCGAGCTGATGATCGTGGTCGCGATCGTCGCGATCCTTGCCGCCATCGCCCTCCCCAGCTATCGCAAGTACGTGCTGCATGGCAATCGCTCCGCGGCGGAGCAGGTCATGCTGGACATGTCAGCTGCGCAAGAACGCTACATGATCGACAACCGCTCGTATGCGGCCAGCGCGTCCAGCCTTGGCTACGCCGTGATGCCGGATACGGTCTCGCCGAACTACACGATGGCGGTGGCCACAAACAGCGGTCCGCCGCCCAGTTTCAACATCACCGCCACCCCGATCAACAGCCAGACCGGCGATACCGATTGCAATGTACTCACGCTCACCAGCTCCGGCAGCAAGTCGGCGAGCGGCTCTTCCACCAAGTGTTGGAAATAGGCCATGGGTATGCGACCGCAGCATGGATATACCGCAGTCGAGCTGATGGTCACCCTCGGGGTGTTAGCCATCATCCTGATGATCGCCGCGCCGCAGATGGGGCCGTTCCTGCGCAAGCAGCAGGTCAAAAACGCCTCGATGGACATCACCTCGGCGGTGGCGCTCGCGCGCAGCGAGGCGGTCAAGCGCAACGCGCCGGTGTATGTGGTGGCCAGCAACGCCGGTTGGACCGGCGGCTGGACGGTCAATACCACCGGTACCGTGCTGCCGGCGAGTTCCAGCAGCACCCTTCGTGCGCAGGCCTCCATGGACGGCATCAATATCACCGAGTCCAACAGCCATACGCAGTTCAACTTCGGCGGCGACGGCCGGCTGCAGTCCACCGGCATGTCATTCACCGTCAACACCAGCATAGCGACCACCGGCGTGACTCCGCTGTGCGTCAACGTGGGCGCGACGGGTCGCGTGCAGACCACCAATGGAGGCTGCTAATGAAGCGCCAGTGCGGCATGTTGTTGATCGAAGTGTTGGTCTCGCTGTTCATCGCGGCGATTGCCTTGTTGGGCGCGGTCGGGATGATGGCCCGCTCGTCGCGCAACGAGATGGAATCCTACGAACGCGTACAAGCGCTTACCCTGATGCAGGACATGGTGTCGCGCATCAATGCCAACCGCCAAGTGGCTACGTGCTATTCCGCGGGCGCCACTGGCGTTGTTCTAGGCACAGGGGCAGCCGCCGCGCCGGTCTGTGCCGCCGGTACGCCGTCGCCAACAGCTGCTCAGGCGGCCACCGCGAACGCGGATCTTGCTGCCTGGAACAATGCGTTGCTCGGCGCAGCCGAGACCTCCGGCGGCAATAGGGTGGGCGCGATGATCGGCGCGATCGGGTGCGTCGATCAGATCGACGCCACCAACAACATCTATCGCGTCACCGTCGCCTGGCAGGGCTTGATGTCCACCGCGACACCTGGCCTGACGTGCGGGCAGGGCAAATTCGGCAACGAAACCTTGCGTCGCACCGTCAGCGTCCAAATCCAGATAGCCAATCTCTCCTCATGAACATGATCTCGTCCAGCGCTTGTGCGATCACTCCGCGAGCCCGCCAGGCCGGCATGAGCCTCATTGAGCTGATGGTCGGCATGGCCATCGGCCTGGTGATGCTGGCCGCGCTCGGATCGTTCTACGTGTCCACCTCCAAGACTCGGACGGAATTCAGCAAGACCGGAGACCAAGTGGAGAATGGCCGCTATGCGATCGAGTTGATGGTGCGCGATATCGAGATGTCCGGCTTCTACGGACGTCCAGGCGTGCCGATCTCGGTGACGCACAACCTGCCGACGGCGTGCGCGACGGCCAAGGCGTCGATGGGTTTCAGCACCACCAGTGGTCTGGTGGTCCCGGTCGGGTTGTCCGGGTTGCCTGTCGGTGCCGCCGCACCCACCTGCTTGCCGAATATTGCCGCGGGCTCGGAAGTGCTGACGGTGCGCTACGCGTCCAGTGTCGTCACCGCCACGCCGGTGGCCGGCGAGTACTACGTCCAGTTGTCCGCATGCCCCACCGATACGGTTTCGCTGGTGTACGACACGAGTGCATCTGCCTTCACCTTGCAGACCAAACTGTGCGTGGCGACCAGTCCGGCCGAGCTGCGCAAATTCGTCGTGCGCAGCTATTACATCGCCACCTGCGACACCTGTACGGGCGCCAATGCAGATACCACGCCTACGCTGAAGGTCGCCGAATTCGTCGGTGGCGCGATCACCGTCACGTCCTTGGTCGACGGCATCCAGGACATGCATTTCAGTTACGGCGTGGACACCGACAACAACGGCTCACCCGATTGCTACGTCAGCGATCCTTCAGTGGACAATTCGGCGGCCTGCACGACGAATACTGGATACGTGTGGACCAACGCCACCACCAACTGGGCGAACGTCACCGGTGTGCGCGTCACGGTGCTGTCGCGGAATATCGCATCAACCGTCGGTTGGAGCGATACGCGCAGCTATAACCTCGGCCGCCCCACCGCGAGCGGTCCGTTCAACGACGCGTACAAGCGCCATGTCTACGGAGCGCTGGCACGCGTGTGGAATACAGGCGGTTTGCGGGAGAGTCAGTGATGAAGACACGATCTTTCGGCGCGCAGCGCCGCCAAAGTGGTTTCACTTTGATGATGACGCTGATTTTTCTGGTCATCTTCATGCTCTTTGCCATCTCCATGGTGAGTTCCAGCGTGGTCAGCACCAGGGTGGCTTCCAACCAGCAATACCGAATGGAGGCGAAGTCCGTTGCGCAGGAGGGGGCTGAGACCATTCTCAATCAACCGTTTACGCTGAATCCGATCACTACCGTCACCAGCGTGCCGATCGATGTCACCGGCAGCGGTAAACCGGCTTTCACGGCGCAAGTGGCCGTGCCCGTGTGTTTGAGTACCAAGCCGGTGCTCAATCAGGATCTGGACTTGAGCAACGCCAGCGATCGCACTTGCATGATCAGCGGCGCCAGTCAGAACACCGGTCTTCTGACCTCTCCGCCGACGCCCAATTACCTGTGCGTGAGCACCAACTGGGAAGTGCAATCCAGCGTCACCGATCCAAATAACACCGCCACTTCCGTCGTCGTGCACCAAGGTGTTTCCGTACGTGTGCCGATCGGAACCGCCTGTCCATGAACTTCGATTTTCCGAGTTCCATAGGATCGCCGTCATGTCCCATACCAATCTGTCGCTGAGTCGCCTTTTGCGCAGCATGGCTCTTGTCTCCGCGGTGGCGGTGTTGCCGAGGTTCGCACTGGCCGACGATGTCGACCTGTTCACCGGCATTTCGCCCACCAACGTCGGTCGAGCCAATGTGCTGTTTATCCTTGATGACGCCTCCGCCGCTCATGCGAACGTTACGTTCACTTGTCCAGCGCCGGGCAGTTCGATTTCCGGCAATCAGATGATTCAATTCGATCAGTGTGCGCTCTACAACGCGGTCGCTGCGATCGGCGGCAACCCGTCACTGGTCGGAAAGCTCAACATGGGACTGATGGCGTTTGGTTCCCCCAGCCCGGGCGGTGGTCAGTTCTATTATCCGAACGCGAATCCGTCGTCGTTGCCGATGATGGATGCAGCCGGGGTCAGTAACTTCGAAAGCTTTATTTTGGGGACGGTTGGGTCCCTCACGGCACCAAAATCGCAGGTGGCGGGCAGCATGCAGGAGGCGTGGGCGTTCTACACCAGTAACGTGGGCGTCTCTGGTACCAGCTACCACACCATCTTTGGGCCATGCCAGAAGAACTTCGTCATTTATATCGCCGACGCCAGGGTAAGCGGTAAGCCTCAGGACAACTCAAACGGGCAGGCCACTCTGGCTGCTGCCGGTGCGAGTGCGGCGCAGCAGACGCAGATCGCAATCAACTCCAAGTACGCCAGCAACTGGGGCGATGAGTGGGCTCGGTTCATGTACCAGGGGCCGGTAGGAAATAACAACCCGCAGAACATCATCACGTACACCATTGCGGTGGATGACCAGGCTCATCCGAACGTCGACTACGACAATTTTGTGAAAAGCATGGCCGATCACGGTGGCGGTAAGTTTTTTTCCGTCCAGGTGGGTGATACATCTGCTTTGACGGCGGCCTTGACCCAGATCTTCAACGAAGTGCAGGCGGTCAACAGCGTATTCGCCTCGGTCAGCCTGCCAGTGAACGTCAATGCGCAGGGCACCTACAGTGACCAGATCTATGCAGGCATGTTTCGTCCCGACGCTCAAGGCAATCCACGCTGGGTGGGCAACCTCAAGCAATACAAGATGGGTTTCGACAGCAGCAACAACGTTGTCCTCGAGGATGCCACTGGCGCCGCGGCGATCAGCAATTCCGGCACCGGCTTCATCTCGCCGAATGCGCTGAGCTATTGGACCGCCGATCACTACACCGGGACGCCTAACGATGGTCCCTTCACCGTTCCTTCGGGTACGTCGGTCGTTGCCAACTGGCCTTCGGGCGGATTCTGGGTCAATAGCCCGAGCGGCACCGGATGGACCTATGACGCCCCGGACGGCGAGATTGTTGAAAAAGGCGGTGCAGCGGAAATGGCGCGCGCGGATTACCTCACGACAGCCACACAGGCAAACCGCACCGTCTACACCTGCAATGGCGTCGGCAGCTGCCCGACGAGCCAGGCCATGCCGACGTTCGACACCAACAATAATTGGCTGACAGGGGCTAGCGGTCAGAGCGCGTTCTTCGGCTCGAACACGCCCAGTGTGAGCGTTACGAGCCTGATTGCGTGGATCAGGGGCAACGACAACATTCCATTGGACACGCAGGGGGCGGAGACGGAGCAAGGTCCAGGGGCGCCGGTTGCCGTGCGCGCTTCGATTCATGGCGACGTGCTGCATTCCCGTCCGGCCATCGTCAACTACTACAACACCACGACGCAGACCAACAATATCGTGGCGTATTACGGCTCCAACGACGGCTTCTTCCGTGCCGTCAACGGCAATCGCACGGGTGTCTTCAACGGAGTCCGGCCGGGTGGTGAACTCTGGTCGTTTATCGCGCCGGAGTTCCTGTCGAAATTCCCGCGGCAGCACGACAACAGCCCGCAGCTCAAGCTCGCCAATACACCGAGCGGCATCACGCCGCTGCCGATGCCGAAGGATTATTTCTTCGACGGCACGACGACCGTCTACCAGGACCTGCGCGTCCCTGCGAGTCCCAAGGTCTATATCTACCTGACGGCGCGTCGCGGTGGGCGCTTGATCTATGCGATGAACGTCACCGATCCGGCGAATCCGCGATTCCTGTGGAAGCGTTCCAATAGTGATATCGCGGAGCTTGGTCAAACCTGGTCGCAGCCCAAGGTGGCGCTGGTCAAGGGCTATACGGATAGCAATGGCGTAGGTATCCCCGTACTGATCATGGGTGCCGGCTACGACACCGCCGAGGACAATGATCCGTACTCGACATCGACCCCGGACAGCCAGGGGCGCGGCATCATCATGCTGGATGCGATCACCGGCCAGCTGGTGTGGGCGGCGCTGCCTTCCTGCACCGGCGTGGCGGCCCCGGCGAAGTGCATTGTGGTGTCGGGTATGACCCGGTCTATCCCAGCCGACATCACCTTGCTTGACCGCAACGCCGACGGCTATATCGACCGTCTTTATGCGGCGGACCTGGGCGGCAATATCTGGCGTGTGGATCTGGAGCCGACCGCCGGCACGGCACCGGCGAACTGGGTGGTGACCAAGTTGGCTAGTCTGGCCAGCAGCGGAGGCAACAACGAGCGCAAGTTCTTCTATCCACCGGACGTGGTGCCTACCAGTACCTACGACGCGGTGACAGCTGCGAGCGGCGACCGCGAGAAGCCGTTGTATTCGAGTCCTTCCGTGGAAGGCACGGCTTACAACGTGACCAACCGTTTCTACATGCTCAAGGACACCAATACTGGCAACAACGTTGCCAATGGATGGACGGCGATAACCGAGAACAATCTTTTTGACGCCAGCGCTGCGGTGTATTCCGCCACCAGCCCGTCGCCGGCAAGCACCAGCACCAACTCGGGCTTCTTCGTTACGCTGACGAACAAGGGCGAAAAGGCAGTCAATGCGCCGCTGACGGTGGCGGGCTATACCTATTTTGGTACCAATCAGCCGTTTGACCCGACGGCCAACCCGAACGTTTGCTATCCCAACCTCGGCATCGCACGAGGCTATGCGATCAGTTTCACAGATGCCACGGGCCTCAATTCGAATCGCAACATCGTGTTCGCCGGTGGCGGTCTGCCGCCCTCGCCGGTGTTCGGGCTCGTGCAGATTCCATCGATCAACGGCGGTATGGTCTTGACGCCGGTGTTGATTGGCGGCGGCAATCAGACCAGCGGAGCAGGCGGTAACGACACATCAACGTTGGGTTCTCAAAAGATCACCCCGCCGGGTACCGGCCACCGCAAGCGCACCTATTGGTATATCGATGGCGTGAAGTAAGTGCGGCGCAGGCATGCCGGATTTACCCGACATGCCTGGTTAAATGCAGCGCGGCCCCGAGTCCTCTGGACGCGGGGCCGATTTGTTGATGACGGTCGATCCCACCGATGACTGCACGTTCTGATACACGAACGAGTACTTGAAGGCCGCCGGCACGTTCAATTGGAGCAGGCGTCTGGAATCGTTCAAGTGCTCCATTTGTCAGTAAGTTGGTGAAAACCCTCGCTCCTGCTGGAGCGAGGGTTCTTCATGCGAAGCAGCGAGCGCCTCAAGAGGTGAGTGCGCGTCCCAGTGCGGCAAAGATTTGCGCGAACTCTTCGTCGCGCAACCAGGGGCTGTTGGTGATCGTCAGAGAGCGCGCGGCGAAGTCGCGCGCGTTGGGCAGGTCGGCCGTGGGAAGCATGCCTCGCAGATAGCCGTAGTCGGGCAGGGCATGAATGAAAAGGCGGCTTACCCCGAGGCCGGAAGTCCACAGCGTTTGCAGCGCGGCGTCACGGATAGCCTCGGTGGGCAGTGTGAGCAGCAGGAAGGGCCATACGCCCCGCGTGCCTATGGCGTCGTCGAAGACAGTGACGCCAGGTAGGTGACGAAGCTGCTCCACTCGGCGCGTGGCTTGCTGTCGTGTGGTGTCGATGAAGTTGGGCAGCCGCGTCATGGCACGTGCGCCCACGGTCTGGCGCCAGCGCCCCAGCGGATGCAGTGGAATATCCGGTCCGAAATCGTCGCCAACGGCGGCCACGGGGTCGCCTTTCGCCAGCGCTTTGCGCAGTGGCGCGCCATAGGCCCACGAAAGCAGGGAGGGGCGATAGGCCACGGCGTAGCCGATGAGTTCCAGTGCGCGCTGCAAGCCCATGCGCAGGTCGGGATGGATCACGTCGTTGCGGCTCTTTGCAAAGGCTTCGCGCAGCGATGCATCGCGCGTGATGAGTACGCCGCCTTCATACAAGGTCAATCCCTTACCGACGGCGAGACTGAAGAAGCCGGCATCGCCGAGCAGGCCCACGCTGCGACCATCCTGCTGTGCACCCAGGGCCTGAGCGGCGTCTTCGAGCACATAGGCGCCACAAGTGCGGGCGATCTGAAGTGCTTGCTGTACATCGGCGACGCGGCCGGCCATATGTGTCGGCACGATGGCGAGTGTGTTGCTACCGCACACCGCCGCCAGTTGCGCTGCGTCCATATCGAAGTGGTTCGGTGCGAGATCGCACAATCGAAGCGTGAGCCCGGCGCGATGGATGGCCAGGGCTACCAGCGGGCAGGTCCACGCGGGCACCACGACTTCATGGCGATCCGGTCGCAAGCGATGCATGGCCTGCAACGCGACTACCATCGCGGCGGTGCCGGAACACTCCAATTGAACTTCATCGATACCCAGCCACGCCGCCATGCGTTCGGCGAACGGGGCACGGCCAGGCAGCAGATCGCTAAAGCGCAGCGGCAGGCCGGCGGTGGGCGGCAGCTCGCGGCGCATGCGCTCAGTCTCCCGCAGCGACGCCTAATGCGCCCTTGGCTTCCGTAGGCGCGTCGTTTTCCGGATGCGCGCCCGTTTCGGCAAAAGCGAGGCAGACGATGCCGGCGACGATCACCAGCGCGCCGAGCACGCGTGGCCAGGTCAGCGGCTCGTTGAACAGCCAGATGGAAAACAGCATCACGCTGACCACTTCAAGATGCGTCACCGCAAAGGCGGGACCGATCGGCGCATGCTTGAGCAAGGTCATCCAGGTGAAGAAGTTGCCGACGTAGCCGATCACCGCGAGATAGATCCACGGATGCCCGAACACACGCACGATCCAGGCCCAATTGGCTTCCGGCGGAAACGCATGATTGCCCGCGTATTTGAAAGCGAGCTGCACCACGGTGTCGAATGCCACCAGGATCAGGAAGCCGAAGAAATAGAAACGCTTCATACGAGCAGGCCCCATACGATCAGGCTCCATGCGATCAGCCTCCACCGGCGATACCTACGATGCATACACCGGCGGTCACCAGCAAAATGCCGGTGACGCGGAGAGGGGTAAGCTTTTCGCGGAACAGAATGCGTCCCGCGATCATGATCACCACGATGTTGATCGAGCCGAGCAACACACCTTCCGAAAGATCGACCAGCGACAGAAAGGCGATCCACACCAGGAACTCGGCGACATAGGACACGATGCCCACCCATAGCCACGGGCGCACGGCCATATAGCGCCAGCGCGCCAGGCCATCGCCGGCCTTGGGATCACTCGCGGCGGCCTTGAAGGCAAGCTGGCCGACAGTGTCGAGCGTGACGTTGAGCAGCCACAGGAAAACCGCCAGCGGAGCCACTGAAACTCCTTAGGCCGCGGCGCGCGCGACGGGCTCGTAGGTGTCGGCGATCTTGCCGAAGAACTCGGCGGAACGATCCACCAGCACGCGGCGTTCCCGGTCGATCGTGATCATGTGGTAGCTGTCTTCGAGCAGCAGCATTTCCACTGGGCCGGACACCGCGCGTTCGACCAGCCAGGCGTTGTCGACGCTGGCGATATCGTCCTCGGTGGCATGCGCAACCAGGCAGGGCGCCGTCACCTTGGGCAGGTCGCGGCGAACCACCGCGGCCATCTTGTACATCTCCGCCAGCGACGGCCAAGGATTGCCGGGCAGGCCGGCGGCGGCGCTATCGCCGCCTAGCATCAGCGAGCTGATCTGGGCGCGGATGCGCTCGTCGCGCAGGCCATAGGGTTCGTTTTCGTGAACCATCCACTTCTTGCCGATGCCCAGCTTCTGAAACAGCGGCAGCATGAAAGAGAACTTGCCGTACCACGGCGTGGCCCAGCCGTCGTAGCGGAACGTGGCGCCATACACGCCCACGCCCTTGACCCATTCCGGGTGATCGGCGGCGAGCTTGAGCGCAAGTACGGCGCCCATCGACAGGCCGGCCACGAACAGGTGGTCCACCTCTTTGCGGTACAGCTCGGCGGCGGCTTTGACGCTGGCATACCAGTCGAGCCAGTCGGTCTTGAGCAAGTCGTCGGCATCGCCACAGTGGCCAGCCAGCTGCATGCCGTACACGCTGAAGCCAGCGCGGTTCAGGCCTTTGCCGACCAGGCGCATTTCGGCCGGAGTACCGGTCAGGCCGTGGATCAACAGCACGCCGCTGCGGCCGCCTTCGAAGCGGAACTCGACATTCTGGATCACGGGCGGAGACTCGTCGGGGCGGCGTCAGACCGCAGTGGGGCAAGATGGCTTATCAGCATGGGCGGCAGTCTGCCGGGCCACTCTTTCTAATAACTTTCGAGAGTTACATGCGGGGCCGCCGTACTCGCTCGATATCGAGGAATATCGCGCTGGTAGGCGCTTAGCGCCCGTTGAAGCGGCTCACGCCGATGGAGACGCCGATGCTGCCCGTGCGGTGCGCGCAGCTGCCCATGTTCTGTGTGATGTTCACCGCGCCGGAGTTATAGGTGCCCGACCCCCAGTGGTTGCCGGTGACCACACCCATGCCCACGCTGCCGTGCACCTGTGGCTGGTTGTAGGTGGCGTCGTCGCAACGCGGCCGCGCATCGGCTTCATCGTCGGCGGCGGTTCGTCCGCTGGTGTCGCCGTAGTAAACACCTGGTGCAGGGTGGGTGGGGTGGGAGCTGTTGTTGGCGGTCTCACGCACGGCTGGATTCACCTGACTGCTGCTTGCTGGGCGGGTGGCCGTGTTGTCGTTCTTGCCTACGTCAGCCGCTGTGGCGCTGGTCGCGGCGCTGCTGCTTTCGGCCGGTACGCTGCCGGGTGGCAATTTGAGATTCAATGGCGAACCGGCCGTCTGCGCCTGAGCGGCGGCCATCAGCAAGCCGATGGCGAGCGCGGCGAGGACTTGCTTGGTATTCATACGAGCTCCAGGGACGCCAACGATAACGAATGAGCCCGCTTGGCGTGCACATCGCTACTTCGATGACGAGTGGCGATGGGAAGTTCCCGTCGCCACTCCGGACGTTATGAGCTCACCTCAGGGCTTGAACGGCTTGAACTCGCCGTAGGGCTTGAGCTGGCCATCGATGGCCTTGGGATCACCGACCACGATGATGCTCTGGTCTTTGGCCGCGAAGTACTTGCGCCCGATCGCCTGCACTTGGTCGGCCGTGACGGCCTGTGCCTTGGCCACATAGGTGCCGAGATAGGAGGCCGGCAAGCCCTCCACCCAGAAGCGCGCCAGAGATCCAGCTTGGGTGCTCTGAATCTGATTGCTGAGCAGATAGCCGCCGATGGCCAGGCGTTTGGCGCCGTTGAGCTCTTCGTCGCTGGGCGCCTGCGTGCCCATGCTGTCGTAGAGCTTGGTCAGCTCGGACAGAGTGGCACCGGTGACCTCGTTGCGCACGTCCACCTGGGCCAGCGCGTTACCGCCTTCGCGGAAGCTGGCAACGCGCGATCGCGGACTGTAGGAGTAACCCTTGTCCTCGCGGATATCTTGGACGAGCCGACTGCTGAACGAGCCGCCCAGGATCACGTTGGTCACGGCCAGGGGGATGTAATCCGGATGATTGGTGGCCACGGTCGGCCGGCCATAGCGGATGTTGGATTGCACCGCGCCCTCGCGTGTAACCAGCAGGCGCTGTGGCGCCACCTGCGAAGGCGCGGCCGGCACAACGGCTGGTTTGGGGCCTTCGCCCTTCCAGCCGCCAAACTGCTGCTCGGCCAGCGTCATCGCCTCGTCCGCGCTGATGCGGCCGGCGATGACCAGCACAGTGCGATCGGGGCGGAAGCGCTTGGCGTGCAGGGCCTTCATGGAAGCCGGTGTGGTGGCTTCAATGCTGGCTGTGGTGATGGAACTGCGCGCGTAAGGATGGTCGCCGAAGGCTGCTGTGGAGAAGGCGCGCTGTGCTTGCCAGTTGGGATTGGCATCGCGCGCTTTCAGGGATTGCAGGGCGTTGGCCTTGGTCAGGATCACCTCTTTTTCGGGGAAGCTGGGATGCAGCACGGTGTCGGCCACCAACTGCACCAACTCTGGAGCATGCGCGGAAAGCGCGTCGGCCGTGATGGTGATGGCGTCATCGCTGGCTTCGGCGCCGTAGTCGCCACCGATGGTCTGAAGGTGCTCGGCGATCTGCTGCGAGCTAAGCGTGTCGGTGCCCTCGTTGAGCAAGCCGGCGAGCAGGCTGGAGATGGCCGGGGTGCTGGCGTCGTCCGATGCTGTACCGCCAAGCACGGCGAGCGACAGGCTTACCTTGGGCAGGCCTTCCGTGCGTGGTACTACCCATACGGTAAGGCCATTGGGCAGCGTGCGCTGGGTGATTTGCGGCACCGGCAGCGGTTTGTCGGGCGCGTAGGCCGGTAGGTCCTTGGGCAACGGTGCGGTGGAGGCCTGTGTTATGCCGGCCAGGCTCAGGCCGAGCGCCAGCGCGAGCGTCTTGAACGTCATGTTCGTCATGGTGGCGATCCTCAGAGGGCCTTGGTGGCAGTGGCGGGTGCTTTGGCAGGGGTGGGCGCCGCGGGCACGCGCACGATCACACTGCGGTTGGCGTCGGTGAGATAGGTGTGCGCCACCCGCTTGAGATCATCGGAGCTCACGTGCTGGATCCAGTCCGGCACCTGGTTGACCACATCGGCACTGCCCCACAGCGTCTGAAGCTTCGCTAGCGTATTGGCGCGGTTGAGGAAGGACTCCAGTCCGCCGTACCACTCGGACAGCATCTTGGTCTTGACGCGCGCCAGCGTGGCATCGTCGACACCGTCCTTGTTGATCTTCGCGATCTCCTCGTTGATCGAGGCGAGTACTTGATCCGGCGTGGCATTGGGTTTGTACATCGCATGCAGCACCAGCTGGGACGGACCGGCGTAGTCCATGCTGGAACCGAGCGGGTAGTTGACGCCGCCGCCGATACGCAACAACTGCTCGCGCCCCTTCACCATGCCTTGGTAGAGGCGTGAGGCGTCATCGCCTACCAGTAGCTGCGACAGCACCATCATGGGGATCTGATCCTTGCTGCCGCGCTCGGGCACTTTCCAACCCACGGCCAGCGCTGGCACCTTGGCCAGGGCGTCGGTTTGCTCCGCGCGCCGCTCCTTGGTGTTCAGCGGCTCGCTCACATCGGGGCGCTCAGGCACAGCACGCGAAGGGATGCTGCCGAAATACTTCTGTGCCAGCTCGAAGGCCTGCGCTGGCGTCACGTCACCGGCGATACCGATGACGGCGTTGGCCGGCTGGTAGAAGGTGTCGTGAAAGGTTTTCACGTCCTCGATGCTGGCGTGGTCCAGATCCTTGAACGAGCCGTAGCCGTCGTGCTTGTTGGCCCACTTGTCGAAGGCCAGGTTGTTGAGGTCCGTCCAGAAGAACAGCCCATAGGGCTGGTTCTTCACGTTGACGCGGATTTCTTCCTTCACCACGTTCTGCTGGTTGGCGAGGTTCTTCTCGCTGAAATCCAGCGTCTTCATGCGGTCCGCTTCCAGCCACAGGATCGGCTCCAGCGCACCTGCCGGCGCCGAAGCGATGTAGTTGGTGTAGTCGGCGCGGGTGGAGCCGTTGAAGGTGCCGCCGCCACCCTGGATCACGCGATCGAACGTGCCTTTGGGTGCGGTGGGCGTGCCTTCGAACATCAGGTGTTCGAACAGATGCGCAAAGCCGGTGCGATTCTGCGGTTCCAGTCGCATACCAACGTGGTAGACCACGCTGACGCCGACGGTGGGCGAACTGTGGTCTTCCGAGACTACGACGGTAAGACCGTTGTCGAGTTTCTTGACGGCGACTGGCACCTTCCAGGTATCTGTGGAGGCGGCGTGGGCCGAGCCGAAGGTGAGGAGGAGCCCGGCAGCAAGTGCGGACAAGCGGGTCATTCGCATGGACAGCTTCCTTGTGGAACAACGAAGCCGCCTTTCTAGCGATAGCTTTGCGAGTCCACAAGTGGCGATTGTCTGCCCGTGGTCGGGTGTGACTTAGGGCACCTCGGCGGTCCAGGCGTCGCTCGCGAACTTGTTGTGCGCAAGTGTGCTGGCCTGCTCAAGTTCGTGAGGCCGGATGTGGTCGAAGTGCAAGCCGTGGCGCGCGTGAAAGGTGTCCATCATCCGCGCGATCACCGCCTCGCGCGGCAAGCCGGTCTGGCTGCGCAGGGGATCGACGCGTTTGGCCGCGCTGGCGGTGCCCTTGTCGGAAAGCTTTTCGCGGCCAATGCGCAGTACATCGAGCATCTTGGCAGCGTCGATGTCGTACGCCATGGTGACGTGATGGAGCACCGTGCTGCCGCGTCGAGCCTGCGCTGCACCGGCGATCTTGCCGGCTTCGGAGGTGATGTCGTTGAGCGGCTGGTACCAGGCCTTGATGCCCAGATCGCCGAGCGCCGCGATCACCCAGGCGTCCATCAGGGCATATGCCTCCTGGAACGACAGGCCCTCGACGAGGCTTAGTGGCGCGTAGATCGAATAGGTGATGGTGTTGCCCGGTTCGATGAACATGGCGCCGCCGCCACTGATCCGTCGCACCACCTCAATGCCGTGGCGTTTCGCTGCCGCGCTGTCCACTTCGTTGCGCAGCGACTGGAAGCGGCCGATCACCACGGCGGGCGAGGCCCATTCCCATACCCTCAGAGTAGGTGCGCGACGACCTGCGGCGACCTCTTCCGTCATCACCTCATCCAGCGCCATGTGCAACGCCGGTGCCTGGGGAGCGGTGTGGATCAGCTGCCAGTCGTGCTCGTGCCACTGGCTGCGAGTCACGCTTCCGCTCCCTGATGCAGGGCACGGCGGACGGCGACGGCAATGGCCTCCGGCGAGATGCCGTACATCAGCACGTCGGCGGCCAGCGCTTGCTGGATAACGTTGGCGAGCGTGGCCTCGTCAGCCGTCGCCGGTTGCCCTTCCAAGGCGGCGTTGATCGAATGCAGCGCGCTGTCCGGTTCCAGGAAGAAGTCGCCGCTGACCTGCACTTGTCGGAGGTGGCCGACATGGACTTCGAGGTCGATGACTACCAGCTTGCCGCCGGGCATTTTGTATTCGCCGTGCATAAGTCACCTCGTGGCTCGCGCCGGGAGACATGGAGCAGGCTCTAACATGAGGCACGTTGTCCCGGCGTGAGCCGGGACAACGTGACGGGATTTAACCCGTAGTTTCGATCCTCTCGACGCGGCGCAGGCCGCGTGGCAGCACATTGCCGCGGGTGGCGCGATTGCCGCCGAACTCCACCAGATCGGACCAGCGCAGGGTGAGTTTGCGCTGTCCCGCGTAAAGCGTGACCTCGCCCTTGCCCTCGGTCACCACCGCCACGCCCGCGACGCGCTCGTCGCCGGATGCGAGCTTGGCTTTGGGAATCTCGATCAACTTGTTGCCCTTGCCCTTGTCCAGCTCGGGCAGTTCGGCCACCGAGAACATCAGCAGATGGCCTTCGGTCGTGACCACCACGATGCGGTCGCGCGCCGGGTCGGCACTGACTTGCGGTGCCAACACTTTGGCGCCGTCGGTGAGGCTGATGATCTGCTTGCCGGCCTTGTTGCGGCCGGTGAGCGCCTCGAAACGGGTGACGAAGCCGTAACCGAAATCGGTGGCGAGGATGAGGCGAGTGTCGTTGTCGCCCGCGGTCACGGCATCGAAGCTGGCGCCCGCCGGCGGACTGAAGCGGCCGGTGAGCGGCTCGCCGTTGCCGCGTGCGGAGGGCAGGGTGTGCGCTGCGACGGAATAGCTGCGGCCGGTGGAATCGATCACGGCCACTTGCTGCGTGGTACGTGCCTTGACTGCCGCGAGCAGGCTGTCGCCCTCGCGATAGTTCAGGCCCTCGGCATCGACGTCGTGCCCCTTGGCGGCTCGAATCCAGCCCTTCTGGCTGAGCACCACGGTGACCGGTTCGCTGGCCACCAGGGCGCTTTCGTCCAGTGCCTGCGCAGCGTCGCGCTGTACCAGGGGCGAGCGGCGGTTGTCGCCATACTTGGCGGCGTCGGCGCGCAATTCTTCCTTGATCAGGCCCTTGAGTTTGGCTGGCGATTTCAGCAAGACGTTGATGCGGGCGCGCTCTTCTTCCAACTGATCGCGCTCGGCATTGATCTTCATTTCCTCAAGGCGGGCCAGCTGGCGCAGCTTGGTCTCGAGGATGTAATCGGTCTGCTCGTCGCTCAGTTTGAAGCGCGCCATCAGCACCGGCTTGGGCTCGTCCTCGGTGCGGACGATGCGGATCACCTCGTCCAGGTTGAGGTAGGCGATGCGCAAACCTTCCAACAGGTGCAGGCGGCGCTCGACCTTGGCCAGGCGATGCTCGAGACGGCGCGTGACCGTGGTGGTGCGGAAGCTCAGCCATTCCGTAAGGATGCGCTTGAGGTCCTTCACCTGCGGACGGCCATCCAGGCCGATCATATTGAGATTGACGCGGAAGCTCTTCTCAAGATCGGTGGTGGCGAACAGGTGCTGCATCATCTCGTCCGCGTCGACGCGGTTGGAGCGCGGCACGATGACGAGACGGATCGGGTTTTCGTGATCGGATTCGTCGCGCAGGTCTTCGATCATCGGCAGCTTCTTCGCACGCATCTGCGCGGCGATCTGCTCGAGGATCTTGGATGGGCTGACCTGATGCGGCAGCGCGGTGATGACAATGTTGCCGTCTTCGCGCTGGTACACCGCGCGGGCGCGCAACGAACCAACGCCGGTCTTGTAGAGCGAGAGCAACTCGCTGCGCGGTGTGATGATCTCCGCCTCGGTCGGATAGTCCGGGCCGAGAACGTGCTCGCAAAGGTCGGCGACGGTGGCGTCCGGATCGTCAAGCAGGCGGATGCACGCGCTGGTCACTTCGCGCAGGTTGTGTGGCGGAATGTCGGTGGCCATACCCACGGCGATGCCCATGGAGCCGTTCAACAACACGTGCGGCACGCGTGCCGGCAGCCAGCTGGGTTCTTCCAGCGTGCCGTCGAAGTTCGGCACCCAGTCCACCGTACCTTGGCCCAATTCGCCGAGCAGCGCTTCGGCGATGGGGCTGAGCTTGGATTCGGTGTAACGCATCGCCGCGAAGCTCTTCGGATCGTCCGGCGAACCGAAGTTGCCCTGGCCGTCGACCAGCGGGTAGCGATACGAGAACGGCTGCGCCATCAGCACCATCGCTTCGTAGCACGAAGAGTCGCCGTGCGGATGGAACTTGCCGATGACGTCACCGATGGTGCGTGCGGATTTCTTGGGCTTGGCGGTGGCGGCCAGACTCAGCTCGCTCATCGCGTAGATGATGCGGCGCTGTACCGGTTTGAGGCCGTCGCCGACAAAGGGCAGGGCGCGGTCCAGCACCACGTACATGGAGTAGTCGAGGTAGGCGCGCTCGGCGTATTCCTTGAGCGGGATCTGTTCGTAATTGGCTTGCAGATTCATGCGGTTACGTCGGGGGAGGTCGCGCGGGTCGCGCGGTTAGCCGGGGGATGGTGCCAGATCGAGGCGGTTGGGGACAGCTTGCTTTTGTGGGTTGGCGCTGGTGGTGAGTGGTCGCTCACGTCTTGGCTCGCCGTGCTCCCTCTCCCCGTCGGGGAGAGGGTTGGGGTGAGGGGGCGGGTGCTCGCGACACTGCTTCTACTTCGTCATCCCTTCTAGGCAGGGATCCAGTGCGTTATCGCTCGGTTGTCGCGTCTGCGCGCCCTGGTTCGCCTGCCGCTGGCCTCCGAACCGCTGCCGCGGTCCGAGTCACTTTCTCTTTGCTGGCCCACGCACCCGCAGGAGCGGGTGCGAACAGCGCAGCTGGCCCGAAGGGCGGAGGGCATGGATGCCCGGAGTAAAGAGAAAGTAACCAAAGAGAAATGGCCTGGGAGCAAGTGGCGTGCTCTGTAGCTACGTCCTTTCCAGGGTCAGGCGTCCGGGATGGGCGGGGCCTGATCGTCCAGCCATCACCGCTGCACAAGGGATCCGAGATCAAGAGCGGAAAAGCCAAGAGCGCGGTGTGTAGCCTCGTACCTGGTCATTCCCTTTTTACGGAAATGCCAAGTTGCTCAAGCTGTTTTTGCACGCTGTCAGGACCAGCCAAATGCCCGGCGCCTACTGCAACGAAGCTCACGCCAGTTTGCTGCATGCGTTCGGCGATGGTTTTTGCCCAGGCTTTGTTGCGTTTGACGATCATGCGTTCGTAGAGCTCGGGGCTTTCTTGTCGCAGGTCTTCGTCTTCGATGCGGGCGATGGTGTCGACGTCGCCGTTGCGCCAGGCGTCGATGAGGTTGCGCAGTTTGGCGGGGCCTTCGGCGATGTCGCTGAAGGTTTGGCGCAGGAAGTCGATCTGCATGGGTTCGGGCATGTCGGCCAGCAGGCGGAGTTGCTGTTCGGCGGTTTCCAGGCCGTCGACCGGTTTGCCGGCTTTTTGCATGCGGGCTCTGAGCAGTTTGTCGACGCCGAGTGCGGGATCCATGCCGGCTTGTACCAGCGGTGCGACGGCCAGGGTGACGGCGGCGAGCCAGGGGCGCATGGGTTGCAGGGTGGCGATGCCGCCGGGGAGCTTGGCGGCAGCGGCGGCGCGTTCGAGGCGGGTGCGGTCGTGCAGGGTGAGTTTGTCGGAGAGCGGATGCGAGAGGTCGAGACCGTATTTGAGCACCTGGGCTTGCATGTTGGCGGCATCGTCGTCGATCAGTTCGACGCTCAGGCGCTGGCTGGCCTCCAAGGCCTTGTCCAACTCAGGCGAGGACCAGTGGGTGTCGGTAGGCAGCAGGTGGACGGTGCCGAACAGGTAGACCGTGGCGTGGTCGTTTTTGGCAACCCACAAGCCGGGGTGCGCGACGACGGGGGCGGCCAATAGCAAGCTCAGCGCCAGCAGCGCGCAGATACGACGGAACAGCTTCAACGTGGTACTCCCTGGAGCGGGTGCGCAGGCCATGCGGCGCCTGCGGATGGAATGGATCAGTGGGCGGCGGCGCGCCCGGCTTCGACATCGAGCAGGAAGCGCGTGAGGCCGTCGAAGTATGTGCGCTGATCATCGTACATCGCCATGTGGCTGCCTTTGGGGCAGAGCAGGAAGCGGCCTTGCGGCAGTTTCTTTGCCATGGCCGCCATATAGGCCGGATCCATGGTGTCGTACTGCGCGCCGATGACCAGGGTGGGCACGGCGATGCGATGCAGGTCTTGGCTGCGGTCCCAGTGTTCGAGGCGGCCGCTGGCACCCAGTTCACTGGGGCCCTGCATCAAGGTGTAGACCTGCTCGTTCAGATGCCCGAACGAGCGCTGCACTGGTTCAGGCCACTGCGCCTGGGGTATGCGCAGCACATGTTTCTCGTAGTGTATGGACGTGAGGATTTGCATGTAGCGCGGGTCGCTGGTGCGACCGCTGGCTTCGAGTTGCTGCACTTCGGCGAGCAGCTTAGGGTCCATGGTAGGCATCAGCACGTTGCGTGCGTACGCGTTATAGGCCGGGATGGAATCCACCATATTGGAGATCACCAGGCACTTCAGGTGCTTCTGGTACTTCAGTGCGTACTCCATCGCGAGGATGCCGCCCCAGGAGTGGCCGAGCAGACAAAAGTTGTCCTTGTCCAGGTGTAGCGCCTGGCGCACCTGTTCCACTTCCTCCACGAAGCGTTCGGTGGTCCATAGCGACTCGTCCTTGGGCTGGTCGCTGTAGGCCGAGCCAAGCTGGTCGTAGTAGTAATACTCGACGCCGGCGGCGGGCATGTAACTGTCGAAGGCTTCGAAGTACTCGTGCGTGTCGCCGGGGCCACCGTGCAGCAACAGTAGTTTGAGTTTGGGGTTGTTGCCGATGCGCTTGGTCCAGACGCGAAATTTACCCTTGGGCGTGTCGATGTCGATCATCTTCACGCCACCGCTGAGCACGTCGTCGCGACCCTGGTGATCGAAATAGGACGAGGCGGCAGCCGGACCACGCACAGCGTTTTCGCCATGAACGGACAGGGCCCCGCAGAGTCCAAGCGTGGCGAGCAAGACAGCAAGTTGGCGTTTCATCACGACCCTCCATCGAATGACCCAGCCCTAGCGCGGTACGCGATAGCCGCCAGGCACGCCGTGCGGACTCAGTGTGATCTGCCAAAGTTGGTCGCGCCGGCTGCGGAACACGGCGGCGGACACGGCGAGATAGAAGTTCCACATACGATGGAAACGGCCGTCGTAGCACTCCGAGAGCGTTGGCCAGGCCGCGTCGACATTGGCCCGCCACGCCATTAGCGTGCGGTCGTAATCCGCCCCGAAGTTGTGCCAGTCCTCCACCACAAACAGGCCCTGCAGCGCTTCGGCCACTTGGTGTGCAGAGGGGATCATCGAATTGGGGAAGATGTATTTCTCGATCCAAGGGTCGGGTCGCGAGGGTGAGCTGTTGCTGCCGATGCTGTGCAGCACGAACAGGCCCTCCTCTTTCAGGCAGCGTCGCGCCGTTTCGAAATAGGTGCGGTAGTTGAGCGCGCCGACGTGTTCGAACATGCCGATGGAAAAGATGGCATCGAACGGTTCGTCGAGCTCGCGGTAGTCCTGGAGACGAATGTCCACCGGCAGGTCGACGCAAAGTTCGCGTGCGAATTCGGCCTGTTCCTGCGATACGGTGACGCCGACGCCCTCGATGCCATAGCGCTCGGCAGCGTACTTCAGTGCCTCGCCCCAGCCGCAGCCGATGTCCAGCACGCGCTGCCCCGGCCGCAAGCGCAGCTTGCGGCAGATCAGATCGAGCTTGGCGACCTGGGCGTCATCGAGGTTGCCGGCCTCGGCCCAGTAGCCGCAGGAATACACCAGGCGCTTGCCCAGCATGGCCTGGAACAGGTCGTTACCCAGGTCGTAGTGGGTGCGGCCGATCTCGAACGCGTGTTCACCGCGCTGCAGGTTGACGAAGCGCGCCTTGAGGTGGGCCAGCAAGGTGTCGAGGGTCTTTAGTTCCTGGTCGATATGCGCGGAGAGCAGGTGGCTGAACATGCCGGGCAGATCATCCGCATCCCACCAGCCGTCCATGTACGCTTCTCCGAGGCCGAGCGAGCCATGGGCGAAAACGCGGGCGTAGAGGCGGTCATCGTGGACTCGCATGTCGGTAGGCGCATCACCGTCGATATGGATGCCGGCGAGTTCAAGCAGGGTGGTGGCGCGTTGTTTCAGCGAATCCCGACTCATGCATGCCTCTTGCGTGATCAGCGTTTGCCAAGTACCTCGAAGCTTGCCGTGGCAGATGCATAGACGACGTCGACGTCGGCGGCACGTACCGCAGCGAGCATCGTTTCGGCTTGTGCCTCGCTCAGTAGGAACTCGACCTTCACGGGTAGATCGTCGGCGAGTTCGAAGAACTGTTCCTCGTGCAGCACGCCGTGACGTCCGTAGCCACCCAAGGCGCGGAACGCCGAGCCGCCGCTGATGCCCTGGCGCTTGGCCTCTTCCAGCAACCATTCGTACACGAGCAAATCATGGTGCCGGGCGCGCAGGTGGCAGTAGAAGCTCAGCAGCCGGCCTTGTCGGATGGTCATGACGCCTCCTCGTTCAACTGCGCAGCAGGGTGCGGGTGAGCGCGATGCCCGCCACGGTCATGGCGATGGAGCCGACCAGGTGCATCGCCACATGGCCGGCGAACCAAAGATACTGCTGACGCAGCAGCAGGGTGGTCGACTCAGCCGAGAAGGTGGAGAAGGTGGTCAGTCCACCCAGGAAACCAGTGGCGACAAACAGGCGCAGTTCGGGCGGCAGTGTCTGGAAATGGTCGAACACGCCCAGTACACCCCCCATCAGAAAGCCGCCCAGCAGGTTCGCGGCGAGCGTGCCCAGGGGAAGAGTAGGGAGCAGGGGGTTGAGCAGCACGCCGAGTATCCAGCGCAGCCAGCAACCGAGCGCGCCGCCTATGCCGACAACCAGGAATCCGGTGTAACCCACGAGTGGTGTCTCCTTTAAAGGCGCTTGGCCCTTCGTGGGAAGCAGGCACATGCCTGCGCCCCGGCGAGGCCGGTGGTGCAGGCATCATCAACCCGAAGGTGGTTTGTTCCGTTGTTGTTGGGCGGAACGGGAGGCATGCCATCTCCCTGCGCCGTGCATGCTAGCCGATGGATGCCGCGGATCGCCAACTGGCACGGGGCGACGGGACAGAGCGCGGCTTATACTCCCGGCCTACGTGCCACCCGCCTTGGGATGCGCAGAATAGATCAGAGCATCCCTTGCCATGACTCCTTCCTCACGCCCCGTGCGGCGTAGCCTGCCGTGGCTGCTCGCCGGTCTGTCGATGATCGGCCCGTTTTCGATCGACGCGGTGTTTCCCGCGTTTCCGCTGATCGGTGGCGACTTTGGTGTAGGCAGCGCGGAGTTGCAGCAGTTGATCAGCGTGTATCTGCTCACCTATGCCGCGATGAGCCTGTTTCACGGCGCCATCTCAGACGCGATTGGGCGCAAGCCGGTGATTGTCGCCGGCATTCTGGTGTATGCGCTGGCTTCGGCAGGGGCGGCGCTGGCTCCTTCTTACAGCATGCTGCTGGCCTGTCGCGCCTTGCAGGGCGCATGTGCCGGCGCGGGCCTGGTGGTGGGGCGTGCGATCGTACGCGACAGCCTGGAGGGTGCTGCGGCGCAACAGCTGATGTCGAGAGTAATGATGATCTTTGGCATTGCGCCGGCGATCGCGCCGATGGTGGGAGCGCAGCTGTTGTCCCTCGATGGCTGGCACGGCATTTTCTGGGTGTTGATGGGGTTCACCTTGTTGCTTGGGTTGGCGCTGATCCAGTTCCTCGACGAAACCCATCCGCCGGCGCACCGCAGCGCTTTTGCGCCCGGCGCCTTGCTGGCTGGGTACCTCGGCTTCGGGCGCGATCGCCCGTTCTGGCCGTTGCTGATTTCCTGCTCGGTGAATTTCGCCGGTCTGTTCCTCTACATATCGTCGGCGCCGCGTATCGTTCGCGAATTGCTGCATTTGTCGAAGCAGGGGTTTCCCTGGTTGTTCTTGCCGGTGGTGATCGGTTTGATCAGTGGTGCATGGCTATCCGGTCGCCTGGCGACTCGGCGCAGCGTAGCGTTCACGGTAAACCTCGGCTACGCCTCGATGCTGTCGGCGTGTGCGCTTCACTTGTTGCTGGCGATCGTTCTGCCGCAGCCGGTGTTGCCATGGTCGATGCTGCCGTTGGTATTGCATGGCGTGGGTGTGCAGCTGGCCTTCCCGACGCTGACCCTGTTGCTGCTGGATCGCTTTCCGCATCACCGCGGTGGCGCTTCATCGGTGCAGGCTTTTTCCAGCCTGATGCTGTGCAGTGTGGTGGCTGGCGTGCTGTCGCCGTTGCTGTCCGACCGTATGCTCTTTCTGGCGTTGGGTGCGAGCACGTTGACCGTGATCGGCTGGTTGGCGTGGCGCTGGTACCAGCGCATGACGCCCAGGTTGCTGCAAAGCGAGCGGGCCGTGCCTGGTGTGGAAGAGGATTTCGAGACGGAGCTGGCGGAGCCGCGCTAGCTGACCCGCTACTCGATGGACGTTGGGGGCGTCAGCGGTGAATCAGTTGGCCTTGTCCGTCCAGCAGTTGCCGCTCGACCAGCCAGCGCCGCGCATTCTCCGCATCTTCGCCGAACCATGCGCGCGTGGAGCCGAGGCGGAAGGAGTAACCCCAGGCGTCCATATCAGCCATGAGGCGCTCACGACCCACGCCCGGTAATTCGTCGGCGAGCACGATTTGCAGATAACAGGTGGCGTCTTCTTCCTCGATGGAATCGGTAGCGTTGGTGTGGACGTTGGTACGACGCTCGGCCGGCAACACGATCAGATGACCGGCTTCATGCAGCAATGAATGCACCGGCGTGTCGCCGCGCGCGTACACCGTGGTGCCGATGATGCCGGCTTCTTCGTCACCCCAGAAGCTGCCTGGAATGGGCTTGCCGGCGGCGACGCGCTGCAAACCCAGCCCATAGCGTGCAAGCAGGTCGCGTGCGATGTCTTCGTCGATGTCTTCCAGCCGCAGGACGTGCGCACCGTCGGCGGTGTCGTGGTTTTGCGCTTGCATGCAAATCTCGCTTCCGGTGGTCGCGTGGCGGGTGCGCCGGAAGGTGATGAGCTGACAAAAGGCGGCGGGCACGAGGCCCGCCGCGATCGTTGTCAGCTGGTGGCGGGAGCCGCCGCGCCGGGCTTGTTGTTGCCCTCGGGCAACGCTACCGAGAGCTCCAGCACTTCGTGCCCGCTATCGCGCTCCAGATTGATGCTGATGGCATCGAGATCGACGTGGACGTATTTCTTGATCACTTCGAGTAGCTCGTTGCGCAACAGTGGCAAGTAGTCTGGCGCACCACGGGTGGAGCGTTCCTGCGCCACGATGATGCGCAGGCGTTCCTTGGCGACCGTGGCGGTGGGTTCCGGCCTGCGCTTCAGGAAATCAAGAATACCCATCGCGATCAACCTCCGAATACGCGCTGGAAGAAGCCCTTCTTCTGCACATCAAGGAAGCGCAGGGCACGTTCTTCACCGAGGATACGGGCCACGGTATCGCTATAGGCCTGGCCGGCGAAGGAGTTCTCGTCGAGGATCACCGGTACGCCGGAGTTGGATGCGGCCAGCACGTTCTCCGACTCCGGGATGACGCCGACCACATTGATGCCGAGGATGTCTTCCACGTCTTTCACGCTGAGCATTTCGCCGACGGCGACTCGTGCCGGGTTGTAGCGGGTCAGCAGCAAGTGCTGCTTGATCGCGCTGTCGCCGCGCTCGGCGCGGCGGGTCTTGCTGGCGAGCAGGCCGAGGATGCGGTCGGAGTCGCGCACGGAGGAGACCTCCGGGTTGACCACCACCACAGCGTGATCGGCGAAGTACATGGCCAAGTGCGCACCCTTCTCGATGCCGGCGGGCGAGTCGCACACGACGTAGTCGAAGCCTTCTTCCGACAGGCCGTCGAGCACTTTCTCCACGCCTTCCTGGGTCAGTGCGTCCTTGTCGCGGGTCTGGCTGGCGGCCAGTACGTACAGGGTTTCGTAGCGCTTGTCCTTGATCAGCGCCTGCTTGAGTGTGGCCTCACCGTGCACGACGTTGACGAAGTCGTACACCACGCGGCGTTCGCAACCCATGATCAGGTCGAGGTTGCGCAGGCCGACGTCGAAGTCGATCACAGCGACTTTCTTGCCGGCGATGGCAAGGCCGGTGGCGAGGGAGGCGCTGGTCGTGGTCTTGCCCACGCCACCTTTGCCCGAGGTGACAACGATGATCTCAGCAGTCAAGGGCTCATCTCCGCGTAGTTCTTGTAGTAGTAGTGGTCGTTCATAGCTCTAAATGATCAGAGCTTGGCAATAAGCAATTTCTCACCTTCGAGCCAGCATTGCACAGACTGGCCCTCAAGGTCCTTTGGGATTTGTTCAAACACGCGGTAGTGGCCGGCGATGGCCACCAGCTCCGCGCGAAAATCGGACACGTAGATGCGGGCCTTGGTATCGCCCTGTGCACCAGCCATGGCGCGCCCGCGTAGGCCGCCGTAGATATGGATGCTGCCGTCGGCGATCACTTCGGCGCCGTTGGCGACGGCACCGGTGATGACCAGGTCGCGGTCGCGTGCGTAGATCTGCTGGCCCGAACGCACCGTGCCGTCGTGGTACTGCGCGCCCAGCGAGTTGCCCGGGGCGGCGTCGAAGAGGATCGGCTCGCTCCTCGGAGCCGGTGCAGGTGCCGGCTCGGCGGGCGCTGGCGGGGCGATGCTGCCGCCGCTGGCCGGCTCATACGCCGCGCGGAACTTGGCGATCAGCGGCAAGCCCATGCGGCGCGACAGTGCTTCGGTCTCGCTGGTGCCATAGGCCAGGCCTACCGGCAGCATGCCCGCACTGCGCACAGCTTCCAGCAAGGCATCGACCGTGCCGTCGTCGGGCAGATCGAGCAAGTGGCTCAGGTCCAGCACCACGGCGGCGCGAGAGAACAGTTGCGGTGCCGCACGGACGCGGCGTTCCAGCTCTTCGGCCAGCGCAGCGGCGTCGACACGGCGTACGCGTACGCAGGCAATTCCGACCTGGCCGAAGCGCAGGTCGCAGGCATCAGTGGTATCCATGCGGGCATTCACGGGCGACCCTCCCCGGCGAGGCGACGCTGGGGAGAGTCATGGTTGAAGGGGCGCGGGCGCTCGGCCAGCCACGGCACGTCGGGCAGGCCGCCGTGGTCGAGGTAGGTTTCGCGCACGTAGGCGTAGCTGGGCAGGTCCTTGGCCAGCAGGCTGACCTGCGGGCCGCTTTCGCCCATGCGCTGCTGGCCCACTTCCTGGAAGCCGTAGGTGCCGTGGAACAGCACGACCACGTCGTCACGGGGCTCGAGGAGTACTTCGCAGGTGAGTAGCGGCACGCGTACCTCGGCGTAGCTGTTCACGTCGCAATAGAAGATGCGGCCCAGGCCGTGGCGACGGTAGGCGTTGGCGATCACGATGCGGTCGATGTAGACAAACTGCGGGTAGTGCTTGCTGAACCAGCGGTAGTTGGGGCTTTCGTAATCACTGCCTTCGCGCATGGCGATCAGGAAGCCTGCGAGGTGGTCGTCGATTTCAGCGACACGGAAGTAGTCGGCGTGCTCGTAGAAATAGCGCAGCTGTACGGCGTCCAGGGCGAGGATGGTGCGGCCGGCGGCGTTGTTGAGCGCCAGTACGGCATCCAGGTCGTGCTCGCGCACGTCGCGGATGGCAAGGGCCATTCGTTGCTCCGCAGTAAGTGTTTCGAAGGAATAAGACCGACTGACGGCCCCGCGTGTGGGGCGCATTATGGCATGCGTCCGAGGTCCGCACATATCACGGCGCACCATGTAAAAGCTTTGTAAAGCCCCTGATGGCATGGCTTCTGGCAGGGGTGGAGCAATGACTTCTCGCGCATTGCACCACGGTGGCGGGAGCCTATGATGGCGACATGCCCTGGCCTTACTTCGATCATCGGCGCGTGTTGCGCTATACCGGCCTGTTCACCTACTTCTGCGTGGGTGTGCCGCTGCTGCAGACCAGTTGGGGGCTGGCCCAGGTCAATACGTGGTGGAGCCAGAGTCCGGCCATCCTGTGGTGGGCGGTCAGCTATCTGCTGTTTGGCGCGAGTTATCTGCTGCTGACTGCGCGGCTTGATTCCGGCCTGCGAGCGGCCAAGCTGGTGGGGCTGGTCGTGCTGACATGCTCCGCCATTGCGGTGGGCTGGTTCAGCCAGAGCGGCTTGTCGGCCATGTTGATGATGGTGATAGCCGTGGTGCTGCCATGGCAGTTGCCGATCGTACCGGGGCTTTTCTGGATGCTGGGGCAGCACCTGCTGTTGATTCCGCTCATTGCCAACTATCAGGGCTGGAGCTGGACGCAGGCGGTCATGCAGGACTGCATATATATGGGCTTGTCCGCGCTGGCCTTCTTCACCTCGGCCATCGCCAGCCAGCAGGTGGAGGAGCGCGAGGTCCAGCGCCGACTGAATTCCGAGTTGCGGGCCACCCGCGCGCTGCTGGCCGAGTCCACCCGCATCGCAGAGCGCATGCGCATTGCGCGCGACCTGCACGATCTGATCGGGCACCATCTCACGGCTCTCAGCCTCAACCTGGAAGTCGCCAGTCACCTCAGCAATCCGTCGGCCGCCGAACACGTGCGCAAGGCGCAGGCCACGGCCAAGCACCTGCTATCGGATGTGCGTGAGGTGGTCAGCGAACTGCGTCAGGACGACGCCATCGATTTGACCCAGGCGCTGAGCAGCCTGATCGAGGGCGTCCCCGGCTTGAACGTGCATGTGGAGACCCCGCCGCGGTTCAGCGTGGAAGATCCACGCCGGGCCCAGGTTCTGCTGCGTTGCGCGCAAGAGATCATTACCAATACCGCACGTCACGCGGGCGCCCGTCATTTATGGCTGAGCTTCACCTATGACGAAGCGAACCTGCTGGGCTTGCATGCGCGCGACGATGGTCGCGGGGCGGCACAGTTCAAGCCCGGGAATGGTCTTTCGGGGATGCGGGAACGCCTGGCGGAATTTGGCGGCACCCTGACCGTGGATGCCAGCGTGGAGCAGGGGTTCGCGCTTAGCGTAAGGCTGCCGTTGGGCGAGGAACCTGCGCTCGCACATACGCCGCCGCGCTTCGAGCCCCCAGCGCTCAGCGTGTCATAGCTTGTTGCTTATGCCGCCCACCGCCGCCGTGCCAGAATGCGCGGGCTTGGATAGCCGCATCGTTTCCCCTGTTGTCCCCGGTCATGGCGCTGTGAACCACAATCGCTTCGAGGATCCGCGATGATTTCCGTTTGTCTTGTCGACGACCAGAACCTTGTACGCCAGGGCGTCCGCTCCCTGTTGGATCTGGCTGAAGACATTCGTGTAGTGGCCGAATGCGCGGATGGCGCGCAGGCGGTGCAGGACATTCCCCGGGTCAAGCCCGACGTGGTGCTGCTGGATCTGCGCATGCCAAACATGAGCGGGCTGGAAGTGCTGCAGACGCTGTCGGCGCGCAACGAACTGCCGCCGACCGTCATCCTCACCACGTTTGACGATGACCAACTGGTGCTGCAGGGCCTGAAGGCCGGTGCTCGCGGCTACCTGCTCAAGGACGTATCGCTGGAACAGCTGGTGGAAGCCGTGCGCACGGTGGCTGCCGGTGGCTCGCTGGTGGCGCCGATGGTCACCCAGCGCCTGCTGGCCGGGGTGGGGCGCATGCAGAACCAGTTCACCAGCCTGGAGCAGCCGGACCCGCTGACCGAGCGCGAGACCGAGATCCTGCGCCTGTTGTCGGGTGGTTACAGCAATAAGGAGATCGCCAACTCCTTGAAAGTGGCCGAGGGCACGGTCAAGAACCACGTCTCCAATATTCTCTCCAAGCTTGGCGTGCGCGACCGTACCCGGGCCGTGCTCAAGGCGCTGGAGCTGGGTATCGTTTAAGTCCGAGAGCAGGGGCGAAAGCCCCTGCCAGGGGGCTTTTCGGACGTCGCCACGGCCCGATAGCGTTCCAGCCCGCGAACCGGTACCATCGGTGGCTTCGGCGCTGGCCGACCCCTGTCACGATGCGATTCCTTCGGGCGTTTTCCCGTGATGGGCTGGTCTCCGGCGACGCCTTCGTGCCGCCTAGAGAGATGTTCGGAGAGCCTTGGAATGATGCGTGTTCTTGAATTCATTGTTGCCCTGGCCATCGTCGCCGTACTCGGCGTCGTGGTGGGCGTGATCATGCCTGGCAGTGGCCATGTGGAGAGGTCGCTGGTAGTCGGCAAGGACATGCGTCAGGTATACGACGTAATCGCCAATTTTCGTCGCCTCCCCGATTACTCGGTGCAGCGCAAGTTTGACCGCAATACCCAGTTCACCTTCTCCGGCAAGGCTTATGGCCCCGGCGCCGAAGTGAGCTGGAGCAGCAATGACGAGAAAGTGGGCAAGGGCAAACTGACCCTGGCCACCGCCGAGCCGGATTTCGAGAAGATCGATCCGACCGCCAAAGAAGCCAAGGTCGTGTGGAACGTCGACAACGACTGGCGCGGTCAGGACAAGCACTTCACGCTCGACCTCGAGCGTCAGGGCAGCCGCGGTCAGCTGACCAAGATCACCTGGTCGTATGACGTCGCCTATGGCTTCAACCTGATCGACCGTTACTCCAATCTGTACATTCACGGTGAGCCGGATGCCTTCATCCAGTTCAGTCTGAACGACCTGCAGAACGTGCTGGCTTCGGTGCAGAACATCGACTACAGCAAGCTGATCCCGTACATCGAGCAAGCCCAGCCGACGCCGGTGCTGCTGGTGTCGACCTCGATCGAGCGTAAGGGTGGCCTTGAAGCCTTGAACGACGCCACGGCCAAGGTCGAAAGCGAGATTCAGGCCGCTGCCAAGAAGCTCGGTGTGAACGTGGTAGGTCCGCGCATCATCTACACCACCAATTACGGCGACCAGACCTACACCTTCGATGTGGCCCTGCCGATTAGCGCGACCAGCCTGACCATCGGTGGACAGAGCCACGAACTGGTTGCCGCCAAGGCACCGGATCTGAACGCTCCGGCCAGCAGCAGCTCGTCTGCCGACGCCGCTAACGCTGGCGACAGCACTGCTCCGGGCAGCAACGACCGCTTCGGCCGCTTGATCGTCGACGGCGACGTGCGCGGCATGCTGGCGTTCGGCGGCTCGGCACTGAAGGGTATCTGGAACGGTACCGCCGCCGGCGTGCCGCAGACCCGCGACATGCTCAAGGCCTACGCCCAGACTCACGGCTACAAGTTCGATGACGTGGTCAACCGCTTCTACGACATCGAAGTGAAGCCGGAAGTGAAGAAGGGCGACGAAATCACCAGCTACGCCCAGTACGCGGTGTATCTGCCGATCACCGACGCCCCGGAAAAGACTCCGGAGCAGGAAGCTGGCCTGCCGCCGCCGACCCTGGACGACGGCACCGGACAGCAGGCTCCGGCCGCTGCCGGTTCCGCTGCCGCGCCGGCTACTCCGGCCGGCGCCGGCAAGTAAGCCAGCGTCCACAGCGAGTTCGAGAGGGCCCTTCCATCGCGAAGGGCCTTTTCATTTGTTGGAGCCCACCTTCCGGACCAAGTGCGGGGCAGGCTCTATGGGTGATCGCCGTGCTAATTACGCTTCGTAGGTTCTTCACTCGGGCCATCCCTGGTCCTCGCCCTACGGGCGGCTTACGCCGTGCAAACCGGCAGTCCTGCCGGTTTGTCGCGCACGGGGTGCGCTCCTGCAGAGGGCTTGGGTTACATTGCTGCGCAGTTAAAGCGCTTGTCGTTCGCGCTCCCTGGTTCCAACGCCGCTCCATCGCGCCCGCCATCCTGCTCTACCGGACATGATCGAAACCGAACAGCTCACCTGTCGCTACGGCGCACTTACTGCAGTGGATGCGCTCAGCTTTCGCGCCGAGCCGGGCCAGGTGCTTGGGCTGCTGGGGCCGAACGGTGCCGGCAAATCCACCGCCATGCGCATGATTGCCGGCTTCCTTGCACCTACCGCCGGCACGGCGCGCGTGTGTGGCCACGATGTACGCAAGGAGCCGCTGAAGGCCAAGCGCGCGCTCGGCTATCTGCCAGAGGGCGCGCCAAGTTATGGCGAGCTGACCGTGCGTGAGTTCCTAACCTTCGTGGTGCGCATGCGCGGGCTGCGAGCCGACCGGGGCTTTCAGCGCTTCGAGGCGGTCGTGAGTCGTCTACAGTTGGAAGAGGTGCTCGATATCGGTATCGACACGCTCTCCAAGGGGCTGCGTCGCCGCGTCGGGCTGGCGCAGGCGATCTTGCACGATCCGCCGGTGCTGATGCTGGACGAGCCCACCGACGGTCTCGACCCCAATCAGAAACATACGGTGCGCCAGCTGATCGACGCGATGGCACGCGAGCGCACCATCCTGATTTCCACCCATCTGCTGGAAGAAGTGCACGCGTTATGCAATCGCGTGGTGATCATTTCCAACGGCCGCCTGCTGGCCGATGCCACACCGGCCGAACTGGAGGGGCGTTCGCGCTATCACGGCGCGGTATCGTTCAGCGCGCCGGGCAGCGGCGTGTCGCAGGAAATGTTGGGGCGTTTGCCGCAGGTCGCTTCCATCGAGGTTGACCCGCTCGATGGCCGCATCACCGTATTTCCGCGCTCGGGCGAACGCATCCTCGAACCGGTGGAAACGCTATTGCGCCAGCAGGGGTTGGAAGTGTCGGAGATCCAGCTCGAGCGCGGCCGGCTCGACGAAGTGTTCCGCCAGATCACCACAGGGACGGAGGGCGGGGCGTGAGTCCGATATCGGCGGTGACGCGGCGCGAGCTGCGCAGTTTCTTCGTGACGCCGGTGGCGTACGTGTTTCTGGTGATCTTCCTGGTGCTCGCCGGGATTCTCACCTTCTATGCCGGCGATTTCTATGATCGCGGCCAGGCCGATCTGCAGCCGTTTTTCGCGATGCACCCGTGGCTGTATCTGCTGCTGGTACCAGCGGTGTCGATGCGTATGTGGGCGGAGGAAATCAAAGGCGGCACGCTGGAGTTGCTGCTGAGCCTGCCGCTCACACTGGCGCAGGCGATGCTCGGCAAATTCCTCGCCGCTTGGCTGTTCATCGGGATGGCGCTTCTGCTGACCTTCCCGATCTGGATCACGGTGAATTACCTGGGTTCGCCGGACAACGGCGTGATCCTCGCTGGCTATCTGGGTAGCTGGTTGATGGCTGGCGCCTTCCTTGCCATCGGCGCCTGCCTGTCCGCGGTGACGCAAAGCCAAGTGGTGGCCTTCATCCTGACCATGGTGGTGTGCTTCCTGCTCATCCTGGCCGGCCAGCCGCAGGTGATGGACTTCCTGCAGGGTTCGCTGCCGCGCAGACTGCTCAATGGCCTGGCGCACTTGAGCATGCTGCGCCATTTCGAGGCGATCGCCCGCGGCGTGCTCGACCTGCGCGACTTGCTGTATTTCGTACTAAGCATTGCAGCCTGGCTGGCCGCGGGTGTGTTGGTGCTCGACCTGAAACGGACACCCTGATCCATGGCCCGTCTGCACTTCAGTCGCCGTACCCGTTTGGCCAGTGCACTGGTGTTGCTGGTGATCGCCTTCGTCTCCGTCACGCTGGCCACCAGTCGCTGGATGCGCGTGGCGCGCTTCGATCTCACCTCGGACCGGCTCTACACGCTGACCCCCGGCACCGTGGATATCGTGGAGAAGCTGCACGCGCCGTTGAAACTCACCCTGTATTTCTCCGAACACTCCACACGCGATCTGCCGCAGCTGCGCAGCTATGAGCAGCGCGTGCGAGAACTGCTGCAGGAGATGGTGGCGCGCGCGCACGGTCGCCTGCGACTGCAGGTGGTGGACCCTGTGCCGTACTCGGACGACGAAGCCGCGGCGGAGGGTAACGGCCTGAGTCCGATCAGCGGCGGTACCAATGGCGAACGGGTGTTCTTCGGGCTGGTGGGCAGTACCTTGCCGGCCGCGTCGGACGCCGAGACCGACAGCGACCTCCATCCCGGCGGCAAGACGCTGGCGATACCGTTGTTCGATCCGAGTCGCGAAACCTTCCTCGAATACGACATCGCCAAGCTGCTGTACGAATTGAACGAGCCGGCCAAGCCGCACATCGGCTTGATCAGCAGCCTGCCTGTGCAGGGTAATCCGGTGATCGGTGAGGAGCCGTGGGCGGTGATTCGCCAGCTGGGCCAGTTGTTCGAAGTGAAGGCGCTGGATCCGGTCAAACTCAAGCGCGTCGGCGACGACATCCAGGTGCTGCTACTGATCCATCCCAAGCGGTTGTCGGACGATGCGCTCTACGCCGTCGACCAATACGTGTTGCGCGGCGGACACCTGGTGGTGTTCGTCGACCCCGACGCGGAGCTGGACACCGCACCCTTCGTCGACAGCAACGGCGTGATCGACGATCACAACTCCGATCTGCACCGTCTGTTCGAAGCTTGGGGTGTGCAGTACGACCCGCAAAAAGTGGTGTTGGACCGGTCGCGTGCGCTGCGCATCGAGTTGGCCGACAACAGCGCCACCAATCATCCGGCCATGCTCGGCCTGGCCGGGCAGGAGCTCAACCACAATGATGTGGTCACAGCCAGCCTGCAGCGCATCAATCTGTCCAGCGTGGGCTATTTCGATCTGGCACCCAAGGCCACCTCGCGCCTGGTTCCGCTGCTGCAGAGCACGACGGATGCCGAAGTGGTGCCGGCGCAGCGAGTGCGCGAATCCACCAGCGATCCGAACGCGCTGCTCGATGGCTATAAGCCGGACAACAACCGCTATGTGATTGCGGCGCGGGTGCGTGGCGCCTTCCCATCGGCATTCCCCGAGTTGGCAAAGCATGCCGGTCATCTGGCGCGTGCAGCCGATAACGCTGAAGTGATCCTGGTGGCGGATACCGATCTGTTGTCCGACCGCCTGTGGGTGTCATATGCGCAAAGCCTGCTGGGGCCGTTGCAGCTCAGCGCATTGGCGAATAACGGCGATTTCGTCACCAACCTTGCAGACAATCTCAGCGGCTCCTCGGCCCTGCTGTCGATCCATGGCCGCAGCAGTTCGCAGCGTCCGTTCACCCGCGTGTTGGCGTTGCAGAGCGCGGCCGACCAGAAGTTCCTGGCCAAGAAGCAGGAACTGCAACGCGAGCTGGTGGTGACCCGCAGCCGCCTGTCCGAACTGCAGCCGGGCAAGGCCGCGCGTGGCGACGCGGTCAGTGCCGAGCAGAAGAGCGAGATCGAGCAGTTCCTGCAGCGCCAGCTGGCCATCAACAAGGAGCTGCGCGACGTGCAGCACCAGTTGAACGCGGAGATCGATGCGCTCGGCATGCGCCTGAAGTTCATCAATATCGTGCTGGTGCCGGCCCTGATCACGCTGGTTGGCCTGGTCTACGGCTGGCGACGTTCACGACGCAACCGCAGACGGCCATGAGTGCGGCGGCAATCTGTCGCAACCCACGCTATCCGGCGGGTGCATGCGAAGGGCTATGCTTGATGGCTGCCGGTCGGTCCCGGCCCGGATGTGATCGATGATGTCGAGCGTGCTCAAGTGGATGGTGCCCTGGGAGTTCTCCTGGGTCTTCCTGCTGACCTTCGTGACCGTCGCCGTGCTGTACGTGCGCGGTTGCCGGCGGGCGCAGGTGAGTGCGGGTCGGCGGCTGGCCTTCTGGGTTGGCATGGCGATCGTCTACCTGTCGCTGCACACCTATTTTGATTACTACGCCGAGCATGAGTTCTTCATGCATCGCATCCAGCAGGTGCTGCTGCATCACCTCGCGCCGCTGCTGATCATCGCTTCTTACCCGGGCGGGGTGTTGCGCGCCGGCTTGCCGCTGTGGTGGCGCGTGCATGTGCTGCGTCCGCTGCTGCGTTCCTGGCCGTGGCGTGTGGTGAGCGCGGTGCTGCTCAATCCTGCGGTGGCGACGATCCTGTTCGTCGCCTTCATCATCGTCTGGTTGATTCCATCGATGCAGACGCTGGCGATGCTGGACTGGCGCATCTACCGCTTCATGAACTGGTCGATGATAGTGAGTGGCCTGATCTACTGGTGGCTGGTGCTGGACCATCGGCCGCATCCGCCGGGGCGCATGACGGCAGGCATGCGCGTGCTGTCGCCGGGCATCACCATGAGCCCGCAGATTCTCGCCGGCGCCATCGTCACATTCTCCAAGAGCGATCTCTATCCGATCTTCGAGATTTGCGGTCGCGCGTTCACCTTCAACGTGCTCACTGGCCAGCTGGTAGGCGGCGTGATCATGTGGGTGCCGGCGGCGATCATCGAATCCATCGGCGGCCTGCTGGCCATGCGGCAATGGGTGCGGCTGTCGCGCAGCGGGCGCATCAAGTCGAAACGGTGGGAGGCGCAGCGCGCCGCTCAATTGGCTGCGGCACGAGTAAGTCCAGCGCAGGATTGAGAGGGGTGGCCCTTAGTGCCCTTGGTGATCCATCGTGTCATTGCCATCCACGGTATTGGCCGGGCGGGCATCGAAGTCCGTGAGCAGCGTGCTGCCATCGGCGAATCGCAGGCTGAGCTTCACCTTGTCGCCGACCTTCACCGGCTTGGTCGCCTTCATCAGCATCAGGTGGTAGCCACCCGGTGAAAGCATGGCCTTGCCATGGGCGGGGATCGACAAGCTGTCCACCATTTCCATGCGGCCCATACCGCCCTCGGTGTTGCTCTTATGCAGCATCACTTCGGCATAGGTCTCGCTGCTCACACTGCGCAGGTTGACCGCCTGAGCGCCATGGTTTTCCAGCGTGACATAACCGCCCGCAGGCAAGCTGCCGGGCATCACGCGAATCCATGCCTGCGATGCTTTCACGTGATCGGCATCGCTGGCGATCGCGCCGCCTGCAAGCAACAGGCCCGAGAGCAGCAAAGGAAGGCAGCGCAAATTCATGGCTTAGCTCCGAGGCCGAGCAACAGGTGCAGATCGTGGACGAGGTCGTCCTGAGGATTGGCCGGCGTCGACAACAGGCGGGCTTTGCCCTCCCGATCGAACAGATAGATGGCCGAGCTGTGGCTGACCTCGTACTGGCCGTCGCTCTTGTCAGCTTCGCGGGTGTAAGCGGAGCGATAACGCTTGCTCAGCGCCTCAATGGCGCGTGGTTCGCCAGAGAGGCCCACAGCGCGCGGGTCGAAGGCGTTGACATAGGCGTGCATCACATCGGGGGTATCGCGCGCCGGATCGACGCTGACGAACAGGATGCGCGCATCGTCAGCCAGCGGCCCCAGACGCTGCATCACCACGTGCAACTGGGCGAGGGTCAGCGGACATACGTCGGGGCAATGGGTGTAGCCGAAATACAGCAACACCACCTTGCCGCGATAGTCGGCACCGGTCACCGCCTTGCCTTTGTCGTCGGTGAGCTTGAAGTCCAGGTCCGGCATATGGCCGGTGACATTGGTCAATCGCCACGGTGCTGATTCGTCACGATGGCAGGCGGCGAGCAGCACCGTGCTGGCGAGCATGGCCAGCAGGAGCAAGGCGCGGGCGAGGCGGGGCTTCATGCGAGAATCTCGATCGATCATTTCGCCAGCATACGACACCGGCCCTGCCGCAGGCCCGAGGAGCCGCTACCGATGCGACAACCTGTCCGCCTTTTTTCCGGTTTGCTGGTGGGCTTGGCCGGTGCCAGCGCGGTGGCGCTGGGTGCGTTCGGCGCGCACGCTCTGCGCGATGTGTTGGACGCTCGTGGCAGCGAGTTGTGGCACACCGCGGTGAATTACCACTTCTGGCATGCCCTGGCGCTGGCATGCACCAGTTTCGCCGCCACTGGACGCTGGCGTCACGTCGGCATGGCGGCTTTCGCGCTGGGCATCGTGCTTTTCAGCGGCAGCCTTTACGCGCTGGCGCTGGGCGCACCGCGCTGGTGGGGTGCGATAACGCCGCTGGGCGGGTTGGCTTTTATCGTCGGCTGGATGGCGTTGGGTTTTGGGCTGGCCCGGCGCAACGCATGAGCTAGGCCTGTCCCAGTGCTAGCGGGGAGGCGACATGCAGCATGAGATCTGCACAGAAATGCGCCAGCATCGCGTGCTCTAGACCGAGTTTCCAAAATAACCCGCCGAACACCAGGCCGACCAGGGCGTTGAGCATGATGTTCTGGCAGATCGCGAATGATGTATGGGGCGTGCCGCTGGCGAATGCAGCCGGCAGATGAGACGCGCCGAACAGCAGGGCGGCGAGCACGATAGCGGCGATGAACATCCACGGCCTTGCCTGCCGCCGCCGGGTCCAGGCCAACAGCCATACCAGCAAACTGACCAGCCCTAACCGGCATACGATTTCCTCGACGGTGCCGCCATAGAGCGAAGCCAGGGCGCCGCGCCAGGCTTGTCCAACGGCGTCGAAGGCAAGCGGTGTTGGACTGGGCTGCATCAACTTAATGCCAATCACCGCTGTCCCGGCCAGAACGCCCAGCACCGCCGCCAACACCCAGTGTGGCCGCCGCGTGGGCATGGGTTGCCGGTAGACCAGCGCGCGCAGCCAGGGGGCATCGAGTCCATGTCGACCGCCTAGATAAAGGCCCAGCCAGGCGAGCAGCCAGCACAGCACGCCAGCTTGCACGACCTGGGCCGCCACGAGCTTCCACAGTGGTACCGGCAGCGTCGCGAACCACGTGGGCATCAATGTGAGTAGATATGGAAAGACCGCGAGCGCGGCCAGCGTGGAGGCCGCGCCAAGCCACAGTGCAAGCTTGAGGTGAGGGCCGCGTACGACAGATTCGGTCGAATCGGACATGGCGGCGACTCAGTGATGGGGCTTGATGTTGAAACCGGCGATCTTGCCGTCGGCGCTGCAGGCCACCTGTGAGTCGACCATGCTTTGACCATAGTGCAGGGCGGTCAGCACGACGGTGTGGTCGCCGAGCTGACTGGACTGAGCCGTCTCGCGTGCACCGCGCTCGCCAAATTGCTGGGGAATGGCCTGCCATACCTGGGACAGCGTGTCGGGGCTGAGCTTGGCTTTCATGGTCGGATCGAAATCAGCAGTCGCGCCGGCATAGTCACCGCGATCCAATGCATCAAGCAGATGTGTCGACAGTGTTTCGCACGGTGTTTCGGCGTGCGCGGTGACGGCAAATGCGGCCAAGGTCATGCAAGCGATCAGTCCAAGCGGTTTCATGGATGACTCCCCCTGAGTGGTTGGGTTATGGGTTTTCGTCGTCGTCGACGGGGTCGCTCGGGCGGGGTTTGAGCCGCCCGCCCTTGCGCAACGCGTCGCGCAACACGTATTCGATCTGAGCATTGACGCTGCGCAGGTCGTCGTCAGCCCAGCGCTGCATCGCCTCCAGCACGGCGGCGCTGATGCGCAGCGGATAAGCTTTTTTTTCGGCGGGCACGCGTGAGCCGCTCAGCCGCCGTAGAGCGTGCCGGCGTTGACCACCGGTTGGGTGGCACGGTCACCGCACAGCACCACCAACAAGTTGCTGACCATCGCGGCCTTGCGCTCTTCATCCAGTTCGACCACGCCTTGCTGGCGCAGGCGGTCCAAGGCCATCGCGACCATGCCAACCGCGCCTTCCACGATGCGTTCGCGCGCGGCCATGATGGCGCTGGCCTGCTGGCGTTGCAGCATGACCTGGGCGATTTCCTGTGCGTAGGCGAGGTGGCTGATGCGCGCTTCGACGACGCTGACGCCGGCTTTTTCCAGCCGCGCCTGAATCTCGTCGCGCAAGTGGTTGTTGATCACTTCGCCGTGGCTGCGCAGCGAGGGTTTGCCGTCGTCATGAGCGTCGTAAGGGTAGCTCTGCGCCATCTGGCGCAGCGCCGATTCGCTCTGGATGTGGACGAAGTTCTCGTAGTCGTCCACGCAGAACACAGCCTCGGCGGTATCCACCACTTGCCACACCACTACCGCGGCGATCTCGATCGGGTTGCCGTCGCTGTCATTGACTTTGAGCTTGCCGCTCTCGAAGTTGCGCACGCGCAGCGAAACACGGCGCCTGCTGTAGAAAGGGTTGGTCCAGCGCAGGCCTTCTTCGCGCACGGTGCCGGCGTACTTGCCGAACAACTGCACCACCTGGCCTTCGTTCGGTGCGACCTGGAAGAAACCTTTCTGCAAGAAAGCGGTGAACACCAGCGTCACCGCGCCGCCCATGAATCGCAGGGCGGATAACTCATGGGCGGCGGCGGTGAGCAACAACGCGACACCGCAGCCTGCCAGCACCAGGCACACCGCGATGAAAGGAATACCTGCAACGGAAAAGCCTTGACGTTCGTTCATGGTGATACCTCCCTAAGATGGGATTATTTGATATCACAATGATATCTAAACGCAAGTGCCTGGGGCCGACTCATCCCCCTCGACCACCGCCCGCGTTGCCGGTCGGAGCCGCGATCGGCATGGTCGGAGTCGTGCCCATGAACTCCCAGGACGGCATGACTTCCTCGATTTGCATGGCGCTGAACAGGTCGGTGGCGGCGAAAAAGTGCCATGGATCGCCATCGCCAGTGTCCAGCGCGATGTGCGTGCTGTCGAAATGGTGCAGCGCTGCGTCGTAGCTTTGCCAGCGCCCGTCGATCCACGCCTGCACCCAGGCGTGCGGCAGGAACACCCGGGATGCGTCGGCGTAGCGGTCGGCATAGACCATGCCGGTGACCACTCGGGCTGGAATGCCCTCGGCACGCGCCATCGCGGCGAGCAGTACCGAGTATTCGGTGCAGTCACCTTGACGGGTGCTCACAACTTCCAGCGCCGAGGCGTAGCCGACGTCCAACCCGTGCTGGGTGATGTACTGGCTCACGAAGCTGCGCAGGCGGCGCATCTTCTGGCGATCGCTGCTGGCGTTGCCGATGGCTTTCGCGGCGAGATCGCGGATGGCGGGTGCATCCGATTGCAGCCAGGCGTTCGCCTGCAGGTCCTCCGGTTGTGGCGGCGCCTGGCCACCGGAGTAGGCGGGACCGATGTCGATCTGCCATTCCTTGTCGCCCAGACGCCGCACGCGCTGCTCATCGGTATTGATGAGCGGCTGTGCGCTGCTGCTCTGGATGCGCACCCGATAACGCAGGAAAGTCTCGCGCAGGTCCGGGGTAAGCGGGCGCGGCGATGCCACCATGGCCGCGTGGAACATATCCACATCCTGCACTGGCGCCATGGCGCAGGCCTGGCTGCAGGCGAGCATTTCCAGTTGCTGGCCAAGCATCGATATGACGCCCTTGCGTGCCTGGCCACGCTCGTCCAGCCACAGATCCATCACCTGGTCGCCGCGCAGCTGATGCAGGCGCTGGCGCTGGTGGTTCAGTATCTCCGTGCTACCCGGGAGTGCCACCGACTCGTTGCCGATCACCTCCACCGCCACATCCATCGCCTGCTGGCTGGCCGGGTCGAACATCTGCAATGGGTAGTGCAAACCCGGCTGGTGGCTGGCTTCGAGCATGGCCCGCCGCTGCCCGTCGTTGAGCAAGGCGCCACTTGGCCAGATCAGGGAGCTTTGCCGCGTCGCGCCGCCCACGGTGATGGTGACCTTGTAGCTCCCATCCGGCTGGCGCTGACCGTCGATCACGCTGTCCATGGATGACATGGAGGTGCGCGAAGCGAAGCCCAGTGGCTGCCCGTCGGTGGTTTCCACGCTACGGATCATGTTGCTCAAGGGAATGCTCTTTCCGCTACGGTTGAGCATGATCGATAGCGTCTGGGTGGTGGTCACCACGCCCTGGCCATGTTCCCGGTCGATCTGCAGATGACCGATCTTGCGGCCGCCGAGCAGCACGCTCATCCAGGTCGTCTCGACGGTGGGCGCGGCCGTATCAGCCATGACCCATGGGGCAGAGCACAACAACAGCACCAGCAAAAGCGTGGCGGTCGGTCGGCGCATTGCAGTTCCCTGGGGATGGGACGAGCACAGTGGATGCCGACTCAAGGCCGGCGTCAATGCGCAGCGCAGCGAGATTTCGCCTTGGACCCGGCGATCCCCCAAACGACCCGCTTACAATGCCCCCTTTTTCCGCCCCCGGAGACCTTGATGAAGCCGTTTGGCACGCCCCATTCCGATCATGCCCTGCGCGTGCTCCTGCTCGGCTCCGGCGAGCTCGGCAAGGAGGTCGCGATCGAGCTGCAGCGCTATGCGGTGGAGGTCATCGCGGTCGATCGCTACGCCCACGCGCCGGCCATGCAGGTAGCGCACCGCAGCCATGTGATTGACATGCTGGACGGCGCCGCGCTGCGCGCGCTGATCGCGCAGGAGCGTCCCGACCTGGTGGTGCCGGAGATTGAGGCCATCCACACGCCGACCCTGGTGGAGCTGGAGAAGGAAGGCCTGAAAGTGATCCCGACCGCGCGTGCCGCGTGGCTTACCATGGATCGCGAAGGCATCCGCCGGCTGGCGGCGGAGGAGCTGGGTCTGCCCACGTCGCCCTACCGATTCTGCGACGACGAGGCGCAATACCACGAGGCCGCAACCACGATCGGCCTGCCGTTCGTGATCAAGCCGGCGATGAGTTCTTCCGGCAAGGGCCAGAGCGTGGTGCGCACAACGGATGAGCTTCAGCACGCCTGGGACTATGCGCAGTCTGGCGGACGCGCCGGCAAGGGGCGGGTGATCGTCGAAGGCTTCGTCGATTTCGATTACGAGATCACCCTGCTTACCGTGCGACACAAAGACGGCACCAGTTTTTGCGCACCGATCGGCCATCGCCAGGAAGACGGCGACTACCGCGAGTCCTGGCAGCCGCAACCGATGAGCGACAAGGCGCTGGCCGAAGCGCAGCGCCAGGCGGCGGCCATCACTGATGCGCTGGGTGGCTGGGGCGTGTTCGGTGTCGAATTCTTCGTGAAGGGCGACAGCGTGATCTTCTCCGAGGTCAGCCCACGTCCACATGACACCGGTCTGGTCACCCTGGTTTCTCAGGATCTGTCCGAATTCGCGCTGCATGCGCGGGCGATTCTCGGCCTGCCGATACCGGCGATCCGCCAGCTCGGGCCTTCGGCCTCCTGTGCCGTGCTGGTTGAGGGTGACGGTGATGCGCCGCGCTATCACGGCGTGGCCGAAGCGCTGGCCGAACCCGACACGCAACTGCGCATCTTCGGCAAGCCTGCCGTCAAAGGCCGCCGGCGCATGGCGGTGACGCTGGCTCGCGATGAGAGCATCGGGGCGGCTAAAGCGAAGGCCGTGCGTGCGGCAGGAAAGTTGCGCGTGGATCTCTAAACGATGTGGTCGGTTATGCGAGCATGACCGGCAACATCATCCAACCCACGACGCGGCCCCAGGTCGCGTCTCTAGGCAGGGAGCAATATGGAAACCTCGGCTTTTGCACATTGGCTGGTCGTGCTGGTGGAAACGTTCGCGGCATTGTTCATGGTGCTGCTTGCCGTGGCCGTGATGGTAGTGCTGGTGCTGTGGCTGGTGGATCGCAACCAGACAGCCAACTCGGTGCTGCGCAACTTTCCCGTCATCGGCCACTTCCGCTACTGGTTCTTGCACCTGGGCGAATTCTTCCGCCAGTACCTGTATTCCAGCGATCGCGAGGAAATGCCGTTCAACCGTGCGCAGCGCACCTGGGTCTATCGCGCGGCCAAGAACGTGGACAACACCAACGCCTTCGGTTCCAGCCGCGACCTGCGTGCGGAGGGCGTGCCTTTCTTCGTGAACGCGCCGTTCCCTGCGCTAGACGAGCAGCACGTGACGCCCCGGCCGGTGACCTTGGGGCCATATGCGCGTGAGCCGTACAGTCACGCTGCGTTCTTCAATATTTCCGCGATGAGCTTTGGCGCGTTGTCTGCCCCGGCGGTGCGTGCGCTTTCCATCGGTGCGGCCAAGGCGGGCATCTGGATGGATACGGGTGAGGGCGGACTTGCGCCGTATCACCTCGAAGGCGGCTGCGACATCATCTTCGAAATCGGCACCGCCAAATACGGCGTGCGCACACCCGACGGCAAGCTCGACGACCAGAAGTTGCTGGCCATCTGCGCGCACAAGCAGGTGAAGATGGTCAGTATCAAGCTGGGGCAGGGCGCCAAGCCCGGCATGGGCGGTCTGCTGCCAGGTGCCAAGGTGACGCCTGAAATCGCCGCTATCCGAGGCATCCCGGTGGGCGAGGATTCGCAAAGTCCCAACCGCCATCACGACATTGGCAGCGTGAAAGAGCTGATGGATGCGATTCGCCACATCCGCGACCTCACCGGTAAGCCGACCGGCTTCAAGGCGGTGATGGGCGGGTTGGAGTGGATCGGCGAGCTGTGCGACGAAGTGCATCGCCGCGGCATCGAAAGCGCGCCGGACTTCATCATCGTCGATGGTTCCGAAGGCGGCACCGGCGCGGCGCCGCAAACCCTGATGGAAGGCGTCGGCCTGCCGCTGCGCGAGTCTCTGCCGGCGCTGGTGAATACGCTGATTAGCCATGGATTGCGCGACCGCATCAAGGTCATCTGCTCAGGCAAGTGCATCACCGCGTATGACGTGGCGTGGGCGCTGTCGATGGGGGCGGATTTCGTCAACTCCGCGCGCGGCTTCATGCTGGCGCTGGGCTGCATCCAGTCCCTGCAATGCAACCGCAATAGCTGCCCCACCGGCATCACCACGCAGAACATCAAGTTGCAGCGCGGCCTGGTCGTCACCGACAAGAGCGAGCGCGTCTACCACTACGCGAAAAACGTGATGCAGGAAGTGGGCATCATCGCGCACAGCTGCGGCGTGGAAGAGCCCCGCCAACTCAACCGCACGCATTGTCGTGTGATGGGCCTCGACGGTGTCTCGCTGCCGCTGGTGAAGTTGTTCCCGTATCCGGAAGAAGCGAGGAGTGAGTAAGGAGGAGTGAGAAACGAGTGAGAGCGCGCCAAGGCTTTCGCAAACCGTCGACGTGAACCTCTTACTTCTCTCCCCTCACTTCTCACGCTCCTGCATATCCACCCACCCGTCGGTGGTGCGGATCTGCAGGGGCTGGAAGCGGCGCTTGTAGTCCATCTTGGGATGGCCTTCGATCCAGAAACCCAGGTAGATCCAGGGTAGGCCGCGGCGGCGGGCCAGCTCGACCTGCTGGAGGATGGCGAAGGTGCCCAGGCCGCGCGCGGTCTCGTCCGGATCGAAGAAGGTGTAGACCGCCGACACGCCGTGCAGGCAGATGTCGGTGACAGCGACACCGAGCAGGCGGGAGCCGAGGCGGAACTCCAGGAACAGCGTGGGGCTCCAGGGCGCGGTCAGGAAGCGCCGGAAGTCGCTGGCGTCGGCTTCGTCCATGCCGCCGCCGGGATGGCGCTGGCGCAGGTAGCTCTCGTACAGCGCATGCCGCTCGGCGTTGTAGCCGGCCATGGATTCAACGATCTCTAGATCGGCGTTGCGCTTAAGGCAACGGCGCTGCGAGCGGTCAGGCTGGAACCGCGCTGCGTCGATGCGGCAGGGCGTGCAGGCGCGGCAATGGCTGCAATAGGGGAAGTAGAGGTGGCCACCGGCACGGCGGAAGCCTCGTTCCAGGGCCGGGCCGTACAGTTGGTCTAGCTGCGGCGCGGCCGGATCGATCACCAAATTCTGCGCCGTGCGGTCCGCAAAATAGCCGCAAGCGTGAGGCAGGGTTTGGAAAAGGCGGACGCGGTCGGAGCGCATGTGCTGATTCTATGTCCGACGCGGCTTACTGTGACAAGAGTCTCAGTTTTCCGGCGTGGGCTATAGCACTCCGAGATAGCGCAGCATCAGGACCACAAAGGCGCCGGCCACGGCCAGCATCACGATGCGGCGCGCACGCGTGGCCACGCTTTGGCGCCGCAGCTCCGGGGTGGGGTTGCGTGCCAGGGCCAGCTCCTCGCCGTGACGTATCACCGGCTCAATGCCGATTTCGCGCAACAGGATACGGGCCTGGGTGTAGTCGTCGGCCTTGGTGACCCAGACCTGCGGCCAGCGGTCGCGGTTTTCCTTGCGCTGCGAGTAGCTGAAGCGCTCGTAGCTCGGCTTGTTCCAGTTGGAACGGTTGGCAACCGTGCATTCGATGCCGTGCTCGCCGAGCAGGGCAACCACACGGTCGATGTTTTCAGGGCGGGGAGAGGTATAGAGCTGGCGCATGCCGGCAGTTTACCGCCGCTGGAACCGACCGTCTCAGTTGCGCAGACGGATCAGGCCTTCCTGCGCGGTCGAGGCCACCAACCGCCCATCGCGACTGAAGATCTGGCCGCGGGCCAGACCGCGAGAGCCCTGTGCGGTGGGACTGTCGAACGAGTACAGCAGCCACTCATCCACACGGAACGGGCGGTGGAACCACAGCGCATGGTCCAGACTCGCCATCTGGACGTTGTGCGTGTAGTAGGAGATGCCATGCGGCAAGGTGGCGGTGCCGATCAGGTTGAAGTCCGAGGCGTAAGCCAGCAGGGCGCGATGCAGCACCGGCGAGTCCTCCACTGGCGCGGTCAGCCGGAACCAGATGTGCTGGTAAGGCGGGCGCTTGCTCGGATGCAGCTTGTTCTGCGGCCACACGTGGCGGAATTCGATCGGCGCATCCACGCCCAGCCAGCGCTGCAGCTTCTCCGGCAGCTTGGCCAGCTTTTCCGGCGGTAGCGGCTGCATCGGTTCGATGTCTTCCGGCGCCGGCACTTCCGGCATCGCGATCTGGTGCTCGAAACCGGACTCCGGCACCTGAAACGAGATCGAGCCATTGAGGATCGGCTGGCCGTGCTGGATCGCTACCACCCGGCGTGAGGAAAAGGTGCCACCGTCACGCGTGCGCTCCACGCTATAGACGATCGGCGCGTTGATATCGCCGGCGCGCAGGAAATAGGCATGCAGCGAGTGCGCCTCGCGCAACGGTTCCACCGTCTGCTGGGCGGCCGACAGCGCCTGGCCGAGCACCTGCCCGCCGAACACGAAATGCGTGCCGATATCGCGGCTCTGGCCGCGAAACAGGTTGTCTTCCAGGCGTTCGAGCTGCAGCAGGTCGACCAATTCGCGGACGTGGTTTTCCGTCATGGGGTGAGGCTCGGTGTAGCGTTGCGATGGGCCGCGAGTATAGCCGGCCTCGGATATTTCACCCTTAGAGCCTGTTCAAAGTCTCCGCGTAGCCCGCGTTGATCCACAGAGCGCGCCATGCGGCGATGCGCGGCTTGGCCTGACAGTCAGTCAGGCGCTGCGCCACGCCCCACCACCTGGCGCGCTCTGTGGATCAACGCGGG
>NZ_JAPDPD010000008.1 GCF_026283965.1 Dyella subtropica
GGAGCCCACCCTGTGGGCGACCGGGCTCTGTGAAGCAGGGCCCGGTCGCCCACAGGGTGGGCTCCTACATATAAGGTGTGGCGGCGAACGAAGTGGCGCCCTTACGGTCCCAAAGCCGGGCAGGGGAGCTGCGACGAGGCGTGGTTCTCAGTTGGGGACGGGGCGCTTGCAAGTGCCCCCCTTTGAGCCCCATAAGCTAGTGCTGGCGCGCCTTACGGACGGATCAACCACCGTGCGTGGTACCCGGGCGGCATGGCATAATCCACGATCTTTTTCAGGCGTCCGGCGGAAATTCCTGCTGGCGCCGCTACTTACGAGACAAAGTGATGAATCTTCCGACCACCTTCATGCTCGCTCAGGCCGCTCCGGCCGCGGCCGGTGCCCAGGCGCCGAACCCGCTGATGACCTTCCTGCCGCTGATCCTGCTGTTCGTGGTGTTCTATTTCCTGATGATCCGCCCGCAGATGAAGCGGCAGAAGGAGCACCGCACGATGGTCTCGTCCTTGTCCAAGGGCGACGAAGTGGTGACCAATGGCGGCATCGCCGGTCGCGTGGAAGAAGTGGGCGAGGCTTTCCTCACCGTCGAGATCGCGCCGAACGTGAAGATCAAGGTGCAGAAGAGCGCCATTTCCCAGGTGTTGCCCAAGGGCTCGCTGAAGTCGTCCTGATACGGTGTGGGGCAGACGCCCCCGCGCCTCCACTCGAATGATGCTACCGCCGCGGCCCTCGTGCCGCGGCTTTGACGGATGCAAGGCATGAGTGATTTTCCACGCTGGAAATACTTTCTGGTCGCCATCGTATTGGTGCTCGGGATCATCTACGCGCTACCGAACGTGTATATGCCGGTGCAGGCCGTGCAGATCACTGCGAACCATGACGCCAAGGTGGATGAGGCGCTGAGGCAGAAAGTGATCGGTGCGCTGACGCAGCAGAACATCGCGTACGGCAGCATCACCATCAAGCCGAACCCCGCGAAGGGTGATCAGTTGATGGCGGGTTTCGCCAACCCCGACCTGCAGAAGAGCGGCCTGGACGCCATCAAGGCGGCGCTTGGCAACGACTACACCGTAGCGCTCAACCTCGAATCCACCGTGCCGCGCTGGTTGCGCGCCATTGGCGCCAACGCGATGCCGCTGGGTCTCGACCTGCAGGGCGGTGTGCACTTCCTGATGGAAGTCGATCAGAACAACATGATCGACAAGCAGGAAACGCGCTATATGGACGATATCCGTAGCCTGCTGCGCGACAAGAAGATCAATTACGAGTCGGTGGTGCGCAATGCCACGCGCGGACAAGGCGTGGTGGTGACCCTGCGTTCCAGTGAGGATCGCACCGCCGCGGGCAATGCCATCCTCGCGGAATACCCCGACCTCGTCATGCAGGACGGCGCCGCTACCGGCGATCGCTTCGTGCTCAACGCTGCCGTGAAGCCGGACAAGCTGCGCGAGATGTCGCTCAACACGGTGCGCCAGAATCTCACCACCCTGCGCAATCGTATCAACGTGCTGGGCGTGTCCGAGCCGATCATCCAGCAGCAGGGTGACAGCCGAATCATCGTCGAGCTGGCCGGTGTGCAGGACACGGCTGACGCGAAGAAGTTGATCGGCGCCACGGCTACGCTGGAATATCGCGCTGAAGGCGGTTCCGACCAGCAGGCTATGGATGCCGTTCGCACCGGCAACGTGCCCCCGAATGCGCGTCTCTATTACGAGCGCGGCAGCAGGCGCCCGATCCTGCTGAACAAACAGGTGATCGCCACCGGCGATCAGCTGGTGACCGCCAATTCGGCCGTCGATCAGCAGACCGGCTCCGCCGCGGTAGCGGTAACGCTGAACGCGGCGGGCGCCAAGAAGATGCTGGACTTCACCTCCGGCAACGTCGGCAAGCGCATGGGTGTGGTGTACGTCGAGACCACCTACGAGGTGAAGACCGTGGACGGCAAGGAAGTGCGCGTGCCCAAGGTCACCGAGGAGGTGATCAACTACGCCGTCATCAATGGCGTGTTCGGCAAGAACTTCCAGACCACCGGCCTGCACGGCCAAAAGGAAGCCTCCGAGCTGTCCAACTTGCTGCGTGGCGGTTCGCTGGCTGCGCCGGTCTATATCGTCGAGGAGCGCGTGATCGGTCCCAGCCTCGGCCAGGACAACATCGCCAAGGGCATGACGGCGGTGATGCTTGGCCTGGGCCTGGTGCTGCTGGCCGCCGCCATCTACTACAAGCTGTTCGGCCTGGTGGCCGACGTGGCGCTGTTCTTCAACTTGGTGATCCTGCTGGCGGTGATGTCGATGATCGGCGTTACGCTGACCATGCCCGGTATCGCCGGTATCGTGCTGACGCTGGGTATGGCGATCGACGCCAACGTGCTGATCTGCGAACGCATCCGCGAGGAACTGCGTAACGGGTCGACGCCGCTGGCTTCGATCCGTGCCGGTTACGAGAAAGCGTGGGCGACCATTCTGGACGCCAACGTCACCCATCTGATCGCCGCACTGGCCCTGACCACCATGGGCTCCGGCCCCATCAAGGGCTTCGGTGTGACGCTGCTGATCGGCATCCTGACCTCGATGTTCACCTCGGTCACCCTGACCCACGCCATCACCGCGCTGCTCCACGGCGGTCGCAAGCTCAAGACGCTGTCGGTCTGAAGAGGAACAGACACTCATGGAAATCTTCAACCACAACAGTAATGTCAACTTCCTCGGCATGAGGAAGTTCAGCATCGGCATCGCCGTGCTGCTGATTTGCGCCTCGCTGGCCATGCTGCTTACGCGCGGGCTCGACTACGGTCTGGACTTCACCGGCGGTGTTTCCGCGGATGTGAGTTATCAGCAGTCGGTAGCGGTGGGTGACGTGCGCGGGGCGCTGACCAAGGCCGGCATGGCGAGCGCCGTGGTGCAAAGCATGGGCGGCACCAAGGACGTCTCTATCCGTATGCAGCCCACGGCTGCCATGAAGGACAGCGACGGCAAGGTGAATCTCGACAAGGTGTCCACGGTCATCGCTGCCGCTCTACAGGCGACGCGGCCGGATGCCGTGCTGAAGAGCCGCTCCTCGGTCAGCTCGCAGGTGGGCGACGAGCTGCGCAGCGACGGTTTCGTCGCGGCGATCTTCGTGATCCTGGGCATCGGCATCTATCTGTGGATACGTTTCGAGCGCCGCTTCGCCATCGCTGCCCTCGCTACCGAGGTGCACGACGTGCTGGTGACGCTCGGCGTGCTGGCGCTGATGCGACGTGAATTCGATCTCACCGTGCTGGCCTCGGTGCTGGCGGTGATCGGTTACTCGATCAACGACAAGGTGGTGGTGTTCGACCGTATCCGCGAACTGTTCCGCCTGGCCCGCAAGGCCGAGCCGGAGGAGGTGCTCAACCGCTCGATCAACAGCACGCTGTCGCGAACGATCATCACCTCGCTGTTCACCAGCATCACCATGGCGGCGCTGTTTTTCATTGGTGGCCCGGTGGTACACGGCTTCGCCATCACCATGTTGATCGGCATCCTGGTGGGCACGCTGTCCTCCATCTTCGTCGCCAGCCCGATCCTGCTGTGGCTGGGCGTGTCGAAGAAAGACCTGATGCCGCAGACCAAGGAAAACCCGGAATTGGCGCGCCGGCCCTGATTCGCGCTGATCATCTGATGTCCCAAAGGCCCGGTCTTTACCGGGCCTTTTTTTTGCCCGCGAGAAATTGCGGATGCTTCCAGGCAATCGATTTCAGTCCCGAGAAGTGCCGGAAGCTTTTGTTTCTGGGTAGAGAAAGGAAGCGAAAACGGAATGAAGGAACCGATGGCAATCGGGAGGAGGTCAGTTCTGCTTGACGCATGTTCTTGCGATACGGCAATCCCTTACGCCAATTGGTGGCACACAGTCGAGAGGCATTTTCACGTCACCCCTACGACATTTTCACGCCGTATACCGTGCCGTGACGCCATTCATTAATTAATTGTTGACTTATCGTGAGGGCCGACGTTATGTTCGGAATATTCCGCGGTGACAGTTCTGCGACAGCTTGCGAACGCTTTGGGAAAGGTCGCAAGAAATCGAGATCTGGCTGGGGAGTGCAAGGACTACATCTGCAGGGGGATTCCTACGGACGTACATCCTTGCGGCCTTTTGACCTATCGCCTGCCATTGAAGGCGGTGTTGCTCAATTTTGCCCACCCTCAGTGGGCGTTTTCGGGGAGATCCACATGAGTTTTCGTTCGTTGAATCGCGGTTATCTGCGCTATTCGGCGCTTGCTGCCGCATTGATGGTGGGCATGACCGGCGCGGCTTTCGCCCAGTCGACCACCGGTAACATCTTCGGCCAGGCGGAAGCCGGCGAAACCGTCACCATCACCAGCGCCACCGGTCTGACCCGTCAGATCCAGACGGATGCCAACGGCCGTTACAGCACCAACAACCTTCCGATCGGCTCCTACACCGTGACCTTGCAGAAGGGTGGCGCCACGGTCGACACGCGCAAGGACGTCACCGTCAAGGTGGGTTCGGGTACCGAAGTCTCGTTTGCCTCTGCCACCAACGCCTCCGCGCTGTCGGCCGTGACGGTGACGGCGAACGCCTTGCCGGCTATCGACGTCTCGGGTGTCGACTCCCGTACGGTCATCACCTCCCAGGAGCTGGCCCGTCTACCGCTGGCGCGTAGCGCCGAGGCGATCGCTCTGCTGGCACCGGGCGTGGTGCAGGGTAGCGGCTACTTCTCCGGTAACCTTGGTGGTCCGGTGGTGTCGTTCGGCGGCTCTTCGGTGACCGAGAACGCTTACTACATCAACGGCTTCAACACGACTGACCCGCTCAGCGGCTTCGGCGGTCTGACCCTGCCCTACGGCGCGATCGACCAGCAGGAAATCCTGATGGGCGGCTACGGTGCGCAGTATGGCCGTTCCGACGGTGGCGTGATCAGCCAGGTCGGCAAGCGCGGTACCAACGAGTGGCATTTCGGTGGTCAGATCCAGTGGACCCCGACCGATCTGAAGAGCGATCCGAAGAACTACTACCTGGTCAACAAAAACGGTTCGCAGGGTCCGATTCGTCAGTACCGCAACAACAACAAGGCCTGGACCACCACGGTCGATGGCTATGTCGGCGGCCCGCTGATCAAGGACAAGCTGTTCTTCTTCGGCGCGTACGAAGCCGAGCGCCAGATGGGGCAGTACACCGACACCACCGCCTCGCCGTTCACGACCCATCAGAAATGGGACAACCCGAAGTGGTACGGCAAGCTCGACTGGAACATCACCGACAGCAATATCCTTGAAGTCACTGGTGCCTCCAGCAAGTCGTCGTACCAGGGTCAGATGAACAGCTTCAACTACAAGACCCTCCAGGAAGGCGCGTTCGACCATTACGACACGTCGACCAAGAACGGTGCCGATCTGTATTCGGGCAAGTTCACCAGCTACATCACCGACGACCTGACCTTGACCGCCATGTACGGCAAGATGAAGGGCACGTACTACAGCAACACCCCTGGTTTCGATCCGACCAACCCGCATCTGTTCACCCCGGAGAACGAGAATCCGGCGTTGAACGGTGGTAACACGATCACCAACAACCAGACGATCTCGACGATCAATCTGCCGGGTCACAAGTCGACTAACACCAACCTGCGCGTCGACCTGAGCTACAAGCTCGGCAGCCACACGCTCACCGCGGGTATCGACAACCAGAACGTGAAGAATACCGACGCGGGCACCATGTTCCCGCCCGATGGTCTGGGCTATGCATGGCAATACGGCCAGCGCACCGACCCCAATGGCAATCCGGCGCCGAACCTCTACATCGTTGGTGGTCCGGGTTCGGCCCAGCCGGGTGCGGATTGGCATAACTCGCCCTGGGTCGTATCGACTGGCTCTTATGCCGGTGGTGACCAGGGTTACTACGTCACCAAGTACAGGTATCACGACAACGCCTCGGTCCGTGTGGCCCAGCGTGCGCAGTACATTCAGGACGACTGGCAGGTCAACGACCGCTGGTTGGTCAAGCTTGGTCTGCGCAACGACCAGTTCACCAACTACAACGCTGCTGGCCAGCCTTACCTCCGTCTGACCAAGCCGCAGTGGGCGCCCCGCGTCGGCTTCAGCTGGGACGTGAACGGCGATTCCAGCTTCAAGGTCTACGGCAATGCCGGGCGCTACTACCTCGCCATGCCGACCAGCGTCGCTCTGCGTTCCGCCGGTTCGTCGCTATTCACCAATGAGTACTACACCTACACCGGTATCAACGCCAACGGCGTGCCGACCGGTCTGACCCCAATCAACACCAGCTTAGGTGCAGGCGCTCCGTTCTCGGCTAACAACGAGTATGGCCAGCCGCGCGATCCGAAGCTGGGCGCTGCCGAGAACCTCAAGTCGGAATACCAGGATGAGTACATCCTCGGCTTCGACAAGAAGCTGGGCGACTCGTGGGTGTACGGCGCCAAGGCGACCTATCGCAATCTGCGCAACGCGATCGACGACACCGCCGACAGCACCTCGATCATCAGAAAGATGAATGCGATGGGTATCGACCCGGCGACCTACGACGCCACCCAGGTGCCAGGCAGCATCCTGATCAACCCGGGTAAGAACGCCACGTTCGATGTGGCGAAGCTGGCTGGTGGCTATTACAGGGTCCCGATGGATTGGAAGAAGGACTTTGGCTTCAACACCACGCTGAAGCGCAAGTACTACGGCCTGAACATGTACCTCGAGCATCCGTTTGACGGCAAGTGGTACGCCAAGGTCGACTACCTGTGGTCGCGTAGCTACGGCAACACGGAAGGTCAGGTGCGCAGCGACATCGGCCAGACCGACGTTTCGGCCACGGTGGACTGGGACTACGCGCAGATTATGGACTACGCCAATGGCTACCAGTCCAACGACCGCAGGCATCAGATCAAGGCTTACGGCTCGTATCAGATCGCTCCGGAGTGGATGGTGTCCGGTAATTTGGCGATCCTGTCCGGCACGCCGCGTATGTGCCTCGGTTATTACGGTGCCAATCAGAGTGACCCGGTCGGCTATGGTGTGATCTATCACTTCTGCCATGGACACCCGGACAGGCCTGGCGACGAGCGCAACCCGTGGACCTACTTGCTCAGCTTGAGTGGCGAGTATCGTCCGGAATGGGCGGACAAGAAGCTCGGTCTGAGCGTGATGGTCTACAACGTGCTTAACAAGCAGACCAACACGCAAGTTCGCGCGAATTCAACCACCGCACGGTACCTGCAGCCGCTCTTCTCGCAGACGCCGCGTTACGTCCGCTTCGGTGTGACGTACGACTTCTAAGATGTGTAATCCGGGCCTTCGTTGGAAAGTTACGAAGGCCTGGGGCTCACGTAGAGAAGTAGCGTTCTGACAAAAATTAAACGTGCGTCGATTGTCTCGGCGCACGTTTTTTTTACCTTGAGGAAAGTCATCTCAAGGGGTTTGTGGCAACGACTAACTAACTGCAACCACACATGGAGAAATGGATATGCACCATGGGTTCAAGATGTCGAAGCGGTTTTTCCTGGGATTGACGGGTGGTCTTTTGCTCAGTGGAAGTGCGTGGGCTGTCAATCCAGGCGGGACAATTGTAAAAAATAGCTACTACAGCGATGCGTCCATGACCGTCAGGGTCGGTGAAAGGGACTACAACTGCCAAGGCCAAGTGACGTGGTGGGGGCAGCAGACCATGTATCAGTCTTTCACCGCAAAAGAGTGCGCGGATACTGGCGGTAGCACAGGCGGTGGCGGCGGCGGAGATCTACCTGGGCCGCCCAACTGTACGGTCATATATACGCCTTACCCCGAGGCGATTTGTGGCGGTTAATAAAGAAAGCCCGGCATTAGCCGGGCTTTTCATTTCGGTATGACGCACGACTTCTGGTAGCTAAGGCCGATCTCACACAGTGTCGTGGAATCCATGGCAGCGACGATTGAGACAAGAGCGAGGGATCCATGACAACGGCAGGTGTAAACGTCGCACACGCCGAAACCGATGCGGAGATCACCGCAACCTTCGATGTCATGCAGCAGCTCCGCCCTCATCTGGAGCGCGAGCACTACGTCCCGCTGATCCGAAGCCTGATGGTCAGCGACGGACTCGGATTGCTCGCGCTGTTAGTCGACGGAACCGTACAGGCGGTGGCCTCGTATCGCGTGATGAACATGCTGTATTGCGGACGGCTGCTCTATGTGGACGATCTGGTTGCCGACGAGCGTGTCCGCTCGCATGGCTACGGCGCACAGTTGATCGACCGGCTCAAGCAGGAAGGGCGTGCACTCGGATGCAGCGAGATACAGCTGATCTCACGTGTGACGCGGGAACAGGCTCACCGGTTCTACTTTCGTGAGGGCTTCGGCGTGGAATGCTTCCACTTCCGGGCCAAGCTTTAGCGAGACAGGAGCAGCGGCAGCGTCCGCTCAGGCCGCGGACGCACCTTCATTCGCTGGCGTCGGCGACGCCGTGGCCGCAGCGCCTTGATGCTGTGCGGGCGATGCATGATGTCCCACCCCATGGTGTTCCCATTGGTCGATGGGGATCGGCTCATAGTCCGGCCCAAACGCCACCTCGCCGAGCTTCCAACCTGCAGGCCGCCGCACCGCACCCCAGAAGCGCTTGAACGCGGCCCAATGCAGGCCGATCAAACCATGATCGTTGTCCGCATCCACGGTGGGATCGCCCACGCCGGTGGGGCGCGGCGCCATGCCGTACAACGCGGTGCCAAACAACACATCCCAGATCGAAAACACCTGGCCGAAGTTGCAGTTGTGCAGGCCGGGGCGTTCGGGATCGACCAGCATGTGATGCAGGCGATGGAACTTGGGCGCGACGAACACGCGGTCGAAGACTGGACCGAAACCGATGCGCACGTTGGCGTGGGAGAAGTTCTGTACTAGTTCGCCGACCAGCACCAGCCAGGCGAACTGCTCGGGTTCCACGCCCATCACGATGCCGACTACGGCCAACACCATCGACTGCAGGAAGCCATCGATCAGGCTGCCGCGGTCGTTGGTCCAGCAGCTCATCTGGCGCGTGCTGTGATGCATGCTGTGCAGCGCCCACCACCAGGGCAGGGCGTGCTGCAGGCGGTGCATCCAGTAGTAGGTGAGGTCGTAGACGACGTAGTAGCAGAAGAACAGCAGCAGCGGATGCTGGTTCAGTACCGGAAACCAATGCGTGATGGCGAGCGGCGAGGCGCTGCTGTCGCTCGGGCCGGTGTCGGGGCCGCCGAAGTAGTTCGCGAGCGGCGCGAGCACCAGGTAGCTGAAGATCGGGAAGATGCCCACCAGCATCATCAGCGTGTACTGGAAATCGACCCGGGTGAGTTTGCGGTCGGTCCACTGTTCCGCCGGCATCAGGCTTTCCAGCGGGCGGAAGATGAAACCGATGATGCAGAGCTGCAGCATGGCGATCAGCAGCGAGGCGGCGATGTCGTTCGGATGGCCAGACAGCTTTTCAAGGTGCAGAAACTGCAGGACCGGAAGCACGCCGTGGCTGGCGAACCAGCTGACCAGGTGGGACCACAGTTCGGACATCAGGACACCATCACTACTTGTTCGTATTGTGGCGTGACCCGTGGGATGGGGCAGGCCGTCCATTTCCCGCGCGGATGCGCTGCGGGCTCGGCCCTAGGGCGAGGGGAATCACTGAACCGAGGCGTTTAGGATACCGCCCGGGCACACGGCGGGCCAAGCCAGGCGCAAATCCTTGCGTATGCAAGGCATGGCTCGCTCAGTCGGCGGGCTGGCGCAGGCGGTTATCGAGCTGTGCCAGGCGCTCGGGCGTGCCTACATCGGTCCATTCGCCTTGGTGATGATGGCCGCCGATTGCGCTGCGGCTCATGGCGGCACTCAATAGCGGACGCAGCTTGAAGCACGGTTTGCCAGTCGCGCCTACGGTGTCGCCGCCGATCTCCCGCCAATCGTCGAGCAGCTCTCTGCGAAACACGCCAAGTCCGCTGAAAGTGAGTCGCGGCTCGCCTTGCTCATGAAGCTGGCCCGTGGCGTCGAGACGAAAATCGCCGTTGGGGTGATGTGCCGGGTTGTCGACCATTACCAGATGCGCCAAGCCGGACGGCTCGGCCGGCAGCTTGCCAAAGTCGGCGTCGGTCCAGATATCGCCGCTCACCGTGATAAAGGGTTCCGGCCCCAGCAATGGCAAAGCGTTGAGCATGCCGCCACCGGTTTCCAGCGGCGTGGGGCCCTCATACGCATAACGGATGCGCAAACCCCAGCGTGAGCCATCACCCAGCATCTCGGGAAATTGTTCGGCCAGATGGGATGTGTTGACCACCACGTAGTTCACGCCGATCGCGGCAAGCTTTTCCAGGTGCCATACGATCAGCGGCTTGCCACCCACTTCCAGCAGCGGTTTGGGCGTGTGGTTGGTCAGCGGACGCATGCGCTCGCCCAAACCGGCGGCGAAAATCAACGCGTGCCTCATGCGTCGGCCGCCTGGGTCAGATCACGGCCCTGCGCGTGCCGTTCGAGCAACGCGGCAAAATCAGCCAGCTCAGGATAGTTGCGCGCTACCGACACGACGTACTGATAAATGCGCGGCACGTCAGCCAGGTAACCGGGTTTGCCATCGCGATACCACAGTCGGTAGAACTGGCCCAACACTCGGGTATGGCGATGCAGGCCGGTCAGGTCGAACCAGCGCTGGAAGCGCGCTCGGTCCACCCCGGCACCGATCAAGCCGGCGTCGATCAGTCGCAACCGGTAGGACTCGGCCCAGGCTTCGACTCGCTCGCGCGGCCAGGCGATATAGCCGTCGCGCAATAACGAGGCGAGGTCGTAGCTGATCGGCCCGGAGAGCGCGCCCTGGAAATCGATGATGCCCGGGTTGTTGTCCGACACGACCAGCAGGTTGCGGCTGTGGAAGTCGCGGTGCACGAAACAGCGAGGCTGTTCCAGCGCATTCTCGATCACCAGCTCGAAGGCGGCGGCCAGCACGGCCTGTTCCTCGCGATCGGGCGCCTGGCCCAGGTGTCGCCCCAGAAACCATTCCGGCATCACTTCCAGGCCGCGTGCGAGCACATCGCGGTCGAAGGGCGGCAGCTCGCTATGGTCCATGCACCGTTGCATGCGCAGCAGCGCATCCATCGCATCGCCATAGAGCGCGTCGACGTTGTCGGCGTGGAGCTCGGACAGGTACAGCCGCGTACCCAGGTCCTCAATCAGTAAGAATCCTTGCTCCAGATCGGTGGCATGCACGGTGGGCACGTGCAGGCCGGCCGCAGCCAGGCGCTGGCCGATATCCAGCCACGGACGCGGGTCTTCCTGCGCCGGCGGCGAGTCCATCACGATCCAGCTCTTACCCTCATGCTGCGCGCGCCAGTAACTGCGGAAACTGGCATCGGCCGAAGCCGGTTCCAGCGTGAGGTCGGGGCAGGAGAGGGCGGCGCGTGCCCAGGCAAGGCGGGCGTCGGCGCGTTCGGTGCTGAGAGTCATGGCTGGCGGTGGCGTGGCATACGATCAGCTTAGCGGCGGGTCCCGAAACTGGCGAGTGGTGGGCGCCGAACCTGTTCGCGGTCCTGTAATCTGCGCGGCATCCCTAAGGGTAGATTTATGGACAGCACGGCAACGCGTATCGGCATCATTGGTTTGGGTTACGTCGGGCTGCCGCTCGCCGTGGAGTTCGGCAAGCATTTCGATACGGTCGGTTTCGATATCCATGCCGGGCGCGTGGCGGAACTCCAGGGTGGCGGCGACCACACGCTGGAAACCTCGGCCGAGCAACTGCGTGCCGCGACCCGCTTGAGCTATACGCACCAGATCGAAGGGCTGCGCGACTGCAACACCTACATCGTCACCGTGCCTACGCCGATCGACGAGGCGCAGCGGCCGGACCTCAAGCCGCTGCAGGCCGCGTGCCGCATGCTTGCCGGTTTGCTCAAGCGCGGCGATGTGGTGGTGTTCGAATCCACGGTGTACCCGGGCACCACCGAGGAAGTTTGCGTACCGCTGCTGGAGCAGGGCTCGGGACTCGCCTTCAATGCGGACTTCTTCTGCGGCTATAGCCCGGAGCGGATCAACCCGGGCGATCACGCGCGCCGCGTCACCGACATCACCAAGCTCACCTCCGGCTCCACGCCGGAAGTGGCTGAGCGGGTGGATGCGCTCTATCGCACCATCATCCGCGCCGGCACGCACAAGACCTCGTCGATCCGGGTAGCCGAATCGGCCAAGGTGATCGAGAACGTGCAGCGCGACGTTAACATCGCGCTGGTCAACGAGCTGGCGTTGATCTTTCATCGCCTTGGCATCGATACCGAGGAAGTGCTGGCTGCGGCGGGCACCAAGTGGAACTTCCTGCCGTTCCGTCCCGGACTGGTCGGCGGCCACTGCATCAGCGTGGACCCGTACTACCTCACTCACAAAGCCGAGGTCACCGGCTATCACCCGGAGTTGATTCTCACCGCGCGGCGCATCAACAGTCGCATGGGCAGCTATGTGGCTGACCGCTTGATTCGCCTGATGAGCGAGCGGCGTTTGCACATCGTCGACGCGCGCGTGCTGGTGCTCGGTTTCGCTTTCAAGGAAAACTGTCCGGATCTACGCAATACGCGCGTGGTCGACATCGTGCGCGAGCTGGAGTCGTCGCATGCGCAGGTGGATGTGTACGATCCGTGGATCGATGCCGACGAGGCGCGCAGCGAGTATCGCGTGCAGCCGGTCGAAAGCATTCCCGATGGGGCGTATGACGCGATCATCCTGGCAGTGGCGCATCGTCAGTTTCGCGAGTGGGGGGCGGAGCGCATTCGTGCGTTTGGCAAGCCTGGGGCGGTGATTTTCGATGTGAAGTCGTTATTGCCGCAGGCGTCGGTGGACGGGCGGCTTTAGTCGCGCATGAGGTCTGGTACTCGCATGAGCGTGGCGAGGTTGTCGCAAGTATGAAATTGTCTAACAGCGGCTTCCTCGCCTAGAGTGTTGCCTATGCGCGCACAGCCGCCCCTGTTAACTCGCCTTCGTCGCCGTTTGCACGGCGCGCGCTGGCTGTTCGCGTTGCTGGTGGTGTTGAAGTTCGCGGCGGGTGCGGCCTGCCTGGCGGTTGATGGCGGGCGAGTTGAAGCCACGAGTGCTGTGACGACGGGTGCTGTGACGACGGTGATCGTCGAAGCCACTCAGGCTTCTATCCAGGATGACGCCGCCACATCGTGCTGGCACGACGGTGCCAATGGCTGCCATTGCCATTGCACGCATGCCACGCCTTTGGCGAGCCGCGGGCTCGCCTACTTGCTGCATCTCCAGCCGGTGCGTGTTTTCGTCGCCATGCGGCCTGCGGTGCAGTCGCCGCCCATGCGAAACCTCCTGCGACCTCCGATCGCCTGATCCCTCCGTAATGGCCGCGCGCACCTTGCGTAGGTGCGTGCTTGGATGGATTTCAGGAGTTTTTGATCATGCGTTTCTATTTGTGGGCACCGTCAGGTGTCCTGTGCGCGCTCGTGGGTGTCAGCCTGGTCGCCGCATCCTTGATGGCGCAACCCGTCGGTGCCACGACAACGTCCGTTGTCGATCGCGCGCCGGTAGCAATCACTCACGCCATTGGCGCGCTGTGGTCGGACAGCGCCGAAGTGCGCGCGGCTCGCGCCGAACTGGAAGCGGCCCGTGCGCGGGCGCGTGCCGCGGGGCAGCCGCTGTACAACCCCGAGCTGCAGTTGGCTGCGGAGAACGCCGATGTGGATCGGCGCACCGTGGGCCTCAGTCTTGCGCTGGATGTGTCCGGCAAGCGCGAGGCGCGCCGTGCCGTAGGCGATGCCGGTGTTATCGCGGCACAGGCGGCTTATGACCAGGTGCGCCGCGATGTGGCTGCGCGCTGGCTGAAGGCGTGGTTCGCGGCCAAGTTGTCCATGCGTGAGAGCGAACTGGGCAGGCATCGCGTCGCACTGATGCAGCGATTCGCCGATCTGGCCGAGCGCCGTTTGAAGGTGGGCGACGTCAGCATCACGGAGCGCGACCTTGCAGCGCTCGCACTGACTGAAGCGCAAGCACAGCAAGCGGCCTTGCTTGGCAAGGCCGCGGGTTCGCAGGCAGTGCTTGCCTCGCTGGGCGGTCCTGTAGATACGCTCGACCCACCTGCGTCATTCGCGTTGCCAGCGCCACTGGGTGATCACCGGTTGTCGACAAGCCAGCTGTCGTTGGAACAGCTTCCGGAGTTGCAGCAGGCACGGGCGCGTGTCGCAGGTGCTGATGCCGGCATTCGCGCCGCCCAGCGCCAACGTCTGCCCGATCCCGTGCTCACGCTTACCGGGGGGCGTGTGCGCACCGGCCCCGGGCCAGGTATGAGCCAGAACGTGGTCGGCTTGAGCCTCTCCGTGCCGTTGCCTATCCGCAACAACTACCGTGCCGAGGTCGAATCCGCGCGCGCCGAATCGGACGCCGCGCTTGCCGGACTGGATGCGCAGCGGTTGGCCCTGCGCGCACGGCAACGCGAGAGCGAGGCGCGTTATGCCGCCCTGCGGGAGGCCAGTGCGGTGTTCAAGGGGAGTCGTGCCGCCGCTTTCGACGACCGCGCTGCTTTGCTGGAGCGCTTGTGGCGCGCAGGCGAAATCAGCACTTCCGACTACCTCGTGCAACTCAAGCAGAGCCTGGATACCGCGCTGTCCGGCGTGACGCTGGAGAACGAGACCTGGCAAGCCGGGATCGATCACCTCAGCGCCACGGGTCAGCTGATCGGCTGGGTCGATGCCAACAACAAGGACGCTTCCCCATGAACAAATCGACATCGAAGACCTCGCTATGGAAGGCCGCGCTGCTGTGGCTTGCCCTCGCGCTGGCATGCGGAACGGCGGCAGCAAATGCCGAGGAAGCGCATGGCCAGGCCGCCAACCCGCTCGAACTCGATGCCGCCGCGATCCGCGCGGAAGGCATCGTTACCGCACCGGCTGCCGTTCGCCGCCTGGAGAGCGAGATCAAGGCACCTGGTGAAGTGAAGGCGAATGGTTATGCAACCGTACTGGTGTCGCCGCGCGTGCCGGCGCAGGTCGTCAAGCGTCAAGCGAGGCTGGGCGACAGCGTCAAGGCCGGCGCGCCGCTGGTGACCTTGTCGAGCGTGGAGGTGGCCGAGGCGCAAGGCGCGCTGATCGTCGGTGAACGCGAATGGCAGCGCGTGAGTTCACTGGGGCCGCAGGCCGTATCGGAGCGACGCTACACCGAAGTCAAAGTACAGCGCGACCAGGCCAGGGCACGCCTGCGGGCCTATGGCTTGAGCGACGGCCAGGTGGCTGCGTTGCTCCGTGCGGGTTCGGCGCGTGCGGACGGTACGTTCGAGCTGCTTGCGCCCGCCGACGGGCGCATCACCGCGGACGAGTTCATGCTGGGCGAACGCATCGAACCCGGACGCGCGCTGTTCACCCTGGTGGATGAGGACAGCGTGTGGGTGCAGGCGCAGCTGGCACCCGCCGACGCATCGCGTGTTCGCCGCGGTGGTATCGCACGCGTGGAGGCGCATGGGCAGGCATTGAACGGCAAGGTGGTGCAGCTGCCGCATCAGGCCAGCGAGCAGACCCGCACGGTGCCTGTGCGTATCGAGGTTAGCAACCGCGATGACCTGCTGCACAACGGCGAATTCGTCGACACCTTTATCGCCGCGGGCGACGGGCGCGAGGCGCTCGCGGTGCCCGATGAGGCCGTGTTGCTGTTGCAGAACCAGCCCAGTGTGTTTGTCGCCGTCGGCAAGGGGCGCTTCGAGCCGGTGCCGGTGGCCGCTGGCGTCAGCCAGGGTGGCTGGACGGTGGTTCGTGAAGGGTTGAAGCCAGGCGCGCAAGTCGTGGTCAAAGGCGCGTTCGCGTTGAAGGCTCGCTTGCTGAAATCGCAGATCGGCGGGGACGGGCACTGACATGCTGACACGTCTTGTCGAACTCTCCTTACGTTACAAACTGCTGGTCATCATCTTGTTCGCGGTGATCGGCTTCCTCGGCTGGCGTGCGATGCGGCAGGTGCCGATCGACGCCTTTCCCGACGTCACGCCCGCGCAAGTCAACGTTTACACCGAGTCGGCCGGGCTGGCCGCGGAAGATGTGGAGCAGCGGCTTACTGGGCCGATCGAGTCCGCCTTGGCCGGGTTGCCCAAAGTGCAGGAAATCCGCTCGGTCAGCCTGTTCGGCCTGTCCTATGTGTCTGTCTATTTCGAAGACGATATGGACATCTATTTCGCCCGGCAGTTGGTCAACGAACGCCTGCAGCAAGTAGGCGATCGTCTGCCGGCAGGCTATGGCAAGCCCGAGATGGGGCCGAACACGTCCGGGCTCGGCCAGGTGTTCTGGTACACGGTGGAGCGTGCGGATCAGACATCGCAGGGCGCCAGCGATATGGATCTGCGCACGCTGCAGGATTGGACCGTACGCCTGATTCTGCGCACAGCGCCCGGTGTGGACGACGTGGTGTCCTGGGGCGGCGGCGAACGCCAGTATCAGGTGCGCATCGATCCCCATCGGCTGATCGCCCACGGCCTCGGTTTCCGCGACGTGATGGCGGCGCTGGAGGCGAACAATGCGCAGGTCGGCGGCAACTACGTCGACATAGGGCGAGAGCAATACCTGGTGCGCGGTCTTGGTCTGGTCCGCAACGCCGAGGACATCGGCAGCATCGTGCTCAAAAGCACGGATGGCACGCCGGTCTACGTGCGCGACGTTGCCACGGTGGTGCAGGCGCCGGCGCCGCGTTTCGGTGCGGTCACCCGCGACGGCAAGGAAGTGGTGATGGGTCAGGCGCTGGCGCGCATCGGCGAGAACGCGAAGAGCGTGGTCGATGCCGTCAATGCGCGGTTGGATACCGTGCGTCAGGCGTTGCCGGCCGGAGTGGAAGTGAAGCCGGTCTACGAGCGCACGGACTTGGTGAATAAGGCGGTGGGCACGGCGGTGCGGGCGCTGGTGGAAGGTTCGCTGCTCGTCGCGCTGGTGCTGTTCCTTTTCCTCGGCGAGTTCCGCAGTGCCGTGGTGGTGATCGTGGCGTTGCCGCTGGCGATGCTGATGGCCTTTATCGGCATGGGGCAGGTAGGACTTTCGGCCAATTTGATGTCGCTGGCCGGCCTGGCGATCGGTATCGGCATGATGGTCGACGGTGCCGTGGTGATGGTGGAAAACGCATTCCGCATCATGGCCGAGCAGCGTGCGCAGGACGGCAAGGTGGACCGCACGGCTGCCGTGCTTATAGCGGCGCGAGAGGTGGCCAATCCGATCACTTTCGCCATCGCCATCATCGTGGTGGTGTTCCTGCCGCTATTTAGCCTGCAGGGGCTGGAAGGCAAGATGTTCAAACCCATGGCGTTTAACATCAGCTTCGCCATGGTCGGCTCGCTGGTGTTGGCGCTGACCTTGATTCCGGTGCTGGCGGCCTTGCTGCTCAAACCCAAGGAAGAGAAGGACACCTGGCTGGTTGCCCGGCTGAAGCGAGGCTATGTGCCGTTGCTGGCCTGGGCGCTGCGGCATCGTCGTGGCGTGCTGGCGGGTGCGTGTGTTGCCTTGCTCGGCAGCCTTGCCCTTTTCCCGCTATTGGGCAAAGAGTTCATGCCCAACCTGCGCGAGGGCGCGATCATGTGGCGTGTCACGTCGATTCCGTCGGCGTCGCTGGATGAGTCGATCGCGATCTCCAACAAGATCTCAGCCTTGTTCAAGCGCGATTTCCCTGAAGTGGAAACGACACTATCGATGATCGGGCGCGCGGAGAAAGGCGAAACCGCTGATGTGAATTACATGGAGATCTACACACCACTCAAACCGAAGGAGGGCTGGCGCAAGGGCGTGAGTCTGGAAAGCCTGGAGCGTGACATGCAGGAGGCGTTGGAGAAGGAGCTTCCCACCGCCGTGGTGGGCTTCACCCAGCCGATCCAGATGCGCATCGAGGAACTGGTTTCGGGTGTGCGGGCCACGCTGGCGCTCAAGCTCTATGGCGACGATCTGGGGCAGCTCGACCGACTCAGTGCGCAGGTCAAAGAGATGCTCTCCGGCGTACCTGGCGTGGCCGATCTTGCGCTGGAAGCCAATCTAGGCAAGCCACAGATTCGCGTACAGGTGGATCGCGAGGCGTTGGCACGCTATGGCCTGAATGCGGAGGACGTGCTGACCGTGGTGAAGAACGGCATCGGTGGCGAAGCCGTGAGCAGTCTGCTCGACGGCGTGCGCCGCTTCGATATAACGGCACGATTGGATGAAAACTCCAGGCAATCGATGACCGCAATCCGGCAGATTCCGCTGCGTTCCACCAACGGCAGCATCGTGCCTTTGGAAAAGGTGGCCGAGGTAAGTACGGCCGAAGGCTATTCCTTCATTCGGCACGAACAACTGCAACGCTACGCGGTGATTCAGATGGATGTGCGGGGACGCGATATCGACGGCTTCGTGAGGGACGCCAATGCGGCTATCGCGCAGCGAGTGAAGTTGCCGCCGGGTTATTGGACGGAGTGGGGCGGCGCCTTCGAGAACCAGCAGCGTGCGCTGGGGCGGCTGGCATTGATCGTGCCGGCGACGATCTTCTTCATCTTCATCCTGCTCTATACCGCGTTCAATTCCGCCAAGTATGCGGCCTTGATTCTGGCGAATGTCCCGTTCGCGACTATCGGTGGCCTGGTGGCGCTGACGGTGACGGGGCAGTACTTGTCGGTGCCGTCGGCGATCGGGTTTATCGCCGTGTTTGGCGTGGCGATGCTCAATGGCATCGTGCTGGTGAGTTTCCTCAACGAGCTGCGCGGCAAAGGGCTCGGTGTGCGCGAGGCGGTGTTGCGCGGGACGGTGTTGCGGTTACGACCGGTGTTGATGACCGCCAGCGTGGCGATTCTTGGGTTGGTGCCGATGTTGTTGTCGAGTGGCGTGGGGGCGGAGACGCAGCGGCCGTTGGCGACGGTGGTGGTGGGTGGGTTGTTGACTTCTACATTGCTGACGTTGGTGTTGTTGCCGGTGCTTTATGACTGGATCGAGGGGAGGAGGGAGCGTCACTCTCTCCGCGACGCTTCGGCATAGCCACTTGGCTCCCTCTCCCCTCCGGGGAGAGGGCTGGGGTGAGGGGTGGGTGCTCGCGATAACCCCTCATTGTCGTCACCTCGGCGTAGGCCGAGGTCCAGTGGCGTTGACGCTCGGTTATTGCGTCTGCGTGTGCCGGCTCGCCTGCCGCGGGCTTTCGAACCGCTGCCGCGGTCCGAGTCACTTTTCTCTGTTTGGCCAGAGAAAAGTAGCCAAAAGAGAGGCCACCCCGGTTCCGCGCCCTTCGGGTTCGTGAGGGCTGGCTGGGCTTTTCGACACGACGTCCCTGTCGTGTCGAAAAGGCATCGACGTCCTGTCGATGCCCCCTGCGGGGCCTGATCGTCCAACCCTCACCGCTGCACAGGGGCCCGTTACAGGCTCGCTTGCGCATCGCCAAGAAAGCAAGAGCCCGCAAGCGTTGCTTGCGGGCTCTTTATGTCTTTCTGCGTTTTGTTGTTACGAAAGGTTGTAAGCCTTCTCTTCGTGCAGGGCGATGTCGAGGCCGACCATTTCCTGTTCGTCGTCGACGCGCAGGCCGATGGTCCAGTCGACTAGCTTCAGCAGGACGAAGCTGAGTACGGCGCTCCATACGATGGTGAAGCCGACGCCTTTGGCCTGGATCCACAGTTGTCCCCACAGGGAGGTGACGGTGCCGAAGCCGCCGAGTGTCGGGGCGGCCAGCGGGCCGGTGAGTAGGGCGCCGATGATGCCGGCGATGGCGTGGACGCCGAAGACGTCGAGGGAGTCGTCGTAGCCGAGTTTGTGTTTGAGTTTGGTGGCGCTGAAGAAGCACACCACGCCGGCGATGAAGCCGAGTACCAGCGAGCCGCCAGGCCCCGCAGTACCGGCGGCGGGTGTGACGGCGACGAGGCCGGCGACGGCGCCGGAGACGATACCGAGCACGCTGGGGCGGCCGTGGGTGATCCACTCGGCGATCAGCCAGCCGAGTGCCGCGGCGGCGGTGGCGATCTGAGTGACTAGCATGGCCATGCCGGCGCTGCCGTTGGCGGCGACGGCGGAGCCGGCGTTGAAGCCGAACCAGCCGAGCCATAGCAAACTGGCGCCGACCACGGTGTAGCCGAGGTTGTGCGGCGGCATCGGGGTATGCGGATAGCCGCGGCGCTTGCCGATCACCAGGCAGGCGATGAGGCCGGCGATACCTGCATTGATATGCACCACGGTGCCGCCGGCGAAATCCAGCACGCCAAGGTCGCCCAGCAACGAGCCCGGTCCGCTCCACACCATGTGCGCCACTGGCAGATAGACCACGGTGAGCCACAACCCGCTGAACCACAGCATCGCGCTGAATTTCATGCGTTCGGCGTAGGCGCCGATGATCAGCACGGGGGTGATGATGGCGAAGGTGAGCTGGAACATCACGAACACGCTTTCGGGCACCGTCTGGTACAGCGAGGTCGGCGTCAGGCCCGCCAGCAAGGCGCGATCGAGCCCGCCGATGAAGGTGTGCCAGTTCACGACGTGGGCCTGCATTCCGGTCGAGCTGAAGGCCAGCGAGTAGCCGTAGACGATCCACAGCACCGTGACGAGCGCGGTGATCGCGAAGCACTGCATCATCACGGACAACAGGTTCTTGGCGCGTACCATGCCGCCGTAGAAAAGCGCCGCACCCGGGATGGTCATCATCAGCACCAGCATGCTGGCGGTCAGCATCCAGCCGGTGTCGCCGCTATCTAGATGTGTCGGTGCGGGTGCGGATTGTGCCCAGGCCGGCGACGCCACGCAGACGCCCATCACGATCCATGCCGTCAAGCCCGCGAGCCGCCGCCGGATGTCCGGTTCCCTATTCCCCGTTCCCAGCCTCTCAGAGCGCATCGGTGTCGACCTCCATGGTGCGGATCCGGATGGCCTGTTCCAGCTCGCTGACGAAGATCTTGCCGTCGCCGATCTTCCCCGTTCGCGCCGCGCCGCTGATGGCTTCGATAACGTGGTCGAGCTGCTCGTCGGCCACGGCCACTTCCACTTTCAGCTTGGGCAGGAAATCGACCACGTATTCGGCGCCGCGATACAGCTCGGTATGCCCGTGCTGGCGACCGAAGCCCTTGACCTCGGTGACGGTCATGCCGGAGATGCCGGCCTCGGACAGGGCCTGCCGCACGTCATCCAGCGTGAAAGGTTTGATAATCGCGGTGACCCATTTCATCCGGCGCTCCCCCGAGTGGTTGATATGTCGCAATGCAGCACATTGCATGCCAGCCGGAGAGTCGAGGGGGATGGCCGTAAATTCAGTAAGTTAGAGCATGGGTGGCGCTGGAGTAGCGCTTTTCTGGAGCTTTTTTGGCGAGGAGTTGCGCGCCATTGGTGCAATGGCTTGTCATTGACCCTCGCTGCGCCAATCAGTACCATTTTGGTACCGATTCAATCAGATTCTTCCCGGCCTCCCCCATGCTTCGCGTCAGCCGACTCACCGACTACGCCACGGTGGTGATGACCTGCATCGCCGCCCATCCGCACGACGTACTCAGTACGGCGCAGATTGCCGATGAGGCGCGTCTGGAATTGCCCACGGTCAGCAAGCTGCTGAAGTCGCTGGGGCACGCCGGGTTGGTCGAATCGTTCCGTGGCGTCAATGGCGGCTATCGCCTAGCGCGGCCGGCGAGCGCGATCTCGCTGGCGCAGATCGTCGAGGCGATGGAAGGGCCGATCGGCATGACCGAATGCGGCATCGTTGCCGAAGGGCAGTGCGATCGCGAGTCGCAGTGCACCGTGCGCGGCAGTTGGCAGCTGGTGAGCCATGTGGTGGACAACGCGCTGCGCGCGGTCAGCCTGGCCGACATGCTCAAACCGCCGTCACGCACGCCGGTAGCGACCGTGGCACTCAGTGAATTGAAAGGCAGGACCCACGCATGACCAGCGAACGCAGCGACAACACCGCCACCACGCTTCGCGACAACGCTGAAGTCGCGGAAGCGCTCGGCCGCCGCTACGAGGCCGGTTTCGTCACCGACATCGAAACCACCAGCCTGCCGCCTGGCCTGAGCGAGGACATCATCCGCCAGCTCTCCGCGATCAAGCAGGAGCCGGAGTGGATGACCGAGTGGCGCCTGAAGGCGTATCGCCACTGGCTGACCATGCCGATGCCGGATTGGGCCAGGCTGCGGCTTGCGCCGATCGACTATCAGGCCATCAGCTACTACGCCGCGCCGAAGGAAGGCCCCAAATCGCTGGACGAGGTCGACCCCAAGCTGCTGGAAACCTACGACAAGCTCGGCGTGCCGCTGCATGAGCGCGCCAAGCTGGCCGGCGTGGCGGTGGACGCGGTGTTTGACTCCGTCTCCGTGGGCACCACCTTCCGCAAGGAACTGGCGGAGGCCGGCGTGATCTTCTGCTCGATGAGCGAGGCGATCCGTGAGCACGGCGATCTGGTGCAGCAATACCTGGGCAGCGTGGTGCCGACCGGCGACAACTTCTTCGCCGCGCTGAACTCGGCGGTGTTCTCCGACGGCTCGTTCGTGTTCGTACCCAAGGGCGTGCGCTGCCCGATGGAGCTTTCCACGTACTTCCGTATCAACGCGATGAACACCGGACAGTTCGAACGCACCCTGATCGTGTGCGAGGACGACGCCTACGTCTCCTATCTCGAAGGCTGCACCGCGCCTATGCGCGACGAGAACCAGCTGCACGCCGCGGTGGTGGAACTGGTCACGCTGGAACGCGCGCAGATCAAGTACTCCACCGTGCAGAACTGGTACCCCGGCGACGAGAACGGCGTCGGCGGCATCTACAACTTCGTGACCAAGCGTGGCGACTGCCGCGGCGCGGATTCCAAGATTTCCTGGACCCAGGTGGAAACCGGTTCGGCCATCACCTGGAAGTACCCGAGCTGCGTGCTGCGCGGCGATCGTTCGGTGGGTGAGTTCTACTCGGTGGCGCTGACGCATCATCGCCAGCAGGCCGACACCGGCACCAAGATGATCCACATCGGCAAGGGCACCAAGTCCAAGATCGTCTCCAAGGGCATCAGCGCCGGTCGCAGCTCCAATGCCTATCGCGGCCTGGTGAAGGTGGAGAAGGGCGCCGACGGTGCGCGCAACTACACCCAGTGCGACTCGCTGCTGATCGGCAAGCGCTGCGGCGCACACACCTTCCCGTACATGGAAGTGAAGAACCCGAGTGCCATCGTCGAGCACGAGGCGACTACTTCCAAGATTTCCGACGACCAGCTGTTCTATTGCCGCAGCCGTGGCATCAGCGAAGAAGACGCCGTATCGATGATCGTCGATGGCTTCTGCAAGCAGGTGTTCCGCGAGCTGCCGATGGAGTTCGCGGTCGAGGCGAAGAAGCTGCTCGAAGTCTCTCTGGAAGGGGCTGTGGGATGAAGCGCATCGCGTTGTTCGCCATGCTGGCGATCTTGCCTTTCACGGCCTCGGTGGCGGGTTCGCAGCCAAGCTGCAACGCCGCCGGTTCGCAGGCTGAACTCAACGCCTGCTCGGCCGGCGATTTCGCCAAGGCCGATCAGGAACTCAACAAGGTCTGGGAGGCCATTCTCGCCAAGTACGCGGATCAGCCACTGTTCCTGCAGAAGCTCAAGGCTTCGCAACAGCTGTGGATCAAGTTCCGCGATGCCGAGGTCGAGGCCACCTATCCGGTGGGCAAGTCGGAGAGCCCGGCCGTCCAGTACGGCTCTGTGTACCCCATGTGCGTCGGCCAGGCTAAGGCTCGCCTCACCCAGCAACGTACCGAGCAGCTGAAGGCGTGGCTCGATGGTGTGCAGGAAGGCGACGTTTGCGCCGGCTCGGTAAAGAATTCTGCGGAACTGAAGTGACCATGCTGAAGATCGAAAACCTGCACGCCCGCGTCGAGGGCAAGGACATCCTCAAGGGGCTCTCGCTCACCGTGAATCCGGGTGAGGTGCACGCCATCATGGGGCCGAACGGCGCGGGCAAATCCACGCTGGGTAACGTGCTGTCCGGCCGCGATGGCTACGAGGTCACCGAAGGTTCGGTGACATACGAAGGGCGCGACCTGCTGGCGCTGGAGCCGGAGGAACGCGCTGCGGCCGGCATGTTCCTGGCCTTCCAGTACCCGGTGGAAATCCCCGGCGTGAACAACACCTATTTCCTGCGCGCCGCACTCAACGCGCAGCGCAAGCAGCGCGGTGAGAAGGAACTGGATTCCATGCAGTTCCTCAAGCTGGTGCGCGAGAAACTGAAGATCATGCAGATCTCGGACGAGCTGCTGCATCGCGCCGTCAACGAGGGTTTCTCCGGCGGCGAAAAGAAGCGCAATGAGATCTTCCAGATGGCCGTGCTGGAGCCGAAGCTGGCGATCCTCGACGAAACCGACTCCGGCCTCGATATCGACGCGCTCAAGCACGTGGCGCAGGGCGTCAACGCGCTGCGCTCGCCGGATCGCGCCTTCCTGGTCATCACCCACTACCAGCGCCTGCTCGACTACATCGAGCCGGATTTCGTGCACGTGCTGGCGGACGGCCGCATTGTGGAGAGCGGCGACAAGACGCTGGCGCTGAAGCTGGAAGAACACGGCTACGCCTGGGTGGCCGATCGCGATCCGGCGCTGTCCGGAGCGCAGGCATGAACCAGCCGGTGCGCACGCCGTTCGTCGAGTCGCTGCTGGCGTCGGCGGCGCTGGCGCAACTGCCGGGCAGCGGTATCGCGTGGCTGGATGCGGCGCGTCGCGAAAACCTCGAAGCGTTCGAGGCAGCTGGACTGCCGGATACCCGGGTCGAGGCCTGGAAGTACACCGCGCTGCGCGCGCTGGGTCAGCGCCAGTTTGCCCATGGCGATGCAAACGCGGCGGGACGCCCCGTCGACCTTGCTGCGCTTGCGCTGCCGGGTGTTGATGGGCCGCGCCTGGTCTTCGTCAACGGCGTGTTTCGCGCCGATCTTTCATCGTCGTTCGGTCTTCCCGACGGCCTGAGTTTGATGCCGCTGTCGCAAGCGCTGCAGGGCGATGCGGAGTCCCTGCGTTTTGCGCTTTCGCGACACTATCGCGAGGCGGGCGATACGTTTGCCCGCCTCAATGCCGCATTGGCCGGCGATGGCGTGGTGCTGCGCGTGGATGCCGGCACAAGGATCGCGCAGCCGGTGCATCTGCTGTTCGTCGGCGCACCGGCCGATGGCGACTGCAGCTGGCACGTGCGCAACGTGATCGAGCTGGGCGAGGGCGCCGAGCTGACCCTGATCGAACATCATGCATCGACGGGCGAGCAAGGCCATCTCGCGACGCTGGTTGGCGACATCGTGTTGCGCGATGGCGCCAAGCTGCAGCACACGCTGCTGCAGAATGCGGCCGAGAGCGGCACGATGATCCGTCGCAGCAGCCTGCATTTGGGCGCGCGTGCGCACGTCATGTCGCATGTATTGGAGCTGGGCGGCGCACTGGTGCGCCACGACCTGCAGGCCGAGCTGGTAGGCGACGAGGCGCGCTTCGATTCGCGCGGTGTGTTCGCGCTGCATGGCCGCCAGCACGTGGATACCCAGCTGGCGATTCGTCATCAGGCGCTGAACACGGCATCGGAATCCATCTGGCGCGGCGTGGCCGACCAGCGTGCACGCGGTGTGTTCCGCGGTGCCATCGTGGTGGCGCAGGGCGCCGACGGCAGCGATGCCTTGCTCAGTAGCAAGAATCTTTTGCTGTCCGGTCAGGCCGAGATCGACACCAAGCCGGAACTCGAAATCTACGCCGACGAGGTCAAGGCGGCGCACGGCGCCACGGTCGGCCAGCTGGACGAACGCTCGCTGTTCTACCTGCGCTCGCGCGGCATTCCGCAGGCCGAAGCGCGCACGTTGCTGACGGCGGCGTTCTGTCGCGCCGTATTGCAGTCGATGCCGCATGAAGCCTTGCGGGAGCATGTTTCGAATCTGCTGCTGGCGCATTTGCCGGCGGAGTGAATGACCTGCACCTCCCCTTGCTTACAGGGGGAGGCTGGGAGGGGGGTAGGCCCTGACTCAAGGGTTCACCCTTTCCCAACTCTCTCCTGACGAGGGGAGGGAGTCCCATCGCTACGGACCCTTTGCCGATGAATGCACAGTCCAAGTCCATCCCCACCGCTTTCGACGTGCAACGCATCCGCGCGGATTTCCCGCTGCTGGCGCGCACCGTGCACGACAAGCCGCTGGTGTATTTCGACAACGCCAACACCAGCCAGAAACCGCACAGCGTGATCGAGGCGGTGGACGAGCACTATCGTTTGCACAATGCCAATGTATCGCGCGCCGTGCACACACTCGGCGAGGAGGCCACGGCCGCCTACGAGGGTGCACGCGACAAGCTGGCGCGTTTCATCAACGCCACGTCGAGTAACGAGCTGATTCTAACCTCCGGCACCACTCAGGCCACCAACCTGGTGGCCTATAGCTATGCGCTGCCGAAGCTGCAGCCGGGCGATGCCATCGTCACTACCGTGATGGAACACCACGCCAACATCGTGCCGTGGCAGATCATTGCGCAGCGCAGTGGCGCTACCGTGAAAGCGGCGCCGATCGACGAGCGCGGCGAGCTGATCGTGGAAGCCTTCGTCAAACTGCTGACGCCGGAAGTAAAACTGGCCTGCGTGACCCACGTTTCCAACGTGCTGGGCACGGTGAATCCGGTGCGTGAGCTGGCGCGCGAGTGCCGGAAGCGTGGCATCCCGCTGCTGGTCGACGGCTCGCAGGCCGTGCCACATCGTCCGGTGGACGTGCAGGCGCTCGGTTGCGACTTCTACGCACTGACCGGGCACAAGATGCTCGCGCCGACCGGCACCGGCGCCTTGTGGGCGCGCAAGGAGCATCTGCAGGCGATGCCGCCGTTCTTCGGCGGCGGCGAAATGATCCGCGAGGTGAGCTTCGGCGGCACGACCTTCACCGACCCGCCGCATCGTTTCGAAGCCGGTACGCCGAACATCGCCGGCTTCGTGGGGCTCTCTGCAGCCATCGACTACTACGAGTCGATCGGCTTCGAGGCAATTCATGCCTGGGAGCAGCAACTGCTCACGTATGCTACCGAGCGCCTGCGCGAAATCCCCGGCCTGCGCCTGTTCGGCGAGTCGAAGGAGAAGGAGCCGGTGATCTCGTTCCTGATCGAAGGCGCGCAGGCGACGGACCTGGCGACCTTGCTCGATCTGCAGGGTGTGGCGGTGCGCTCCGGTCACCATTGCGCGCATCCATTGATGCAGTTCTACGGCGTGCCCGCCACGCTGCGCGCCTCGCTGGCGTTCTACAACACCCGCGAGGAAGTGGACGCGTTCGTCACCGCGCTGCTCAAGGTGCGTACGCTGCTGATGTAGGTTGCGGTGAGCGAAATGCTCCCAACCTTCGAGGCGCGCGCGATAGAACTACACCTGGAACGTATCCATGCATGACCGCCTGAAGCAGGACCTCACCGAGTTCGATGCCATTCTCGATCGCGCTCGCGCGATGGCCAGCGACTACCTCCATGGATTGCCGCAGCGTCCGGCAGCAGCCGACGTGCTCTCGCCGCTGCCTGCGCGTATGGACCTTCCCGGGCGCGGGGAAGGGGCACAGGCTGTATTGCAGCGTTTCGAGCGCGACTACGCCGCGTTGCTGTCGGGTGGTCCCGGACCACGTTACTTCGGTTTCGTGACTGGCGGCGGCACGCCGGCTGCGCTGGCCGCTGACTGGCTGGTCAGTACCTACGACCAGAACGCACAGCGCAACGGCGATACGTGCGCACCGGCCATCGAGGCGCAGGCTGTCGATATGTTGCGGCAGCTGTTGGGTTGGCCGGCGCATTGGACGGGTGCATGTGTCACCGGTGCGACCATGGCGAACTATGTGGGCGTGGCCTTGGCGCGGCAGTGGATCGGCCATCAGCATGGTCGGGATATTGCCGCCGACGGTTTGTTAGGTTTGCCGTCGATTCCGGTGTACGCCGGCGGTGCGCATTCGAGCACATCGAAAGCCTTGAGCATGGCCGGGCTCGGGCGCCATGCGCTGCGTTCGTTGCCGCTGTTGCCCGGTCGCGAAGCGCTGGATGTCACCGCGCTGGAACGTGCATTACACGAGCAGGGCGATATCCCGAGCATCGTGGTGGCCAGCGCCGGTACGGTGAATACGGTGGACTTTGACGATCTCGCCGCGATTGCCGATCTCAAGCAACGTTATCGCTTCTGGCTGCATGTGGATGCGGCCTTCGGTGGTGTGGCGGCGGCGTCGGAGCAACGTCGCCATCTGATGTCCGGCATGGAAGCAGCCGATTCGGTCACGGTCGATGCGCACAAATGGTTGAACGTGCCCTACGACTGCGCCTTGCTCTATACCGCGCACCTCCCACTGCAGATCGAGGTGTTCCAGAATCGTTCGGCTTATTTGCCGGCGCCGGCCGTCGCGGAAGACAACTATCTGCACCTGACGCCGGAGAACTCGCGGCGCTTCCGGGCGCTGCCCTTGTGGATGAGTCTGTTGGCTTATGGTCGCGAGGGCTATGCCGAGCTGGTCGAACGCAACTGCGAGGCCGCACGTTACCTCGGCGAGTTGATCGCAAGCGATTCGCGCTTCCGCCTGGCTGCGCCGGTACGGCTCAACGTAGTGTGTTTCGGGCTCGCCGGCGGCGATGCCGCGGCCAACGCTGCTCTACACCGCGCCTTGCACCAAGACGGCACAGCCTATCTTTCGCCCTCGACGTTGGAGGGACAGCCCATATTGCGTGCGGCCATCTGCAACTGGCGCACCACCCGGGACGATATCGAGCTGACCTTTGCTGCCTTGCAGCGACTGGCAGCGACTTTGGCAAAATAGCGTTCTCCATTGGCATCGATGAACACAGGGAAGTGCTCCATGCGACAGGCAATCCAGGGTACGAGCGCATCGCGGTTCGCTGCACACGCCCTATGCATCATGCTCTTGCTGGGATGGTGCTGGCCGCTCACTTCATTGCATGCGACGGCGGTGCCAGCGCTGCACGCACACGTCAACGACGACGCCCAAGTGCTGGGCGATCGCGCGGCGAATATCGAGACGAAACTGGCTGCGCATGAGCAGGCAACCGGCAATCAAGTCGTCGTACTGACCGTGCCAGATCTTGGCGGGCAGGATATCGAGGGCTACGCCAACGACGTTTTTGCGCAGTGGCGGCTGGGCCACAAAGGCGTCGACAACGGTGTGCTGATGGTGGTGGCGGTGAAGGATCGTCGCGCCCGCATCGAAGTCGGCTATGGCCTGGAAGGTCAGCTCACGGATCTGGCCAGTTCGCAGATCTTGCGTAACGCTATGCATCCACGCTTTGCCACAGGCGATTACGCGGGTGGTGTGGAGGCGGGCGTCGAGGGCGTGCTGGCTGTGTTGTCTGGTGCCGAGCCTGCACCGGTTCCGCCGAAGCCGGCGACCGAGGGAGCGCCATGGTGGGTCTCGGTCTTCATTTTCTTCATGCTCACCTTGTTCAGCCTGATGGCCGCGTCAGGCGGTGGCTTGTTGACGTTATGGGTCACACCAGCGTGCAGCCTGTTTCTGTTCTTTCTCATGCCGTGGCCGGTGGCGCTCATCATCTTTTTGGGCTTCATCGGCGGCGTGTATGGATTGCGCCGTCGCTGGATGCAGAAGGCATTCCTCAAGCGCAAGCCAAGCGGAAAGCGGCGGGCCGCATCGTCGGTCAAGGCGTGGCCGCCATCGGTATGGCAAGTGCTTTTGTGGAACGGCGCCTGGACCTCGGGTAGCTCATCGCGAACCGGTGGCGGTTGGAGCGGCGACGAGAGCAGCAGTAGCTCGTCGTCATCGAGCTCCGATTACTCGGGCGACGACGGGAGTTCCGGCGGCGGTGGTGCTTCCGATAGCTGGTAGTGCAGCCATGAAAAACCCGTGAGCTCGCGCCCACGGGTTTTGCTTGCCGGCAAGCAAGGTTGGGCGCTTACCAGATCTTCACCTGCTTCTCGCTTGAGCGAACCATCTTCGAGCCCGCCTTGCACTGGAAGGCATCAGCGAAGGCCGGCATGTTCGACGGCGCACCGATAGCGCGGAATTGCGCCGGGGCGTGAGGGTCGGTGTTGAGCAGGGTCAGCTGCGCTTCCGGCAGGACGTTGCCGCGCCACACGCGCGCCCAGTTGAGGAAGAAGCGCTGCTCCAGGGTGTAGCCATCGATCTTCTTGTTGGCTTCAGCCGGGTTCTTGGCCAGCGCCATTTGCAAAGCGTCGTAGGCTGCATTGAGGCCGCCAAGATCGCCGATGTTCTCGCCCATGGTCAGCTTGCCGTTGACGAATTTGCCAGGCAGCGCCTCGTAACCGTCGAACTGCGCGGCCAGCTTGGCGGTGCGTTCCTCGAAGGCCTTGCGATCGGCATCGGTCCACCAGTTGACGTTGTTGCCCTGAGCGTCGAACTTGCTGCCCTGGTCGTCGTAGCCGTGACCCATCTCATGGCCGATCACCGCGCCGATACCGCCGTAGTTGAGCGCGTCATCCACTTTGGCGTCGAAGAACGGAGGCTGCAGAATGGCGGCGGGGAACACGATCTCGTTCTTCTGCGAGTTGTAGTAAGCATTGACTGTCTGCGGCGTCATGCCCCACTCGCGGCGGTCCACCGGCTTGCCGATCTTGGCGACGCGATAGTCGTAGTTGAACTTGGCTGCCGCCATCACGTTGCCGAAGTAATCGCCTTGCTTCACCTGCAAGCCGCTCCAGTCGCGCCACTGATCGGGGTAGCCGATCTTGGGCGTGAAGCTGGCCCACTTCTCCAGCGCCTTCTGCTTGGTCGCGTCGCTCATCCATTCGAGCTTTTCGATACGCGACTTGTAGGCCGCGCGCAGGTTATCAACCAGCGCTTGGGCGCGAGTCTTGGAATCGGGCGAGAAGGTCTTGTCTACGTAGAGCTGGCCCAAGGCCATCCCCATGCTTTCGTTGACGGTGTCGAGCGTGCGCTTCCAGCGCGCCTTCATTTCCTTCTGGCCATTGAGCGTCTTGGCGTTGAAGTCGAAGTCTTCCTGCTGGAACGCCTTGGAGAGGTAGGGCGCGGCGCCTTCGATGGCGTGGAACCGCAGGTAGGCCTGCCAGTCGGCCGCCGGCACCTCGGCCAGCATCTTGTCGAACTCGGTGAAGAACTTGGGGTGCGACAGCGAGAAACCGTCCTTCACGTCGGCACCTTGCGCCTTGAAGAACGCGGTCCACTCGAAATGTGGCGTGATCTTGTCGGCGTCGGCGATGCTCACGTAGTGGTAGCGGTTCTCTGGCTGGCGCAGTTCGGTGGGCACCAGCGAGGCACCGGCCAGGCGCGTTTCGAACGTCATGACCGCCTTGGCTTGGGTCTGGGCGTCAGCGGCGCTTACACCGGTGAGTTCGAGCGTGCGTGCGATGTGCGCGACGTAAGCCTCGCGGATATTCGCGAAGTCCGGCTTGCTGTAGTAATCCGCGGTGGGTAGACCCAAGCCGCTCTGGCCGGCGTAAGCGATCTGCTGGTTGGAATTCTTGAAATCGGCGTTGCCGTAGAAGCTGAACACCATGCCGTCGCCCTTGGCGTAGCTATCGGTGATATAGGCCACGACGTCCTTGCTGTTCTTCAGCGCGGCGATGCGCGCGAGCTGCGGCTTGATCGGATCGAAGCCGGCCTTTTCGATGGCCGCCTCGTCCATGCCGGAGGCGTACAGATAGCCGATCTTCTGCTCGATCGAGCCCGGCGTGCTCCCGCTGGCGTTCTTCGCCGCGCCCTCGACAATGTCGCGCTGCACGTTGAGGCTGTCCTCGCGCAGGACGTCGAAGGAGCCCCAGCGCGTACGGTCTGCGGGAATCGGATGGGCCGCGACCCACTTCGCATTCACGAAGCCGTTGAAGTCGGTGCAGGCGTCGATCTTCTTGTCGAGGTCCTTCACGTCGAAGTTGCCGGAGGGGCCGGCGATGGCGCCAGTGCAGAGGGCCAGGCCAACAGCCCAGGCCAACGGTTTCACGATGCGGTTCTTCATGGAATCTCCCTAGGTACGATGAGCTGGCGAGTGCGTTAAGGCGCAGTCTGCCAGCCGATCAGGCTAGGGAGGGGCGCCGGATGCCGGACAGTGTCGAAGGTCACTGTCCGGGTCGTCAGAGCCTAATCAGTATCTCCACAGCGTGCTTGGTCCTTGCGGACGCAGTCCGCCGCCCTTGCTTTGGGCTCTGGCTCTTCAGCTTTCCAGTCCGCTGTGCAGCGGTTTGTCTCTTGCGCTCAACTCAACGCGTGCATGAGCATGCTTCTGCTCCCTCTTCCCCGCTCACCGATTTGTGTGCGGGGGAGAGGGGTGGGGGGCTCGCGATAACCTCTCACTGTCGTCTCCCCGGCGTAGGCCGGGGTCCAGTGGCGTTGTCGCTCGATGTTCGCGTTGTCGCGAACACAGAACACATCTCCATATAGGCCGGCGTAGAGATTTTGAACCGGCTCTTAGGCCGGGCCCGGAAAGCGCAGTTCGACCTGCAGACCGGGCTGCGCGTCGCCCAGAGTCAGCTGGATATCATGCAGATCGGCAACGGCGGCGACGAGGGCGAGGCCGAGGCCGCAGCCCGGCGTGCTGCGGCTGCTGTCCAGTCGCACAAAGCGACGCAGCACTTTCTCGCGGGCTTCGGTCGGAATGCCCGGGCCGGTGTCGACAACGCGCCCGATCAGATGTCCATGGGCTGCTTGCAGTGCAAGCCGAATGTGCGTACCCGGTGGCGTGTGATGCAGGGCGTTCTCCACCAGGTTGGCGAGCATCTGGGTGAGCAGGGCGCGGTCGCCGCGCAGTCGTGATCCTGTCGCGATCTGCGCCTGCAACTGCTGGCCGCGATCTTCCGCGACGGGGCGATAGGTTTCGGCGATGACGTCAAACACCGAGGAAAGATCGAGTTCCTCGAAGCCGGCCAGGCGCTGGCGCGACTCCACACTGGCGATGCGCAACAGCGCGCTGAACGTGGCCAGCAACGCGTCCATGTCGACCAGCGATTGCTCGACGCTATCGCGCAGGGCTGGAATTTCGATATCGGGTTCGAGGCTGGCTTCCAGGCGCTGGCGTACGCGCGTCAAGGGCGTACGCAAATCATGGGCGACGTCCTGCGATACCTGCCGCATGCCATCCATCAAGGTGCGCATGCGCGTGAGCATGCGATTGAGGCGTGTGGCCAGGCGGTCAAACTCGTCACCGCGACCGGAGCCGGCGATCACGATTTCCCGCTTTCCCTCCAGGGCGTGCTCGGCCAGTTCGCCCAGGGCGTCGATGCGGCGCAGATAGATCCAGCTGCCTAGGCCGCCGATCAATAGCACCAATACAACAGCGGCCAGACCCACACGAAGAAACCGTTGGCTCAATATCTCGCCCAGTTCGACCACGTTGCGGTTGTCGCTGCCGGCAACCAACCATCGACCATCGGCCAATCGTGTCGCATAGAGGTGCACGTGATCGGCGTCGCCCTTGTCTTTGCCCAGGGCGCCTTGTAACGGTACTTCGTGCCAGCCGGGCGTGCGCGGCCGGTAGCTGAGGTTGCCGGCGATGCGCCGGCCATCGGCATCGGCGAGCAGGTAGTAGTCGGGGCCCACCGGCATCACCGCCACGCGCTGCCGTATCTGCACGCTGACCGTGCCGTCGGCCGCCGCCTGCAGCAGGCTGGCCATGTCGGTCTGCACTTTGTCATGCAGTTGCGCTTCGGCGTAGGTGTTGACGCTCCACCAGACAATGCCGAGCAAGGCAGTCACGACGGCGGCGAACAGCAGGGCCTGCAGCAAGGCCATGCGGAAGGCTGCTGTGCGAAACAGGCTAAACGATGGCACGCAGGCAATACCCGAAGCCGCGGATGGTATGCAGCAAGTCATTGTCGAAGCCGCGATCGATCTTGGCACGCAGACGGCTGATGTGGGTTTCGACCACGCTGGTCTGCGGGTCGAAATGGAACTCCCAGACGTGTTCCAGCAGCATGGCCCGCGTCACTACGCGGTCGACATGCGTCATCAGATAGTCGAGCAGGCGGAATTCGCGCGGCTGCAGCTCGATAAGTTGACCGCCGCGTTGCACTTCGCGGCTGATGCGGTCCAGTTCGAGATCGGCGACGCGCAATCGGGTGATGGTTTCCGCCATGCGCGGCCGGCGCGACAGGGCCGACAGGCGTGCGCGCAATTCCGTCATCGCAAAAGGTTTCGCCAGGTAGTCATCGGCACCGGCTTCCAGCCCCTCGACACGCGCATCGACCTCTCCCAGTGCGGAGACCATCAACACGGGCATCTCGCAACCAGCGAAGCGCAGCTTGCGCACCATGGTGATGCCGTCGGTATGCGGCAGCATGCGGTCGACGATGAGCAGGTCGTAGTGCCCGCCGGTGGCTCGAGTGAAACCTTCATCGCCGTCCGACACGCTGTCGACCTGGGTCATGTCGGGTCGCAGGCCAGCGGCGATCAGCGCCGCCGTCGCGTGGTCGTCTTCGACGATCAGGACTCTCATTGGGATGTTCCGGTTCGCATGGATGAATGAAATAGCTTGCTCGTTCACATCGTCCATGAGTCGCGCGAGTTCCTTACGGATCGGTAAGCCGTTCGAATGAAAGTGGTCATACCACCCCTCTAGTTTCGGTTGGATGACAGCGCGTGCCGATCGTCGATCGGGCGCCGCTATCGCAGGCCATCCATCATCGTAAGGAATTACTCATGGCTCGAAAGCATGCGGGCGGTTTAGTGGTGGGGTTTGTCGCGTTGACGGGTGCGACCCTGGTTCATGCGGCGCAGCCCGCGACATTGAAGGGCGAGGTTGAGAACAATCATCAGCCGGTCTCCGGTGCACGGGTCGAATTGCGCGAGCTGGGCAAGAGCGTCACCACCGGCAGCGATGGCGAATTTGCGTTCGAGGGTGTGGACGCCGGCAGTTACACCTTGGTCACGAGCGCATCCAATCAGGCGCCGGTGGAGCGCCGCGTGGTGTTGCATGAGGGCCAGGCGATCGAGCAGGACGTGGATCTGGGCGGCGGCAGCAGCAACACCAAGACCTTGCAGGGTCTCAAGGTGACCGCGCAGACCACGCCGCTGGAAATGGCGCGCAGCATCCAGCAGGACGCGCCCAACCTGGTCAATGTGCAGCCGGCTACCGAGATTCGTAAATTGCCCGATGTGAATGCCGGTGAGGCCGTGCGCCGCATCCCCGGCATTTCGCTGGAGAGCGACACCGGCGAGGGCCGGTTCGTGAACATCCGCGGCCTCGACGCGGACCTGAACGGCGCGACGTTCGGTGGCGTGCGTCTGCCGCCGACCAATGTGGCGTCGCCGCTGGGTGGCGGCCGTGCGGTGGCGTTCGACTCGATCCCCACGGGGTTGATCGGCGCGATCACGGTGACCAAGACCAATACGCCGGATCAGGATGCTGAAGCGCTTGGCGGCACCATCGAGATCACGCCCAAGCAGGTGCCGCCCGGCAAGGACAAGTTCCTCGAGGTCGAGCTGGGCACCGGCTATGAAAGCCAGCGCAGCACGCCGATCAAGGACTACCAGCTGAGCGGCGGTGGCCGCTTCGGGCCGGACGGTGTCTTCAGCTTCATTGGCACCGTGGCCTATTACGAAGACAAGCGTGGCGTCGACGATATCGAAGGCTCCTATGCCGACGACCAGGCCAACGGCACGCCCGATAAGGTGATGAACGACTTCGAGCAGCGCTACTACCGCTACCATCGCCGCCGCCTCGGCTATGGCGGTGAGCTGAACTACCAGCCCGACAACGACAACCGCTGGTACGTGCGTTATTTCGATGCCGGTTATACCGAGTCGGTGAATCGCCAGCGCCTGACCTACAACATGTTCGGCGGCGGCACGGGATCGGTGACGGTCGACCCCTCCAACCCGCACGGCTTCATCGACCCCAACGTCGCCTTCGACAAGACCCTGCGCGACGAAAAGGAAACCATCGATACGCGCGTGGTCACGTTCGGCGGCGAGAACCATTTCCAGAGCGTCAAGATCGATTATCTGCTGGCGGCGACCTACGGCTCGTACAACAAGCCGTTCGACTACAACAGCACGTTCTCCAACCCTAATGCGGTGACGGTCGCCTACGACAACATCAGCGATCCGCGCTACCCGCGCTTCCGCTATCTCAATGCCAATCCGCTCGATCCGTCGGGCTATACGTTCGGCAATTTCCAGAACAGCACGGAGCACGATCACGATCAGGAGTACACGGGCGCGTTCAATGTCACGTTGCCGACCAGTTATTTCGAGGGAAGCGACGAGAACATCAAGTTTGGCGTGAGTGCGCGTAAGCGCGCCCGTCATGGCGAGATCACGCGCTTCGGCAGCACTCCGCCGGCCTTGCCGTTGAGCCAGTTCATCGGCGGGCAGCCGATCACGTACTACAAGGACCATTACCAGAACGGCTACAACATCAACGCTGACGCGCTGCGCAACCTGTTCGTGACCCATCCTGAGCTGTTCCCGGAGAAAGATCCTCTGGCCGATGCGCAAAGCGAGGCGCAGGGTGCGTCGAACGGTAAGGAAAATGTCTACGCGATCTATGGCCAGTATCAGTTCAAGCCGATCGACAAGCTGGGTGTGCTGGCTGGCGTGCGCTGGGAGCGGACCACGGCCACGTACGGTGGCAACCAGGTGCTGGTCGATCCGGTCACGGGTGCGTTCGGCGGCGCCGTGCCGACGTCAACGACGCACAGCTACAACAACTTCTTCCCGACCGTGCAGTTGCGCTACGAATTGAGCGAGGGCCTGGTCGCCCGTGCGGTCTATTCCAAGACCATTGCGCGACCAGGCTTCAACCAGGTCACGGCGTCGATGTTGATCGATCCGGCCGCGGACAACGTGACCCAAGGCAATCCGAACCTCAAGGCGACGACCAGCAACAACTTCGACCTGTCCATGGAGTACTACCTGGACAACGGCGGCATCGCCTCGGTGGGTGTGTTCGACAAGGAGTTGAGCAACTACATCATCAACAAAGAGACGAGCGCGACCTTCCCGAACAACGGCTTGTTCGCCGGCTTCACTGGTGCGGCGAAGGTGTTCACGTTTGCCAATCTCAACAGCGCGCATGCACGTGGCCTCGAACTGAACTACCAGCAGAAGTTCGCGATGTTGCCGGGCTGGCTGGCCGGCTTCGGTATGGCGGCGAACTACACCTATGTCGATTCGAGCGGAGAGATCCGCTCCGGCGAACATCTGCAGCTGCCGTCCACCTCGCGCAACACCGGCAATCTGGCATTTTTCTACGACCTGGGCGGTTTGAACGTCAATCTCGGCGCGTACTACGTCAGCAAGAACATCTTCGGCGTCGGCAATTCGGCGGCAACGGACATCTGGTCGGAGGCGCGGTTCTCGCTGGATCTCGGCGCGAGCTATGCGATCGACGAGCAGTGGTCGGTATTCGTCAATGCCAAGAATCTCACCGACACGCGCCTGAAGTTCACCGAGGGCCCGTCCAACAACCGCCCGATCCAGCGCGAGTTCTACGGACAGACCTATACCGCCGGCGTCCGCCTGAAGCTCTGACCTCCACACGACACGTACAAGGACTCCCATGAAATCGTTGACTATGGCCCTGTTGCTGACCGGGGCACTGGCCGCACCCGCACTCTCCGCCGCCGACGCAGGCGTGCCTTATGCCGTCGCCCAGCACTATGCGCTGGGTGGCGCAGGCGGTTGGGACTATCTCAGCCTGGACGCTTCGTCCCATCGCCTGTTCATCGCTCGCGACGATCGCGTCATGGTGGTCGACGCGGGCACCGGCAAGTTGCTGGGAGAGATTCCCGGCATGCAGCATGCGCACGGCATCGCGCTGCAGCCGGCAACGCATCAGGCCTTTGTGAGCAACGGGCACGGCGACAATGTCAGCGTGGTGGACACGGAGACCTTGAAAGTCACCGGCCACATCGCGCTTACCGGCAAGGACCCGGATGCGATCGTGTTCGACGACGCTTCCGGTCATCTGCTCACCATGAACGGGCACAGCAGCAACATCAGCGTGATCGATGCCAAGGCCGGCAAGGAGTTGGCGACCATCACCGTGCCGGGGCGCCCGGAGTTCGCGGTGAGCGATGGCAAAGGGCAGCTGTTCCTCAACCTGGAAGACAAGCATCAGCTGGCGCGGGTGGACCTCACCACGCGCAAGGTGCTGAACGTGTGGCCGTTGGCGCCTTGCGAGGGGCCGACCGGGCTGGCCTTGGATACGGCGAACCATCGTCTGTTCTCGGTTTGCGATAACGGCTGGATGATCGTGACCGATGCCAGCGATGGTCATCAGGTCGCCAAGCTGCCGATTGGCAAGGGTCCCGATGCCGTGGCGTTCGATGCGCAGCGCCATGTGGTGCTCAGCTCCAACGGCGATGACGGCACGCTCAGCGTGATCGCACAGGACAGCGCCGATCACTATCGCGTGCTGGGCCATGTGAAGACCCAGCCGAGCGCGCGTACGCTGGCGCTCGATCCGCAGAACCACACGGTCTACCTCGCCGCGGCCAGCTCCGCTGTCAAGGGCAAGCCGGTGGACGGCTTTGGCGTGCTGGTGGTTGCGCCGCACTAAGTACGGTGTATGCATGCTGGCGCACCGATGGGGGCGCCAGCATGGCCCGAGGCAGGGCCAGGCATTATGATTTGCTCATGTCCGAACTCACTTCTACCCTCTTTCGTGCGGCCGAGGCCGCCGACGTCGCCGCCATCGTCACCCTGGTTGAATCCGCCTATCGTGGGGATTCCGGGCGCCGCGGCTGGACCACCGAATCCGACCTGCTGGATGGCCAGCGCACCGACGCCGCAGGCGTGTCGGCAATACTCGGCCAGCCCGGCAGCGTGGTGCTGCTGGCAGAGCGCGATGGCGTTCTGCTGGCTTGCTGCCACGTCGAGCAACAGGGCGAGGCCGGCTACTTCGGCATGTTCGCGGTGAACCCCGATTTGCAGAACGGCGGTATCGGAAAGGCCTTGCTGGCGGAGGCCGAGCGCTATGTGCGCGAGCAATGGCATAGCCTGGCCATGCGCATGACGGTGATCGAGCAGCGCGCCGAACTGATCGCCTGGTACGAGCGACGCGGTTACCAGCGCACCGGCGAATTTCGCCCATTTCCCTACGGCGACGAGCGTTGCGGTATTCCGCGCCGCGATGACCTGCGCTTCGAGTGCATGGTGAAGTCTCTGGTCGGGGCACCAGCGTGAGCGAAGATCTGAAGGACTGGATCTTCGTAGGTACACGTAGTGAACTTTTGCCGGGCGAGTTCAAAGTGGTCTACGACGGCGATACGCCGATCGTGGTCTACAACATCGACGGCGATCTCTATGCGGTCGAGGATCTGTGCACCCACGACGGCGGCGATCTCGCCGGTGGTGAAGTGCACGGCTTCGAAGTGGAATGTCCGCGCCACGGTGCGCGCTTCGACTTGCGTACTGGCGAGGTCACCTGTCCGCCGGCCTACGAGCCCATCGCCCGTTTCCCGGTGCGCGAAGCGCACGGTGGCATCTGGACGCGCGACGATCGCTGAAGCAAGAGCTTGTTCAACCGCCGTGCAAACCGGCAGTCCTGCCGGTTTGTCGCGCACAGGGTGCGCTCCTACAAACGCTTAGAGCTTGTAAACGAAGGCGAGGGACGTTGCGAACTGGTTCGGCGTACCGAACCGCTTGACCAAGGGGCTGTTGCGGGCCGAGCCGAGCAGGCGCGTGTACTCGAGGCCAAGCACGAAGCCGGTGTGTTGGCTGGTCGGCATATAAGCGTTGTACGAGAAGGAAATCTGTTGACTGCCTCCGGTGGGGTCCCAGTGCTGGGTGTTGATTTTCTGCGCCTGCATCCGCCTGACGCCGAAGAACCGGCGCATGGCCGCACCGTTCATGGCCTGCCATTGCACTTCCACGGAGTGCTCAAGGTAGCCAATGGAGGGTAGGTCATGGTCGGCATAGAGATCGAGGTAAGCACCAGCGCCCTGGGTGTCGTGGCTGAGATTGCCGCCGAAGCTGAAGGGTTTGTTGACTTGATATTCGAGGTAACCGCCGGCGTGAAGCCTTGGCGAGAGGCTGTGCACGATGCGGCTGAGCCGGCGGCTCAAGTCTTTGCGATCGCGGCCCCACATGTAGTTGGCGTATAGCCCGCCATGCAGCTGCTTGTCGCCGATCAGGTCGACGTTGAGGCCGTCGACGGTGGAGAAGGTGACGTGGTTCGGCCAATCGAACAGCACATACGGGATGGCTTGATAACGCGTGTTGCGCGAGCCGATCCAAGTGGGGAGATGCTGATAACCCGCGCCGACCATGGTGGTGATGGTGTTGTCGCCACTTGTTTCATCCGTCTCCGCGTGTAGCACCGGCGACATGGACATGGCGAGCACGCCGGACAGCAGGCCAGCGCAAACGGCCTTCGAGGGCCATGCGGGTGCTGGGGCGTGCAAGTGCATTAAGGCGTCTTGGCGGGTGCCGTGGCGGTTCCGAAACGCACCAGCACGCGTTGGCCGATGCGCATGGAGGCCGGCGGTGGCTGGTCGAGGGCGAGTACGCATTCGACCGTGCGGGTGTTGGCGCGCACCAGCGGATCGTCTTCCAGCGTACTGGCACCAAACACGGTGCCGATGCGAATCACATGAGCGGCGAGGTTGGGCATGCCACTGCCGCTGTCGTCCACCACTTCCGCATGCATGCCTTGCTCGACGGCGCGCACGAAGGATTCGTTGAGTTCGGCGCGCACGATGCGCGGCTGGTCGGGCAGCAGCACGAAGGCAGGGCCGCTTTGCGGTGAGGCGGCGGCGCCTGGTTGGATCATGCGCTGCACGATCTGTCCGTCGATGGGGGCGACCAGGCTGCGCTGTGTCAGTTCGTAGCGCGCACCGGCAAGCTTCTGCGCGGCGAGGGCGGCGGTGGCGCGCGCGTTGTCCGCCTCGCCTTGCAGCTGCGAGGCATTTTCGCGGGCGTCGTCAGCACTCTGGCTGTCGCCTGCGCCGGCTGCAGCGGCGGCGGCGAGCCGTTCAGCGCGTTGCGTGGCGGCCTTCACGCGGGCATCGAGCAGTTTGGTTTGGGCTTCAGCCTGCTTCTGCTCAGCCTCTGCGGAGGTCACGGCCAGGCGCGCGGGTTCCGTATCCAGCGCGGCGAGCAGTTGACCTTTGTGGACGCGGTCGCCTTCGTGAACCTCGATGTCCGCCACCACACCGTCGCGCGCCATGCTGAGCTTGAGCAAGCCGCCTTCGATGTCGATGCGCCCACGGGCTACGGCCAGATATTGGGGCGCAGCCACCTGCTTGGCGGTCTTGTCGGACGCGCCGTCGTGCGAGCAGCCCGCTAGCACGAGGGAGGCGGCAGCCAGGACAAGCAACGGACGAAGCAGGCGCAAACTCATGCAGAGGATTCCTTGAGGCCGGGGACGGCGGTCGATAGAGACGGCTGGCTGCGATCGCTCAGGATACGACCGTCTTCCATGGCAAGAACGCGATCGGCGTGGCCGACCAGGCGCGGATCGTGGCTGACGCACAGCACGGTGGTGCCGTGCGCGCGCGCGATGCGGTGCAGGATATCGATGATGATCTGACCGTTGGCGGCGTCAAGCGCGCTGGTCGGCTCGTCGGCGAACAACAGCTCGGGCTCCTTGGCCAGCGCGCGGGCAATTGCCACACGCTGCTTTTCGCCGCCGGACAGCTCGGAAGGGCGCAGGCGCATGCGCGGCCCCAGGCCGACTTCTTCCAGCGAAGCCACCGCACGGCGGCGCGCCTCCGACGGCAATAGGCCCAAATAACTCAGCGGCAACTCCACCTGTTCCAGCGCGTTCAACGCCGGAAACAGATTGAAGCCCTGGAAGACGAAGCCGGTATGCAGCAGGCGGAAACGTTCGAGCGCGCGCATGTCGAGCAGGCCCAGGTCCTGATCCAGCGCGACTACCTGCCCAACGTCGGGCCGCTGTAGGCCACTGAGGATGGCCAGCAGCGTGCTCTTGCCGCAGCCGGATGGGCCGGAGATCAGGGTGAGTTCGCCAGCACGCATGTCCAGCGTGAGGTCGTGCAGCACGGTACTGCGCACACGGCCGGACTCGAACGATTTGCTGACGCCGCGCGCCTGCAGGGAGATGGATGCGGATGGCACGGTCTGACTGGCCACGGCTTACCTCAACAAGCTCGCGGGATCGGCGCGGCGCAGGCTGCGCATCGCGGCCAGGCCGGAGACGATAGCCAGGCCCATGCCGAGCACCAGGCAGGCGGTAGTGGTGAGGGCGTTCAGTTCCACCGGCACGCTGCGACTGCGTGCGAGAAAGAAGAACAGCGCACCCAGGATCGCGCTGCCGATCAGCCCCAGGGCGCCTACCCAGAAGGCCTGTTCCATCACGACCTTGCGCAAGGCGCCCACGCCGACACCCAGCGCGTTGAGCGTGGCGTACTCGCGGATCGAGCCGATCACCGCACCCACCAGGGTCTGGCTGGTGATCACCGTGCCTACCAGGAACACGATGCCGGCGAGGAACAGCACGCCAGCGCCGGCGCCGGTGTCGAACATCCAGTAGAACACCGAGCGGCGGGCGAAGTCGCGCGCGGTCCATACGTCGTAATTGCCGAAGGTGTTTGCGCCGCGCAGGCGCTGGGCGACCGCGCCGGCTTCGCCCGGGTCGCGCACTTTGGCGACGAAGTAGGTCATGCGGTTGGCGTTGGCTGGGTCGCTGTCCAGCTCCCGCGCGGTGGCCAGCGAGGCCACCACGTTCACGCCGCCCAGCGCGCGCAGGCCGCTGCTCACGCCGACCACGCGCACGCGATGGCCGTTGATGATGGCGGTGTCGCCGACGTTCACGCCGAGGCTGCCGAGGTCGGCGCGATCGACGATCACCGCGTCCGGCTCGTTCAGGCGCGCACGCAGGGCCTCGGGCAGGGCATGCGCGAACATCATGCTCTCGGGCCGCGCGTCGATGCCGGATACGAATACCGATACGCCGCCGGTATCGTTGGGGCCGCGCCAGTCGGCGTCCACCCAGTGGAACGGTTCCACTTTGGTCACGGCCGGGTCCATCAGCAGCCTCATCTCCACACCGGTGTCGATCGGGCGGCCCAGATTCACGCTCTGCGTGCCGGGATAGCCGACCCAGAGGTCGGCGGAGGAGCCGGTGATATACACGCTGGCACTGCCGAAGATGCCAAGCACCAGTGCGGCCTGCAGCAGCTGCAACAGACCGGCGAAGCCCACCGCGACGATGGCCGGCAGGAAGCGGCGCCATTCGTAGATCAGGGTCTTGCGAGCGAGTGCCACCATCAGTCGGCACCCCGCGGCTCGGGTGGCGCGGGCATGGGAGCGCCGCCCAGTGCCTTGTACAGCGAGACGTAGGCCAGATCGCGCGCGGCGATGGCGCTCACCAGTTCGAGTTCGGTGCGATGGCCTTCGATCAGGCTGTCCTGGATGTCGAGATGGCTGCCGAGACCCAGCTCAGCGCGCTTGCGCAAGGCGCCGGTGGCCGATTGCAGGGCATCGGCGGCTTGCTGCGACGCTTGTTCGCGACCGCGCAACTGCTCCAGATCACCCATCGCGATCTCCGCTTCGGCCACACCTTGCAGCACGGCTTGGCGGTAGGCGAGGACGGCGGCATGTAGTTCATGGTCCTTGGCATGCGCGGCGGCCACGCGTTGCCCCCAGTCGAACAGCGGAATGTCGATGACCGGGCCGAGCGAGAAGATGCCTTCCCCGTTACGTGCGCGGTGATTGCTGGCGATGTTCACGGACCACTGCATGGAGGCGCCGATGCCGATATGCGGGTATATATCGGCGCGGCTCATGCCCAACTCGCCAGCGGCACGCAGCACTTCGGCCTCGGCGCTGGCGATTTCCGGGCGGGTACGCAATAGGTCGGCGGGGGCGGAGGTGAGCTGCCACTGGCCGAGGCGCGGCTGGGTACCGGGTTCCAGCCACTGTGCATCGGGTTCGTTCTGTCCGAGCAGCACGGCCAGCTGCTGGGCACTGCTGATGATGGCTTGCTGCGGTTCCGATAGCGCCGCCTCGGCGCGCGACAGTTCGGCCTGCGCGCGAGCTGTCTCGGCCGGCGAAGCCAGTTTCAGATCGACACGAGTCTGCAGCAGGTGCAGTTTTTCTTGCTGGGCGTCGCGAATCGCGGTGAGCAGACGCGCTTGCTGCTGCGCGGAGCGCAACTCGATCCAGCGACGGGTGACCTCGGCGACCAGCGATACCTGGGCCCCGCGCAGCCCGGTCTGGGCAAGGTTCAACTGCGCCTGGGAGACCCGGCCGGCACTTTGCCAGGAACCGAAAAGCGGCAGTTCCCACATGGCATCGAAGCCGACCAGAAAGTAAGACGCGCTGGTGTCGGGACTGATGACGTCGTTGGTCTTCGCGTGCAGGTTGGGCAGATACGCGTCATGGGCGTGCGGGTTGAGGATGCGCGCCGCGCGCAGGCGCTCGGCAGCCTGCGCCACGTCCAGGTTGTTTTTCAGGGCACGGTCGATCAGGGCGTCCAGCTGCGCGTCGCCCAAGGCCTGCCACCAGCCACGCAAGTCGGCGGGTGCGGGAGCGACCCCGGCAGGGGCGTTGCGCCACGCATCCGGCACCGGCGGCTTCAGCTCGGGCAACGGCGCCACCGAGCAACCTGCCAGCACGGCCAAGCTCGCCGCCATGAACAACAGGCGCCAAGAGCGAGCCTGTCGATACAACGTTCTGGCGGCCGTCATCGGCGCTGTAGATGGTGAAAGGGACACGAAACTCCCGGGGATGACTGGTAGAGGCTGGCTTGGCGCCGTCCGTTGGACCATCGCGAAACCCTCCGGTTCGCCCTCGATCCCTTCACTTTTCAAGACGGCAAAAGCGCAGGAATTTGCGGGGCGTTCGGTGGAGCGTACGCGATGTGCCATGGCGATCGGCAATGCTCAGGGCATAAAGCATACCTTGCCTGCCTTTGCCTTGGCTCAGGACCTGCACATCAGAGAGCTTGGACGGATCAGCCGGCTGTTTTTGAAACGCCGCCATGAACGGCGTTCCGTCTGTGCCAAAAGGCATGCTTCGTAAGAAAGGAGGCCGAAAGGGGGGGGCGCCTAAGGTGCGCCATCCTGAAATTCAGAGTGGCATCTGTGACTGCATGGAACATCCTCTGCGACTTCGACGGCACCATCTCCGTTGAGGACGTGATCGACTCGCTGCTTGACCGCTTCGGCCGCCCCGGCTGGGAGACGCTCGAGCAGGATTGGCGCGCCGGCCGCATCGGTTCGCGCGAGTGCATGACCGGCCAGGTCGATTTGCTCGACATGAGCCGCGCCCAGCTCGACAAGCATCTCGAAGGCCTGTGGATCGATCACGCCTTCCCGGCGTTCGTGGCCAAGACCCGCGAGCTGAACACGCCGATGCGTGTGGTCAGCGACGGTCTCGACTACGCCATCCACAAGATCCTCGGCCGCTACGATCTGGACGACCTGCCGCTGGCTGCCAATCACCTGGCGCCGGCCGAGCCGCCGCGCCAGTGGCAGCTGACCTCGCCGTTCAAGGCGGATGGTTGCCGCAGTGGCACCTGCAAGTGCGCCTGTGTGGCGCAGGCTCGCAAGGGTGGTGCCAAGACGTTGTTGATCGGTGATGGCGCTTCGGATTTCTGCGCTGCCGACCGTGTGGATTTCGTGTTCGCCAAGCACCGTTTGATCGAGCATTGCCGCGCCGCGGGCATCCCCTACGTGCCGATCACCGGTTTCGAGGATGCGCTGGAATTGCTGCCCAAGCTGCTCGATGGCAGCCTGCTGGCGGAGCATGAGAAGCCTGCGCTGGCCATTGCCTCGGCTCGCTGATTCACTACCCCCTTTACTACTTACTACCCCATTCGGACCCACCCGATGAATGCTTACGACCCGAACGCCGCTACTGGCGTGATCCCTGATGCGCAGCTGCTGGCCGACGAGGCCCAGTACAGCTCCTTTGGCGACACCGTTCATTACGTCGACCCGCCGAAGATCTTCCGCCACGGCGAAGGCAGCTGGATGTACGACACCGCCGGCGTGCCGTTCCTTGATCTGCAGATGTGGTACTCGGCGGTCAACTTCGGCTACGGCAATCAGCGCCTCAATGACACGCTGAAGCGCCAGATCGATCTGCTGCCGCAGGTGGCCAGCCAGTACCTGCACCAGACCCGCATCGAGCTGGCCAAGACGATTGCCGTCGACGCGCAGCAGAAGTTTGGCTTGAAGGGCCGCGTGCATTTCAACGTGGGTGGCGCACAGGCGGTTGAGGATTCGCTCAAGCTGGTGCGCAACTACAAGAACGGCAAGAGCCTGATGTTCGCCTTCGAGGGCGGCTACCACGGCCGCACGCTGGGCGCTTCGGCGATCACGTCGAGCTATCGCTACCGCCGCCGCTTCGGCCACTTCGGCGAGCGTGCGATGTTCATCCCGTTCCCGTATCCGTTCCGCCGCCCGAAGGGCATGACCCCGGAAGAGTATTCGGACGCCTGCGTGCGCCAGTTCGAGCGCCTGTTCGAGACCGAGTACAACGGCGTGTGGGACCCCAAGGTCAACCAGGCCGAATACGCTGCCTTCTACATGGAGCCGATCCAGGGCACCGGCGGCTACGTCATCCCGCCGCGTAACTTCTTCAAGGATATGAAGAAGGTGCTGGACAAGTACGGCATCCTGATGGTGGTCGACGAAATCCAGATGGGCTTCTGGCGCACCGGCAAGCTGTGGTCGATCGAGCACTTCGGCGTGACGCCGGACGTGATCGTGTTCGGCAAGGCGCTGACCAACGGCCTGAACCCGCTGTCCGGCCTGTGGGCGCGCGAGGAGATGATCAATCCGGAGATCTTCCCGCCGGGTTCCACGCACTCCACCTTCAACTCCAACCCGCTCGGCACCTCGCTCGGCCTCGAAGTCATCAAGATGGGCTACGAGCTGAACTACGAGAAGACCGTGGCGGAGAAGGGCGCCCACTTCCTCGACGCGCTGAAGGATCTGCAGAAGCGCCACAAGGAAATCGGCGACGTCGACGGCCTGGGCCTCGCGCTGCGCGCCGAGATCTGCACCGACGACGGCTTCACGCCGAACAAGGCGCTGATGGACAAGATGGTCGACATCGGCCTGGCTGGCGACCTCACGCACAACGGCAAGAAGATCGGCCTCGTGCTCGACGTGGGCGGCTGGTACAAGAACGTGATCACCTTCGCGCCGTCGCTCGACATCACGCACGAAGAGATCGACCTGGCCATCGCGCTGCTCGACCAGCTGCTGACCAAGGCCAAGAAGAGCATGTAAGAAGTGAAGAGTAAGGAGTAAGAGGAGATAGGGGACTGTGTCTTACGCCCTTGCCTCCTTACTCCTAACTCGCTCTTTTTGTGTCACTACATTCCCATGCAGGGGATTCTGACAACGGCGATGCCTAGGCATCGCCGTCTTTTTTTGTGGTGCGCGCGAGGGGGAACAGAATCTCCACGCGCAGGCCGCCTTCGCTGCCGGCCATGTAGTGCACGCGGGCCTGGTGCCGTTCGGCGATGCGCTGCACGATGGCCAGACCCAAGCCGGTACCTTCTTCAGTGCTGCCTGGCACGCGGAAGAAGCGTTCGCCTAAGCGGGCGAGGAAGGCCGCTGGTACGCCGGGGCCGTTGTCCTCGATGCTGAGGCTGGCGCCTTTGGCATCGCAGGACACGCCCACCGTCACCATGCTGCCGCGGCCGGCGTAGCGCAGGCTGTTGTCGAGCAGATTGTCCAGAAGCTCCTGCAGCGTCGAGTGGTCGCCGTCGATCCAGACCGGTTCCGCCGAGCCGTCATAGCCCAGGTCGACGCCGGCCGCCAGGGCCTCGTGTACGCGCAGGCTCAACAGTTCGGGAATCAGTCGCGTTAGATCGATGAGCGCATGCGGGCCGCCGTCCTGGTCCGGCGACTGTGCGCGGGTGAGCGCAAGCAACTGGCCCGACGTGCGCGTCGCTCGCTGAGTCAGGCGCAGGATGTGTTCCAGGGCGTCCTTCACCGTCGCCGGCGAAGGGTCGCTCTGCGCGCGTTCGACGTGTACCCGCAATCCGGCCAGCGGCGTGCGGAGCTGGTGTGCGGCATCGGCGATGAAGCGCTCTTGCAGGGCCAGCATGCCGCGCAGGCGTGCGAACAGGCCGTCGATGGTGCGAGTCAGCGGCAGAATTTCCACCGGTACGTCCGCGTCGCCGATTGGAGCGAGATCGTGCTCGCGCCTGGCCAGCCGGGTAGTGAGCGGGTCGAGCTGGCGCAGACCGATACGCACGCCAAACCACACCAGCACGAACACCGTGGCGATCAGCAAGGCTTGTGCGGGAATGCTCAGCAGCAGAATCTCGCGCGCACGCAGCCGCCGGTCGCGCAGGGTTTCGGCGACGGTGATGGTGAGTTGGTCGCCTTCCTCGTGAACGCTGTCGATGATCAAGCTCGCCGCGCGCAGTTTGCGGCGGTCAAGCATGACGTCGAACAGTTTCGGATCGCCGTTGACGCTGAGGCCGAGGCTCGATGGTGGGGTCAGCTTGTCGCTGCCGGCGAGTAGCCCGTGGCGCTGGCTGACGATGCTGAAGTAGTTGATGTTGTTGTGACCTTCCGGGTCGTACTGCAGCAGGAAGCGCGCCTGCTCCGAGATCGGACCGTCCAGGCCCTCCTTCTGCATCATCTGCGCCACGGTTTCCGCGCCGCCGCCAAGATCACGGTCGTGCACGTGGTTGGAATAAACCAGCGCACCGGTGTATGTGATGAGGCTTTCGATCAGCAGCATCAGCATCAGCGGGATCAACAGGAATGCCAGCAGCCGGCGCCGCAGGCTCTGCCGGCCATCGGGCTCCAGCACGCGATACAGCCAGGGTTGAGGGGGCCTGTTCATAGTCAACAGGCCACGTGAAGGTGATGAACAGGCCCTGCTTGACTGGCACGGGTCATGCGGCGCCTTCCTTCACTTCCTCGAGCAGATAGCCGAGGCCGCGGATGGTGCGCACCTGGGTGCCGGAGTCGGCCAGTTTGCGGCGCAACCGATAGATGGCGATGTCCAGGCCGTTGTCGGTGAGTTCCTCGTCCCAGTTGCACAAGGCTTCGACCAGTTGCGCGCGGCTCGTGACGCGATCCGGTCGTGCGGCCAGCGCTTCGAGCAGGCCGAACTCGCGCGCGGTGAGTTCGAGCGGCGCCTCATTGACCCAGGCGCGGTGGCCTGGCAGATCCAGGCGCAGGCGACCCAGTACCAGTTCCGGAGCGCCTTGCGCCGTGTAGCGGCGCAACAGTGCGCGCACACGGGCGTCGAATTCAGCGAGCGCGAAGGGCTTGACCAGGTAGTCGTCGGCACCGAGGTCGAGCACGCGTACGCGTTCGCGCAGGCCCTCGCGGGCGGTAACCACCAACACTGGCATGCCAGCGCCGCGCTTGCGCAGGCGCTGCAGTACCTCGCTGCCGTCCAGGGCGGGCAGGCCCAGGTCGAGGATCAGCAGGTCATACGGTGTGTCGCGCAGAGCGGCGTCGGCACGCGCGCCGTCGCTCACGTGGTCGACGGCGTGGCCGCTCTGGCGCAGAGAGGCGCAGACGCCGCTGGCAATGGCGAGGTCGTCCTCGGCGATCAGGATGCGCATGAAAAGCTCCGTAACAGACGAATGATGGGCAGGGGGATAGATGGGGACACAAAGTTTATGAATTGAGAGTGATTCTCATTTATGGCAACATCCCACCTACGGCCGCACAGAGCGGCGCCGTCGCCCGGCAGCTTAGCGCCCAGGCGGACAGCTGGGACAGATCGCAAGCGGTGAGAGTTGCACGACCGGCCCGCGATACCCGCATACACATTACGGGCAGAGTGGATGGTCAAGGAACAGACAACGCGAATGCAGGGTGGGAAGGCGCAGCCGGAGCGCGCGTTCTGGCTCAAGCAACTGCATCGCTGGCATTGGATCAGTTCGGCGTTGTGCCTGATCGGCATGCTGCTGTTCGCCGCCACCGGCATCACCCTCAACCATGCCGCGCAGATCGAGGCGAAGCCGCAGACCGTGCGTCGTGAAGCGCAGCTGCCAGTGCCGCTGTTGCCAGCGTTGGCGGGCGAGGACGAGCGCAAGGGTGTCGTATTGCCTGCCGCCGTGAGCGATTGGATTGGCGATGCATTGCAGGTGGACGTATCCGGTCGCAAAGGCGACTGGTCGGCGGATGAAATCTATCTGTCGATGCCGCGCCCCGGCGGCGACGCATGGCTCAGCATCGATCGCAGCAGTGGCAAGCTCGAATACGAGCGCACCGCGCGCGGCTGGATTTCCTATCTCAACGACCTTCACAAAGGCCGCAATGCGGGGCCGGTGTGGGGTTGGTTTATCGACGTGTTCGCGCTGGCCTGCGTGATCTTTTCGGTCACCGGTCTACTGCTGTTGAACATGCACGCCGCCCAGCGCGGCGCCACCTGGCCGCTAGTTGCTTTCGGCCTGGTCTTGCCGCTGGTGCTGGCCCTGATCTTTATCCATTGAGAGGAACGCCTATGAGTCGCCTGCTGTTTTCCATGCCCGCATTGTTGATCGCCGCACCCGTGGCGGCGGCCGATCTCGACGTGACTGTGCAGATTCCCCAGCTGGACGTGGCCGAGTACCACCGTCCGTACACCGCGGTGTGGATCGAGCGCGAGGACCACAGCGTCGCCGCACAACTGGCCGTGTGGTACGCGCAGAAGCAAAGCAAGGAAGGCGCCGGCACCAAGTGGCTGCCGGAGTTGCGCCAATGGTGGCGTCGTGGCGGTCGCGAAGTGCAGATGCCGGTGGATGGCGTATCCGGTGCGACACGGCCGGCCGGTCAGCAGCAACTGAAGTTCAAGGACGGCAAGGCGCCGCTGGGCCAGCTTGCCGCAGGCAAGTACGAGCTGGTGGTGGAGGCCGCGCGCGAAGTAGGCGGGCGCGAAGTCGTGCGCGTGCCGTTCACCTGGCCGGCGACGTCGCCGCAGCATCTCGATGCGAAAGGTAGTACGGAGCTGGGTGCGGTGAAGGTCGACATCACTCCTTGATCGCCTCCCCGTCAAGCGTCTCAAGCGCCGTAATTGCTCTCCTGGAGTTCGACATGCTCAAGCGTTCACTGATCTGGACCACCCTTGCGCTGGCCTTTTCCCTTCCGCTCGCCGCGCAAGCCCACAAAATGTGGATGGTGCCTTCCGCCACCAACGTGTCCGGCGCCGATCCATGGGTCACCGTGGATGCTGCGGTGTCCAACGACTTGTTCTATCCCGACCACATGCCGGCGGATCTCACGCGCCTGGTCATCACTTCACCGGACGGCCAGACGGCCAAACCGGATAACGCCATCACCGGCAAGTACCGCAGCGTGTTCGATCTGCATCTCACGCAGAAGGGCACCTACAAGCTCGCGTTGGTTAGTACGGGTGTGCTAGCCAGCTATGAGCTGGGTGGCGAGAAAAAGCGCTGGCGCGGCGAGGTGGCGAACCTTGCCAAGGAGATACCGGCCGAGGCGAAGAACCTCGAAATGAGCGAATCGATTAACCGTGTCGAGACCTTCGTCAGCAACGGCAAGCCGAACGACTTGGCACTCAAGCCGGTCGGTCAGGGACTGGAGCTGGTGCCGATCACCCATGTCACCGATCTGGTGGCAGGCGAGGGCGCGACCTTTCAGCTGTTGCTGGATGGCAAGCCGGTCAGTGACGTGAAGGTCACGGCCATCGCTGGCGCCACGCGCTACCGCAATGCGCAGGACGCATTCGAAAGCATCACCGGCAAAGACGGCAAGTTCACGCTCGCCTGGCCCCATGCGGGCATGTACTGGATCAACGCCAGCACGCAGGACGCCAAGACCAGCGTGAAGCAGGCCAAGCAGCGCCGCCTGTCATACACGGCCACGCTGGAAGTGCTACCGCAGTAAGAGCAACCACGAGGATGTCGGCTCAATCACACGCGAGGCTTGCTGTGCAGCATCTGCACGGCGAGACGATGGGCACCACGTGGTCGGTACGCGTCGTCGTGCCGGCCGGCGTGTCGTTGCACGATTTGCAGGCCGGCATCCAGCGTTGCCTCGATCTCGTCGATAGACAGATGAGTACGTACAAACCGCACTCGGATCTGTCGCGCTTCAACACGGCGCCTGCAGGCACCTGGCATCCCTTGCCGTCGGCTTGTTTCACCGTGCTGGCGCATGCGTTGAAACTCGCCCGCGACACCGGCGGTGCCTACGACCCCACCGTAGGGCCGCTGGTCAATCTATGGGGTTTCGGCCCCGATGCACGCACGCATCGAGCACCTTCCGGCCAAGTCATCGTGGACGCGCGAGCGCGTATCGGCTGGTGGAAGGTAAAGCTCGACGCGACCACGGAAATGGCTTTTCAGCCCGGCGGTATCTATCTGGATCTCTCTTCGGTCGCCAAGGGCTACAGCGTCGATCTGGTCGGCGCATGGCTGGACGAGGTCGGCGTAACGGCGTGGCTGATCGAAGTCGGCGGCGAGCTGAAGGGCAAAGGCATGAAGCCGGATGGCTCGCCCTGGCGCATTGGTATCGAACGACCGGATGCTACGGAGCAGCTCGACCGCATCGTCTCGCTCAGTGGGCGAGCCATAGCCACCTCTGGCGACTATCGGCGGAGCTATGACAGTGGTGATGCTACGTACTCCCACCACATCGATCCGCGTAGCGGGTATCCGGTACCGCACACGGTTGCCTCGGTGAGCATCCTGGCGACGCAGGCCATGACAGCGGATCCACTGGGCACGGCCCTGACTGTGCTCGGTCCGGAACATGGGCTGGCCTATGCACGCGAACGCAATCTGGCGGTGCTATTTGTCCTGCATGGCGAGCACGGCTTCGAGGAGCGCATGTCACCCGCCTTCGTCGAAGCTTTGCGCGCATGACTGCCGGCACGGGGATCTCCATCGAAAGGACCACTTTCGGCAACGTCTTGCTGATGCTGGCGTTGGCCGCCGTGGCCGGCTGGTTGTTCACCCTGCACGTTGGGGCCATGCAATGGCGGAATCCCGGCACAACCCGATGGTTGATTGCATCGTTGAGCGTATCGGCATGGCTGGGCTTTACCGTGGTGTTGCGTGGCTCGCGTGCCAAGGCGGCACATACACGGACGATGGTGCTGCCCTCATCCGGTGCGATCGCTGGCGACGCGATCCTGATTGCCTACGCCAGTCAGACCGGCCTTGCCGCGCAATGGGCTCAACAAACCGCACAGAGCCTTCATGCCGCGGGCACATCGGTGCGTTTGGCGGAACTAGGCGCGCTGGATGAAGCGGCGTTGCGCGAGGCCGGGCGCGTTCTGTTTGTGGTCAGCACCACGGGCGAGGGTGACGCGCCCGATAGTGCGGCAGCGTTTGCCCAGCGTTGCCTGCGGCGAGTCGGTGCGCTCGAAGGTTTGCGATACGGCCTGCTGGCTTTGGGCGATCGCGACTACGAAGACTTCTGCGGTTTTGGCCGTCGCCTGCATCATTGGCTGGCGCAGAGTGGTGCACGGCCGCTGTTCGATCCGGTGGAAGTCGACAACGGCGACGACGGCGCTTTGCGTCACTGGCAACATCGCTTGGGTTGGTTGAGCGGCGCGAGCGAGTTGCCGGATTGGCAGCGACCGCCGTACCAGCGCTGGCAATTGGCCGAGCGCCGCCTACTCAACCCAGGCGGCGTGGTTGGCGCGTGTTTCCATCTCGCCCTACGTCCACTTGACGGTGAGCTTGACTGGCAGGCGGGCGACTTGGTGGAGATCGAGCCACGTCATGCTGCGGCCGATGTCGAGCACTGGTTGAGCGTTACGGGTTTCGATGGCTCGGCCTTGCTTGCAGTGGGCGATGGGCGTGAATCGCTTGCAGCTCGATTGTCACGCAGCCATCTACCGCCTTCGAATGATGTGCTGAGCTGGCCTGTCGAACGCCTCGTCGACAGCTTGCGTCCGCTGCCGCACAGGGAATACTCCATCGCATCGCTGCCCTCCGAGGGAGCCTTGCATCTGCTGGTGCGACGTATGCGGCGCGATGACGGCACCACGGGTCTCGGTTCCGGTTGGCTTACGCAACGGGCGCCGGAGGGAGCCGAGATCGCATTGCGTATCCGGCCCAATGCGGCCTTCCACATGCCTGCGGACGATGTGCCGATGATCCTGATCGGCAATGGTACTGGCTTGGCCGGCCTGCGCGCCTTGCTCAAGGCGCGTATGGCAGCGGGTCATCGGCGCAACTGGCTGCTGTTCGGCGAGCGCCAATCGGCGCACGACTTTTTCCATCGCGAGGAGATTGATCGGTGGTTGTCGGAGGGCCATATCGAACGCCTCGATCTGGCGTGGTCGCGTGATGCCGCGTCGCGCGTCTACGTTCAGCAGCGCCTGGCCGAATCCGCTGATGTCCTGCGCCAATGGGTGGATCAAGAGGCCGCCATCTACGTCTGTGGCAGTCTCGCCGGCATGGCGCCGGGCGTGGACGCGGTACTTCGCGAGGCGCTGGGCGCGGAGCGCGTCGAACAGTTGCGTATGCGTGGTCGCTATCGCCGCGACGTGTATTAGCCAACGTCTCCTCGCGAATCCTTGGGGCAGCGCGCGTGACCTTTGGCCTATGCCTCTGCCCACGCACATGGCGCACGCTGCGCCGACGTTTGGGGAGACATCACGATGCGGAAGCGATGGGGCTGGGCGGGCTGCTTTGGATTGACGATGGCGTTGATCGCCGTTCCTTGGGAGGGCATGGCGCAGGGAGTTGCCGCCCCCGTGCCGGCCAAGTCGGCCGCAACGGTGCCCAGCATGGAAGGTCAAGTCGGCGATCTCGCGGATATCCCACTCGCCCGCGCCGATGCCGCTGGCGTGAAGGTGCCCAGTGCGCCGAACGCCTGGGGTGGCGAGCGGAGCGGTAGCGAGCCGACGCTGTCGGATCGCGTCGTGGGTTACCGCATCGATGCGGAGCTGGATGCGGCCAAGCATGCCGTCACCGGCAAACAGCAGATGACTTGGCGCAATCGCAGCGACCGCGCCGTGCGCAGCATCTACCTGCATCTCTACCTCAACGCGTTCAAGAATGAAGGCAGCACCTTCTTCTCCGAGCGCAGTGTGCTCACTGCACATGGCCGTTCGCGTGGTGCCGCGGTACTCAAGAAGGGGCAATGGGGTTGGATCGACCTCACGCGCGTGCAGCAAGGCGATACGCCATTGAAGTGGAGCTTCGTGCATCCCGACGGCGGTCCGAAGACCGACGAGACCGTGGTGCGCGTCGACCTGGCCCAGCCGGTGGCGGCAGGCGATACGCTCACGTTGGATATCGACTTTCTCAGTCAGCTGCCCCGCGTGGTCGAACGCACTGGCTGGTGGGGCGACTTCAACCTGGTTGCACAGTGGTTCCCCAAGATCGCGGTGCTGGAGCTGCCCGGCGAGCGCGGCGCCACCGAGGTGCGCTGGAACGCTCACGAGCTCCACTTTAATAGCGAGTTCTACGCCGACTTCGGCAACTACGATGTCCGTCTTACCGTGCCCGCCGATTACACCGTCGGTGCGGTAGGCGAGCAGCAGGGTGAGCCGGTTCAGGCGGGTGGCAAGACCACGTACCACTTCATACAGGGCGATGTGCACGACTTCGCCTGGGTTGCGGCCAAGGGCTATCGCACGCTGGATGGCAGTTACACGGGGCCGGGCAGTCCGAAGGTGGCCGTACGCGTCATCTATCCGCCCGAGTACGTGGCCAGCGCGCAGCCCGTGCTGAAGGCATCGATCGATTCGCTCGACTACTTCTCGCGCACTCTCGGCGCGTATCCCTACCGTACCGTGACCGCTGTGGTGCCGCCGTACAACGCGGCCGAAGCAGGCGGCATGGAGTACCCGACCTTCTTCACCGTAGAGGGCTACGCCAAGATCGATGCGCGCACCTCGGACCAGTGGGAGCTCGATTTCGTCACCATCCACGAATTCGGCCACGGCTATTTCTATGGTCTGCTCGCCTCGAACGAGTTCGAGGAGCCGATGTTGGACGAGGGCCTCAACGAGTATTGGGACCAGCGCATGCTGCGCGAACGCAATCAGCGCATTCTGGTGCCCAGTTCGTGGGCGGCGCGCATCGGTATTCGGCCGTCGATGGATGTATTCGCGACGGAGCGCATGTGGGCGAGCCTGAAGTCGCCGTACGATCCGCTCGGTGAGAACAGCTGGAACCGTTTCTCCAGCAGCAGTTACGGCACCGTCTATTCGCGCACCGCTACGGCCATGCACGATTTGGAAGAGCGCCTGGGCAAGCCGGTCATGGAGCGCGCGTTCCGCGAGTACTACAAGCGCTGGCATTTCCGGCATCCCTCTGTCGCCGATTTGCGTGCGACCTTGATCGAGGTGTCGGGCGATGCGAAGAACGTCAACCAGATTTTCGATCAGTACGTCTACGGCACCGCCTTCATCGATGATCGCGTGGCTTCGATCGACAACGAGGAAGTGCTTCCGCAGTCCGGTGTAACGAACAAGGACGGCAAGCGCGTTGAAGTGGTCGCTGTCGATCTGGACAAGCAAATCGACAAGCAGCGCGATGCCTGGAAGACATCGCATCCGGATGCGAAGGACGACGAAGGGCCGTTCCCCTGGCGAGGTACGGTTACGGTGGTGCGGGAGGGAGCGGCCGTACCGCAGCTATTACGGGTGAAGTTCGCTGATGGCAGCAGCGAAGACGTGCATTGGAATGACGAGCGCCGCTGGGCACGCTTCGTGTTCGACAAGCCGTCCAAGGTCGTGTCGGCCGAACTCGATCCCGAGCAGACGATCTTGCTCGACGCGAACAAGCTCAACGATAGCCGCACGACCAAAGCCAACCCCGCTGCCTCACGGCGCTGGACTTCCGATGTCACGGCCCTGCTGCAGGCCTTTTACTCCTTCCTGGTGACGCTGTGATGGCCTACAAGAACACTCGTCGTGTTGCCTTTGGTGCATTGATGGGCGCTCCCTTCGCCGCGCTGCAATGGCGGTTGCTGTTGCTCTGGGTACTGCTGATGTTGCTGCCCGCGATGGTGGTGGCGCTGCCGCTGATGCATGCGCTCGGCGCTTTGCTGGATCATTCGGTGCATGCCGATGCATGGGCGCGTCAGTTCGACGCCATGATGTTCGGCGACACGGTGCGCGAGCTCAGTGATAGCCATGGCGCATTGGGCGGAACGTTCTTCGCCGCGTTGGCGATCACTTTGCTGTTGGCACCGCTGCTCAACGGCATGATTGTCGGTAGCGGGCGGGCGGGACGTTCGCTGGGTTTCGGTCAGCTGCTGCAGAGTGGTGTGGTGGAATACGGACGCATGTTCCGGCTGATGCTGTGGTCGCTGTTGCCGTATGCCGCAGCCGTCATGCTGGTGAAGACCGGCATGAACATGCTTGACGACAAGACCGAGGCGGTGACGCTGGAGTCGCAGGCGGTTTCCGCCACGTATCTGGTGGCCTGGTTGTCCGGCCTGTGGGTGGTGCTGGCGCAGGTGATCGTGGAGTCCGGTCGTGCGGCGTTTATCGCCGACACGGGTCTGCGCTCCGCGACGGTGGCGATCTGGCGCGGCATCATGCAGCTGTTGCGCCGCCCCTTCAGTAGCCTATTCGGCTACCTGTTCATCACCGCGATCGGCTTTGGTATCGCTTTCGCGCTGGGTGTGGCGCGTGCGCATACGACGCCGGCCGGTGGGTTGAGCGTGCTGCTGGCCTTCCTGCTGAGCCAACTGGTGGTGGTGGCGATCGGTTGGATGCGCATCGCTCGCTTGTTCGCGTTGGCGGAAGTGGCGCGGTCGCTGGTGGGTGGAGGCCGGCGAGTGGGGTATTGAGTTGGGTTTGGCGTGGGGGAGGTTGTTGCAAGGGCTTACCCCTCCCCAACCCTCCCCTGCAAGCAAGGGAGGGAGCACGATGTCGCAAGCCTTTAGCCCCTCCCCTTGCTTGCAGGGGGAGGTTGGGAGGGGGTAAGCCCTAGCGACAACCTCCCCTCGCAGAAGAATGAAAAAATCCTCCGGTCAGGTGTCGATCTACCAAGGTCTCGTTCGGCTGTAGGTCGGCTATCCCGCCGAACCATGCAAAGGAGCACGACCATGCAGTCGACAGGGCAGCTTTCACCCAGCGTGATGGACGTCCAAACGCACAAGTACGATTTCGCCGCCGCCATCGATACGCAAGCGGTCTCCTGCGTCTGCATCGATCCATAGCGATTCGCTCTGCGCGAGTTCTGTTGCTTCGTCGCCGGCGTGAATCTCCGCACGGCCGGCCAGCAAATGCACGAACCAATGCGAGTCAGCGGAAACCGGCAGCACCATCGCACCGTTCAATGGGCGTACGACCAGTTCGCCTTCGACGTCGCCGCGAAGCATCATATTGAAGGCGCGAGTGGGGCCCTCAGTCAGTTCGGCGCGCGGCGAAATGCTGCCATCGAAGCGGGCGATGCCTAGTCGTAGCAGGCGCCGATCCTGGCCATCGGGAAAATGCAGCGTCAGCGGCGCATCCAGCGAGGCGAATTGGCGTCGTACGCCAGGCAGGCTGGAAAAGTCGGCATCGCGATCGATCTGCGCGATGCTCAGTTGCCATTGCCAGTCTTGCGGATCGGGGCCGCTGGCCAGCACGGTGGTGGTGCCGCTGCCGTTGGCCCAGGGCTCCGCGTGCAGCGCATTGGCAGGCACGCGGCGGAAACGGCTCATGCGTAGGCCCGGCGGGACTCGCGGTAGGGCGGGTAGTAGGCAAACACGTGGTTGTGGCTGCCGCAGAAATCCATGTCTTCGATGTGCTCGCCGCCCAACCGTTCGGCAAGACGATCGGATGCTTCGTTACCGATGCGCACCAGGCTGATCACGCGCTGGGTATGCAGCTTATTCCAGGCGTAGTCGAGTACGGCGGTGCAGGCTTCCGTGGCGTAGCCATGGTGGCGATACTCGGACTTGAGCATCCAGCCGAGTTCGATGTCCGGCCAGCCTTCGGGATTCATCAGGCCAACGCGGCCAACGAATTCACCCGTGTCCTTCAACTCCAGCGCCCACATGCCGTAGCCACGCAACTGCCAATGACCAAGCAGCATGGCGAGGGAGCGCCAAGCGTGGCCGCGATCGAGTGGTTCGCCATCGCCTACCCAGCGAGTGCTGGTGGGATCGGCGAGCATCGCGGCGTAGTCGTCGAAGTGATGAGCGGTCAGCGCGGTAAGGCGCAGGCGTGCGGTTTCGAGGGTTGGAATATCGAACATCACGGCATTCAAATGGCGGAGGCGCTGCCCAGTAGATCGGACAAGGCGCGGGTACTTATCGCGAGGCTCTCGGCCCACGGCAAGCCAATAATTTTCTCACCCGTTGCCGTGTCGATAAAGTCCTCTTCCTGGCCGGGTGGCAGCAAGTGACGGTAGTCCACGGTGATTTCGGCCCCAGCCGGCAATTCGCGCAGGGCAAACACAAAGCCTAGATGCCACAAGCCGGTAGGGTTGAAGCTGTGGTTGATGAAGCACTCGTCCGGCCAGTCCGGCGACACGGTGTAACGGTCTTCGAACCAGCGGGCGCTGGCGTAGAGCTGGGATCGCAGCTCCGGTGAGCCGGTGAGGTCTTCGTAGCGCCAGGTACGGTCGATTGCGTCCGGGGCGGTAATGATGCGCCCCGCGGCCACGCTTTCTTCCAGAAACAACCCCTTGCCGGCGCCGCCAATGGTCGAGGCGGCAATGCGGTAACGCGGAAGTATCATGACGGCAAGGGCAGAGGATGAGGCGGGCGAGTGTAGCGCAACCGGCACGGCTCGCCAGGGCCGTGCCGGTTGCGTTTTGGGCGGAGTCCTGCGCGTCACTCCTCGGAGGCGGCGGCCTTCTTGGCTTTGGCTTTTTTGGTCTTGGCTTTGGCGGGGGCTTCGGCCTTGGTCTCATCGCCGGACAGCAGGATGGCGGCGCGGTTACGTTCCAGGGTGGACTCGCTGATGCCCTTGATCTGGCTCAGGTCGTTCACGCTTTTGAATGGGCCATGTTGATCGCGCCAGGCGACGATGGCGGCCGCCTTGGCGGGGCCGATGCCGTCCAACGACTTGGCCAGGGTGGCGGCATCCGCCGTATTCACGTTGACCGGCGTGGCGGCTTGAAGCGGAAGGGTGAAAGCCAGGGCAAGGACGAGGATGCCGAGTATGCGAAGCATGGTGTTCTCCTGGTAAGGGGATAACGGCGCTCCTGCGCCGTTGCGTCACCATGCCCGGCGAGCCGACGTGAGACAGCCAGCGCATCCGTGAACGTTGGGTGCGTCCGCGGCCTGCTGGCGTGTGCGCCGTGTCCTACATGGCTGTCAGGGCTCGATGGGGAGCGCTGATACAATCGCCGCTTTCCCCCGATCTGCAGGAGTCGCCCATGGATACCGCCCGCCTTTCCAGCTTCGTCAGCGGCCTGTGGGATGACGAGATCGTGCCCCAATTGGTGGAGTACATCCGCATTCCCAACAAGTCGCCGATGTTTGACCCCAAGTGGGTGGAACACGGTTACATGGATGCGGCTGTGAAGCTGATGGAAACCTGGGCGCGCTCCAAGCTTTCCGCATTGCCGGGCGCCACGCTGGAAGTTGTGCGACTGGAAGGCCGCACGCCGCTCATTTATATCGAAGTGCCTGGCCAGAACGACGACACCGTGGTGCTCTACGGCCATCTCGACAAGCAGCCGGAGATGACCGGCTGGGCCGAAGGTCTGGGCCCGTGGACGCCGGTGCTGAAGGGCGACAAGCTCTACGGTCGCGGCGGTGCGGACGATGGTTACGCCATTTTCGGTTCGCTGGCCGCTTTGCTGGCGCTGCAAGAGCAGGGCATTCCACATGCGCGCTGTGTGGTGCTGATCGAGGCCTGCGAGGAATCGGGCAGCTACGATCTGCCGTATTACGTCGACCATCTCGCCGATCGCATCGGTAATCCCTCGCTGGTGGTGTGCCTGGATTCGGGCTGCGGCAACTATGACCAGCTGTGGCTCACCACGTCGCTGCGCGGCATGACCGGCGGCGAACTGACCGTGCAGGTGCTGGAAGAGGGCGTGCACTCGGGCGATGCCTCGGGCGTGGTGCCTTCCAGCTTCCGCATCCTGCGCGACTTGCTGTCGCGCCTGGAGGACCCGGAGACCGGCACGATCAGGCCGAAGGAGCTCTACGTCGACATTCCGCAGCCGCGCCTCGAACAGGCCAAGAAGTCGGCTGAGGTGCTTGGCACAGCGGTGTACGACAAGTTCCCGTTTGTGGAGGGCATGAATCCGGTGGTGAGCGACCTCACCGAGCTGGTGCTCAACCGCACCTGGCGCCCGCAATTAGCCGTGACCGGTGTGGACGGCATGCCGCCGCTGGAAAGCGCCGGCAACGTGTTGCGTCCGAAGACCTCGGTCAAGCTCAGCCTGCGCGTGCCGCCGACGCTGAGCGGCGCCAAGGCCGGCCAGTTCGTGAAGCAACTGCTGGAGAAAGACCCGCCGTATGGCGCCAAGGTCACCTTCAAGCTGGAAAAAGACGGCAGCGGCTGGAGCGCGCCGCAGTTGTCGCCGTGGCTGGAGCAGGTGGTCGCTGAGGCGTCGCAGAACCATTTCGGTGCGCCGGCCGTATACATGGGCGAGGGTGGCAGCATCCCGTTCATGGGCATGCTCGGCGAGAAATTCCCCAAGGCACAGTTCCTGATCACCGGCGTGCTCGGGCCGCACTCCAACGCGCACGGCCCGAACGAATTCCTGCACATCCCCACCGGCAAGAAGGTGAGCATGGTGGTGGCCGAGGTGGTGGCGCGGCATTTCGAGCAGGCCAGTAAGGGCTGAGAAGCGAGTGAGCAGGAGTGAGTAAGGGCTCAAAGCCGCAAAGCCGTCGCCCTTACTCGTTCTCACTCCTCTCCACTCACTTCTGATCAAAGGTCCTATGAGCGCCAACGCCCCCGATCACTCCTACCTCGCCATCAACTGGTCCGACATCCGGCAGCGCGTCGATGGCGCCTGCCGCGCCGCCGGCCGCGAACCCTCCGAAGTATCGATCCTCCCTGTCAGCAAGACGTTCGGCGCCGAGGTGATTCGCGCCGCTGTTGCGCTGGGTCTGCATCGTTTCGGCGAGAACAAAGTGCAGGAAATCCGCGACAAGTCCGGCCCGCTGGCTGACTGCGGTATCGACTGGGTGGTGATCGGCCATCTTCAGACCAACAAAGCCAAGGATGTGGCTCGGTTGGTCAGCGAGGTGCAGTCGCTGGATCGGCTGGAACTGGCCGAGGCGCTGCACCGCCGCCTGCAGGTCGAGGGGCGGGCGATCGATGTGCTGGTGCAGGTGAAGACCGCCAGTGAAGAGAGCAAGTACGGCCTGCCCCCCGATCAGCTGCTGGGGTTTCTGGATCATTTGCGTGGTTTCGACACCTTGCGGGTGCGCGGCTTGATGACCCTTGCGACCCAGTCCACCGACCCCGAGGAAGTGCGCGGCTGCTTCCGCCTGTTGCGCGAGTGGCGCGATCGGGCCGCGGCACAAGGCCATGTTCTGCCCAGGCTTTCCATGGGCATGAGCGGCGATTTTCCGCTCGCCATCGCGGAAGGCGCGACCGAGGTGCGCATCGGGACGGCGGTCTTTGGCCAGCGGACGATTAGGACGGATGCCTAGACTTTCCACTAGGAAAGATCTCCAAATTCTGTGCGGTGTGGCCAGTTTTTTGATGTGTTTCTTTGAAAATCAACGACATAAATTAATCGTATTTTTTTAGAACGTTGGAGTTCAGTTAACCTCAATCGAACATACGGCCTATGTCCCTTTGGTAAGTTCACACCTTCATCACGGTCGTCAGCAGTGCGGGCGGCTAATCCTGTGAACAGCAAAGGGATTTCTCCCGCATGCCAATCAAGCGATTGACCGCTCTCTCCGTGCTGGCCGCCGCCGCCCTTGCCTCCGGTCCGCTCTTCGCCAGCCCCACGGGACAGACGCACGTTACACCGGCCGTCGCTACGATCACCCCGCCCCTGCTGGACCAGTTGTCGATCTTCGCTCCGGCTCAGGTTCTGTCGCAGTCGGCCCTGCCCACCGAGCTGGCGAGCAGCACCAAGGCGTCCGACGCCGACGACATGCAGGCCGACGACACCGGCGATCTGCGCAAGACCCTGATCAGCCTGGCCATGAAACTGCGCGACATCCGTTATGTGCGCGGCGGCCACGATCCTTCCACCGGTTTCGATTGCAGCGGTTTCGTCCGCTACGTGTTCGCCCACGCTGTGGGTCTCGAGCTACCCACCAATTCCGCGTCGCAGTTTCTGGCTGGCCTCAAGGTCAACCGTTCGGACATGCAGCCGGGCGACCTGGTGTTCTTCCGCACCGCCGGCCGTCGCGGCCAGGGCCGTATCTCCCACGTCGGCATCTATATCGCCAACGGCCAGTTCATCCACTCGCCCTCGCGCGGCAAGACGGTGCGCGTGGACAGCCTGGAAGAGTCCTACTGGGCCAAGCGCTTCGCTGGCGCCAAGCGCCCCGAGGCGATGGCACAAAACGGCTGAGGCGAACGTTTTTCCGCAGTCCAAGGCCGCCCCTGGGCGGCCTTTTTTATGGCGCGGCTTCAGATGGGGTACCTAGGTTTCTAGGCTTTTTGCCCAGATGGCGTAGTTCGTCCGACTCGACAATACGCAGGCCTCCACCTGGCGTGCGTGCCAGCTGGCAAAGCGCGCGTGCGACGACTTCCGCCTGGATGCCGCGCCATCGGCCGGTTAGCACCCAGGCCAGTGGCGCGGCGATTTTTTCCATCAGCCGGAATTCCTGCCGTGGTCCCAGCAGGAGGGAGGGGCGCACGACGGTCAACTGTGGCCAACCCTGTTTGCCCAGTGCCTGCTCCAGTTCGCCTTTGACCTGGTTGTAGAACGTGCGCGAAGCCGGACTGGCGCCGAGCGAACTGATGACCAGGTAGTGTCGAGCGCCGAGCTTGCGCGCCTTCTGCCCCAGGGCCAGCGGCAGGTCGAAATCCGCCATGCGGAAAGCCTCGCGCGATCCGGCGTGACGGATGGTGGTGCCAAGACAGCAGATCACCACATCCACCGGCGGCTGCAACTGCGGCAGCAGGCGATGCAGCATGCCTACGGGGTTTTCCAGCCGTGGACTGGGCGGCAGAGGGCGGCGTGTCGGTGCAAGAATGCGCGCAACGTCGCGGTCGGCCAGCAGCTCGCGCAGCACAAAGTTGCCAGTGAGTCCGGTGGCTCCGGCGAGCAGAACATGGCGGGGGACATCGGTCATGGATGCCACTGGAGTGGGGACGCATACAGATTGCCACGCCCCGCCTTCGATACGCGTGATGGCTTGAGTAGCGCCTGATTAAGGCGCCTTTTGGTCGCCGCGCCGGCGCCGGCTGCAAACAGGCAGGTTCCTGCGAGTTGCAGCCGGCGACGACATTCGCTGGCATAGGGATGATGGGGGCTTGCTCAACGTCCCCATCCAGCCCATGCGTGGCGAGATCAGAACGTGTAGTTCACGCCGACATAGGCATAGCGGCCGCGGGGATCGGCCTGGGTGATGTCGTAGTACGTGTGGGACGGATCCCACGGCGGGCGGCGGTTCTGCAGGTTCTGCACGGCCAGGGTCAGCGTGGTGTGCGCGATGCCGGTATAGGCCACCGACAGGTCGAACGTGCTCCAGTTTTTTACGCGCTCGGGATACGCCGGACTCAAGCGGTTCTCGGGATTCTGCTTATAGCCGCCCACGTAATACCAGGTGAGCGTGCTGGCGAAGTCGCCCAGGCCCCAGGTGAGCCCGGTGCTGCCGCGCCACTTCGGTAGCGAACCGAAGATGTTGGTGCCTGCACCGTTCACCGGCGCATCGCCGGCCACCAGCGGCTGGCTGTACTTCAGCAGACGCGTCCAGTTGCCGTTGAGCGTGAAATCGCCATAGCGCGGCGTGTGCAGTACCTGGCGGAAGTCGATATCGACGCCGTCGGTGGTGAGGCTCTGCTGGTTCTTGTATTGATTGGTGATGATGGTGATGCGCCCCTGCGCATCGCGTTGCACACGCGGGTCCTTGCGCAACACCAAGGTGGCATCGTCATCCGGCCCAATGATGTCGTGCTGCACGATGTGGTAGTAGTCCACGCCGATGCTGGTGTCGGTCGTGGGCGAGATGACGAAACCGGCGTTGTAGTTTTTCGAACGCTCCGGGCGCAGCTTCGGATTGGCGGCGAACACGTCGGTGTAGCCGCGGCGCTGGCCGGGCGTAATCGGGTCGTAGGGGTCGACCACGCTGCTGTAGCTCACCGCCGTGCTGTGGGTGATCTCAGGCAGCGACGGCGCACGGAAGCCGCGCGAGTACGAACCGCGCAACAGCAGCCAGTCCAGTGGCTGATAGCGGAGGCTGAATTTCGGCGCGAAGGCGTTGCCGAAATCGCTGTAATGATCCAGTCGCCCGGCGATACCCGCTTCCAGTGTGCTGAGAATGGGCACGTTGAATTCGGCGTAGCCGGCATGCACGTCGCGCGAGCCGCGGATGATGTCGATGGCCGGGCGCAACTCGGTGCCGGAAAGCACCGCCTGGGATGTGCGCGAGTTGATCGACTCGTTGCGGAACTCGTAACCGGTGGCGAAGCCCACCGCGCCGGCCGGCAGGTCGAACAGCTGTGTGCTGGCGGTGGCGTTCACGGCGGTGAGGCGAGACACGGCGGGACGGAGGGTGGCCAGGCGCAGCGCATCGATGGCCGCCGCGGGATTGCCGTTCGCCGCGAAGTTGTAGCCCCCGCTAGTCAGCAGCGACTGGAAGGCATAGCGGTTGCCGAAGTTGGTCACGTACTCCTTCAGGCTGCTTTCCGAATGTTCGGCCGACACATCCCAATCCCATCCGCCGGTATGGCCCTTCAGGCCGCCGAGGAAGCGCGTGAAGATGGTGCGGTCGCGCTTGTTGCGCTGACCCACGTCCCACAGGTTGGTGTTCACCGGCGTGGGTACGCCGTAAGGATTGGCGGGCTGGCCTACAGGCAGTGTGGTGTCGATGTTCACCAGCTTCTGGTTGGCGTTGTCCCACGCGCGCAGGCCGCTGCCGATGCCCAGCGGCGCACTGAAGACGAAGGCGGCGTGGCTGCGGCTATAGATCGCTTCGCCGTAGGCATCGATGCTGTCGGTGAGTTTCACCGTGGCGCGCAGCACCGCGTGGTAGCGCTCGACGCCGGGAATCAGCGAGGTGTACTGCGCCGGGTTATAGGCCCAGGTCTCGCCATTCTTGCCAGGCGTGATTGCACCGTAGGGCACTTTCTGCACGGGGCCGACCGCGTTGGCGAAGCCTTGGTTGGGATCGTTGTTGTAGTAGTCGGTCGGCACCCAGTTCAGACGTCCGCCGGGCTGGTTGCGAAAGTCGTTGTGGGCCAGCCAACTCACGTCGTTCTGATTCAGTTGGCTGCTGCGTGTGCCGTCGACGGCGAAGAAGACGTTGTAGCCGTCTTTCTTCACGTCGCCATGGCCAAGCAACACATGGAAGTTGTTCGAAGTCTGGCCGGTGCCTTGTGTGCTGCCGCCCACGTTCGCACCCGCTTCGGCGCCCTGATAGTTTTGCTTGAGGATGATGTTGACCACGCCGGCGATGGCATCGGAGCCGTAGACCGCGGAGGCGCCATCCTTCAGCACTTCGATGCGCTCCACGGCGGCGAGCGGCAGTGAGTTGAGGTCGACGAAAGTGTCCTGCAGTTCGTAGGCGGTGGCGTAGTTCGCCACGCGCTTGCCGTCGACCAGCACCAGCGTGTTCTTCTGGCCCAGGCCGCGCAGCGAGACGCCGGCCGTGCCTGCAGAGAAACTGCCGGTGAGCTGTTCATTGACGCTGTTGCCGGTGTTGGCCGAGATCGAACGGAGCAGGTCGGGCAGGGTGGTCTTGCCGCTGACCTTGATCTGGTCGGCGCTGATGACCTGCACTGGGCTGGGTCCTTCCAGATCGGTGGTCTTGATGTTGGAGCCGGTGACAGTGACGGCTTCCAGCTGGGTGGGTTTGTTGTTGTCGTTGTCTTCGGCGTGAAGCGCCGAGGCGGCCAGCACGGAAGCAATGGCGAGCGGGAGCAGGCTTGGCTTGAACATGAGATGAGCATTCCTATAGACGCACCTCTCCCGGCGGATAACCGAGTGCAAGGAGGCGCGTGGGGATGCAGCAGGGGAGCTGCTTTTAGGGAAACACCGTGGGGACGGCGTCAGAGATGGCGCGTAGGTGCGCCTAAGGCGGCGAGATCAGCCGATGCGACACATTCGACAGCAACAACAGCCCATGCCGAAGCTGGCAAGGACGGTTTGGCTGTTCGAATGGAAGGACGGCAGGGAGAACATCGGGATATCCGGCGTGCACTGGCCCGTAAGGGCGCTGGCTTTGCTATGCCAGGCCATGGCGGCCCGGTGTGGGTTTCTGAGCGCGACGATCAACAACAGCAACAACACATCGCTTCACAGCGATGCATGTTGCACATGACCTGGCTGAAACCCTGGATATTCACGACGTGGTTCGTTCCTGCGTGTACGGATACGTTCGACATGTGTCGGCGGTATGGACGTCTATTTGTTCCATCCATCGACGTGGATGTCAACAGTTCGTTATGCCACTCGTTGCCGTGAGGTTCCGCGAGCAGGGGCCAGATCCCGCCGCTAGGGGCTTCGGAAGGTTCCAAGGGAGCATTGCGTCGAATTGTCGCAGGGGCGGCGGTGCCTACGTGGCGGCAGGTCGCGGCAACCGCTACGCTTGGCCGGCTGTCTCCGGAATCCCTTATGTCCTACGACCTTCCCCCGGTTACCCGTAACCTGCTGATCGCCAACATCGTCGTCTACCTGCTGCAGTGGGCGATGCCCGAGTGGTCCGTGCCATTCGCGCTGTGGCCGCTGGGCAGCGGCTACTTTCAGGTGTGGCAGGTGGTGACCAATGCCTTCATGCACGGCGGCTGGGCTCATTTGTTCTTCAATATGTTCGCGCTGTTCATGTTTGGCGGCCGGATCGAGCGGCTGTTCGGTGCACGCAATTTCACCGTGTACTACTTCACCTGCCTGGTGGTGGCTTCACTGCTGCAGTTGATCGTGCTGCGCTATTTCCTGCAGGACTTCCAGACGCCTACCGTGGGCGCCTCCGGCGCGATCTTCGGCCTGCTGCTGGCGTTCGGCATGATGTATCCGCAAGAAAAACTGATGGTGTTTCCCATCCCGATCGCCATCCCCGCCTGGCTGTTCGTCACCGGCTACGCATTGGTAGAGCTGACGTCCGGTGTCACCGGCTGGATGCCCGGCATTGCGCATTTCGCCCATCTTGGCGGCATGCTGGGTGGCTTTCTGCTGATCCAGTACTGGCGCGGCAAATTCCCCATCAAGCCGCAGCGCCGCTTGCTGCGCTGATCGTCCCTCTCATCTCTCGGCTCGTTTCATGACCCAGCATCTGCAGCGCCGGCTCACCCCGCGCCATATCACCTTCATGGCCTTGGGCATGGCGATCGGCGCCGGCCTGTTCCTCGGCTCGGCCAGTGCGATCAACCTGGCCGGCCCGTCTGTGCTATTCGCCTATCTGTTCGGCGGCGTGATGATCTTCGTCATCATGCGCGCGCTGGGCGAGATGGCCGTGCACGACCCGGTCGCCGGTTCGTTCAGCACCTACGCCCATCGCTATCTTGGGCCGTTCGCCGGTTACCTCACTGGCTGGAACTACTGGATCCTGATGGTTGGCGTCGGCATGGCCGAGAGCACGGCCGTCGGCATCTATATGAAGCAGTGGCTACCCGAGCTGCCGCAATGGATCTGGGTGTTCGGCAGCGTGCTCATGATCGGTGGCTTGAATCTGCTCGCGGTGAAGGTCTACGGCGAGATGGAATTCTGGTTCACCATGATCAAGGTGGTGACCGTGGTGCTGATGATTCTGGGCGGCGCCGGCATGATCTGGCTCGGTTGGGGCAACAGCAGTCAGCCGGTGGGGTTGGGCAATTTGTGGCAGCACGGTGGCTGGTTCCCGCATGGCGTGACCGGCATGGTGCTGGCGTTGCCGGTGGTGGTGTTCGCGTTCGGCGGCATTGAGACCATCGGTATGGCGGCTGGTGAGGCCTCGCAGCCGGAGCGCACCATTCCGCGCGCGGTGAACTCCGTGTTGTGGCGCATTCTGATTTTCTACGTCGGCGCGCTGTTCGTGATCATGGCGATCTACCCGTGGAACCAGCTTGGCACGCAGGGCAGCCCGTTCGTGACGACCTTCGCCAAGCTGGGTATTCCGCAGGCGGCGGGCTTGATCAACTTCGTGGTGATTACCGCAGCGCTGTCCGGCTTCAACAGCACCACCTTCAGCGGCAGCCGCATGTTGTACAGCCTGTCCACCAAGGGGCAGGCGCCTGCGGCGTTGAGCAAGGTCAGCGCGAACGGCGTACCGGTGCGTGGCGTGCTGGTAACGCTGGCCTGCCTGGTGTTCGGCGTGCTGCTGAACTACCTGGTGCCGGAGCGCATCTTCGCGATGATGATGTCGATTCTCGCGTTCAACACGGTGTGGACGTGGGCGATGGTGCTGATCGCGCATTTCAGCTTCCGTCGCCGCCATGCGGCGACAGCGTTTCCGTTGCGCGTGTGGCCGCTGAGCAGTGTGGTGTGTTTGGCGTTTTTGGCGTTTGTGGTGTTTATGTTGGGCTATAGCGCGGATACGCGGGTGGCGTTGTATGTCGGCGCTGCTTGGGTGGTGGTGTTGAGTGTGGCTTATCGGCTGTTTGGTGTTGGGCGGCGGATGAGCGTCGTTAGTGTGGACGCAACTCCAGCTTGATAGCGTTTAGCTCCCTCTCCCTTTCGGGGAGAGGGTTGGGGTGAGGGGTGGGTGCTCGCGATAGCCTCTCACTGTCGTGGCTTGACTGGCACATAGCCTTCATAGTTCTTGCGCGGCTTGTCGACCTTGGCGCATAGCTGGCCGTCGCATAAGGTCACGTCAGCCTGGTTGTAGGCCCGCATCAAGTCGGCCTGGATCTGGTTTTTCGCAATCACGCCCTGGTAGTGCCACAGCACGCTCGCGCCAGACATAATCGCCAGCAGCATCGTTGCCAGCACGCCCGCCACCAGCAGGCTCAGTTTGCGAATCACGGCTTTCATGCTTGCCTGTGCCTGGATCAGTTCATGCGTAGTGCGCTGGATGCTGTTGATATGGTCGATCACGCTCCGTTGAAAGTTTTCCAGGGGCTCGTTCAGCCCGCTGCGCACCGCCTGCAACGTCCCAGAGGAAATGTTCCCGTAGGCCGCATTTGCGGCCTGGCGAAACATGTCCGGTGCGGCCTGCGTCGTACGTTGCAAGTATTCGGCCGCCTGGTGGTTACGTTCGGCGATGTCTTGGCTGATTCGGGACAAACGCTCCACCAGGTTGGCGGTCTGCACGGCAGCTTTCTTCAGATCATCCGGTTGCATGGTGCCTCCTTCGTTTCATGAGCGGCTGGTTACAGGCACATGCCTCTGCTCATGCTGGGCGCCTCCATCTGTTGCGCCAGCAAGGACTGCGTCTGTTGCAGTTGCGCCTCCAGCGCCAGCTGTTGGTCCTGCATAGCTACCCGCTCCGCCGCGTGGGCATGGAACTCTGTGCAGAAATCCGTGCGAGCCACCTGGCCAAGCGCCTGCTGGAACACGTGGTCGTCGCCGGTTTCCGTCGCCGCGCACAAATGGTTTAACAGCTCGTCCACACCGGCACTCGCGGCAGGCGGCGACAGTGAGTGGTGTGACCGCGGGCCAACAGACGCGCCCCATGGGAGTCGGTTCAGCGACATATCCAGTGGCATGCCAGGGGGCAGATCGTCCAGCCGCGAGTGGTGCAGGTCCTCCATGTAGTTGTGCGCAAACACCGCCGCGGGCCGGTTATGTTCGCTGTCCCAGAAATTGGAAATGCCATGGGCGCCGAGTGCGGCTGCCGCTTCTTTCACCGGCGTTCGGATTCCACCGGGCCGGTGTCGCAAGTAGTCCGTGTGGCCCATATAGTCCACGACGCGGCCAAGCTGTTCGGCATGAGCTGACACCGGATCGTGGTACATGCGGTGATTCACCACCAGGTCTTCAGCGGCCTGCACATTCATGCCCAGGCCGCGGGCCTGGCTCGCGGCGCCATAGGCATTGAAGGTTTCGGCGTGCACGCCAAACTGGGCCGCTTGCAGCTGCGCCAGCGCACCACCCAGCGAATGGCCGGTGGCGCTGATGTCGGAGAGCGGGACGTTTCTTTCTTTGGCGAGCGCCAGCGCCTCGCGCATGGTGGCGGCGGCTTCCGGCCATTGCGTGGGGGCGCCCATCATCACCATGCCGAGATCGGCGTTGACATCGTGGATATTGGATGGATCGGTGCCCTTGTTGGCGACGATCAGTTGGCCGGTGTCAATGTCACGAACAACGGCGCCACGGTAGTTAGTGGCGGATGGTGGTGAGACATAGAGGACTGCGTACCGGCGCGTATCGCTTTCGATGGTGCTGCCGGCGACGAGCGGATGATAAATTCTTTCGGAAAGGAAGGCGTATTGCTCGGAGGGAAGAGACATATCCTTACTCCTTGGACTCAAATCAGATGCTTGCTAATTGCCACTCGCCGGCCCGTTGTCTGGAAGCGGTTCGGGGTTCGTTGGCGGCAGAAAATGGCTGTAGTAACCAGGTTTGTGTGCATGCATGGGTGCCGAGTCCTCTGATACGTGGATAGTGATGGGTACCCGACTGTAGTGCGGCACATCTGGCGGTGGCTTCTTGCTCCAACAGCCGTTGGGGTTCTGACTTACAAATTGGCAGGTCTCCTTGTATTTGGTTCCTGCGAGCAGGTTGTCGCGAGACCCGAAGTCACTGAACGCAAACCACCCTGTATGGCTGTCGTTGATATGGATGTTGGGTGATGCAAACTCCCAGTTGCACTCCTCGCGGTTGTAGCGATCCAGATAGACCACGAACTCGGCATGTCCTGATCCCCCGCTCTCATTGGGAATGTCGAAAGTGCCTTCGGGATAGACAAAGCTGCCGCCCAGTCGATGATCGATATAGCCGCACTCGCGCTGCTGGTTCTGGTACAGCGCGCCCATGCTGACCGTGTAGCGTTTGGCATCTTCGGGGTTATCGAAGTCCACACGGATGCGCACCGCTTCCTTCGGATGCGGGTTGAGCGGCGGCGGGCTCAGGTCTTTCTTCTCGGTGCAGGCGGCCAGGCAAGGCAAGAGAAGCAGGGCCAGCAGCGGTGTTGTCAGCGAGTTCATCAGAAGCTGTCCTTGCTCGCGGGTAGTTCGAGACTAAACCAACATTCGCGCGGATAGAAAGGCGCATCGCCTCGCGGCGAAATATCCCCACTCCTTGGTCTGAAGGCTGGTGATCCAGGGTTGCCTTCTGCGCGTCCTTTTTTTGGGGGCGCGTCAGAGTTCCAAAAACCACCCGAGATCTGGCGGGGCACCTCGAAGAACTTCGATCGCAGGCGAGCCCGGGCACGCAAACGCGACATCAAACGCCAACGTCACTGGACCCCAGCCTGCGCTGGAGTGACGACAGTGAGAGGTTGTCGCGAGCACTCGCCCCTCACCTCAATCCTCTTCCCCGTGCACAAGTCGGTGAACGGGGGAGGGGAGGCGAAGGCAATGAGTCGCGCTCAGTTGACGATCGGTGGCTTCAGCGCAGTGCGAGGAAATCCGGGCTAACTACAAAACGCACGGCATCCAGTCGCAGTCGCGACTGCGGCAATGCAGCCAGCAGCGCGGTGCGTTCGCTGGTGATAGCGGTGATTTCCGTCTCGCTGATGGATGGATTCACAGCGCGCAATGCAAGCAATCGCGAGAGCTCTGCGTCGAGCGTATCGGTGGCTTGCGTGATGGCTTCTGCAATGCTGGTTTGCGCGCGCAGGGTGGCGGCGGCCTCCGCTTTTTCCAGCATCGGCGGGACCAGCTTGGCGAGGAATTTGCGGTAGCGTGCGACTTCGATGTTGCGGTCGGCGGCTTTGCGCAGGGCGATGTCGCTGGGTTGGAAGTCGGCGCGCTCGGCGAGTCGCGTATCGATGGTGATGACGATTGGCAAGGTCGGCAGGAAGCGTTCCGCATCGAGTTTGCGGTCGGCCACGCATTCCAGCAGGTAGACGGTTTGCAGCAATGCCGTGCGTGGCGGCAGGACATCGTCGACCATGAATGCGGCATTGCCTTGCTCGCTGGACAAGGCGAGGTCGAGTGCGCCGGCGATCATCGGGTGATCCATGCGCAACAGTGGCAGCTCTTCGCGAGCCAATGCCACGTCACGTGCGAATGTCACCGCCACCGGGCCCTCGGTAAAGCCGGGCAGGGCGTCGGTGGATAGATACTGAGGATCGAGCAGCAGCACTTTGCCGCCTAGTTCTTCGGCGTGGATGCCGAACTGCTCCAGCAGGCGCTGGAGGAAGGCATCGCGGCTCGGGTCGTTTTCTTCGCGCGAAAAAGCCTGTTGCAGCTCATCGGCGTGCAAGTCGCGGCTGGCGGCCAGTTCGAGCAGGTGGTCGCGGCCGGAGCGGATCAGTTCGGCCATTTCCTCGTGGCTGGCGCGGGTCTCGGCCAGCAGTACGTCCAGTTCCTGATCGCGGTTGTCGTCGCCGCGTGCATGCTGGTCGGCCAGGCGCGCCAGCGGTTCGCCGTAGCGGCGCAGCAGTTCGCGGCCGTCAGCGGGGCTGAGGCGGAACGCATCCACACCTTCGTTGTACCAGCGCGCCAGCACGTGCTGCGCGCTGTCGGCAATGGCGAGGATGTGAATGCTGATGTCGTGCTTCTGGCCGATGCGGTCCAGGCGGCCGATGCGCTGTTCGAGCAAATCCGGATCCAGCGGAAGATCCCACAGCACCAGGCGATGGGCGAACTGGAAGTTGCGGCCTTCGGAGCCGATCTCCGAGCACAGCAACAAGCGTGCGCCATCCGGTTGGGCGAAGTAAGCGGCATTGCGATCGCGCTGCACGATGCCGAGACCTTCGTGGAAGCGCGCCACACCGACACCACTCTTGGTGCGCAGCGCTTCCTCCAGCGCGAGCACTTTGGCCTGGCTGCGGCAGATCAGCAGGAACTTGTCCTGCGGGTGCGCTTCAAGCAGGGAGACCAATGCGTCGATGCGTGGGTCTGCGCTGTAATCGATCTCCAGCACCGGCGACGGCTGCTGGATGTCCGCATGAAATTCGGCCAGCAAGGACTGGCGGCCATCGTCGCTAAGCACAGAGGCATCCAGCACATGCCATACCGGCAGGCGCTGCGGAAAGCCGCCGATGCCGGCACGGCGGTTGCGGAACATCGCGCGACCGGTGCCATGACGATCGATCAGCGCGGCGATCAGTTCGCGCGCGTTCTCAGGTTTGGTGGTGTTGGCGAGACGGGCCTGCAGTGATTCGTCGCCCGCGAAGGCCGTGTGCAGGGTGGCAAGCTGGCTATCGTCCAGCGGCTTGCCGTCGAGCAGGCGATCGGCAATCTTCGAAAGACTCTGGAAGGTGTCCGACTCAGCCAGATAGACGTCTAAATCGTGGTAGCGCTGCGGATCGAGCAGACGCAGGCGGGCGAAATGACCACTGCGGCCCAACTGCTCCGGCGTTGCAGTGAGCAGAATCACGCCCGGCGTCGCCGCGGCGAGCTGTTCCACCAAGGTATAGCGCGGGCTGGCGGCCTCGGCCGACCAGGCCAGGTGATGGGCTTCGTCCACCACCAACAAATCCCAGGGCGCCTGCAGCAGTTGTTGCGCACGCTTTGGATGCTGTTCCAGGAAGCCGAAGTCGGCGATCACCAACTGTTCGTCTTCGAACGGATTGCGCCCATCGCCGGACTGTTCCACCGCCTCGCAACGCTCTTCGTCATAGATGGCAAAGCTGAGGTTGAAGCGGCGCAACAATTCCACGAACCACTGGTACACCAGCGTATCCGGCAGCAGCACCAAAACCCGCTGGGCACGACCCGTGGCGAGCTGGCGGGCCATGATCATGCCCGCCTCGATGGTCTTGCCCAGGCCCACTTCGTCCGCCAGCAACACGCGGGGAGGGCGACGCGCAGCGGCAATGCCAGCCACACGCAACTGATGCGGCACCAGTCCGATGCGGGCGGCACCCAGGCCCCAGGCGGCCGATCGGCGAGCTTCGGCGCGGCGCTGCAAGCCTTCCACGCGCAGATCGAACTGCGCCACGGGGTCCGTGCGCCCGCCCACCAGGCGGTCGTCGGCCTGGCTGACGCTCTGTTCGTCGTCCAGCTGACCCTCGTGCAGTTCGCGGCCCTCACCGCGATAGATCAGCAGCTCGTCCTTGATCTCCACCCGCTCGACCAGAAAGGCGATGCCCTTGCCCGCCACGCGTTGCCCAGCGCGGAACTCAGCCCGTACCAGGGGTGCCGAGTCGGCCGCGTAAGGGCGCAACACCCCGGCTTTGGCGAACAGTACCTGCACACCGCGACCCTCCACCCGCAATACGGTGCCGAGGCCCAATTCGGGTTCGGCGGTGGAGATCCATCGTTGGCCTGGTACGAACATTGCGCTTCGCAAAAAGAAAAGGGGGCAGTGATTATCCGCCCAGTGGCTGTGGATGCCTAGCGGAAATGCCTGGAACGGCAAACGGCCTATACGTGATCCTGGTCACCCTCCGCGCGGCCGCGCAAGCCGCTTGTCGGACGCTTTCTCCCGCTGGTCGGCCAAGGACTGGCTGGTGCGAAGCCGATGAGTACATTCGCTCGCAGGGGTATCAGGGGAAAATTCATGGGTGTCTTGTCGTGTCAGCGGGATGTCTCGTTGGTCGGAACGCCGCTTTCTGCCGGCGCGGATGGCCGCAGTCCTCGGCTGGGGTATGGCTCGCCGGCTGGGTGTGCACATAGCCGATCCGGCAAGGGTTTTACCCTGGTCGAGTTGATGGTCACCCTCGCTGTGGCGGCGATCCTGATGGTTATCGCCATACCCAGCTTCCAAAACTTGATGTTGACCAACAAGCTCACCTCGACCGCCAACGACATTGTCGTAGCGCTCAACGTGGCCCGGATGGAGGCCATCAAGCACAACGGCAATACAGCGTTCTGCAGTGACTCGACCACTAACAACACCAGCGACACACTTGGTACGGCTTGTGGTTCGCACGCGGGGGCGGTCTACGTCCTGACCTCCGGGACAAATACGACGCTGGTGCGGGCTGATGTAGTGGGTATTGCGGCTCCGCTGAAGTTGAACGGCAGCATGCAGGCATTGCGTTACGGCGGGCAGGGTCTGGCTCAGGCCGTAGGTAGCACCGCCCCGTATAGCGACACGAGCAGCACCAGTCTGGCGGATATCTGCACAAGCTCGTTGAAAACCAATAATCACCGGCTGATCACCATGACTGCCGGTTCGATCATTGCTGTGACCACCTCCACGGGAACGTGCCCATGATTAGGAACCATCAATCAGGCGTCGGCCTTATCGAAGTACTGGTGGCTGTGCTGGTGCTTTCCATTGCCTTTCTAGGCATCGCCGCGTTGCAAGCGACCTCGTTGTCGACGAACAACAGCGCCATGGCACGCAGCATGGCCACGATTGCGAGCTACTCGATTATGGATTCGATGCGTGCCGATCTTTCGAATGCTAAAGCCGGCTCCTACAACAACACGGGTGCTTCTGCGCTCGATGCCAGCGCTTGTCCTGCGTCCTCCAGTTCAAGCTCGCTGGCTGTAGTGCAGCTCAATCAATGGTGCGGCCAGCTGGGAGCCACTTTTGGCAAGTCGTCCAGTACCAAGGGTGACATCTCGTGCTCGGGTAGTGGCGATTGCACCATCATCGTGACCTTCGACGACAGCCGGGCAGGGGCGGGCGGCAGCAGCACTCAGAAAGTCACCGTCCGGGGTGTGTTATGACTCAGGCACCCGCAAGCTGGCGGAGCACGCAACCGCGAACCGTTCGGTCTTCACGGTCGTCACTGGGCTTTACCCTGATCGAATTGATGGTCGCCTTGGTCCTGGGTTTGATCGTTATCGGTGGCGTAATCAGCATCTTTCTGGCCAACCAGCAGTCCTATCGCACCAATATGGCCTTGAGCGACGTGCAGAACGGGTCGCGCATCGCTTTCGAGGTGATGACGCGCGACATTCGACAGGCGGGGCTCACCGGTTGCGACAACAGCGGTCGTGTTGCCAATGTCCTCAACAACAGCAGCAGCAACTGGTGGTCCAACTGGAACAATGCCGTGATGGGGTACGACAGCTCCATGACCGACCCGGCATTGACTGGCCTCACCGCGGGCACGCAGGTGACGGGTACGGACTCGCTCGAACTCTTGGGGGTGGGCAATTCCGGCCTCAGCGTGGCCAGTGATCAGGAGCCGGCGGCGAACTTCAAGCTCAACGAGACGACCTCCGACCTGCAGGCGGGCGATGTGATCATCGTGTGCGATCCAGATCATGCCGTCATCCTGCAGATTAGCGACTACAACAATAGCAATGTCACTCTCGTGCACAACACGGGCGGTTCGATCACGCCGGGCAACTGCTCCAAAGGTCTGGGTTATCCCACGGCCTGCACCACAACTGGTACCAACTATCAGTACGGGCCGAATTCTCAAATCGCCAAGCTATCCGCGGCCGATTGGTACATCGGCACCAATCCATTAGGGGGCAGCTCTTTGTATCGTCTGAGCGTGACCAATGTCGGCGGGGCCTTTGGTCCTCCCGCAACGCCGCAGGAAATGGTGCGCAATGTTGCTTCGATGGCCATCGCTTATCACGAATCGTCAGGTGCAAATAGCGCCAAGTTTGTTAAGGCATCTAGCGTTGTCGACTGGAGCAAGGTCGATGCCGTGCAAGTTACGTTGACGCTGAAGAGCACGGATCAACGCGCCGGCACCAACGCCAAACCTATTTCACGCACGTTTACTGCCACCACTACGGTGCGCAATCGAGTGAGCTGATATGAACCAGATGCCTGCATCCAGACCGCAGAAACCCGTTCGCAGTTGCAGCGATCGTACTGCGTCCACACCCTGTGGCCATCGCACAGGGCGGCATGTTCCGTCGTTACATCGTGCCGGCCAGAAGGGTATCGCGCTGGTAGTGGCGCTGATTCTGCTGGTGCTGATAACTCTTGTAGGCATCGCTGCGGTGCGTGGCACCATCATGGAGCAGCGGATGACGGCAAACGCTTACGATCGTGCGATCAGTTTCCAGAGTGCCGAGGCGGCTATGCGCGCTGCCCAGAATCTTGTCGCTTCCAGTCCGGCCATCATTGCGCGTAATTGCCAGGCCGGCGGGGTGGTGTGTCCGGCCAATCCTTTCAATGATTCCAATCTGCCGGCAAGTGCTATCCACACGGTCGCTACCGGCACGTCGTCGGGTCAGTTCACGGTTAGCGCGGCGACTGAAGGGCAGCCGCAGTTCGTGATTGAGAACATGGGTAACTGGGTCAATCCCACCTCCGACACGGGCTATAACCAGAGTGCCAACTCGGCGCAGTACGACGCTCAAGGTAAATCCAGTACTGCAGTGTTCTACCGCATCACAGCGCGCAGTGGTGATCCCGCTGTGGTGAACGACCGCGCGGTCGTTGTTCTGCAAGCCATGGTCAAGCAGGGCTAACAGCTCGCATCAAAGCTATCAGGAGGCATGGGCCTTCCCATGCAGCGCCATTCGAGAGTGGAACCGTCATGAATATCGCATCCCGTCTGTGCAGCAGAGCTGGCCGCTTCCTGGCAAGGCTGCTTGCTACCAGCATGTCCGTATGGATGTTGGGTGTCATCTACACGCCCGCTCTAGCATCGGTCACGGTGGATCAGCAGCCATTGATCATTCAGAAGGCCGTGGCGCCCAATATCACGCTGATGCTGGACGATTCGGGATCGATGGCGTGGGATTTCATGCCTGATGCTGGTTATCTGACCAACGCCACCACCGACGGTAACGGTGATACGCACGTGCCGTTGACTACGCTGTTGGACTCAGCGCTCAACGGCACCTACTACAACCCGGCCGTGACCTATTCGCCGCCGCCCAAGGCGGCGCTGAAGTCCGATGGATCGACGGATTACTACGCAGCATCTCCGGGCTTGGGCAGCGCGTTCATAGACGGCATACAGGATCAGAGCGCGGCAGACGAAGTGGATGTGACGCAATACGCGTCGAGCAGCCTATGCGACTACAACAACTACGACATGAGCCAGTCGACTTCGAATCCATGTCCGAATGCGTTCTACCAATATTTTACGTACGGCACGACGTTCCAGACAGGCACCACCACGAGCACGAGTACATCCACCAGCACCTATGCGCCGACATTGAAATGCACTATTGGCACGTTGCAGTACAGCGGCAGCCACAAAAACATGTGTAAGAGCGGGTCGGGGTCAGGCGCGACCTATACTTCTCCAACCCTTACTTGCAATAGCGGAGATACCCTCGACTCCAATTCGCTGCAATGCGTGCACACGACGACCACGACTACGACGACGCCGGTCTACACGTCCTACTTCACCTATGAAGTGGCGGGCGTGGCTCACTATGTCGCGAAGAACGCGGGCGATTGCGCGGCTGCTTCTCTGAGTGCCAGCGTCTGTAGTGAAAGTGCGGCCGATCAGCAGAATGTGGCGAATTGGTTCTCCTATTACCGCACTCGCATTCTGATGGCCAAGAGCGGTTTGATGACTGCCTTTTCGACCATTGACAGCACGTTCCGCATCGGCTTCGGCTCTATTAATGGCACCAACAATAGCAATCTGCCTTCACTTACCTTTACCGCCAACTCAAAGAAGATCGCCGAAGTCGAGCCTTTTGGCGACGGTACGTCGTCGACCCAGAAGGGCAACTTCTGGACCTGGGTCGCCGGCATCAATCCCAACAATAGTACGCCTCTGCGTTTGGCGTTGGACGCGGTTGGCCAGTACTACTCCGATACCGTTGACCAGCAGGCCTGGAAGAATTCCGATACTGATTCCGCGATGCTTGCCTGCAGGCTCTCATACACCATTCTGACCACCGATGGCTTCTGGAACGAAAGCAACCCGCCGAATGTTGGCAATGTCGATGGCACTAGCGCCACCTCGGCCATTACCGGGGTCAACGGCCAGAGCTACACCTATAGTGCGGTTGCCCCATACTCCGACACCTATAACAACACGCTGGCCGACGTGGCCATGAAATATTGGTCGACGGACCTGCAGCCTTCTATCGATAACGAAGTGCCTACCAGTACGCCGGATCCCGCTTTCTGGCAGCACATGACGACGTTCACTCTGGGCTTGGGTTTTAAGCCGACAGGTATCAAGCCGTCGGGCACAACCATTGACCAGATCTTCAACTGGGCCAATGGGGGAACGTCGCTCGGCAACAGCTTCAGCTGGCCGCAGCCGGCGTCGAACTCGATCAACAATATCGCGGACCTGGCGCATGCGGCCGTCAATGGGCATGGCGGTTTCTACTCCGCGACCAGCCCGCAGGCATTTACCAGCGGCCTGCAGAATGCATTGAGCCGTGCGGCGGAACGCGTGGGTACAGGCGCCAGTCTGGCGGCCAACTCTACCCAGCTGCAGACCGGCACAGTGGCGTATCAGGCCAACTACTACACGGTGCAATGGAAGGGTGATTTGCAGGCATTCGCCGTGAACTCCACCACCGGCGCCTACGCCAATGCGGCCAGCTGGACAGCCGCAAGTTCCATGCCGGCATACGGTAGCCGGTCGATCTATACCTACAATCCGACCACTGCGGCAATGGTGACATTCAGTAGTCCAACCAGCCTGTCTACGGCTGAGCAGGCGGCACTTGGTGCTGACGCCACCTCGCAGCAGAACATGATCAACTATCTGCGCGGCGATTCCTCCAAGGATCAAAAGCACAATGGCGCGTTTCGCAGTCGCGATACCGCGCTTGGTGATATTGTCAATTCACAGCCAATGTATTCAGGGGCGCCTACCGCCAATCAGTTCAGCGGTCAGACGTTCTCGGGTTCGACGAGCTTTGCCACCTACGCCAGTAATAAAGCCAGTCGCGAAGCGTTGCTCTGGGTGGCGGCCAACGACGGCATGCTGCATGCGTTCGACGCAGGTACCGGCGTTGAGAAGTTCGCCTATGTTCCTGCGGCTGTCGTCACTAACAACCTCATATCGTTGTCTGACCCGAACTACGGCTCAGCATCGGTGCCGCATCAGTTCTTCAACGATGGCCAGCTGACCATCGCCGACGCTTACCTCAGCAGCGATAGCGCGTGGCACACAGTGCTCGTGGGCACAACGGGTCGTGGCACGGCCAAGGCCGTCTATGCGCTGGATATCACAGACCCGACCAGCATCAAGTTCTTGTGGGAGCGGTCTGCGGGGGACGGAAATTCCGACGGCAACAGCAAATACATCGGCCAAATGTCGGGCCAGCCAATAATCGCGCAGACTGCAGATGGTACCTGGTCGGTGCTCATGGGCAATGGTTACAACAGCGCAAGCGGGGTGTCCGCGTTGCTGCAGTTCAATCTGCCGGATGGCGCGCTCAACGTGCACGTCACCACCGACGCCAGCACCAGCAATGGTCTGGCCGAGCCGGCGGTATGGCTCGGCACGCTGGGCAATGGCGTTAGTACCACGGCCTACGCCGGTGATCTGAACGGACAGGTATGGTCGTTCACACTCAACACCGGTTCCGCCAGTACGACGGCTACGCCAACCAGCAAGGGCGTTAAGCTCTTTACAGCCAAAGACTCACTAGGGAATGCGCAGCCCATCACCGGGGGCATGTTGGCGGGCAAGAATCCGGCAACCGGCGATTTGTGGCTGCTCTTCGGTACGGGTCAGTACCTAAGCAGCTCCGATCTCACCAATAAGAATGTCCAGAGTTGGTATGGCCTGATCGTCCAGACCGGGACTACCGGGCTTCCTGCACTGAGCGCTGGGCGTTCTTCGCTGAAGCAGCGCTTCATTGTGGCGGAGACGGCTGGAAGCACGACGGGAGGCACCACTGTGCTGCCGGCCCGAGTCGTGACGCCTGCGCCAACGACGCCAGACATGGCCAACGAATCCGGCTGGTACATGGATCTGGAGTCTCCGACGGGCACTGGCGGCGCCTACGTTGATCAAGGTGAGCGGATGGTGACGCCCAGCCAGTTCCAGGGCAGTTTGCTGCTGGGTACCACGCGCATTCCCAAGGCCACCGACCTGTGCAACCCCTCGGGAGCTGGCTGGATCATGGCGGTGGATCCGTTCACCGGAACCAACCCATCGGGTAACTTCTTTGATCTGAACGGCGATGGCGCGATCAATTCGTCCGATATGGTGACGTACAACGGTCACTCGTATGCGGCTGCTGGCGTGGGTTTCGTTTCCTTGCCAAACAATCCAATTTTCGTTGGTGGGGACATGCTGGTTACCACCGACAACGGCAACAAATATCACCTTAATACGTCGTCTACCGTAGGTACGCTACGTCGTGTGTCTTGGCGAGAGCTGATCAGCCCGTAAGGAATAAGCGATGAAAGGTCTCTTGTCAGTCAAAGGCGGGTGGATATCCCGCGTCAGCGGACGTGAGGCGTCCGCTGACGCTACGGCGGGGAGAGGAACACTCATGCGGTGCGATAGACGTTCCAACGCTGGTTTCAGCCTGATAGAAGTGATGATCGTTGTGGCGATCATTGCCATCCTCGCCAGGATCGCGTACCCCGCCTACACCAACTACCTCGCCAGGACGAATCGGGCGGCGGCGGAAGGCTGTCTGTCGCAAGTCTCCAACTACATGGAGCGCTACTACACCACCAACCTGAGCTATAGCGCAGCCACCCTGCCGGCGTTGGATTGCAAGAGCGCGGCGCAGACCGGGGCCAATTACAGCTACAGCTTTCCAAGCCCGGCCACGTCCACTGCCTACAGCGTCCAGGCTGCGCCGATCAATGCGCAGCTGACGCGGGACACCCTGTGCGGCACCCTTACGCTGGACCAGACCGGCAAGCGGACATACAGCGGCACCGGCACGGTGGCGCAGTGCTGGTAGGGTAGTGCTCGCACCGGCTTGAGACAATGTTGTTGCTCTGATGCTTGCTGCCATGTGCAGCGGGAGTCGCCTTCCTGCTTCCTCTCAAGATGACGAGGCGTGGTGCGGTCGAGTCACCCGCGGGGCATGGCGCGCCGAGCCGGCTATTCCCCGAGTGGTTGATAGCTGAGTCGAAATCGATACAGGAAGGCCGCGTGGGTGCGGCGGGCAACTGCTCGCGCTGGGGGCGTGCCCGAACATGCAGTGGTTGGCCAGCCACTAGCCTTGCGCCGGCAATCTCAAAATATTGCACATTGACGGTGGCGCTCGGCGTGCGATACGAGAAAAACCTAAAGCATAGCTATGCAAGGCGGCGAATGTAGGCATCGAGCGACAGGGAGTGGCTGATGTTGCCAGAGGCAACATCGATTGGACCATGGAGCATGGCGGTCTGTGATCTGGAACGATCAGCTCACGCATCTTTCTCTTACTACGGTCTCGCTATGGGCGAGTGGCTCACTGCGTTTCTATGTGCGGTTGTCTCCGTGGCGCTCCCAGTCAATGGAGGCTTCAGTGGATGGCTAGCGTGCAACATTCCTCGTGAGTTCGTCGGCACGAAGCCGCTTCGCCGGAACTCGGCTATTCGTTAATCCCATACGAACAGCTGTTCGGCTGCTTTACTAAGCGGACATCGGCAATGAAAGGCTAAGGACACGGCGAATTCATCATTCGTCCCAAGTGCTAGGCGTGGCTCTGCAGAAGCTGAGGTGGTGTGATGTGACCTCCATCAGGGTCATATTTTCTGTGACTCCGGAGGATGACAAGAGAACAAGGGTGTTTATTTTTTTCCTCCAGATGGAAGGTTTCATTTTCTTTGTCGCGTTGTCATTAGAGGTGAGCAATGTGACATGGGCCGCCTTATTGAATATCTGAATCGTCGGATATCAAGAAACAACATTCTCATCGACGACAGGGCTGGCAGAGTGAGCGATCAAACGTCGCGTTTATAGACCGATCACAGAAATCGGGACGAGGTTCACTTTCTGTGCGGGACAAATGAGCCCGGCCTCGTTCCGCGTGACAGGCATCAAGTTTTCCAGTCTGTGAGCAACCGATCATTAGAGAAATACTTTCTATCCGATAATTCTAGGTGGGCAGAGGCGAGCCATCTAGGGCGCCTGCAGAGGCACAGGGAGCAATTCATGCAGATCTTGTCGCACCAGCGAAGCATCTCGCTGGTGTTGGTGCGGAAGACGGTTTCCGCTACCGATCGTATGCCGCCACATGCCATGTCTGCCTGGACCACCATCCGGCGACGTGGTCGTGGTTTCACCATGGTCGAATTGATGGTCACGCTCACTGTGGCCGTTGTGCTGCTTGTCATCGCGATCCCCAGTTTCCGAACGATGACTCTCTCGAACAGACTCACCACAGCCGTCAACGACATGGTCTCCGCGATCAATGTTGCGCGACTGGAGGCGATCAAACGGAATGCCAATACCCAGTTCTGCAGCGATCTAGCCACCAACAATACGAGCGACACGCTAGGCACTACATGTACGACGCAGACAGGTGCTGTCTATGTCGCGACTGGTGCAACACCCACTCAAGTGCTGGCCGGTACCCCCAATATCGCGGCGCCTCTGCAATTGAGTGGCAACGTGACGGCATTGCGTTTCACCTCGCAGGGCGTGGGGCAGAAGGCCGGCACCGCATCACCGTATGGCGCCACAGTCGCCGACATCTGCACCAGCCAGCTGAGCAGCGACAACCACCGCACGATCAGCATGACCGGCGGCACGATTCTTGAGATCCAGAAATCGACGGGAGCCTGTCCATGACACACAGCCAGATCTCGAGCCTGCCACGGGTTTCGGCGAGCATGGGCGACAGGACAGGCGGCAGGCGCCGCCAGTCCGGCGTTGGTCTGATCGAAGTGATGGTGGCTGTTTTGGTGCTCTCCATCGCATTTCTGGGTATGGCCGCCTTGCAAGCCAGGTCCCTGTCGACCAACAACAGCGCCATGGCGCGCAGCATGGCTACCATCGCCGCTTATTCGATCCAGGATGCCATGCGGGCGGATTTGGCCAATGCCACCGGCGGTGTCTATAACAAAAAGGTTGCCGCCGACAGCTGCCCTGCGTCGTCGAGTTCGAGTTCTCTCGCCACTGTCCAGCTAAATCAATGGTGCAATCAGTTGGGTGGAACCCTTGGTGCGGCGGCCACCACGACGGGAGAGATCAATTGCATGACCAGTGGCGTCTGCACCATCACCGTGACTTTCGATGACAGTCGGGCTGGGGCTGGTGGCGCCAGTAATCAGCAAGTGACGACCCGGGGCATGTTATGAGCGACGGTTCCATGAATCGTGGCGGCACCTGTCGGAGCGTGCCCGCTCTGGCCGCCTCGTCGCGTGGCTTCACGATGATCGAATTGATGGTAGCCATGCTGCTCGGCCTGATTGTTATCGGCGGGGTGGCCAGCGTATTCCTGGCGAACCAGCAGACCTATCGCACCAACCAGGCGCTGGGTGACGTTCAAGACGGTTCGCGCCTTGCCTTTGAAATGCTTGCGCACGATATCCGTAACGCTCAGCTCACCGGCTGCAACAACAACGCTCGCTTCTCCAATGTCCTCAACAACGGTCCAAGCAGTGGCGGCACCGTTGATTGGTGGGCCAACTGGGGCAACGCCCTGGTTGGCTATGGCGGCACGCAGACCGACCCGGCAGTCGGCACCGGGACGGGTGAAACGAAGCGTGTGAGCGGCACGGAATCCATCGCGGTCTTGGCGGCCGCTGACACGGGCATGAGTGTGGCCAGCCACGCACCGGCATCCTCTTCATCAACGACATCACCGAACTTCACCATCAACGGGACCGGCTCGGATCTGCAAGCTGGTGATGTCGTCATCGTGTGCGATCCCGATCACGCGACCATCCTCAAGCTCACCAGCTATACCGATTCCAGCAAAACCATTGCTTACGACGCAACGAACAATTGCTCCACGGGCCTAGGGTATCCCACCGTGTGTGTTAGCAAAGGCACTCCCTACACGTTTGGGTCCAATGCGCTGATCGCCAAGTTGGCGGCGGTCGACTGGTATATCGGTACCAACAAGTTAGGTGGTCGTTCGCTCTACCGCGGGACGTTGGTCAACAACGCGGGCGCGTTATCGATGAGCGCGCAGGAAATGGTGCGCAACGTAACCTCCATGACCATCACCTATCTCCCATCGGGCGGTACCAGTTTCGTTGCGCCCACGGCGGTCACTAGCTGGGGAGCGATCAATGCCGTGCAGGTGACGCTGAACCTGCAGAGTGCGGACCAACTCGCCGGCACCAACGCCAAGCCCATCTCACGCACGTTTACCACTACCGCCACTCTGCGCAATCGGGTGAATTGAGATGAGCCGCCTCCCTACTAGCCATTCATACCGTTCCATCGGTCATATCACGAGCATCATCCATGCTGGACAGTCCGTGGGCCGGGTGCGGCGCCAGCATGGTTATTCCTCGGGCAGGCATGGTCAGCGCGGCGTGGCTCTCGTGGTGGCACTGGTCCTGTTGGTCGTGGTGACCCTGGTGGCACTCGCCGCCGTGCGCGGCACGACCATGCAGCAGAAGATGGCCGCCAATTTCTACGACCGGGAGACCGCCTACCAGGCGGCGGAAGCGGCGCTGCGGCAGGGAGAAGTAGCTGTGCAGGCAGCAACATCGTCGTCCGTTTTTCGGGACTGTACGCCGGCCAGTACCAACAAATGTTTGCCCAATCCGTTTGCCGATTCCACGGTGTCGTCTTCCGCTGCGGTGGTGACTGTCGATAAAACGAAGTTCGACGCGGGCGCGTTGGCGGCTAGTCAGCCGCAATACGTGGTCGAGTATCTGGGCAATTTTGTGATCCCTCCGCCCAGCGTTCACCAGCTTTCCAATTGCTCCGGCTATTCCCCTTGCGGAGCAGAGAATACGGCGGATTTCTACCGAGTCACTGCCCGTAGCGGTCCAGAAGACGTAAAAGATCGGGCATCCGTAGTTCTCCAAACGGTGTACCGGCGTTAATCGGTTTCAGTCGTGTTGCCGAGCATTGATCGGTGCCAGCCAAAGATAATGGGAAGGACTATGTCCACCAAATACACCAAGCTGATGTGTTTCCTTGCAGGCCTGTTGGTTTCCAACGTGGCCGCTGCGGTTACCTATACGGATAATTTCTCTGGCAAGACGGCAAGCCTGAAATGGACGAGCTTGAATGATGCCTGCCTTACGGCAGGCGATGGCACGGGAACTATTCCGGCCTGTCCAACAACGATCGCAAAGGCGGATGCCGCTGGCTATGGCGCACTTCGCCTGACGCCCGCACAAAATGGCCAGACGGGTGCGATTCTTTCGCAATTCACTTTTCCGAGTAACCAGGGCTTGCAGGTCACCTTCACCACCTACACCTATGGTGGTGATAAGGGGGGTACGGCCAAGAACGGTGCAGACGGCATTTCATTCCTGCTGACCGATGGCACGGCAACTGCCCCCACCGTTGCCGGTGGCTTGGGTGGCAGCATGGGCTACAGCTGTTCGAACAGCAATAGCACGTATGAAGGGCTAGCCAATGCCTACCTGGGTTTGGGTATCGATGAATTCGGCAACTTTCTCAACCGTGGTGATAACACCAGCTCAGGCATCTACAACACTAACAGTTCCTCTTATACGGGTGGAACCGCCTACGGAACCAATACATATTCAAATAGTCCGGATGGTTCCATCGGTGCGGGAGCGGGGCCCCAATATCAGCCGGAGCGGATTGGTTTACGCGGTGCCGGAAATACGACCTGGGCATGGCTGCAGAGCCAGAATTCTGCGTACTATTCGGGCAGCGTAAGTAAGTCGAAAGTTCAGGCTGCGTGTAAATCGGGGCAATATGTATCCGGTGTTGATAGTGATGGTAATCAGATCCTGAAAAGTATTCCCTACAACTATGCCGTGATTCCTGGTGGGTACCGGGTGCTTCCAAACAGCCAGCCCATCGCCAGCAATAAGTCACAGGCGCGGATTGACGCGACCAATGGCAACGCGTGGCCCATCACCTACAAGCTGGTGCTTTCATCCACGGGTTTGTTGAACTTCTCATATAGCTACAACAACGGCGCTTATCAGCCTGTTCTGGTCAACAGCAGCATTACGAGCAGTAATGGCCCGATCCCCAACTTGTTTCGGTTCGGCTTTTCTGCGGGTACCGGTGGCAGCAACAATGTCCATGAGATCACCTGTTTCCAGGCATCACCCCTGGAGTCCAACAGCAGCGCAGGTGCCAACACGGTGCAGTCGGGTCAGGTAAGGATAGGAACGCAGATCTACCTGGCTTCTTACGCTTCGGACAATTGGTGGGGATCGCTGGTGTCCGCCCCCGTGGTCACCACAGGCGGCGTGGTCAGTGTGTCGTCGACCGCCAACTGGGACGCGAAGTGCAAGCTCACTGGGGGCGGCTGCCCGTCCATGGGGACGGATTCGAGCGGCAAACCTTTGAACACGATCACCGTTCAGGGGCCTACAGCACGCACGCTGCTTACCTCAGATAGCAGTACCGGAGCCGGAGAGGCGTTCCAGTGGGCCTCACTCAATGCGTACCAACGGACCGCATTGGATGGGTCGGACAGTGCAGGCCAGTCGCGTCTTGCCTGGTTGCGCGGCGACCGGACCGTAGAGCAGTTGCAGAGCCCACCGGGTACGTTGCGGGCGCGAACGGCCGTACTGGGTGACATCATCGATTCGAGCCCGACTTGGGTCGGTGCGCCGACGCCAAGTAACTACCCCGACGCGTTCGGCGATTTCCTCTATGGAAATCCATCGAGTGCACCAGAGAATGCTACGGGTGCCCAAGCCTATAGCGCCTTCGCGAGTACATACGCGTCTCGCCAGAATGTGGTTTATGTGGGTAGCAATGATGGATTTCTGCATGGTTTCAGGGCCGGAACTTACAAGACCGATGGCAGCTATGACTCCTCTACCAATGATGGCAAGGAAGTCATCGGGTACATGCCGTCGGGTCAGCTGGCCCAGTACGCTGCAGACCTGACCAACCCCAACTACGTGCACGACTTTGTTGTGGATGCCACCCCGGTGGTGGGCGACCTGTTCTACGGCAAGAAGTGGCATACGTGGCTGGTAGGCGGCGTCGGCTCCGGCGGCTCCGAGATTTACGCGCTCGATATCACCGATCCGTCCACTTTTGCCGAAAGCGGGGCTTCTTCCACGGTTCGAGGGGACTGGACCAGCGCGACGACGGGGCTATCGCATCTGGCGAACACTGTTGGTACGCCGGTCATCGCGCGACTGCACAACGGGCAGTGGGCAATCATTTTTGGCAATGGCATCGGTGGCACCCAGACGGCGGGTATCTATATCGGATTGGTAGATTCGACCAGCGGCGCCATCACCTTCCAGTTTCTCGATACGGGTGTTGGTTCGGCCACCAGTCCCGACGGCATTGCCTATGTGAGCTCGGTGGACCTTGATGGTGACCACATCGCGGATTATGTGTACGCGGGCGATGTGCAGGGCAATGTCTGGCGCTTCGATCTCACCAGCAAAGACTCAACCAAATGGGCGGTATCCCAATTCGGCACTGGAGCTGCCACGCCCCTTTTCGTTGCCCAGGACGCAGCAAGCACTCTTCAGCCGATTACTACAGCAGCCACGGTGGCTTCGGTGCAGTCGGGCGGCGGGAACCGCGTGATGGTGTTGTTCGGTACGGGCCAAAAGACGCCGGTTACCAGCAGCAGCGGCGATGTTTATGCAAGCGGCACTCAGACGTTCTACGGCATCTGGGATTGGGACATGGGCGCATGGAACGGGCTGTCCACCGGTTCCGCCTATGCGAGTTTGACCGGAACGCAGTCCATAGGCCGTACCAATCTTTTGCAACAGACCTTGGCATCGACGTCTAACGTTGGCAATGGTGCCCAGGTCTTGGGTTATCGCAGCTTGAGCACGGCCAACCAGGTGTGTTGGAGCGGCAGCAGCACTTGCACGCCCAGTACCAACAACACCCAATATGGCTGGTATTTCGATTTCCCGGATAGCCAGGAGCAGGTTGTCTACAATCCGGTGATGGTGGATGGCACCGTGGTGGTCAGCAGTGCCGAGCCTCCCGTAGTTTCGGCGCTTCAGTGCAATCCAGGACTGCAGACCGGCTGGACGATGGCTTTCGATCCCGCGTCGGGTGGTGGTCTTAAGAAGTCGTTCTTCCCGGATGCGAATGGCAGTTACGGGTCTGGCTCGGGTTCATCGAGTGTCTCTGGTATTCGACTCGACGCGGTCGGTAGCCCGACGACGGTGAGGTATGGCGGGCAGACCTATATCGTCACCCAGACCATCAAAGGCAGCGCGGCTCTCAGCAAGGTGAATCCGCCAAGCGGCAACAGCCCGTCCCGGGTTTCGTGGCGAGAAATCAAGCTTTGATCGTTGGTTGACGCCGGCATCGCGTCAGCGGTCGATGGTTTGGCCGCTGACGTCATATAGACGCACCACTGAGACTTTCAATGATTCGAGAATGGGTCCGATGGGCTGAAGGGCGAAGCAAGGCATATCATGAATAGACCACTGAGTGGCCAGCTGAAATACCACGACGCTGAACAGGGCTTTACGCTGATCGAGCTGATGATCGTCGTGGCGATCGTGACCATCCTCGCCGCGATCGCGTACCCCTCTTACACCAACTACATCACCAGAACGAATCGGGTGGCGGCGGAAGGCTGTCTGTCGCAAGTCTCCAACTACATGGAGCGCTACTACACCACCAACCTGAGCTATAGCGCAGCCACCCTGCCGGCGTTGGATTGCAAGAGCGCGGCGCAGACCGGGGCCAATTACAGCTACAGCTTTCCAAGCCCGGCCACGTCCACTGCCTACAGCGTCCAGGCTGCGCCGATCAATGCGCAGCTGACGCGGGACACCCTGTGCGGCACCCTTACGCTGGACCAGACCGGCAAGCGGACATACAGCGGCACCGGCACGGTGGCGCAGTGCTGGTAAGGCAGCGCTCGCACCGGCTTGAGATGATGTTGTCGCTCTGATTTTTGCTCTGCGTATGGGGGGGGCACCGCTCGGCTTTCTTTCGGGGTCAGGGTGCACGGGGAGTCTTGTATCCCCCAGCCTCCCCTCAGGCAGGGAGGCACTCCTTACCTTGGGTCAAGCAGCAGCGCTGATCTGCGAGGCGAGGGCTTGCAACGCCGCGTGCGGCGAAGCGCGCAGCTGTTCGGCCAACGCATCGAGGTAGTGCGCAGGGGCAAGCGGGATGGCGCGTCCGATCAGGCGCGCGGCTTCGTCGATGCGGCCTTCGCCGGTGAGCACGGAGGCCCAGCTGCACAGGCCTCGGTAGTCGCCAGTTTCGGCGGAGCGACGGTACAGCGCGAATGCGCGGGTGGTGTCGACCGGTGTTTCCCAGCCGTATTCGTAGAACTGACCCAGGAAATGCATCGCACGCGCGTGACCCATCTCGACCGCGCGCGTGAACCAGCGGAACGCTTCCGTACGATCCCGCTTCACACCACGCCCGTTGGCGTACATCTGCGCCATGTTGTAGATGGCCCAATCCAGGTTCTGCTCAGCTGCGCGGCGGTACCACACGGCGGCGAGCGGATAGTCGACGAGCGTGCCCCAGCCATTTTCGTGGCATCGGCCCAGCATGTTCATTGCCATGGGCACGCCGGCGTGGGCGGAGCGCTGGAACCAGTACAGTGCTTCGGCGGCGTCGGGTATCACGCCGCGGCTGTCCAAATAGAGCTGAGCCAGCCAGGCTTGTGCATCGGCGCGCCCGCCGCGGGCGGCATCGATAAGCAACTGCGCTGCGCAAGCTGGGTCGTCTTTCAGTAGAGCGTTGACGGCATCGACATCCAGCATGACGGGCAAGGCGTTACTCAACTTTCGCTCCATTGCCGCAGCAGGTTGTGATACACGCCGGTGAGCGAGAGCAGGGCGTTCTGATCGCTTGCGGGGTTCTGGTTGAGGGACTGGATGGCGACGTCGAGGTCGAACAGGATGCGGCGCTGTGCGTCGTCGCGCACCAGGCTCTGGATCCAGAAGAAAGAAGCCACGCGCGCGCCGCGCGTTACCGGTTTCACCTTGTGCAGGCTGCTGGCGGGATAAAGCAGAAGATCGCCTGCGGGCAGTTTGACGGCGTGGGTGCCGAAGCTGTCTTCGATCACCAGTTCGCCGCCGTCGTAATCCTCCGGTGCGGCGAGGAACAGTGTGGCGGATAGGTCGGTGCGGATCGGCAAGGCTGGTTCGCGCGTGCGGTCGTAGCGAATGGCGTTGTCGACGTGGAAGCCAAATTGCTGGCCGCCGCTGTAGCGATTGAACAATGGCGGGTGGATGTGTCGCGGCAACGCACCGGCGAAGAAGGTGGGGTGGCGTAGCACGGCCTCGGTCACGATCGTGCCCAGCTCGCGCGCCAGCGGATTGTTTTCATCCAGTTGCGCGTTGTTCTTGGCCTGGGCCGATTGATAGCCGGCGGTGATGCGGCCATCGGTCCAAGGTGCGGCGTCCAGTTTCTGGCGGAATGCTTGCAGTTGTGTGGGGGTGAGGACTTCAGGGATATGCAGAAGCATGGTGTTTACCGTGGATGCCTGGACGTGCGCCGCCCATGTAGGAGCGCATCCTGTGCGCGAAGGGGCCTTGTGGCGCTTGGTCGCGCACAGGGTGCGCTCTTACAGGAGGTGTTGCGGCGTGTGGAACGCCGGCCTCCCATCAGAACTTGAAGTTCGCGCTCAGGATGGCCGACCGGCCTGGCGCTACCGTGGCGTAATGTGCGGCATACGCCTTGTCGAAGTAGTACTTGTTGGTGAGGTTCTGGATGTTGAGCTGCAGGTTGAAATGGCGGTTGATCTCATACGAGGCCATCGCATCGAAGCGAGTGTACGAGGGCACCCACTTGGTGTTGGCGGTGTTGCCGTAGACCTTGCCCATATAGAACGCGCCGCCGCCGATGGTCAGGGCCGGGGTGATGGCGTAGGTGGTCCATAGCGTGGCGCTGTGCTTCGGCGTGTTCGGGAACCGGTTGCCCTGGTAGCCCGGTGCGGCCGGCGAAGCCTTCATCAGTTCGCTGTCGAGATAGGTGTAGCCGGCGAATACCTGCCACTGCTCGGTGAGGTTGCCGCTGATGCCCAGCTCGATGCCGTCCACACGCTGCTTGCCGACGTTCGCCATAGGGCCGCCGCGCACGCCGGTGAGGGCGACGCGAGCGTTGCTCTTCTCGGTGCGAAACACGGCGGCGGTGAGTGAGGCGCGGTTGTCGAGCACATCCCACTTCGTGCCCAGTTCCAGGTTGCGGCTGGTTTCCGGCTTGAGATCAGCGTTGCTCAGCGATATGCCGTCGGCGCCATCGCCGGCATCCACACCGGGCGGATTGGATGACGTGCCGTAGGAGAGGTAGATGCTGCCGTTGCTCGCTGGCTTGTAGACCACGCCGGCCTGGTAGTTCCAGAAGTTGGCGTCGTTTTTCAGCGTGGCGATGGCGTTGGTGGCCGTGGTGACGCTGGTGGAGCGTGTGCGGAAGTTGTCGAAGCGCACGCCGAGATTCAGCAGCCATTGCTCGCTCAGTGTGGCTGTGTCGAAAGCCCAGGCCGAGCGCGTATCGGTGCTGACACGCACTGGGTTCAGGCCTCCCACGATCAGGCCCGTCCAAGGGTCGTTCGGGTTCGGGTTGAGTACGCTCGTGCACCAGTAGTTGGACGGTGCACCGATGCCGTATTTTTTGCTGCATGCGCCGTTGACGATGGAGCCGGCGTTATGGGTGTCGCTGGCGCTGGCCGATGCATCCACGTTGTAGCTGGAGCGGTGGGTTTTCTCGTTGCTGATTTCGATGCCAGTGGCGATGGTGTGCTTGATGGAGCCGGTCTCGAACTCGCCGGTGAGATCGGTCTGGTTGGTCATCGCGGTGGTGGCGCTGATGCGGTTGTTGTTGCGGCGCCAGATGCCACCGTTCACCAAGAAGTTGCCTTGGCTATCGTCCGGCTGTGTCCAGAGATAGTCGTTGGTGACGCGCGAATACACCGTGCTGTTGCGCAGCACCCAGTTGCCGCCGAAGTCGTGTTGCAAGCGAATGCTGCCCACGTCGGTTTTCTGCTTCTGGAAATCCCGGCTGAGCAAGCCGTAGTACGTGTCGTGCGGCACCTCGATCGGCGCGCCGTTGCCGTTGAGGTAAGCATTCGGACTGGTGGCGACGAATGGGTTGTTGTACGGCAGGCCGCTGTCGGGCGTGTCGTCGCTTTGCAGGTGGTAGTAACTCAGCGTGACGCTGGTGGCGGACTTCATGCCGAAGGTGATCGACGGTGCGATGCCCCAGCGGCTGAAGTCCGGGCCGTTGCGATCGGGGATGTCGTTCTCGTGCGCCATGGCGTTGAGGCGGAAGACCACGTCGTCGTTCACTAACTGGTTCCAGTCGACGGTGCCGCGTCGATAGCTGTCCGTGCCCACGCCGATGCTGCCGCTCACGAAGGTCTTCGCTTGCGGTGCCTTGGTGATCAGATTCACGCTGCCGCCGACCGAGCCGCGGCCGGTGTAGGCCGAGCTGGGGCCCTTGGTCACTTCGATCTGTTCGATATCGAATACTTCGCGCGATTGCGAACCGGTGCTGCGCACGCCGTCGATGAATAGCGAACTCTGCGAATCGAAGCCGCGGATGAAGGGGCGGTCGCCATTCGGGTTGCCGCCTTCGCCGGCGCCGAAGGTGATGCCGGGCACCGTGCGCAGTGCGTCGAGCAGGGAGACAGCGCCGGTCTCCTGCATGATCGCCTGCGGAATCACCGTGACGGCGCGTGGGGTATCGAGCAGTGGGGCTGTGAACTTCGGTGAGGTGGAGTTCACGGTGGTGGCATCGACTTTGATGCCTTCCAGCTTCTTGGCCTGATCTTCCTTCGGCGCATCGGCGTCGGCGATGGAGCCGGCGTGAGCGGCGGCTGGCAGCAAGGCCAAGCCGAGGGCGGAGGCCAGCAGGCGCTTGGGGGAGGAGGCTTGCGAGGTGACAAAGGCTTGGGAGGGGGACATCGCTCTTCCTTGGAACAGGTATAGGCATGCACGGCGCGCCGCGAGTGGGGCGTCGGTACCGATGCATCTGGAATGTGGCTGGGCCTGGCCATCGCGCCGGTCGGCAGCACCTGCGTAGCTATGGCCGCAGGTACATGCCAACGGGGTTAGCCGCCTCGCTGAGTGCAAAGACAGTAAAGCAATTGATAATGATTCGCAATAAATATCGTAAGTATCTACGCCGAGCTCGGGGCGCAGGCCGTCGCCTGTAATCTGTGGCGCAGGTTGATTCGAAGGGTGCACATATGCGGATGTTGGTGGTTGGCGCAGGCGCCACAGGTGGGTATTTCGGCGGGCGTCTGCTGGAAAGCGGCCAGGACGTGACCTTTCTGGTACGCGCCGGCCGTGCGGCGGCGCTGGCCCGGCATGGCCTGGTCATTCGTAGTGAGAAGGGCGATGTCACGTACCCGTCGCCGCCCACCGTGCAAGCGGACGCGTTGCGCGAACCGTTCGACCTGATTCTGCTGAGCTGCAAGGCCTATCACCTGGCACAGGCGATCGAGGACATCGCGCCCGCGGTCGGTCCGTCCAGCCTGATCCTGCCGCTGCTCAACGGTATGTGCCACTTGGATCTGCTCGATGCACGCTTCGGTGCGCAACACGTGCTGGGTGGTCAATGTGTGATCGCGGCGACCCTGGATGCCGAGGGTGCCGTACGCCATCTCAACCGGTCGCACAGCCTCACCTTCGGTGAGCGCGATGGCACACGCTCGGGGCGCATCGAACGTGTCGCGCAGAGCATGGCGAAAGCCAACTTTGAGCCGCGCCTGAGCACCACCATCCTGCAGGACATGTGGGACAAGTGGGTCTTCCTCGCCTCGCTTGCCGGCATCACCTGCTTGATGCGCGCTCCAGTGGGCGACATCGTCGCGGCTACCGGCGGCACCCAGGCCGTACTTGATCTGCTCGATGAGTGTCGGCGTGTGGCCGAGGGCTGTGGCTACACGCCGAGCGATGCCGTGCTCCAGCGCGCAAGCTCGGTGTTGACCGAGGCGGGTTCTACTCTGAGTGCATCGATGCTGCGCGACCTGGAGCAAGGCGGCGCCATCGAAGCCGATCATGTGGTGGGCGATCTGCTGGCACGCGCCACGTTATCCACCGACGATCTGCCGATGCTGCGCGTGGCTTATGCGCATCTGAAGGCTTATGAGTCGAGGCGCGCACGTACGAGAGCGGCATGAGTTTGGCGAGGCCGCCCGTTGAGCAAAAAAAGCGCCGCACGTCATGTGCGGCGCTTCATTGAAAAGCTCCTCGCGGGAGCGTTGACCTCAACCTGTCAGAACTTCAGATCGGCTTGTATGTAGGCGAAACGGCTGGGTATGTCATAGGTGGCAGCGTCGTAGCCGTTCAGTGAGCACGATACGCAGATCGGCGGCTCGCGATCGAACAGATTGTTGATGCCGCCAATCAGGGTCAGATCCCACTGGATGGGAAGCTTCCAGCTGGCACGCACATCGCTGTAGGTCACCGAGCCGATGTGATGCGTGCCGTTGGGGCGATTCGGGGCGATTTCGTTGGGGCTCGAACAGACCGGGAAGCCAACCGCCGCCGCGCAGTCCTCGCGCAGCCCGCTGACGTAGCGGAGCTTGTAATCCACGGTCCAGGCTTGCATGGCCCAGCCCACGCCAAAGGTCGAGTGCAGGCGCGGAATCGCACTGTTATTCAATTCGAGGCCTACCGTGCGTGGTTCCCGGGCGCCCACGCCATTCTTGGCTTCGTACTTCTGCACATAGGTGTTCTGCCAATTGACGTTGAACCGGCCGTACGACGTGTCTGGCCCATGCCAGTTCGCGCCGAAGTCGAAGCCACTGGTATTGACGGTGCCGAGATTCTGCAAGGTCGCGTCGAAACCGTCGATATTGCCGGTGGCGTTGCGATGAATGCCCTGGCAGAACACGGAGGTGAGGCTGGCGCTGGCGACGCAGCGGTCCAGCTTGGTCTGCGCGTCCAACGCCTGAATCGCTTCTTTGATGGTGATGCGGTAATAGCCAAAAGTGAAGTCGAGTTTGCTCGACCATGCGGTGTTCTCCGCCCATCCCGGGCTATACACCGCTCCCCAGGTCAGGCTGCGTGCAGTTTCTGGTTTGAGCTGTCGATTGCCGCCGGTGCGCACCGAGATCTGCGGGTTCGGCTGCGTATAACTGGCGGGTATGCCTAAGGCCGCGCAGTTGCTCTTGGTCTGCCCGCTGGCGATCGGTGCCGAGCACGGGTCCTGCAGAGTCGCATCGAAGCGAGCAGGCGAGCCGAACAATTCGCCGATGGTGGGCGCGCGGAATCCTTCCGCCCAGGTGCTGCGCAGAGTCAGGTCGTCATAGACCTGCCAGCGAAGGCCGTACTTGTTGTTTGTCGTGCTGCCGGAGGTGGAGTACTTGGAATAGCGCGTGGCGGCCGACAGGTCCAGCGCTTTGACGCCAGGCAGCTCCTTGAGGATCGGCGCGTTCAATTCGAGATAGTACTCATTGATCGAATACCGGCCCGAGGTCGGCAGCGACGGCACACCGTTGGATTCGCCCGCCACCACCACCGCATCCGGTTCATAGGAGCCTTGGTAGTTGCGGTGCTCGAAGCCGGTGGCGAAGGTGAACGCTCCGGCCGGCAGATTGAACGCTGTGCCGGAGAGGTTGACGGTATACAGCTTGAGCTTGTTCTCGCTGGTGTCGTGCTCGATGTACTGGATGTAGTTGAGCATCGCCGGGGTGATCGAGCCCGGACCGCTGAAAAGGTTCAACGGCACGCAGTTGCCCGTGCAGTTGGCCAACGGGCCCAGCGCGCGCTGGATGTGCGCGATGTTGTAAGTGCCGTTCACTGTCTGGGTGGCCTTGTTGTCGCCGTCGGCGAAGTTGACGTCCCAGAAGAAATCGCGGTCCGCGAAATCAAACTTGCCCTCGAGACCGGTCGCGAAGTAGCGGGTGTCCACATCCTGCTTGAAGACACGCGGGCCGCCTTCGATCGGGCGCCGGCCGATCAGGGTCAGATTGCCGGTGCTCGGGTCGGGATTCAGGGTGACGCCGAAGGGGTTGTACGGGTTGGTGACATCCACGCCCACCCTGTCGGCGAGGCCGCCGGTGCCCGCGCCGGGGCCGAGGAAAATCGGCTCGGGAGCGGCCTGGTTGGTCGACTTGCGGTTGTTGTACAGACCGCGTGCATACCACGTGATGTTATCGGTGAGCTTGTAGCGCACTTGTCCGAAGATCGCGTTGCGTGTGCTCGGCGTCAGCAACATGTTGTAAGGCGCGAAATTGAAGCGATCAGCTGTCGTGAAGTGGTGGTAGTCGCTGGGATAGTTGGGCTTGCCGGCAAAGGCGCCGTTGGGTGTGACGCTGACGGTCTGCCCCGTGGCTGGGTCGGTGAAGATGAAGCGGCCCGTCGGCGTCGCCGAGCTGCAGTTCGCCAGGCCGGTGCCGGGGACGCAGGCACCGCCGGATTGATTCCACGCGCGCGATGAAATGGCGTCCTGCTTCACATGGCTGAAGTCGATGAAGAATTCGTAGCGATCGCCTTTGTTGCCGAATGACAGGTCGGCGCTGGTGGTGCTGCCGCCGCTGAGGTTGTTGTAGCCACCGTAGTAGACGCTGGCCGCGCCGCCTTTCTGCGAACGCTTGGTGATGATGTTGACGACACCGGCGATGGCGTCGGAGCCGTACAGTGATGACGCGCCGTCCTGCAGTATTTCGATACGATCGATGATCCCGGCGGGGATGGTGTTCAAATCCACCGCGGCCGAGACGCCGGAGGCCGAGCTTTCGTTGACCCAGCGCATGCCATCGACCAGCACCAGTACGCGCTTGGCGCCGAGATTGCGCAAATCAAGCGTGGACGAGCCCGAGCCCACGCCGCTGCCGTCCGGTGGGAAACCGAAATTGCCGGCCGAATTGAATTTCGTATTCAATGCCGAACCGGACGTCGTCATCTGCTGCAGGATGTCGCCGATGCTGGTGAGGCCGGTCTTGTGAATATCGTCAGAGCTGATGGTGAATACCGGCACCTGCGTCACTACGTCGGCACTCTTGATGCGCGAGCCGGTGACCGTGATGGTTTCGAGCTTGACGGCCTTTTGTGGATTGGCGGCGGTCTGGTCCTGGCCGGTGTCCTGCGCCAGAGCGGGTGCTGACAAAGGCAGGGTAGCAACGATGGCTAGCGATAGTGCCGACGCAAGCGTAGTGCGATGCAATCTAAGCTTCATGGCGATCCCCAGAATGAGTGGATGAATACCTACTCGATACCCAGGCCCCCGCCGTGGGCTCATCAAATGTAAAGCGTTTGTAGGGCTCTTGTCAGTGCTTTTTCGATAATTGCCTAAGACATAAAAAAAGCGCCGCGCAAGTGCGCGGCGCTTTGATTCGACGGTTTATCGCTACGGTTACCCGCAGCGACTGAAACTCACCAAATCTTCACCTGCTTGTCGCTAGCGCGAACCATGGCGTCACCCGGTTTGCACTGGAACGCGGTAGCGAAGGCTTCCATATTGGAAGGCGCGCCAATGGCGCGCAGCGAACCCGGTGCGTGCGGATCGGTGTTGAGCGACAGCAGCGCCTGCTTCTCGCGCACGTGGCCGCGCCACACACGGGCCCAGCTGAGGAAGAAGCGCTGATCGGCCGTATAGCCGTCCACTTTCTGCTCGGTCGAGCCCGGTGTCTTGGAAAGCGCGCCCTGCAGTGCGTCGTAGGCCACGTTGAGGCCGCCGAGGTCGGCAATATTCTCGCCCAGGGTCAGCTTGCCGTTGACGTGCGCATCCGGCTTGTCCTTGATCGGTGCGTAGTCGTTGAACTGCTGCACCAGCTTGTCGGTGCGGCCTTCGAACTTGGTGCGGTCGTCCTTGGTCCACCAGTTTTCCTGGTTGCCGGCGCCGTCGAACTGGCTGCCTTCGTCGTCGAAGCCATGGCTGGCTTCGTGGCCGATCACGGCACCGATGCCGCCGTAGTTGATGGCGTCGTCCGCACTGGCATCGAAGAACGGCGGCTGCAGGATCGCGGCCGGGAAGTTGATGGTGTTGTCGTTCGAGCTGTAATAGGCATTGACCGTCTGCGGGGTCATGCCCCATTCCTTGCGGTCGGTCGGCTTGCCGATCTTGGCGATGTCGTAGTCGTAGTTGAACTTGGACGCCGCCTTGACGTTGGCGTAGTAGTTGTCGCCGCTGATGTTCAGGCCGGACCAGTCACGCCACTTGTCGGGGTAGCCAATCTTGGGCAGGAAGGTGTTCCACTTGGCGATGGCCTTTTCCTTGGTGGCATCGCTCATCCAGTCGAGCTTCTCGATACGCGCCTTGAGCGAGTTGCGCACGTTGTCGACCAGTTGCTGCGCATGCTCCTTCGCTTCCGGCTTGAACACCTTGGCGACGTAGAGCTGGCCCAGCGCTTCACCCATGCTGCCGTTGACGGCGCCGAGCACGCGCTTCCAGCGCGGCTTCTGCTGCGGCTGGCCGGCGAGCGTCTTGCCGTAGAAGTCGAACTTGTTGTCCTGGAACGCCTTGCTCAGGTACGGCGAAGCATCGTCGATGGTGTGGAAGCGCAGGTAGGCCTGCCACTGCGAGGCGGGCGCCTTGGTCAGCTGCTTGTCGAACTCGGCGAAGAACTTCGGCTGCGACAGCGAGAAGCCCTTGTCGATGGTCACGCCCTGGGCGGTGAAGAACTTCTCCCAGTTGAAGTGCGGGGTAACCTTGTCGGCTTCCTTCACGCTGACAAAGTGGTACTGGTTCTTCGGATCGCGCTCTTCCACCGGCGACAGCGAGGCGGCGGCGAGTGCGGTCTCGAACTTCAGCACGTCGTCGGCCTGCGTCTTGGCATCGGCCTCGGACACGCCGGCGAGCGTCAGCGTTTTGGCGATGTGTGCCACGTACGCATCGCGGATGTCCTTGTACTTGGCATCCGAGTAGTAATCCTTGGTGGGCAGGCCCAGGCCGGACTGGCCGGCATAGCCGATCTGCATGTCGGCGTGCTTGAAGTCGGCGCCGGAGCCGAACGAGAACACCTGGCCGTCGCCTTCGGCGTAGCTCTTGGTGATGTAGTCGGCCACGTCGGCGCCGCTCTTCAGGGCAGCGATGGCATCGAGCTTGGCCTTGATCGGTTCGGCGCCGGCCTTCTCGATGGCGTCTTCGTTCATGCCCGACTGGTACAGCAGGCCGATCTTCTGTTCGATCGAGCCGGCCTGCGCCTGGGCAGCGCCCTTGGCGGCGGCATCGACGATGTCATGCTGGGTGTTGAGGCTGGTTTCGGCCAGCTGGTCGAAGGCGCCCCAGCGGGTGCGGTCTTCCGGGATCGGGTTGGCGGCAACCCACTTGGCGTTGACGAAGCCGTTGAAGTCCTGGCAGGCGTTGATGCTGGTGTCCAGCTCGCTGACGTCGAACACGCTCTTCTTGGCGGCGGGCGCGGCGGCGGTGGTGCTGGCGGCGGCAGGGGCGCTGCTGCTCTTGGCGGGCGCGGCCTGTTCGGCGGATTCCTGCTTGCCGCAGGCGGTGAGCGTCAGGGCCAGGCTCACTGCAAGGGCGAGTGGCTTCAGATACGGCTTGGTCATGGATTTCCCTCTCATGGATGGAGCCCGGTAGGGCGGGTTGGCAGCTGATGTCGATCACGCGCGCGGCCGCCCGGATCGTAGTGATGACCTTTGACGCTAGGTCATTGGTCATGGTCCGGCACAGTGTCAAAGGTCAGGGGAGCGCTCCGCAACCAGGTTGAGCTGGGCCTGCTTGGGGTGAAGCCCACAAGTGTTGCGACAACGTGCTCCCTCCCTTGCGTGCAGCAGGGGAGGGTTGGGGTGGGGTGAAGCCCACAAGTCTTGCAAAGTCGTTGCAAGGGCCTACCCCCTCCCAGCCTCCCCCTGTCCCACGGGACTAGCTTCGCGTCGCAAGCAAGGGGAGGAGCTAAAGCTCGGGACACCCTGCTCCCTCCCTTGCGTGTAGCAGGGGAGGGTTGGGGTGGGGTGAAGCCCACAAGTCCTGCGACTACCGCTTGGTTGTTTCCAGCGTGGCAGCATCCAGCCGCAGCACCGGATACGCCCCCACTGCCTGCACGCTGTACCAAGGCGAGCGTTCGAAGAAGAACTCCAATCGGGCGCCCGGATTGGCGGCAAAGGCCGCATCGTCATGCAGCTTCTTGTCGAACTCCGCCTTCAGTGCCGGGTTCTTCGCCAGCATCTCGCGCGCGAGTTTTTCCACCACGCGCGTTTCGCCGTATTCCTTCGGCTCGAAGATGGCATTGAGGTAGCCCCAGCGCAGCAGCGAGTCGGGCGCCTGCGGTTCGAGCAGGTGGATCGCAACATTGGCCGCGCGCTGGTCCATCGGCACGATTGCCGAACCGGCTGGCAATTCGATTTCGCGCGTGGTGTCGTTCTGGCTGAAGTCGCGCAGCACCAGGTGGCCTTCGAACGGCTTGCTGGCCCACTGTGGATTGTCCAGTTGATAGGCGCCGCCCTTGATCTTCAGCGGATGCGACAGACGGCGATACGCGATGCCGTGCGCGTCGAGCTTCTCGATGATCTGCGTCCACTGCGCCGGGATGGCATAGGCAGCGGGAGGCGCGATGGATGTATCGGGCAGCAGGCCATTCCAGTTGTCGATGGTGTAGCTCTGCGGCTTGCTCGGGTCGTACTGAATCCAGTCGCTGTTGGAGATGTCGCTATGGGTAATGCTGAAGGCGAAACTCTTGAACTCGAACGGCGTGGGCTTGGGATCGAGTTTGTAAGTCAGCGCAACCTGCGCTTTCGGGTTGGCGGCGCGCGCGACGACGGTTTCATCCGCCGCGCGGTTGACAGCGAGCAGTGAAGCGGCATCGTTGCCGATGTTTTCCAGCATCAGGTCAACCAGATCGTAGGTGCCGCGCACGCGGTTCTCGTACGACTTGAGCATGTGCGTTTCCACCAGCAGGGCGGGGCGGTTCTGCAGCGCCACGTAGCCAGTGGAGAAGCGCGGGCCGGAACCGAAGTTGGCGAGCCCCTTGCGCGGGTCGCGGCCGTCCTTGAAGTCCAGATAGATGGATGCGAGATGGCCGCGCTTTTCATAGGCAGGTATCACGCGGTTGGCGATCAGCTCTTGCTGCCATGCGCTCACGCCGGGATCGAGTTTGTGCGGGTCTTCGGTATACCAGGTGAGGTCGTACTGATAGTCCGCGCCGTCGGTGGTATGGATGTCCATGAACAGGTCAGGCAGCCAGCGCTGCCACAGCTTCAGCCAGTCGCGGATTTCTGGCGCGTCGGCCTTGACGTAATCGCGATTGAGGTTGAGGTACTGCGCCTGGCCGCGGAAGCCCATGCTGTCCGGGCCGCTCTGGTTGATGCGGTGGTAGGGGTTCGAGTTCTCGTGGCCGTCCACGCTGAACACCGGGATGTAGACCAGCACCACCTTGTCGAGCAGATGTGGCAGCTTGCCGGCGACGGCGTAGTCGCGCAGCAGCATCAGGCCGGCGTCCTTGCCTTCGATCTCGCCCGGATGAATGCCGGCCTGCAGCAGTACGATCGGCTTGCCGGCCTTGCGAGCCGCTTCCGGCGTAAAGGTGCCGTCGCCGCTGGCGATCACCATGGTCAGCGGACGACCCTGCGGCGATGTGCCGAAGCTTTCCAGCTTCAACTTGCCGGGCGCGGCAGCAGCCAGTTTCTGCAGATAAGCCAGCGTGTCGGCATAGCTCGGTGTGGTGCGGAAATGCGAAGCCTCGGCGGGCGTGGTCCAGTCGGCAGCGTGCGCGGTCATGGCAGCGGCTCCCAGCAGGGCGGACAGAAAAAGGTGGCGAAGGGTCATGCGTGATCCTTAGCGTGGTCATTCGTCAGCGAGGTGGCCGAGGCGGGCAAGGTATCGGGCGCTACCGCGCCGCCAGAGATGATGAAGGCCATGGCCTGATCCATCGTCCAGTCGGTGGGCGTCAGCTCATTCACCGGCACCAATTCGAGGTAACCGCCGGTGGGATTGGGTGTGGTGGGGATGTAAACCGCTGCCATCTCGCGGCCGGTGCCTTCCTCCGTCATCACGCGGGTAACGAAGCCGACCACCTTCATGCCCCGGCGCGGAAAGTCGATCAGCACCACGCGCTGCATACCCGAGGGCTTCTGTTGAAGCACCGCCATCAGCTTCTTGGTACCGCCGTAGATGGTCTGCACCAGCGGGATGCGCGCAAGCCATCCGTCGAAGGTGTCGAGCAGGCGTTGGCCGATGACGCGGTTGGCCAGCCAGCCGAGCAGGTACAGCGCGGCGAGCGTGATGATCAGGGCCAGGATGAAGAGCAGCCAGCCCCGGTTGAGCGATTCGCCGAGGCGAGGCGCGATCTGCGTCAGTGCGGCGACGAAGGCGCCTACCAGCGGTGCACCGATGCCCGCCAGCATGCCTAGTACGAATTTGAAGACCAGCCAGGTGACCCACAACGGGATAAAGGTGAGCAGGCCGGTAATCAGATAGCGTTTGATGCGCAATCGCGGCATGGGAAGGGTCATCGGTAGCGAGGAAACCGGCATTGTAGGGGGAGGCCGGGGCGATCAGGGTGTGACGTTCGGCCCTTTCGCGGGTGGGTGTGATTTTTTTCCACGACGCGCGAATCATGCTGCGAATGGCGGGGATACAGGCGGCGATGACGGACAGACTGCGACAACGGCACTTCGAGACCTTGCTGCGCGAACATCAGCTGATCGTGTTCAAAGTGGCGGCCATCTATGCACGCCACGCCGAGGACCGTCGGGACCTGGCGCAGGAAATTGCCACTCAGCTCTGGCGCTCGTTCGACAGTTACGACGAACAGCGCGGACGGTTCTCCACTTGGATGTACCGTATCGCGCTCAACGTCGGCATATCCAGCGCACGGCGGACATCGAGCCAGGACGAGCGCGTGCAGCCGCTGGACGAGTACCTGCTTGAGACCGTCGCCAGCGGTGCCGGCATTGACGAGCCGGATGAGCGTCTGCGGCAGCTCTACACATTCATTGGCGAGCTCGATCCGCTCAATCGCGCCTTGATCCTGCTCTATCTGGAAGACCGCAGTTACGCCGAGATCGCCGAGGTGCTCGGCATCAGTGAAACCAATGTGGCGACCAAGATCGGTCGCATCAAGCAGAAGTTGCGTGGCCGCGTGGCGGCCGGCGAATCCATGAGGGCGTGAAGATGGAACTGGATGAGATGAAGCAGGCCTGGCAGATGCTGGATCGCCGCCTTGCGCAGCAGCATGCGTTGCAACGGCAAATGTTCGTCGAGCGGCGCCTCGATGGCCTGCGTCGCGGCCTGCGCCCGTTGATCTGGGGGCAGTCGATCCAGATCGCATTCGGCGTGGTGTTTCTATGGATAGGCGTGGCGTTCTGGACCACGCATATGCCATCCGTGCCATGGATGCTGTGCGGCATGCTGGTGCAGGTTTTCGGGATAGCACTGATTGCGTTTGCGGCGCGCATCCTTTTCCTGGTCCGCGACATGGACTACGCCGCGCCGGTGTTGCGGATACAGAAGCGCATGGCGTCGCTGCGGCGCTGGAGAGTGCGGGTCGAGGCGCCGGTCTTCGCTGTGCTGGGCAGCATCATATGGGTTCCGCTAGTACTGATGCTGGTTCAGCGTGATTTCGAGGCGATGGGGGACGATCTGTTGCGGCATGCACCCGAGCTTGGGTGGAGCCTGATGCTTAGCGGGCTGGTGTCGCTTGCCCTGGCGTTGGTGGCTTATTGGCTATTGCGCCGCATCGGCAAACGTCGATGGATGGAAGACAACTTCGCAGGCAAGAGCGTGATGCGGGCCGAGGCGATGCTGGAAGAGATCGGCAACTTCGAGCGCGAGTAGGGAAGGTGCGCTGTTGGTAGGAGCCCACCCTGTGGGCGAACGGGGGTAGCGCTTCGCAGGATGGGCGCGCACAGGGTGCGCTCCTACAAGTGCGGGCTCAGCGCGCTCGTGGCTTCAGACGTACGTAGATCTGCTTGCGCACCTTGGCCACGACTTCACCGCTAGCCGTCTTGATCTCGGTCTCGAACCAGCGCAGCACCTTCTCGCCGTTGGCGGCGGCAGTGCGCAATTCATCTACCACGCTTGGTTTGAGCTTGAAATGCGCGTAGACGTCCTCGCGCCCCGGCGCCACGAATTCGATCGCGCCAGCCTTGTCCCACACGAAGTACTCGCTGCCCAGCTGATGCATCACCAGCAGCATCCACAGCGGGTCGGTCATGGAGAACAGGTTGCCGCCGAACTGACTCTTTACGTAATTGCGGTTCCACGGGCGCAAGCGCAGCACGACGGTGGCCTCGGACCAGTCGTCGCTGAGTTGCTGTACGCGAATGCTGTTGCACAGGAAGGGCGGCCATAGGTTCATCAGCCGCCGAAAAGTCGAAGGGCGCACTAGAAGAGCAACGAGGCCATGCGACGGCGATAGCGGCCGACCAGCTCCGCATCGTCCAGAGTGGCGAAGGCGGCGAGCAGGCGCTTTTTAGCGGCGCCGTCGTTCCAGTCGCGGGCGCGTTCGAGGATGGCGAGGAACTGTTCCAGGCCGGCGGCGGCATCGTCTTCCAGCAGCAGGCGCACGCCGAGCAGATCGCGGGCTTGCCAGTCACCTGCATCGGTTTGCACGCGCTGCTGCAGTTCGGCCAGCGAGGGCGCGCCATTCAGTGCGCGGGCCAGGTCGAGCTGGCTGCGCAGGCGCACGGCGCGATTGTCGGTGGCAAGGTTGGCGGGCAGGGCGGTGAGTTCGGTTTCGGCGTCGTCGGCTTGGCCGGCGCGCATCAGGGCCAGGGCTAGATCGAGTTTCAGGTCGGCCTTGGCGGGCTCCGCGGCGATAGCCTGGCGAAGGCGTTCGACGGCCTGGTCGGGTGTTTCGGCCGAGACGGGCACTTCTTCGGCAACCTGTGCTTCAGCAGGCTGCACGTGGCGCGACAGGAACTCGCGCAACTGGCCTTCCGGCAGGGCGCCGGTAAAGCCATCCAGGATCTGACCGTCTTTCACCAGCACCACGGTAGGGATGCTGCGCACGCCAAACATGGCGGCCAGCTGCTGGTTCTTGTCCACGTCCACCTTGGCCAGGCGGAACGCGCCATTGAACTCGGCGGCCAGCTTTTCCAGCATCGGCCCCAAGGTTTTGCAGGGGCCGCACCAGGTCGCCCAGAAGTCCACCAGGATGGGCGTGGTCAGTGAGGCCTGAAGCACCTCGGCCTCGAAATTGTCCTGGTCCACGTCGAAGACATGGGTGGCGGCGTCGCTGGCGGTCACTGGAAAACTCCGAAGGTAACGAATCGGTTTCAGATCGGGGCGCGGCGAAGCATATCAAGAGTGGATGACGTCGAACCCTAAGCGCAACGCGCGCAGATTTGCGAGAATCCGCTGGATGACAAGCCCGGACCCTGGCTCGAACCGCATGGTTGCAACGCCGCCACTGCTGATCTGCGAACACTGCGACACCGTGTATCGCCGGCGCGAATTGGCGTGCGGCGAGGTAGCGCGCTGCCTGCGTTGCGATGCCGTCCTGGAGCGGTATCAACGTTTGGGCCCCGGCGCGATGCTGGCGCTGGTACTGACGGCACTGGTGGTATTCGTGCAAGCCAATGTCTGGCCGATCGTCACGCTGGGTTTCAACGGGCAGTTGATCAGCACCACGCTGTGGGGCGCCATCATGATGATGTGGCACGAGCACTCGCAGGTGGTCTCGGTGCTGGCGGCGGGCACGCTGTTCTTCTTTCCGCTGTGCAAGATGCTGCTGCTGGGCTGGGTGCTGCTGTTTGCTCGCCGCGGGCAACGCGCACCGGGGTTTCGCCTGGCCATGGTGACCTTGTATCGGCTGGGGCCGTGGACCATGAGCGAGGTGTTCGTGCTGGGCGCGATGGTGGCCATCGTCAAGGCACACGTGTATTTCGATGTGATCCTCAATCCTGGCATTTTCGCCTACGCTGCATTGACCCTGTTGATCACGATCTTCGCTGGCATCGATCTACGCCGGCTGTGGGACCTGACGCCGGAGGGCGCGCCGTGAGTGCGTTGCCGCGTGCCGACGAGTTGGGTGTGATCGGTTGCCATGTATGCAGCCTGGTCTGTCGCGATACCGGTATGGAGCATGCGCGCTGCCCGCGTTGCCACTCCTCGCTGCATCGTCGTAAGAAGGCAACTTACAGCCGTACTTGGGCACTGTTGATCGCCGCTTTCATTTTCTATATCCCCGCCAACTTGCTGCCGATCATGCGCACGGTGAGCGTGGGCGATGTGGATGACAACACCATCCTCAGCGGCGTGGTGGAGCTGTGGGTCAAGGGCTCGCCGGATCTGGCGGTCATCGTGTTCACCGCCAGCATCGTGGTGCCGATGCTCAAGTTCCTGGCGCTGGTGACGTTGTTGTGGAGTTCGCATCGCAGCAGTGGTTGGGCACGCCGGCAGCGTGCCAAGCTGTATCGGCTGGTGGAGCTGATCGGCTACTGGTCGATGCTGGACGTATTCGTGGTGGCGCTGCTGACGGCGTTGGTGCAGTTTGGTTTGCTGAGTCTGGTGGAGCCGTTGCCTGGCGTGGTGTTCTTCGGCCTGACGGTGGTGCTCACCATGTTTGCTTCGATGAGTTTTGACCCCAGGCTGATCTGGGATGGCAAGGAATCCGATGACTGACGACACAAAGCCCGGTAATGCCGACCTGCCCGAGCCGGTGGTGCACCGCCCGCGCATCAACGCCTCGTTTGTCTGGCTGATCCCGGTACTGGCCGCGCTGGTGGGCCTGTCGCTGGTGATCAACGCCTGGATGCAGGCGGGGCCGACCATCACCATCAGCTTCCAGAGCGCCGAGGGGTTGGACCCAGGCAAGACGCCGGTGAAGTACAAGAACGTGGTGATCGGCCGGGTGACTTCGGTGCGCCTGAGCAAGGACCGCAGTCACGTCACCGCCAAAGTGTCGCTGGAAAAGAGCGCTGAAGGTTTCGCCACGGAGGATACGCGCTTCTGGGTGGTGCGTCCGCGCATCGGTCTCGGTGGTGTGTCGGGTATCGATACGCTGCTGTCCGGCGCCTTTATCGGCGCCGACGTGGGCGAGTCGAAGCAGCCGGAGGACGAGTTCACGGGGCTGGAAGCGCCGCCTGCCGTGACACATGGCGCACCGGGCAAGACCTTTGTGTTGCATACCGACGACCTCGGTTCGCTCGATATCGGTTCGCCGGTGTATTACCGGCGCATCCAGGTCGGCCGTGTGGTGACTTATCAGTTGGACCCGAACGGCAAGGCCGTGTCGTTGCAGATCTGGGTCGATGCTCCGAATGATCAATTCGTCACCAAGACCAGCCGTTTCTGGAATGCCAGCGGGGTGGATGTCTCGGTGGGCGCGGATGGCGTCAAGGTCAATACGCAATCGCTGGCGAGCGTCCTGGCCGGCGGCGTGGCCTTTCAGGAGCCGATGGGGCCGCATGAAACGGCGCCGGCGGACGAGAGCGCGGCATTCAATCTATTCCATGATCAGGCCACCGCGATGGCCCCGCCGGATGGCGAGCCGAAATACATCCGCATGCGCTTCGACCAGTCGCTGCGCGGACTGAAGGTGGATGCGCCGGTGGAATTCCTCGGTATTCCATTCGGCCGCGTGGTGTCGGTGAATCTGGATTTCGACGAGAAGACGCAGAAATTCCCGGTGACTGTCGGTGCGGTGGTGTATCCGCAGCGACTCGGCCGCGCGCACGAAAAGCTGGTGGCGTTGGCCAAGGCGCGGGGTGACGACGCTCAGCTCTCGCAGATGATGGGCACGCTGATCGGGCAGGGTTTGCGGGCTCAGGCGCGTAGCGGCAACTTGCTGACCGGGCAGCTCTACATCTCCCTGGATTTCGTGCCCAAGGCGCCCAAGGCAGCCTATGACCCGAGCGTCAAGCCGCTGGAAATTCCGACCGTGCCTGGCAGCTTCGATAAGTTGCAGGAGCAGATGGCGGACATCGTGGATAAGATCCAGAAGATTCCATTCGACAGCATCGGCCGCAATCTCGACCAGACACTGGGCGAATTGCATCGCACGCTCAAGCAGGTCAACGGCGACGTGCTGCCGGAGTTCAAGACCACCTTGCAGAGCGCACAGCAGACGATGGGTACGGCCAACAACGCGCTGTCGCCGGATTCACCGCTGCAGCAGAACCTGGGCGGCACGCTGCAGGAGCTGCAGCGCTCGGCACGTTCGCTACGCGTGTTGACCGATTACCTGGGCAGTCATCCGGACGCGCTGCTGCGCGGCCGCAAGGCCGACCCGGCACCCGCACCGCCGGCCGCCACGCAACAAGGGAGCAAGCCATGATCCGCAAGGGCATCATTGATAAGGGATGGCCCGTCCTGGCCATGGTCGCCGCATCGACACTGGCCGCCTGCGGCGGTTCGGCGCCGACCCGTTATTACACACTGGTGCCACCGGTCGATAACTACGTGCCTACCGCGACGCAGGCGGCTATCGGTACAGCTCCGGCGGCGTTCCAGTTCGAGCTGTTGCCCGTCGGCGTGCCGGCGCAGGTGGATCAACCGCAGCTGGTGGTGCGCCAGGGCGGGCAGGGTGTGGCTGTGCTCGATGGCCAACGCTGGGTCGCACCGCTGGGCGATGAGGTTCGCAGTGCGCTGTCGGCCGATCTCGCCCGTCAGCTGCATACGCAGGATGTGAGCGGGCTGCCTTCGGGTAGCAAGCCAGTGCTACGGATCAAAGTCGATCTGCGTCGCTTCGACTCGGTGCCGGGCGGCTATGCGCTGATCGACGCGGCGTGGAGCCTGCGCTCGCTCAAGGGCGATGCGTCGTTGTCGTGCACCAGCCGTGTGCAGGAATCGGTAGGCGAGGGCTATGAGGCGCTGGTGCAAGGCCACCAGCGCGCCATCGATCAGCTGGCGACGCAGATTGCCGCGGCGGCGAGCTCATGGGGGGCGGGGCAAAACGGGGCCTGCCCGCCCGGCTAGGGGGCTCGGAGCCTGCTCATGGTCTCCACGTAGGCCCTGTCTCTTGAGCACATCTCAACGTGTGCGCGAGCATGTTTGAACTCCCTCTCCCTGCCGGGGAGAGGGTTGGGGGGAGGGGCGGGTGCTTGCGATAACCTCTCACCGTCGTCACCCCGGCGCAGGCCGGGGTCCAGTGGCGTTGCCGTTTGATGTTCGCGCTATCGCGACCTGGCTCGCCTGCCGCGGGCTTCCGTCCTCCTGTCGGAGGCCGGGTCACTTTCTCTTGTTTGGCCAAGAGAAAGTAACCAAAGAGAAGGCCACCCCTCTTCCGCGCTCTCCGGCTTCGCCTCCGAGTCCGTGAGGGCTGGCCGGGCTTTTCGACACGACGTCCCTGTCGTGTCGAAAAGGCATCGACGTCCTGTCGATGCCCCCTTCGGGGCCTGATCGTCCAGCCCTCACCGCTGCACAGGGGCCCCCAAGATCAAAAGCAAACCCTCGCTCATCGGAAGGTAATCATGTCCTGCCGGGTCGGAAGAGCTGCTCCATGCCGCCGTGAGATGTGCGCAAGAGACAGGCGCGGGCCACTTGGAGACCATGAGCAGGCTCTCATCTGCTAGTCTGCCGCGTTCACCCGCAGCCACCGGTGGACGCCGGTTTTGGCTGCCAGAACAAGCTATGGCGCCGGACACATGCAGGATATTCAAGAACAGGGCACGAACGACCAGGCCAACGAACAGGCCTATCAGCCGCAGGCGGTGGAAACCGCCGCGCAGCAGTACTGGCGCGACCAGCGCGCCTATGAGGTGAAAGAGGACACCTCCAAGCCCAAGTTCTATTGCCTTTCCATGCTGCCGTACCCCTCGGGCGCGCTGCACATGGGCCATGTGCGCAACTACACCATTGGCGACGTGATCAGCCGCTATCAGCGGATGAACGGCAAGAACGTGCTGCAGCCGATGGGCTGGGATGCGTTCGGCCTGCCGGCCGAGAACGCGGCGATCAAGAACAACACCGCACCGGCCAAGTGGACCTACAAGAACATCGAGCACATGCGCAGCCAGCTGCAGCGCATGGGTTTTGCCTACGATTGGACCCGCGAATTCGCCACCTGCCGGCCGGAGTACTACCGCTGGGAACAGCTGATGTTCACCCGGCTGATGAAAAAGGGCATGGCCTACCGCAAGAACGCGGTGGTGAATTGGGATCCGGTGGACCACACCGTGCTGGCCAATGAGCAGGTGATCGACGGCCGCGGCTGGCGCTCCGGCGCGCTGGTGGAAAAGCGCGAGATCCCGCAGTGGTTCCTCAAGATCACCGACTACGCGCAAGAGCTGCTTGACGGCCTGGACACGCTGCCCGGCTGGCCGGATGCGGTGAAGACCATGCAGCGCAACTGGATCGGTCGCAGCGAAGGTCTGGAAATCCATTTCGCGGTGGAAGGCGAAACCGAACAGCTGACCGTGTTCACCACGCGTCCCGACACGCTGATGGGCGTCACCTTCGTCTCCATCGCGGGCGAACACCCGCTGGCGCTGAAAGCTGCGCAGGGCAACGCTGAGCTTGCCGCTTTCCTGGATGAGTTGAAGCACGGCGGTATTTCCGAAGCCGAGCTGGAAACCCAGGAAAAGCGCGGCATGGCCACCGGCTTGTTCGCTATCCACCCGATCAGCGGCGAGAAGGTGCCCGTGTGGGTCGCCAACTTCGTGCTGATGGGCTACGGCACCGGCGCAGTGATGGCCGTGCCGGGTCATGACGAGCGCGATTTCGAGTTCGCGCACAAGTACAAGTTGCCGATCACGCAGGTGATCGCCGTGGGTGACGAAACGTACGATGCGGACAAGTGGCAGGACTGGTACTCCGACAAGACTCGCGCCGACATGCGCGTGGTCCATTCCGGCGAGCTGGACGGCAAGAATTACCGAGAGGCCTTCGACTTCCTCGCCGCCAAACTGAAAGCCGAGGACAAGGGACTGCGCCGCGTCAACTGGCGCCTGCGCGACTGGGGCGTCAGTCGCCAGCGCTACTGGGGCTGCCCGATTCCGGTGATCTACTGTCCGAAGTGCGATGCCGTGCCGGTGCCGGAAGACCAGTTGCCGGTGGTGCTGCCTGAGGACGTCGCGTTCTCCGGCGTGCAGTCGCCGATCAAGGCCGACCCGGAGTGGCGCAAGACCGCCTGCCCGCAGTGCGGCGGCGCGGCCGAGCGCGAAACCGACACCTTCGACACCTTCATGGAGTCGAGCTGGTACTACGCGCGCTACACCAGCCCGGGTGCGCAGGATCAGGTCGACGAGCGCGCCAACTACTGGCTGCCAGTGGATCAGTACATCGGTGGCATCGAGCACGCCATCCTGCATCTGCTGTACTTCCGCTTCTATCACAAGCTCATGCGCGATGCGGGGCTGGTGAAGGCCGACGAGCCAGCCACCAACCTGCTGTGCCAGGGCATGGTGATCGCCGAGACGTTCTACCGCGATAACCCGGACGGCTCGAAGGACTGGATCAACCCGGCCGACGTCGAGATCCATCGCGATGAAAAGGCACGCGTGATCGGTGCCGTATCGAAGAGCGACGGCAAACCGGTGCGGATCGGCGGCACTGAGAAGATGTCCAAGTCCAAGAACAACGGCATCGATCCGCAGGCGATGGTGGACAAGTTCGGCGCGGATACCGTGCGGTTGTTCTCCATGTTCGCCGCGCCGCCGGAGCAGTCGCTGGAATGGAGCGAGGCAGGCGTGGAAGGCATGGCGCGCTTCCTGCGCCGCTTCTGGCGTGAAGTGACCACACATGCGGCCGGCCCCGATCATCCGGTGGTCGACCCTGCCGCGCTGGACGCCGGCCAGAAGGCCATGCGCCGCCAGCTGCACGAAACCATCCAGAAGGTCAGCGACGATGTCGGTCGCCGCCACTCCTTCAACACCGCCATTGCGGCGCTGATGGAATTACTCAACGGTCTGGGCAAATTCAACGACAGCAGCGATCAGGGTCGTGCCGTACGTCACGAGGCGCTGGAAGCGATGGTGCTGCTGCTCAACCCGGTGGTGCCGCACGTCAGCCATGCCTTGTGGGTGGTGCTGGGCCATGCCGAGGCGGTGCTGGAAGACCAGCCGTGGCCGCAGGTGGACAGCGCCGCGCTGGTGCGCGATTCACTGACTCTTGCAGTTCAGGTCAACGGTAAATTGCGCGGTACCATCGAGGTCGCCGCCAGCGCCACGAAAGAAGAAGCCGAAGCGCTGGCCCTGGCGCAGCCGAACGTGGTGGCTTTCCTGGAAGGTCAGACCGTACGCAAAGTGATCGTGGTGCCGGGCAAGATCGTCAACATCGTCGCAGGATGAGAGCATCTCTATGAGTTCCGTAAGCCGCATGTTCAAAGCTTCGCTGATGCTGGCGTCCGCCCTCGCGCTGACAGCGTGTGGTTTCCATCTCCGCCAGAGCGCGGCCCTGCCGCCGTCGATGCAGCGGATGCATCTGAGCGTCAATGGTGGCGGCGGCCTGCAGCGCGATCTGATTCGCGCGTTGGAAGGTTCCGGTGTCACCGTTGAAGACAATCCGGGGGCAGGCATTGCGGAGCTGAGCATTCCCGTGGCCAATTTCAGCACCGATACGCTTACCGTCAGCGGCACCGCCCGCGTCACCGAATACGCGGTGCACTATCAGGTGCAGTTCCTGGTCAATGATGGCGCCGGCCAGCCGCTGCTGCCGCAGCAGACCATCAATATGTCGCGCGACTTCAGCTACGACGCCACCAACACCATCGGTACCACCGCGCAGGTCCAAGAGATCCAGCGCAGCCTCAATGACGACATGGTGCAGGCGATCCTGTTCCGTCTGCAGGCGCTGCAGAAGCACGGTGGCACCGTGGAGCCGGCGAACGCCAGCCCGGCGAAGTAGAGAGTTCCTAGTCATGCCGCTCAACCCCGCTCAATGGCAGAAGGCGCTGGCTGGCGACAGCCTGCGCCCGGTCTATCTGCTGGCCGGCGAGGAGCTGCTGGTGCTGGAGGCCGCCGATGCGTTGCGCGCACAGGCACGCCGACTCGGCTACAACGAACGCGAAGTGCTCGACGTCGGCAATCATTTCGATTGGGACGACTTGGCCCGCGCCGCAGCCGGCATGTCGCTGTTCGCCACGCGCCGCCTGTTGGACCTGCGCTTGCCCACCGGCCGGCCCGGCACCGAAGGCGCCAAGGCCATCAACGAGTTCTGCGCTAACCCGCCGCCCGACGTCACCCTGTTGATCACCGCCACCGACTGGAGCAACAAGCACGAGGGTGCCTGGACCAAGAACCTCGACGCTGCCGGTGCACTGGTGGTGTTCAACGCGCCCAAGCCGCACGAGTGGGCGGCCTGGGTCGGTGCGCGGCTGGCCTCGCGTGGGCTCAGCGCCACGCCAGATGCGGCGGCGTTGCTGGCCGAGCGCGTGGAAGGCAACCTGCTCGCCGCCGCGCAGGAAATCGACAAGCTGGTGGTGTTGCACAGTGGCGGTGCATCGCGCATCGATGCAGCCGAGATGGAAAACCTGGTCGCCGACAGCGCGCGCTACGACGCCTTCAAGCTCACCGATGCCGCGTTTGCCGGCGATGGTGGTCGCGCGCTGCACATACTCGCTGGCCTGCGCGACGAAGGTGACGAACTGATCGCGCTGATGGGCTGGTTGGTCAATCAACTGCAGCTCGCCTTGCGACTGGCGAATGCGCGCGACTTCGCTGCGCAAGCCCGCGCCGAGCGCCTTTGGCCTGCGCGCGAGCAATTGTTCCGCAAGGCGCTGCGCCGTGCACCGCGCGAACACTGGCTGCAATGCCTGGCCCGCGCTGCGCGCATCGACCGCATGGCCAAAGGCCGCGAAGCCGGCGAGCCCTGGCTGGAGGCCGAACGCCTGATCGCCGCCATTGCCGAACCCCGGGCTGCCAGCGCACTCGCATGAAGCCGCTTGCATTGTTTGGCGGCACCTTTGATCCGGTGCACCTGGGACACCTCAGTGTGGCCTGGGAAGCCGCCGAACTGCTCGACGCCGAAGTACGTCTGATGCCAGCCAATGTGCCGCCGCATCGCCCGGCGCCGTTGGCCTCCGCGGAACAGCGCATCGCCATGCTGCACGCTGCCCTGCAGCGCCAATCGCGGCTGAGCATGGACACCCGTGAGCTGCGACGCAACGGACCTTCCTATACCTACGACACGCTAAGCGAGTTGCGCGCAGAGCAGGGCGATCGGCCGCTGATACTGCTGTTGGGCGCGGATGCGTTCGCGGGTTTGCCGAGCTGGCATCGTTGGCGCGAATTGTTCGACGTGGCGCATCTGGGGGTGTTGAGCCGCCCAGGTGTCGGGGCTGTGTTGCCGAGTGGCTTGCAGACCGAAGTTGCAACGCGTCGCGTGGATGACGTCGCCTTGTTGCAAACATTGCCGGCCGGCAAGGTGATCGAACTGGCCGTGACACCTCTGGAAATCTCGGCCACACGCATTCGCGAATTGCTGGCGTCCGGGCGCGATCCGCGCTACCTGCTGCCGTGCGGTTTGTTTGATGATCCGGCCTTGCTCGCGCCGTATCGCACGCACGGAAGCATCGCACTGTAGGGGCGCACCCTGTGCGCGATGCAATCTTGCAAAGGCGTTGCCAATCCGGTCGCCCACAGGATGGGTTCCTACCGAGCCTTGGTTCTCAAGTCCCTGAGCGCGGCATGAAACGCAACGCCACCGAGTTCATGCAATAGCGCAATCCCGTCGGCCTCGGGCCATCGTCGAACACGTGGCCGAGGTGGCTGTCGCAGCCCGCGCAGCTGACCGCGATGCGCTCCATGCCGAAGCTGCGGTCGGCGGTTTCGATGACGTTGGCCTTGGCGATGGGTTGCCAGAAGCTGGGCCAGCCGGTGCCTGATTCGAACTTGGTGGATGCATCGAACAAGGCGGTATCGCAGCCGACGCAGCGAAACAGCCCCTTGGCATGCAGGTTTCCGTATTGGCCGCTGAAGGCGCGCTCGGTGCCTTCGCGGCGCATCACTTCGAAGGCCTCCGCGGAAAGACGCTGGCGCCATTGCGTGTCGGTCAACACCAACTTGCGTACATGGCAGGGGCCGAGATGTCGGCCATCGGCATCGGCGAAGCATTCGAGCAGCAGATCCTGAGGTGCTGACGCGGCCGCCCCCGCAGCTCCGGCTGTCGCACCCGCCGGTCTGTGTCGCGGCCACAGCAGGCCGCCCAAGGCCACGGCGGCTCCGCCAAGAACGGCGATGCGCAGGAAGTCGCGGCGTTGCTCGTGCTGGTTGGTCTTGATGGTTCGGGTGGTCATGGTGAACCCTCCATATCGATGTCTAGGGATGCTCTGGTCCATTCAGTACAGGCGTCACCGGTTTTGTCTGCCCGCATCTCCGCAGTGCGTTGACGAAGGCAGGCTGGCTGCCTGTCGAGGCGACGCGCTGCGGAGATGCGGGCAGACAGAGCCGGCCCCACATGCTGAATTCAAAGGAAGGGGTGATGTCCAGAAGGCCCGCAGGCTGCGGCGCGCGTCTTGCCAAGGCAGCCAGCCTTGGCTGCGCCACGCACCACACCCTGCGAGCCTTCTGGACATCATGACGCCTGTACTGAATGGATCAGAGCATCCCTGGGGCTCAGCCGAAGGTGAAGGCGTAGGCGTGCACGCCCGGATCGAGGAATTCGATGTCGAACAGACGCTCGCCGGTGCCATTCGCCTGCCGTACTAACTGATAGAGGCGCTGCGAGGTAACGGTGCCATTGCCGTCAGTGTCGATGTCCATGCCGTGATCGTTACCGGGCGCTTTGCCATCGATGCGCACGCGGAAGCGCACGGGTTTGCCGTCGCTGTCCGGGCCCAGCACAAGGTGCAAGTCGCGGCCGCGGAAGCGGTAGACGATGCGGCTGCCGGCACGGGTCGCTTGCGCGTTCTCGTCATGCACGTTCCACTCGCCATCTAGCGTCCACTGGTTCGGCAGTAGCGTGGCGGGTGCGTGGTAATGCCAGCTGTCGTCGTGGGCAATCTGTCCACCGGCGAAGTTCTGCGCGCGGGCGTAGCCCACATAGGTTTCCGACGAGCGGTTGTCATCGCCGGAGCCTGCGGCTTCCGCGCCCTTCGCATCCGGATTCACATAGCCGCCTGGCAAATCAGTCTGGCCGGCCTCGCTAAGCAATTGGCGGATCACATCTTCGCTCTGCGCGTACTCGCCTTCGCCGAAATGGTGGTGGCGAATCTGCCCCTTGGGGTCGATGAAGTAGTGCGCGGGCCAGTATTCGTTGTGGAAGCCTTTCCAGATCGCGTAGTCGTTGTCGAGCGCCACAGGATAGGTGACGCCAAGATCCTTGACGGCCTTGGTCACATTGCCCAGATCCTTTTCGAAGGCGAACTCCGGCGCATGCACGCCCAGCACGATCAGGCCGTGGTCCTTGTACTTGTCGGCCCAGGCGCGGACATAGGGCAGGGCGCGGATGCAGTTGATGCAGGAGTAAGTCCAGAAATCCACCAGCACCACTTTGCCGTGCAGTGACTGCATAGTAAGCGGCGGGGTATTGAGCCACGCGGTGGCGCCGGTCAACGAAGGCAGCGCGCCTTCGACGGGCAGCACATCACCGGCCTTGTGCGCGGGTTGCGGGGCAGGGGCGGTCTTCACGGCATTGATCAACTTCTGTTCGATCCCGCCAGTGCTGGCTAGCGATACGCGCGTCAGCAGGCCGGTATCCAACCCCAGCGCGATGGCCGCGACACCGCACAGCACCAGCGCACCCAGCACCCGGCGCACCCACTCGCCCGCGCCCAGCGAGCGCTTCATCGCCGAGAAAACCCTGCCGCCCACCACCAGCGCCAACGCCAACGACGTGGCGGCGCCGGCTGCATAGGTCAGCAGCAACAACGTGGTCTGCACGCTGGCGCCGTTGAGCGCTGCGCCGGTCAGCAGCAATCCGAGAATGGGGCCCGCGCACGGCGCCCATAGCAGGCCGGTGGCAATGCCGAGGCCGGCGGCCGAGAACACCGAATCGCCATCCGCATCGGAACGCTGCGTGAGCTTGTTGCCCAGCGCCACGAACGGGCGGCTGACCCATTCGGCGACATGGTTGGACAGCAGCGTGAGTCCGAGTACGGCCAACACCACCAGCGCGACTAGCCGGCCATATTGGTTCGCTCGAATCGCCCAGCCGCCGCCGACGGCAGCCAGTGTGGCGACCAGTGCGAAGGTCAGCGCCATACCAAGCAGCATCGGTAGACCGTTGCGCATGAAGGGGCGGTCGGCGCGGGCGAACACGAAGGGCAGCACCGGGAGGATGCAAGGGCTGAGGATGGTCAGCACGCCGCCGAGGTAGGCGAGGATCAGCACGATCATGAGGCAGTGGTCCAAGGGTGGTGTGACTGGCTATTCGGTGCGGGTGCGTCGAGAGTTACCTGTGCGCCGAATCTTGTAAGGGTGCAGCTAGGCATCTAGTCCCGATGCCGCGCCAAGGTAACCGCGCCCGAAGGTAACCTTGGCCGAACCGGTAGCGAAACCTTCGGTATGCCCTTGCCGCGAGGCGTCCATGTCGCACAGCTTGACCGCGGGCACTGCCATGGTTCTAGATGACGGTCTTTACCGCCATCTTGGTTTTCGAGCCGTCTTGCCTGCCGAACCGACCAGCACGCATGAAGAAGCCGATCTGCGCCGTGCGGCGTGGATGGCGGCCGCCCAGGCGGGCGATCGCCGGGCCTACGAGCGCGTGCTGGCCGATTCGCTGCCGTTGATCCGTGCGGTGGCGCGCCGGCAGGGTGTGGCGACGGATGCCGTCGACGATGTGGTGCAGGAAACCCTGATCACCGTACACCGCGTGCGGCATACCTACGATCCATCGCGTTCCTACGATGCATGGCTCACCGCCATTGCCTCACGTCGCGCGATCGACGCGCTGCGCAGCCACGGCCGCCGCGGCCGGCGCGAAGTGCACGACGAATACGCGCTGGAAATTCATCCGGACCGGGATGACGCCACTCACGAGACCGAGCGCGCGCAGGAGGCGCAGCGTTTGCGCGACGCCATCGCCACGCTCCCACCAGGACAGCGCGAAGCGGTGGAGCAGCTGGCGTTGAAGGAGCGTTCGCTGGCCGAGGCCGCACAGCACACCGGCCGCAACGTCGGCGCCCTGAAGGTCAATCTGCATCGCGCGCTGAAGGCATTGCGCAACCGTATCCATGGAGAACCCTAGGCACCATGTCTGATGTACGACGCCACGAGGTCTTGATCGACGCACTCGGTGCCGAGCTGGTGCCGGTGCGGCGACTGCCGCCGCCGTGGCTGCGCTCGCTTGGCTGGCTGTTGGTGGTGTCGGCTATCGCCGTCGTGTTGCTATGGCATTACGGGGTGGCCGACATGCTGCATCGCTGGGCTGGCACACCGGATTTGGCCTGGGCCGCCGTCGGTGCGTGCTTGACCGCGATCACTGCGGCATGGGCTGCTTTTTCCCTGGGTGTGCCAGGCCGGCGTGCGCGGTGGGCCTGGTTGCCGCTGCCGCCGGCTTTACTGTGGCTGGGCGCTAGCGGTTTCGGTTGCCTGCGGGAGTGGATCGCACCTGCCACGCATGTGGCCAGCATGCACGAGGCCAGCGATTGCCTGTTGTTTATCGTCAGCTTCTCCGTGCCGTTGTCCGCGCTGCTGGTGTGGTTGCTGCGCCGGGCATGCCCACTGCGTCCCGTACTGACGGCGGTGATGATCGGTCTCGCCAGCGCGGCGGCGTCAGCCAGCCTGCTGGAGATCTGCCACGCGTTCGACGCGGCCGGCACCGATCTGCTGATGCACAGCCTCGCCGTCGCGCTGGTGATCGGCGCGAACGCCGCCATGGGTGGCCGGTTGTTGCAGCCGCGCTAAGAGCGAATGTCCGCGTGCAGGTCGTCGCAAAATCTTCCTGAGGAACGTGGTGCGTCGCAGCGTGAATTGAAGGCTGAGCGGCATTTTCATGGCCTTGCACTCAGTAATGATGGGCCAAAGGTCTCCTTGGGCCTCGTTTTGCGGTTGTGCTATTGCAGCATTCGGCGTGGCGGCAGTGGACGAGGCGATATTGATGCTGAACGGTGAAGGCGCGGACCCGTTGTGTGTCACAGGCGCAGGTATACGCTTAATCCCTGTCGATAGCGCAAGACATCGCGCCATCGAAGGGTTTCGCGGGCCCAGGGACGAACCGTTGCGCATCGGGCAAGCAGGCTTGATGTGGCGTGACCGTATCCGGTGTTGAGCCGGTGCCGGTATCGCTGATGCAGCTCGGGAGGGGATGCGTCGGCAGCTCCATGGAAGTGCGGCTATCACCGCACGGTTACCTCAACCGATTCAGGAGAACGTACCCATGAAAGTTTCCCGTTACGCCGTACTCGCCCTTTCTATCGCGCTCGGCTTCGGCGCAAGCCAGACGATGGCGCAGGACGCCGGCGCTGCTGGCCAGGCAGCAAAGGATGCCACCAAGGACACGATGAAATCCGCGCAAGACACCAGCAAGGACGCCATGAAGTCCGCGCAGGACACCAGCAAGGATGCGATGAAGTCCACGACGAAGGACACCATGAAATCCGACACGTCGATGAAGTCCGAATCGACGATGAAGTCCGAGTCGAAGGAAGGCACTGCCGGCGCGTCCAAGCACAAGCAACACAAGAAGCACCCGAAGAAGGCCGCGACCGAAACGCCGGCAACCACGCCGGCCAGCGGCGGCTGATCTCTTCGCATTGGCTTTCGCGCGACCCTCCCTGGTGACGGGGAGGGTCGTTTTGTTTCTCGTGGTGTTAGAGCCTGTTCAAAGTCTCCGCGTGGCTCGCGCCGGGATCTGTTTGCACGCAGGGCAAGGAAGAGTGAGGGCGTGTACGTCCGTACACAACCGAGCGATGACGCCGCCATGCGGGCAAACAGACCCGGCCCGGAGGGTTGATCCACAGAGCGCGCCATGCGGCGGTGCGCGGCTTGGCCTGACAGCCAGTCAGGCGCTGCGCCACGCCCCACCACCTGGCGCGCTCTGTGGATCAACGCGAGCTACGCGGAGACTTTGAACAGGCTCTAATGCCTCCGTTTTGCTGCGGAGAAACACCATGGCTTCCAAGTGGCTCACCCGGCTTGGCATCGCACACCCCCTGATTCAGGCGCCGATGTCCGGCTCTACCACGCCGGCATTGGTGGCAGCCGTGTCGAATGCCGGCGGTCTGGGTTCGCTGGGCGCGGGTTACCTCGAGCCGCAAGCCATCCTCGAACAGGCCGCGCAGGTGCGCTCGTTGAGCGACCGGCCTTTCGCAATCAACCTATTCGTGTTGCCTGAGACGTTTGATGTCGACGCCGCTGCCGTGGCTTCGGCACGAAGACATCTGGACGTGCTGATGGAGCGTGAGGGCCTGGCCGTGCGTACCAGCTTGCCCGAGCGCTGGGCCCCGTCTTTCGCCGGCCAGTTCGCTGCCTTGTGCGAGGCGCAGCCCGCGGTAGCGAGCTTTGCCTTCGACTTGCTCACGCCAGCGCAGATGCAGCAGCTCAAGCGGCTCGACATCACCGTAATTGGTACGGCCACCACCGTGGACGAGGCACGCGCTTGGGCAGAGCTCGGCGCGGATGCAATCAGCATGCAAGGCGCGGAGGCTGGCGGGCATCGCGGCAGCTTCCTGCATGAGCCGGAGGAAGCGTTGATTGGCCTGTTCGCCCTGCTGCCGCTGACGGTGCGCGCGGTGGGCATCCCGGTGATCGCCGCCGGAGGCATCATGGATGGCCGCGGCATGCTGGCGGCGGAAGTCTTGGGCGCGGCGGCCAGTCAGCTCGGCACGGCCTTCCTGGCTTGTCCGGAGTGCAGCGCCGCCGAGGCCTGGAAACGCGATCTGCCCCTGGCCGCGGAGCATCAGGTCACCACCGTCCGCAGTTTCTCCGGGAGGGCCGCGCGCGGCCTGCGCAACCGCTATGTGGAGGCCATGCAACCTTTTGAAGCCGCCTTGCCGGCCTATCCCCTGACCAACGCGCTGACCGCCCCATTACGCAGGGCTGCCGCGGCGGCGGGGCGCGGTGATTTGCTCTCTGAATGGTGCGGACAGGGCGCTGGCATGGTGCGTGCCCTGCCGGCGGCCGAGCTGGTGGCGGTGTTGATGGCGGAGTACGCCGAGGCGCGCAAGAACCTATCCTCCTAGTCCAGATAGCCATGCGGACTAGGAGGACAGGCTCCAGGCCATGGTTTGACGCGGCTTTCAGGTGGGGGCGTTATACTGCGACCGCGCTATCCCGCGTATCGATCCCGCATCGAGGCAAACGCACTTGAGTCAGACCTCCCTACGCAACAAGTCGGTCAACGCCGATGCCCTCCGCCAGCACGTGATCAACGCGCTGGACGAACTGAAAGCCAAGGATGTTCGTGAAATCGACGTCCGCGGCAAAACCTCCATTGCCGATCTGCTGGTCATCGCTTCCGGCACTTCCGCGCGCCACGTCAAATCCATTGCCGACGAAGTCGTCAAGTTCGCCAAGAAGGCGGGCGTGATGCCGCTCGGCGTGGAAGGCGAGCGGGAAGCCGAGTGGGTGCTGGTGGATCTGGGCGACGTGATCGTCCATGTGATGCTGCCACGCATCCGCGAGTTCTATGGCCTGGAGCGGCTGTGGACTGTGGGCGACTGCGAAGCCGAAAACGAAGCCGTCAGCGCGGGCTGATCGCCCGCTGGCGTGCGACGACTGTTGCGCGACATCGTTCGATGCGCGCGCCGAATTTTTTTCGCTCTCTATTTTTTATCCCATTGTTCCTTATCCCCGAATGCGCGCACGCCTGATCGCCGTTGGTGAACGCATGCCCGCGTGGGTCGCCGAGGGCTTTGCCGAGTACCGCAAGCGGCTCTCGTATGAGTTGCCGCTGGAGTTGATTGAGCTCAAGCCCGGTGCACGTGGCAAGGGGCGCGATGACGCCCGCGCGATCCAGGATGAAGGGGGCGCGATTCTCGCGGCCTTGCCACGCGACATCCATGTGGTTGCGCTGGATGGACGCGGCAAGACCTGGTCCAGCGAGGATCTCGCGGAGCAACTGGCCAAGTGGCGCATGGCTGGGCGTGATCTTGCGTTCCTGATTGGCGGCCCGGACGGGCATGCGCCGGAGGTGCTGGCGCGCGCGGACCAGCGTTGGTCGCTGGGGCCGCTGACCTTGCCGCATATGTTGGTGCGGTTGGTGTTGGCGGAGCAGTTGTATCGGGCGACGACATTGCTGGCGGGGCATCCGTATCATCGGGCGTAGTGCGTTCCATTCGTCACCCCGGCGTAGGCCGGGGCCCAGTGGCGTTGCCGCTTCGATGTTCGCGTTGTCGCGACCTGGCTCGCCTGCGGCGGGCGTTGCATGTACTCGAACGATTCGTTGCACCTGGCTTCGCCTTCGCTATGCTCTCGGGCAATTTCCCCAATGACTGAGCCATCCATGTCCTTCACCGTGCGCCATGCCACGATCCACGATCTCGATATCATTGCGCCGCTGTTCGATGCGTATCGCCAGTTCTACAAGCAGCCTTCGGACCTTGCGCTGGCGCGCCGTTTTATCGCCGAGCGGTTTCAGCATGCTGAATCGGTGATTTTGCTGGCGCTGGACGAACAGGGGCAGGGTATTGGGTTTACCCAGCTCTATCCGTTGTTCTCTTCGGTGCGTGCTACGCGTAAGTATCTGCTCAACGACATGTTTGTCGTGCCGGAAGCGCGGCGTCTCGGCGTGGCGGCTGCGTTGCTCGAGGCGGCGGCGGAGCATGGTCACGCGATGGGTGTTTCGGGTCTGTCGTTGTCCACGGCGCACGACAATCTGGCGGCGCAGCGTCTGTATGAGTCGATGGGCTGGGTGCTTGAAGAAGAGTTTCGCGAGTACAACCTGGCGCTCTGATTCGTGATATCTCGCGAATATCGCGCGACGCATCTTCTCATTCCAAGGAAGCTCGATTCATGCTCTACCTCGCTTCGCAGTCGCCGCGTCGGCGTCAGCTGCTTGAACAGATCGGCATCGCATTCACGCCTGTCGATGTGGATGTGCCGGAGCAGCGCGCCGTGGGCGAGTCGCCTATCGACTATGTCAGCCGCGTAGCACGCGACAAGGCGCAAGCCGGCAGAGCGGGGTTGGCGAATGGCGCGGTGGTATTGAGCGCGGATACCGAGGTGGTGCTGGACGACGAGGTATTTGGCAAGCCGGCCGATGCCGCTGACGCCACCGCCATGCTGCGTCGTCTTTCCGGGCGCACGCACGAGACGATTTCGGTGGTGTGGGCGGTGCAAGGTGATCGTGCGGAGAGTGAGACCTGCGTGTCGCGCGTGCGTTTCGCCGCGTTGAGCGACGAGGACATCGCCGCCTATGTCGCCAGTGGCGAGCCGTTCGGCCGTGCGGGTGCCTATGCGATCCAGGGGCGCGGTGCGACGCTGATCGAACATCTGGAAGGCAGCTTCACCGGCGTGATGGGGCTGCCGGTGTTCGAGACCGCACGGTTGTTGCGCAGCTTCGGTATTGCGCCGGGCTGAATCGCGTGACTGTGTCGCGCACAAGGTGCGCTCCTACATGGCTCAGCCTGGTGGAACCAGCACGAACCACGACACTACCGCCAGCGCATTGTTGACGCTGTGCGCAATCACGGCCGGCCAGATCGATCCGGATTGAACCCGCAGCCATGCCAACACCAGGCCCAGCAACAGCAGGTTGGGGAGGGCGTACCAGAGGAAGCCCAGGTCCGGCAGGTGGACGCAGGCGAACAGCAGGGCGGTGATGGCGGACGCGATGCCCGCCGGCACATGGCGCATGGCCGAGGAAAGCAGCACGCCACGGAACAGCAGTTCCTCCACCAGCGGCCCCACGGTCATCACCAGTAGCGCAAGCGGAATGCGCAGCGCCGGCGAAGCCATGGCGCCGAGCTGCTTGATGTCCTGGCTGACTTCGTGACCCTGCGCGAGCCATTGGGTGAGCAGGCCGCCAATGAACGGCAGTATCAGACCGAGCAACGCGGCGATCGCGTAGAACGCCGGTTGCCGTGCGGGTGCGAAGCCAAAGCCCGGCGGCATGGCCAGCGGCCATAGCGATGGCCACAGGCGGCGGGTGAGATGGATGGTCAGGCCAGCGGCTACCAGCAGGGTGAGGATCACCATCAGCGCATTGACGTCGGGCTGTGTGAGCAAGGCATGCATCTGCGTCATCACGTTGCCGCCCTGAGCCCCATGACGGAAACCAACGACGAGGCCGATGACCAATCCCGCCACGGAACCGACGACAAACTGCAGTGCGAAGTACAGCACGATCAAGCCCAAGGCCGCCCATAGTGTCGGCAGGCGCGGCGGCGTCAGTGCGGACGGTGTGAAGATGGGGTCAAAGCGCGGTGCTTCCATCGGGCTACATCCTGGAGGGCGGGTTCGCCGGGGGCAACGGCGCGCCCATCTCCCGACGGCTTACACGCTAGCCGCCACCATCGCGCATGCGCAATCCTGCCCTTCGTCATGGTCGTAGGGATGCTCTGAGCCCGTCTACGCAGCCGTCATGATGTGTGGGAGGTTCGCAGGGTGTGGCGCACGGCGACGGCAAGGCTGGCTGCCTTGGCTAGACGTGGGCCGCAGCCTGCGGGCCTCCCACACATCACCCTGTCATCCAAATTCAAAATGTCAGAGCCGGTGACGGCTGCGTAGACGGGCTCAGAACATCCCCGAGCCCTGCCTGTATAGTGGCCGGGTTTTCCAAGGAGGAAGCTGGCGCCAAGGCGCCGTCTCATGTTCGCTCTCGACTGGCTAGCTGACCCCACGGCCTGGGCAGGTCTTCTCACCCTTGTGGTGCTGGAGATCGTGCTCGGCATCGACAATCTCGTTTTCATCGCGATCCTCGCCGACAAGCTGCCGGCGCATCAGCGCGACAAGGCCCGCATGATGGGCCTGGCGATGGCGCTGGTGATGCGCCTGCTGTTGCTCGGCGCGATCTCCTGGCTGGTGAAACTCACTGCGCCGATCGTTACCTGGCAGGGCTTCTCGCTGTCCTGGCGCGACATCATCCTGTTGTTCGGCGGTGTGTTCCTGCTATTCAAGGCCACCCTTGAATTGCACGAGCGGCTGGAGGCCGGCGATGGGCACGAGGCAGGCAACCGGGCGCACGCACGCTTCTGGCTGGTCGTCACGCAGATCGTGGTGCTCGACGCGGTGTTCTCGCTCGATTCGGTGATTACCGCGGTGGGCATGGTCGACCAGCTCTCGATCATGATGATCGGCGTCGTGGTCGCGATGGTGCTGATGATCAGCGCCAGTAAACCGCTCACCGCCTTCGTCAACGCGCGGCCGACGGTGGTGATCCTGTGCTTGTCGTTCCTGTTGATGATCGGCTTCAGCCTGGTCGCTGAGGGTTTGGGCTTCCATATCCCGAAGGGTTACCTATACGCCGCGATCGGTTTCTCGATCATGATCGAAGTGTTCAACCAGACCATGCGCCGCAACCGCCAGCGCAGTCTGTTCAGCAGTTCGCGCAATCTTCGCGACCGCACCGCGCGCGCCGTGCTCCGTCTCCTCGGTACCGGCGGCGAAGAGGAGGAGGATGCGCCCAAGACCACCTCGACCGCCTCGGAAGCCGGCATGGCGGTGTTCGGCAAGGACGAGCTATCGATGGTGCAAGGCGTGCTGGATCTGGCGCACCGTCCGGTGCGTTCCATCATGACGCCACGTCCAGAGATCCGCTGGGTCGATCCGCGCGAGAGTGCCGAGCTGTTGCGCGTGGAAGTCGCTTCTTCCACGCATCAGTGGCTACCGGTGGCCGGCGACGACCTGGACCAGCTGATTGGCGTGGCTTCGTCGCGCGATCTGCTCGTCAGCTTGGTGGAGCATGGCCGCATCGACGTGGACAACGTGGTGCGCAAGCCGATGACCGTGCTGGAATCGCTGAGCGTGCTGCGCCTGATCGACGCCTTCCGTCGCTCGTCGTTGCAGGTGGCGCTGGTTGTCGACGAATACGGCAGCGTGCTGGGCCTGGTCACGCCGACGGACGTGTTGGAAGTGATTGCGGGCGAATTCCCGGATGAGGAAAGCGGCGATCCTTCCGCGGTGCAGGAAAGCGACGGCGCATGGCTGCTGGATGGCAGCTTGGATCTGCGCCGCGTCGAGCACCTGCTCGATCGTCAGCTCACCAGCGACGGCAGCTTCTCCACCCTGGCCGGCTATGTGCTGGAGCAGCTGGGCAGATTGCCTGGCGTGAGCGACCGCCTCACCAGCGAAGGGCTGCATTTCGAAGTGGTAGCGATGGATGGCGCACGCATCGAGCGCTTGAAAGTCACGCCTGCGGACTGAAGCCAGGGATGCTCTGATCTATTCAACGCAGACGTCTCCGCAGTGTCAGCTCGCCTACGTTGAATAGATCAGAGCATCCCTAGCTATAAGGCAGATCATGCAGATCGATTTCGGCAAGACCGCGGGCGACTACGCCAAGCATCGCGTCGGTTTCCCCGAGGCATTCTTTCAACGGATCTTCGCCGATGGCCTGGCGCAGGCGGGGCAGCCGGCGCTGGATCTCGGCACGGGTACCGGTACGGTGGCGCGCGGTCTGGCGCTGCGTGGCTGCATGGTGACCGGACTGGATCCTTCAGCGGCGCTGCTGGCCCAGGCCGCCGAGCTGGATCGTGCGGCGGGCGTACAGGTGCTGCAGGTGCAGTCGACAGTGGAGGCGGCGGAATTTCCCTCCGGCAGTTTCGATCTGATCACCGCGGGTCAGTGCTGGCACTGGTTTGATCGTCCACGGGCGGCCGCGCTTGCGCTGCGCTGGCTGCGACCTGGCGGGCGGCTGGTGATCGCCCATTTCGACTGGTTGCCGTTGGCCGGCAATATGGTTGAGGACACCGAACGCTTGATCCGGGCTCACAACCCAGCCTGGTCGATGAGTGACGGCACCGGTCTCTATCCGGCCTGGCTCAAGGACGTGCGCGAAGCCGGCTTCGACGACCTGCGTACCTTCTCATTCGACCTGGGCGTGCCCTATACCCATGAAGACTGGCGCGGCCGCATACGCGCGAGCGCTGGCGTAGGTGCTTCGCTCGATCCCGCTGCCGTGGCGCGTTTCGATACCGAGCTGGCGGACGTACTGGCTCGCCGGCATCCAGATCCGATGCAAGTACCGCATCGCGTGTGGGTATTGAGCGCGGTATCGCCCGGTTGAAGGCGATACCGCAACAGTCATGCACTGACGTGTTTAGCCCACGAACATCGCCCGTGCCAGGCCGATAACGCCGATCGCCAGCGTGACCAACCAGCCGATCGAGCCGAGCAGAAAGCCACCTTCACGCTTGCGGGCCTCTTTCAGGTAGCCCAGTGCGTACCAGGTGCGGCCCATCACCCACACCAAACCGGCGACACCGGCCCACAGCGCGGACCCGTATTGGACTGCCAGCCACAGCGAAGGCAGGAACATAAGTACAGATTCCAGCGTGTTCATCTGCACGCGGAAGGCCCGCTCGAAGTCTGGGTGACCGTTGGTGGCGGGTGCCTTGATGGCACACCGCACGCGGGCGCGACCCACGGCAAAGGCCGTGCCGAACTGCAACGCGACGGCAAGCAGAACGACCAGGGCGGGGAGATGCTGTGACATGCGGAAGGTCTCGCTGAAAGGTGGCCTACTCTAGCGGGCGGTGCTGAGGGATGTGTTCTGTGTTTGCGGCAATCGATGGGTTTTCTTGACCTGGCCGCTTATACCCAAGGCGTAAGAGCCGAAGCGCTGCGGTTTGGCCGTGGGGCTTCAAAGACCGCGATCAGGTTTCTACAATCCGCCTGCTGCGCGCCAGGGGGTGCGCTCTCGTTGGTCTCATGGCTCATCCCTGCTTGCGCTGCGGCGCGTGCTGCGCGCATTTTCGTGTCGCCTTCCACTGGTCCGAGGCGGAGATGTTCGTGGGCGGCATGGTGCCTACGGAGTTGACTGAGCCGTTGGATCCTCACCGCTTGGCGATGCGTGGTACGCAGGCTCCGCGGCCACATTGCGTGGCTCTGCAGGGGCGAGTGGGTGAGTCCACCGCTTGCAGGATCTATGACCGGCGGCCTTCGGTGTGCCGCGAGGTGACGCCTGCTTGGGAGTTCGGTACGCCCAACCCACAATGCGACAAGGCGCGCATGGCCTATGGGCTTGAACCGCTGACGCCAGAAGATTGGTTCGACCCTTCGGGTTCAAACACGCCGCCGTTGTCGCAAAACGCCTGAGCGGTGGTAGTGATTAACGTGGTGCAGCCGGCGTGCCGGTATCGTTTTGGAAAGCCAGCACGAATTGCCGCAGTTCGCCTTCGTTGACGTCGGAAACGGCCAGATAGCGCATGCCGCCGGTGGTCCAGCCGATGACGGTATAACCGTGTTGTTGCGATACCGCCTGCGGCGCTTCGGCGGTATCCGCCGGCCATTGATACAAGTTGACCACGTGCAGGCGACGCTTGTAGACCAGCGCCGCAACGGTGTGCCCGCCGATGGCATCGAGACGCCCGCCGGCCAAAGGGAAACCCTCACTGGCCAAATCCTTCACCCGTGGTGCGAAATCGAGCTTGCCCTCGAACCAGGGCTTCACGGTGTGCTGATCGGTCGAAATCACGTCCATCAGGTGCTGGGGCTGCAGCGAGCGGAGATGGCCTGAGATGGCCTCACCAGCCAGCAGAGTCTGGTCCGGTCCGTGTGGGCGCAGGGTGGCGATCCAGGCCGGACTGGTAAGCAGCAGGGCGCCCGCAAAACCGGCCGCCATGGCCAAAGCGAGCGGGGCGCGACGCGGCTTGTATGCCACAGTCGCAGGGACGTCTGGTGGGTTCCGAACCCAGCGTTCGCGCAAGGCATCCGGCGTACGGCGGTACAACTCCGGTTGTGCCAGCGCTTTGCGCAGCCGGGTGTGGTCACCGTAGCTGGCGGCACACGCCGTGCACTCCTGGAGGTGCCTGTCCATGCTTGCGCTCTGCGCGGCATCCAGCTCGTCGTCCAGGTAGGCGTGCAGGAGCAGCTTGGCGTCATCGCACGTCATGGCGGCGAGCCTCCCTTGTGAGATGGGTTGGATGGTGGGTCAGTTCGGTTTTAAGGCGCTCGCGCGCACGCGCCAGTCGCGACATGACCGTGCCGATCTTCTGTCCGGTGATCGAAGCGATCTCCTTGTATGAACACTCCTCCAGTTCGCGCAGCACGATGACCTCGCGCAGCGGATGCGGCAGGCGTTCCAGGGCGAGCTGGAGCGAGCCTACATCCACGGCCAGCAAGGCCAGTGCTTCCGGCGATGGATGCTGGTCGATCAGCGGATGGGCTGCGTCGTCCAGCGAATCGCGGAGGTTGTCGGGCGGTGTTTTCATACGCAGCGTGTAATAGGTATTGCGGACGATAGCCAGCAGCCAGACTCGCGCATCGCCACCGCGAAAGCTGTCGAAATAGCGCAAGGCGCGAAGCATGGCCTCCTGCACCACGTCCTGGGCATCCGCTTCGTCGCGAGCGAGCCAGCGCGCGAGGTTGTAGGCCGCATCCAGGTACGGCAGCACCAACGCTTCGAAGCGCGCGCCTATGACGGCGTTCGAACTTCCTGGCGGGATGGACGCTTCGGTTGGCATAAGAAGGGTTACCTCGATCGGGGCGACTTTATTCCCAGTACGAGGATGGCGGAATAGGGCGCATGGTCGATCGGTAATGCATGAGGAAGGGTATCCCGCTGACGGGGCCCGATTCCCATGGCCGCCATGCGGCCGCATGCATTCCGCGGAGTGATCGATCATGCAAAATGAACACGACAACGAAATCTCTGGCCGCCGTCAGTTTTTGAAATGCATGGCCTGGGCCGGAGCCGGCACCCTCTGGCTGATGAAAGGCGGCGTGTTGCACGCGCAGTCGTTGGGTGATGGCGCGGTGGCGTCGGCGAAAGATGCAAGCTTCAGCTTTGTGCAGATCAGCGATTCGCACATCGGCTTTCACAAGGCGCCGAACATGGATGTGGCGGAAACGCTGCGCGCTTCGCTGGCCCAGGTGAACGCGCAATCGACACGTCCGGATTTTCTGCTGCACACCGGCGATCTCACCCATCTGTCGAAGCCTGAGGAATTCGACACGCTATCCGGGCTGATGCGCGAAGCGCGTACAAGCCGCGTGTTTTACGTGCCGGGCGAGCATGACGTGATCGGCGACAACGGGGCCGAATTCTTCCGCCGCTTCGGCGAGCGCCAACAGGCGGGCGGCTGGTACAGCTTCGACCACCATGGCGTGCACTTCGTCGGCTTGATCAATGTGCTCAACCTGAAAGCCGGCGGATTGGGCTCCTTGGGTGCGGAGCAGCTGGCGTGGTTGAAGAAGGACCTTGCATCGCTATCCGCCGAGACGCCGCTGGTGGTGTTCGCGCATATGCCGTTGTGGCCGCTGTATCCATCGTGGGGCTGGGGCACGGACGACAGTGCGGAGGCTATGACGTATCTGCGCCGCTTCGGTTCGGTCAGTGTGCTCAATGGGCATATTCACCAGATCCAGCAGAAGGTGGAAGGGAATATCACCTTCTACACCGCACGCTCGACCGCCTACCCGCAGCCGGCACCCGGGGTGGGGCCAGGGCCGGGGCCCATGAAAGACCTGCCGCCCGGCGCGTTGCACCACTACCTCGGTATTCGCGATGTGCGCCACGTGCAGGGCAAGCAGGTGTTGGCGGTGACCGACGAGGTGCTGACATGAAGATCACGGCAAGTAGATGGTTACTGGGCGTGATGTGCGTGGCTGCCAGCTGTGTGCAACCGGCGCTGGCGGCAAGCGCCGCTGCCACGGCACACACCTCGCAGATCGACATACGCAACTTCGCGTTTGCCCCGAAGACGCTCACCGTACCGGTGGGCACTCGCGTGGTGTGGACCAATCGGGACGACGAGCCGCACGTGATCGTCAGCGCCGGCGCGTTGTTTACTTCCTCGCATGCACTGGACACCAGCGACAGTTATGCCGTGACGTTTTCCAAGCCCGGCACGTACGCTTACTTCTGTTCGATCCACCCGATGATGGTCGGCAGCATCATCGTGCAGTAGATGCAATGGCTGCGTCGTCGAAACGATAGATGTCCATCGCCAGGAAGCCTAGGTCGACGCCCGCATCGATGCGCTGCGCCGTGGCTTGTTCGCCCGCGGCGCCAAGCGCGACGTACAGCGGCAACAGGTGCTCGTCGGTGGGGTGCGCGCGCTGGGCGAACGGCGCCTGGCGGCGGTAGTCGAGCAGGGCGGCTGTGTCGCTGGCTTTGAGCTTCTGCTCGATCCAGTCAATGAACGGGCGCACGTACGGCGCCTCGTTCTGTTCGCTGTAGCCGAGACGGAAGTCGTGCAGGTTGTGGGTGATGCTGCCGGAGCCGATCACCAGCACGCCTTCCTCGCGCAGCGACGCAAGAGCGCGGCCGACGATGTACTGATGCTCCGGGCCCAGCTTGGGCTGGATCGACAATGGCACCACCGGAATGTCAGCGTTGGGATAGAGCAGGCGCAGCGGCACCCAGGCGCCGTGGTCCAGACCCTGCTCGGGGTCCAGCATGGTCGGCAGGCCGGCTTTGTCCAACAGTTCGACCACCTGCGCGGCGAGCGCCGGTGCGCCGGGTGCGGGGTAGTGGATGTCGTACAGCTCCCGCGGAAAGCCATGGAAGTCGTGGATGGTTTCCGGCCGTGCGGCACCGCCTACCGACGGCTGGCGGGCAAGCCAGTGCGCGGAAGCGATCACGATGGCCTTCGGGCGCGGCAGCGCCTGCGCCAACTCTGCCAGACGCACGCCCACCTGACCGGGATGCAGTGCGGTCATCGGTGAGCCGTGGGAGATGTACAGGCTTGGCAGGGCAGGCATGGCGGTTACCTCAGAAGGGCCGCCACTAGAGTATGGGGTGCGCGGAAGTTTTCAGCGCCGCGAGTGTGTGCCTGCCGGGAACGATGCGTTGCCCGATCGAAACGATCGGGCAAGCTGTGCTTAGAACCTGTTCAAGGTTCCATATATTCAGCGCTTCTTGAACGGTTTGCCGCCGCCAGCGCCATGTGGACGCGGCTTGCCTTTGAAACCGCCACCACCCGGACGGAAGCCGCCTGGCTTGCGCGGTGGAGCCTCACCAGCGCCGCTGTCGTTGCCGTCCCACTCTTTGATGCGCAGCTGCTGCTGGCTCACCCACACCTTCTTCAGGTGTTCGAACACTTCCGCCGGCATGCCGTCGGGCAGGTCGATCAGGCTGTACTCGCCGCGAATGCTGAGGCGGCCGATGAAGCCGCTTTCCAGGCCGGCTTCATTGGCGATGGCGCCAATGATGTTGCCCGGCTTTACGCCGTGCTCGTGGCCGACTTCGATGCGGTAGGTGCGTTTGCCTTCCTCGGTGTGGTGCGGACGCGCCGCCGGGCGCGTACCGAACTCGCGAGGTGCGCTTTCGCGCTCGCGCGGCTTGTGCTCGCGTGCGCCGCGATCATGACTGTCACGGCCATCACGGTCGCGGCCGTCACGCTCGGATGGACGGCGATCATCGCGTTCGCGCGGGGCGAACTCGCGCTTCGGCGGCGGCGTCAGCAGCAGCGGCTGCTCGCCCTGCGCGATGCGCGCCAGCGCGGAGGCGATCTCGATCGCCGGCACGTTGTGTTCCTGTTCGTACTGCTCGATCAGCTGCTGGAAAAATGCCAGTTCGCCGACCGCCAGCGTGTCGCTGATGCGCTGCTTGAACTTGTTGATGCGCTGGTCGTTCACCGCTTCGACGGTGGGCAGCTTCATCTCTTCGATGGGCTGGCGCGTGGCGCGCTCGATGGCGCGCAGCATGCCCTTCTCGCGCGGCGTGACGAACAAAATCGCTTCGCCGCTGCGGCCGGCACGGCCGGTGCGGCCGATGCGGTGCACATAGCTTTCCGTGTCGTACGGGATGTCGTAGTTCATCACGTGGCTGATGCGCTCCACGTCGAGGCCGCGCGCGGCCACGTCGGTGGCGACCAGGATGTCGAGCTTGCCGTCCTTCAGCTGCTGGATCACGCGCTCGCGCTGCGGCTGCGCGATGTCGCCGTTGATCGCGGCGGCGGCGAGGCCGCGCGCCTGCAACTTCTCGGCGAGTTCTTCGGTGGCCTGCTTGGTACGCGCGAAGATGATCATCGCGTCGAACGGCTCGGCTTCCAGGATGCGGGTCATCGCGTCCAGCTTATGCAAGCCGCTGACGAACCAGTAACGCTGGCGAATGTTGGCAGCCGTCGTGGTGGACGACTTGATCGTCACCTCGACCGGATCTTTCAAATGATGCTGCGCGATCTTGCGGATCGGCGTAGGCATGGTGGCCGAGAACAGCGCAACCTGGCGCTGCGGCGGTGTGGCCTGCAGCACTTTTTCCACGTCGTCGATGAAGCCCATGCGTAGCATTTCATCGGCTTCGTCGAGCACGAGGAATTTCAGCTCGGAGAGGTCCAGCGTGCCGCGATCCAGATGGTCGATCACGCGACCGGGTGTGCCGACCACGATATGCACGCCGCGCTTGAGCGAGTGCAGCTGCGGGCCGTAGCTCTGGCCGCCGTAGATCGGCAGTACCTGCAGGCCGGGCATATGGGCGGCGTAGCGCTGGAACGCTTCGGCCACCTGGATGGCCAATTCGCGCGTGGGCGCCAGCACCAACGCCTGCGGTTTGCCGGGCCTCAGTTCGAGGCGCGAGAGGATCGGCAGCGCGAAGGCAGCGGTCTTGCCGGTGCCGGTCTGCGCCTGGCCGAGTACGTCGCGGCCTTGCAGCAGCGGTGGAATAGTGGCGGCCTGGATCGGCGACGGCGATTCATAGCCGACATCGGCCAGAACGCGCAGCACCTCGGAGTGAAGTCCAAGCGCAGCAAAACCAGCGGCTGCCGGTGTGGAATCCGTAGACGGGGAGGACATGGGGAACCTCGACATGGCATGCACGAGGGCATGCAGGAGAATGGTCGCTATTGTAGCAGCCTGACTGGCCTTGGCCGAGCTTCCGTACAGCTAAACCTTCAACTATTTCAAGGAATTCGTATGCAAAAGCGTCTGACCGGCCGCGTCGCCCTGGTTACCGGAGCTTCTTCGGGCATTGGCGAGGCCACTGCGCTGGCGTTGGCGGAAGCTGGCGCGCGTGTCGCCATCGCCGCCCGTCGGCGCGATCGCCTCGAAGCATTGGCCGAGCGGTTGGCTCCGCTTGGCGCCGAACCGTTAATCCTTACGGCGGATCTGGTCTCCGAAACCGAGGCTCAGCGCATCGTGGCGGAGACGGAAGCGCATTTTGGCCGGCTGGATATCCTGATCAACAACGCTGGCGTGATGTATCTGGAGCCGGTAGCCGAGGCCGATCTGGGGCGCTGGCGGCAGATGCTCGAACTCAACGTGCTCAGCCTGATCGCCGCGAGCCAGGCGGCATTGGCCGGTATGCGCGCGCGTCGCGAGGGGCACATCGTGAACATTTCGTCAGTGGCGGGTCGCGTCGCCAATCCGAACGCGGCAGCCTATGCGGCGACCAAGTTCGGTGTGGTCGGTTTCTCCGAGTCGCTGCGCCGCGAGGTGTACAAGGACAACGTTCGCGTGAGCGTGATCGAGCCGGGGATGGTGGCGACCGAATTGCGAGAGCACATTGGCCATGCTGGAGCCAGGCAGGCGGTGGAGGCACGCGTTGCTGAAATGCGTCAGCTGTTGCCCGAGGACATCGCGGACACCATCTTGTTCTGCGTCACCCGGCCATCGCACGTGTGCATCAACGAAGTGCTGCTGCGTCCTACTGACCAGGAACGATAATTTGCAGCGCTGATTTGCAGGGATGGTTTGGACGGCGAGGTTTGAGCGGCGAGGTTTGAACGGTGAGTATCATCGCCGTCTGATTGGCGTGCATGAAGGATCAACATGACTGTGGTCGAAACGATCTCCGAGCAGGGTTGCTTTGGTGGTGTGCAGGGTTTCTATCGGCATGAGTCGACGGCCTGCGGCGGGGCGATGCGCTTCGCCGTCTACCAGCCGCCACAGGCAGCGAGCAGGCCTTGCCCGGTGTTGTATTTCCTCGCCGGGCTGACCGCCACCGAGGAAACCGCGACGATAAAGGCCGGCGCGCAACGTTTGGCGGCCGAGCTTGGCCTGATTCTGGTGATGCCGGACACGAGCCCGCGCCAGACCGGCATCGACGGCGCCACGGGTGACTGGGAGTTCGGCGAAGGCGCGGGCTTCTATGTGGAGGCTACTGAAGCGCCATGGTCGACGCGCTTCCGCATGCACAGCTACATCGTGGACGAGTTGCCTGCCTTGCTGGCGGAGCATTTTCCGATCGACCGTGCACACAGCGGCATCTGCGGTCATTCGATGGGCGGACATGGCGCGCTCACCATCGCCTTGAAGCATCCGCAGCGCTATCGCTCGGTGTCGGCTTTCGCGCCGATCGTGGCGCCGAGCCAGGTGCCGTGGGGGCAGAAAGCCTTGCCGCGTTATCTGGGCAACGATGCCGAGGCGTGGGCTGCTTATGACGCGTGTGAATTGGTGCGTCGCCAGACGTTCCCAGGCACGATCCTGATTGATCAGGGCGAGGCTGATAAGTTTCTGATCGAACAGCTGCGGCCGGAGTTGTTCGATCAGGCTTGCGCCGAGTCAGGACAGTCGCTGCAACTGCGCCGGCATGTGGGCTACGACCACAGTTACTACTTCATCGCCAGTTTCATCGACGATCATTTGCGGCATCACGCGCAGGCGTTAGGTGTCGGATGATTGCGACTCGATTCGAGACGGCGCGCACGATCATTCGTCATGCGGTCGAAGCGGATGCGCCTGCCTTGCTGCGTTACCGGGCGGAGAATCGGGAGCATTTTGCGCCATGGGAGCCGTTGCACGACGAGCGTTATGAGACGCTCGATCACTGCGTGCAATCCATCGTCGCCGTACGCGACGTAGTGCAGCTGGATCGCGGCTACCCCTTCCTGGTGTTCGATGCCGACGAGAGCGAAGTGCTTGCCACCTTCAACCTGGCGAATGTCGTGCGTGGCGCCTTTCAGGCGTGCCATCTCGGCTACGGCATCGCCGCGCGCTGGCAGGGGCAAGGGATCATGCGGGAGGCGCTGGTGGCCGGACTGGATTGGGCGTTCGACGGGCTCAGCCTGCACCGGGTGATGGCGAACTACATGCCGCGTAACGAGCGGAGTGCGCGGCTGTTGCAGGGGCTGGGTTTCGAGCGGGAGGGGTACGCGAAGCGCTATCTGCAGATTGCAGGCACGTGGAAAGACCACGTGCTGACTGCGCTTATCAAGCCATCGATGTGGTAATCCTCTCCCGCTAGGGGAGAGGGTTGGCGTTATTCAACCGACGCGGCAGACGTCACGCCTTTGCGGCAGGATTCCGGCGACGCGGACGGCGCTTGCGGTTGCCTTCGCTGGCGCGCTCGCCGTTGCCCTGCTGCTGCGCATGACCATGCGGACGATGCGACGGTGCGGGGCGTGCCGGGCGCTGCTGCTGGCGCTGGCCCTGCACCGGGCGCGGTGCGCCAGCATCCAGGCGCAGCGGGTGCGAGGGCTCGTAACCGGGCACTTCGGTGATCGCGATCTCCTGCTTTAGCAGGCGACGGATGTCGCGCAGCAGGCCGGACTCATCGTGGCTGACCAGCGACACGGCCAGGCCTTCGGCACCCGCACGACCCGTACGGCCGATGCGGTGCACGTAATCTTCGGCGACCATCGGCAGGTCGAAGTTGATCACGATGGGCAGTTGGTCGATGTCGATGCCGCGCGCGGCGATATCGGTGGCGACCAGCACAGTGACGCGGCCGGTCTTGAAGTCGCTCAGCGCACGAGTGCGGGCGTTCTGGCTCTTGTTGCCGTGGATGGCGGCGGCGCGCAGGCCGCCGACTTCCAGGAAGCGCACCAGCTTGTCGGCGCCGTGCTTGGTGCGGCTGAACACCAGGGTCTGGCGGCGGCTGTCTTGCGACAGCACATGTAGCAGCAGGTCGCGCTTGTTCGCCGCGTCCACCGGGTGCACGTGATGGCTCACCGTGGTCGCCACCGTGTTGGGCGGTGTCACCGAAACCTCGCGCGGCTCATGCATGAACTGCATGGCTAGCGCCTTGATCGGCGGTGCGAACGTGGCGGAGAACAGCAGGGTCTGGCGCTGGCGCGGCAACGCGCTGAGGATGCGCTTGAGCGCGGGCAGGAAGCCCATGTCCAGCATGCGGTCGGCTTCGTCCAGCACCAGCACTTCCACGCCGGAGAGATCCACCGAACGCTGCTGCATGTGGTCGATCAGCCGGCCCGGGGTGGCGATCACCACGTCCACACCGCGGCGCAGGGCCTGCATCTGCGGGCCCATGCTCACGCCACCGAAGATGGTGGTGGTGCTCACGCGCAGGTGCTTGCCGTAGTCGCGCAGGTTGTCGTTGACCTGGGCGGCCAGTTCGCGCGTCGGGGTGAGTATCAGTGCGCGCGGACGGCGGGTCTGGGTTTCGCGGCCGCTGGAGAGTTTCTGTAGCAGCGGCAGGGCGAAGGCGGCGGTCTTGCCGGTGCCGGTTTGCGCGGCGGCCAGCAGATCGTGGCCTTCCAGCACTAACGGAATAGCGCCGGCCTGGATGGGAGTGGGGTTGGCGTAGCCTTGTTCGGCAAGCGCACGCAACAACGCGGGCGCAAGGCCCAGCGATTCGAAAGACATGGAAGCTCCTAGAGCAACCCGGAGCGTTCTTCGAACCGCGTTGCAGTATTCAGTAGGGGGAGGGGCGGCAGGTGCCGCGCCGGCGAGTATAGCCGAAACCGGCCCACTCTTACGAATCCTCGGTATGGCGGTTCAGTTTCTTCGTCGCGCCACGATCAAATAACTGTTGAATGGCGTGCTTCCGAACAACGGCTCGATGGTGACCGACAAGCCGGCCGCCTCCAGCGGCCGGCGCAGTTCCGCTGCTTTGGGGTAATGCTGCGCACCGCCGCGGATGCGTCTGCTCAGGCGCAGCCAGACTTCCTCGGCGCGGGTGGCGTGGAAGCGCCAGCTCGAATCGAGCAACACGCTGCGGATCACCAGCACGCCCGCGGGAGCCAAATGTTGCACGCTGGCCTCCAGCAGCGACTGCTGCGCTTCCTGCGGCAGGTAATGCAGCATGTCGAGCAAGGCGACGTGGCCCTGGACCGGAGGCATGGCTGCCGCGTCGGCTGTGCGAAGCTCCATCACGCGTTCAAGCCCGGCGCGGCGCACGGCGATCATGCCGGCGTCGATCTTCCGCTCATCGTGATCCAGGCCGAGGTACCGCGGCAGCGTGCCTCGCGTGTGCAGGTAGAGACCGAGCAGCCCGATACCGCAGCCGATGTCGAGCAGGGGCAGCGCTGTGCCGTCGATGGCTTCAGCGGTGGCAGCGTAGACCGGATCGGAGGCGAGTTTGCCATGCACGTAGCTGCGCTGAAGCCAGCCGTCGTAGAAGTGGGCAATGCGCTGGCGGGACAGGCGTTGGGAGATACGGTCCATCATCCTCGGGGCCTGCAGGGCATGCCTGCAGCCTAGCGCTGGCGGCATGGAGACGCCACACGCACCGATCGCGACGCGACCTTGCACATCGGCGTTCGATGGTGTTTCGTGTGCCGCTTGCTGCCAGCCATTTGGAATCCTCGATGTCGTTGCTTGCGCCCCTGCGGGAACTCGACTCCACCCAACGCCACACCGTGCTGGCGAGCTTTCTCGGCTGGACGTTGGATGCGTTCGATTACTTCCTGCTCACGTTCGTGATCGTGGCCGTGTCGAAGGAATTCGGCGCGGACAAGAGCGAGGTGATCTACGGCCTGTTTCTCACCTTGGCGGCGAGGCCGCTGGGCGCGTTGCTGTTTGGACGTCTGGCCGACCGCTACGGCCGCCGCCCGATCCTGATGTTGGACGTGATTCTGTTCTCGCTGTTCGAACTGGCAACCGCGTTCGCGCCTTCGCTCAGCGTGTTTCTGGTGCTGCGTTTTCTGTTCGGCGTGGCGATGGGCGGCGAGTGGGGGCTGGGTGCGTCGCTGGCGATGGAGTCGATTCCGCCGAAGGCGCGCGGCCTGGTTTCCGGCTTGTTGCAGAGCGGCTACCCCTGCGGCTTCTTCCTCGGCGCGCTGGTCAACTGGCTGTTGGTCGACCATATCGGTTGGCGCGGCTTGTTCATCGTGGGCGCCTTGCCGGCGCTGCTGGTGATCTATATCCGTCGCAGCGTGCCGGAGTCGCCGGTTTGGCAGGCCGGACAGGCAGAGCGCAAGAAGCGCGGCCTGTTCGAGGAAATGCGCGGGCACTGGAAGCTGGCGATCTACCTGACCCTGCTGATGGCCGCCTTCAACATGTTCAGCCACGGCTCGCAGGATCTGTACCACACCTTCGAGGAAGTGAATCTGCATCTGCCCAGCGGTTCGGGCGCGGCTTTCGTGCTGGTCGCCATGCTCAACCTGGGAGCGATGGTGGGCGGCCTGTTCTTCGGTTCGCTGTCCGAGCGGATCGGCCGGCGCCGGGCCATGATGACCGCCGCGTTGCTGGCCATTCCGGTGATCCCGCTATGGATGTATGGCGGCTCCATGCTGTGGCTCGCCGTCGGCGCGTTTCTGATCCAGGTGATGGTGCAGGGCGCCTGGGGCGTGGTGCCCACCCACCTCAACGAGCTTTCGCCGGACGCCGTGCGTGGCACCCTGCCGGGCGTGGCCTATCAGCTGGGCAACCTGCTGGCGGCCTATACGGCCAATGCGCAGAACCTGATCGCCTCCTGGCGTGGCGGCGACCTGGCCTTCGCCATGAGTACCTGGATCGCCGGCATCGCGTTGCTGCTGGCTTTGCTGGTCTGGCTGGGGCCGGAGGCGCGCGGGGTGGGCTTCGGGAAGCCCGGGGCCGAGTGACCATTAGGGATGCTCTGATCGATTCAACGTAGGCGTCACCGCTGTGTCAGCTCGCCTGTGGCCCGGGCGCCACCTCGACAGACAGCCAAGTCTGCCTTCGCCGACGCCCGGGCCACAGGCGAGCTGACACGGCGGCCCCCACATGTGGATGCTAAAAGACGGGGTGATGCCCAGAAGGCTCGCGGTGCGTGTGGCGCGGCTTGCCAAGGCGGCCAGCCTTCCCTGCGCCACGCAACACGCGCCGCGAGCCTTCTGGGCATCATGCCGCCTGCGTTGAATCGATCAGAGCATCCCTAAGGCGTGCTGTTAGAATCTCCGCTTTGTACACATCACGAGACAGGCAAATGAAGGCTGGCAAGGACAAGGTCATCTCGCTGCACTACACCCTCACGGTGGACGGCGAGAAGGTAGAGAGCTCGCTCGATCGCAACGAGCCGCTTTGGGTGCTGCTGGGCCATGGCCAGCTGATTCCTGGCCTGGAGAAGGCGCTGGAAGACCACGGCGAGGGTGAGAACCTGCAGGTGGACGTGTCACCAGCCGAAGGCTATGGCGAGCGCCAGGAAGGTATGGTCCAGCGCGTGCCGAAGAAGTACTTCCAGCAGGCCGCCAAGCTCAAGCCGGGCATGACCACGGTGCTGGCGCTGAAGGAGGGCGGTCACCGCGTGGTGGTGGTGCACAAGGTCGGCATGTCCACCGTTGACGTGGATCTGAACCACCCGATGGCCGGCAAGTCGCTGAAGTTCGACGTGACCATCAACGAAGTACGCGACGGCACCGAGGAAGAGATCCAGCACGGCCACGCGCATCCGCCGGGTGCCGAAGCGCACTGAGCGCTCCACTCGTCGGAAACAAAAACGGCGCCTATGGGCGCCGTTTTTTTTAGTGCGCCCGGCAGGGTGTACTTGCTAGGAGGTGCAAGCTGGGTCGTCTGACTTCTCGTGATGAGCGCACTCGGTGCTGTGGCCAAACGATGGCGTGGCTACAGCGACCAATTGCACACCCCACCCCGTTTCGCTGCAGGCGATGCGCCGCCCTTCGCGCGTAGCTTCGACTTGCAGGTTGGGCATATCAGGTACGCGCCATTGGGCTGCAGTACCGACTTGGCGCCCTGGTCATAGCAATGTACGCACAGGTCGTGCGCAGCATCCGCTTGGTCGTTCGCTGTCTTGGAGCGATATACCAGGCCGCCCAGCGGCAAGGCATACAAGGTGTAGTGCTGGCGATCGAGCGTTGCCAGCTTCATCTCGGTCACCTCCCTATCCAGCGCATCGCGCTCTTCGAGCAGGCTGGTATAGGCGATCTGCATCGCGGCCAACTGCTGTTGAATCTCTGCGATGGCATCGAACAGATCGGTTGCCTTGCCTTGCACCTCATCGAGCGAATGCGCCGAAGCTATGTCCTTGGCGATGTCCGAGCCGGTTCTGATGGCGCCGAGCGCCGAAGCGATGTTTGTGAACATGGGATGCCCCAAAGCGAGTCGTCAGATCTTGTGTTTGGTGAGCACGCCATCTCTATAGACGTACACCTCGAAATAGTGTTTGCCGATAGCGTGGACCTCTTCGAGCATCAGGGCATCGGCCCCTTCGCTCAGGGACATGGCTCGCTGCTGCTTGTCCTGCGGCAGCTGCTTCATCGAAACGACGCGCTCGATTTCGAATCCTTCGCTGAACTTGAACTCCATCGAGAACGCAGCATCTCGCCACTGCAGCTTGCCGTGCAGCCCATTCCGTTTCGCCTCCGCCTGCATGGCAATACCCTCCTGCCTGGCGAGTCCGCTCCCCGCATGGCCAAGCATGACTACTCCGGAAACCACCATCGCGCCGTAGCCGATCCGTTTGAATACATGCTCGCTCAGATAAGGCAGCACCTTGCGGATAGCCCCCGTCGCCAGTAACGCCGCCAGTCCGATCAGCAGGCCATAGAGCACGGAGGCTTGCGTCAATAAGCCAAACAAGCTGTACAGCACCACCTTGATCGCGTGCAGAATGATTTCATTCGCGGCACGTGTCGCAATGACCTGTTCCTTGCTCAGCCCATAACGCAGGTAGAAGCGATTGAAGAGCAGTCCGACTGCACCCGTCAGCCCTGAAACGAAACCCGCGGCGGCTCCGATCAGCATCAGCACATACCTTGCCGGCTTGCGGGCAGCCGCGGCATCGCCCTGATCGGGACGAAGCAGCAGCGGCAGGTTGGCCAACAGGAACACGCTCAACGCCAGTTGCAGATAGAGAGGATTGGCGTAGCTCAACAGCCACGCCCCCAGCCACACGGCAGGAATGGCGATGGGCACGAACCAGCGCACGATCTTCCAATCGATACATTGGAAAAACAGCGTGAGCCTCGAACCTGAACTGATCGCGCTGCCGATGGACAAAGCCGCTGGCACCTGGGGTGAAGGCAAGGCCAGTCCAAGCATGGGCATCAGCAAGAGACCGGCACCGCCGCCGCTCAACGCGCTGATGCCGAATGCCAGAAAGGCGAGCGCGAATATCCCAACAGAAGTAACTAGCATTGGCTCCATTCCTTCACACCAGAGCGAATGATCTCTCTGGCGCAATATCCACCTACGCACCTCGCCGTTTTCCACCCGTGCACGCGCTGATGATCAGTGCATGCACGGGTGGGCTCGGACTGCCGGCACTCAAGCCGCTTTTCCGGCTGCGCCTTCGACGCGTCGTTCCAGCTCGATCCAATCGACCACCAATTCGCAACCACGCGACTTCGCATTGCGACCCCAATCGCGCAGAAGTTCGAAGCTGGCCTGGTCAATGTGGTGTAACTCGTCCATCACCAGGTGCAGGCGTGTGTTCGGCGGCACCTGTTCCAGTGTGCGTGCCATCGAAGGTACCTTCAGGAACGTGGCGATGCCGGTCAGGCGCAGCGAAGCCGAACCAGGCTCTTCGTGCTCACCCAGATTGACTCTGAGTCGCGAGGACAACAGGGCCAGTCGGAACAGCGACAAGGCAAAACCCACCAATACACCGGCCAGCAGATCGGTGGCGACGATTGCCGCGGTGGTCGCGGCATAGATGAATGCCGTGCCCTTGCCGTAAGCCGCGAAGTGCTTCACCTGCTGGAAGTTGATCATCTTCACGCCGGTGTACACGAGGATGCCGGCCAGGCAGGACACCGGCGTCATGCGCATCAGCCACGGCAACAGCATGGCGAACACCAGGATCCAACCACCATGCAATACCGCCGCCATGCGCGTAGCGGAACCCGCTTGCACATTGGCTGCGCTGCGCACTATCACGCCCGTCATCGGCAAGGCACCGAGAAAGCCGCACAACAGATTGCCCACCCCTTGTGCCGTCAGCTCACGGTCGTAGTTGGTACGCGCGCCGTCATGCATGCGATCGACTGCCGCTGCCGAGAGCAACGTCTCCGCACTCGCGATAAAGGCGAAAGTCAGCGCCGCAACCACCAGCGAGGGTTCCAATAATTTGCCCAGTCCATCGAAGCCCGGCAGCGAGATGGCCGACAACAGATTGCTCGGCACATCGACCTTGCTCACACCAATCCCCTGGAACTGCACGAACGCCGTCACCGCGATCACTGCGAGTAACGCCCCCGGTACGAAACGCAGCGCCTTGGGGCGAAACTTTTCCCACGCCAGCATGATGGCGATGGTCGCCAGGCCTACACCCAACGCCGCCTTGCCGGTGCCTTCACCGGTGAACGCACTCGCGAGAGCGCCCGGCAGTGCGGCGAAGTTTTCCAGGCCGCGCGCCAGCGGCGTGGCATCCAGCATCACATGTGCCTGCGAGGCGACGATCAGAATGCCGATACCCGACAACATGCCGGCCACCACGGCCGGCGAGGTCATGCGGAACCAGATACCCACTCGGCACAGGCCAGCGGCAATCTGGATCAGGCCCGCCAGCAGCACTACCGGGCCCAGTGCAGCCACACCATGCTCGCGCACCAGTTCGAAGACCAGCACAGCCAAGCCCGCCGCTGGGCCACTCACTTGCAATGGCGAACCTGCAATGATGCCCACCACGATGCCGCCGATGATGCCGGTGATCAGGCCCGCGGCCGGCGGCATGCCGGAGGCGATGGCGATGCCCATGCACAGCGGCAACGCCACCAGAAACACCACGATGGAACCGAGCAGATCGCGCCCGAAAAGATTCCCAGAAAAATAAGCACGCACGTCGCTCTCCTTAGGCCGCTGGGGTCATGGCCATGGCGAACCGCGCATGCGGCGTTGCCTCAGGCACTTCACGGCTGGCGGGGTCGAATGGCAGGAACTGCCCCGTCACCGCGTCGAACATGCGCAACTCAGCTTGGGCGATGTCGTAGATCCAGCCATGGATGCTTACGCTGCCGTTGGCCATCGCCGCGGCCACGGCCGGCAAGGTGCGCAGATGTTCCAGCTGACCGATGACGTTCTCTTCGGTGAGGCGCTTCAAGACTTCATCGCCGTGCAGGCTGGGACAGTTCTCGGCCACCACGTACCTCGCCACATCGGCATGCTTCAACCACGCCGCAACAGAAGGCATATGAGCAATTTTGGCCGGCGCCTGCAGCGCCTTCATGGCGCCGCAATCCGAGTGGCCGCAGATGACGATGTGGCGCACCTGCAGCACCTTCATGGCGTACTCGATCGCGGCCACGACGCCGCTGACGTGCTGCGCATACGGCGGCACGATGTTGCCGATGTTGCGATAGACGAAGATATCGCCGGGTACTGCCGAGAAAATCATCTCAGGCATCACGCGTGAGTCCGCGCAGGTAATGAACAGCGTATGGGGATTTTGTCCGGTCGCCAGTTTCTCGAACAGCTCGCGCTGTTCCGGAAAGACGTTGCGTCGGAAATGATCAAAACCTTCAAGCAAACGTTCCACGATGGAATCTCCCGATGCATTAAGGGGGTGACGGCTCTAACGGCCGCCTGATGTCGTTAAGAGGGGCATGCGGCCGGCGCATGGGCACGCCAGGGCCCAGACAGACGGGGCCGCCTGTGTGGAGGGCGCACGAAACTCCTCCGCCATCAGCTCATGGCTGCGACGACGGATTGCGTGCGAAAGTCAGACGTTGGGAGGGGGATAGATCAGCCCGAAGGGGCCGTCATCGATCACGGGGTTCATCGCATGGGCGACGGACGGCGCACGCACGTGCCAGTTGAGCAAGGGTGAAAGCTCGACCAGGATGTCGTCCAGACACTGGTCGTCGACGGCGCATAGGTCGTCCTTGTCGATGGGAGCGTCCTGATCCCCTTGACCCAGCAGCACGTTGACCGCTGCCGACGATGCGCTCAGCTGATTCAACTTGCCGATGCTCTGAGCCGTGGCAGCTAGCGTCACCAACATGCCGAAGAGGCATGCGATCAGCAGGGTGAATGTACGCGGCGAGCAACGCAGAGGCATCGTAAGAAGATACGCATTTCGCATGCTGCAACGCAACCCATTTCTGTCACATTTTTTCTTCGGGATGAATATTTGGCCCGGGCGTTCAGGGTTTTTCGGTGTGATGTCACAAAAATGACATCCACGGTACCTAGGCTCGCCCCAGTTGCAATATCGCAAATATTTGCGAAATGCACTGATCCGATCCCTCACCAGGTTGAGCCATGAAGAAGAAAACCCTTGCATCCGTGCTCTGGACCATGGGCGCAGCAGCGTTCTCCGAAGCCTCGCCCGCCGCCGCGCTCGATCTCTATGTCGACCGCAAGACGCAGCAGATCTTTGCTGAGCCCGGAACGGGCCGCGTCAAGCTCGGCACCTTCGTCCAGGTCGATGAGCAGGGCGGCGAACCACAGACAGCAAAAGCGCCTCTGCCTCAGCAGGCATCCGCCACCGCAACGGCCGCGTCGAGCACTCCGAACAGCACCAAGCCCGCCGCCAAGAAGTGGTACGAGCGCATCAACGTGCGCGGCTATACACAGCTGCGCTACAACCAGGGCGTGGGCGGCGATGCTGGCATGCTGCGTTCGCCCAGCGATCGCTTTATCGGCGACAACCAGGGCTTTGGCATCCGTCGTGCCCGCGTCGTGCTTAGCGGCGACATCACCGACAGCGTTTCCTTCTATCTGCAGCCGGACTTCGCCAGCACACCGTCGGGTTCGAGCACATCCAACTTTGCACAGCTGCGCGATGCCTATGCGGATATTTATTTCGACAAGGATCGCGAATACCGCGTGCGCGCCGGTCAATCCAAAGTGCCTTACGGCTGGGAAAACCTGCAGTCCAGCCAGAACCGCCTCGCCCCGGATCGCGCCGATGCGCTGAATTCCGGCGTGCGCGACGAGCGCGACCTCGGTCTGTTCTTCTACTACACGCCCACCGCGGTGCAGGAACGCTTCCAGTATCTGGTCAAGTCGGGATTGAAGGGCTCGGGCGACTACGGCGTGTTCGGCCTGGGCTTCTACAACGGCCAGGGCGCCAACCGTGCTGAGCGCAACAACAGCCTGCACACCGTGCTGCACTTCACCTACCCATTCAAATTCGCCAATGGGCAATACATGGAAGTGGGCGCCGACGCTTACAGCGGCCGCTTCAAGATCGCCGCGCCCAGCGCCGTCACCGTCAACGGCGAAAACTTCACGCCGGTCGATACCGCGCCGAAAGAAGGCTCGTTGGATCAGCGCGTGGCCGTGCACGCCATTTACTACCCGCAGCCGTTCGGCCTGCAGGCGGAGTGGACGGTGGGACGCGGGCCGCAACTGGACCTGGCCGAGGGCCGTATTCGCACGCGCTCGCTCCGCGGCGGCTACGTGCAGGCGATGTACAAGTTCGACAGCGGCTCGACTGGCACGTGGATGCCTTACATCAAATGGCAGAGCTACCGTGGCGCGTCCAAGTTCGACACCAACACGCCGCACATGCTGGTCAACGAAACCGAGTTGGGCGTGGAATGGCAGCCCAACACAGCAGTGGAAATCGCCGTTGCCTACGCCAACATGCACCGCACCAATGTGAGCGAGGCGCCGTACCGCCGGGTAAGGGGCGACCTGTTGCGCGTGCAATTGCAGGTCAACTACTGAAGCCGCTTCGGCGGAGCTAACCAACATAAAGGCGGGCTTGTGGCCCGCCTTTATCGTTAGTGAGACAGCCGGCACGCATCAGATCATCGTGAGCGCTGGCCGTGATGTGCGCTCATTGCGACGCATGCTTCTGGTCGCCAGCGGGCCCGATCCAAACCCAGCGCACGCGCGCATCGTCGTACGGATCGCCGATATTCAGGCGCGGCAGCGACGAGCCCAGGTCGCAGGTCACCACCACGTCCTGAAAGTGCTTGTAGTTAGGCACATCCACCGGTACATCGGCATGCCATTCGCCGCTCTTGGGGCACGCCGAACCCACGTTCGCCCGTGTCACGCTCTGTGCATCAGCCACCCACTCCCAACGCTCGGGCGCAAAGTACTTGCCTCTTTCGCCAAGCTGCTTTTGCGTGGGTGCCTTCGCTCCGGCGGACAGCAGCGTCACGGAGCGTCCCGTCTTGCCATGGCTGCCGACAGCCCTGTAGTAGCCAGGCTCGACAACGGTTGCGCCGGCCGTTAGTGGCTGATGCTTCAGCGCCGCACGCTTGCTTGCCTCGGCAGTCGCCGCATCCGCGTCGCTGTGAGTCGCCATGCCGGAGGGGCCGATTTGCGAAGGGTAATCCACCGCTTGGTGCGGGTTATCCGTCGCGGCATAAGCCGTTGCCAGGGGGGCCAACAGCGCGAGCGTCATGGCGGTCAACCGCAGGGAGGAGCTTTTCTTCATGGTGATTCCTTGTTTCTGGATCAGGCAGAGTCCGGCGTTCGTCATAGGCGCCAGCCCTGCAAAAGGTGCAGCCGGGCACGCGGCACGACAGTCCGTCGCGTCGGTCATCGGCAAGGGAGTAGATGCAAAGCCATGCATGGCGCACGCAGCGCGATGGAAAGGCTAAAGGCGAGTGCGGCAGCTACAGCGGCAGCCAGCCGCGAGGATCAGACGTCAGGCGGTGGTGATGGTCGTGCGATCGTGGCATTGCGCCACAGCGCCACAAAAGGCGAATGGGCGGTGTCATTGCTCGCATGTACAGCCAGAGTCAGCGACAGGCCTTCGAGTACATCATCGACGCCAGGCGCATGGTTCTCGGCGGAACAATCCGTGGACGACGCATCCGCGCCGTGCAGCCCCTCGTCAACGCAGGACAAGGTCAGCGCGGCATCCGCACCCGAAACACGAACACCGTTCCAGGCATACGCGGTCGTCAGCAAGATGCTGAAGCAGGCGATAAGCGCGAGGAGGGTGAAATGGGATTGGCGTCGTAAGAACATACGCATCGAGAATGTCATAGACAGCCAAGTCATGACAAGTTGATGGCTGACCATGCTGTTCATGCAATGCGCCGCGCCAGCCAGATTCCAGCAAGCCCATCCAAGTCGTCGACCATCATCAACACAGCGAACGAGACATGACATGCCACCGATCGCAGTGACCCAATGACACTGCACGCCATCTACTGCGCGACCGACGCCGACTTCAACCATCTACCTATAGATGTTCGACGGGTCGGCGGCCTTGGCATAGGGAAAGTCCCCCTGTTCAGTCGAATAGGGGGACCCCATCACTCCACGGTTTCAATAACCAGTGCGAACGCCTTGCCTATGAGTGCCGTTTCTTCTACGTCTACGGTGGCGTAGAGCTGTGTTTCAGATCAGCTTGATCTGTACGTCCACATTGCCGCGGGTGGCGTGGGAGTAGGGGCAGATGTCGCTGTGGGCCACGTCCACCAACTTCTGCGCGACGTCGCGATCGATGCCGGGCAGGCTCACTTCCAGCTGCACGGCGATGCCGAACCCGGTGGGTTCGCGCGGGCCGATGCCCACGTGTGCAGTTACGGAAGCCTCTTTCAGCGCCACTTTCTGTTCGCGTGCCACATAGCGCACCGCGCCTTCGAAGCAGGCTGCGTAACCGGCGGCGAACAGCTGCTCCGGATTGCTGCCAGCGCCGCCCGGGCCGCCGAGTTCCTTCGGCACTTTCAGGTCGAAATCGAGCACGCCGTCGCTGCTGTGGATATGGCCTTCGCGGCCGCCCTTGGCGGTGGCAGTGGCGGTGTAGAGGATCTTGTTGATGCTCATGTTTGGGTCCTTGGTGGGAGCCAGGCTTGGGGTGGGGAGAGCTGCGCGGCCAGTTGCTTGAGTTCGTCGCGCAGGCGTTGCATGTCTTCATGACTGAGGCAGAGCCGGGACGCCATGCAGGCGGGAACGGCCTTGGCGGGTTCGCGCAGGGCGCGTCCCTCCGGGGTGAGGCAGATTTCCACTTCCCGCTCGTCGCTGCGGCGGCGCTCGCGGCTGATCAACGCGGCTTGCTGCAGCCGCTTGAGCAATGGCGTGAGCGTGCCGGAGTCGAGTTGCAGCCGCTGGCCCAGCTCGCGCACGGTCAGGCCGTCCTGTTCCCACAGCACCAGCATGGTCAGGTATTGCGGGTAGGTGAGGCCAAGCTCGTCCAGCAGCGGGCGGTAAGCCGCTGTCATGGAGCGCGAGGCTGCATACAGCGCGAAGCAGAGCTGCTGGTCGAGCAGTAACGAAGGGTGGGTGGCGTCATTCATGGGCTGAATAAGATCACAAAATTAAATTGTGTACAATTCAATTTTTCAATCGCAGCGATAGATGAAAGGCAGCCACCGGCGATTCAGTCCAGCAGCCGCTTGCCGTAAGCGAAGTGATCTTTCCAATACGGGCCGTCGATGTCGTCCAGTCGCACCGTGCCGCCGCTGTTCGGGGCATGCACGAAACGCCCCTTGCCGACGTAGACGCCAACATGGCTGATGCCGCTGCGGCTACCGAAAAACACCAGATCGCCGCTAGCCAGTTCAGTCATCTGGCTCACCTTGCGGCCATCCATCGCGGACATCTCGCGCGAAGTGCGCGGCAACTGCAACCCGGCGGCCTGCCGATAGATGTAATCCACCAAACCGCTGCAATCGAAGCCGCCATCGGGCGTGTTGCCGCCCCAACGATAGGGCGTGCCGACCAGGGCAATGGCGCGAAACAGCACGTCGTTGGCTGTGCCGGTATTGGCTTCGGAGGGCGCGCGAGCAGGCAGATTCGCTAGCGACGAGTTGGAATTCTTATCGGTGGATGGCGGCCGGCGCGGCGCGCTGGAGCACGCTGCCAATAACAGGATGGCCAAGGCCAGGGCGGCGTGTCGCAGCGTGCGGGGCGATATCGGTCGCTGGGTGTGGGAGGCGGCGGAGCCCAATCGCATGAGACAACCTCGGCACAAGTTGCGGCCGAGGTTATCAAATCAATGGGTTGGGGTGAAGTCTTCGCGTTGTGAGCGAGGTTGGGTCAGCGCTCCCGGATGGAGACCGTCTGTTCGCTCAGCATTTTGCCGTCGGCGTCCTTGGCGCGCATCCGATAGGAGCCGGGGAACAGAAACAGCGTGCTCTCGGTGTTGGACTGCAGAAAGGCGTAGCGATCGGCGGCCACGGCTTCGTAGGGTTCATGCAGATAGTAGGCTTCGACGACACAAGGCAGGGTATGGCCGCATAACGTGGTGTTGATCGGCAGCGGGAAGCGCTGGCCATGCAGGGAAAGCCAGTCGGGGCGCACGCCGGTGCTTGCCAACGACTTCACCGGCACGGCCTGACCATCCAGGGTGTACCAGCTCGGCTGCTGTTTGCCTTCATCGGTGGCATTTTTGTTCGATGGCAGGATCACGGTCACGTTGTAGCGCGCCGGATCGGCACTCCAAATGACCGTCGCATCGTGCAGCGCGGCGTCCGCACTCCGCACCCGTTCGTCGCCACGATGGATCAGCACCACCGGCTCGGTTGGCTGAAAGGCGGCAATGATCTGGTCGTACGCGGACAATGGCAGGCGAGGGTTGGCCTCGCGGAACTGGGTTTGGTCGATGGAGAGCGGTTCGATTCCGCTCAGTGCCTGCAACTGGGCTGCCATCGGCAAAGCGTCGCCCAGGCGTCCTTTGGCTTTGTCGATATGCGCATAGCCGGCATGTACGAACAGCCGCGCTTCGGGGTGCCCGGCGAGTACGCGCTCGTAAAGGTTTTTGGCTTGTCCGCTTTCGCGCCCCTGCGCCGTGTCGCTGTCGGCGTCATAAGGCACCACAACGAAGCCGAGTTGGATGGCTTTGCGTACGATCTCGCCGAACAGGGGTTCGTGCACATACTCGCTGCCGCTGTTCCAGGTGGGATAGCCGCGTGCTGCCAGTCCGCTATCCCGATCGCCCAGTGCCTCCAGCGCGATATGGGTAAAGCCGAGCGCACGCAGGCGCGGCAGCAGGGCCAGGGTGAGCTGCCGAGTATGCGCGTCGTGGTGGGCCTCGTTGACCATCACGATGCGCCGATCGGTGGCGAGTCGTGCAATCGCCTCTGCCGCACTCACCGCCTGCCACTCGCCCGGTTGGGGCACGAGGCCGGTATAGACCTTGCGACTGTCGATGGGAAACTCGGACAGCGCTTCGGCGTACATACCCAGTTCGTTCTCAGTGGTCGCCAGCAACTGCCTGGCTACCATCTGGTCATCTGTGGGCAATTTGCGGATGGCTCCCGTTAGGTAGCGGTAGCGAGCGAGGTCGTCCGTCATCGGCTGGACGGTCTTGAACAGTTCTTGGACGGATGGATCGACGCCGCGAGCGCGGCTCGCGGGAGCGAGCGAGAATACGGCCATGCAAAGGATCGTAGCGATGCGTCGTACGGTCATGGTTTGAAGCCCCCTGGGTGGCCTGAAGCTAACGCAAAAATGGCTCGGTAAGAAGCTCAGGGCCGCGGCACGTCGATGTTGCGTTGAGTCAACGTACGGCCATCGACATCCCATGCGCGCAACCGGTAGCTGCCTGGATAGAGGTAGAGCGAGTTCATGCTCTCACCGTCCAGGAAGCCGTAGCGATCGGCCGGAATGGCGTCGCTGGATTCATGGGCATAGCGGGCTTCGATCACACAAGGAAGGTGGCTGTTGCAGAGTTCGGTGGTGATCAGGTGCGATTTACGGCGTCCATCCAGCGATAGCCAATGAGGGCGGCGCTGGTGGCCGGTGGGTGGCAGCAGTACATCGACATCGTGCCGGGTCGGATCGGAGCTCCATGCCGTGCCGTCCGCACGCCGGGTCAGCACCACCGGCCCTTGCGGCTGGTAGAGGGTGAGCAATTGCCGATAGCTATCGTTGCCCGCTGAGGAGCCGATGTCGCGCCATCGCGTCTGGTCGATCGTTAGCGGGTCGAAGCCGCTCAGGCGCTTCAGCAGCATGGCCATGGGCGGAATGGTGCCGCCCAAGTTGCCCGGCGCCTTGTCGATATGCGCATAGCCTGCGTGCACGAACAGGCGTGCATTGGGCTCGGCTTGGAACACTTTGCGATAAAGCTGTCGCGCCTGTCCGGCCTCGCGCTCGGCCAGGTCGCCGGCCTCAGATTCGTAGGGCACCACGATGAAGCCGAGCTGGATCGCCTGGCGCACGATTTCGCCGTACAACGGCTCGTGCAGGTACTCGCTGCCGCTATCGGCAACGGGATAGCCGCGCTGCATCAGGGTGCCGTCGTGGTCGTTCAAGGCTTCCGCGGCGAAATGCGTAAAGCCTTCCGCGCGCAGACGCGGCAGCAGGGCGAGGGTGAGGGCGCGCGTATGGGCGTCGTGGTGCGCTTCGTTGACCATCACGATGCGGCGGTCGGCGGCCAGTTTCGTGATCACCTCGACGGCATCGCTGGCCTGCCATTCGGCCGGCTGGGGAAGTTCGGCGTTGAACTGAATGCGATTGTCGAAGGGGAAGTCGCGCACGGCTTCGTCGTATAGCCCCAGCTCGTCCTCGACGGCGGCGAGCAATTGCTGCAGGGCGATGCGTTCCTCCAGCGGCAACCGCGGGAGCGCATCGGACAGGTAGCGATAGCGCTGCAGATCATTCTTCAGCGGCTGCAACTCGCGAAACAGATCGTGTGAGGGCGGTTGCGCGGAGGAGGCGTTGGCCTGCGTCGCGCTGGTTGCCATCGATGAGGATGAAGGCAACGCAAGGGAAAGCAGCATCCCGCCGATGGCCAGAATGCGGGTATGCAGACGCGATACGGCAATGTCCATGGCTCAGTACCCCCGGGGATAGGGTTGGGCTGCTGCGCCGCTACAATAGCCGAATGGATGCTTCGCGCAGTGATGTACTCGTTCTTGGCGGTGGCGTCATCGGCCTCGCCTGTGCCTATTACTTGCTGAAGTCTGGCGCTACCGTGCGTGTGCTGGAGCAGGGTACGCCGGGTTGCGGCAGTTCGCACGGCAATTGCGGCACGATCACCCCCAGCCATGCCGCGCCGTTGGCTATGCCGGGCATGCTGGGCCTGGCCCTGCGCTCGATGTTTCGTGCCGATGCGCCGCTCTACCTCAACCCACGCCCCGACCTGCAGCGCTTGCGCTGGCTGCTGGGGTTCGCGCGACGCTGCAACTGGCGCGACTTTGAACACGCCGCCGTGGCGCGCTCGGCGATCCTGCAGCGCTCGCGCGGTTTGCTGGAGTCACTGATCAAGGGCGACGGACTGGATTGCGAATTCGTGAATCCGGGTGAGTTGTATGTCTACCGCACCCAGGCCCAATTGGCGGCGGACGAACGTCACCACGCGGCGCTGCTCGACCGTCTTGGCGTCGAGGTGCGGCGCATGCGTGGCGACGAGGTGGAAGCGGCCGAGCCCGCGCTCAAGCCGGGCGTGACGGGTGGTCTGCTCCACCCGGGCGACGCCCAGTTGCGCCCGGACCGCTACGCCGCCGAACTGGCACGCCGCGTGCGCGAGCTGGGCGGCGTGATCGAATGCGGTGCGCGCATCGACCAGTTCGGCATGCAGGACAGCCGTGTGTCTCATGTGCGTACCACGCGTGGGGTTTTTCACGGTGATCGTGTCGTGATGGCGCTGGGGGCGTGGTCGCCACTGCTTGGTCGCGAGCTTGGGCTGCGCTTGCCGATGCAGCCCGGCAAGGGTTATTCGCTCACCTACACCCGGCCCACGCGCGTGCCGCGGTATGCATTGGTGCTGCGCGAGGCGGCGGTTTGCGTCACCACCTGGGGCAGCGGCTATCGATTGGGTAGCACGATGGAGTTCTCCGGCTATGCCGAGGGTCTCAATCGCACTCGCCTGGAAGCCTTGCGCCGGGGGGCAGCCGCGGCCTTGCATGAACCCGAAGGACCGGAGTTGTTGGAGGAATGGTGGGGATGGCGGCCGATGAGCGTGGATGAAGTGCCGATCATCGGTCCTAGCAAGCGCTGGTCGAACCTGTTGCTGGCCACGGGTCACGGCATGCTCGGCGTGAGCATGTCCGCCGCTACCGGCGAATTGATTGCTGCACTGGCGGGAGGGCGCACTCCGGTCATTAATCCAGTGCCTTATGCACCGGCGCGATTCGGTCTCTGACCGCGTGTGTTGACACCCACTTAAAGCCGCGGCCGTTAGCGTGGCCGCTTACGGAGAATCAAGGCGAATGGCTGATACCTACGATCTGATCGTGCTTGGAGCGGGCTCGGGCGGTCTTGCCACGTCCTTCCGCGCGGCACGGCACGGCGCGCGCGTGGCACTGCTCGACCCGGGTGCACTGGGAGGTACTTGCGTCAATGTCGGTTGCGTGCCGAAGAAGGCGTTGTGGTTCGCCGCGCAACTTGCCCAGGGGCAGGTGCTGGCCGAGGCCTACGGTTTTGCGGGCGTGCAGGGGCCACTGGACTGGGAGCATTTCCGCCAGCGCCGGCTCAGTTATATCGATGGCATCAAGCAGCGCTACGAGAGCCGTCTGGCCGAAGCGGGTGTGCAGTTGCTGCGCGAGGCGGGCCGCTTTGTCTCGGCTGACACCATTGCCACCACCAGTGGTGCCGAGTTGCGTGCGCCGCAGATCGTAATCGCCACGGGTGCGCGCCCCCAGCGGCTTGACGTGCCTGGCTTCGAGTTAGGTCTGGTATCCGACGACATCTTCACCTTGCGCGAATTGCCGCGTCGCATCGCCGTGGTGGGGGCGGGTTACATCGCCGTCGAGTTCGCCGGCTTGCTGCGTGCGCTGGGTAGCGAGGTCACGCTTCATGTACGTCAGCACTTGCTCAGGCAGTTCGATGCCGAACTGGTGGGCGCACTCGGGCAGCACATGGTTGAGCAGGGCATTCGGCTGGCGCATCAGGCACGCATCCGCGCGGCACGGCGTGTAGAGGATGCCGTGGTGCTGGAGGATGAAGAGCGCGGCGACTGCGGCCCCTATGACGCCGTGTTGTGGGCGCTGGGCCGCGTACCGAATACCGAACGCCTGGACCTCGATGCAGCGGGTGTGCAGGTTGACGCACAGGGCCATGTACTGGTCGATGCCTGGCAGAACACCAACGTGTCTGGCATTGCCGCACTGGGCGATGTGGCGGGGCGTCGTGCGCTGACGCCGGTGGCGGTGGCGGCGGGTCGGCGCCTGGCTGATCGCTGGTTCGGCGGCGAGGAGGATGCGCGGCTGGACTACGACAACATCCCCAGCGTCGTCTTCTCCGAGCCACCCCTCGCGGCTGTCGGCCTCAGCGAGGTGCAAGCGCGCGAACAGTATGGCGACCAGGTGCAGATCCATCACAGCCGCTTCACCCCGATGCAATGGGCGCTCGCCGGACACAAGGGACAAAGCGCCATGAAGCTGGTCTGCGTCGGCGAGGAACAGCGTGTGGTCGGCATCCACGCACTCGGGCCGGGTGCGGACGAGATGCTGCAGGGTTTTGCCGTGGCGCTGAAGATGGGGCTGCGCAAGCGCGATCTCGATGCCACCGTCGCCATCCACCCCAGCTCCGCCGAAGAGCTGGTGTTGATGTCCTGAGCGCTGGCCGCAACTCGCTGAACTGGGCGGATGGAGACTTTCTCCCTGCGAACCGCCGTGTCTGGAGGACGCGGAGCTGGATGCGGCGGAAGTTCAATGGCGAGTAAACGCATTCTGGAAGCCGTCCCACCAAACCTTGTCGCATGAAATTGCGAGGCTGCGGCAGGCGTATGGGCGCGTCTGGGGGCTGGCACAGCTGACTTACAGGGGAGATAGCCTTGCCTACGATGACGCCAAGGCCACACATTTGCAGGCGTTGCTTGCCCAAGGTCTGCAACGCCGTCTCGACTGATCGTAAATAATTGCGTTGCGTATTTATCGCTTGGGAAAGTCAATAAGCGGGCTGCGACAACGTGACGGAAATGCCTGAAATAATTCAGTTCCGATCCGCCGTAAAACATGCCATGTTGTCGCCGCCGCGCCACCCGCGTCGCCGGGTTCCGGCCGGGTCCGCGGCCCCTATCGTTCGAGGCTCATCATCATGCGTAAACTTGCGATCGCTTCCCTGCTCGTTGCTGGCGTGGCTCTTTCCGGCTCTGTGTTTGCCCAGGACGCTGCGGCGGCTCCGCAGGCAGCTGCACCGCAGGCGGCAGCTCCGGCCGCCAAGTCGGCGCCTCACCATGCGAAGAGCCATCACAAGAGCAGCCATGGCCACAAGGGTCACAAGGGTTCGGCCAAGGACACCACGCCGGCCACTGCTCAGTAATCGAGCGCAGTTAGCCTGCTGTCGAAGGCCCCGGGGCGACCTCGCCACCGGGGCTTTTTCATGTGCCGCGGATAACGGTTGTCAGTCCGTCGTTGCCGGAAGGGCAGCAACGCATTTGAGTTCGATGGCGATGGGTGTGGGCAGTGCCGTGATGCCCACCGTGGTGCGACAGGCATCGACGCCCGTGAAGCATTCGGCGTAGAGACGGTTGTATGCGCTGAAGTCGCGAGCCATGTCGGTGAGGTAGACGGTGACGTCGACCAGATCCTCCCAGTGCGCACCGCTTGCCTCGAGTACGGCACGCACATTGGCAAATACCTGGCGGCACTGCGCTTCGATGTCGTAACCCATCAGCTTTCCCTCGGCATCGTAGACATTGCCCGGGATCGCGTTGCTGCCGGGTGTGCGCGGGCCGACACCCGACAGGAACAACAGATGGCCCACACGGCGCGCGTGCGGATACGCGCCGACGGGTGCGGGTGCCGTGTCAGTGCGCACCGCATCGCTCATCGTGATGGCTCCTGCAAGGACACCAGCCGCTGCAATGCTTGCTCGTAGGCAGGGCGCAGTTCCGCGCGCGAGCTGACGTGCAAGTTCAAGTCGTTTATATGGCCGTCGAACAAGCTGTAGCACCAGGCGTGCACGGACAGTTTCTGGCCGCGCTCCCACGCGTCCATCACGATCGTGGTGTGGCAGACGTTGACCACCTGCTCGATCGCATTGAGTTCGCACAGGCGGCTGTTGCGCAGATGCATCAGGTCCAGCGAGGCGAGCATGCCGGTGTGTTTCTGCGCGACGTCGCCGACATGGCGCAGCCAGTTGTCGACCAGGCCCAGGCGACGGTCATCCAGCACTGCCTGCACGCCACCGCAACCGTAGTGACCGACGACCAGGATGTGTTCCACCTTGAGTACGTCGACGGCGAATTGGATGGTGCTGAGACAATTGAGGTCGGTATGCGACACCACGTTGGCGACATTGCGCTGGACGAAGATGTCGCCCGGCGGCAGGTCGACGATCTGCGTGGCCGGCACGCGGGAGTCGGAGCAGCCGATCCATAGATACCTGGGGGCCTGTTGCTGGGCGAGGCGTTCGAAGAAGCGCGGGTCCTCCGCGCGGACGGCCGCCGACCAGCGGCGATTGCCGTCGAGCAGATCTTGCAATGGGCTTTTCAAAAGGATGCTCTCAGTAACGGATGCAAATGTTTTTGGGCTCGGTGAAAAAGCGCAGCGCTTCCACGCCACCTTCGCGGCCGAGTCCGGATTGTTTGGTGCCGCCGAACGGCGTGCGCAGATCGCGTAGCAGCCAGCAGTTGATCCACACGATGCCGAAATCGAGCTGCGCGCCAAAGCGATGCGCGCGCGCGAGGTCGGTTGTCCATAGCGAAGCGGCCAGGCCGTAACCGGTGCCATTGGCGATAGCCAGCGCTTCGGCTTCGTCCTCGAACGGAATCAGGCTGACTACTGGGCCGAAGATTTCCTGCTGGTTGGTGGCCGTGTTGGGCCCCAAGCCTTCGATCACGGTGGGTGCGACATACCAGCCGCCAGCATGGCGGCCGGGCAGGGTGATGGACTGGCCGCCGCAGAGAATGTGGCCGCCTTCGTCACGCGCCTGTGCGATGCAGCCCATCACTTTGTCGAAGTGCGGCTGCGAAACGAGCGCGCCGAGATCGCTGGAGGCATCGAGCGGGTCGCCGACGCGCAGCGCACGCACGCGCTCGAGGTAACGCGCGCGGAAGTTGTCGTAGATCGTGCGCTGCACCAGCAGGCGCGAGCCGCACAGGCAGATTTCGCCCTGGTTGGCGAAGCCGGAGCGGACGATGGTGTCGAGGTTGGCGTCGCTCAGGTCGGCGTCGGCGAACACGATGGCGGGGTTCTTGCCGCCCAGTTCCAGCGAGAGCTTCTTGAAGTGCGGCGCGGCAGCCGTGGCGATCTGCGCACCGGTTTTCGTGCTGCCGGTGAAGGACACTGCCTTCACGCCGGCATGCTCGACGATGGCCTGCCCCACAATGGGGCCACGGCCCTGCACGATATTCAGCACGCCGGGCGGAAAGCCGGCTTCGATGCTCAGCTCGCCCAGCAACGCCGCAGTGCAGGGCGTGATCTCGGACGGCTTGGCCACCACCGTGTTGCCGGCAGCCAATGCCGGCGCGATTTTCCAGGTGAACAGATAGAGCGGCAGATTCCACGGGCTGATGCAGCCCACGACGCCCAGCGGCTGACGCAAGGTGTAGTTGATCGCGCCCAATTCCATCGCATGCGATTCGCTGCTCCACGGCACGACCGCCGCAGCGAAGTAGCGCAGGTTGCTCACTGCACGGGGAATGTCGAGGCTGCGTGCCAGGCTCAGCAGCTTGCCGCTGTCGCGCGATTCCAGTGCGGCGAATGCGTCGAGTCGCGCTTCGATCAAATCGGCCAGTCGATGCAACAGGCGGGCGCGTTGCTCAGTAGGCGTCGCGGCCCATGCGCTGGAAGCGCGCTGCGCAGCGGCGACGGCATCGGCCACATCCTCTGCGGTGGAATCGGGGCAATGCGCGAACACTTCGCCGGTGGCTGGCTCGAACACCTCGAGCCAACGATCCAGGTGCGGCGCTTGCAGGCGACCGTCGATGAGGTTGGCGAGGCGCAGGCTTGGCATCGGCGCAAGCTTAATTCGAGCGATCAACGATTGCACCGGACGGGGGAGTATGTGCGGTGGGGAACAGGGACGCGAAGCGTGCGTGGCTGTAAAGCGCTTGCTCTGCCCCGTTCTTGTTAGCTCAACGCTCGCGTGCGTCCACCGTCCACCGCGATGCTCACGCCGTTGACATAGGCCGCGGCCGGCGTGCACAGGAAGGCGATGACCGCGGCAACTTCCTCAGGCGCGCCGAAGCGGCCGGCCGGCACGCCGGCGAGCATGCCGCGCGCGAGCTCGTCCGTGCTGTAGCCGGTGCTCGCCGATTGGGCCTCGAGCAACCCGTCCAGGCGTCCGGTGCGGGTATAGCCAGGCAGCACGTTGTTGACCGTGATGCCGTCGGCGGCGAGCTCGCCAGACAGGGTTTTAGCCCAGCCCGCCACGGCGGCGCGGATGGTGTTGGACACGCCAAGTCCGGAGATCGGCTCTTTCACCGAGGTGGAAATGACATTGACGATGCGGCCGTAATGGCTGGCCTGCATGCCGTGCAGCACCGACTGCACCAAGGCCTGCCCAGCCAGCACGTGCTGGCGGAACGCGGCTTCGAAGGCGGCGGGATCGGCCGTATGCGCAGGGCCGCCCGGCGGGCCGCCGGTGTTGTTGATCAGGATGTGTACCGGCGCGGACGCGGCGATATCGGTGGCGGCGGTGAGCAGGCGTGCCGTATCGAGCATGTCGGCGGCATGCCAATGATGTTGCTGATCGGCATGCGTACGCGGGAGGCTTTGTGCCAGGGCCTTCAATGCATCGACAGAGCGCGCCAGCACAGTGACGTTGGCGCCGAGTTGGGCCAATTCGATCGCGGTCGCGCGGCCAATGCCTTGCGAGGCGCCACAAACCAGGGCGTGACGCCCGCTCAGATCCAACTGCATGGCGCGTAACTCCTAAGTAGTGATGGGGCTCAGCGTGCCATCCACTGCAGGCTCAGTGCGGCGAACCAGCAGAGCCAAGCGGCCCAGGGACAGTAGCGCCAGGCGCGTCGCCAGCGAGTGATGGCGGTGTCTTCAAGTGCGGGCAGGATGGGCGAGCGCAGAGCCAACTGCAGCCGCATCCAGATGCGCAGTGGGCCCGGTAGCTCGCCTTTCGGCTCGGCGATGATCTGCCACTGCGCCGGATGACGTGTGCGTAGCAGCTTGGCGATACGGAACTGGGCCAGGAAGTGCAGCAGGAAAAAGACCACGCCGGCGACCAGTAGCGATAGGTAGAGCGTGACCATGCGGGAGTGGTTCCGGAGTTCTGAGAAAGACGTGCGTCAGTTGATGGTATCGCCAGGCTTGCTGCTGGTGTTCTGAGTATCGTCGGATGGGGCCTTCGACGGTTTGTTTTCTGCGGGTGCCGTGCTGATGATCTTGGTGCTCGCGTCGTTGCTGGCGCCTGGCCACAGCGGAACCACGGGTAAGGCGGTGCGCAACGTATTCAGCACGCCTTCGCCCTTCTGGGCTTTGGCGCAGATGGCATTGTCCACGGCGTCGGCGTAGGTCTTGTTCATCAGGCCGATCCAGACCGAGCCGTCGGGACCGTGCGGAATGCGGAAGTTGCCGGCCGCCGCCATTTTTACCGGGGCCTCGGCTGAAAAAGCGGCGGGCGACTGTTCCCAATAGGTGCTGCCGGCCTGCTGCTTTGCCGAGCTGTACAGCACCAGATAGCGCGCCTGCTTGCTGGTGACCTTGACGCTGCCGAACGCGCCGGTGCTCTCGCTGGTCCAGCCCATGTGCTCGCACAGGCCCACGTCTTCGGTGCTGATCGGCTGGAACGCTTCGTCCAGCAGGGTGACGGTGGGCGCGAACAGATAACTGGCGCGGAGCCAGCGGCCATTCAATTCGGACTTCAGCCCCACGCGATAAGGCAACTTGGTATCGGCCGGCAGACGGAAGCTCAGGAAATAACTGCGCTCGCCGTTGAGGCTGGCCACCATGCTGCCCGGGCCCAGCTCGAACGGCTTGGGACTCCAGGGCAGGGTGGTCTGGAACGAGAAATCCGCAAAGCTGCTGCAGCAGGGGGTGGCCTGCTGCAAGGCCGCCTTGGCCTGGTCCAGCGCCGTACTGCTTTCTTCCGGCGGGCGCAGATTTGGGGGCACCAGAATCTTTGCAGTGTGGCAGGCGCCAAGCGGCAAAGTGAGGGAAAGCAGCAGTAAGGCGATGACCGGTTTGCGCGGGAGCATGTCTCAGATCGTCGTCAGAACTCGGCCGTTCCCGCCGCACGCGGGTAGGGAATGGCGTCGCGAATGTTGGCCAGGCCGCAAACGTAAACCAGTAGCCGCTCGAAGCCCAGTCCGAAACCGGCGTGCGGCACGCTGCCGTAGCGACGCAGGTCACGATACCAGCCGTAGGTGGTGGCATCGAGACCGAACTTCGCCATGCGGCGGTCGAGATAGTCCAGGCGTTCTTCGCGCTGGCTGCCGCCGATGATCTCGCCGATGCCGGGGGCCAGCACATCCATCGCCGCCACGGTTTTTTCATCGTCGTTGAGGCGCATGTAGAACGCCTTGATCTGCTCGGGGTAGTTCATCACAACCACCGGGCGGCCGATGTGCTTCTCGGCGAGATAGCGCTCGTGCTCGGTCTGCAGATCGATGCCCCAGGCCACCGGGAATTCGAACTTCTGGCCGGACTTCTTGAGGATCTCGACGGCATCGGTGTAATCGATGCGTTCGAACGGCTGGGCGATGAAGGCCTCCAGGCGACTGATGGCATCCGGCTGCACGCGCTCGGCGAAGAACGCCATGTCATCCGCGCGCTCGTCCAGCACGGCCTTGAAGATGGCCTTGAGGAAGGCTTCGGCGCAGTCGGCGTCGGCGGCCAGGTCGGCGAAGGCGATTTCCGGCTCCACCATCCAGAACTCGGCCAAGTGGCGCGGGGTGTTGGAGTTCTCGGCGCGGAACGTCGGGCCGAAGGTGTAGACCTTGCTCATCGCCAGCGCATACGCCTCGACGTTGAGCTGGCCGGACACCGTGAGGAAGGCTTCGCGGCCGAAGAAATCCTTGCGGAAGTCGATCTTGCCCTTGTCGTCACGCGGCAGGTTGGCCAGGTCCAGTGTGGACAGGCGGAACATGTCGCCGGCGCCTTCGGCGTCCGAGGTGGTGATGATAGGCGTGTTGATCCAGAAGAAGCCTTGCTCGGTGAGGTGGCGGTGGATCGCCGTCATCATCGTGTGGCGCACGCGGGTCACTGCGCCGAACAGGTTGGTGCGCGGGCGCAGGTGGGCGACCTCGCGCAGGAACTCCATGGAGTGCTGCTTCGGCTGGATGGGGTACGTGTTCGGGTCGTCGACGAAGCCGGTGATTTGCACACTTTCGGCCTGAAGCTCGAACGTCTGGCCCTTGCCTTGTGACGGTACCAGGGTGCCGCTGACGATGAGGCCGGCGCCGGTAGTGAGGTGTTTTACCTCGCTTGCATAGTTATCCAGTGTCGCCGGCACGACCGCCTGGATCGGGTCGAAGCAGGAGCCGTCGGTCACATTGACGAAGGACAGGCCCGCCTTGGAGTCGCGAATAGTGCGCACCCAGCCCCGCACGGTCACTTTGCTGCCGGCCTCGACTTTGCCGGAGAGGGCCTGTTTGACACTGACCACCGTCATAGATTGAAACTCCTGCTGATGCGCCGCATCTGGCACGTGGAACCGGGGCGAAATGCGCCGCGAGGCAAGTCATTTCGGGGCAAACCGGCATGATAATGTAGGCTTCGCCCGAACCGCGACGGTTTCGGCCGTTATTTCCGCACTGCAGATCGCACGACATGACCATCACCATCACGCCCGCCGCCAATGAACGCATGCGCCACTTCCTGGCCAGCACGCCCGCTGCGGTCGGCGTGCATTTCGGCGTGAAGCGCACGGGCTGCTCGGGCTTCGCTTATGTGGTGGACCTCGCCGAACGCGTAACCGACGACGACCAACTGATCGACATCGACGGCGTGCGCCTGATCGTTGACCCCAAGAGCCTGCCCTTGGTAGATGGCACGGTGATTGACTTCCAGCGCCAGGGCTTGAACGCCAGCTTCGTCTTCCACAACCCGAACGCCACCGGCGAATGCGGTTGCGGCGAAAGCTTCACCGTCGCCTGAGTTCCCTGTAGGAGCGCACCCTGTGCGCGAAAAGCCCGCAAGGCGCTGATAGATCCGCGGTCGCCCACAGGGTGGGCTCCTACATCAATATTTTCAGTCGCTTGCGCTAACCATCTGCGCCCGCTTACAATTCCGATTCTGTCTGGTCCCATAAAGGCCCGGACAGGACCTTGCCTCACCGTAACCGACGGGAGGCTGCGAGGCCGCAAGGCCGCATCCACAAGGAGTTACCCAACAATGACCCTGCGTCATTACGAAGTTGTGTTCCTGGTCCACCCTGACCAGAGCGAGCAGGTCCCGGCCATGATCGAGCGCTACAAGGTGCTGATCGAAGCCGACGGCGGCAAGATCCATCGCCTGGAAGACTGGGGCCGCCGCCAGCTGGCCTACCCGATCGTGAACCTGGCCAAGGCTCACTACGTCATGCTCAACATCGAAGTCAGCCAGAACGCGCTGACCGAGCTGGAGTCGGGCTTCCGCTTCAACGACGCCGTGCTGCGCCACCTGGTGATCAAGCGCGATGAAGCTGACACCGAGCAGTCCTTCATCCTGAAGTCCAAGGAAAAGGATGACGCCAAGTCCTCGCGTCGCCGCGACGACGACAGCGAAGGTGACGACCGCCCGCGTGGTGGCCGTGACGACCGCGACAACGATCGCGACAGCGACGACTGATCAGGAGCCTAAGCCATGTCCAAGTTCTTCCGCCGCCGCAAGTTCTGCCGCTTCACGGCCGAAAAGGTCAAAGAGATCGACTACAAGGATCTCAACACCCTGCGCCAGTACATCACTGAGAACGGCAAGATCGTTCCCAGCCGCATCACCGGTACCAAGGCGCGTTACCAGCGTCAGCTGGCCGTGGCTGTGAAGCGCGCGCGCTTCCTGGCACTGCTGCCTTATACCGACAACCACGACGTCTAATCGTGTCGTGTGCCCTCTCCCCTGGGAGAGGGCAACTCTTCGGACAACCGTCCACGGCTGCGCCGGGCCACACCGGTGCTAACGAAAAGGAACCACCATGGAACTGATTCTTCTCGAAAAAGTCCGCAACCTCGGCAACCTTGGCGACAAGGTCAACGTCAAGCCGGGTTACGGCCGTAACTACCTGCTGCCGCAGGGCAAGGCTGTGCCGATCAACGCCGCTAACCTCGAAGCCTTCGAGAAGCGTCGTGCCGAGTACGAGGCCAAGGCCAACAAGCAGCTGTCTGATGCTCAGGCCCGTCAGGCCAAGCTGGTCGACGTGTCGGTGACCATCTCCGCGCACTCCAGCCCGGAAGGCAAGCTGTACGGCTCGGTCGGTCCGCGCGAAATCTCCGAGGCCCTGCAGGCCGCGGGTCACGACGTGCACAAGAACGAAGTGATCCAGGGCGAAGGCCCGATCCGCCTCACCGGCGAGTTCGAGGTAGTGATCGCCCTGCACGCGGACGTGCAGAGCTCGGTCAAGGTGATCGTGATCGGCGAGAAGTAAGCCGATCCATCGCCTGCGATGATCCAGACGGGCGCCTTCGGGCGCCCGTTTTCTTTGGCAGCGGCTTATCCACCGCAGTCCACAAGATATCCACAGACTTATTATCTCGCGGCCTGAGAAAACGCCGCGTATGCTCGTGCCCGGCGGCCACGCTCGGCCGTGCTCGCCTGCCACACCGCGAGGAATCTCGATGTCCTTTGTCCCCGAACGCAAATCCGGCAACTCCGCCATCGAAGCGCTGCGCGTGCCGCCGCATTCGATCGATGCGGAGCAGGCTGTGCTGGGCGGTTTGATGCTGGCCCCGGATTCGCTGGACAAGGTGGCCGACCGTCTGAGCGAACGGGATTTCTATCGCAAGGACCATCGCCTGATCTGGCGCGCCATCACCGAGCTGGCGAACAAGGGCATGCCTTGCGATGCGGTGACCCTGGGCGATTGGTTCGAGGCGAACGATCTTGCCGAGATGGTCGGTGGCGCGGCGTATCTGATCGAGCTGGCCAATGCGACCCCGAGTGCGGCGAACATCGGCGCTTATGCCGACATCGTGCGCGAGAAGTCCATTCTGCGGCAGTTGATCGACGCCGGCGTCGAAACCACCGAGGACGGCTACCGCCCCGAGGGTCGGAGCGTGCAGGAGGTGCTGGAAAGCGCCGAGCAGCGCGTGTTCAAGATCGCGGAATCCGGTGCGCGCGGCAAGAAGGACACGGTCACCATGCGCGAGGCGGTCAAAGACGCCTTCCGCCTGCTGTCCGAGCGTTACGAAAATCGCGGCCAGCTCACCGGCATCTCTACCGGGTTCACTGACCTCGATGAACTCACCTCGGGCCTGCAGCCGTCCGACCTGATCATCGTCGCGGCGCGCCCGTCGATGGGTAAGACGGCGTTCTCGGTGAATATCGCCGAGGCTGCCGCGCTGCGCGCCAAGAAGGCGGTGGTGATCTTCTCGATGGAAATGTCAGCCTCGCAGCTGGCTTTCCGTATGATTTCCTCGATCGGCCGCATCCATCAGCAGCATCTGCGCAATGGCGATCTGGCCGAAGAGGACTGGCCGCGCGTCACCAATGCTATCGCCATCCTGTCCGAGGCGAAGATCTTCATCGACGATACGCCCGGCCTTTCGCCGGTGGAAATGCGTTCGCGCTCGCGGCGTATTCATCGCGAGAACGGCGGTCTGGGCCTGATCGTGGTCGACTACTTGCAGCTGATGCAGGTGCCCGGAAACAAAGAGAACCGCGCTACCGAAATTTCAGAAATCTCGCGTTCGCTTAAAGGCCTGGCCAAGGAGCTGAATTGCCCGGTGATCGCCCTGTCGCAGTTGAACCGCTCGCTGGAACAGCGCGCCGACAAACGCCCGATGATGTCCGACCTGCGTGAGTCGGGCGCTATCGAGCAGGATGCGGACGTGATCATGTTCATTTACCGCGACGAGTACTACAACAAGGAATCGCCGGACAAAGGCCTCGCCGAGATCATCATCGGCAAGCAGCGTAACGGCCCGACCGACACGGTGAAGCTGGCCTTCCTGGGTCACTACACCAAGTTTGAAAACTACGCGCCGGACTCGTTCGTTGGTGCGTTCGAGTAACTACGGCGCCGGCCAGAAATCATTGGCGTGCTCTTTCGCCCACTGCAGAGTGAAGTCGCGGAACAACCGGATTCGCGTCGACGTGCGCAGATCGGGGTGAGTGGCAAACCACAGCTGCGACTGCACGTCCGGCAGCAGCTCGCTCACGCGGCGAAGCTGATCCGACGGCTCGGCATAGAAGCAGGGCAACAGTGCGCGACCTACGCCGGCTTCGCAAGCGGCAAGCGCGGCGGGCAGGGTGTCCACCACTAAGGCGATGTTTTCCGGCTCGACATGGTTCCTGATCCACTGCGCTGCGTCGAGATGCGACAGCGCATCGCCAAGCCCGATCCAGCGTTCCTTGGACTGAGCTTTGCGCCGCGATTTAGCTTCATAGATGGCGGTGGCGATCGGCGCGAGCTTGCGCACCGATAATCCTGGCGGCGATTGGCGCGCAGGGCGTATCGCCACGTCGGCATCGCGTTTCTGCAAGGTGAGAAACGCGTTGTTGATCACCAGCTCGAAGCGCACCGAAGGGTGCCGCGCCTCGAAGCCGGTGCAGAGATCAACCAGGTGGCGGGCCAATGTGTCTGGCGCGGTGATGCGCAGCAGCCCCTGCACGCGTTGGTCGCGCCCTTGTAGTTCACGCGATAACTGGGTGGTTTCAGCGAGTACGCGCTCAGCCGCGCGCGAGGCCAGCTCCCCGGCTTCCGTTGCTTCGTAGCCGCGCCGGCTACGCCGAAACAATGTGACGCCGGTGCGCGCTTCGATCGCGCCAAGACGGCGGAATGCGTTCGAGTGGTCTACCTCCAACTCGCGTGCCGCGCCGGCAAGACTGCCGTTGGCGGCGATCGCCCGGACCAGGTCCAGATCGTCCAGTGACCAGTCGCCTGACTTCATGTGCAAGGTTTCCTTGTGCCGGCGACAAATGGTGCGAGCCGGCCTGTGGCTGGAAGCTAGGTCTCCCCACAGGAGACAAGAATGAAACTCTACTTCACCCCAGGCACCTGTTCACTGGCCCCGCATATCGTGCTGCGCGAACTTGGTCTGTCTTTTGAGCTGGAGCGCGTCCGCCTCGGCGAAGCGCCGGTCATTGCATCGACGCAGGCGGACTACCTCAAGCTCAATCCGAATGGTTATGTACCGCTGCTCGAGCTGGACGATGGGCGCTTGCTCACGGAGGGTGCGGCCATCTTGCAATACCTTGCCGATCTGGCTCCTGCGCAAGGTCTGTTGCCGGCGGCTTCGCCTATCGAGCGTTACGAGATCATGCGATGGCTGGTCTACATCAGTTCTGAGCTGCACAAAATGTTCAGTCCATGGCTGTTCCATCCGGAGTATGGCGAGCAGGCAGGGGGCGTGGCTCGTGTGCGTATAGCCAAGCGCCTGGAGCTGGTTGAGCATCAGCTGGAGGGCCGGGATTTTCTGCTCGGCGAGCGTTTCACTGTGGCGGACGCTTATCTCTTCGCCATTGTCAGTTGGGCCAAACCCTGTCGGTTGTCGCTGGCACCTTTCCCGCGCTTGCAGGCGCATCTGGAGCGTGTGGGTAGGCGCGAGAGCGTGCTTGCCGCACTCAAGGCCGAGAAGGGCGCATGACGTCATGGAGACTGGCATGAAGACCTCCACAGCGTGGCTGATGCTGCTTTCAGCCGGCGCGCTCGACGTGTTGTGGGCGATCTCGATGAAGCTGGCACAGGGCTATACCCGCGCGGGCTGGACCGCGGTGTCGCTGATGGCGTTGGGGGCCTTTGTGTGGTTGTTGGGCAGGGCGCTCACCGTGCTGCCGGTGGGTAGCGCCTATGCGGTGTGGACGGGCATAGGCGCGGCGGGCACGGCGCTGTTGGGGGCAGCCTTTTTCACCGAGACGCTGTCGCCGCTTCGTGTCGCGGGCATCGTGCTAATCGTCGGTGGTGTCGTTGCGCTGCGCGCAGCGACACCCGGCTGAGCGTCGCTGTCGCAAGCGGTGCCCGCAAATTTCCCTGGCTGGGCCACGCGGCGATCCGAAACCGGCACTAAGGTTCGACATGGGCGTCGGTGGATGGGGCTGATAAGCTTCGGCGACCTGGTCCGCCGGCCCTGTCCGCCTTGTCCGGCCTCTCCTTTCGTTACGAATCCGCCGCGATCTGCACATCGCGGCGATACTGGAATCATGAGCCGCACCACTGTCGCCACCATTCATCTCGGTGCCTTGCGCCATAACCTCGCCCGGATCAAAGAGCTGGCCGCGCCGGCCAAAGTCATGGCGGTGGTCAAGGCCGACGCGTACGGCCATGGCCTGGAACGGGTAGCCCGTGCGCTAGATGGTGCGGCCGATGCTTTCGCGGTGGCCGGGCAGGGTGATGGCTTGCGCTTGCGCGCGGCAGGGCATCGCCAGCGCATCGTGGTGTTGTCCGGTCCGGATCGCGCCAGCGATATCCCGGAAATGCAGCGCCTGCAACTGGACGCGGCAATCCATCACGAATCGCAACTGCAGTGGCTCGCCGAGGCGTCTCCGGCGCGCGGTCTTCTGCGCGTCTGGCTGAAAGTGGATAGCGGCATGCATCGCCTCGGTTTTTCGCCGGAGCGAGTGGCTGAGATTCACGCGCGGCTGGCGGCGATGCCGGGCATCGATCCGGAGATCGGCCTGCTGACGCACTTCTCCGAATCGGAGGAGTTCGACGGTGATGAAACGCCGGCACAGATCGCCCGCTTCAACACCGCGACCCAGGGGCTGAGTGGCCCGCGTTCGCTGTCGAATTCCGCCGCCGTACTTGGCTGGCCGGCTGCGCGTGGCGACTGGGTGCGCACGGGCGGATTGCTTTATGGGTTGTCGGTGGTTGCCGGCAAGACCGGTGCGGATTTTGGCTTTCGGCCGGCCATGACCCTGTCCACGCGCCTGATCGCGATCAACCCGATTCGACGTGGCGAACGTATTGGCTACAACGGCATCTGGACTTGCCCGGAGGACATGCCTGTCGGCGTCGCTGCGGTAGGTTACGGCGACGGTTATCCGCGCAGCGCCGTAGCCGGTACGCCGGTGTTGGTAGGGGAGCGGCGCGTGCCGCTGGTGGGGCGCGTGTCCATGGATCTGATCACGCTGGATCTGCGCGATGCGCCGCAGGCGAAGGTCGGCGACCGCGTCACGTTGTGGGGGCCGGAGCTGCCGATCGAGCACATTGCGGCACAGGCCGGCACCATCTCCTACGACCTCACCTGCGGCATGACGAGGCGCGTGTTGTTCGTCGAAGACGAAAACTGACATTGGACCGGGATCTCGGCGTCTCGCGGTTTGCGATGACAACGGGCTAAGCTCGCCTTTTCCGCTTGTCGAGAATCTTCATGGCCAAGGCCAAGACCGCCTATGTCTGCACCGATTGTGGTGCCGAGCATTCGAAATGGCAGGGCCAGTGCATCGAATGTGGCGCATGGAACACGATGAGCGAATTCGTGGTGCAGCCGGCGGTGAAGTCGGCGGGCGCGGCGCGCAGCAGTGGCTATGCAGGCGCGGCGGCCGGGGCGCCCCAGGTGACGCCGCTGACTTCGGTGGCGTTGACCGCCGAGTCGCGCACGCTGACCGGCCTCGGTGAGCTGGACCGGGTGCTTGGTGGCGGGTTGGTGGATGGTTCCGTCGTGCTGATTGGTGGCGATCCTGGCATCGGCAAGTCGACCTTGCTATTGCAGATGCTCGGTAAGCTTGGCGAACAGCTATCCAGCGTCTACGTCACGGGTGAGGAGTCGCTAGCCCAGGTGGCGGCGCGCGCGCAGCGCCTGGATTTGCCGCTCGGTCCGCTGCACGCATTGGCCGAGACCTGCATTGAGCGCATTCTCGAGCAAGCGGTGTCGTCGCGGCCGCGTGTGCTGGTCATCGACTCCATCCAGACCATCTGGACTGAACTGCTCACCGCAGCACCGGGCTCGGTGAGCCAGGTGCGCGAGTCGGCGGCCAAGCTCACCCGCTTCGCCAAGGAAACCGGCACCTCGGTGTTTCTGGTCGGTCACGTCACCAAGGAGGGGGGCATCGCCGGCCCACGCGTGCTGGAGCACATGGTGGACGCGGTGCTGTACTTCGAGGGCGAGTCGGGCAGCCGCTTCCGAGTGCTTCGCGCCTTCAAGAACCGTTTCGGTGCGGTGAACGAGTTGGGTGTGTTCGCGATGTCCGAGAAGGGATTGCGCGAAGTCCCGAATCCTTCCGCCATCTTCCTCTCCGCGCATGCCGGGCCGACCTCGGGCAGTGCGGTGATGGTGACTCGCGAGGGTACGCGCCCGCTGCTGGTGGAGGTGCAGGCGCTGGTGGATCAGTCGTCGCTGGGCAACCCCCGCCGCGTGACGCTGGGTCTGGAACAAAATCGCCTGGCCATGCTGCTGGCGGTACTGCATCGGCATGGCGGCGTGGCAGCCTACGATCAGGACGTATTCGTCAACGTGGTGGGTGGTATCCGGGTGCAGGAGACTGCCGCTGACCTGCCCGTGCTTTTGGCTGTGTTATCCAGCCTGCGCGATCGGCCTTTGCCGGAAAAGACCGTCACCTTCGGTGAGGTCGGTCTGTCGGGTGAAATCCGTCCCGTGCCGAACGGTGAAGAGCGGTTGAAAGAGGCTGCGCACCACGGTTTCCAGCGTGCCATCGTGCCGAAGGCGAATGCCTCCAAGAAAGGGCGTGTCGGCGAAATGGAAGTGGTGGGTGTGGAGCGTCTATCGCAGGCCATCGACGCCAGCCGCTGATGGCGGTCAGGTTGGCGGAAGCGCGGCGAACTCAGGCAGTTGTTCCGCACGTGCCGACAGCACGGCGAGTGCGGGGTGGTCTGCCGCCTGAATCAGTTCTGGCTGCATCAACTGCGTAAAGCCCCAGGCCACCGCGACCGTGATGTCTGCCTGAGTCAGCGTGTCGCCCACCAGCCAGCTGTTGCGTCCGCTTGCCTCCCGCTCAAGTGCCGCGTAGGCCGCGGTGAGCTGATCTTTGATGCGCGTCAGCCAGTCTTGGTCGCGGTGACTTTCAGCGCGCTTGCCCTCGTAGACGATCTGCACGCTTTTCTCGCAGGCGGTCAGGGCCAGGCCGAGTAGCTGCAGCGTGCGCAGGCGCGCGGCGGGTTCGCTGGGCATCAAGCTGGCGCCGGAGCCGACGGACTCGGCCCAATCGATAATCATTGACGAATCGACCATCTGCCAGCCTTCATCGCCGATCAGCGTGGGCGCCTTCACCAGCGGATTGATCGACTGGAACTCGTCGAAGTTGCGAAACACCGACAGCGATTGATGCTCGAACGAGATGCCCTTCAGCTTCAGCGTGATCGCCGCGCGGCGGACAAAGGGGGAGTCGAGCATGCCGATCAGTTTCATCATGACTCCAGTGCTGTGGGGATGAATCAGGCCGTGCGGTGAAGGATCAACTCCAGCACCGCCTTGGTGCCGAAAAATGCCAGCAGCAACACGCCCATGCCGATCAGGGTGAGATTCACCGCGCTGCGTCCGCGCCAGCCGTAGCGCCAGCGCCCGAACAGCAAGGCACCAAACACCAGCCAGGCGATGATCGACAACACGGTCTTGTGGATCAGGTGTTGACCGAACAGATCGCCCACGAACAATGCGCCGGTCAGCAAAGTCAGCGTGAGCAAGAGAAAGCCCGCGCCGATCAGGCGAAACAGCAAGGTTTCGGTCAGCGTCAGTGGCGGCAGGGCGCGCAGCAAGGGGCCGAACTGGCGATGGCGGAGGGCGCGCTCTTGCACTGCTAGCAGAATGGCCACGGCGGCAGCGATCGACAGTACGCTGAAGGCGAGCAGGGCCACGGTCACGTGCAATTTGATCTGCCAGCCCAGCGTCAGGGGCGCGGTAGTTGGGGCGAGGTAACTGTCGGCGGCCAGCAGCAGGGCGGTGAGCGGGAAAACAATCACGCCCAGCGCTGCTACCGGGCGGTCGAGATTGACCAGCAAGGTCAGAGCGGACACCACGCAAGCAACCAGCGATAGCGCCGCAAAGAAGTGCAGGTCCAGCGCCCCACGATGCATGCCGAGCAGGATCCCGGCATGGATCAGCACCGCCGTGCCGGCCAAGCCCAGCGCCGACCGATTCAGCGGCTGTCCACCGCTCAGCAGTGGGCGCGCCAGCCCGCCCGCGGCGGCGAGATAGAGCGCGATGGCGAGCAGGGCGAAGAGGTGAATAGTCATGAGGTGGCAGTGTCGCATAGCGCCTGAGTCCGGGTGAATGCGGTTCCGGCACACTCGGCTATACTTGCCCGCTTTCCACCTGCCGTACTCCGCCATGTTCGAGTCGCTCAGCCAACGCCTTTCCGCCACCGTCAACCGCTTGCGCGGCCGTGGACGGCTGACCGAGGAAAACATCCGCGAATCGCTGCGTGAGGTGCGAATTGCCTTGCTTGAGGCCGACGTGGCCCTGCCGGTGGTGCAGGCGCTGGTCGAGCGCGTGAAAGTGCGGGCCGTCGGCCAGGAAGTGCTCAAGAGCCTGAGCCCGGGCCAGGCCCTGGTGAAGGTGGTCAGCGACGAGCTGACCGCGGTGATGGGTACGGTCAATACCGAACTGAATCTCGCCCAGCAGCCGCCGGCTGTGGTACTGATGGCTGGCTTGCAGGGTGCTGGTAAAACCACCACCGTCGCCAAGTTGGCGCGCTTCCTCACCGAGCGCAAGAAAAAGAAAGTGATGGTGGTGAGCTGCGACGTTTATCGTCCGGCCGCTATCGAGCAGCTGCGCACGCTGGCCGAACAGGTCGGGGTGAAGTTCTTTCCGTCCGAAGCCGGTCAGAGCCCGGTGGACATCGCCAAGAACGCCATCGCCGCCGCGCGTCGCGAAGTGGTCGACGTGTTGCTGGTGGATACCGCCGGCCGTCTGCACGTGGACGAGGCGATGATGGCGGAAATCAAGGCGCTGCATGCCGCGATCACGCCGGTCGAAACCCTGTTCGTGGTCGACTCCATGACCGGCCAGGATGCGGCCAACACCGCCAAGGCCTTTGCCGAAGCGCTGCCGCTCACCGGCGTAGTGCTCACCAAGACCGATGGCGATGCCCGTGGTGGTGCTGCGTTGTCGGTGCGCTATGTCACTGGTCGACCGATCAAGTTCCTTGGTGCTGGCGAAAAGACCGATGCGCTGGAGCCATTCCATCCCGATCGCGTCGCTCAGCGCATTCTCGGCATGGGCGACGTGCTGTCGCTGGTGGAGGAGGTCGAGCGCAAGGTCGATCAGGAGAAGGCGCAGAAGCTGGCCGAGAAGGTCATCAAGGGCAAGCGCTTCGATCTCAACGATATGCGCGATCAGCTGGAGCAGATGTCCAATATGGGCGGCCTGGCCGGCCTGATGGACAAGTTGCCGGGCGTCTCCAATCTGCCCGAGAACGTGAAATCCAAGGTCAACGACGGCGAGATCAAGCGCATGGTCGCGATCATCGGCTCGATGACCAAGAAAGAGCGTCGTCACCCGGATCTGCTGAACGGCTCGCGCCGCGCCCGTGTGGCTCGCGGCTCGGGCACCCAGCCGGCCGACGTCAACCGCCTGCTGAAGCAGTACATGCAGATGGAAAAGATGATGTCCAAGCTCTCCAAGGGTGGTGCCAAGGGTCTGCTGCGGCAGATGCGTGGCGCCATGAAGGGTATGGGAGGCATGGGCGGCCTGCCGCCGATGCGCTGAATACCCTTGGAATAAGACCGGGTTCGAGGGCGGGTTTTTCGCCTCTATTTCCCGGTGCCTATTCCCTTTTTTCCAAAAATCGTTAAAATGCCGCGTTTACCGCGCCCGGTCTCGGGCGTGCTGCCGGCTCTTCCGGCAACTCTGGAGCTTTTACTTATGGTCAAGATTCGTCTTTCGCGCGGCGGCGCCAAGGGCCGTCCGTTCTACCACGTCGTCGTCACCGACTCGCGCAGCGCGCGTGACGGTCGCAACATCGAGAACGTAGGCTTCTACAACCCGGTGGCTTCGGGCAAGGACAAGCGCCTTGAGCTGAACGTCGTTCGCGTGCAGGAGTGGGTGTCCAAGGGCGCTCAGCTGAGCGACAAGGTTGCCGCTCTGGTGAAGGAAGCCGGCAAGCAGCAGGCTGCTTGAGTATGAGTGCAGCCGGTCGGCGCGTCCTGGTCGGACGCATCGTCGGGCTGTACGGCGTGCAGGGCTGGCTCAAGGTCGAATCCTGGACCGAGCCCCGTATGCGGATCTTCGATTACCAGCCCTGGCTGCTCCAAGTGGCGCCGGGTACGGAGACGGAGATCAAGGGAATCAAAGGTCGTCCGCAAGGCAAGGGCATCGTGGCCTACCTGCCTGGAGTAGAGGACCGTGATGCGGCGACAGCGCTGGTAGGGCAGGACATCTACGTCTCCCGCGAGCAGCTGCCTCCTCCCGGCAAGGATGAGTATTACTGGGTCGATCTTGAGGGTCTTGAGGTCGTCACCGTCGACAACGTTGTGCTGGGGCGGGTCACTCACCTGTTCGCCACCGGAGCCAACGACGTCGTGGTAGTGAGGGATGGCGAGCGCGAGCGGCTGATTCCCTTCGTCCAGGGTTCTTACGTGCGTTCGGTGGACTTGTCCGGCGGGCGCATGGTGGTGGACTGGGATCCTGAATTCTGACGGCGGGTTTCGCCGCAGCTGGAGTTTAAGGGTCATGCGCTTCGACGTCGTTACGTTGTTTCCCGACTTCGTGCGCCAGTGCGCCTCCGTCGGTGTCGTTGGACGTGCGCAACAGCGCGAGCTGCTGCAGGTGGAAACCTGGAACCCGCGCGACTACGCCACCGATAATTACCGCACCGTGGACGGCCGCACCTGCGGCGGTGGGCCCGGGATGGTGATGTTGATCGAGCCTTTGCGTACGGCCCTCAAGGCAGTACGTGAGGCAGCACCGGAGCCGGTGCATGTGATTTATCTCAGCCCGCAAGGTGCGCGGCTGACGCAGGGTAGGGTGGAAGCGCTGGCCAAACTGCCGCGCATCGCTCTGCTCTGTGGGCGTTACGAAGGTGTGGACGAGCGTTTGCTGGCGCACGAGGTCGACGAAGAGCTGTCAATCGGCGATTATGTGCTGTCCGGTGGCGAGCTGGGCGCTGCGGTGATCATTGATGCCGTGGGCCGCTTGCAGGAGGGTGCGCTGAATGACGCGCAGTCGGCACAGCAGGATTCGTTCTCGGACGGGTTGCTGGACTGTCCGCATTACGCGAAACCGGTGCATGACGCACTGGGTGACGTACCGGAGGTGTTGCTTTCCGGTGACCATGCGGCGATTCGCCGTTGGCGCCTCAAGCAAGCCCTGGGACGGACCTGGCTGCGACGTCCGGATCTCTTGGTGCAACGCACGCTGGATGCGGAATCCCGGGCGTTGTTGGATGAATTCCGCCGCGAGCATACGCGGCAAAACGATGCGGCCAAGCAGTAACCGCAGCCATTGAAATCAGATAGGTGTTGCCATGAACAAGATCATCGAACAGTTCGAAGCCGAGCAGATCACCCGCCAGCTGCCGGAATTCGGCCCTGGCGACACCGTGGTGGTCAACGTGAAGGTGAAGGAAGGTAACCGCGAGCGCGTCCAGGCGTTCGAGGGCATCGTCATCGCCAAGCGCAGCCGCGGCCTGCATTCGGCCTTTACCGTGCGCAAGATCTCGCACGGCACTGGCGTGGAGCGCGTGTTCCAGGCGCACAGCCCGGCTATCGATTCGGTCCAGGTGAAGCGCAAGGGCAAGGTGCGTGGCGCCAAGCTGTACTACCTGCGTGGTCTGGAAGGTAAGGCTGCCCGCATCAAGGAAGACATCGCCGCCGTCGCCGCCAACAAGGCCAAGGCTGCTGCCGCCAAGTAATTCGGCGCGAAGCTTCAAGGCTTGCAAGAACCCCGCGGATGCCAGTCATCCGCGGGGTTCTTCGTTTTTGGGGCGACCAAGACATGTAGGAGCGCGCCCTGTGCGCGATCCGTGCGGTCGCACAAGTCGCGCACAAAGTGCGCTCCTGCGTCAGGCATGTGCTCGGGATGTTGCTTACGGGGCGATGAGCAACCGCTGCGGTTCCTGCAAGAAGTTGCCCTGCACGAAATCGACGCCGCAAGCAAACAATAGCGAGGTGCTGGCGGCGTCCTCCACCCATTCGGCGATCGTCAGGCGGTTGATCTCGCGCGCCTGGCGGCACAGCTCGGCAACCTTCTTCTGGCTCTCTGGTTGCTGTGGCAGGTTGGACATATAGCTACGATCGATCTTCAGATAGTCTGCGTCGATGTGGTTGAGCAGCTGGAACGAGTTGAGGCCCGAGCCGAATTGCTCCAGCGCGAACTGACCGCCCAGCTGTTTCCAAGTGCGCACGAACTCCTGTGCCGGCCGCAGCGAGGTCACCACCTTGCTCTCGGTCGTCTCCAGCACCAACCGGCCATGCTTGAGATTGGCCTGCTTCAGTCGTGCACCGAGCCATGGCAGCAGTTGGTCGTCCAGCAATGAGCCGGCGGTGAGCTTGACGAAGAAGGTGGTCGGCGAGCCGAAGCGTTCGCGTGTGCTGAGCGCCTGGATGGCCTGGTTGAGCACGCAGCGGTCGATCGCCGGTGTGAGGTTGTACTTTTCGGCGATCGGCATAAAGAAGCCGGGGAGGACCTCACCTTGCGGGCCGTTGAGGCGCAGCAGGATCTCCGAGAATTCGCCCTCGGCGTCCTGCAGGCTGATGATCTGCTGATGGTAGAGCACGAAATCGTCCTGACTCAGCGCCTGCTTTAACAGGTCCAGCCAGTAACGTTCGCGCTCCGCGTCGGCCTTCTCGCGCGCGGAGGGGTCGTGCACTTCACTGCGATTGCCGCCCTGGCTCTGCGCATTGCGCAATGCCTGATTGGCCTGCTCCAGCAGTAGCTCCGTATTGGCGTTCTTTTCACCCAGCAGGCTGCCGCCGATGCTGGCAGTCACCGTAAGCGAGCGCGAACCGACGTCGAAAATGTCGTTGGCGATGCTGCGTTGCAGAGCGGCGATCCATTCCTTGATGCCTTCGTCGTTACGCGAATGCAGGATCACGCCCACCGTATGCTCGGCGAGCAGGCCCGCGGTGTCCTCCAGTCCGAGCAAGGCATGAATGCGAGCAGCAAAAACCGCCAGCAGCTCGTCGGTCTTATTCAGGCCGATACCGGAGACGATGGTCTGCCAGTTGTCGGGTTCGATCAGCAGTAGCGACTGGCCCTTGGTGCCTTCGGTGGCAGCCGCTACGGCCTGGTCCACGCACTCCAGCATGCGGGCGCGGTTGAGTAGGCCGGTGACCGGATCGCGCTGCAACTGTTCCTGCATCGCCGGATCCACCTGCTGGCGACGGAACACTATCTGCAGGCAGGGCTCGCCCTCGAAGGTGGCGTGCGTGAATTCCACCGTGGCTTTGAAGCTGCTGGCATCGGCGCGGCGTGCTTGTAGTTCCATGTGGTTGGCGGATTTCTCACCGCGCGAGAGGCTCTTCAGCGCTGACTTGAATTCCTCGGCATCGGTCGAGCTGATCATGTCGAGCACGGGCAGGCCAAGCAGATCGTCGAATTCGTGGTAGCCGAAGGTATCCAGATAGGCCTGGTTGGCGCGCACGTGCATGCCTTCGTGCACGTAGGCGATGGCATCGGTGGACGAGTCGAGCAGGGCATCGCAGCGGCGCTCCGATTCGCGCAGCGCGGTTTCGAGGCGGCGCAGCTGGCGCCGCCCATGGAGCGATTCGAATTCGCGCTGGATCACCGACATCAGCTGTTTTGGCTGGGGGCGCAGACCGATGCCGCGCACGCCGCTGGCGAACAAATCCGTGACGCTGGCGTTGTCCACCTGGGATACCAGGGCGATCAGTGACAGGTCGCGGTCGTGAGCGTTCAGCAGGCGGACGACATCCGGCAAGCCAACCGAGCCGATCGATGGGTCGTACAGCACGATGTCCGGACCCAGTTCGTCGAGTGCGGCCTGCACCTGATCGGGGCTGGTGGCGCGCGCAGGTCGCACGGCAATGCCGTTGTTGCGCAGCAGGCTGATGATTTGTTCCGCATCCTCGACCGATTTCTCGATGAAAAGGAGCTTGATGACCAGGTTTGTCTTCATTGGCATGCTGCGCTTTCCGTGTTCGCCCCCAAACAGGCGGCACCTAATCCCAGGCATGCGTGGAACCGGCGCCGCCCATGGGTTTTAACGGATTCTAGGGACAACCGCCAGCGAAAAAATCCCTGGGGTGACGCGCAGCTCACCCGGGCTCATAGCGGACGCTTCGAAGCATCGCCACCTACTTCGCGGACCAGCTTGGGCACTAGGTAGCCGGGCAGGCGGCGGCGGAGAGCGTCGAGCAGCTCCAGTGCGCGTTCGTCGCTCACCTCGAAGTGCGCCGCGCCCTGCACGCGATCGAGCTGGTGCAGGTAGTACGGCAGCACGCCTGCAGCGAACAGGCGCTCGGACAGCGCCTCCAAGGTCTCGGCATCGTCATTGATCCCGCGCAGGAGTACCGCCTGGTTGAGCACGGTGGTGCCGGTTTCGCGCAAGCGGGTGCAGGCGGCGTCCACCTTGGCGTCGAACTCGTTCGCGTGATTGGCGTGCAGCACGACCACCTTCTGCAGTGGCAGTCGGGTCAGCCAGTTCTGGAAGGCTTCATCGATGCGCTCCGGCAGCACCACCGGCAGGCGGGTGTGGATGCGCAGGCGCGTCACGTGCGGGATCGCCGCAAGTCCCTGGCTCAACTCTTCCAGCTTGGCGGTCGCCAGGGCGAGAGGGTCGCCGCCAGAAAGGATCAGCTCGCTGATGGACGCGTCCTGGCGCACATGCTCCAGCGCCTTGCGCCACTGGCCAGCCGCGGCCATCTCCTCGCCATACGGAAAATGGCGGCGAAAGCAGTAGCGGCAGTTCACGGCGCAACTACCGCTGGCGATCAGCAGGGCGCGGCCCTGGTATTTGTGCAGTACGCCCTGGGCCGTACGCGCAGCCATGTCGCCGACGGCGTCCGTGCCGAAGCCCGTTACCTGGTCTAGTTCGGCCAGTTGAGGGAGCACCTGCAGCAGCAGCGGGTCCTGTGGATCGCCGACCCGCATGCGATCTACGAAGCCGCGCGGCACGCGCAGCGCGAAGCCGGCGTCATCAGGCGGCAGGCGGTCGGCCAGGTGGCCGAGGCCTACTGTTTCAAGCAATTCGCGAGGATCGGTAACGGCCGAGCGCCAAAGCTCGCGCCAGTCGGCTCCTGGCGGTGATAGGCGGGCAGCGGGGCTTGCGGTTATCATATTGGGTCTTGAGTCGGGCCAAGAGCCCGGGCAAACACCTATTCTAGCCGCCCGCCGGCGGCGTCACATCTGGAGCACAAAGCGCATGGCCACCGCCGGTCTGAACGACGTCAAGAAGGGTATGAAGATCCTTCACAACAATGATCCTTGGGTCATCACCGAGGCGGAGTTCATCAAGCCTGGTAAAGGGCAGGCATTCACCCGTATCTTCATCCGCAACCTGAAGAACGGGCGCACCACCGAGCAAACCATGAAGTCGAGCGACTCGTTCGAGATCGCCGACGTGGTCGACACGGATATGCAGTATCTGTATTCCGATGGTGAGTTCTGGCACTTCATGCAGCAGGAAAGCTTCGAGCAGCATCAGGCCGGCAAGGTCGGCATGGGCGATGCCGCCAAGTGGCTGAAGGGTGAAGAGGAGTGCGTGGTGACGCTGTTCAACGGCGAGATCATCGCCGTGCAGCCGCCGAACTTCGTCGAGCTGAAGATCACCGAGACCGACCCGGGCGTGCGCGGCGACACCTCTGGTGGCGGCGGCAAGCCGGCCACGCTGGAAACCGGTGCGGTGGTGCGCGTGCCGCTGTTCGTCGCCAATGAAGAAATGATCAAGGTCGACACCCGTACGGGTGAATACGTCAGCCGCGTCGGCAAGTAAGGCGCAGGCAGGATCGAACGGCACGGCGGCCTTCTGGGCGCCGTGCCGTTTTCTTTATCAGCCATGAGAAATGCCGTCTCAGACGAATACTCGAGATGCGGGCAAGCGAACTGCCAGCACCATGCTCAAGTACGATGAGAAGCCGTACGGCATCGATATGTTCCGCACTTTCTGGTATCCCGATACAGCGAGGTAGCAATGAGCTCCGGTAGCACCGACATTGACCTTCTCATCGAAGCGCGCTGGGTCGTCCCCGTGGAGCCGCATGGCGTGGTCCTCGACCACCATGCCGTGGCGGTGGACAAGGGCGCCATCGTCGCATTGATGCCGACCGCCCAGGCACGCGCCATGTACGCGCCGCGCGAGCGCGTGGAACTCGGCGAACACGTGCTGATACCGGGTCTGATCAATAGCCACACGCACAACCCCATGACGCTGCTGCGCGGCCTTGCCGACGACCTGCCGCTGATGGTGTGGTTGCAGCAACACATCTGGCCGGCCGAGGCCAAAGTGATCGGGCCCGAGTTCGTGCGCGACGGTGTGGAGCTGGCTGTGGCCGAGATGTTGCGCGGTGGTACCACCTGCGCCAACGAAAACTACTTCTTCCCGGACGTGATCGGCGCTACCTATCGGCGTCTGGGTTTCCGCGCCGTGGTCGGTCTGCCGGTGATCGAATTTCCCACTGCCTGGGCCAAGAGCCAGGACGAGTACTTCGAGCGCGCCACGGAAGTGCACGACAGCTTCCTGGGCGATACGCTGATCAGCACGGCTTTCGCGCCGCACGCGCCGTACACGGTGTCGGACCAGAGCTTCGAGCGCATTCGTGTGCTGGCCGACCAACTCGACATTCCTGTGCATCTGCATACGCACGAGACCGCGCACGAGGTCGAGGAAGAAAAGAAGAAGAGCGGCCTGCGTCCGTTCCAGCGGTTGCAGAAGCTGGGTCTGATCAACGACCGTCTGATCGCTGTGCACATGACGCAGATGACCGATGGCGAAATCGCCGCCTGTGCCGAGGCTGGCGTATCGGTGGTGCACTGCCCCGAATCCAACCTCAAGCTGGCTTCCGGCTTCAGTCCCGTCGAGAAGCTGCGCAAAGCCGGCGTGAATGTGGCCATCGGTACGGATGGCTGCGCCTCCAACAACGACCTCGACATGTTTGGCGAAATGCGCACCGCTGCGATGCTGGCGAAAGCCGTGGCCAATGACGCCGCCGCTTTCGATGCTGCCTATACCTTGCGCGCCGCCACGCTCAACGGCGCACGCGCCTTGGGGCTCGAAGCGCAGATCGGTTCGATCGAGGTCGGCAAGCAGGCCGACCTTGCAGCCGTGCGTCTGTCTGATCTGGAAACGCAGCCGCTATTCCACGTCGCCTCGCAACTGGTGTACGCCACCGGCCGTCATCAGGTGACCGATGTTTGGATCGCGGGTGCGCGCAAACTCGCAGGGCGCGTGCTGGTTGGTATGGATACCCATGCCATCCTTGCTCGCACGCATGCCTGGCGCGAACGGATCGCGGCCATCGATGCCGTTGCTCCGGAGGTGGCATGAACCGTTATCTCGTTCTGGTCATGCGCCGTCCGCACTACGATCCGGCCATGGTGCAGCCTCACAAGGATTTTCTTGAAGGCCTGCGTGCCGGCGGAAAGATCGAGTTGTCTGGACCCTTCAGCGACAAGTCCGGCGGCGCCTATCTGCTGTTCGCCGAGAGCTTCGCTGAAGCGCTGACTATCGCGCATAGCGATCCGACGCATATCAGCGGCGGCTGGGATATCACGGTGTACGAATGGCAGGCGCGTTAAGCTACGCACCTGATCGAAGCGCCATGCGCAAGAGGAACTCATGATGCAGGCTGCAGGCAACGTAAGCCCCGATGAAATCGCCCGCTTCGGCAAGCTGGCTTCGCGCTGGTGGGACCCGGATGGCGAGTCGCGTCCGCTGCACGATCTGAATCCGATACGCACCGGTTATGTGGCTGCGCGCGTCGATTTGCGTAACGCCAAAGTGGCCGATGTGGGCTGCGGAGGCGGCCTGCTCAGCGAGGCGCTGGCACGCGCGGGTGCACAGGTCACCGGTATCGACCTCGGCGACAAAGTCATCGATGTGGCGCGTTTGCACCTGCACGAATCGAACCTGCAGATCGACTATCGCGTGCAATCGTCCGCAGGCCTGGCCGCGGACGAGCCGGCGAGCTTCGACGCCGTGTGCTGCATGGAGCTGATCGAGCACGTACCGGACCCCACTGCGCTGGTGGCGGATCTCGCCACCATGGTGAAGCCGGGTGGTCTGGTCTTCATGTCCACTATCAACCGCACACCGGCGGCATTTGGCGCGGCCATTCTGGGCGCCGAATACATCACACGCATGCTGCCGCGCGGTACGCACCACTATGCACAGTTCCTTAAACCGTCGGAGCTGGGGCGCCTGCTGCGCCATGCTGGCCTCGAGTTGGAAGATGTCACTGGCCTCGGCTACAACCCGATGAGCCGCAAGGCGTGGCTCAGCCGCTTTACAGCGATCAACTACGTGCTGTGCGCGCGCAAACCGGCATGAAGCACCTACCCGAAAACATCCAAGGCGTATTGTTCGACCTGGACGGTACCCTGCTCGACAGCGCCGCCGATCTCTACGCCGCCCTGGTGACGCTGTGCGAAGAAGAGGGTGCGCCCAAGCCCGCCTACGCGCCGGTGCGCGAGGTGGTCTCGCGGGGCTCGCGTGCCATCCTGCAGTGTGGTTTTCCCGATCACGACGAACCGGCGCGGCTCGCCCTGGTGCCGCGTTACCTGGAGCTTTACCAGGACGTGATGGCGCATCAAACGCGCGCCTTCGACGGTGTCGACGATTTGCTGGCGCTGATCGAAGCGCGAGGTATGCGCTGGGGCATCGTCACCAACAAACCCGCTTTCCTCACCGATGAATTGGTGCAACAGATCGGCTGGGCGGAGCGCGCCAGCGCTGTGGTTTCCGGCGACACCCTGCCGGTGAAGAAGCCCGATCCCGCGCCGGTGCTGCTTGCTTGCGAGCAAGCCGGTCTGGAGCCGTCGCGTTGCCTGTTCGTGGGCGACGACCGTCGCGACGTACAAGCCGGTGCGGCGGCGGGCCTCTACACGGTGGCAGCGAGCTGGGGTTACCTCGATGGCGGCGATCCGCATCAGTGGCATGCCGATCTGGTGCTGGACGACCCGGCCCAACTCACCGCATTGCTGCAGCGTGGACCGGTGTTGGCATGAGTCATGTGGAAGGCCCGAGTGGGGCGCTGCAGAGCTACGTCGATAAGTGGCTTGCCGTGCAGCCCCGCCAGCGTATTGCGCTGGTGTTTGTCGATGCGAAGCGCTACCCGAGTCATATCGCCCTTGCGGCGCTGGAGCAAGAATGGCTGTCCGCCGCCTACGGCATCCAGGAGCCGCAAGTGGCGGCAGCCAAACTGAATTGGTGGGCGGAAGAGCTTTCCGGTGCGGCTGCCAGCGGTGGCCGACATCCGTTGACTCAAGTGCTGTTCGACGACGACCACGCTCATGCCTTGCCGAGCGAGCGCTGGCTGGCGCCGGTACTGGCGGCGATGGCGCAGCTGGAAGAGGGCACCGCGGCCGACTTTGCCTCGCAGGTGGCCGCAGCCAGTGAGTTGCACGGCGCACTGGCCGCGCTGGAAACCGCCTGGTGGTATGGCGATGGAGCGTCAAGCGAGCGAGCGGGCCGGGTCGCTACGCTCTCGCATTTGCTCTACGCGCTGTTGCGGCTGGAACAGGATGCCGAGCGCGATCGTCTTCCCTTGCCGATGGCGCGCATGGCGCGCTTCGGCCTTAGTCGTGGTGACCTGCGCAAGCCGGGCGTGGCGCGTGAACAGGCCATTCGCGCCCAGCTGGAAGACTTGCTGGCTGCATGGCGCGAGTCGGAGCAGATGACGGGACCGCTCAGCGTATTCCGCGAGTTGGAATCGCAAGGCAGCCGGGGCCTGGTAAAGCGTGCCAGCAAGGCTGGCGATCCGTTGGCGGTCCTCCGCGAGGGGCAGGCTGAAAGCGGCCTCGGGGTTGCCTGGCAGGCTTGGCGTGCCGCTCGCGCGTGGCGGCAGCTGGCCGGCTGATCCCAGCGCGGACGCAGCGTTTCCTTCGCGCCACTATTGCGACGTGGGGGCCTTGCCCCAAGATTAGGAGCCTCGCAGCGGTATAGCCGCCCGTAAGTTATAGGATTCACCCATGTACACCCAGGAAAACACTGCTCGCCTCCTGCCCGACGTCGCCGTTCACGCGCAGCCGCATCTGGCTGGCGCGCTCGACTGGGTCGGCATGGATGGCATTGAGGTGCCGGTGCGTTTTGACGCTGGCGATGGTGACGTGCAGCGCGCCAGTGCGCGGGTCGGCGCCTTCGTCAATTTGAATCGCCCGGACAAGCGCGGCATCCATATGTCGCGGTTGTATCTCCAGGTGGAGCAGGCGCTCAGCACGCGGACATTGAGTGCCGAATCGCTGCACGAGCTATTGCGCGGCTTTCTCGATTCGCACAAAGACCTGTCCGACCGCGCTTGCCTCAGCATCCGCTTCGACCATCTGGTGCGCCGCCCGGCGTTACGCAGCAGCAATAGCGGCTGGCGTGCCTATCCTATTTGCATCGAAGCCAGTCTGATCGGAGACGAATTTCTGTTGGAATTCGGCACCGAGGTGGTCTATTCCTCCACCTGTCCGGCATCGGCAGCGTTGTCGCGCCAGTTGATCCAAGATCAGTTCGCCAAGGACTTCGATGCAGGCAAGCCGATCGATCATGCGGCTGTGTTTGCCTGGCTCGGTACCGAGCGCGGCATCGTGGCCACGCCACATGCCCAGCGCAGCGTTGCGCGCCTGCGCGTGCGTACTGCCAAGGGGGCCGGCTTCGACCTGATCGAGCTGATCGATCGTGTCGAGCATGCCTTGGGTACGCCGGTGCAGACCGCGGTCAAGCGCGAAGACGAACAGGCTTTTGCACTCGCCAACGGTAGCAATCTGATGTTCTGCGAAGACGCCGCGCGTCGCATCCAGAAAGCACTCGACAAGGATGAGCGTCTGAGCGATTTCCATATTCGAGTGGAACATCAGGAAAGCCTGCATCCGCATGACGCGGTGGCTTACGCCAGCAAGGGCGTGGCCGGCGGCTACGGTGACAAGCGCTGCTGATCGAAACCCTTCGCACACGCATCGCCTGTTAGCATGCGGCTCCTGTTCCGAGGAGCCGCCCATGCGCTCGTCCAAACTTCTGTGTGTCGCCGCAGCCGTACTCGCGTTGTCGGGTTGCGGGTTGTGGCCGCATGGCAAAACTTCTTCCAACGATGCCCCTGCATCGCAGGCGCTGGTGCGCTCCCTGGCAGGCATCGTGGTTTACGCGCTGCACCAGCCGGTACCCGCCGATGCGGTGCTCGAGGTGAGCCTGATCGATGTCAGCCGGCAGGACGCGCCTGCCCGCGTCATCACGAAGGAACGCGTGTCGCCGGTCGGTGCTTCGCCGGTGGATTTTCAGCTGGTTTACGATCCGGCGGACCTCGCTCAAGGCGTTGATTTCGCCGTATCAGCGCGCCTGCAACAAGGTGACCACCTGCTGGCCATCAACGACGAACGCATCAGCGTGTTGGGCCGCTCGGGTGAGCAGGGGCCCGTGCGTGTTGCACTGAAAGCCGTTCCCTGAGATTACGCCTGTAGGAGCACACCCCGTGTGCGCGAGCCCTGCGGTAGCAGGGCCGTTGCTGCAAAGAGCGCGGCGCTGGCGGGCCGCTTCACTCGGGCCATCCATGGCCCTCGCCCTTCGGCGGCTTCGCCGTGCAAACCGGCAGTCCTGCCGGTTTGTCGCCCACAGGGTGGGCTCCTACATGAGCGTGCGTCAGGGTGCGGCTATACCCGGAAGCAGCAGGGGATCCAGCCGCACGCCGAACCAGTTGAAGCCCCAGTGCACATGCGGTCCCGTGGCGCGTCCAGTCATGCCGGCCGCACCGATCACGTCGCCCTGGCTCACGCGCTGGCCGGCCTTCACGTCCAGCCGCGAAAGATGCAGGAAGTTCGAGCTGAGGCCGAAGCCGTGGTCGAGTAAGACGGTGCCGCCGGTGAGGTAGAGGTCGGGTTTGGCGAATGTGACGATGCCGGCGGCCGGCGCCTTGATCGGCGTTCCCGTGGGCACGGCGATGTCCATGCCCGAATGCGGCGCCTTTGGATCGCCGTTGTAGATGCGCTGGTTGCCGAAGCGTCCGCTGATGCGGCCCTGCACTGGCCAGATGAAGCCCTTGAGGAAATCCTCGCGATTGTCGTCGCGGTTGCGCGCGGCAGTGACTTCCGCCTGCTCGCGCTTGATGCGTTCCGCAATGTCCGGCGGAGGATTCACGGTCTTCGGTGGCACGCCATCAACGCGTTCAACCGGCCAGTCGCGCGATGTCACGGCGATGCGGGCGGTTTCCTGGCGCCCGTCGCGATAAGCGAGATTGACCGTGAGCGGGCCATGTTCGTCACGGCCGGCGCCGAACACCACGGTGCCATTCGCGCCGACACGTACCGCTTTGCCGCCGACATGGACCTGCGCGATGCCCGGCAGGTTGGCGATCACCAGGCCGCCCTGCGAGATGCGGCTGGGCAGTTCGGCAGCGAGCGAGGGCAGGGCGGCAAATAACAAGGCGAGCAGCGCGATAGTGCGCAGCGCACCCCTCATCGTGCGAAGGCCAGCCGTTGGCCGCGCACGGCGGCATTGATCGTCGAGCCGTCCCACACCCGTTCGCCGTTCACGAAGGTGGCAATGATCGAGCTGCTGAAGGTGACGCCCTCGAACGGCGACCAGCCACATTTGGATAGCACTTCCTCGCGGCGCACCGTGTGCGGCTTGTTCGGGTCGACCAGCACCAGGTCGGCGGCATAGCCTTCGCGCAGGTAACCGCGCTCCTTCACGTCAAACAGCGTGGCCGGCGCATGCGTGACCGACTCGACCACCCGCTCCAGCGTCAGCTTGCCTTCGAATACACGCTGCAACGCCGCCTGCAGCGCAAACTGGACCAGCGGCAGGCCGGACGGCGCCTCGTCATAGCGCTGCGCCTTTTCTTCCAGCAGGTGCGGCGCGTGGTCTGTGGCCAGCACGTCGATCCGCCCGTCGGCCAGCGCCTGGATGATCGCCTCGCGGTCGGCGCCGGTTTTGATCGCGGGATTGCACTTGATCAAGAAACCGAGGCGCTCGTAGTCGCGGTCGTCGAAATGCAGGAAGTGCACGCAGGTTTCAGCGGTGATCCGCTTGCCCTTGAGCGGGCCAGGCTGGAATAGTGCCAGTTCGTCCGCGGTGGAAATATGCAGCACATGCAGGCGGCTACCGTGCTTCTGCGCCAGCGCAATGGCGAGGCGGGTGGACTTGATACAGGCCTCGCGCGAGCGGATCAGCGGGTGCTCGCGAGCGGGGATGTCGTCGCCGTATTTCTCGCGCGCCTTGGCGTGCAGGGCGTCGATCATCGGGGTGTCTTCGCAGTGCGTGATGATCGGCGTGGGTGCCTCGCGGAAGATGCCGTCGAGCACCTCCGGGTTGTCCACCAGCATGTTGCCGGTGGAGGCGCCCATGAACACCTTGATGCCCGGCGCCGCCTTCGGGTCGAGCGAGCGGATGGCTTCCAGGTTGTCGTTGCTGGCGCCGAGATAGAACGCGTAGTTCACCGCCGAGGTCTCGGCGGCACGGGCGTACTTGGCTTCCAGCGAGTCGCGGTCCAGCGCCGGCGGCTTGGTATTGGGCATCTCCATAAAGCTGGTGATACCGCCCGCCGCGCAGGCGCGGGACTCGGAGGCAATGTCGGCCTTGTGGGTCAGGCCGGGTTCGCGGAAATGCACCTGGTCGTCGATCATGCCGGGCAGCAGCCACAGGCCGGTGGCATCGATCACCTGCTCGCCAGGGCGGGCGTCGAGGTCGCCAGCAATGGTCTCGATCCGTCCTTGCTTCACGCGGAGGTCGGCATGGTAGCGGCGGCCTTCGTTGACCAGTTCAGCGTTCTTGATCAGCCATTCAGTGGACATGGGGTTCCTCATGGGGGCGGCAACGGCGGAAAGAGAACTGCTCGGGCACCGGATCCTCGCCACCCTCACACAGGGGCTGGCAGCGCAGCAGGCGCCAACCTGTCAGGATGACACCCCGTGCTGGCCCAAAGCGTGCAACGGCAATCCGTGCATAATCGGAACAGCTGGGGTGAAAACGGCAGCGTCGACCCAATAGCGGGCTGAGCCAGCGCTTGTAGAAGCCGAGCAATAGAAGTATGAGTCGTGTCACAACGGTTTTGCGCTGCCTGAGTAGCTTGCGGCTTGAGTATGGCGCAAGTATTCCAGATGCACGCTTGCCGGTGTAACGCGCATGGGCTATAACACCGGGCCGCCAAGGCCAAAATGGTGAAGGGAAATGGCGAAAACGACGCGTAGTTCGACAGCAGCCAAGGCGCAGAAGGGAAAAACTGCGGCCAAGGCTAACGGTGTCAAGACCAGCAAGTCGAAAGCAGCCACCAAGGCCGTCAAGGGCCCGGTGGTCAAGGCGGCCAAGAAGGCCCCGGTCAAGGCTGCGCCGGCCAAGAAGGCGGCTGCTGCCAAGAAACCGGTGGTCAAGAAAGCCGTCGTCAAGAAGCCGGTCGCCAAGAAGGCGGCCAAGCCCCTTGCCAAGCACGCCTCGGTGGCTAAGAAGGCCGTCGCCAAGCCTCAGCCGAAAAAGGCAGCGCCGGCCAGCAAACCGGTTGCTAAGAAAGCTGCCGTGAAAGTTGCCGTAAAAAAGGAAGTGGCTGTGAAGCCGACCCCCAAGACGGTGGTCGCTCCAGCCAAGAAACCGCAGGTGGTGGTCGCCAAGCCAGCCAAGGCCGAACCGGTTCAACCGGTCGCCAAGCCGGCCGCTACCGTCAGCGCCGTACCTTCGAAGCCCGCTATCCCGCCCCTGAAGGGCAAGGTGGCGAGCGCCATCGCCGTGGCGACCCCGCGCGTGGCCACTGCCACCGCACGCCATATCTCTTCCAAAAACCAGAAGACCCCGCAGTCCTCGATGAATAGTTCCGCAGCCGCACTCGACAATGGCGTCACCAAGGAAGACGGGCGTTACGCCCTGCCTTCCACCATCTCCATCGATCTGCCGAAGGGCTACCGCCCCTCGAGCAACGAGGAGTACATGAACCCGCGTCAGCTTGCCTACTTCCGCAACAAGCTGCGCGATTGGCGCGACCAGCTGGTGGAGGAATCGCGCCAGACCATGGAAAACCTGCGCGATGAAGTGCGCGACGTCGGCGACGAAGCCGAGCGCGCCACCCGCGAGACGGAGAACTCGCTGGAACTGCGCACCCGCGATCGCTACCGCAAGCTGATCTCCAAGATCGACAAGGCGCTGCGCCGGATCGAGGAAGGCCGCTACGGCTACTGCGAAGAAACCGACGAGGAAATCGGGGTGGAGCGCCTTGAGGCACGTCCGATCGCTACCTTGTCGCTGGATGCCCAGGAACGTCGCGAGCATCTGCAGAAGCAGATGGGCGACTGAACTCGTTCACCTGCGTAAGCTTTCTCAAAAGCAAAACCCCGCCGTTGTGCGGGGTTTTTGCTTTTGGGAAAAGCGCGAGCCTCAGCCTTCCGCCAGTTTCGCTGCCGCGTGCGCCTTCAGCTTGCCCAGCATGGCGGCCAAGCCGTTGGAGCGGGTGGGGGAGAGATGCTTGGCCAGGCCGATGGCTTCGATGAAGCGCGGTTCGGTGGCGACGATCTCGCGGGCGGAGTGGTCCGAGTAGACGCGCAGCACCAGCGCAATCAACCCCGAGACGATGGCCGAATCGCTGGTGGCGGCGAAATGCAGTTTCGAGGCATCGCCGCTGGGCACCAGCCACACCATCGACTGGCAGCCGTGCACACGGTGCTCTTCAGTCTTCAGGGCATCCGGGAAGTCGGGTAGCTGCTTGCCGAGGTCGATCAGGTACTGATAGCGCTCGGTCCAGTCGCCGAAGAAAGCGAACTCGTCGACGATGTCCTGTTGCGCCTGCTCGGTGCTGGGTATGGCAATAGCATTCATGGCGCCATTATCGCGCGTTTTGCTGCGATCAGCCTTTGGTCACGCTCCAGCGCGTGCCCTGGGCGCCATCTTCGATCACGATGCCCAGCGCCGTCAGTTCATCGCGAATCGCATCGGCGCGCTTGAAGTCGCGAGCTGCGCGAGCGTTGCGGCGCTCTTCCAGCAGGCTCTCGACATGGGCTGCGTCAACCGCGGTAGCGCCAGCATTCTTGAACCAGACCTCGGGATCTTGCTGCAACAAGCCCAGCAAGGCGCCGCCGCCGATCAGGGCTGCCTTGGCCTCGCGCCGTGTGTCGGCTCCGGCCTGTCGCGCGGCGTCGGCCAGCTGCGACAACTCAGCCAGCGCCTGCGGGGTGTTGAGGTCATCGCACAGTGCCGCCTCGATGTTCGCGGGCACAGGCAGGGTGCCTTCCGGTAGCTCGACATCGGCCAGATCACGCAGTACGCGATACCAACCGTCCAGCGTGCTCACCGCCTGGGTGATGGCGCCGTCGGACCAATCCAGTGGCTGGCGGTAGTGGCCTCGCAACAGCATCAGCCGCAGCGCCTCCGGCGGATGCTGCCGCAGCAGCTCATGTACGTTCAGCACGTTGCCCAGTGATTTGGACATCTTGCGCCCGTCGAAGGTCAGCATGCCGTTGTGCAGCCACCAGTGGGCAAAGGGCTTGCCGCCGTGCGCGCAGGTGGACTGGGCGATCTCGTTCTCATGGTGCGGGAACTGCAGGTCGACGCCACCGGCATGGATGTCGATGGTGTCGCCCAGATGGGCCTCGCACATGGCCGAGCACTCGATGTGCCAACCCGGGCGGCCAACCCCCCAGGGGCTGTCCCAGCCAGGCAGGTCCGGCGTGGAGGGCTTCCACAACACAAAGTCGCCGGGGTTCTTTTTGTAAGGGGCCACTTCCACACGGGCCCCGGCGATCAATTCCTCGGTATCGCGACCGGACAGCGCACCGTAGGCGGCGTAGGTGGATACCTCGAACAGCACATGGCCTTCGGCGACATAGGCATGGCCGCTGGCTATCAGGCTCTCGATCATCGTGATGATCTGCCCGATATGCGCCGTCGCGCGCGGCTCGATGTCCGGCGGGGCGATGCCCAGCCCCGCCATGTCCTCTTGGTAGGCTGCGGTGTAGCGCTCGGTGATGGCGCTGATGTCGCAGTGCAGGTGTTTGGCCGCGTGGTTGATCTTGTCGTCGACGTCGGTGATGTTGCGGGCGTAGACCAGCTGCGGGTAGTGCCGCCGCAGCAGACTGGCCAGCACGTCGAACACCACCGGACCGCGCGCGTTGCCGATATGCACGTAGTGGTAGACCGTCGGGCCGCACACATACATAGTCACTCGCTGCGGGTCGCGCGGGGCGAACGTTCCAGTGCGGCGGGTGAGGCTGTTGTAGAGCGAAATCGGCATTGACGGAGTTCCGGTCCGGGGTGAAGGCCCGCGCAGGCGGCGCGGCGGCCAGCCGGGCATATTAACAAGGTGTAAGTACCCCGAGTTGGGCTTAGGTCATTCTAAGCGTCGATTCAGTGTGGTTTTGCTGCAATTCACATTAGCGCAAAGACTGCGCCGGAACCCCCTGCTGGAGGTCGTGATGACCAAGTTGTTTTTTGCCGTACTGGTGCTGAGCTTTATAGCCACCAGCGTCGGTGCGCAGGATGCGCGTTACCCCAGTCCCAATGACGACAACACCCATTATGGATGGGCCGATGTGCTGCGCGTAGACCCTGTCTACGGCGTATCGCGCACCGAGGTGCCGCGCCAGGAGTGCTACGACCAGCAGGTGGTCCATCGCGACCCGGGCACTGGTAGCACGGCTGGAACCATCCTGGGCGCCGTTGTCGGTGGTGTGCTGGGCAGCACGGTGGGCAAGGGCGATGGTCGCCGTGCCGCCACCGTGGTCGGTGCGGTCGCCGGTGGTGCAGTCGGTAACGGTGTGACGCGTAGCGGCGGTGGCGAATACGAATCCACCGAGACCCGCTGCCGCCAGGTTGCCGCGGTCAGCGAACAGCGCCGCATCATGGGTTACGACGTGGAATACCGCTACCGCGGCGAGGTGTACGTGTCGCGGCTGAACTACGATCCGGGCGAGCGCCTGCGCGTACGGGTCAGCGTGGCCCCGGCTGACTGAGCCGGACCTGTCGTGGGGAGTCCAACCCGCCGCCGCCTTCGGGCGGCGGTTCTTTTTGCGCCATCGCCTGCATTCGGTTCTCGCGTATGTTGCACGGCAGCGGGAATCCCGTCATGATGCGCGCTCACCTGTCCGGAACCCTTATGTCCGCAGCCGTCTATACCGCTACCGTACTCACCAGCGCCCGCATGGCTGCTGGCATGACGTCGCGTGCGCGCCGACCGCTGGTCCGACATTCGGCCGGGTAGGCTGTCGCACGCATTTCATGTGTATCGACGACAAAGACCCGGCCATCGAGCCGGGTTTTTTTGTTTTTGGTTTTGGGGTTTCGATGGAACCGGCCTGGCCGGACTGCTTTCCAGAGGTTCTGAGCGCTCGCGGTCGTCGTGTGCATGCAGGGCCAATCGCTTCGGATCGAACATTCAAAGGCACCATGTCATGACGCTTCGCCATTTCCTCACTACCCAGGATTACAGCCGCGCCGAGATCGATGGTCTGCTCGCGCAAGCGGCCGAGTTCAAGCGCTCACCGCGCGGCCAGCAGTTGGCCGGCAAGTCGATCGCGCTGCTGTTCTTCAACCCGTCCATGCGTACGCGCACCAGTTTCGAACTGGGTGCGTTCCACCTCGGCGGCCATGCCATCGTGCTGGCGCCCGGTAAGGATGCGTGGCCGATCGAGTTCGAGGTGGGCAGCGTGATGGACGGCGACACTGAAGAGCACATCGCCGAAGTGGCGCGCGTGCTCAGCCGCTACGTCGACCTGATCGCCGTGCGCGCCTTCCCCAAGTTCCAGGACTGGACGGTGGATCGCGAAGACAAGGTCATCAAGGCCTTTGCTCAGTACGCGACCGTGCCGGTGATCAACATGGAAACCATCACCCATCCTTGCCAGGAGCTGGCCCATGCGCTGGCCATGAAAGAACACCTGGGCAACCTGCAGAACAAGAAGTACGTACTCACCTGGACCTACCACCCCAAGCCGCTCAACACGGCGGTAGCGAACTCGGCGCTGTTGATCGCTACCAAGCTCGGCATGGACGTGACCTTGCTGTGCCCCACGCCGGATTACGTGCTGGACGAGCGCTACATGGCCTACGGCTATCAGAACGCCAAGGACAACGGCGGCTCGCTCAAGATCAGTCACGACATCGAAGAGGCTTATAGCGGCGCCGACGTCGTCTATGCGAAGAGCTGGGGCGCGCTTCCGTTCTTCGGGCGCTGGGAGCAGGAAAGGCCGATCCGCGACGCACACAAGCACTTCATCGTCGACGAGGCCAAGATGGCGCTGACCAACCATGGTCTCTTCAGCCACTGCCTGCCGCTGCGCCGCAACGTGAAGGCCACCGATGCCGTGATGGACGCGCCTTACTGCATCGCCGTCGACGAAGCCGAAAACCGGCTGCACGTGCAGAAGGCCGTGATGGCCTCGCTGCTCGGCCAGCACTGAGGCCTCCGCATGTACATGCCCAGGCAGTTTCAGGAAATGCGTAACGATGCCTTGCAGGCGTTGATACATGCCTATCCGTTTGCCACCGTGGTGACCGCGGCGTCGACAGGCTTCACTGCCAACCATCTGCCATTGGAACAGGTGAGCGAAACCACGTTGCACGGTCACGTGGCGCGCGGTAATGAACTGGCAAAAGCCGACGGCGCCGAGGTGCTGGTGATCTTCCAGGGGCCGGATGCTTACGTCAGCCCCAACTGGTATCCGAGCAAGCATGAAACCGGTCGCGAGGTTCCCACCTGGAACTATGCCGTCGTGCACGTGCATGGCCGTCTGCGCGTGATCGAAGATCCAGCATGGCTGCGCGCCTTGCTTGAGCGGTTGACTGACCGTCACGAGGCGGGACAGGCCCAACCCTGGCGCGTGGCGGATGCACCGGGCGATCACACCGACAAATTGTTGCGCGCGATTGTGGGTCTGGAGATCACCGTCGAGCGCATCGAAGGCAAATTCAAACTGAGCCAAAACCATCCCACGGCCAATCGTGCCGGTGTCGTCGACGGCCTGCGCCAGCGTACACACCGTCACGACAACGACCTGGCCGACCTGATGATCGCAACCAAGGAACTGTCCGATGGCGCATGAGCAGCACCGTTATCCCGTCGAAGTCGTGTGGACCGGCAACCGCGGCACCGGTACGCGGGCGTACCAAGGCTACGGCCGCGAGCACGAGGTACGCATTGCCGGCAAACCGGTGATCGCCGGTTCGTCCGATGCCGCTTTTCGCGGCGACGGCAGCAAGCACAATCCGGAAGACATGTTGGTGGCCTCGCTGTCGACCTGCCACATGCTTTGGTATCTGCACCTGGCCGCCGACGCCGGTGTCGTGGTGACGTCGTATGTCGACAACGCTGAAGGTCTGTTGGTGATCGACGCCAAGGGCGGCCGTTTCACCGAAGCGGTGTTGCGTCCCGAAGTCACCATCACCGCCGACAGCGATGCGGCCAGGGCCGAGGCGGCCCACGAAGCGGCCCACCACGCCTGCTTCATCGCCAAATCCGTGAATTTTCCGGTGCGCTGCGAACCGCGCATCGTCGTCGCTTCGGTTTAACTCTCCATCTTTATTTCCAGGATTTCGCAAGCCATGAGCAAAGACATCGTTCTCGCCTTCTCCGGTGGCCTCGACACCAGTTTCTGCGTGCCTTACCTGAAAGAACGCGGCTGGGCCGTTCACACCGTGTTCGCCGATACCGGCGGCGTGGATGCGGAGGAGCGCGCCTATATCGAAGCGCGTGCGAAAGAGCTGGGCGTCGCCAGTCACGTCACCGTGGATGGCGGCCCGGCGATCTGGGAAGGTTTCGTGAAGCCGTTCGTGCAAGCGGGCGAGGCTTATCAGGGGCAGTATCCGCTGCTGGTGTCGGATCGCTATCTGATTGTCGACGCGGCGATCAAGCGCGCTGCGGAGCTGGGCACCAAGGCCATCGCACATGGCTGCACCGGCATGGGCAACGACCAGGTGCGTTTCGACCTCGCCGTGAAGGCGCTGGGCGACTATCAGATCGTGGCGCCGATCCGTGAGATCCAGAAGGAACACACCCAGACCCGTGCCTATGAGCAGGCGTACCTGGAAGAGCGCGGCTTTGAAGTGCGCGCCAAGCAGAAGAGCTACACCATCAACGAGAACCTGTTGGGCGTCACGCTGTCCGGTGGCGAGATCGACCATTGGAAGACCCCGGGTGAGGGCGCTCGCGGCTGGTGCAAGCCGCGCGCCGAATGGCCGTCCGAAAAGCTCTCGGTCACCCTCGGTTTCGAGAAGGGCGAGGCGGTGTCGCTCAACGGCGAGAAACTGCCTGGCGCCCAGCTGCTGGCCAAGCTCAACGAGCTGTTTGCGCCCTACGGCGTGGGTCGCGGCATGTACACCGGTGACACCACCATCGGCTTGAAGGGCCGCATCGTGTATGAAGCCCCCGGCCTGATCTCGCTGCTCACCGCCCATCGTGCTCTCGAAGAAGCCGTGCTGAGCAAGCAGCAGAACCGCTTCAAGCCCGAAGTGGCGCGCAAGTGGGTGGAAGTGGTCTACGAAGGCTTCTTCCATGATCCGATCAAGACCGACCTCGAAGCCTTCCTGGCTTCCAGCCAGAGCTGCGTCAACGGCGAAGTGGTGCTGGAAACCTCGGGCGCACAGGTGACCGCCGTGGAAATCCGCTCGCCGCACATCCTCAACGCCAAGGGTGCTACCTACGCACAGTCGGCCGATTGGGGCGTGGAAGAGGCCGAGGGCTTCATCAAGCTCTTCGGCATGAGCAGCACGCTGTGGGCGGAAATCAACCGCAGCGGCCAGGCCTGAGCGGAGCCACTGCGATGAGCGACAGCTTGCGCATCAGTACGGATAAGAGCGAGCTTGATCTCGCTCTTATTCACCATTTCCTTTCCACTCACACCTATTGGGCCAAGGAGATTCCGCTGGAACGGGTGCGTAAGGCGATCGATCACTCGCTGTGCTTCGGCGGCTTTGTCGGCAAGGCTCAGGTCGCGTTCGCACGGGTCATTTCCGACTTCGCGACCTTCGCCAATCTTGTCGACGTATTCGTGCTTCCCGAATACCGCGGTTATGGCTATGGCAAGCAAGTGGTGCAGGCGGTGCTGGATCACCCTGAATTGCAGGGGCTGCGCCGCTTCACCCTCGCCACCGGAGACGCCCACGCGCTGTACGCACGCCACGGATTCACCCCGCCGCAGCGACCGGAGACGCTGATGGAAATCTACAAACCGGACATCTATACGTCCGCGATCCGACGATGACAACTTCGACCAAGCCATTCCACAGACGGACCTCATGAGCGCACTACTCGACGACACTCTCAAACATCTTCGGGCCCTGGTCGGCTTCGATACGCGCAACCCGCCGCGCGAAATTGGCACGGGCGGCATTTTCGATTACCTGCGCGAACACCTGCCGGGCTTCGAGGTGACCGTGACCGATTTCGGTGCGGGTGCCGTGAATCTCTACGCCGTCCGCGGCACGCCGAAGTATTTGTTCAACGTGCATATGGACACCGTGCCGGATTCACCGCATTGGACGGCCGATCCGCACACCCTGCGTATCGATGGTGACCGTGCCATCGGCCTGGGCGCTTGCGACATCAAGGGTGCGGCGGCTGCGCTGGTTGCGGTGGCCAACGCCACCAAGGGCGATATGGCGTTGCTGCTGTCCACCGACGAGGAGGCCAATGACGCGCGCTGCATCGACGGTTTCCTGAAAGACAAGCCGGTCTACGAGGCGGTGATTGTCGCCGAACCGACCAAGGGCGAAGCCGTGCTGGCGCATCGCGGCATCCACTCGGTGCAAATGCGTTTCACCGGCAAGGCCGGCCATGCCTCGGGCGAACAAAAGGCGTCGGACAGCGCCCTGCATCAGGCGATGCGCTGGGGTACAGCGGCGCTGGATTTCGCGGCTGCACAGTCGCATGAGCGCTTCGGCGGCCTGACCGGGTTGCGCTTCAACATCGGCAAGGTCGAGGGCGGCATCAAGGCCAACATCATCGCGCCAACGGCCGACGTACGCTTCGGTTTTCGCCCGCTGCCGTCGATGGACGCTGACCGCATGCTGGAAACCTTCCGCACGCTGGTCGAGCCGCACCCGGTCGAATACGGCGAAACCTTCCGCGGCGATTCGCTGCCGGCCGGCGATACCGCCACAGCCGAGGCACGCCGTCTCGCCGCGCGTGACTTGGCCGACGAACTGAACATCCCGGTCGGCAACGCGGTGAACTTCTGGACGGAAGCCGCACTGTTCTCCGCCGCCGGCTACATCTCCTTCGTCTATGGCCCCGGCGACATCGCTCAGGCGCACAGCGCCGACGAGTGGGTGGCACTGGACCAGCTCGAGCATTACGCACAAACCATTTACCGGATCATCCAGGATAAGAGCAGCGACCGTGGAAGCGCATAAGCACACCCGCAAGACCATTGTTCGCCTGTTGTCGAGCATGGGCAGCGCGAAGGAAATCCAGCAATACCTCAAGCGTTTCTCGCAGCTCGACGCGAAGCGCTTCGCCGTGGTCAAAGTCGGCGGTGCGGTGCTGCGTGACGATCTTCCGGCGCTGACCTCGTCGCTGACCTTCCTGCAGCAGGTCGGCCTTACGCCGATCGTGCTGCACGGCGCTGGTCCACAGTTGGATGAAGAGCTGTCGGCGGCGGGTATCGAAAAGCAGACGGTCAACGGCCTGCGCGTGACCTCGCCGAAAGCGCTGGCCATCGTGCGGAAGGTATTCCAGGAGCAGAACCTGCGCCTGGTCGAAGCGCTGCAGTCGATGGATACGCGCGCCACTTCGGTGCCGTCCGGCGTGTTCACCTCCACCTATCTTGATCGCGAGGTCTACGGTCTGGTCGGCAAGGTAAGCAGCATCAATCTCGCCCCGATCGAAGCCAGCTTGCGCGCTGGCTCCATTCCGGTGATCGCCAGCCTGGGCGAAACCGAGGAAGGGCAGATCCTCAACATCAACGCCGATTTTGCCGCGAACGAACTGGTGCGCGTGCTGCAGCCGTACAAGATCGTGTTCCTCACTGGCACCGGCGGCTTGCTGGACGATAAGGGCAAGGTGATCGACTCGATCAACCTCAGCACCGAATACGAACACTTGATGGCGCAGCCGTGGATCAACGGCGGCATGCGCGTGAAGATCGAGCAGATCGCCGACCTGCTGTCGGATCTGCCGCTGACTTCGTCGGTGTCGATCACGCGGCCGTCCGAGTTGGCCAAGGAGCTGTTCACTCACAAGGGCTCCGGTACGCTGGTGCGTCGCGGCGAGAAGGTGTGTCGTTTCGAGGCATCCTGGGATGGCATCGATCTCGAGCGCATGCGCGAGCTGATCGAGTCCAGTTTCGGCCGCAAGCTGGTGCCCGACTATTTCGAGCGCACCAAGCCGTATCGCATCTATGTGAGCGAGAACTATCGCGCGGCGATGATCCTGACGCAGAACGAAGGACTCGCCTATCTGGACAAATTTGCGGTGCTGGACGACGCCCAAGGCGAGGGCCTGGGCCGTGCGGTGTGGCAGGTGATGCGCGAGGAGAATCCGCAGCTGTTTTGGCGTTCGCGTCACGGCAATCAGATCAACATCTTCTACTACGCCGAATCCGACGGTTGCTTCAAGCAGGAGTACTGGAAGGTGTTCTGGTACGGCCTGAAGGGTTTCGATGAGATCGAACGCTGCGTAGCGCATTGCGCCACGCGTCCAGCGACTTTGGTGGGTTGATGCTTATGAACACAATCAAGAAGCGCATCGGCATCGTTGGCGCACGCGGACACACCGGTGCCGAACTGATTCGCCTGATTGCGGCGCATCCCGTATTGGAGCTGGTATTCGTCTCCTCGCGCGAGCTGGATGGTCAGCGCGTGGCCGATCATATCGACGGCTATCAGGGCGAATTGCGCTACGCCAGCCTCGATCCCGCCGGCGTGGCTGCTCAGGGCGCGGACGTGGTGATCCTCGCGCTGCCCAATGGCAAGGCCGCGCCGTACGTCGAGGCACTGGATGCTGCGAAGCCGGATACGTTGATCCTCGACCTGTCGGCGGATTACCGCTTCGACGAGCGCTGGTACTACGGTTTGCCGGAGCTGACACGCAACAAGTGGCGTGGAGAGAAGCGCATCAGCAATCCGGGCTGCTATGCCACCGCGGTGCAGCTTTCCATCGCACCGCTCAAGGATCTGCTTGCCGCGCCGCCGGTGTGTTTCGGCGTGTCGGGATACTCCGGCGCGGGCACCACACCGTCGGACAAGAACGATCCGGAGAAGCTGCGCGACAACCTGATGCCGTACTCGCTCACGGGTCACATGCACGAGAAAGAGGCCAGTCGTCACCTGGGCTTGCCGGTGGAATTCATGCCGCACGTGGCGCCGCATTTCCGTGGCCTCACCGTAACGACCAACCTCTATCTGGCCCGCCCGATGAAGCGCGAGGACATCCTGGCGCGTTTCCATCACGCCTATGACGGTGAGAAGCTGGTCAAAGTGCTGGACGAAGCGCCGTGGGTCAGCCTTATTGCCGACAAGCATCACACCGAGCTTGGCGGTTTCGCTATGTCGGTCGACGGCAAGCGCGTGGTGGTGGTCGCTACCCTCGACAACCTGCTCAAGGGCGCCGCGACCCAGGCCATCCAAAACATCAACCGCGCGATCGGTGTGGACGAATACACCGCGATTCCCTTGGAGAAGTAGAGCGTGGAGAGGAGTGAGTGGTGAGTAATCAAACACCCCTCACTCTGCGCCACGCTTGTGTCTGCTCTCTCTCACTACTCACTCCTCATCACTTATCACTAGCCCTATGACCCAACCTCTCTGGCAGAAATCCGACGTCAAGATCGATGCCCGCATCATGCGTTTCCTTGCCGGTGACGACGTGGTGCTGGATCGCGAGTTTTTCCTGCACGACATCGTCGCCAGCAAGGCGCATGTGGAAGGCCTTGCCAACATCGGTGTGGTGAGCGCTGACGAAGCGGCTGCACTGAAGCGTGAGCTGGATGTGCTGGCGGAGGATTTTCGTGCCGGGCGTTTCGTGCTCGACGAGCGCTATGAAGACGGCCATTCGGCGATCGAGGCGCGACTCACCGAGCGTCTCGGCGACGCCGGCCGCCGTGTGCATACCGGTCGCAGCCGCAACGATCAAATCCTGGTCGCCACGCGTCTATGGCTGAAGGATCAGCTTGCAGCGCTTGAAACGCATTGCCGTGCTATCGCCAAGGTCTGCCTGGAGCGTGCAGCGCAGCCGGCCGTGCCGCTGCCGGGTTACACGCACCTGCAACGCGCCGTGGTGTCGTCCACCGGCATGTGGTTCGCCGGCTTTGCCGAGGGTTTCATCGACAACGCGCTGCGTGCACAACAAACCATCGCCCTGATCGATGCGAATCCGCTGGGTACGGCGGCGGGCTACGGCGTCAATCTCAAGCTGGATCGCGAACACACCACTCAGGCGCTTGGTTTCGCGCGCATGCAGATCTCGCCGATCTATGCGCAGCTTTCGCGTGGCAAGTTCGAAATGGCCGTGCTGGAGGCTATCGCCAGTGCCTTGCTCGACCTGCGCCGCCTGGCCTGGGATCTGTCGCTGTTCACCACCGCGGAATTCAATTTCGTGAAGCTGCCGTCGGAGTACACCACTGGCAGCTCGATCATGCCGAACAAGCGCAACCCGGACGTGGTGGAACTGCTGCGTGCCAGCTATGCCAGCGTCGCGGCGGCGCGTACCGAAATCGAGCAGCTGTTGTCGCTGCCGTCGGGTTACCAGCGCGACCTGCAGTTTTCCAAGGGCTCGTTGTTCCACGGTTGCCGCCACGGTCTGGCTGCGCTCGAACTGGTTCCGGACCTGCTGGCCCGCATGCAGTGGAACGAAGACGCCATGCGCGCAGCCATTGAGCCGGCGATGTATGCCACCGACGTGGCGATCGAGCAGGCCGCCGCCGGTGTGCCGTTCCGCGATGCGTATCGCGCAGCGGCGGAAACTGCCAGTTCGGCGGGGCAGGGTCGCACCCCGGAAAGCAGTTTGGCGGCGCGCGTGTCGCCCGGTTCGGGCCACGACTTGCGTCTGGACGAACTCGTCGCACGTCTGCATCAACTCGAAGGCTAATCATCCATGAGCGAGCCTGTCAGCACAGCAAGCGCGCCGCACTATCGCTGGGGTGAAGTCTGCGATGGCTGGCATCTGCTTAGGGGCGACGACCTCAGCGTCATCGAGGAGAGCATGCCGCCCGGGAGTTCGGAGCAGCGTCATTTGCACGTGCTCGCGCGTCAGTTTTTCTACGTGCTTGAAGGCGAGGCGACGCTGGAGTTGGCCGGCACCATCCATCGATTGCCGTGCGGGAAAGGCCTGCATGTGGCGCCTGGGCTGGCGCACCAGATGCGCAACGAGTCCACCGGCGTGCTTCGCTTCCTCGTGGTGTCGGCACCCAAGAGTCATGGCGACCGGATCGCCGCACCCCATGACGAGGGCGTGTAGATGCACGCGACGACGCCCAGGCAAGCCTTGCCTGGCTGGCGTCGTGCCGTGCTCAAGGTAGGCAGCAACCTACTCGCGGCTGATGGTGTCGGGCTGACACCTCGTCACGCGAGCAGGCTGGCTGCGTTCATTTCTGCGAGTCATGCCGCCGGGCGAGAGGTGGTGCTGGTGTCTTCCGGCGCCGTCGCCGCAGGGCGCGCCTTGATGCGACAACGCACGCAGCTGGGCGGCGACCTGGTAGCGCGACAGGCACTGGCTGCCTTGGGACAGGCGCCAATGATCGCGTTGTGGCAAGGGCTCAGCGATCGCCCCGTGGCCCAGGTGTTGTTGACGCACGACGACTTGCGTCATCGCCGCCGTTACCTCAATGCGCGTGCGACGCTGCGGGAATTGTTGACCTTCGACGTGCTGCCGGTGATCAACGAGAACGACACCGTTGCCGTCGATGAATTGAAGCTGGGCGACAACGACAACCTGGCGGCCATCGTCGCGGCCCTGGTCGATGCTGATTTACTGCTCATCGCGTCGGACATCGACGCGCTGTACAGCGCGGACCCGCGACGTGACAGCAGCGCACAGCCGATCGGTCTGGTCGAGGCGCTGACACCACAGATCATGGCCATGGCCGGCGGCAGCGGTAGCGCGGTGGGTACGGGTGGCATGCGCACCAAGCTGGAAGCCGCTAGCAAGGCCGCCGCTGCGGGCATCGCCACAGCGCTGTTCGACGGCGGCAGCGAAGAGGCCGTGCAAGCCCTGTCGCAGGGACAGTTGCACGGCACGCTGATCCAGGCTGGCCGCAGCCGCATGCAGGCACGCAAATACTGGCTGCGCCACGCCCCGGCGGCTCCGGGCCACTTGAGGGTTGACGCCGGTGCCGCTCATGCCCTCGCGGGCGGGCGCGCTTCGTTGCTGCCTGGTGGCATCGTCGGTGCGGTGGGCGAATTCCATCGCGGCGATATGGTGGAGATTGTTTCCCCGGACGGTACGCCGATGGCTCGCGGACTCAGTCAGTACAGCGCTGCCGAAGTGGGTCGCCTTGCCGGCGGGCATAGCCGCGAGATCGCCGAGCGGCTTGGCTACAGCTTCGGCGACGAGGTCGTGCATCGCGATGACCTGGTTCTTCTTGACGCCCCGGAGAGCAGCCCATGAGCACGATTCGCGAGCAAGCCCTGGCCTGCCGTGATGCGGCAATGGCCGTTGCCGAACTGAATACGGCGCAAAAGCGCGCACTGATGTTGGCCATGGCGGAGCGCCTGGTTGTACAGGCTCCGGCAATCCTCGCCGCCAACGCCGAAGACATGCGCAAGGCCGCGGACAAGGGTGTGCAAGGCGCCATGCTCGATCGCCTGCGCCTGGATGAGGAACGCATCGAAGCCATCGCGCGCGCGCTGCGCGAGATCGCCGAACTGCCCGATCCGGTCGGCGTGGTGACGCGTCATGAAACCCGCCCGAACGGTCTGGTGGTCGAACGTGTGCGCGTGCCGCTTGGGGTGGTGGCGATGATTTACGAGGCACGTCCCAACGTCACTGCGGATGCTGCCGCGCTCTGCCTCATGGCAGGGAATGGTGTGATCCTGCGTGGCGGTTCGGAGGCAGTGCACTCCAATACGGCGATTGCTCGCGCCTTGCGCGAGGCACTGGTAGCGCATGGCGTACCCGCCGCTGCGTTGACCTTGGTGGAGGATCTACGTCGCGAGGCGATGATCGAATTGCTGCAACTCACCGACATCGTCGATCTCGCCATTCCGCGCGGCGGTGAAGGCCTGATTCGTTTCGTCGCGGAGCATGCGCGCGTGCCGGTGATCAAGCACTACAAAGGCGTCTGCCATCTCTACGTGGATCGCGCCGCCGATCCCGCGCTGGCGTTGAACCTGCTGGTGGACGGCAAAACCTCGCGCCCTGGCGTGTGCAATGCGCTGGAAACCCTGCTGGTGCACAAGGACATCGCCGCCGACTTCCTGCCGCGCGCTGCCGATGCGCTCGGCCGGCGCCAGGCGGAGCTGCGCGGTTGCGAGCGCAGCCGTGCCTTGTCGCCCGCCATGAAGCCGGCTGACGAAGCTGACTACGCCGCCGAATATCTCGACCTGATCCTGGCCGTACGCATCGTCGACGATCTGGATGCCGCGCTGACGCACATCCATCGTTACGGCTCCGACCACACCGAAGTCATTGCCACTCGCGATGAAGAGACCGCCCGCCGTTTCGTGCGCGCGATCCGCTCGGCGGTGGTGATGGTCAATGCGTCATCGCGTTTCAGCGATGGCGGCGAGCTGGGTTTGGGCGCGGAGATCGGCATCTCCACCACGCGCTTGCACGCCTACGGCCCCATGGGCGCCGAGGCGCTGACGGTTGAGCGCTTCGTGGTGTACGGCGAAGGGCAGGTGCGTCATTCGCAGAGCCGGGTGCGAGGCTGATGGTGGAAAGTAAATTACTCAGCAGATGGGTTCAGAGCAGCCCTGGCTCAGCCGCCGTGTTGCCAGGCGCGCACGGCTTCGGCGAAGGCCAGGCAATCGGCGTAGCGGTTGTACAGCGGCGCGGGTGAAATCCGGATCACGTCAGGCTCGCGCCAGTCGCCGATAACGCCATGGTCCATCAGGTACTGGAACAGCGCGCGGCCGCGTTCGCGGCCGCCGAGCACGCGGATGGAAAGCTGCGAACCACGGCGTGAAGGTTCACGAGGCGTCACCACTTCCAGCACATCGGCCAGTTGCGTGTGCACCAGCCATTCCAGGTAACCGGTGAGTCGCAGCGACTTCTCGCGCAACTGCGCCATGCCAGCGCGACGAAAGATTTTCAGCGACACGCGCAGCGGTGCGAGCGCGAGAATCGGCGGATTGGACAGCTGCCAGCCATCCGCGCCGGGTGTGGGTTCGAAATGCGGGCCCATCTGGAAGCGCGTGCTCTTATCGTGACCCCACCAACCCGCGAAGCGGGGCAGGTGAGTGTTGGCATGCCGCTCATGCACGAAGGCGCCACCGACGGCGCCCGGACCGGCGTTGAGGTATTTGTAGCTGCACCAGATGGCGAAGTCGGCGCCGCTGTCGTGCAGTTGCAATGGCAAGTTGCCGACAGCGTGAGCGAGATCGAAACCGACCATGCAGCCCTGCTTGTGTGCCAGCGCGGTAATCGCCTCCAGGTCGAACACCTGGCCCGTGCGGTACTGCACTCCCGGCAGCATCACCAGCGCGATGCGCTCGCCGTGTTCGGCCAAGGCGCGTTCGATCGCGGCCATGGAAAGCGTGCCGTTCGGCTCGTCGCTTTCCAATTCAATCAACGACAGTGCGGGGCTGAAGCCGTGATAGCGGATTTGCGATTCCACGGCATAACGATCGGTGGGAAACGCACCCGCTTCGATCAGGATGGCGTGGCGATCCGGTGTGGGGCGATAGAAGCTCACCATCATCAGGTGCAGGTTCACGCCCAGCGTATTCATCGCCACCACTTCGGATGGCAGCGCACCGACGACGTTGGCGAGGTCGTCGCGCACAAACTCGTGGTAGTCCATCCACGGCAGGCGGCCCTTGAAGTGGCCTTCGACTCCCAGTTCGCCCCAGTAGTCCAGTTCCGCGCTGATCGCCGGACGCACCGCACGTGGCTGCAAGCCCAGCGAGTTGCCGCAGAAGTAGTGGCTGTCGCGTCCCTCGTGCGAGGGGATCAGGAATTCGTCGCGGAAGGTGTGCAGGGGGTCGGCGGCGTCCTGGGTGTGGGCCCATTCGGCGGTGGCTTGGTACGGGATCGACATCGGGTTCGTCTCGGACGGATGTCGGTACAGCTTAGCGGGAATGCGGGAGATGGGCGTCCCTATAGGAGCGCACCCTGTGCGCGATGCCCTGCGTGAGCAGGGCTGCGCCTTTGCTGTCGCTAGCCAACCGGCCCTGCTCGCGCAGGGCATCGCGCACAGGGTGCG
>NZ_JAPDPD010000009.1 GCF_026283965.1 Dyella subtropica
GCCTGCGGCCCGGGCGTCGGCGAAGGCAGACTGGCTGTCTGTCGAGGCGGCGCCCGGGCCGCAGGCGAGCTGACACTGCGGCCCCAACATATGGATTCTAAAGGACGGGGTGATGTCCAGAAGGCTCGCGGTGCGTGCCGCGCGGCTTGGCAAGGCGGCCAGCCTTCCCTGTGCCACGCAACACGCACCGCGAGCCTTCTGGACATCATGCCGCCTACGTTGAATAGATCAGAGCATCCCTGACCCCATAGGCTCTTGCGGCTGCGATGAGCGCAGGGGTGAATGCGGAGATGTTCGCCGACGCGGTCCATGGGCGGCAAGGCAGCGGCTTCATGACTTCGTAAAACAGTGCAAATAGGTGACGTAAGGCGCTGAACCAGCGATTTGGCTTGACGCCACGACGGGCAGGCGGTAAACAGCAACGCACAACTGTCCGCCAAATGAGCGGGCAGTGGGTGGGCATCTTTTGCACGATTCTTTTCGTCCACATAGAGCCGACTGCCCTGCGCGGTCGGCTTTGTGTCTTACCTGAGCCTGGGGCGGGTCGCAGGGGGGTGTGTGAACTTGAACATAAGTGGAAATGGCCTGGCCGGTCTGAAGGTCATGGTGATCGACGATTCCAAAACCATCCGTCGTACGGCGGAGACCTTGCTGAAGAAAGAAGGTTGCGACGTACTCACGGCGGTCGATGGTTTCGAAGCGCTGGCCAAAATCTCAGACCAGAAGCCAGCCATCATCTTCGTGGACATCATGATGCCGCGCCTCGATGGTTATCAGACCTGCGCGCTCATCAAGAACAACCCACAATTCCGGTCCACGCCGGTGATCATGCTTAGTTCGAAAGACGGCCTGTTCGACAAGGCGCGTGGTCGCATCGTGGGCGCCGAACAATATCTGACCAAGCCGTTCACCCGAGACGAGCTGCTTGGTGCCATCCATCGTCATGTCAGCACGGTGTAAGACCGGCGACTACAGGGTCTGAGGGGGGCCTGTGGCCAATATTCTCATCATCGACGACTCGCCGACGGACGTGCGCGTGTTCACCACGCTGCTCGAACGTGCGGGACACAAGGTCGATTCCGTCGGCAATGCCGAAGAGGGCATCGAGCGCGTGCGCGCCGAGTTGCCTTCCTTGGTCATCATGGACGTGATCATGCCCGGCATGAACGGTTTCCAGGCCACGCGTACGCTTACGCGCGACCCGGTCACCAAGGATGTGCCGATCGTGATGATCACCACCAAGTCGATGGAGACCGACCGCGTATGGGGTCTTCGCCAGGGTGCCCGCGCCTTCATCACCAAGCCGGTGAACGAGAAGGAATTGCTGGCATGCATCAACGATCTGCTGCCCAATGCGGCTTGAGGCGACGATGAATCAGGCGATCGCCCTCACTCCGTTTGAAATCCTGGCCCGCTACGAGCGCCTGTCGCTGGTGCACGCCTCCGACACGCCGGAAAAGCTGGAGGCCCCGGGCCTGTGGCGCGGCATCGGCTATCGCGTGGGCAGCCGCCTGTTCGTCAGCGGCATCGACGAGATCAGCGAGTTGCTGGCCGTGCCGGTACTCACGTCCGTGCCCGGCACGCAGTCGTGGCTGCTTGGCGTGGCCAACGTGCGCGGCAACCTGGTGCCGGTGATCGACCTGGGCCGCTTCCTGTTCGGCGAGCGCACCCTCCATTCGGAGCGCAGCCGCCTGCTGGTGGTGCGCCAGGGTGCGGGCAACGTCGCCTTGCTGGTGGACGAAGTCTTCGGCCAGCGCACCGTGGACGCGGAGCAGCGCAGTTCGGCAGAACGTGAAGACGACCCGCGCCTGGCGCGGTTCGTCGAAGATCGTGTGGGAGAACCTCGGCTGGCAATATTCAGCATGGGACGTTTGGTGCGTGCACCGGACTTCCGTCAGGCCGCCGCCTGACGCGATAGCCGGAGTAGAGGTAGGACCGGTGCCGGGTGCGGCCGGGTGAGCGGTTTTCGGGGGCAACGTCCCAACCAGCGCCGGTATCTCCGGCGTGGTGTACACGGGTGAGGTGAACGAACATGAGCACTACAGGGGGCGTCGGCAAGGAACGGGGCTATACCGGCCTCATCGTCTTGCTGTTGGTCGCGATCGGTTTTGCGGCGCTGGATTTCTTCATGCTCAACGCGAAGAACAGCGAAGACCGCCAAGCCATTGCGCTGACGACACAGATCCAGGTGCTGTCGCAGCAGACGGCGAAATATGCCCTGGAGGCGTCCGACGGTAATGTGGACTCCTTCAAGGAACTGGAAACCAACCGCAACGCCATCGATTCGGCGGTGCAGCGGTTGAACAAGGGCGACACCAAGAGCGGCATGCAGGCGTATGCCGACAACAGCGCCACACCCGCCGGCCGCGCGGTGACCGCGCTGAGCAACGCGTGGAAGCAGCTGGACGCCGACATCGGCAAGATCCTCTCCAACAAGGCCCTGGTGCTCGACTCCGCCCAGCGCGCCGGCACCCTGGCGCGCGAACTGCCCCTGCTCAACTCGAGCATGGAGCAGGTGGTGAACATCCTGCAGCAGCGCGGCGGCAGCGCCGAGCAGACCTACACCTCCGCCCGTCAGATGCTGCTGGCCGACCGCATGATCCGCCGAGTGCAGGAAGTGCTGCAGGGTGGCGATGCCTCCCAGCCGGCGGCCGACGGTCTGGCTCGCGACGGTCAGCTCTACGGCAGCGTGCTCAAGGGTCTGCTCGAAGGCAACACCGAAGTCGGCGTGCGCTCCATGGGCGACGCCAACGCACGCAAGATCCTCACCGAGATGCAGTCCAAGTGGGGCGAGGTGCAGGACCCGGTCAGCAAGCTGGTCAGCGCGGCGGGCAACCTCACCGACGTGAAGCGCGCCGGCAACCAGGCCTCGCTGGATTCGCAGAACGTGCTGCTGCGCGCGAACGAACTCGCCGACCAGATCGGCAAACTGCCGTTGCGTCGCTTGTTCCCGAACGTGTGGTGGGGCGTGCTCGGCGCGATCGGTGCGGTGGCCTTCGCCCTCGTGCTCGTCGTGACCCTCGTGCGCGACCAGCGCCGCCGCTTCCAGGACTCCACCGAACTCAACCAGCGTAACCAGGAGGCCATCATGCGCCTGCTGGACGAAATGGGTTCGCTCGCCGAAGGTGACCTGACGGTCAAGACCACGGTGACGGAAGACATCACCGGCGCCATCGCCGACTCGGTGAACTACGCCATCGACGAGCTGCGCACCCTGGTGACTACCATCAACGAGACCTCCGAGCAGGTGTCGTCGTCCGCCCAGGAAACGCAGACCACCGCGCGCCACCTGGCCGACGCGGCGCAGAGCCAGGCGGCCCGCATCAGCACGGCGACCTCGGCGATCAACCAGATCGCCAGCTCGATGGATAACGTGTCCAAGGATTCCGCCGAATCGGCCGACGTGGCCGAGCGCTCGGTGAAAATCGCTTCGCACGGCGCCGAAGTGGTGCGCGAGACGATCTCGGGCATGGACTCCATCCGCGACCAGATCCAGGAAACGTCCAAGCGCATCAAGCGCCTGGGTGAGTCGTCGCAAGAGATCGGCTCCATCGTGGAACTGATCAACGACATTGCCGAGCAGACCAACATCCTCGCCTTGAACGCGGCCATCCAGGCGGCCTCGGCCGGTGAGGCAGGCCGCGGTTTCGCGGTGGTGGCGGACGAAGTGCAGCGACTCGCCGAACGTTCGGCGAGCGCGACCAAGCGAATCGAAACGCTGGTGCAGGCGATTCAGTCCGACACCAACGAAGCGGTGAACTCGATGGAGCAGACCACCGCGGAAGTGGTGGCCGGTGCCCGCAAGGCGGAAGACGCCGGCAGCGCGCTGGGCGACATCGAGCGCGTGTCGCATGACTTGTCCGCGCTGATTCAAAACATCTCCACCGCGGCGCGTCAGCAGTCGGTGGCGGCGACGGACATCTCGCAGTCGATGAACGCGATTCAGGAAATCACTTCGCAGACCTCGCAGGGCGCGAGCCAGACGGCCGACTCGATCGGTTACCTGGCGCAGCTGGCCAGCGATCTGCGTCGTTCAGTAGCGCACTTCAAGCTGCCCGGTTAAGAGAGTCGGGCAGCTTGTTGAAACAACGATGTGAACCTGCTCGATGCCATCTCGATGCCATGGGGCGGGTTCAATGACAGGGGGGCAACCTCGACGGTTGCGTGACGCACGTTGCGTGGCCGCTGAGATAGGCGCATGAGACTTCAAGACCACATCGATTTCACCACCCTGCAGTGGGTCAAGCCCGAGCTCGACGAGACTCTGGCGATGGCCCGCGAGGCGCTGGAGTCCTACGTCGACAACCCGGGCAACCGCGCGGTCATGCGCAAGTGCGCCGACAGCCTGCATCAAGTGCAGGGCACCCTGCGCATGGTCGAGCTGTATGGGGCCGCGCTGGTCGCCGAGGAGATGGAAACACTCGCCATCTCCCTGCTCGAGGACCACGTCGCCCAGCGCGAGGATGCCTATGCCGCGATGATGCGCGGCCTGATGCAGCTGCCCGATTACCTGGAGCGTCTGTCCAGCGGGCATCGCGACGTGCCGGTGGTGTTGCTGCCGCTGCTCAACGACTTGCGCGCCAGTCGCGGCCAGCAGGCGCTGCACGAATCCGCGCTGTTCTCGCCCAATCTCGAAGTCGTGCTGCCCGACAACGCGCCGGCCGCGATGAACGCGGACGAGGCCGAGCGTCAGCATGGCCAGATCGCCGAGCTGCGTCTGCGCTTCCAGCAACAACTGTTGGCATGGTTCCGTGGCCAGTCGCCGGAACAGCAGCTTGCCGCCATGGGGCAGACCCTCGACGGCATCGCCGCGCGCTGCCATAGCGTGCCCGGCCGCCGTTTGTGGTGGATCGCCGCCGGTGTGCTGGAAGGCCTGCAGCAGGGTGTATTGAAGAGTCAGGCGGGCGAAGTGCGCCAGCTGATCGGCAAGGTCGATCGCAGCATCCGCCACCTGATCGAACACGGCGAATCCAGCATGCGTGGCGGCGACGCCGACGAACTGGCGCGCAAGCTGCTCTACGTGGTCGCACAGTCCAAGCAGCGTAGCCCGCGCATGGTGCAACTGGGCCAGACCTACGGCCTCGATGCGCTACTGCCCGGTGCCGGCGAACTGGAGCATGCACGCGGCTCCATGTCCGGCCACAACCGCGCCTTGCTCGACTCCGTGTCGAAGGCGCTCAAGGACGATCTGCTGCGCGTGAAAGAAGCGCTGGATCTGTTCCTGCGCCAGAGCGACTCCGATCCGGCGCAGCTCACCCAACAAACGGAAGTGCTGGAGCGCGTCGGCGACACGCTCGGCATGCTGGCGCTCGGCGTGCCGCGCCGCGTGGTCAACGAACAGCGCCGCGTGCTGGACGAAGTCGCCAATCGCATGCGCGCGCCCGACGAAGATCTGCTGCTCGACGTGGCCGGTGCGCTGCTCTACGTCGAAGCCTCGCTGGACGATCACATCGAAAGCCTGGGTGCCGACGAGGGCTACGTCAGCGAAGCGCCCGCCAGCATGATGCCGCGTAGCGAGGCCCGCCACATCCTCGCCACGCTGATGCAGGAGGCGACCGCCAACACCGGCAAGGTGAAGGACGCCATCGTCGCCTTCGTCGAATCCGGCTGGCAGCACCAGGAGCTGATCGACGCCCCCGGCCACATGGACGAAGTGGCCGGCGCACTGCGCATGCTCACCGCACCGCGTCCCGCCGAGCTGGCCGAAGGCATCGGCCGTTTCATCGGCAACGAACTGCTCAGCGACCGCCGCGTGCCGACCAGCTCGCAGATGGATCACCTGGCCGATGCGCTGGCCGCGCTGGAGTACTACCTGGAAGCCGCACGCGAACATCGCGGCGGGCTGGAACATATCCTCGACGTCGCCGAGCACAGCCTCAATACGCTCGGCTACTGGCCGCCACCGCCAGCGCGCACCGTGCTGGCGAGCGATGAAGCCGCCGCGCCCGCGCCGGCCGCCGCCCCGTTCATGGCCCACGAGTTCGCCGGTGAGCTGGAACTCACGGACACCGTCAGCCTAGCCGCCGGCCCCGACCTGAGCAGCCTGGTGGTCGGCGAAAGCGTTACGCCGACGCCGTTCGCGCACGATCTGGGCGGGCTGCGCCTGGTCAGCACCGAGCACGTCACGCCGCAGACCAGCAGCGACGAAGGCGACTGGATCGAAGTCGAAGAGGAGATCGTCGAGCAAGTGCCGGTCAGCGGTGCCTCTGGTGCCGATGCGGGCTTCGAGCTCAGTGCGGAAGGTATCGACGACGACATCCGCGAGATCTTCCTCGAAGAAATGCAGGAAGAGATCGACAACCTGCGCACCGCCCAGCAAGCGTGGCTGGCCGATCCGCAGCAGATCGCGGCGCTGACCCCGATTCGCCGCTCCTTCCACACGCTCAAGGGCTCCGGCCGCCTGGTGGGCGCCTCGATGCTGGGTGAGTACGCGTGGAAGATCGAGAACATGCTTAACCGCGTGCTCGATCAATCCATCGCGCCGAACGAGAACGTGCAGGCGCTGATCGGTCAAGCCATCGAAGCGCTGCCGCCGTTGCGCGCCGCGCTGATGGGCGAGGGCATGCCCAGCGTGCCGCTGGCCGCCATCATGGAAACGGCCGATCGCCTGTCGGCCGGCCAAGAGAACGCCAGCATCGCCGATCACGCGCCGGCCGCGACCGAAACCGTACGTCGTATCGTGAAGCGCCGCGTGCCGCGTCTGGACGCCGCCGTCGACGCGATCCCCGCCGCCAGCCTGGCCTCGATCGAGACCTCGCCGGCACCGGTCGTGGCGCCCGTGCTCGAAACGATCGCCGAACCGGTGATGCCGCCGGTGGACCCGGTGCTGCTGGAAATCCTGCGCAGCGAAGTCGCCCAATACCTGCAGACCATCCGTCACGCGATCAACCGCGTGCATGGCGAACTGCGCGTGGACGACGGCCTGCTGCGCGCCGTGCATACCCTGCACGGCGCCATCGCCATGGTCGATATTGCGTTGCTGACCCAGCTGCTGTCGCCGCTGGAAAGCCTGCTCAAGCGTCTGCGCGCGGCGGGCGAGCCGCTCTCCGTGGAGGGCGTGAGCCTGCTCGGCAAGAGCGCCGATGCGGTCGACCACATCATGACCCAGTTCGACGTCGAGCATCCGGTGCTGCCGGATCTCGATGCATTGATCCAGCGCATCGTCGAGCTGCGCGACGGCCAGCCCGAGCCGCAAGTAGCGCACGTGGTGTTCGAAGCTTACGCCGACGACCTGTCGCACGCCGAGGCCGTGGCGGACCAAGGCGCGCTGGCCGCGGCACTCGATGCCGCCATGCCCGTGGCTGTCGCCGACCACGCACCGGCCGACCACGCACCCGCCGAACCGGCCGCCGCCGCGTCCTCGCACAGCGAGGTCCCTGCGGACGAATTCACGGCGGAACTGATGGCCGTGCTAGGCGAGTTCGACGCGGAGGCCGGCGTGCCGGACACGCTCGATGTCGACCACGAAGCCTTGCAAGATTCCGTGGCCGCCACACCTGCCGCACCCGCCCCACAAGAGAGCGAGGACGACTTCGCTGCGCTATACGCCGATCTGCTCGACGAGCCGGTTGAATCGGTCGAGCCGGTCGTCGAGCACGAGGCGCCAGCGGTTGAAACCGCAGAGCCTGAAGTTGCAGAGCCCGACGTCGTAGAGCCCGACGTCGTAGAGCTTGAAGTTGCAGAGCCCGAGGTCGCGGCGCTTGAAGTCGCTGCGCCCGAAGTTGCACTGCCAGAAATCGCAGCACCCGAAATCGCAGCGCCTCAAATCGCAGAGCCCGAAGTTGCAGAGCTTGAAATCGCTTCGCCCGAAGTCGCAGAGCCCGAAATCGCTGAGCTTGAAATCGCAGAGCCCGAAGTCGCAGAGCCCGAAGTCGCAGAGCCCGAAATCGCAGAGCATCGCGAAGACGCCACGCCGTTCGTCACAGCGCCTCACGATGCGGATGCATTCATCGAATTCGCAGCTTTCGAAGCACCGCTGGCGCCGCTCGACACCGAGACGCTGCACCACGTCGAAACGCCAGCGGACGTGCCTGCACCGGTAGCACACGAACTGCATGCCGCGCCGGTCGAAGAAGCCCCTGCGCACTCCGCGCCGGTTGAATCTGCGCCGGTGGAATCCGAACACGTGGCGACCGATTTGGCCGAGCACGAGCCCGAACCGGCGCACAGCGAGTACGCGGCCACCTGGACCAACAGCACGATCGATCCCGATCTGCTGGAAATCTTCATCGAAGAAGCGCGCGAGATTCTCGATCACTCCGACAGCGCCCTGGCGCAATGGCGTGCCGAGCCGACCGAACTCGAACACATGGCGAGCGTGCAGCGCGATCTGCACACGCTCAAGGGCGGTGCGCGTATCGCCGGCATGGTGCCGGTGGGCGATCTCACCCACGCCATCGAAACCCTGCTGGAAAGCCCGGTGGGCCGCGACCCGGCACGCGTCGGCGATTTGATCGGCGCGCTGGAATCCGGCTTCGACCAACTCCACGTGCTGGTGCAGCGCGTATCGCAAGGCCGCGGCATCGAATACCCGCAGGCCATGATCGACCGCTTCCTCGGCATGGCCGGCGAAACGAGGGGCACCGAAGGGCAGCACGCACCGGCCGCCCTGGCCGAGCCGATCGATCTGCCCGAACTGCTGCCGGAAGAGGGCCAGCAGGACGACACGCGCGCGCCGCAGGAACAGATCCGCGTTCGCGCCGAACTGCTCGACACGCTCGTCAACCATGCCGGCGAGGTAGCGATCTACCGTTCGCGCCTCGAACAGCAGGTGGCGGGCTACCGCTTCAACCTGGTCGAGCTGGACACGACCGTGCAGCGTCTGCGCAGCCAGCTGCGCATGATGGAAATCGAAACCGAAGCGCAGATCATCGCGCGCTTCCAGCGCGAGCATCGCGAAGCCGGCTTGTCGGTGTTCGACCCGCTCGAGCTGGACCGTTACTCGCAGCTGCAGCAGTACTCGCGTGCCCTGGCCGAGTCGGTGTCCGACCTTGTGTCGATTCAGAGCATGCTGGACGACCTGACGCGCCAGGCGGAAACCCTGCTGCTCCAGCAGTCGCGCGTCAGCTCCGAACTGCAAGACGGCTTGCTGCGCACGCGCATGCTGCCGTTCGACACCATGGTGCCCAACCTTCGCCGCACCTTGCGCCAGGCCGCGCAAGAGCAGGGCAAGGGTGCCCAGTTGTTCGTGGAAGGCGCCCACGGCGAAATGGACCGCAACCTGCTCGACCGCATCAAGGCGCCGTTCGAGCACATGCTGCGCAATGCAGTGGCCCACGGCATCGAGTCGCCGGAAGAACGCCGCCTGGCGGGCAAGCCGGAAGAAGGCTCGGTGCGCATCCGCGTGGCGCGCGAAGCCACCGAGGTGGTGGTGCGCGTCACCGACGACGGCCGTGGCCTGGACCGCGAGGCCGTGCGCAAGCGCGGCATCGAGCGTGGCCTGATTCGTGCCGACGCCAGGCCTAGCGACGACCAGCTGCTTGCCCTGATCACCCAGCCCGGCTTCTCCACCGCCAGCAGCATCACCCAGCTGGCCGGCCGCGGTGTAGGCATGGACGTGGTCGCCAACGAGATCAAGCAGCTCGGCGGCTCGCTCGCTATCGAATCGCAACAAGGCCAAGGCACCACGTTTGTGCTGCGCCTGCCGTTCACGCTCGCCGTGACCCAGGCCATCCTGGTGCGCATCGGCGAAGCGACCTTCGCTATCCCAATGACCTCGGTGCAGGGCGTGGCGCGCATCAGCCCGTCCGAACTCGCCGAGCGCCTGGCCGACCCGGAGCCCTCGTTCCAATACGGTGGCGAGCAGTACGGCATTCACGACCTGGCCGAATTGCTTGGCATCCAGCCGGGCCATCCAGGCGACGAACAGCTACCGCTGTTGCTGACCCGTGCCGGCGACCTGCGTGCCGCGATTCGCATCGACGCCGTGATCGGCTCGCGCGAAATCGTGGTGAAGTCGGTCGGCCCGCAGATCAGCTCGGTGCCGGGCATCCTCGGCGCCACCATCATGGGTGATGGCTCGGTGCTGATCATTCTCGATCTCGCCCCGCTGGTGCGTCACGGCATCGTGCGCCGCCAGGAGCGCCTCGCCGAAGGCCTCAGCGCCGTGCAGGCGCCGGTGGTGGAAGAAGTGCGCGTACGGCCGCTGGTCATGGTGGTCGACGACTCCATCACCATGCGCAAAGTCACCGGCCGCGTGCTGGAGCGCCACGAGTACGAAGTCAGCACCGCGAAGGACGGCGTGGATGCGGTGGAGAAACTCCACGATCGCGTGCCGGACCTGATGCTGCTCGACATCGAGATGCCTCGCATGGACGGTTTCGAACTCGCCACGCACATGAAGGCGGACCCGCGCCTGCGCGGCGTGCCGATCATCATGATCACCTCGCGTACCGGCGACAAACACCGCCAGCGCGCGTTCGACATCGGCGTGGATCGCTACCTGGGCAAGCCGTATCAGGAAGCCGAACTGCTGATGCAGATCAGCGAGGTGCTGGAACAACGCGCCATGCAAGATCAGACCACGGAGTCGGCCCATGGCTGAATCGGCACCGGCAGTCGCACTGCTGTTTGATGATGCGGAGCTGGGTGCCCACTTGCGCGAAGCCTTGCGCGAGCGCGGAGCACGGATCGTCCACGAAGGCACGCTTGCCACGCTGAGCCGCGACGTGCTGCTCGGCGCCGGTGCGCAAGTCGTCGTAGTGAACCTGGACGACGATGCCGACGATGCCATGGATCACCTGTACGAGGTGATCGACGGCAACCACCCGCGCGTGGTGTTCAACGACGCGCAGGCCAGCCGCAAACTCGGCGGCTGGGACCGCGCCCGCTGGGCACGTCACCTCGCCGTGAAAGTGCTCGCCGAGGGCGACATCGACCCGCCGCGCCCACTCAACGCACCAACCTTCGCTCCCCCCGAACCCGCAGCCGTAGGAGCGCACTCTGTGCGCGAAAACCCTGCGGAGCAGGGTTCGGTTGTGCCCGATCTCCCTCAGAACGACATCAACGCACCAACCGCCTCCACGCCACCTGTAGGAGCGCACCCTGTGCGCGAAAACCCTACGGAGCAAGATTCCCTAACGGTTGATCGCCCACAAGGTGGGCTCCTACCCACAGAGCCCGAGCCCACACCCCCATCCGAAGCTCTGCTGGCATCAGCCCACGACCACGCCATCGAAGAATCCGAAACCCTCGCGGCCGAACTGGAAGCCCTGCTTGCCGCCGCCGAAGGTGCGCCCGCCGACGACGAATTCGGCGGCGGTCTGAACTACGCCATCGGCGAGACCCCGCCGGCACTGCACGACGGCCATTTCGGTCCCGACAACCTCATGACGCAGGGACCGGCGCCGATACCGCCGGTGCCGGCCAGCGGCGACCCACGCCCAGCTTTTCAGCTCGACCACATGGCGCTGACGCCGCTGGACGAAGAGTTCCTGTCGCAGGTGGACATCCCCATCACCGTAGAAAAAGTGCCGGCCGCGCAAGCGCTGCACAGCGGCTGGGCGCTGGTCGACGACGACGACGCGCCGACGGCGGAGACTCACCCGGTCGAGAAGAACTTCGGCATCGAGAAAGTGAGCGCGGCAGACTACCTCGCGCCGGAAGGCGGCAGCCAGGAGGAGTCGATCATCCACGCTGGCATGAGCCTGGAGCTGGTCTCGATGGAGGAAGCCATCGCGCCGCAAAATTTCGAACACGGCCATGAAATGCAGCTCGGCGAACTGGAGTCCGCGCTCGGGCGCGTGCTGCTGCTCGGCGCCGCCAACGACAGCACCGATTCGGTCTGCGCCTTTCTGGCCGCGTTGCCGGCCAACCTGCGCATGACCGTCTTGCACACCCAGCACCAGGGCACCACCACGGTCGAAGCACTGGCCGAACGTTTGGCCGCCCATTCGGCGCTGCCCGTGCGCATCGCCAATCACGGCATGCGCGCCCGCACCGGCGAAGTACTGCTGGTGCCCGCCAGCCGGCAAGTGCGCCTGCTGCGCGATGGCAGCGTCGAATCCGAAGCGATCGAACCGTCGTCGTTCCAGAACCCGTCCATCGACGCCAGCTTCACCGCCGCCGCCAACGTCTTCGGCCGCGACGCTGTGGCCATTGTCTTCGCCGGCAATGCCACCGACGCGGTGGCAGGCGCACAGGCTGTGCATGACCGCGGCGGCAGGGTGTGGGTGGAACACGCTGAAGGCGATCACTACGCCGACATGGTGCATGGCGTCGAGGCTGAGCGCTTAGACGGTTTTTCAGGCACGCCAATCGAATTGGCGGCACGTTTGGTTGAGGAATTCAGGGTGGAGGCACAGCGATGAGCGAGCAACCGTTACCGCGCGAAATTCGCTGCGTACTCGTGCCAGTAGGCAACCTGCGCCTGCTGCTACCCAACGCCACCGTGGCCGAAGTCATCACCCAGCCCACACCTGAGCCAGTGGAAAACGCACCGGCTTGGTTACTCGGCCGCATCGCCTGGCGCGGCTGGCGCGTGCCGCTCGTGTCCTTCACCAAACTCGCCGGCGCGGAAGAGGGCGATGCCGCACTCAGCGTCCGCGTCGCCGTACTCAAGGCCCTCACCGGCCATCCCAAACTCCCGTTCGTCGCCGTGGTCACGCAGGGCTTCCCCCGCCTCACCACCCTCAACGCCGAACTCATCATCCCCACCCACGACGGCACGCCGCTGCCGCCGGGCGTCAAAGCCGAAGTGCTGGTGCGCGATGACGTGGCGGTGATTCCGGATTTGGAAGGGATTGAGGAGCAGTTGGTGGAGTTGCTCGATCTCGCGAGCTAAACGTCACGGCGCATCCGCAACGTTGTCGTAGGTTGGGGTGAGCGTAAGCAAACCCCAGCGTTCATCACGCTGCGAGCGAAATCGCCGTGAGCTACGAAGCCGGCGAAGACTGCAACAAGCATCTCGGAAAAGCGGGGGGGTAGTTAGTTTTGCTTAACTATCCTCGCCCCGCTTTCCCGTGGTTATATTTTTAGGATAAGGCGTTTATGGATATGCGGTTGATACGCTTCGCGGCATTATTCTTGATTGGGGTGGTGTTTTCATTTGTGGCGTTGGGGGTGCGTGCTGGGCATGCGCCCATCATTTTCTACAATGTACCCAATTGGTACAGCGGCGGATGGGATCAAATTAGGTACAAAACACCTTATGACGCATTTGCTATTGAGTGGAATATCCATGCGCCCTACTGTGCTAATGGAAATTTAGCTTGGAGGCTAACCGATGTTCGGGTATTTCATGCCGAAGGATATGAGGATGGTGCCTTGTATGACGCAGGCATGGATACTTATAACTATGATTCCTGTAGCTTTTTTGGGCATTCGTCATCTGTGGCAGATGCTAGGAGGTTTGCCAACTGTGGCAATCCCAATAGCAGCACCTACTCTCCGGACGAATATCCCGGCAGTCGATGCCCGGATTTAGCCATTGATCCCAATAAAGGACGAGGGTTTCCCGATTGCCCGTGTAAGCTTAAGGGTGACCCGGTCAACCCATCGACCGGCAATAAATTCGAGGTCGACGAGGTTTATCGGGGTGTTGGTAGCTTCCCTGTCGACTTCAAGCTGGCCTACAACAACGCCTACGCAAACTCCCCCGTGCTGGCGCCCAATCAGCTCTTCTTTGGTGCGCGCCGCAATCACAGCTATCAGATGAGCATTACGCTGGCGAGCAACAGCGTTCTTACCTCGGCGTATGTGCTGCGCCCGGATGGCAAACTGTATGGCTTCGACAGGCAGGGCAACAACTGGGTCGGCGATCCGGATGTTTCGGACCGGCTGGCGGCGACCTACGATACGACTGGCGCCGTCACCAGCTGGGTGTACACCACCGCGGACGGACAACAGGAGCAATACAACGCCGCAGGGCGACTGGCGTCGATTCAGCGCCGCGATGGCCAGGCGCAAGTCCTGACCTATGACGCGAACGGCCGGCTCTCATCGATCGCCGATCCGCAGGGCCGAAGCCTCCTGTTCTTCTACGACGCGAACGGGCGCGCCCAGCGCCTGCAAGACCCCAGCGGCGGAAGCTATCAGTTCGCCTATGACGCCAGCGGCAACCTGACGGACATCACCTTCCCCGATACGCACGTCAAGCACTTCATTTACGGCGAGAACGACGGCACCACCAACCTGGCCGGCCCGTACGACCAGACCGGCGTCGTGGATGAGGCCAACACGCGCATCGGTACGACGCGCTATGCCAGGTCAGGCGCCGTGACGGCGACGTTGGGGCCGAACGGTGTGGATACCACCAGCTTTAGCTATGCCATCAATGCCGCCGCTTCGGGGGATACCTACACGGTCACCGATGCGCTTGGCGCGGCCGAGACCACCTCGGTCATCTACATGTACGGCATCAGTAAGCCGGTGGCCGTGAGTAAGACGTGTGCCGGCTGCCAAACCCAAACCACGTCGTATGCCTACGATGCCAATGGTCGGCTTTCCTCGACGACCGATGCGAATGGGCGCGTCACCGCCACGACCTTCGATGCCAATGGCTTGTTGACGCACGCCGTGGAGGCGCAGGGAACAACCGAACAGCGCACCAGCGATACCGTTTGGGATACGTCGCTGCGACTGCCTTTGCAGCGGGACACGAAGGACGCCCAAGGCGTAGTCATGGCCCGGACGGGTTGGGTCTACAACGCCAACGGCCAGCCGCTCGCCCGTTGCGACATCGATCCAGCGCTGGCCGGCAGCTACGCCTGCGCCGCCACCGGCACGGTTCCCACCGGCGTCCGCCGCTGGACGTACACCTATTGCGCCGCCATCGACAGTACCCAGTGCCCGCTGGTCGGCCTGCTGCTGAGCACCACCGGCCCACGCACCGACCTCGCCAGCACGACGAGCTACAGCTACTACCTCAGCTCCGACGAATCCGGTTGCGGCATCACCGGCGGGGCCTGCCACCGCGCGGGCGATCTCTACCAAGTCACCGACGCCCTCGGCCACGTGACCACGCTGGTGGCGTACGACAAGAGCGGCCGGGTGGTGCGCCAGAAAGACAGCAACGGCGTTCTCACCGACCTGACCTATCACTCGCGTGGCTGGCTGCTCACCCGCACCGTACGCGCCAACGCCGACGGTTCCACCTCGGCGAACGATGCGGTGACGCAGATCGGCTACACACCGTACGGCGCGGTCGCCTCGATCACCGACCCTGACGGCGTGATCGTCAGCACCACCTACGACGCGGCGCATCGCCTGACCCGCCTCACTGATGCTCTTGGCAACTACGTGCAGTACACGCTGGACGCCGCCGGCAACAAGACGGCCGAGCAGGTGTATGACAGCGGCGGCACCCTGCGTAAGAGCCTGTCGCGCAGCTACAACACCCTGGGTCAACTCACCGGCCTCACCGACGGCCTGAGCCACACCGTCTTCAACGCCAGCTTCACCGACAGCTACGACGCCAACGGCAACCTGGTGCACAGCGCCGACGCGCTGGGCATCCAGCGCAAGCAAGGCTACGACGGTCTCAACCGCCTGGTCAGCACGCTGGACAACTACAACGGCACCGACAGCGCCACCCAGAACACCCAGAGCGTGTTCGCCTACGACGCGCGCGACCAGCTGCTGGGCGTGGGTGATCCGGACGGCCTCAACACCACCTACGACTACGACGGCCTGAGCAACCCCAAGGCCGTGCACAGCCCGGATACCGGCACCACGGCGTACGTGGTCGATGCCGCCGGCAACCGCGCGCAGCAGACCGACGCCAAGGGCAATGTCAGCACGTCCAGCTACGACGCGCTCAACCGCCGCCTCGCCACCACCTACACCGACCCCACGCTCAACGTCAGCTACACCTACGACGAGGCCAACAGTGTCACCGGGTGCAGCAGTTCGTCTCCGGTCGGCCGCCTGACGCGGGTGACCGAGAACGCCGTGACCACCGTGTTCTGCTACGACGCGCGCGGCAATGTCATTCAGAAGCGCCAGGTGCAGTCCACGCAGACCGACGTGACCCAGTACAGCTACACCCTGGGGGATCGCCTGAGCAGCGTCATCGCGCCGAGCACCACCACCACGCAGTACACGCGCGATGGCGCCGGGCGGGTCACCACCGTGACGGTCACCCCGCCAGGCACGGCGGCCGGCACGGCCGTCAGCGGCATCACCTATCTGCCGTTCGGTCCGATCGCCAGCTACACCCTGGGCAACGGCCAGACCGTCACGCGCAGCTACGACGCCAACTACGCGCTGACCGACGTCGTCAGCCCGGCGCTCAACCTGCACTTCGCCCGCGACGCGATGGGTAACCCCACCGCGTTGGGTAATGCCCCTGGCGCCAACCCCGCCACCGAGAGCTACAGCTACGACCCGTTGTACCGCCTCACCGGCGTCAACAACGCCAGTGGTGCCGCGATCGAGGCGTACACCTACAGCAAGACCGGGGATCGGTTGAGCAAGACCGCCAGCGGCTTGGCCACCGGCACGTACGGCTACCAGAGCGGCACGCACTGGCTGACCAGTATCGGTAGTGGTGCGCGCAGCTATGACGCCAATGGCAACACCACCGGCAGTGCGGCGGGTGGCGACACCTGGGGCTATGGCTACAACGGCCGCAACCGGATGACGGTGGTGCAGCGCAATGGGCAGACCGTCGCTACCTACAGCTACAACGCGCTGGGGCAGCGCATCGGCAAGAGCGTGACGTTCCCGCAGGTGGTCAGTCAGCGGTTTGCGTATGACGAGAGTAGCCAGCTGATTGGCGAGTACGGCACCACCAATCGCGACTACATCTGGTTGGGTGATCTGCCGGTGGCGGTGGTCGACACCGCAGGCACCACCAGCACGGTGAGTTATGTGCATGCGGATGGGCTCAATACGCCGCGTGCGATCACGGATGCGACGGGTGCCGCCATCTGGCAGTGGAGCTACCAGGGCAATCCGTTTGGCGAGCAGCAACCGACAAGCAGCAGCGGCTACGTCTTCAATCCACGTTTCCCGGGGCAGTACTTCGACGTCGAATCTGGGCTGTTGAATTGGGGCTTCAGGAGCTACGAAGCGGCGGCTGGTCGTTCACCACAGAGCGACCCAACCGGGCTCGGCGGTGGGCTGAGCACCTACGCGTACGTTGCAAATACCCCTCTGAATGGCATAGACCCCCTTGGACTCGCTTGCAACGTTAGAGGATGCTGGAACACTCCACAGGAGACGGCGTTTGCGGCTGCCGGAGACTATCGCTCCTATTACCGAGCGGCATGTGCTGGTCACGATCCATACGCCTGCCGAGCCGGCGAAGTGGCTGCGAACGCGAATGTGCCCGGCATTAGAGGTCCATTGACGCACATCACAAATTACAAGCTAGAGCGCTCGATTCGTGAACATTTACCCCCTATGCCGTGCGACCTTTCCCAAGCCCTTGTTGACGAAGCGATGGATGGGATTCGACAGGATCTTGCAATAGCACGGGTGGATAGCCTTAGAAGGGCAACCGAGGACAATCCGCTGATGGTGAAGAAAGGGCTTATTAGCCGCTTTCACCATCGCGTTTTTGCAAGACACGGCGCTTCCGAAGACGTTTTCGGGGGAGATACATGGGACAAAATTCACGGGGCGGCAATCTCCGAGTTCTTCGGCGACCGGTACGAATGGTGCGACGCGCCTGCATGCACACAATAAGGAGCCTTAAGATGAAGAAAATATTCGTAGGCTACGCCTTGCTCATAGCGACGGCTTGTTCCGCAGCTGAAAACCACCATCTGGAAGGTGCATCAAGCAATTTTTGCGTGCCTGCTGGAAGCACCATTGCCGACGTGCCATGGGTGCCCGAGGACAAGCCTGGTACCCCGGAAGGCTTCGCATTTGCGGGGTGTTGGAGAGCTTCCGGCCACGCCGAGGTTGGCTGTGAAATGCCTAAATCGGTCCTTGATGGAAGCGTCCAGCCAAGATCGACGTTCAGATCGGAAAAGTGGCGTGATCTGGGAAAGGGGACGCTTTATAAGATGGTCGCTTTATCTCCTCATGCGGAGATAAAGGCTGTCGCCAACGGCACGATGGTCGTTGTGCAAGATCAAAAGCTATGGCGCGATTGGTACATTTGGACCAAAGCAAAACCTCTGAAGGACAAAGACGCCCCCCGCCTGGAAGACGATGATGTTGTGTTGGTAGGGTGTCACAGCGACAAGGTCGCCACGACTAGCGTTGCAAATATGCGAGAGACCGTGATGTGCGAACGATACGTGCTGGCTGCGGATTACGTCTTGGAGTACTCGTTCGAATCTGACAAACGAATACCGTTGGACGTGAAAGCCCTTGATGCGGCCGTCATGTCCACGCTTGATCATTGGCGTTGCAAGCGGTCTCGCTAACTACAAGGGCTACTCACCCGCCGTTACGCCGTTGTCTGCCAGCCTGGCAACTGAGAAAGGGGCCAGAGACATTTTCTACGCAGAAAGGGCCAGAGACATTTTCTGGCCTAGAGCGAGTTCGCAGATAAATGTCTCTGACCCCTTATTTAGCTCCGTGCAGGGACGCATTGCCCCTCGTCACGAAGGTCCCGCCAAACACCGCCGAAGCGAATCGACTAGCAACCCATTCGCATGGGGACGTTCGCCGTAGCTGCGAGCGTGCTCATCCTTATTTCCCACAAGGCGCCATGTGGGCGCTCGCCTGCGCTTAAACATCTCCGACTTTCAAATTTTGACTGGGCAAGCGATGAACCAGCTTAGGGATCGTATGAGCAATAAGTTCAAGACTGGGCCGGCTCAGCATGTGGATTCTCTTTACCGTGCGGTCGTAGGGGGCATGGCCATTCTGACGCTCTGCGTTGTCGGGCTATGGCCATGGCAAGTCGCTCGGGCCTCATCCAACCCTGAGGTCGATCAATGGATGGCGACCTGCGTTGGCTATTACGCGGGCACAACAAAAGAGATTTACCAAAACAGCGAATATTGGCCGTTCGTGCGATGCCAGGTGGATACGAATACGCACGCCGTGGAAGGTGTCGTGACGTGCGGCCCACCGAACTGGACGTGCGCGCCGGGGCGGCAGCGGGTCGACGCGACTTGGAGTTTCGAGGGAGACGCGCCACCGAGCAATCCTTGCACGGCGTCCAACGCGGGGAATGGGTGCGCAATCGGCTATTACGTATTGGCTTTGAGCAATAACGCGGATAGCGGCGACTGCCACTGCCATGAGGGGCGTGTTGCGACGGCGCATCCCATCGAAGTGGGGTCGGGCAACATGTCCGAGCACGCTCTCGACTTCGCCGATGGCAATGGACGTTTGCGCTTCGAGCGCTACTACAACAGCAACCCGCGCAATCCGAATAACGGCAGCCTCGGGTGGAAAGACGGGTACACCGCCAGACATATCTACTCGATTGACCAAGGTACTAAGACTGCCGTGCCACGGCCCGGTGTGGCAGCTGCTACCGTATCGTCCGCTGCCTATGCGTCCGCCGCTGCTGCCTGTGTCAGCGGGGTAGCCGATCTCGCCTCGGGCTTCGGCGGGGCTTCCGGGAACCCCGCGTTTGCTGGCATGACTGGCACGTACGTGGGCAACGGACAGTGCCAACTCTCCAACGGCACCGTCATTCCGGTGTTCAACACGAATGGTGCATTGGCGTATTCATCGCCTGTCACGGATGCCAGTGCGGGCTTCTCTGCGTTTCGCCCGGACGGAAGCAGCTATTTCTTCAGCTGCTTCAACGGCACTTGTACGGCGATTGGGCAGAGTCAAGTGTCGTTGATGGTCAGCAGCAGTGGCTACACGCTCACGGTCGAAAACGGAGATATCGAAACGTACGATCTCAACGGAGCCCTGGTGAGCATCGTCAGTCGGGACGGGTATACGCAAAGGCTTACCTACACCAGAAGCGGAGTCCTCTACTCGCTCAATTCCGTGATTGACAGCTTCGGGCGCACGCTCACGTTCGGCTACAACACCAACAGCCTGCTAAGCCAGCTCACACTGCCCGACGGAAAGACCGTGCAATACGGCTACGACACGAGCGGCCATCTCACCGGGGTGACCTACGCGGACGGCAGGACAATCGGCTACCAGTACAGCAACACAAATTTCCCACAGGCGCTGACCGCCTGGGTCGACGAAAGCAACGCCACGTACGCCACGTGGAGCTACGACACCACCACCGGCATGGCGATCACCAGTGCGCTGGCCGGCAACGTCGACACCAGCACGCTGAGCTACAACGGCAACGCGACTACACTGACCGATAACCTCGGTACGCAGCGCATCTACAACTACCAGAGCGTCGCTGGCGGCACGCGCTTAGTATCGGTCAGCGGTCCTGTGTGTCGTGATTGCATGGGTCAGAGCATGACCTACGACGCCAACGGCTTTCTGAAGTCGTCACAGGACTGGAATGGCGTGACGACCCATTACACCTATGACGCTAAGGGGCTGCTGCAACAGCGTGTCGACGGCGTTGGCAATGCGGCTCAACGCACTACAAACATCACCTGGAATGCCGCCCTGCGCGTACCGCTGACACGCACCGTCAACGATGCCAGTAGCCAGCTAGTGGCCAGTTCCGGCTGGGTCTACAACAGTGCGGGTCAGACACTGGCTCGCTGTGAGATCGATACGTCGGTAGCTAGCGGCTACACCTGCGCCGCCACGGGTACGACGCCGGCCGGCGTGCGCCGCTGGACCTACACCTACTGCACCGCCGTCGACAGCACTCAATGCCCGATCATCGGCTTGCTGCTCAGCGTCACCGGTCCGCGCACCGATCTGGCCCAAACAGCCACCTACAGCTACTACCTGACCAGCAGTGCGGTGAGTTGCGGCACGCCCGGCGCAGCCTGCTACCAAGCCGGCGACCTGCACACCGTCACCGACGCGCTCGGCCACGTCACCACCATCGCTTCCTACGATGGCGCCGGGCGCATCACTCGTACTACCGATGCCAACGGCGTCAACACCGATCTCACCTACACGCCACGCGGCTGGCTGGCCTCGCGCAGCGTCGGTGGCGCCACCACGAACTTCACCTATACGCCCTACGGCGCGGTGGCTTCGATCACCGATCCCGACAACGTCACCACCAGCACCACCTACGATGCCGCGCACCGCCTGACCCGCGTCTCCGATGCCCTGGGCAACTACGTGCAGTACACGCTCGACGCCGCCGGCAACAAGACCGCCGCGCAGGTGTATGACAGCGGCGGCACCCTGCGTAAGAGCCTGTCGCGCAGCTACAACACCCTGGGCCAACTCACCGGTCTCACCGACGGCCTGAGCCACACCGTCTTCAACGCCAGCTTCACCGACAGCTACGACGCCAACGGCAACCTGGTCCACAGCGCCGACGCGCTGGGCATCCAGCGCAAGCAAGGCTACGACGGCCTCAACCGGCTGATCAGCACGCTGGACAACTACAACGGCACCGACAGCGCCACCCAGAACACCCAGAGCGTGTTCGCCTACGACGCGCGCGACCAGCTGCTGGGCGTGGGTGATCCGGACGGCCTCAACACCACCTACGACTACGACGGCCTGAGCAACCCCAAGGCCGTGCACAGCCCGGATACCGGCACCACGGCGTACGTGGTCGATGCCGCCGGCAACCGCGCGCAGCAGACCGACGCCAAGGGCAATGTCAGCACGTCCAGCTACGACGCGCTCAACCGCCGCCTCGCCACCACCTACACCGACCCCACGCTCAACGTCAGTTACAGCTACGACGAGGCCAACAGTGTCACCGGGTGCAGCAGTTCGTCTCCGCTCGGCCGCCTGACCCGAGTGATCGAGAACGCCGTGACCACCGTGTTCTGCTACGACGCGCGTGGCAATGTCATCCAGAAGCGCCAAGTGCAGTCCACACAGACCGACGTGACCCAGTACAGCTACACCTTGGGAGATCGCCTGAGCAGCGTCATTGCGCCGAGCACGACCGCCACGCAGTACACGCGGGATGGCGCCGGGCGGATCACCACCGTGACGGTCACCCCGCCAGGCACGGCGGCCGGCACGGTGGTCAGCGGCATCACCTATCTCCCGTTCGGCCCCATTGCCAGCTACACCCTGGGCAACGGCCAGACCGTCACGCGCAGCTACGACGCCAACTACGCGCTGACCGACGTCGTGAGTCCCGCGCTCAATCTGCACTTCGCCCGCGATGCGATGGGTAACCCGACGGCGCTGGGCAATGCCCCTGGCGCCAATCCTGCCATCGAGAGCTACAGCTACGATCCGCTGTACCGGCTCACCGGTGTCAACAACGCCAGTGGTGCCGCGATCGAGGCGTACACCTACAGCAAGACCGGCGACCGCCTGAGCAAGACCGCCAGCGGCTTGGCCACCGGCAGCTACGGCTACCAGAGCGGCACCCACTGGCTCACCAGCATCGGCAGCAGTGCGCGCACCTATGACGCCAACGGCAACACCACCGGCAGCGCAACGGGGGGCGACACCTATGGCTATGGCTACAACGGCCGCAACCGGATGACGGTGGTGCAACGCAACGGTCAGACCGTGGCCACCTACAGCTACAACGCGCTGGGGCAGCGCATCGCTAAGACCGTGACGTTCCCGCAGGCGGTTAGTCAGCGCTTTGCGTATGACGAAGCCAGCCGGCTGATCGGGGAGTACGGCACGGTCAATCGCGACTACATCTGGTTGGATGATCTGCCGGTGGCGGTGGTCGACACCACAGGCATCACCAGCACGGTGAGCTATGTGCATGCCGATGGGCTGAATACGCCACGGGCCATTACGGATGCGACGGGGGCCGCCATCTGGCAGTGGGCTTATCAAGGCAACCCGTTTGGTGAACAGCAGCCCACGTCAAGCACCGGCTACACCTTCAATCTGCGGTTCCCGGGGCAGTACTTCGATGCGGAAAGCGGGTTGCTGCACAACGGCTACCGCGACTACGAAGCGGCACGCGGCGGCTATGGACAGGCCGACCCGATGGGGCCTGCGGGAGGTCCCAACCCCTACAGCTACGTAAGCAACAGTCCCTTGAACCGATTCGATGCACTCGGCCTTGCAGATGTCTATATATGGAAGTACCGCGGCAGCGTCGGCGAAGACAAGGGATGGGGTCATGCATCGCTGGACGCGGACGGAGGCAGGGTTCATATAAGTTGGTGGCCGCAAGCAGACGGGCGCGATTTTCTTATCCCTGGCATACCGATCTATGAGGTGCCAGCAAATACAGACCAAACATTAGCCCGCGACAGAGAGCTTGAAGATCATAAGCCGGATATGGTCATTCATTTGGACAATCTTGATGAGGCCGCCATCGCCAGTTGGTGGGCCGACTTCAAGAAGACGCACAAATGGAAGACTCTCTCTCAAAACTGTTCTACTACAGTCGCGCAGGCCTTGCGTGCTGGCGGTGCGGACAAGCATGTCATCGGATACCCCAAGCCCATGGTTTGGAATCCTGAAGATGTTGTTCGGTATGCAACTGCGATACAGCAGGCAGGACAAGGGCAGGTTTACTACACCCCTGGTACCCCCGGAATTCACGAGTGGTGATGATTTATGTCAATCGCGCCCCATAACGAAGGAATGAAAATCTCATGAGATACGCCACTTTTGTGATCATGGCTCTCTCTCTCGCAGGATGTGGAAGCCATTCAACCATGACGGCAGACAATGCATCGCAAAAGCAAGATGCTGTGGGCAGTTGTACCGAGATGAAGACCGAACAAGCAAACGAGATCCTTGCAAAGGTCAAGAATCTCCAGCTTGGCGATACTCGGGAGAGTGTAATCAGTTCCCTGGGCCGTCCCTCGTTGGAGTTGAATGACAAAGCCAAGGAGTCGGATCGCGTCATTGGTTACACGCTTAGCTACTTCCTGAAGAAGTGTGGCTCGACGTCGACGTCAGACGAGAACGATCGAATAGTCAGGCTTTCCTTTGGCGTGGACGGCAGGCTTCGCCTGATTGAGGGAATCAATATTCCCTCCGTAGAGACAAGATCTATCGCGCCATAGCATTGAGGGTGGAAATCGGGGTCAGGTTCACTTCCTGAGCGAGATAAATGAGCCTGGTCCCGTTGTGTCCCGTGACCAACACGCAGTATCCCGATACGCCGGCTTGCTAAAAATCGCATCATCCACCGCGTTGCCGAGCCTGTGAACCGACCAATCGCAAGAAGCCTAGGGGGGGCTGAAATGGAACTCCTTCGGAGCACGTGGTTCGTGCTCTTCATCTTTGTGCGCAGCGTCTTCTCCGCGTCAGTCACCAGCGGCCCTCGCGCTCGGATGCGAGCCAGTCTGCTGGCTGTGATGGTCCTCTTGGCCCTGTGCGTGCCTACGAGTAAGACATGGGCTGATCAAGCGTGGTCAACCGGTGTGCCCACGAATGGTTACGCTTGGAATCCACCTTTCTTTCCAAGTGTTGGTGGTGCCATCGCCTTAAATGCTGCCCAGGCATATAGGGATTTTCCCTGGGCTTGTGCGGGCAACTACCCCAAGCTGGCTCTCGTATCTTCCTCGGTGGTGTCTGGAGGTGTCGTCCAACATTATTATGGGGTGAGCGGTGATGGTAACTGTTTAAGAGGTATTAGCGGGTTAGTCTGCAATACCGGTTACCACCTGGATTTAGCCAACGAGGCTTGCGTATCCGCCGGCTACTACGTTGCCAAGGGCCCCTTGCCCACCCAGGGTGGTTGCCAGTGCAGCGGCAATGCAAAGACGGGCATTGTGGCTACGGGCGAGCCCATTCTCCCTGGCAGTGGTGATGAGTATCAGGCAGAAGCGGATTACGAGTCGGGAAATGGGCTTCTGAAGTTGGTTCGCAGCTATAACAGCGTCGACCCTACCAATAGCGACTTGGGTCCAGGCTGGCGCCATAACTTCACGGGGCGACGCATCGTTCCCATTGAAAGTGCGCTGCCAGTGCCGCCTGCGCAGGTTCAATACGTCTCAAATATCTATAGCAACCCCAGTGATGCTTGTGTGCAAGGGTTGGGTCAAATAGCGGCGAGCGACCCGACTTTGTCTGGCGTCTCGGTCAGCGGATATAACGCAAGCACCAACGCATGTCAGCTCTCTAATGGTCAATCTGTCGCGGTCTACAGCGCAGATCCCAATGCTGCGTGGCAGACCGGTGTGTCGATAGTTACCAAAGGGGTTGCTGTACAACGGCCTGACGGCAGCCTTTATGCGTTCAACTGTACGGCCGGCGTATGCACCACGAACAGCGATGTGCCCATCAAGCTGACCGCCTCATCAACCGGTTACGTGCTGACTGCCGAGGATGATTCGGTCGAGACCTACGATATCAATGGGGTGCCGCAATCCATCACCTACCGTGGTGGTTATGCGCAGACACTGAATTACAGCAACGGTCTGCTGGCTACTGTGACGGACAGCTATGGTCGGAGCTTGTCTTTCACTTACAGTGGCGGGAGTAATCCGCTGTTGCAGAGCGTAACAACACCAGACGGGATCATTCAGTACAGCTACGACAATCTTTATAACCTGGCTAAAGTTACTTATCCGACAAGTCCGGCTACCTATAAGCAATATCAATACACCGATGCAAATCATCCAAGCGCTTTGACAGGCGTCATCGATGAAAACTTGCAAAAGTTTGCGGCTATCGCGTATGACGCAACGAGCGGCTTCGCCACGGCAAGCGCATTTGGAGGGCTCGCCTCCGCTGGCGGACTTGGTGTTTCGGCAGCATCTGTCAACTACCAGGACCCTGCTAACCCCATTGTCACTGATGCCTTGGGGACAGTTCGTACTTATCATTTTGTCACGGTCAACGGGCGGCAGAAGATCAGTACGATTAGTGGTCCCGTGTGTCGAGACTGTGGTGCTGAAGCTAGCACTACCTATGATTCGGTCGGCTACTTGCAGGGCAGTACAGACTGGAACGGTGTTACCACTGCCTATGCGTACGATGATGCGCGGGGGTTAGAGACCCAGCGCGTCGATGCCAGAGGGACCTCGGCCCAACGAACGGTTGATACGATCTGGGACACGAGGTTTCGCCTACCAGATCAGCGCCGTGTGACGGGCGCAGCGGGAGGCTCGGTCGCATTGATTCAATGGGTTTACTCCTCGATGGGCCAAACCCTGGCCCGTTGCGAAATCGACCCCGCGCTGGCCAGCAGCTACACCTGTGCCCCCACGGGTGTAGTCCCGGCGGGCGTCCGCCGCTGGACCTACACCTACTGCACCGCCGTCGACAGCACCCAGTGCCCGATCATTGGCCTGCTGCTCAGCGTCACCGGTCCGCGCACCGACCTGACCCAAACGGCCACTTACAGCTACTACCTGAGCAGCAGTGCGGTGAGTTGCGGTACGCCTGGTGCGGCCTGCTACCAAGCAGGCGACCTGCACACTGTCACCGACGCGCTGGGTCACGTCACCACCATCGCCTCCTACGATGGCGCCGGGCGCATCACCCGCCTCACCGACACCAACTGCGTCAACACCGACCTGACCTACACGCCGCGCGGCTGGCTGGCCTCGCGCAGCGTCGGTGGCGCCATCATGCGCTTCACCTATACGCCCTACGGCGCGGTAGCCTCGATCACCGATCCCGACAACGTCACCGTCAGCACCACCTACGACGCGGCGCATCGCTTGACTCGCGTCACCGATGCCCTGGGCAACTACATCCAGTACACGCTCGATGCCGCCGGCAACAAAACCGCCGAGCAGGTGTATGACAGCAGCGGCACCCTGCGTAAGAGCCTGTCGCGCACCTACAACACGCTGGGCCAACTCACCGGCCTCACCGACGGCCTGAGCCACACCGTCTTCAACGCCAGCTTCACCGACAGCTACGACGCCAACGGCAACCTGGTCCACACCGCCGATGCGCTGGGCATCCAACGCAAGCAGGGCTACGACGGTCTCAACCGGCTGGTCAGCACGCTGGACAACTACAGCGGCACCGACAGCGCCACCCAGAACACCCAGAGCGTGTTCGCCTACGACGCGCGCGACCAGCTGCTGGGCGTGGGCGATCCGGATGGCCTCAACACCACCTACGATTACGACGGTCTGAGCAACCCCAAGGCCGTGCACAGCCCGGACACCGGCACCACGGCGTACGTCGTCGATGCCGTCGGCAACCGCACGCAGCAGACCGACGCCAAGGGCAATGTCAGCACGTCCAGCTACGACGCGCTCAACCGCCGCCTCGCCACCACCTACACCGACCCCACGCTCAACGTCAGCTACACCTACGACGAGGCCAACAGCGTCACTGGGTGCAGCAGTTCGTCTCCGGTCGGCCGCCTGACCCGAGTGATCGAGAACGCCGTGACCACCGTGTTCTGCTACGACGCGCGTGGCAACGTCATCCAGAAGCGCCAAGCGCAGGCCACACAGACCGACGTGACCCAGTACAGCTACACCTTGGGCGATCGTCTCGGCAGCGTGATCGCGCCGAGCACGACCGCCACGCAGTACACGCGCGATGGCGCCGGGCGAATCACCACCGTGACAGTCACCCCGCCGGGTACCTCGGCCGGCACGGCCGTCAGCGGCATCACCTATCTCCCGTTCGGTCCGATTGCGAGCTACACCCTGGGCAACGGCCAGACCGTCACCCGCAGCTACGACGCCAACTACGTGCTGACTGACGTCACCAGCCCGGCGCTCAATCTGCACTTCGCTAGGGATGCGATGGGCAACCCGACGGCGTTGGGCAGTGCCCCCGGCGCCAACCCCGCCACCGAGAGCTACGGCTACGACCCGTTGTACCGCCTCACCGGCGTCAACAACGCCAGTGGCGCCGCGATCGAGGCGTACACCTACAGCAAGACCGGGGATCGGTTGAGCAAGACCGCCAGCGGCTTGGCCACCGGCACGTACGGCTACCAGAGCGGCACGCACTGGCTCACCAGCATCGGCACCAGTGCGCGCAGCTACGATGCCAACGGCAACACCACCGGCAGCGCGGCGGGTGGCGATACCTGGGGCTACGGCTACAACGGCCGCAACCGGATGACGGTGGTGCAGCGCAACGGGCAGACCGTCGCCAGCTACAGCTACAACGCGCTGGGGCAGCGCATCGCCAAGAGCGTGACGTTCCCGCAGGCGGTCAGTCAGCGGTTTGCGTACGACGAGAGCAGTCAGCTGATTGGCGAATACGGGTCGGCTAGTCGCGACTACATCTGGCTCGATAACGTGCCAGTGGCGGTGGTCGACACCACAGGCACCACCAGCACGGTGAGTTATGTGCATGCGGATGGGCTCAATACGCCGCGTGCGATCACGGATGCTACCGGTGCTGTGATCTGGCAGTGGGCCTATCAGGGCAATCCGTTTGGGGAGCAGCAGCCGACGTCCAGCAACGGCTACACCTTCAATCTGCGCTTCCCGGGGCAGTACTACGACCTGGAAAGCGGACAGTACTACAACCAGCAGCGTGACTATGATCCGTTCACGGGGCGGTATCGGCAGAGCGATCCGATCGGGCAACGGGGTGGTCGGAACACCTATGCCTATGTTGACTCTGATCCGCTCGGTGGCGTTGACCCCCTTGGTCTAAGGAAAGTTATTCTTTTCGGACCTAATGATTCGATACTTCTGCAGCGAGCCAAAGAATACAAAGACGACCCTGGAAAGTGCTTGGTCTATTCTCACGGGAATCCGAGTTTCATCTATGACTCCAGGGATGGCACAACAAAGAAGTTGGGTGATGCCAAGGAAATTGTTGATCTTCTGAAGTCAGAGGGGTGCACCGGTGATATGCCCGTCGTTCTTTACTCTTGTCGAACAGGAATGGGTGATAACACCATTGCAGAAGATATAAGCAAAACCAAAGCATTTCCGAGTGTCACGGCACCTACTAGCTACACGTGGTACAACCAAGCTCCGGCATCTAATGGTCCAACCCAGATCTTCGGGAAAAAGTTCGATGGTTCAGGAAAGGCGGAGATGGATACAAGTGATCCAGGAACAATGAGGACCTTTCCATGATAATTTTGCGAGCACGCAACGCGGTTTGGTACGGAATAACTTTAAGTCTATTTTCTTGTCTTTTGTTTGGTTGCACTGTGTCCGCCTCTCAAGTTGAGGTGGCGCCTACGCCTGGAGAGCGCTTCTTTATCAGCCAGACTGAACTTCCCATCGTTGAAGAGCGGGCTGCGCGAGGTGATGTTAAATCTATTAATCAACTGGTTGACTATTACATGCTCTACCGAGGGGATGATCAGCAAGGGATTTCGTGGCTTGAGCGTCTTGGTGATGCCGGAGATGTGAAGGCAAGAAAGGATGTCATGACCTACTATCACAGACATCCTTCAGAGGGCAATGCGAGACACGTAAAAGAGCTTATTTCACGTTGGGGTCTTTGAGGGGAAAAAGGGGTCAGAGACATTTTCTAGAGAAAGGGGTCAGAGACATTTTCTATGCAGAAAGGGCCAGAGACATTTTCTGGCCTGGATCGAGTTCGCAGATAAATGTCTCTGACCCCTTATTTACTGCCTTATTTACTGACCCCTTATTTGGATGATGGTCGACTTGCATCCGCCCCACTGTGGAAGCAAGAAAAGATGTACCAGGGCAGGATCTCTAAGCTCGTGACAGATATCAGGAGCTTTGAAAACGAATTGGCGAAATGTCGCGCACAGCACGGCGAGGATTAGGTGGTGCGGTCTATTGATATCAAGAAAATTAAAGAGGCCACCAACAGGATTCTTGATCAGCTGTTGGCTGATGGCATAGAGACGATCCCGCTGAGCAATCAAATGTACTTGGCTGTTTCTAGTACAGAAAAATACGATATGGATAACGTGCCGGAACAACTCGTTGTCGGAGACCTATTCGACGACCTGGAGTTCAGTGAGTCCATACTTCAAAGCGACGAACGTGCAGCGGTGTATTCCTTGACGGAAATTTCGCCTCTGCTCGCGTATGTAGGCGAAGTGGTGGCTAACTGACCTCCAGGTCATAAGGTTCGGTAGAAGCGGTGACGACTATGCCTCTGCGGACATTTGCGAGAGATGTAGAGCGAGTTGTATTGGTTGCAGAAGCGGTGTCCGGCGGCCATGACAAAGCGGTCGAGGGGCTATCAACCACTCGCCATATTTGACGGCAAAGCCCCGCTGCAGCTGATCGCCGACGGTCGCGCCGGCGCTGTGATCGGTCAGAAAAGGAGTCAGAGACATTTTCTGACATGCGGCGATGTGATGTGCTGGCAGCCAGTCGATGAGCAAAGATCAATGTCTCTGACCCCTTATTTCGCTGGGGTTGAGCTAGGAGCCGGGGTAACGGCTGGTACGGGTACAGTTATGGAAAGCAGTTTGACTTCCTGCGGGTGTGGCAACCAATGAAGAACGCATATCGCATTATCAAGTTTGTGTTCGCCGCGAACGCCATGGCCTTTTTAGGAATGCTCATTGCTTTCCTAATCGTTCTATTTCTTCAAGGTCATGGTGCGGCGGAAAGGGTGTGGACTGGTCCGTACTTCTATTTACTTTGCTGGCCACTATCGTTGTTCATCTGCGTCAAGTTTCTGAAAACATGAGCAACTAAATCGTGGTCAGGTTCACCCTCTGTGCGGGATAAGTGAACCTGGCCCGTTTTGCATGGCAACCATGTTGGGGTTTGCTGATGCTCACCACCAACCTACGTCGCATAGAAGAGCTTCGAGGCGAGGTTGGCCCTCGCTCAAAACAACCCGTCAAATTTTGAAGCCCATCGTTGCCTGCACAGCCTGCTTCCACCCCGCGTAAAGCTCTTCGCGGCGGGTCTCGGGCATAGCGGGTTCGAAGCGGCGATCAACTGCCCAATGGCGCGCGATGTCTTCGCGGCTGGACCAGAAGCCCGTCGCAAGGCCGGCCAGATAAGCAGCACCCAACGCCGTGGTCTCGGCCACCTTCGGTCGCAGCACGGGCACGTTGAGAATGTCGCTCTGAAACTGCCCCAGGAAACCGTTTGCGATGGCCCCGCCGTCGGCGCGCAACTCCTTCAGCGTCAAGCCGGCATCGCTTTCCATGGCGGCGAGCACATCGCGCGTTTGGTATGCCATCGATTCCACCGCGGCGCGAATGAAATGTTCCTTGCTGGTGCCGCGCGAAAGGCCGAACACGGCGCCGCGCACATCGCTGCGCCAGTACGGTGCGCCGAGTCCGACGAAAGCGGGCACTACGTAGACGCCTTCGTTGGATTGGGCGCGCTCTGCGTATTCCTCGGAGTCGCTCGCCCTGCCCAGCATGCGCAGGCCGTCACGCAACCATTGGATGACGGAGCCGGCTACGAAGATGGAGCCTTCCAGCGCGTACTCCACCTTGCCGTCCACGCCCCAGGCGATGGTGGTGAGCAGGCCGTTGTTGGAGGCGACCGCCTTATCGCCGGTGTTCATCAGCATGAAGCAGCCGGTGCCATAGGTGTTCTTCGCCATGCCGGGCTCGAAGCAGGCTTGGCCGAACAAGGCCGCCTGTTGGTCACCGGCCACACCGGCGATCGGCACTTCATGGCCGAAGAAATGCTGGCCCAGGGTGTTGCCGTAGATCTCGCTGCATGAGCGCACCTCGGGCAGCATGGCGCGCGGCACGTCGAGCATTTGCAGCAGATCATCATCCCAGCGACGCTCGTGGATGTTGTACATCAAGGTGCGCGAGGCATTGGTGTAATCCGTGACATGTGCCTTGCCGCCAGTGAGGTTCCATATCAGCCAGGTGTCGATGGTGCCGAACAGAAGTTCGCCGCGCTTGGCGCGCTCGCGTGCACCTTCGACGCGATCGAGGATCCATTTCACCTTGGTGCCGGAGAAATACGCATCGATCAGCAGGCCGGTCTTTGCACGCACCATCTTGTCGTAACCGGCTGCGATGAGTTCATCACAAATCTCGCGCGTTTGGCGCGATTGCCACACGATCGCGTTATAGATCGGCTGGCCGGTCGCTTTGTCCCACACCACCGCGGTCTCGCGCTGATTGGTGATGCCGATGCCGGCGATCGCGCGCGCATCGACTTGTGCGTTGTTCATCACCTCGGTAATGGTGGTGAGTACGCTGGTCATGATCTCGCGCGGGTTGTGCTCCACCCAGCCCGGTTGCGGAAAGATCTGCCCGAACTCGCGCTGCGCGGTGCCGACAATGCTGCCGGCACGATCGAACAGGATCGCACGCGAGCTGGTCGTGCCCTGGTCGATAGCCAGGATGTATGTCTTGTCCATGAAACAACTCCTGTTCAAACAGTTGGGTCAGCTACCACGCGCTTCGGCGCATCGACCGGTTGCGATTGCAGCGCACGGTTGCGTGCAGGCAAGAACGGATACACCAACCATTGATAGGCAGCAGCACCGATCACGCCACCGATCAGCGGACCGACGATGGGTATCCACCAGTAGTTGTCCGGTGCCGGCAACGCGGAAGAACCCCAGCCAGCGAAATAAGCGAACAGGCGCGGCCCGAAGTCGCGCGCGGGATTGATGGCCCAGGCTTCGAGATAACCCATGGATGCGCCGATGGTGGCCACCAGCAAACCAATCATCAGCGCGCCCGAATTGGCGCCCGGCGCCATTTCGTTGTGCTGCTCGGTGATGGCGAAGATGCCCAATAGCAGGAACGCGGTGAGCACGACCTGGTCGAGCAGCGCATGCATCGGCGTAATCGCCAAGCCGGGATGGGTGAAGAACACGCCCGCCGCGCCGCCGGCTTCGCGGGTGAGCTGATGCACTTGGTTGTAGTGATCAATCACCGGCGAAAACAGCAGGTATACGACGGCCGCACCGAGGAACGCACCTATCACTTGCGCGATGCAGTAGGGAATCACCTTCTTCCACGGAAACCCACGAAACAGCGCCAACGACAGCGTGACGGCCGGATTGGCGTGTGTACCGGAGACCGATCCAGTCACGTAGATGGCAAGGGTCACCGCCAGGCCCCAGGCGATGCACACGCCCCAATACGCATTCGCGTAAGGACTTGGGTCATACAACACGTACATGCACGCGACCGAGTCGCCCAAGGCGAGGATGATGAAGGTGGCGAGCGCTTCTGAAATCAGCTCGCCGATATCTTGCCGGCTCATGGCTGTGTCTCCGGCAGCTGTGTATCCGGGATTCGCACGGCGATGAACTGGCGGACTGCGTGGTACGACATGGTTCTCCTCCCTCGGTGACGATGTTGGCGTTGCTCTTGCTTTGCTCTCTCAGGCAGGAGCGCTTTCAAGCGGTGAGGCGCGGCGTGGCGGCGCGTCGGCGAGATAAGCGGTCAAGCGATCCACTTGTTCTGGCTGGAGTCGCAAGCCGAGCTTGCTACGACGCCAAAGGATGTCGGTGGCATCCACCGCCCATTCCAGTGCACGCAGGTAATCCACTTCGGCCTGATACAGATCCGCACCGAAATGTTCGCCCAGGTCTCGCAGCGAATGAGCTTGTCCAAGAATGCGTGTGGTGCGGCTGCCGTAGCTGTGCACCAAGCGCCACGCCATCGTCTCGGGCAACCACGGGTGCGCTGCTTGCAACTCCCGCTGCAAGGCGCTCATGTCCCGCCGTTCGCCACCAGGTAGCGGATGGTCTTTGGATGTCCATGCCTCCGATGCATCCGGAAACACCGGCGCAAGACGATCCATCGCTTCCTCCGCCAGCTTGCGGTAGGTGGTCAGCTTGCCGCCGAAGACGTTGAGTAGCGGCGCGGCATGCTCATCGAGTTCGAGCAGGTAATCGCGCGTGACTTCCGAAGCGTTGCCGGCTTCATCGTCCAGCAGCGGGCGTACGCCGCTATAGCTCCACACCACGTCGGTCGGTGCAATGCTGCGCTTGAAGTAGCGATTCGCCGCGTCGCACAGATAGCGCGTTTCTTCGTCGCTGATGTGTGGCGCGGACGGATCATCGTGGTAGTCCAGGTCGGTCGTGCCGATCAAGGTGAAGTCGTGTTCGTAGGGAATCGCAAACACGATACGGCGATCAGGTTGCTGGAAGATGTACGCGTAGGGATGCTCGAACAGCCGCGGCACCACGATATGGCTGCCCTTGACCAGGCGCAGCGCATGATCGTGCGCTACCTTGGCAACCTCATCGAGGAACTGCACTGCCCACGGACCGGTGGCGTTGACCAGGGCCTTGGCGCGGATGGTCGACAGCTCGCCACGCGCCGATTCCAGTTGCGCGGTCCAGCCATCCGCATCGCGGCTCGCACTCACACAACGCGTGTGCGTGAAGATCGTCGCGCCGCGCTCCATCGCATCCATCGCATTGAGCACCACCAGGCGCGCATCCTGCACCCAGGCATCGGAGTAGACGAAGCCGATATGAAACTCGTCGCGCAGGGGGAGTCCCGATTTGTGCCGTTTCAAGGAGACACGCCGCGACTTCGGCAAGGTACGCCGGCCGCGCCCGAGGTTGTCGTAGAGAAACAAGCCCAATCGGATCATCCAGGCCGGTCGCAGATGCGACTGGTGCGGCAGCACGAAACGCAGCGGCCAGATGATGTGAGGCGCGGCGTGCAGCAACACTTCGCGCTCGGCCAGGGCCTTGCCCACCAGGGCGAATTCGTACTGCTCCAGATAACGCAGGCCGCCGTGGATCAGCTTGGTACTGGCGCTGGAGGTATGCGCGGCCAGGTCGTCACGCTCGCACAGGCACACCGACAAGCCCCGTCCGGCGGCGTCCCGCGCAATGCCGACGCCGTTGATGCCGCCGCCGACTACCAGTAAATCGAACTGCTCAGTCATCGCTCATCCCGTGGACTGGCTCTTCGAAATCGCGGTCAGGTTCACTTTCTGTGCGGGATAAGTGAGCCGGGCCCCGTTTCGTGCGTTTCGTGCAAACTGGCGACCGGCATTTCGCTGAACCTGGCGCTGTTGTGCTCTGCGGCGTTGATTCATCGGAGGTGGTCAATGGATTTACGGATGAAGTCTCGGCGCTTGCCAGCGGCGTATGTCGTTTGGGCTTTATGCGCCATGCTGAGCGGATCTCCAATCATTGCCAATGCAGCGGATGTATGGCTTGCCGCGGTCGATCCGGTGGTGCGCGAGGCTCGCCAATGGGACTCGGGGGGCGGACTATATGGATCTGTTCCAGCTCGACGCGCCTTGGCCTACTGTGGCCAAGCGGACCCGCGTTTTCAAGATCGGACCGGGTTTCGCCGCGCAAGGGCGCAAGGAGGACCTGAAGAGGCTCTTCGCCGATCGAGGCCGAGCTTCAGGGCGCGCTTCGATGGGAGCGAACAGCTGCGTGGCAGGCCCGCGCTGATTCCTCCGCTGCGTTAGCTATGACACTCGGTTGTTGCGGGGATCGCCGGAACGCGTTCGCGCGGGTGTCTGTCAATTCGGAGCAGGCGAACGACTTTGAACTGTAGGAGCCCACCCTGTGGGCGAATGCACTTTCTGACACCGCCGTAAAATGGCGTTCGCGCACACGGTGCGCCCCTATAGTGGCGAGGACATGCTCATGATCTCGAACATTTTCACCGATCTTCCCGACGCAAGCGCCGAGGAGCGCATCACCGAATTGCTCTCCCGTCCGGGCATCAGGATCGAGCAGATCGTCTCGCTTGGTCAGGCCAGCCCGCCGGGGTTCTGGTACGACCAGCCGCAGGGCGAATGGGTGATGGTGGTGAAGGGTGGGGCGAGGTTGAGGTTCGAGGACGAGCCCGTTGCGCTTCACCTTCGAGCGGGTGACTTCGTGGATATTCCGCCGCACCGCCGGCATCGTGTGGAGTGGATCGACCCCTCTCAGCCCACGGTGTGGCTTGCGGTGCACTACAGCGCATAAAGGCTAGTTTCTTGCGAAGTTGCGCCCCCCATCGCTCTCTCCGGAAGAGAGAGGGATGGGTGATGCTCTCAATCAATCTAGATTTTCAGGGCTTTTCCAGCCGCATCGAGAGATGCACCGACTCGGTCCACTTGATGCTTCCGGTATTCTTGCCCACCGGAGAGATCTCGCCCGTATAGTCCCAGTGGTCGCGCTGAGGCGATGTGACCAGGCCGAGATAATGCAGTGACGGATCCTTCTTGATAGCGTCGTACAACTGCTGATCCAACTTGATTTCCATGTCGCGGCTCATCTTGTCCGAGTCATTGGGGTCGCCGTGTGCATCGACCTCTGGGCGTGAACCCAGCGTGGGCAGCATGTCCAAATCCAGTTTGAACTCGCGCTGGCCGGGCTCTCCGTCGATCTTGTCCAACAAGGAAGCTTGCGCCAACTCCTCACTTTGCACGACGGCGCCATTGCTCATGGTGGCGGCAACCGGGGCTTTACCGGCGAGCTTGGCATGCAAGCGGATCGACACTTCATCGCCCGCTCCGAGTCGAGACCGTTTGATGGAAACTTCTGGATACTCGGTGATCGAACCGCTGAAGGCCGACTCTTCATGGCTTTTGACAATGCCATTGCCGTCCGGATCGTCGAGATCCATGTGCCCCTTTTCGGTCGCCGTGGCATGGATGTGCGGACTTGCCGGATCCACCACGTTGAATTGCATGCTGCCGTCGGCAAGATCGGGGGCGATGGTAACGAGCTCCGAGAAGCTGCCTTCGGCCGTCAGCTCAACGTCCTTGGAAAGTTTCATCTTGGAGGCAGTGGTTCCGGAATCGTCCTGGCTGACGTGCCTGACGAATTTGAATTCCCCCACCAGGCGCATTTTCTTCTCGGCCGGTTGCTCCTGACTGGTGGATGCAACTGTGCCGCCTTGCTCGGTCTTGCTGCTGCAGCCAGCCAACGCGATGGACAATGCCAGAAGACCCGCCGTGCCCAGCGCGGCGACTTGTAATGGCTTCATAGAATGATCATTCCCTGCAGCAAGAAAACGAACGCGCACTTCAACCTCTCCATAGTTGGCTGGAGCCGCGCATTCTAGCCAAGTGAATACTGGGAAGGCATGCCGTATGCCCCAGTACTTTCAGCACATTCCAGCGCATAGGCGCGATCAGAAATTCGCGTCGAACCATGCCTCTCGGGCAATTTGTGAAGGATTGAAAAGCATCCGTATTGGAAATCAAACTGCTGGACGGCTTGTCCGTCAGGTCGGCGAAGACAGGCTCTTAAGCACTCTCCAACCTGAAATAAGCAACCTGCTCTCCCAGCCGATTCGCCTGTTCCAACATATCGCGGCTGGCGGCGGCGGCTTCTTCCACCAGTGCCGCGTTCTGCTGGGTGACGTTGTCCATCTGGGTCACCGCATGGCTCACTTGATCGATGCCGCTGGATTGTTCCTGGCTGGCGGCGGCGATGTCCGCCACGATGTCGGTGACCTTTTGCACGCTGCCGACGATCTGCGCCAGCGTTTTGCCGGAGCGGTCCACCAGTTCGGTGCCGGTGCGTACTTTCTCCACGCTGTCGCCGATCAGCGCCTTGATCTCTTTCGCCGCCGTCGCCGAACGCTGCGCGAGGTTGCGTACTTCGGTGGCGACTACCGCGAAGCCACGGCCTTGTTCGCCCGCGCGCGCTGCTTCCACCGCTGCGTTCAAGGCCAGCAGATTGGTCTGGAAGGCGATCTCATCGATCACGCCGATGATGTCTTCGATCTTGCGGCTGGCGTTACTGATTTCATCCATCGCCACCACCGCCTGCGAAACCACCTCGCCGCCTTTCTCCGCATGCGTGCGCGCGTCGCGCGCCAGCAGATTGGCTTTGTCGGCGTTCTCGGCGTTCTGTTTCACGGTGGAGGTCATTTCCTCCATCGACGCGGCGGTTTCTTCCAGGCTTGATGCCTGTTCTTGCGTGCGCTGGCTGAGGTCGTCATTGCCTTGCGACAGCTGTTGCGCGGAACGGCTGACGGAGCCGGACGCCGCGCGGATTTCCGTCACGATATCCGACAGTCTCGCCGTCATGCCGGCCAGCGTTGCCAACACCGAACGGTCGCCATCGCTATGTGTCAGGCGCAGGGCGAGATCGCCATCGGCCACGCGCGCCACCAGCTCGCGCAGATCCGCCGGTTCGGCGCCCAGCTCACGGGCCACGCTGCGCAAGATAAAAAACGCGCCCAAGCCCAGCGACAGCAAGACCGCCAAGCCGAACAGGGCATTGATCGCGAGGCCGCTGCGAATGCCGGCGCGTGAATCCTGCAAATGGGTCTCCACGTCATGATGCGCGGCCTTCAATTCGGCGGCGACCAGATCGTCCAGGTTCTTTTGCGCGGCCTGCATCGTCGCCAGTGAAGCGGGGACATCACCTTGCTGCTTGCCGAGCATGGTCTTGGCGGCGGAAAGCGCGGCCTGGTGATAGTTCTGGTAGGCCGCGCGCAATTTGTCCACGGCGGCATGTTTGCCGGACAAGGACGCGAGCGGCGCCAGCGTATGCTCGGCGTTTTCGGCAATCGCCGCGACGTCATCGAGTCGCGACGCATCGCCTTCGGCCGCCGCGCCCTGCACGGTCTGCGTGGTCTGCGCGGCCAGGTTCTGGAAGCGCGAGACGCCTTCCAGGTAGGGGTAATCGACCGACTCCAGCGCGGTCATCTGCGATGACGTCGCCGCGCCCTTATAGAAGCTGGCGGTCCACCCGGCGGCGAACAAGACCAGGGTGATGGTGGGCAACATCAAAATTCGTGTCTTGAACTTCATCGATCCATCCGGACAGGCATCAAACCAAGCGCGCGACCCGAAGGTCGCGCGCTTATCGGTTACGGCAAGGTAAGCACCACTTTCACCGTGGCATCGACGGCGGAGGCATCGATGTAGCCCACGGCGGTGTTGCCCGAGGCGACCGCTTTCTTCACCTCGGCATCGCTGCTCGCTTCCTTCGGCGGCAGGGCCTTGCCGCTGAAGATCAGGCGCGACCACACCGCCTTCACCTGGCTGGCCGATTTGTCCGCGAGCTTCTGATAGAACTGCTCGCGCACCGCGCTGGATTCCGGCTGGTCGAACAGCTTGGCGCTGCCGCCGCCCGGAAACGCGGTGGATTTGCCCAGATACAGGTCGGCGACCTGGTCCTTGCTCATCTTCGCCGCATCGCTCTTGGCCGAAACGATCACCGCCACGCCAGCGAAAGCGGGTGCAACCGCAAGGGTGAGGGCCGTCACGGCGACCCACTTCATCATCGTGCGAATCATGGCGCCTCCTCAGTACACGAAATCGACCACGGCGGAATACACGTTCACCGCGTGACCGTTATAGCTGGGCGAGACGTTGCCGAAATTGCCGCCATTGGCGGAGGGCAGTACGTGATCGATCTGCGCCTTGATGTCGATGTTCTTGTATACGTCCCAGCGCACGCCCGCCGAGGTGGTGTGCTGCGAAGACGAGCCGGTCAGTGCGGCTACGCCCGCCGACAACGGCAGCAGCGGCCCGATCGGCGGCACGTTGTAGTTGTTGCGTTGGCTGGGCTTGTTGTAGCCGGCATAGGTCACATACGGCGTCCACGTGCCGAAGTGATAACCGAGGGTGCCGTACCAGCCCTTGTCGCGGCCCAGGAAGCTGGACGAACGCAGCGAACCGTATTCCGCGGTGGCGAGAATATTGTGCGCATCGTAGGTGCCGCCGAAGCTGGTGAAGGTGGTGCGCTTGTTGTGCGCCACCAGCGATTGCGAGATCGAGGCGAAGCCGGCGAACTGCAGACCGGCGAGTAGCGGATTGACGGCCGGCGAGTTGTAATCCACATGCGCCGTGCTGGCACCGCCGCGGAAATGGAAATCGCCGATGTCATACGTGACATAGCCGCCGTACAACTGATTCACGCGCAGACGCGCGGCAGCCTGCGTGCTGTTCGGCAGATCGGAGGTGGCATGGCCGCCCAGCACCTGCACCGACAACGTGCCCGGACCTAGCGCATGCGTCCAGGTGACGTCGGCGCCGTCGAAATAATCGAGCGCCGCCAAGTCATACACTTCCAGCGGAGCGCGCAGCCACGGGTTGGAATAACCCACATAGCGATAATCGGAGACCAGATAAGCCGGCCAGCCCAGGCGGCCGACGCGCAAGCTCACGCCATCCACCGGCTTGTAACGCACGAAGGCCCACTCCAGTTTCGGCCGGAAATCGCCCTTGGCATTCTGCTGCGCCAGCCCTTGCACGGTGGCGCTGAGCTGATCATTGAGGCTGAGGTCGAACTGCGCGCCAAGACGCGAATCGACGCGCCCGGAGCCCGAGGTAGTGGCGCCCTTCAACTGGCCTGGATTGTGGAAGGTGAGGTCATCAGTATTGGTTTGCACGTAGCCGGCCGTACCGAAGCCGGAGAAGCGATAGCTGATGCCGTCATCGGCGAACGCGGCCTGCGAGATGGCCAGCGCGAGAAGAGCAGGTGCCACAAGGCCCCGCCGAACACGAAAACGCATGCGTAAAATCCTTCAAACTACACGGAGCCAGTTCCGTGTTGGACTTATCGGCAAGCGTTTTGAAATCTTAAATTGACGTGAAGAAGTGGCTGGGCGCGGAAAGTGGGTAGTTAGTTGCGCTTAATTAGCTCCGTCCGCTTTTCGCCATGCATTCCGCCGCATGTCGGCCACCCGTTACGGCGCTACAGTGTAACCTATGGTTGGCATGATGTGATCTATGGATTACATTTCGCCCATGGTCGAGATACTGCAAAGCGAAACGTTTCGCCGTTGGTATAGCGGGTTGAAGGATCAACAGGCAGCGATGCGGATCAACGCTCGCATCCGTCGCCTTTCGCTCGGCAACCCGGGCGATGTGAAACTGGTAGGCAAGGGCGTCAGCGAGCTGCGTATCGACTACGGCCCCGGGTATCGGGTGTCCTCATGCAGCGCGGCCCGGTCGTAGTTGTGCTGCTGGCAGGTGGCGATAAGCGTACACAGTCGGCAGACATTGATCGCGCGCTGACGATTGCCGCCGAGTGGAAGGAGGATTGATCATGGCAGAGAAGTTCACTCGATGGGACGCCGCCGACCAGCTGGTCACCGCGGCTGATCAGGCGGCCTATTTGGATGCATGCCTGGAAGAAGATCCGGGCGACGGCAGCTTGGTGCGTGCCGCGCTTGGCGACATTGCGCGCGCCCGTGGCATGAGCCAGTTGGCCCGTGACACCGGAATCTCGCGCGAGGGCCTCTACCGTGCGCTGTCGGCCGAAGGCAATCCAGAATTCACCACCATCATGCGCGTGATTCGTGCGCTGGGTCTGACGCTGCACGCGGCCTAACAGCGACCGGCGGGAATACCTCAGAGTTAGGTTCACTTTCTGCGCAGAATAAGTGAGCCTAGCCCCCTAGCTGCCCACAAGACACCAGGACCTGAGCATGACTGAAGAACCAAGGCCGCCACTGCCGCCATTCGACGCCGAGACCGCGGTGCGTAAAGTGCGCATGGCGGAGGACGCGTGGAACACGCGTAATCCCGAACGGGTGTCGCTCGCGTACACGGCCGATAGCGTTTGGCGCAACCGCGCCGAATTCCTGTCTGGTCGCGATGCCATCGTCCAGTTCCTCACCCGCAAGTGGCATCGGGAGCTGGACTATCGGTTGATCAAAGAGCTGTGGGCATTCCATGGCAATCGGATCGCCGTCCGTTTCGCCTACGAGTGGCGTGACGATTCAGGCCAATGGTTTCGCTCGTACGGCAACGAGAACTGGGCGTTCGACGCGCATGGATTCATGCAGCAGCGCATCGCAAGCATCAACGACTTGCCCATTCGCGAGAACGAGCGGAAGTATCACTGGCCGCTGGGGCGGCGCCCTGACGATCATCCAGGGCTTTCCGAGCTTGGTTTGTGATCGGGTGCATTTCTGAGTAGTGCCAAATCTCAGCTAGGCGCTGCTGTGTCTCCTCCCCTTGCTTGTCCCACGGGGACTCCTTTCGGTCGCAAGTGAGGTCGGGAGGGAGGCTCGCGAAAACCCCACCCGAAGCGCTTTCTCAAGTACCCACCCCTCCCCAGCCCTCCCCTGCAAGCAGAGGAGGGAGCCTAGAGCTCGCGTAGCTCAGATTCGACGTCAATCAGGTGTGTTTGGGCACGCCCTATTCACGCACCATCGCCCAGCATGCGCGAGGTCACCTTGTCGATACCCGCATGCGCAACAACCTAGCCGCGACTCGGCATCGTGTCGGTGGCGGGCATTCATGGGGGCCATGTGTGATGCTCAAGCTCTTGGCCGTGGTTCGTGGTTTCGTTTGCGCCTGTGGCTTCGTATGGCTGTGGGCGTGGGTGGTGACCTCTGTGCGTCCGCTGGATGCGCGTTTGGGGCTGGACCTTCCGGTCTGGTTGCAGGTGCCCGGCCTTCTCCTCGCCATCGTCGGCGCCGTCATCGATTTATGGTGCGTCGGCGCGTTTGCACTGGTCGGGCAGGGTACGCCTGCGCCCTTCGATGCGCCGCGGGAATTCGTAGGGGTTGGTCTCTACCGCTACGTGCGCAATCCGATGTATCTGGGGGCCATCGCCGTTATTTCCGGTGCCGGACTGATGCTGCGTTCCCCTTCGGCGGTGGCCGTGGCCGGCTTATTCGCCCTGCTTGCGCACGCGTTCGCGCTGCTCCACGAGGAGCCGGCGCTGGAGCGGCGCTTTGGCGAGAGCTACCGGCGCTACAAGGCATCCGTCAATCGCTGGCTGCCACGCCGCCCGCGGCGCGCTGTTTAATCCGGCTAAATCGGTCAGGCATTCCGACGCAAGACACAAGAAGACCACACCTAAGTACGGATGCGTGTTTGCACGCGGTATAAGACGGCATCCGGGCCTGAAGCGTAGACTGATCAACGAGCCAAAGGCGCCACCACTTCACGTGGCCGTGTCGTCGGCGCTTGTAAAGGTGGGCAGCGATGATCAGATCCTCCATTGAGGACACGCTGAGCGAAGGCTCTTATCTGCAATACGTCTGCCGGCGGCAGCGACCGGCGATACGCACGCTGTTGCTCGCCGGCACCGTCGCGCTGGCGCTGACCATGTTGCTGGGCGACACCACCAGCCCCGCGATCACGCCGCTTTGGATACGCAGCGTGCCGCTGGCGGTGTTGGTCGTACTGACGTGGGTGGTGTGGCGAACCGAGAATGACATCACCTTGCAGCTCGCCACGCTGGGCCACGTCGTGGTGTTGCTGGCGGGCCTGTTGTTCGACAACGCCTCGCGTCCGCATGGGCTCCTCAACGCGGCGCCCGCGGTGATCATCGTGGCGATCGCCTCCTCCATGCTGTGGATGCGCACGACGTATTTCATCATCGGCGGCGTGATCAATGTCACGGCGATGGCCATGGTGCTCGGGCACAGCCAGACGCCTGCGTGGATCCGCCCCGGTCTCATGTTCTACATGGCTTTGTCGATCGGTACTGGCGCCGTGCTGTATCTGGTCAACAGCCGGTTGCACTGGCACAACTTCGAATTGGAACTGCGGCTCAACCGCAGCGCCACCGTCGACGAGCTCACCGGCCTGGCCAACCGGCGCCGCGTATTGCAGTTGGCGCGTCGCCTGTTTGCGCGCTGCCGTGTCGACCAGCAGCCTTTCAGCGTGCTCTACATCGACGCCGACCGCTTCAAGGAAATCAACGATCGCCACGGTCACGACCGCGGCGACCAGGTGCTGCGCCATCTTGCCGGCATCATCGAACGTACCGTGCGCCCTGCCGACCTGGTCGGCCGCCTTGGCGGCGAGGAATTCATTGCCGTGCTGCCTGGCGTGGGGTTGGCCGAGGCTGCCGCCATCGCCGAACGCATACGCAGTGCAACCGTTGCGTCACCGCTGCAGGAACTACCCGTCACCGTCAGCATCGGCGTTGCGACCAGCCACGATTATGAGGATTTCCGAATGGTCCTCAACGCTGCTGATGCCTGCGTGTTGCAGGCCAAGCGCAAAGGCCGCAATCGGGTGCAATTGCCGGAGGAGTGAAAGTCGAGAGAGACAAAGCAGAGGGTAGCGGACGCTTCTCACTTGCCGCACGCCTTGCTCCGTGAAAGCATGCCGCCGTTACACTTCGGCCAACTCCGTGTGGTCGGATGTAGCAGCTCAGAAATCAACCATGCCAAAGGCGGATCCACGTGCCATACGTCAACGTTCAAATTACCAAGGGCGCCACACGCGAGCAGAAGGCTCTGATCGTGAAGGACGTTACGGATTCCTTGGTTCGGGTGCTCGGCAAGAAGCCGGAGCACACGCATGTCGTCATCCAGGAGATCGAAGAGCAGGACTGGGGTTACGCCGGTCTGCTTACGGATGATTGGAAGAAACAAACTCAAGCGTAGGTCTGCGAAGCCAAACCAGTGATTCGCCCCGGGCCAGGTCGTACGACCTGGTTGGTTGCCTCGGTTGTCGACACCAGGCATGCCGCCTTCTCCCTAAGTCACGAAAGTTATGCCCTTACTCTTTTCCTACGGCACCCTGCAGCAAGAAGAAGTCCAGTTATCCACTTTTGGAAGGCTCCTGTGTGGCGAACAAGACGATCTCGTCGGGTTCGAGCAATCCATGTTGCTTATCGAAGATCCCGATGTCGTGGCAACGAGCGGCAAGACACATCATCCGATCGTGAAGTTCAACGGAAGGGCGACCAGTCGCGTCCAGGGCACCGTGTTCGAGATCACCGATGCGGAACTCGCCAGGGCGGATGAGTACGAAGTCGAAGCCTATAAACGTGTACTCGCGAAGCTCGCCTCAGACAGGTCGGCGTGGGTGTACGTCGACGCGCGTTTTGCGCTTGCGGGCTCGTAGCCTCTCGGGTAAAAAATTCAGCGTGCTCCAGGCCGAGGGGTAGTGGCCGTGCAAGAAAAAAGCCGCCGGGTTCACCGGCGGCTTCTCCTTTCTTGGGAACCTCGAAGCCATCGCTTAGAAGTCGTATGACACCGCCATGCGGGCGTAACGCGGCGATTCGAAGTACACACCCCGGTTGTAGGTGTTGGACACGGTGTACTGCGAGCTTTCGTACGTTGCCTCGTTCTGTACCGCCTTGCGCTCGTTCAGTACGTTGAACACAGCGAGGCTGAAGGCCAGCTTGTGGTCCGCAAACGCCGGACGGTATTCCACATTGAGGTCCAGCTTCTTGGTCCACGACATGCGGCCGTTGCTGCCGATCGGGCTGATCTTGCCAGCGCAGGAGTGGTAGGACGAACCATAGCTGGACGGGTCGGCTTCGTTCGCACCGAAGTAGCCCATGCAAGCCTTTGGCGCACCCGAGACAACGCGCAGTGCACCCGACACCATCCATTCCGGCGAGACCTGGTAGCTGCCGCTGGCCTTGATCTGGTGCGTGCGGTCATTCGACAGCACGCCGTTGCTGCCCACCATCAGCGCGGCGAAGTCCCAATCCTGCGTCTTGGAGATGTCGTCCTGGCCGATGGTCGAAAGCACCTGGCCTTCGGTGTTGCCGTAACTGCGCGAGAACGTGTAGTCCACGCGACCCTGCCATTTGCCATCGAAGGGGTGCTCCAGGAACAGGTCGAGCGCGTAGTACTTACGCTTGGCACCTTTCTGGTCGAAGCCGAAGTCCTTCATGCTCATTTGCACCGAGGTGTAGCCACCGCCGGTGACGTTGGACAACAGGAAGGTGTTGGTGCGGCCCGGGTTGAACAGCAAGCAGCTGGACGGGAAGTTGACCTTGGCCGGATCGATGCCCATGGCCTGCGCCTTGGCACCGACTGAATTGAAGTCGCAGACGTCGTCGATGGCGGACTCCAGCTTGCGCACCGTCACTTTGGCGCCGGTGACCCACTGCGGACCCAGAGTCTTGCTGAAACCAAGGATGGCCTCGTCCTGGTATTCCGCCTTCAGGCCTTTCGCTGCCACCGTCTTGGGGTCCGGAACTTTGCCGGTCTCGCCGTCGCCCGACACCGGGCCCGGGCCGAACGGCTTCAAGCCGGTCGGCGAGCCGGTCGCGTCGATACCCGTGTAAGTGAAGTACTCGTTCGTATAGGTCGACGGAGAGGCGCCGCGGATCGCCACGCTATTGGGAAGCGCAAGGAAATAGCGGCCTAGATTGCCGAATACCTTGAGCGTGGAGTCGCCGTACACGTCCCAGCTGAAGCCCAGACGCGGCGCCCACTGGTTCTTGTTCGTGACATAGGCCTGACCGGCGCTGTTGAGGTTGGTGAACTTGTCGTCGCGGATACCCAGGCTGAGCAGCAGGTGATCGTTAACCTGCCAGCGGTCTTCCAGGTACTGCGCTTTCTGGTCCACCTGCATGCTGGTGGAAGTGCTGAAGATCAACTTGGACACGTAGTAGCCGCGACCGCCTGGGGCGCCCACGCCGTTGGTCGGGTCCAGCGGCACGTCCGGCCTGCCGGCATGGCCGTAGTACCACGCATAGCCCGGGCCACCCATGGCCTGGCCTTCGTGGTGCGCGATGAAGTGCATGTTGTCGATGCCGGCGGTCAGCTGGTGACTGCCCAGCTTGTATTCGACGTCCAGGCGCAGGCCATGCGTGCGGTCGTGCGCATCCGGCGAGGTGATCGAATAGGTGCTGACACCGTCTCTGATCGGCGTGCCGCCGGTGATCAACGGGTCCTGTCGATTCACACTGCCGAGATACGGCAGCGTCGTGCTCAAACCCGGAGTCACCGAGTAATCCACCGCATGGTTCTGGCCGTAGGTGGCCGACACCGTCAGGTCATCCGTGATGTAGCCCGTGTACTTGGCGATGTAGATATCGCTGCCGGTCTTATGGCTGGTGTCATAGCCTGAGACCGCGCCTTGCGTATCGGTGGCGTAGTTGTAGGCGTAGCGCACACCGCTGTAATGGGTCTTGTTCGAGATCGTGGTCAGCTCAAGGATGTTGGAATCGGTGATGTTCCAGTCCAGCTTGGCGTAGTACTTGGGTCTCGAATACTTGTATTCGGTATTGGCTACGTTGCTCGCGTCGACTGCCGCGGTGGACTTGCCTTCCTGGCGGTCGGCTTCCGCAGCGATGAACATAAACAGCCTGTCCTTGATCAGCGGACCGCCGACGTAGGCGCTGTAAGTGGTGTTCCAGCTGGTGTTGTCCTTGCGCCTGCGGTAAATCGTGCCGGGCAAGGTCGGATCGGTATAGCTGTACCCCGTGGGCAGGGTCTGTGACGGGTAGTAGATGTTCTCGGGATCGCTGGCCAGAAACCGCGGCGCCCAAGTCATCTGTCCGCCGAAATGCCATTCGTTGCTGCCGCGCTTGCCGACCTGGCTGATCACGCCACCGTCGGAACGGCCGTACATGGCGCTATAGCCACCGGTGTAGACCTCCTGCTGGTCGATGACGCCGTAGGGCAGGCCAATACCGCCGAGGTTCTTCAGCGGGTCGCTCGCATTGAAGCCGTTGATGTAATAGGCGTTCTCGGCCACCGACGAACCACCGAACGAGACCACCGACGACCCCGTCCCCTGGCCGCTGAAATAACCGCTGCCGCTGACCACGCCGGGAGCGAGCAGGGCGATGGCCTCGGCGCTGCGCGCCAGCGGTAGCCTGGCTAGCTGTTGGGCGGTGACCACCATGCGCGAGTCCACCTGGGACACGTCGATCGCCGGCAATGAGCTTGCCGTTACGGTCACGGCCGAGAGCGACGAGGCATTGGCAGCGGCGGCAAAACTGACTTCCGTACCCGCGTTGACGGTCAGGCCGACATCCTTGCGGATGTCGACTGTCGCACCGTTCTTCTGCAGGGTGACGGTATAGCTGCCTAGCGGCAGGTTGGTGATGCGATAGCGGCCGGTAGCGTCGACCGGCACTTGGCGCGTCAGGCCAGTGGGGCCTGCGACGGTCACGGTGTCGCCCGGCTCGGCCTGGCCGAAGATCGAACCCGTGGTGGACTGTGCGTAGGCGGTGGTGCCGGTCAAGCTCATCATCAGGGCGAGCACGAGACTAGAGCGCCGCGGCAGTTGGCCGCGACTTATCAGACGAAAATTCATTGAATCCCCCATCAGCCCATGGTTTGGGCCGCACTAAGCCATGCCGCCGGCACTAGGTCCGGCTGGCGCATAACCATCAAGAAATCTCGCCGATGTCCCATTCCCGTCCCACCGGGAATTCCTCCGACGAGCGCTAGGTCGTTTTCGCGGCAGCCCTCCCCTGAAGGCTTGGGTCAGTTAGTCCCTTACTAACCGGACCCAGCCAAGAAAACGAAACTAAACGTAAGAGAGCGATCGCGGCTCTGTCAACTAAAAGTTAAATTACTATTGAAACTATTCTGGCGCGGGGGGGCGTTGCCGAAATGAAAGCTCCAAACGTGGGGAAATCTCAGCCTCCGACCCGTTAACCTGGGCTTGGATATGGACAAGGAAACGTCATGCAGCGATTCGCTCGATGGCCCCGCATTTTTTGCACACTCTTGATACAAGTCGGGCTGCTCATCAGTCCGATCGGTAAGGCTGCCAGCAACACGGCATCGGCACCCGTGATGTTGGCGAATGTCTATCACGAGGGTGTCGAACTCGATGAGTATTGGGTCAGCGAAAAATATGATGGTGTGCGCGGCTACTGGGACGGCGAGAAGCTTCTTACGCGCAGCGGCGCGACGATCCATCCGCCTGCGTGGTTTACCGCGCACTGGCCTAAGACACCGATGGATGGTGAGCTTTGGGCCGGGCGCGGGAAGTTCGAGGTCGCATCAGCCACCATTCGCCAGGAGCCCGCTGACGATACGGCGTGGCGGCGTATTCGCTTTATGGTGTTCGATCTGCCGGCGCATCCCGGGACATTCGACGAACGCATTCCGGCGCTCAATCTGCTGATGACTCAGCTGGACGTTCCATGGGTGCAAGCGGTGAAGCAATACAAGGTTGCCGACGATGCCGCGCTGAAGGCGCAACTCAATCGAGTGATTAAAAACGGCGGTGAAGGCTTGATATTGCATCGCGGGGCATCGTTGTACCGCGCCATCCGCAGCGACGATTTGCTGAAATTCAAACCGTATGAAGACACCGAGGCTCGCGTTGTTGCGCATTTGCCCGGCAAGGGAAAGTACACCGGCATGATGGGCGCGCTGTTGGTGGAGATGCCTGATGGAACGCGGTTCCGTCTTGGCACCGGATTTACCGATGAACAGCGTCGTCATCCGCCGGCAGTTGGGAGCCAGGTGACCTATCGGTATCGCGGAACGACATCGACCGGTAAGCCGCGTTTTGCGAGTTTCTTGCGGGTTCGAGAGTAAGTGTCTCCCGGCAGAGCCGGGGGCATTAGAAATGCGAGCCGCTCGAGGCGAATGAATAGTCAGTAGGTGGGTGGCTAGATGTCGCCATGCAGAGCTTGCAGCGCCGCCAATGCAGCAAGGCCCGCCGTTTCTGTGCGCAGGATGCGCGGACCCAGGCGCAGGCCTTCGAAGCCGGCGGCGCTGAGCGCTGCGGTGTCTCGCTCGCCCAGGCCGCCCTCGGGGCCGACGACCAAGATGCCGGCGGCGGCGTCAAAACGCAGATGGCGTGCCTGCACGGTGCCCTCTGGCAACAGAGCCAGTCGTAGTGCACCGTTGCTGTCCAGTCCACGCAGCCACGATTCCAGTGGTTGCGCCGGTGTCACTTCAGGCACGCGAGCGCGTCCGCTTTGTTCGCAAGCGCTGGCAGCGACGGCGCGCCAGTGCGCAAGACGTTTCTCGGCGCGACTCGCATCGAGTTTCACTTCGGAGCGTTCGGTGAGCAGGGGCACGATGCGGGCGACGCTTAGCTCGGTGGCCTTCTGCACGATCAGGTCCATCTTTTCGCCGCGGGCGACGCCCTGGGCGAGCGTAAGGCGCAGGGGCGATTCGTTATCGACCGGCTGGGCGGATTGCACGTGCACGCTCACCTCGCGCTTGCCCACGGCGGTAAGGGTGGCTGGGTAGTCGTGGCCGTCGCCGTTGAACAGGGTCAATTCGTCGCCCACGACCATGCGCAGCACGCGTGCAACGTGCTCGCCGGCCTGGCTCGGCAGGTTCAGTTCCGTGCCGGAGGCGAGTGGTTGATCAACGTAGATACGGATGATGCGCATGGCGGTTCAGCGGCTCTGCAAAAACGTTCAGGAAAGGCAGTGAGGATAGCCGAGGCGGTGGCGAAGCTGAATTTTTGCGAGATGTCCGGGCGCTGGCCGTTGCCGGGATGGCGCATCAGGCGCAGCATGATGAATGCCTGCCCCCACGGCATCTCATGAGGTTCGATGTCATGTTCAAGCCAGTCATTGTTGCCACCACATTGATGGTGGCGCTCGGTAGCGCCAGCGCTTTTGCACAGAGCACGCCGACCGATGCACGCACGCACGCGGTCGAAGGCCTGGAGACCAGTTCTTATACGCCCGCGCCCGGTAACGCCAAGGTCGACAACAAGTCAGCCGTCAAGGCGGATGACCGCAACTGCCTTCGCGAGACGGGCAGCATGATCAAGGCGAAGAAAGGGAAGTGTTTGCCGGTCGCTGGGCGGGTTTACTCCAAGGACGATTTGGATCGTACCGGTGAGCGGAATCTTGGGCCGGCGCTGGAGAAGCTTGATCCGAGTATTTCTACGCGCGGGCATTGAGAGCGGAGCGTTGTCGCAAGAGCTTTACCCCTCCCCAGCCCTCCCCTGCAAGCAAGGGAGGGAGCAGGTCGTCGCTAGCTCTTAGCTCCTCCCCTTGCTTGCAGGGGGAGGCTGGGAGGGGGTAAGCCCTTGCGACACCCTTCACGCTCTCATGAGTCTCAGTCAGCCACAGCACGCTCGATACCGGCGATAGCAACATCCACCAGCAGATCGATCTCTTGCTCCGTGACCACATAGGGCGGCATGAAGTAGATGACGTTACCCAGCGGCCGCAGCACCGCGCCGTTTTCCAGGCCATGCAGGTAGACGCGCAATCCGCGACGCTCTTCGGCGGCAAAGGGTTGGCGTGTGGTTTTGTCGCGCACCAGTTCCACCGCAGCGATCATGCCGGTCTGTCGCACGTCGGCGACATGCGGATGATCGCGTAGGGGCGCGAGCCGTGTCGCGAGGTGAGCCGCAAGTTTGCGGTTGCGTTCCAGCACCGGTTCTTCGCGGAAGATCTGCAAGGTGGCCAGGGCGGCGCGGCAGGCCAGCGGGTTGCCGGTGTAGCTGTGTGAATGCAGAAAGGCCTTGCCCGCGTTGTATTCGGCGTAGAACGCCTCGTAGACGGATGCGGTGGTGAGCACCGCCGACAAGGGCAGGAAGCCGCCGGTGAGTCCTTTCGACAGGCACATGAAGTCGGGCGAGACGTTGGCCTGTTCGCAAGCGAACAGCGTGCCGGTGCGGCCAAACCCCACGGCGATCTCGTCGGCGATGAAATGCACCTGGTACTCGTCGCATAACGCACGCAGGCCGGTGAGGTAGGCCGGGTGGAACATGCGCATGCCGCCGGCGCATTGCACCAACGGTTCCACGATCACCGCGCAGGTTTCGTGGGCGTGGCGTTCCAGCAGTGCACGCAGTTCGCCCAATCGACGTTGCGCGCAGGCTTCGGGGCTTTCGCCGGGCTCGGCTTCGTAGGTGTCGGGGCAGGGCGCGAGAATGGGAGTGAGCAGCAGCGGCGCATAGGTTTTGCGGTAGAGCGCGACATCGCTCACCGAGAGCGCGCCCAGGGTTTCGCCGTGGTAGCTACCGGTGAGTGCGATGAAGCGGGTCTTTTCGCCGTGGCCCTGGTTGAGCCAGTAGTGGAAGCTCATCTTCAGCGCCACTTCGATGGCCGCTGAGCCGTTGTCGGCCAGGAAGACACGGTCCAGCCCAGCCGGCGTGACCTGCACCAGTTGCTCGGCCAGTTCGATGGCCGGCTCGTGGGTGAAGCCGGCGAAGATCACATGCTCCAGCGTGTCCAGCTGCTGCTTCAGCGCGGCGCCGATGCGCGGATTGGCATGGCCGAACAGGTTGGTCCACCACGAGCTGATGCCGTCCAGGTAGCGGCGGCCATCGGCGTCGATCAGCCAGGCGCCTTCGCCACGCACGATGGGCAACATCGGCACCGTGCCGGCGTGGTCGTGCATCTGGGTGCAGGGGTGCCACAGGTGGCGTAGATCGCGCGCGGCGAGGGCGCGGTTGCGGCTTTCGTTGGGGGTCATCCGGTTATGATCGTTGTTTGGCGCCTGGCTGCTCAAGCCCGTCCATCCCTTAAGGAGTCCCCCCGTTTGAACCGGTCGCGCGCCGTATTGGCCTTTGTCGCCCTGCTGTTGCTTGCCGCCTTGCTGGTCGCATTTCTACCGGCGCGCTGGGTCAAGCCGCAGCTGGAAGCGCGGCTGCACGGCCTGCGGCTGGAAGGGGTAAGCGGGACCTTGTGGCAGGGCCATGCCGACAAGTTGTTGGCCGTCCACGGCGACGATCTGGGCCGGCTGGACTGGCAGCTTTCGCGGCGCGCCTTGCTGGGCGACACCCAGCTTGGCCTGGCACTGGTCGGGCCGGCGGGGCATTTCAGCGGGCAGATGCGGAAACTCGACGCGCAGCGTGTGGAGTGGAGTCAGCTGCATGTCGAAAGCGACCTGGTTGCGCTCACTGAACGCTTCTTGCCACAGGGCACCCGCCTGCGCGGCACGTTGGCGATCGACGGCGGCCGTGCGGTGCTGCAGGGCCGCTGGCCGGTGGAACTCGACGCCCAGGCGCATTGGAATGGCGCGCAACTGCTGGGTCAGGATCGCACGCTTGATTTCGGTAACCTGCAGTTGCAGGCGAGCGGCGAGGGCGGTGTGGTCCAAGGCAGCTTGCAGGACGACGGGAACGGACCGCTGCAGCTCGCCGGCCAGTTCGACCTTAGCCCGCTGGGCTGGCACTACGACATCAAGGCCAAACCCCGCCAGCCCGATCCCGCCCTGAGCCAATGGCTTGCCGGTTTCGGTCCCATGGGCGCGGACGGCACCATGCATCTAAAACGCAGGGGCGGCATCGCTGCCGGCTCGTCTAAAGAACGTCCCTCCAAAGAACATCCCTCCAAAGAGCATCCATGATGGGGAATCCATGAGTTCGCTGAATCTTTCAGTGGCTTTGCATGCGGCACGCGAAGCGGCGGAAGCCGCCGGTGAAGTGATCCGTCATTACTGGCGGCGCGGTGTCGAGGTGGAGCTGAAAAGCGACGCCACGCCTGTCACGGTCGCCGATCGCGAGGCCGAGCTGGCGATTCGCAAGGTGCTGCATGAGGCGCTGCCCGAGGCGGCGATCTTCGGCGAAGAGTTCGGCCACGATGGCGGCACGCAGAACTTGCTGTGGCTGGTCGATCCGCTCGACGGCACCAAGAGCTTCGTGCGGCGTACGCCGTTCTTCTCCACCCAGATCGCCCTGATGCACAACGGCGAGTTGGTGCTGGGCGTGTCGAGCGCGCCGGTCTACGGCGAAACCCTGTGGGCCAGCGCCGGTGGCGGCACTTGGTTCGAGGGCGAGCGCATGCATGTGGCGGCTACCGAGGCGATGGCGCAGGCGTCGATCTCCACCGGCAACATCAAATCGCTTACCCGCGATGCTCGTTGGGACGAACTGGGCGCCCTGATTCGCGACAGCAACCGCATCCGCGGCTATGGCGACTTCTGTCATTACCACCTGCTGGCGCGCGGTGGTCTGGATCTGGTGATCGAGTCGGACGTCAACATTCTCGACGTGGCGGCCCTGGCTGTGATCGTGCGCGAGGCGGGCGGCGTGTTCACCGATTTGGACGGCCAGCCGCTCACCTTGGACTCCCAAAGCGTACTGGCTGGCGCACCCGCGCTACATGCCCAGGCTCTGGCCCGCTTGCGCGCTAGAATGGCGTGATGCGCAAACCACCGATCATCCATGCCACCCGCGACGTGCACGACAGCCATTTCCTGCGTGTCGAGCAGCTCGATCTGGAGTTCTCCAACGGCGAACGCCGCACCTACGAACGCTTGAAAGGCGGCGGCTTGGGCGCGGTGATCATCGTACCCATGCTGGACCACGAAACCGTACTGCTGGTGCGCGAGTACGGTGCGGGTGTGGGCCGCTACGAACTGAGTCTGCCCAAAGGGCGGCTGGATCAGGACGAAACGGCCGAGCAGGGCGCGGATCGCGAATTGAAGGAAGAGATCGGCTACGGCGCGCGCCAGTTGAAGATCCTGCATAACCTGTCGCTGTCGCCTTCGTACATGACGCATATGGCGCATGTGGTGCTGGCGCAGGATCTCTATCCCGAGCGCCTGGAAGGCGATGAGCCGGAAGAGTTGGAAGTAGTGCCTTGGAAGCTGGCCGATCTGCACGAGCTGATCGCCCGCGACGACGTGACTGAAGGGCGTTCCATCGCCGCCTTGTTCATGGCTCGCGAATACCTTGCCGGCCGCTTCAAGCCGGCATGAGCGACTTGCCTATCTCGCCGCTGCTGCAACAGATCAGCGCCATGGCGCGCGAAGCGGCCGAGGCGATTCTTGAGGTTTATAGCCAGGACTTCGACGTGCAGCGCAAGGCGGACCACTCGCCGGTGACGGCGGCCGACCTCGCTGCACAGCGCGTCATCGTGGCTGGCCTGGCGCAGCTCGACGAGTCGCTGCCTGTGCTTTCCGAAGAGTCGCGCGTCGCGCCCTGGGCGCAGCGCCGGGAATGGTCGCGTTACTGGCTGGTCGATCCGCTCGATGGCACACGCGAATTCATCAAGCGCAACGGCGAGTTCAGCGTCAATATCGCGCTGATCGACCGGCACGAACCCGTGCTTGGCGTGGTGCTGGCGCCGGTCACCGGCGACTTGTACGCCGCCGAACGCGGTGCCGGCGCATGGCTTCAGGCAGGCGCATCGGCTGTCTGGGCGCGCATCGCCACGCGGCCGCTCGCCAACCCGCCGGTGGTGGCGGGCAGCCGCTCGCACGGCAGCTATGGCGCCGCCTTGCTGCAAGAGCTATTGGGCGACGGCTATCTCGAATCACCGCTGGGTTCCTCGCTCAAGTTCTGCCTGCTGGCGCGCGGCGACGCGGATATTTATCTGCGTCGTGGTGCCACCAGCGAATGGGATACCGCCGCGGCGCAATGCGTACTCGAAGCCGCGGGTGGTGCGGTGCTCGATCTTGCTGGCCGACCTTTGCGCTACAACCGCCACGATTCGCTGATCAATCCCGAATTCCTCGCCGTAGGCGACATGGACATCGATTGGGCAGCGCGCTTGCAGGCGGCCGAGATAGAACCTCATGACTGACATCACCAAACATAGCCTCGACGATCTGCTTGCCATCATGACCCGCTTGCGCGATCCGCAGCGTGGTTGCCCGTGGGATGTGCAGCAGGATTTCGCCACCATCGCGCCGTACACCATCGAGGAAGCCTACGAAGTGGCCGACGCGATCGACCGCAAGGATTGGCACGACCTGCGTGACGAGTTGGGCGATCTGCTGCTGCAGGTGGTGTTCCATGCGCAGATGGCGAAGGAGGCGGGTTTGTTCGACTTCGCCGATGTGGCGCACGCCATCAGCGACAAGATGATCCGTCGCCACCCGCATGTGTTCGGCGACGTGAGCTATGACGATGTCGAAGCGCAGAAAGAAGCGTGGGAAGCCATCAAAGCCGAAGAGCATGCCGCCAAAGGCGAGCAGCGTGACGACAGCGCGCTGGCCGGCGTTTCACGCGGCCTGCCGGAGTGGAAGCGTGCATTGAAGCTGCAGCAACGCGCGGCCAAAGTCGGTTTCGACTGGCCCGATGCGCAACCGGTGTTGGACAAGCTCGCTGAGGAAGTCGAAGAAGTTCGCGTCGAATTCGCCACGGGCGCCGATCCGGCGCGTTTGCAGGACGAAATTGGCGATGTGTTGTTCGTGGTGGTGAACCTGGCGAGGCATGCGGGCGTGGATTTCTCGCAGGCATTGCGTCATGCGAATGCGAAGTTCGAACGGCGCTTCCGTGAGATGGAGGCTATCGCGGCTGGCGAGGGCACACCCTTGCCCGAGCGGAGCCTGGATGACCAGGAAGCGCTGTGGCAACAAGCGAAGCGCCGCGAAACAGCGGCCGGCTAGCGCGGCGCGCAGCCTCGGTAGGAGCCCACCCTGTGGGCGACAAACCGGCAGGACTGCCGGTTTGCACGGCGAAGCCGCCCGATAGGGCCGCGCTCTGCTTCATATGCCGCTGCTGCCACCTGGTTTTCGCGCACAGGGTGCGCTCCTACTCGCGCCTGGCCTGCCGCCGAGACAAAGAAGGCGCGAGGTCTGGGGTCCTCGCGCCTTGAAGTTCCATCACGCTGCCTGGGCCCACAGCGCCTGCTGTGACTCCCTTCTCGTTATCTGAATATGTGAGTCGTCGATCCAGGGGCGTTCCGACTCACAACGCCCTTGTCGAATGGCGGTTGACCCGCGCTGTCGGGCTTGCAACCTTTTGCGCACGGCCTGCATCACAGCCTTGACCGTTCATCAGGAGCTTCACCATGCGCCATCTGTTTCTTGCCACCCTGCTGCTGGCTCCGCTCGTTGCGCAGGCTCATGACGACTGCAAGTACCAGGCGCCGCGCAATCTTCAGCTCGACCTTGCGGGCGTGAAGTCGCTACAGATCGATCTGCGCAGCCACGAGCTGCACCTCAGCGGCGACCCCAGTGCCAAGGGTGGCGAGCTCACTGGCCGCGCCTGCGCCTCCGATCAGAAGCTGCTGGACGACCTGGTGGTCACCCAGCGCCGCGAAGGGGACACGCTGATCGTCGAAGCCGGTGGCAAAGGCCACATCATGTTCAACCTGATGGGGCGCTCCTACACGAACCTGGAGCTCAACCTGAAGGTGCCGGCCAGCTTGCCGGTAACGCTCAATGTCGGTTCGGGTGATGCATGGGCCGCAGGCCTGCAGCGTCTGGACGCCCATGTCGGCTCGGGCGACCTGCATGTCAACAAGATCGCCGGGCCGCTCTCGGCGAGTGTCGGTTCGGGCGACCTCGACGCCAGCGAGATCGGCAGCCTCGATCTCGGCGCGGTCGGCTCGGGCGATTTCAAGGCGCAGGACATCAAGGGAGACGTCCGTGTCGGCAGTATCGGATCGGGTGATGTCGCGCTGTCGCGCGTTGGTGGCAATGTGCGCGCCGATACCCTGGGTTCCGGCGATCTCAACGTGCGTGAAGTGGCTGGCGATCTCAGCCTCGGTGCCAAGGGCAGTGGCGATGTGAGCCACTCCGGCGTGCGCGGCAAGGTCAACGTGCCGCGCGATAACGACTGACCGATCAACTCAGCCAGCGCCACACCAGATAGGTGATTGGCGCGCACACCAGCAGGAACGGAATCGATACGAGGTGGAACAGCCGCAAACCCTGCGGCTGTTTCGCCAGGCGCAGCGCGATGAGGTTGGCCAACGAACCGATCGCCACGCCGAAGCCGCCTACGTTCGCCGCGACGGTAAGTGCGATCGCGTCCGGCGTGTGTTCCATCAGCAGTACGGTGGCGGGCACGTTGCTGATCAGCTGCGACGCCACGATGCCGCTGACATAGAGATTCATCGGCTGATTGAAATCGATCAGGTCCAGCCCGCGTTTCATCAGCGGCAGCTCGGCTACATGTCCTAGGCCAAGGAAGATGGCGGCGAATGTCGCCAGCAGCAGCCAGTCGACGCGGGCCAGCAAGCGCCAGTCCAGCAGCGCGAACGGCAGCAGCAACAACGCGGCGCCCAGTAGCGCGTGGCCGTGTTCCATCATCAGCACCATCATCAGCAGCGCCACGATGGAGAGGATGGCTTGCGTCGCGGACACCGGATGTCCGTCGATCTGCTCCGCGTGAAGCGTCACGCGATCCTTCGGCAGCCAGCACCAGGTGAGCAGCGCGACCAGCGCGAACATGGTGGCTGCGACCGGCAGCATCGCGGCGACGAATTTCACGAAGGGCAGCTGCACGTACTGCCATAGCAGCAGGTTCTGCGGGTTGCCGATGGGGCTGAGGGTGGAGCCCGCATTTACCGCCAGCGCTTCCAGAATCACCATGCGCAGCACGGGCAGGTTGGAGATGCCGCCGATGGCGACGGTCATCGGCACGATCAGGAACAGGCTGACGTCATTGGTCAGCACCATCGACAACAACGCGGTGATCGTCACCAATAGCAGGCCGATCACCCGTTGCGAATGCGCGCGAGCTACCAGCGCACCGGCCATGTGCTGCACCAGACCGCTGTCGCGGATGCCCTGGATCGCGACCAGCAGACCAAGCAGACCGGCCAGCGTCGGCCCTTGCAGCCAGCGCTGGTGATCGGAGAGCGGGCGGGGATCGATCACCGCCAGCAGCACAGCCAGTAGCGCGAAGGCGAGCAGCAGCCACTCGTTCTTGAGGTGCTGTCGCCAACTCGCGCGGTGGTTCACCACTCGGTGAGCCCTTCGAGTTCGTAGAGCTTTTTCCAGCTGGGACGTGCGCGCACCAGCTCGGCCAGGCGCTTCAGCGCGGGCCATTCCGTGACCGGGCGCGGCATGTTGCGCGACCAGCGCATCAGCATGGTCAGCAAGAGATCGGCGCCGGAGAACTCCGCGCCCAGCAGATAGGGACCGTTGGTGGCCAGATGCGCCTCGAGGTGGTCCCACACGCTTTCGATCTTGCGTTGCAGGGCGGTGCGTATTTCCGGCAGGTGCTCTTCGTTGCCAAGCTCCGCGGGGTAGAACCACTGGCGATAGGTCGACATCAAGGTGTTGCTCAGATAGACCACCCATTGCAGCCACTGCTCGCGTTCGGGTGCGCCCACCGGCGGAATCAGCTTCGCCTTGGGGTGACGCTCAGCCAGCATCATCAGCAGCGCCGCCGATTCGATGCGCGGATGGCCGTCGATTACCAACGTCGGCACCTGTCCGATGGGATTGAGCTTGAGATAGGTGGGGTCGCGCTGAGCCTTGCTTTCGAAGTCGACCAGTTCGAGTTGGTAAGGCGCGCCGATTTCGAGCAGGGCCAGGTGGACAACCATGCTGGCGGTGCCGGGGGAGTAGTAAAGGGTGTACATGGGCGCCTTCAGTGAGCGGTGAGGCGCCGATCTTAATATTTGTCGCGAGAATGCATGTTCACTGGGCGCCTGCGGGTGGGTCATCCTTCCCGCAGCAATCGCATCGGCGATGTCCGCGTCACCTTTCGGGTACCGGCCAGCCCCAGCAACATCACCACCGTGGCAGCGCCGAGCGCGGACAGCACCAGCGGCCCCAACGGCGGCACGAAGCCTTCGATGTGGAACACCGCGCGTCCCAGCCACCACCCGGTGCCGGCGGCACCGAAGGCGGCGGTCAGGCCAGCCACCAGACCGAGCAAGGCGAACTCACAGGCGGCTGCAGCGCGTAGCTGCGCGCGGCGCGCCCCCAGCGTGCGCAGCAGGGCGGCTTCATGGCGGCGCTCGGCGGCACTGGCGGCGAGGGCGGCGGCCAGCACCAGGGCGCCAGCCAGCAGGCTGAAGCCCAGCACCCAGCGCACGGCATGGCTGACGCGGTCGACGATTTCGCGCACGCGATCGAGCAAGGCGTCGACGTCGATCAGGCTGAGATTGCTGTAGTCGCGCGACAGCTTGGCCAGCGATTCGGTATGCCCGCGCGGCACGTAGAAACTGGCGATCCAGGTATGCGGCAGCTCGCTGGCGTGGGCGGGGTCCAGCAGCAGGAAGAAGTTGACGCGGAACGAACTCCAGTCCACCTGCCGGATGCTGCCCACCTTGGCGTCGATGGTGCCTTCGCCGACGCTGAAGCTCATGGTGTCGCCCACCTTCAGCGCAAACATGTCGCGCCACATGGTGTCGATGGAGATCTCCGGCTGAGCCGGCTGCGGACCCGGCCAGGTGCCGGCGATGACCTGGTTGGAGGGCGGCAGGTCGCTGGCCCAGGACAGGCGTAGCTGGCGGTCGGCCCAGTCCTTGGCGCGCTCGTCCTTGAAACTGAGCTGGCCGATCGGATGGCCGTTGATCGCCATCAGCTTGCCCACGGCCAGCGGTAGCATGTTGAGTTGCTGGCCGCCGATGCTGGCCAGCGACTGCTCGAAGCCGGGCCGCTGGTCGTCCTGCAGGTTCAGCACGAACCAGTTCGGTGTGTCGGCGGGGAGTTCGCGTCGCCAGCCTTCCAGCAAGGCCGGTGCGACGATCGCCAGCAGCAAGAGGGCGACCAGGCCGAGGCTGAGCGCCGTGGCCTGCAGCAGGCTCATGCCGCGCCGACGGGCCAGGGCGGCTAAGCCTAAGCGCAGCGCAGGATGCGCCCCCGGGGCGACATGGCGCGCTACCCACAGCATCACGGCCGCCAGCAGCGCGGCCACCGCGGCGACGCCGACCAGGCTGACAGCGAGGATGCCGGCCATGCGTGCCGATCCGCTTTGGCTCCAGATCAGCACCAGGGCGACTGCCACCGGGATCAGATACAGCGCATCGAAGCGCCGCACGCGGCGCGCCATGCTTTCACGAAATACGGCGACGGGCGGCACTTCGGCCAGACGCGCCAGCGGCGGCAACGCAAAGCCGACCAACACCGCCACGCCCATGGCCGCGGCGGCGAACGCCGGCCCTAGCGGCAGCGCCACCGGCACGCTGGTGAACAAGGTGCTGGCAAAGGCCCAGGCGGCCTGAGCGATGCCGAGCGCGATCAGCATGCCGAGCAGTGATGCGGGCAGGGCCAGCGCACCCAGCGTACCGAGCAGCAAGCCGAGTACGCGTCGGCGCGGCGTGCCGAGTGCGCGTAACAGAGCGACTTCGTTGGTCTTGCGTCGCGCGTAGCGCTGCGCGGCCAGCGCAATGGCGACGCCGGCCAGCAACGCGGACAGCAGGGCCGTGAGCCGCAGGAAAGCGCTGGCACGATCGAAGGCCGAGCGCATGCGCTCCTGTGTCTGTTCGGGGGTGATCAGTTCGGCGCCTTGCGGCAACGCCTGCGTTTGCACCCAGGTCCGCCAGCGGCTCACCTCGGCGGGACCACCAGCGACCAGCAAGCGATGGCGCGCCCGGCTGCCCGTGCCGAGCAGGCCGGCCTGTTCGGCGTCCGCGAGATTCATGATGGCGCGCGGCGCCAGCGCGAACAGTTCGCCGCCATCCGGCTGGCGCAGCAGTTCGGCGGCGATGAGCAGGTCGCGACCACCGAGCTGCACGTGATCGCCGGCTTTCAGTGCGAGCGCCACCAAGGCGCGATGATCGAGATACACCTCGCCCGGCGCCGGGCCGTGGCCGATGACATCGCCTTGCGACGCACGGCGCAGCTCCAGCTTGCCGCGCAGCGGATAGGCCGCATCGCTGGCCTGTACATCCAGCAGCTGGCTCTGCTCGTGCGCGAACGCCACGCTGGGAAAGCCGGCGCCGTGTGAGATGGCTAGGCCGCGCTGGTGCGCCTGTGCTGCATAGTCCGCCGGCAGTTGCTGCGGCGAGGCGATGCCGAGATCACCGCCGATCAACTCCGCCGCATTGGCCAGCATGCCGCGCTCGATGCGCGTGGCCAGGGTTGCGACCACGCCGAGCGCGACCACCGCCAGCGTCATGGAAGCCGCCAGGGTGCGCAATTCCGGTAGATGCCATTCGCGGCGCAGGCTGCGCAGGGCGAGGCGCAGCAGCCTCATATGGTCAACTCCGCAGCGCCACGGGTGACGACGCGACCTTCGTGCAGCTCCACGCGGCGGGCGCAGCGCTCTGCCAGTAGGGGATCGTGCGTGACCAGCACCAGGGTGGTGCGGTGATCGTGGTTCAGCGCGAACAGCAGGTCGCTCACATGATGACCGGTGCGCTGATCGAGGTTGCCGGTCGGCTCGTCCGCGAACAGCAGGCGCGGCCCATGCACGAAGGCGCGGGCGATCGCCACGCGTTGCTGCTCGCCACCGGAGAGTTGCGCTGGGTAGTGGCGTCGGCGTGGCGTCAGGCCGACAGCATCCAGTGCGGCGCGTGCGCGGCTGCGAGCGTCGTCGCTGCCTTCCAGCTCCAGCGGCAACATCACGTTTTCTTCCGCTGTCAGCGCGGGGAGCAGGTGAAACGATTGGAAGACGAAGCCGACCAGGCGCCGGCGCAGATCGGCGCGCGCCTCCTCGTCCATCTGCTCCAGCGCATGGTTGTCCAACGCGATATGCCCGCTGCTGGGCGTATCCAGCCCGGCCAGCAGGCCCAGCAGCGTGGTCTTGCCGGAGCCGGAGGCGCCGACGATGGCAAAGCTCTCGCCAGTCTGCACCTGCAGAGTCACGCCGCGCAGAATGTCCAGCTGCCCCTCGGGGCCGCGCACCGACTTGCTAACATCGCGTGCATCAAGAAGAACATTACCGACCACCGCGGGAGAAGAGTCACTCATGCGTCGTATCCTTGGGCTGCTGCTGTTGTTGTGTTGCATGGGCGCCACGCAGGCTGCGCCATCGAAGGTCGTGCTGGTCTTGGGCGACTCGCTGTCCGCTGCGCACAACATTGCGACGGAACAAGGCTGGGTGCACCTGCTGGAAGTACGTCTAGGCGAGATGGAGCCGGGTTGGACGGCGATCAATGCCAGCATCAGCGGCGAAACCTCGCTCAGCGGCCGCAATCGTCTGCCGGCGCTGCTCGCAAAGTACAAGCCGGGCGTGGTGGTGATCGAACTGGGCGCCAACGACGGCTTGCGCGGCCTGCCGCTGCCGGCCCTGCGCGACAACCTGGCCAGCATGATCGATGCCGCGCAGCATGCCGGCGCCAGGGTGCTGCTACTGGGCATCGAGCTGCCGGTGAACTACGGCCCGCAGTACCGCGACGGCCTGCGAGCGGTTTATGCGGAACTCGCCAAGCAAAAGCGTACGGGGCTGGTGCCGTTCCTGCTGGATGGGGTCGCCCTCGATCCCACGCTGATGCAGGACGATGGCCTGCATCCCAGGGCGGCGGGGGAGCCCCGGGTGTTGGATAACGTGTGGGGTGGCCTGCGGCCGTTGCTGCGGGTGAAGGATGGGGCGCCCTAAGAGTCTCGCGCCGCGAAACCGTCATCCGGCCTTTGCCGGAATGACGACCATGTGGCAGTTCCTGCGCCTGTATGGGCCGTGGTGAAGGCGTCTTCACATACTCCTCACCCCGCACACAGTTAGCCTTCACTTATGTGAAGATCAGCCGCGGAGGTAGGGATGAGTTCACGTGACGAACAATCCGGTCTGATTTTGCTGGTGGAAGACAACCGCCAGATCGCCGAGATGGTGGGTGAATTCCTGGAGCGCCGGGGTTACTCGGTCGACTACGCTGCTGATGGTGTCAGCGGTTTGCACCTGGCTGTTTCCAACAGCTACGACGTAGTCGTGCTCGATCTGATGTTGCCCGGCATGGATGGCCTGGAGGCCTGCCGCAAGCTGCGCAAGGAGGCAAAGAAATCCACCCCGGTGCTGATGCTGACGGCGCGCGACACGCTGGACGACAAGCTGGTCGGCCTGGAAGCTGGTGCCGACGATTACCTGGTGAAACCGTTCGAAGTGCGCGAGCTGGAAGCGCGGCTGCGCGCGTTGATCCGGCGGGACCGCCGTCAGGTGTCCACCGAAATACTCACGGTGGGCGATATGACGCTGGATACCGCCACGCTGCGGTTGGTGCGCAGCGGGCAGGAGCTTACGGTGTCGCCGATCGGTCTCAAGCTGCTGGCGATCCTGATGCGCGAATCGCCGCGTGTGGTGAGCCGGCGCGACATCGAGCGCGAGATCTGGGGCGACACGTTGCCGGACTCGGACACCTTGCGCTCGCATCTCTATAACCTGCGCCGCGTGATCGACAAACCGTTCGATCGGCAGCTGCTGCATACCATCCACTCTGCAGGCTATCGCCTGGCCGATCTCGAATCGGAAGTGGCTTCCGCCACCTGACCGACGCGAGATGCCGTCATGAAGTAACGATGATTTCCCGGTTTTTTTCGACAGCGACGGATGCGTTTCGCCGCGGCGCTTTCCATCGCCGCATGGCATGGATTTTCGGGCTGCAACTGGTGGCCATGGTGGCGGCATGCCTGTTGGGCATCTACGACATCGCGCCGCTGAGCCTGGTGTTGCCGCTCGTCGCAGCGATCAGCGTGCTTACCTGGCTCGCCGCGAGGCGACAGTGGAAACAAGTGCGCCGTTTGGCCAAGGCGGTGAAGACCTGGGACGAACGCAGGCCAGACCTGGGCGATTGGCAACCCGGCCAGTTGTCGCGTCGCACCGATGCCGACGTGGCCGTGCTGGCGGAAGTCCTGTACGGCTTCGCGAGCCGCATCGCCGGCTACAACGAGCGCGAGCGCAACTTCACCCGCGACGCCAGTCATGAACTGCGCAGCCCGCTCACAGTGATCAAGATGTCCGCTGACATGCTGGCCGATGAGCCGGCGCTGGGCGAGTTTGGTCAGCGCTCAGTGCAACGGATCAAGCGCGCCACGCGTGAAATGGAAGCGCTGGTCGAGGCCTTGCTGATTCTTGCGCGCGAATCCGACAAAGGTCTCACCGAAGAGGATTTCATTGTCAACGAAGTGCTGGCGTGTGAGCTGCACGACGCCCGCGAGTTGCTGGAGGGGCGGCCGATCACTTTGCAATTGGATGAGCCTGCGCGCTTCGCCCTGCATGGATCGCCGCGGGTCTTCTCCGTGCTGTGCTGGCAGCTGATTCGCAACGCCTGCCAGCAGGCCGAGCAGGGCACCATCGTGGTCACGGTGCTGCCTGGTGCAGTGACGGTGACCAATCGCATCGATGCCAGTGCCGACAAGGCTGACCGTCACGGGTTTGAGCTGGCGATTGCGCAGCGCATCAGCGAGCGCTTCGCGTGGCCGTTGGAGTTGCAGACGCGCGATGGACGTCAACACATTGCGCGCATCCGCTTCCCGCAACCCCTTCCCGCGAACATGTAGGAGCGCACCCTGTGCGCGACCGAGGCCGCGCACAGGGTGCGCTCCTACAAAGCTAAAGCTTCAAGCCGCCTGCAGTTTCGGCGACACGGTGAAATCGCAGCCGGTTTTCGCCTTCACTTCATCCACGGTCACGCCTTCCTGCAGTTCGATCAGGGTCAGGCCCTGGCCCTTGGCGACTTCGAACACGCACAGGTCGGTGATGATCAGGTCCACCACCTGCTTGCCGGTAAGCGGGAGGTCGCACTGATCCTTGATCTTCGGCGAGCCGTCCTTCGCGTTGTGCTCCATCAGCACCACCACACGCTTCACGCCGCTGACCAGGTCCATCGCGCCGCCCGGGCCCTTCACCATCTTGCCGGGCACCATCCAGTTAGCGAGGTCGCCGTGGCACGACACTTCCAGGCCACCAAGAATCGACAGGTCGATATGGCCGCCGCGGATCATCGCGAACGAATCGGCGCTGGAGAAGAAGCTGGAGCCGGGCAGGGTGGTGATGGTCTGCTTGCCGGCGTTGATCAGGTCCGGGTCGACGTTGGTGTCGTCCGGGAACGGGCCGATGCCGAGCAGGCCGTTCTCCGACTGCAGGGTCACGTCGATGCCGTCCGGAATGTAGTTGGCCACCAGGGTCGGGATGCCGATGCCGAGGTTGACGTAGAAGCCGTCCTGCAGCTCTTTCGCGGCGCGCTGCGCCATGGCGGTGCGGATCGGGCTTTCCTTGCCGGTGTTGGCGCCGGCAACCGTGCGGAACTCGATGCGTTTCTCGTACGACGGCCCCTGGATGATGCGATCGACATAGATGCCCGGCACGTGAATCTGGTCCGGTGCCAGTGCGCCGACTTCGACCAATTCTTCCACCTCAGCCACGCAGATCTTGCCGCAGGTGGCGATCATTGGATTGAAGTTGCGTGCGGTCTTGCGGAACACCAGGTTGCCAAGGCGATCGCCCTTCCACGCCTTCACGATGGAGACGTCGGCGTGGATGGCTTCCTCCAGCACGTATTCCTTGCCGTCGAATAGCTTGGTTTCCTTGCCCTCGGCCAGCTTGGTGCCGAACGCGGTGCGCGTGTAGAAGCCCGGGATGCCTGCACCGCCAGCACGCAGTTTTTCGGCCAGCGTACCCTGCGGTACCAGGTGAAGCTCCAGCTCACCGGCCAGCACCTGGCGCTCGAATTCCTTGTTCTCGCCTACGTAAGAGGCGTACACGCGCTTCACCTGGCGCGTCTTCAGCAGCGGGCCCATGCCGAAATCGTCCACGCCGGCATTGTTGCCGACGATGGTCAGCCCCTTGGTGCCCGCCGCGAGCAGCGCGGCGATCAGGCTTTCGGGAATGCCGCAGAGGCCGAAGCCGCCAGCAGCGAGGGTCATGTCGTCGAACAGCAGACCGTCCAGCGCCTGTGCCGCGTTTGCATAAACCTTGTCCATTGCGATGCCTTCTTGCAGGGAGAACCAGCTGCCTAGGATACGACGGATTGGTGACGGCTCATGCTGTACCAAGGTCGCAATGGCTGGCTATTGGCCCGCAAGGGAAGGTCTGCCTTCCCGTTATCGGGTGAATGCGGCGTCCCAGGCACCTATCCGGCGCGGCGGCACGCCTTCAAAAATCCTGCTGACGCGTCCGGCGAGCCCTGAGCACAGCGATGGGATGATTCCAAAGTCGTTCCTTCGACCGGTAGAGCCAATTGACGAGCGGCCATAGGGTAGATTGGTGGATGGCGATGAGCTCGCGGTCGAGTTGGGAGTTTACGTTCATCAGTGTCACGCCGCGCTGTCGTTCTTCTTCCAGTAGGGCCTCGGCTTGCTCTGCGCGTTGTTGGTGCTCGAACAACGCGGTCTCGGTATGGGCGATTTGTTGCTGTAGTGCCGCGCTGTGCTGTCGTTCTTCTTCCAGCAGGACTTCGGCTTGCTCTACGTCTTGCCGATGCTGGTCGAGACCTTGCTGGACACGTTCGGAATGTTGGCTCTGCTCGGACCATGCCTGGCCAAGTCTGGCGATTTCCCGCCGTCCCTCGGTGAGCGCAAGTTCCAATTGCGCAACGCGCGCACAGGCCGCCGCCGACTCGGCCTGCGCCGCCGCTGTTGCCTGGGCCATCGCGATCGGAATGCGGGACTTGATCACGTCCGCGATCTGCCTGAGGTAACGGCTTGCCGAGCGCAAGTGCGCCTGTTTAGGCAACGAGAGGTCGAGAGGCTCGGCCAGCACTTCGGCATAGACGTTCAGGAGCTGGTCGATGGCGGTATCGATCCCTGCCTCGGCTCTCACGCGCTTCGACACTTCACGGGCCTGCGCCGCATCGTAGCGATCTATCTCCGCGCCGATCTCCTCCACGCTAAGCGGATTGCGCAAGCAGCGAATGCCGAAATTCAGCCTACGCAACGTTTCGTAGTTGGAGGGCGTCACCATTTCGCCGAGTCCGGCGGCGTCGCATACGATAAGCGCCGTTCCGCAGGCCAGGGATTCGAGCGCGCATCGTGCCTTTGCGAACACGATGTCATATTGACCCAGTACACGCTCCGGGTGAACTTCGGGGTGCCCAGACGTGCCACCTATCACGTCGAGCTCAATGCCGCGTTCGGCACAGGCCTGGCGCAAGCTGGTAAGGCCCGGGCCCTCGCCGACATAGTTGCTGAACACCAATGCCCGCCTCGCCTTGGCGGGAAGCTCGGCCCGCAGTGCAAACCGGCGAAGATCGACGAAATTGCGGATGATCCGGATACGTTCGGGCGCAATGCCCTGTGTGTGCTGTAGGCGTTCGAGGCAAAGATCGTCGACCGCGACGTAGCGTCGTATGGTGGGAAACTCCGTTGCCATCTCTTCCCATGGAATCCATCCGTGGCAAAAATAGACGGCGGGCGTGTCAGGAAAATGCAGCATCGCCGCCATTGCATCCAGATGGTGATGCCCGTGGATGATGTCGGGGGCCACGGCGAGAGAAGCGAGGTCGTCGATCACCGGGACTGTCGCGGCACGCAGTTCTTCCGCCACTTCGCCGAGCACGCTGCTATAGGCGATGGGCTGATGGCCGCGCTTGAGTAATGCCAGTGCGACATCGCGCACGTACAGCTCCGAACCCGCCCGGCCGGCCAGCGTGTTGTTGGTAATCAAGATACGCATGGTTCGCCTCCGTTGGCGTCTGCCATAGCTTTGGCGTGGTGTTTGCGGAGCCCGTTTGCCAATGGCAGTACATGTTGGCGGAAGCGGATGACGAACTGATATCGTCCTGCCGCGACCTGCTTTTCACCATAGACTTCGTAATGCGGCTGTTTGCCACCGAAGCGGCGCTCCCAATGAGGTTCGCCAGCGGCTGTTGCGAACAGGTGCTCACACGAGAACGCCGCTTCACCGTATGTGCGGAACGTGTCTTCAACCTCTTGCTGAAGCACGGCTCCGGCCTTGGTGGCATAAGCGCGTATCGCATCCATTTTATGTTTGAACTGGTCTGCTTCGAGCACGATCTGGATTTGCTCTCCGTCCATGTCGTCACCCAGCGAACTTGGATCGCCCATCAGCGGGATGATGTAGTGCTGGGTCTGGTGCATCTGCCGGGTGTTGGCGATCTCGACGGCCGCGCGCGTCAGCACTTCGCACAGGTCATGTGTGGGGTTGTAGCCCTCGACAGCGTCGCTAACCACGATCTCCACCCGCTGCTCCACGATGAGCTGCGCAAGCCGTTCGCACAGCGCTTCAAAAGGCGCGCCATCCTGGGAAAGCATATGCTGGTAGATCTGCCGATCGGTCATGTCGCCGAAGACCGGGCCAATTCGCGCACCGGTTTCGGCCAGAACGGCGCGTGTCTGTTCGGTTCGTGGAATTTCGTCACTGCCGGAGCCGTCGGTGAGCACGCAGACCAAGGGCTTGGTCCGGGCCACCCAGCCCAGAATGCGCAATTCGTGGCCCGGGTGGCCAATCACCAGCAGCGCGCGCGCGGCGGGCTCATGCTCCTTGCGCATCATGGGGTTCTGATCTCCAGGGTGTTCGGTAGATATATCTGTGTCCAGAATTTGGCCTTCGCGCTGCGCATTACTTCAAATACATGCGCGATTTCCACTATGTCGAAGAAGACCGCGTGGTGGTGCGCTTCGATCGGTTTGGTAAGTGAGACTCGCAGACTGTACTTGCCATCCGTCAGGGGTAGCCGGGTGCGGTAGACGATCTCCGCTTGCTGCCCCGGCTGCAAGGACAGCAGCTCCCGTTCCTGCATTAGAAAATCTGCGCCGATGACGGCGACGCGGTTCTTGTCGCAAATTTTGTAGTTGACCGACAGCGTGCTGGCTCGGACGGCCTGGACGATGATCCGGATGGTGGCATGCTGGTCGAACATGGCCATGCTGATCGGCTGCCCCTCGTCATTGAGCATCTCCGCGTACATGATCCGTGCATCGCCTGTTCCAGAGCGGCCGAGGGCAGCGATCTTCGCGAACTGAAGGAACTTCGCACTGGTGGTTTCCGGCACGCCTGTTGTGCCCTCATCGCCGGGAGCGTCCGATGTGGCTGCATGAGCGGAAGTTGCCAGGATCGTATGATTGCTCGCCGTCTGCACATCGCGGATGTAGCGGGCGGTGACCTCCGGTGCGGCGCCCATGGTGAGTATCCTTCCACGCTCCAGGTAGATCGCGCGCTGGCAAAGCGAGCTGACCGCTGAGGTATCGTGGCTGACGAAAAGGATGGTGGTTCCCCGTTCCTGCATCTGCCTCAGCGCGAGCATGCATTTCGCCTGGAACCCCGCATCGCCCACCGCCAGCGCTTCGTCGATGATCAATATCTCGGGTTCTACTGAGATCGCGACGGCGAAGGCGAGCCGCACATACATGCCGGAAGAATAGGTCTTGACCGGCTGCTCCACGAAGTCTCCGATGTCCGCGAAGGCAGTGATCTGGTCGTACTTGTGTTTGACCTCGGAACCGGTGAGCCCCAGTAGGGTTGCTGACAGGTGAATGTTTTCGCGGCCGCTGAATTCGGGATTGAATCCGGCGCCAAGTTCGAGCAGGGCGGAGATCCTGCCCCTGGTGTGTACGCTTCCTCCCGTGGGCGACACAGTGCCGGCAATGATCTGCAGCAGGGTGCTCTTCCCCGAGCCGTTGAGGCCGATGATGCCTACGGTTTCACCGCGGTAGATCTCGAAGGAGAGATCATCGAGCGCGTCGAAGTTTCGGTAGAGCTGTCTGCGCTTGCCCCATAACCCCTGCAGCAGGCGATCCTGCGGGCGCTCGTAGATGCGGTATGTCTTCGAAAGGCCGGAGACGCTGATCGCCAGGCCGGTGTCGTCGGTCGCGTTCATCGCTGTTGCTCGAACAGATGCACAAGCTGGGTGATATGGTCGACCGTGCCCGTGGCCAGTTCGGGATACATCGGAAGCGCGAGCACTTCCTGCGCCAGCCCTTCGCAATGTGGCAATGGCTTCTGCCCGCGGTATGCCGCCATAGCCGGCTGCAGATGGCACGGGATGGGGTAGAACACCGCGGTAGCGACGCCATGCTCTGTCAGGAACGCCCGGAGTGCGTCACGCCGTGGGTGCCTGATGACGAACTGGTGATACACCGGTGTCGCCTGATCGAAGTTCGAGGGCCAGCGGCACCTCGTGCCCTGTAATCCGGACTGATACCTCGCCGCAAGCAGTCTTCGGCGCTCGTTCCAGCCGTCTAGAAAACGCATTTTTGCGCGCAGTATGGCTGCCTGTATTTCATCGAGCCGGCTGTTGCAGCCGATGTCATGATGCTCGTAGCGGCTCGTCCGGCCGTGATTGCGCAGGCGGCGAAGTCGCTCGGCGATGGACCGGTCGTGGCAGGCGATGGCGCCGCCGTCGCCATAGGCGCCAAGGTTCTTGGTCGGATAGAAGCTGAAAGCGGCAGTGTCCCCGAATGAGCCGACGCGTCGGTCCGCGTATGTCGCGCCAGCGGCCTGAGCCGCGTCCTCTATCAGGAATAGGTCATGCTTCTTGCACCAGTCCTGGATGGGGGCAAGGTTCGCGGGCTCGCCGAACAGGTGTACGACGATCACGGCTTTAGTGCGTTCACTCATCGCCGCGGACAGGCTGTCCACGTCGATGTTGTACTGGCCGGCTGCGCAGTCGACGAACTTCGGTGTGGCGCCAGCCAGGCTGACCGCTTCGGCAGTTGCGAAAAAGGTAAAGCTCGGAACGATGACCTCGTCGCCCGGGCCTATGCCCAGGACCTTCAGGGACAGCATCAGAGCATCGGTACCGGAATTGACGCTGACAACGTGAGGCACGCTCAGGTAGGCGGCGAATTCACGCTCAAGAGACTCGGCTTCCGTACCGTTCACGAATGCGCTGCTTTCGAGCACGCGTCGCACGGCTTCATCGACTTCGCTGCGCAGTTGTTGGTACTGCGCGCTCAGGTCGAGCAGGGGGACGATCATGATGCCTGGCCCAGAATCCGCTCCTGGATCTTCCGCGCCAGATCCAGCGCGGCATAGCCATGCTCGGGAGTGACATGCGGTGTCGCGCGCTGCTGCGATGCCCTGACAAAGGACGCGAGCTGCAGGCTCAGCGTGTCGGCGGGGATGCCCAGTGGCGGCATGGGCAAGTCCTGGGTGTACGAAGCGGCGGACCGAGTGCGATAAGCCTCGCGTCGGAGGAAGTCCATGGCCCACGTTTCGCCCGTATCCAGCTCGGCGAACATACGACGATCATTGATAGCGACGGTAGCTCCCCAATGTGAAGTGAGGCGTGCGACGCATCCGTTGCCGAAATGGAGCTCGACGCATGCACTGTCGATCGCGGTCATGCCCAGGCTGCCGCCTGTAGCGTGGAAGCGGACAACATGGGAGGTGACGCCGAACAAGATCAAATCCAGGTCGTGGATCATCAAATCCATCACGACATTGAGCCAGTCTCCACGCGGTGGCCGTTGGGTCGTGCGAACCATGTCGATCGTCCGCGCCCGCGGCAATAGGCTGGGGCCGAGAGCAAAGGCGGGATTGAAACGCTCGATGTGGCCGATCTGCAGCACGCGGCGGTGTCTTGCAGCGAGCCTGCAGAGTTCTTTGGCCTGCCTTGGCGTCTCGGCAATGGGCTTTTCCAGCAAGACATCGAGCCCACGCTGCAGAAGGCGCTTCGTCAGTTTGTAGTGGGTGCCTACCGGTGTGGCGACGGATACGGTCTGGACCGAGTCTGGCAGCTCGTCGACATGGTCCAGTCGGGGAACGCCGAGCCATTCCGCCAGGGGGGCGGTCGCAGGATCGGGATCCACCACTGCTATCAATTCGCATTCCGGCAGGCGCGCATAGGCTTGTGCGTGCAGACTGCCGAAATAGCCTATGCCTACGACGGCGACGCCCATGCGAGGTGGGGGGGGGGAAGCCGGCCCCGCTATTGCCACGTTCTCGGTACAAACCTCCATCGATTACCCCATGAATGCAAATGCTGACTCGAGATTCGGGATAGGTGTCTTGGGGGCTGTGAAGCCTTGGTATTCCCGTTGTAGAAAGCCGTACGACGTAAGGTGGCCCACTTCAGCCCGCCGCTTTGCAGAGCAACACCCAGATGAGGCGAATGACCGCAGGTTCGCGTGGGAAGTGCGTTACCAGGCGAAGTCCTCCGGGGCCGCACTCGTTGCGTCCGACTCGACGCATGATTGTTCCCCCTCGCTCGTCGCAGTTGCGCGGCGAAGGGCATAGACTACTTCGTCCCGGTCCAGGTGGGCTACCGGGAAATTAGGGGCAATGATACCGGCCTACGTCACATTGCCGAGAATGGGGGCGTTCGCCGTACCCTCGTGCCGGCAAAAGACGTCGGAAGGGGACGAAAGCGCTCTTGAAGGGGCTGCGTCAGATTTCCGGAGTCGAATCCATCCAAAGGTTTCCGTGGCTGCTTAAGGGGGCTGCGGCGTTTCTTTACCACTGAAGGGGAAGTCCCATGAAACGTTTTCTGAAGTTGCTTTTGGCAAGTTGCGTAATAGCTCTAGCATTCAGTGCGGTGGCCCAGGCCCAGGCAACGCGGACCTGGACCTCCGGGGTCGGCGATGATGCCAATCCATGTAGCCGTACCGCTCCCTGCAAGACATTCGCGGGGGCGTTTTCAAAGACGGCCGTGGGGGGGGAGATCTCGGTGCTCGATCCGGGCGGATTCGGTGCAGTGACCATCACCCATGGACTCATGATCAACGGTGGTGGCGAACTGGCGAGCGTGTTGGTTTCCGGCGGCACTGCCGTCGTTGTCAATGCCGGACCCTCGGATACCGTGATCCTGCGCAATCTGGAGTTCAACGGCCTTGGCGTCGGACTGAATGGCGTCGGCATCATGTTCACTGGCGGTGGCACCCTGATTATTGACCACTGCACCTTTCAGGGTTTTACCCAAAGCGCGGTCGATATCGCTCTGACTGGAAGCGGTAGCGTGGTGATCCGGGACTCGACGATCATCGGTGGCGCCACTGGTGTGAAGGTCGAGAGCACCGCTACAGGCGTTGTCGCTTCACTCAAGAACGTTGCCATCCAGGGCACTGGGACCGCGCTCGATGCAAAGGCCGGCATCCTCGAGGCCACGAACTCGATGTTCCAACGGAATACCTCATACGGCGCCCTGGCTGAAGGCGGCACGATCAACCTGGAAAGCAGTTACTTCTCCGGGAACGGCGTAGCCGTGCAGGCCCAGACGGGATCTTCCGTCCGCATCTCGAACGTAGACATGTTCAACAACGCAGGCGGTATCGTTGCCAACGGAACGGTAAATTCGGCCGGCAACAACCGAAAGATTGGCAATACCGTGCCGGGAGCCCCCAGCGGGACCATCGCGGTGCAGTAGCGGAGGCGCCCATCAACGATGTCGCTATCGAGCCCGCCGGGTCAGCCCGGCGGGCTTTTGTTTTGAGGGTGTTCGTATAGGAGCGTTGAGCCATTCCACCGCCTCCGTCATGGAGCGGCGTTCAACGCTTGACGCATTTCGTTTACGCGTGTAATTGTTATTGCACTTACACGCGTAAACGGTGTGCCATGTCGATCAGTGAAGCCGAAGCGGTGGTGATGGAGGTGTTGTGGCGGCAGGCGCCGCGCAGCGCCGAAGAGATTCTGGCTGAGGTCGGCCCGCAGCAGGATTGGCAGGAGGGCACGGTGAAGTCCCTGCTCAACCGCCTGCTCAAGAAAAAGGCGGTGAAGGCCGAGCGTGACGGGCGGCGCTATCTCTACACCCCCAAGCTCACCCGCGAGCAATACGTATCGCAGGAGAGCAAGGGGCTACTTGATCGTCTGTTCGGCGGCCGCGTCGCGCCGCTGGTCGCCCACTTCTCTGAGCAGCGCAAGCTTAGTCACAAGGACATCGTCGAGCTGAAGAAGCTGCTGGAGGAGCTGGACGATGAGCAGCCCTGAGTTGATAGCGCGTCTGTGGATGTTGCAGCTGGCATTCACCGTGGCGACCCTGGTCGTCGTTTTGCTGCGCCGGCCATGCCGCCGCCTGCTGGGGGCGGAGCGCAGCTTTCAGCTGTGGCTGCTGCCGCCGCTTGCAATGCTTGTCAGTCAGCTTCCACATCCGTTCGCCTCGTCGCCTGCGGTGTTGCCGGCATTCGTGCTCACCATTACGACGGCCGGCGGCGTGTTTCCAGCGGCAGCAAAGCGGTCGATGGACTTCGATTGGCGTGCCGCGATCGTGCTGACATGGGTGGTGGGCGTAATCATCGTAGGGGTGATTGCTTCGCTTGCTCAGCTGCGTTATCGGCGGCAACTGAAAGGTGCTGTTCCGGTCGGATTGTCCATGCGCTGGCTGGTGTGGCGTGCCAGGAGTCCTGAAGTTGGGCCTGCGTTGGTCGGTGCCTGGCGACCTCGCATTGTCCTGCCATCGGACTTCGATGTGCGCTATGACGCGCAAGAACGGATGTTGATCCTCGCCCATGAGGCGGCGCATGCGCGCCGGCGTGATGGACTGTGGTCGCTGTGCGCTCTGATCGTGGTGGCCATGTGCTGGGCACATGCGCTGGTGTGGTGGGCTTTGCGCCTGCTTCGCCAAGACCAGGAGCTGGCCTGCGATGCGGCCGTCATGCGCGATCACCGTGATCGTCGCCACCCTTATGCCCTTGCGATGTTGAAAACCCAGCCGACGGCCTGTGTGCTGCCGGTGGGGTGCACGTGGTCCCCCCGCCATCCACTCACGGAGCGTATCGCCATGTTGAAATTGTCCCTGCCTGGTCCTGTTCGGCGTCGCACTGGCGTCATCGCCAGTTTCGTCTTGAGCATGGCTGTTTCGGGTGTTGTGTATGCCGTCAGCGCGCCGTCCGTCCCCGAATCTACGGCGACGAAAAGTGCGCATGCAGCGGCTGTGGTCAACGACGTTTCCGCAACGCGGGAGTATCAGCTCGACATGAAGGTTGAGGTGGAAACGGAGGATGCCGGCCAACGTCACGCCAAACGGACCGCGTTGGCGCTTTGCATGGCGCCTGGCCAGGACGCAACCATGAGCGTGCGTGATTGGAATGTGGATGCCACGGTTACACCGAGTGACGGTGGTCAAGTGCGCGTCGCCTTGGCGCTTCGTCGTTCCAATGGAGTGCTTTTGGCGCAATCTCATCTGCATGGGTCGCTTGACGAGACATTACGTAGCCATGGTGATGGCGAAGGCGCGGATGGGGCGTATCGATATGCCTTCGAAATTATCCCAAGGGCAGGATGCCCGGCGCGTGCTGCGGCCGGCGCGGCCAAGCAGGAATCCTGAGTTGGGTGTGGGCGGTGGCGCGGGTCCGCGCAAGATCGTATCGACGGCACGAAAGCAATCTTGGCCCCGCAGCTATACTCATTGGCGTCATCGTGAGGAGTATCGTCATGAAGTTGCGCCGCCTGCTTATTGCCCTTGCCGCTATGGGGATTGCCACCATGAGCCATGCCGCGACACCCGTACTGGTGATCCACGGCGGCGCCGGCGTAATCAAGCGCGAGATGAGTCCGGCCAAGGAGAAGGCGGTGCGTGCCGCGCTTACCCAGGCCCTGCAGAACGGCTATGCGCAGCTCAAGGCGGGCAAGCCGGCGCTAGATGCGGTGACGGCGGCGATCACCGTGCTGGAAGACGATCCGAACTTCAATGCCGGCAAGGGCGCGGTGTTCACGCATGACGGCAAGAACGAACTGGATGCCGCGATCATGGATGGTTTCACGCTGAAGGCCGGCGCGATCGCGGGCGTGCATCGCGTGAAGAACCCGATCTTGCTGGCGCGTGCGGTGATGGATAAGTCATCGCACGTGATGTTGGTGGGCGATGGCGCCGAGGCATTCGCGAAGGATGTGGGCATCGAGCTGGTCGATCCGTCGTACTTCCGTACCGAAGAACGCTGGCAGCAGCTGCAAAAGGCGCTGAAGGAAGACGCCGGGCGCAAGCCGCATGCGGATGTCGAAACAGCCAAGCATTTCGGCACGGTGGGCGCGGTGGCGCTGGATGCACAGGGACGCCTGGCGGCCGGCACCTCCACCGGCGGTATGACGGATAAGCGTTGGGGCCGCGTGGGCGATTCGCCGATCATCGGTGCAGGCACCTACGCCAATAGCGGTTGCGCCGTCTCCGGCACCGGTTGGGGCGAGTACTACATTCGCACCGTGGCTGCGCACGAGATCTGCATGCGCGTGACCCTGATGCGCGTGCCGCTAAAGCGCGCGGCCGCCGAAGTGATCAATCAGGAAATCCCTTCGATGGGCGGCAATGGCGGTGCCATCGCGCTTGATGCGAGCGGCAACGTGTCGATGCCGTTCAATACCGACGGCATGTATCGCGGCTGGATGGGTGTGGACGGCGTGGCTCACGTCGCGCTGTACGGCGACGAGGACGACGGCACCGGCGATCCGCTGCCCGCCTCCGCGGCGAGCACGGCGCCATAACGACCTCGTTGTAGGAGCGCACGCTGTGCGCGAAAAGGGGCGGAATGCCCCCCTTCGCGCACAGCGTGCGCTCCTACAGGATCGACTTCAGCTTGCTGGGTGTCAGTTCACCGCTCATGCCGAGGTGTGAGCCGTCGGCGCGGATGATCAGGGTGCGGGGCGTTTCGCCGCCCCAGTTCGGATCGATCAAGTAGTTGATGCGTTCGGGTGTCGCGTCGGCATAGGCGCGAGCTGGCCAGGCATCCATGCCGGCAGCATGCAGGCGTTTGGCGATAACCTCGCGCTGATCGATGCTGTCGGTGGCGATGGTTACCAGTTCAAGCTGCTGTGGATGCGCTTGCTGCAACTTGGCCAAGGCTTGCAAGTTGGATTCGCAATAAGCGCAGTCCAGCGCCCAGATCGCCAGCACGCGCACGCCGTGCGAGGGTGGCTTGAGCAGGGTGGCGATATCTTCGGCGCGCAGCGCGGTGGGCGATGCCGCCTGCGCCAGTACCGGCAGGGTCAGGACCAGCAGAAACAAGATCCGCTTCATCACAGAGCCTCCGTGGGAATCAGTCGAAAGCCTGCCGCCGTATTCCAGGCGACGAAGGCGCGGCCCTGCCACAGCAACAGTTGTGGCGACGCGACCGCCCCCGATGTATTGGCAATCTGTCGCGCCTCGTCGAAATGCTCGCCGCCATCCTGCGAGCTACGCACCATCAACTCGTAACCGTGCGCGCCCACCTGATTCCACACCACCCATACCTGGCGGTCGTTCACGGCGATGTCTGCGTGGCTGGCGCCTGGGCCCGCGATGGCCAGTGCATGTTTTGGAGCGTGGCCTGGATCAAGCTGGCCGTACCAAAGGGTGGGTTTGTCCTTTGCTTCGTACCACACTGCATGGCGCACGCCGTCGCTGGCGATGGCGAGGCCAGGACCGTGATGCGGGCAGCCGGCGAGATGCCATTCGCTGAAGGTGGCGCGCTGCGCTTCGTTCGGACGGCCATCCGCGTGAAGTACGGCATAGGCGTGGTCGCGGATGTTGTCACCATAGATGGCGCGGAAGAAGGCGCCGATCTCACCTTGCGGCGTGCGTGCCATGGCGATGCGGCAGCATTCGCAACTCTGGTCGGCCAGCTTCTGCTCCGGCGCAAAGCTGATGCCGGCATCGCTGGAAACGCTGGTATAGATCGCGGCGCCGAGGTAAGGCTTGCCTTTCGCATTCGCTGCTTCGAGGTTGCGCTTGTCGATCCAGGCCATCGCGATGCGGCCCTGGCCATCCACGGCCATGGCGTCGAAGCGGTGGGTGATTTCCGCGCGGTCGTGATGCACGGTAAGCGGCGCGGAAAAGTGTGCGCCGCCATCGGTCGAGCGAGCGAAGCGTACGAAGCCGGTCCACGGTTTGGCGCGCGGCTGCGACCAGCTTACGTACAGCTCACCCTGCTTGCCGAAGGCGATCTTTGGACGATTCTCGCCTTCGGCATAGATGGGTTCGGCGGTGGCGTTGACCATCACAGGTGCGCTTAGCGTGCGACCGAAGTCATCCGAATGACGCAGCCTCACGTGCCCGTCTGCGGCATCGACCAGCCATAGCCGCCCCTTGCCATCGATGGCGGCGCTGGCACCCAGCTCAGGGGCCTTGGACTTGGTCATGCCTTCGTGTCCTTCGTGAGCCAGCAGGGCGGGGGCGATCAGGCTGAGCAGGATGGCAATGAATTTGCGCATGGCATGGTCCGTGAGTGATGTCAGTAGTCCCAGCGCACTTCGCCGAACCAGGTGCGGCCGGCGTAAGGATGGTAGGCCCAGTAGTGCTCGTTGGTGAGATTGTCGACGCCTATGGAGGCCGTCCATTGCGGTGCAAACTTCCAACGCAGCTTGGCGTCGGCCACGGTGAAGCGGCTCACGGCGCCGTAGGTGTTCACGAAGTCGCTGTTATCCAGCGTGCCGTACTGGCGGCCGGAATGACGAACCGCGAGCGAGGCATTCCAGTTCGGCGTGAAGCGGTAGTCGGCGACCAGCGTGGCGCGCGCCTTTGGGATACGTGGGAACCACCTGCCATTGGCCAGCGGGTATTGGCGGTTGCTGAGGGTCTTGGCGTTGTTGAAGGCCACGCTGGCTTGAAGGTTGAGACCTTGTGTCCAGACATCCGTGAGCGTGATCTCGCCCTCGACACCGCGCATGCGCACCTTCTCCACATTCTGGATATTGGTGACGGTGGGGGTGACGGTGATGTCGGTCTGCGAGTAGAGCGAATCAGCGATGCGGTCCTGGAATACCGACACGCGCCAGTGGCCGTTGGCCAGATGTCGGATCAACGTCAGATCGGTAGACCAGTCGCGTTCGGGTCGCAGGTTCGGGTTGTTGTTGACGATGGCGTTGGCGGAGATGCTGCCCTGGAACAGCTCGTTTACCGTGGGATAGCGCACCGCTTTGCCGCTGGCCAGTCGCAGCTGCCAGTCGTCGGCGAAATCCCAGCTCAGTGCGGCCTTGGGTGAGAAGTCGGTGCGTTGGCGATCGGCATAACGCAAGGTGGTGTTGGTGTTGGCGCGCAGGCCATCATAGGCGCGCCATTGTTCCCAGCGCCCGCCAAGGGTGAGCGCCCAGGCCGGTGCGAAACTCCACACGTCTTCCAGATACGCCGCATAAGTGCGCGTGCGTCCGCCGAATGCACTCTGCTGCGAACCGTCTGCATCACCGCGCCAGTCGCTGGCGTTGCGCACGCGCGAATTGAGGACGTAGCGATCGCCGTGCACGCCGGCATAGAGCATATGCTGATCGCTGATGGGGCCGGAGCTGCGCAAGTCCAGCGTCTCCCAGCCGGAGCCGCCCATGTCGGCCACGGTGCCGGGGCCACCTAGGTCAGCAACAGGGGGTGTGAGGCTGGCGGTATGTTGCTGTGAATGTTGGAAATCGTACTTGCTCGCCACCGCAGTCCAGTGCCAGCCGTTATCGAGGCGGCCGTTGAGCTCGGCACCATAGAGCACATGCGTTTCGCGCATGGAAGTCGGTGCAAGACCGCTGGCCGGCAGCGCCCAGGTTTGACCGAAGGCGTCGATCACGCCGGTATAGATCGGTTGCCCATGGGCATCGCGGAGCAGGCTGCGAGTGCGATCTTCGGCATGGTTGTGCCACCAGCCGAGCGTGAACAGCGCGGCGACATGATCGGTGACGTCGACGCCGACTTTCAGCTTGGCCTGGGTCTGCTCGGTGTGCTCGATGGTGTTGGCGCCGTAGATCAGGCGCGACGTGCCATTAGGGTTGCGATCCAGGGTGGCGCCCTGCACGGGCACAGTGAGATGGGGATCGCCGCCCGCCTTGGCGGTGGCGTACTGCATCGGCTGGCCGTTGTTGCCCAGCTTGTTGAGCGCGAGCATCCAGCTCCAGCGACCCTGCTTGTTGCCCAGCGTGGCAGCGATGTTGCGGCCGTTGTATCGGCCGCTGCTGCCGTAGCGGTCGCTGAAGTCCTGGCTCATGAATTGCGCGCTGGCACTGGCGATGAATGTCTCCGGCAGACGCGTATGGATCAACACCGTGTTGCCCATCGAGTTGCCCGGATACAGTGCGGAATAGGGGCCGTAGAGCACGTCGACGGCGCCGATCTCTTCCGGTGCCACCATGCCCCAGCGTGGCGCGCCGTCCCAGCCATTGGTCATCAAGTTGGAGAGCAGCAGGCCATCGGCGTAGACCAGGCTGCGCGCGCTTTGCAGCGTGCCGGCGTTGCGACCGCTGATGACGGCGTTGGGATCGCCGATGTAGCGCTTGCGCACCTGGATATTGGGTGCGTACTTCAGCGCATCCGAGCTGTCGGTGATGTTGTGTTTCTGCAGTTGCTCGCGCGTGACGTGTATTTGCACGGCCGGTGTTTCCGTCACGTGCGTGTCGCTGGCATGGACCTGCACCGCGTCCAGCGTGGTCGATTGTTGCGGGTCAGCGGCGAAAGCGGGAGTGGCGAAGCTGCTGGCGATGGCGAGCGCCAGCATGCATGGGCGGTGCGGAGAGCTGTTCAAAGGCATACCCTGGACCGTGGTCAAGGGTTGGCAGGATAGCGGCGTCCCCGCAGCGGAAAAGATGGCGCGTTGTCGCAGCGAGAGCGCGACTGTCGCGCATCAGTCTTCGCTGTCGGGCCTCTCGCGTACCGGGTGCTTGCTCAGCTTGCGCTGCAGGGTGCGGCGATGCATGCCGAGTCGGCGGGCGGTCTCGGAGATGTTGCCATCGCACTCGGTGAGCACGCGCTGGATGTGTTCCCACTCCAGGCGGCGCAAAGCCAGTGGTGCTTCCGGGGCATCCAGCACATCATCGTCACCAGCGGCGCTGTCGCCATCGAGCAAAGCACGCACGACGGCATCCGCATCCACCGGCTTGGCGAGGTAATCGTGTGCGCCGCGCTTGATCGCTTCCACGGCGGTGGCGATCGAGGCGTAGCCAGTGAGCAAGAGCACACGCATGTCGGGAACGAGCGACTGCAATTCGGGAATAAGCCGCAGACCGTTTTCATCGCCCAGCTTCAAATCCAGCACGCAGTAGCGTGGGTGATGGCGGCGGGTGAGCGCACGCGCCTCGTCGGCGTTGCTGGCGGTGATCACTTCGAAACCGCGTGAGCTCAGTGCGCGCGCCAGGACGCGGGCGAAGGTGGCGTCGTCGTCGACGATGAGCAAGGGTTGGGCGGGCTGATCGGTCATTGAAGCGGCTCCACGTGATGCTTGGCGCCTATTGTCACCGGATACGTGATCAGGGGCGAGCATTCGTGCTCACCGCTGCACAGGGGCGACGATCAAGAGCGGTAGCGGGACCCGCCTCTCTTGATCTTGCTCAGCTCTCGGCTTTTGCGCCTATCACAGCCAACGGCAGGCGCAGGCGCATCTCTGCGCCGTCTACGGTGTTGCTTGCGGTGAGTTCGCCGTTGAGGCGTTCGGCGGTGGCTTCGGCCAGGGCCAGGCCGATGCCTAGGCCGGTTTGTTTGTGGGATTGGCCGAGCATGGCGAGTTCGCCGGTGGCGATGAAGCCGGGGCCGTGATCGCGCACGACCAGTTCCAGCCATCCGCCGTCGCGGTGCGCGGTGAGGGCCACCGCTTGGGAGTGGTTTTGCGCGGAGGCATCAACGGCGTTGTTGAGCAGGTTGAGCAAGGCATGTCGCAAGCCGGGCGGCGTACGTAGCATGGTGCGTGCGGCGTCTTCGTCGAGTTGCAGTTCCAGTTCCGCTTCCGGCCGCAGCAGCTGGAAGCGCTCGAGGCAGCCGTGAATGAAGTTGGCGAGGCTGAGTTGTTCGGGCTCCTGCGAGAGCTGCGCTTTGCCGAAGGCGACCATTTCGCGAAGGATGGTGCGGCAACGCTCGACCTGATCTTCGAGCAGCTGCAGGTCTTCGCGCAGGTTGGCATCACCCGCGTGTTCGCGGCGCAGCTCGGGTAGCAAGGTGCGCATGGTGGACAGTGGTGTGTTCAGTTCGTGCGCCGCACCGGCCGCTTGGGTGGCGATGGCGAGGATGCCTTCGTCGCGCAGCGCGCGCTCGCGCACACGCTGCACTTCCAATTGCTGCAGCCGCACCGAGCGCGCGAGCCGGTTGATGAAGAAGCCGAGCAGCAGGGCGGTGATGACGAAGTTCACACCCATGCCGGCGACGTGCAGTGAAAATCCGCTCGGGGTGTGTTGGATCATGGGTAGCGGGAGCGGCACGTACCAACGCAGCAGCACCACGTAGGCCACACCTGCGAGGGCGGCCACTTCCAGGATGGCCGGAACCGATAGCGCTGCCGCGCTCAGTGCGATCGGCACCAACAGCAAAGTGATGAAGGGATTGCTGGCGCCGCCGGTGAAGTGCAACAGGTAACCAAGCACCAGCGTGTCGGCGGCGACATGCACGATGGTTTCCCATTCGCGCACCGGCCAGGGCTGACTCAACCGCCAGGCGGCGAACATCGCGAACACGGCGAGCAGGCCGATGCCGACCAGCAAGGGCAGCAGCGGGATATTCAGTTTCATCCACAGCGCACAAACCAGTACGGCGACGCTTTGTCCTGCGATGGCGCAGATGCGCAGCCAGGCCAGGGTGCGGGTCAGCGCGGTGGGGCCGATGCGGTATTGCCAGAGGCGGTTGCTCATGGGCGGATTCTACGGCGACTGCCAGCGATGCAAGGCAGGGGGCTGACGCCTGCGCTATCCGATCTCGGATTTCTGCCGTTGGCATGGCGGGAACGGGCGCCGGTGTGCCAGCGATGCCTGTGGCATCATTACCGGTTGGTTGCCGGCTTGTTGCGGAATGTTTCGCGCACCCCGGCTGATTCTGGCTCTACGCCGCAGCCTCTGCGGCTCACCGATCACGGACTTCCCTATGGCTGCCAGCGGCATTCGCGGACCCAAGCAAATCTGGAACGCTTTCAAATGGTCGATGAAGGGCTTGCGTGCCGGTTGGCAGCACGAGGCCTCGTTTCGGCTGGAAGCCTGCCTCGCGGTGGTGTTGGTGCCGCTGGGTCTGTGGCTGGGCAACGGAGCGCTGGAGAAGATCGCATTGGTGCTGCCGGCCGTATTGGTGCTGTCGGCTGAGCTGCTGAATTCCGCGGTGGAGGCGGTGGTGGACAAGGTCAGCCCGGAGTTCCACGAGCTGGCCGGTCGCGCCAAGGATATGGGCTCGGCTGCGGTGTTCCTGCTGCTGGTGATGGTGATGCTGAGCTGGGGTCTGATCCTCGGTCCGCGCTGGCTCTGAAAAGGCGACTCGTTGTAGGCCAGCCCCTTGTAGGAGCCCACCCTGTGGGCGACCTGACAATCAGCGCCCATCCACACGCCTCATCGCGCACAGGGTGCGCTCCTACCTACGCGAGCTGAACGCCACATTGCGTCGGCTGGGGAGGGGTGCTGCAATGGCGGCTCCACCGGATCGGAGCACATTCATGAAATTCCTTCGCGTACTCGCGCTGCTGTTGATCGTTGCCGGTCTCTCCGGTTGTGGTTACAACGCGATGCAGCGCCAGGACGAAGCCGTCAAGGCCGCCTGGTCGGAAGTGATCAACCAGTACCAGCGCCGCGCTGATCTGGTACCCAACCTGGTCAATACGGTGAAGGGCTACGCGCAGCACGAAGAGAAGGTGCTGACGGAAGTCACCAACGCCCGCGCCAAGGTCGGAACCATGCAGCTGTCGCCGGATGCGCTGAACGATCCGCAGAAGCTGCAGCAGTTCCAGCAGGCGCAAGGTCAGCTGTCCAGCGCACTGTCGCGCCTGATGGTGGTCAGCGAGAACTATCCGCAGCTGAAGGCCGACGGCCTGTTCCAGAATCTGCAGGCGCAGCTGGAAGGCACCGAGAACCGCATCACGGTGGCGCGCAATCGCTACGTGCAGTCGGTGCAGGCATACAACTCGATGATCCGTACCTTCCCGAACAATCTCACGGCCAAGATCTTCGGTTATCAGGTCAAGCCAAACTTCACGGTGGAGAACGAGAAGGCTATCTCTACTGCGCCGACCGTCGATTTTGGCGGCAACGCGAGCCCGGCCCCGGCCGCGACGCATTGATATGACCCGGCGCCTGTTGCGGCTGCCGTTCCTCCTGATCGCCCTGCTGCTTCTCGCAGCAGGGCCCTCCCTGGCGCATGCGGACGCAGCGCCGCCCAAGCTCAGCCGTCACGTCACCGATCTCACCGGCACGCTGACGGCGCAACAGATCGATCAACTGGACGCCCAACTGGTCGCGCTGGAAAAGGGCAAGGGTGCGCAGCTGGTGGTGCTGATGGTGGGCACCACGCAGCCGCAAGATCTGGAAGGCTATTCGCTGGCCGTGGCCGAGGCCAACAAGGTCGGGCGTAAGGGCACCGATGACGGCTTGTTGTTGCTTATCGCCAAAGACGACCGGCGTGTGCGCATCGAAGTCGGTTACGGCCTGGAAGGTGCGATTCCCGATGCGGCCACCGCGCGCATCACCCGCGAGTACATCGCTCCCAAGTTTCGCGCCAACGATTACTACGGCGGTATCAGCGATGCCGTAGGCGCGTTGACTCAGCTGATCAACGGCGAAGCTTTGCCGCCGCCGGTGGAAGGCGAGCATCGCGAGCGCAGCGGTCTGGGCTTCCAGGATGTGTTGCTGATTGGCGTGTTTATCGCCTTCATCCTGCGCGGGGTGTTCGGGCGATCCGCCATCTGGCTCCGCACGCCGCTCGGCGCAGCGATCACCGGTGGCCTACTGTGGCTATTGGCCGCCACTGCGGGAGCCGCAGTGCTGGGTGTGCTGATTGGCGGTGTACTCATGTTGCTGCCAGCGGGCGCCGGGCGCTCTATTGGCGGCGGCGGTTGGGGTGGCTTCGGTGGCTGGGGCGGTGGCGGCTTCGGCGGTGGTGGTTTGGGGGGCGGTGGTGGTGGCGGCTTCAGCGGAGGCGGCGGCAGTTTCGGTGGCGGCGGTTCTTCGGGGAGCTGGTGAGATGGGACGTGGGCAACGCTTCTTCACCAATGTCTTCCGCGGCTGGTTTCAGCTGCGCCGCAGTTTTCCGACCTCATTACTCGACGAGATGACGCATGCCATCCGGGAAGGCGAGCGCCTGCACAAGGGTGAGGTCTGCTTTGCCATCGAATCGCGGCTGGCGCCGCTGGCCGTGTTGGAAGGGTTGGACGCACACCGCCGTGCTGAGCAGGTATTCACCCAATGGCGCGTGTGGGATACCGAGCACAACAGCGGTGTGCTGTTCTACGTGCTGATGGCCGAGCGCCGCATTGAGATCGTGGCCGACCGCGGCATCGCTCGCGAGGTAGCTACGGCGGAATGGGATGCCATCTGCACACGGATGCGCGACCGCTTTGCACAGGGCGCATGGCGGGAAGGCTGTCTGGAAGGCATCGCCTCCGCCCATGCGTTGCTGACGCGGCACTTCCCCGGCAACGACAAGGATCAGCCGGACGAGCTTCCGGATCGCCCAGTGTTGCTTTGAGGCTCCGTGTAGGAGCGCACCCTGTGCGCGATCCAGCGTATCCGAACGCCGCCTTCGTCGGGTTTCGTGCACAGGGTGCGCTCCTACAGGAGACGCTGTGCCTGTTGCGAATGGGATAAAAAAATGGCGGGCCAATGGCCCGCCACCTTGTCTTGCATGGTGCGATCGATCAGAACTTCTGGTTGTAACGCACGTACCAGAAGCGGCCGATGTCGTACGACGGGTTGCCCACGAAGCTGCTGTTGCCGCTCGAGTTGCTCGACGCGGTGTAGAAGATCGGGGACTTGCGGTCGAACACGTTGTTGGCGCCCACCGAGATGGTGCCGTTCCACGGGGCCGTCCAGCGCACCGACAGGTCGTTGAAGGCGATGCCGCCAACCTGACGCTTCGGCGTGATGCCGACGCCCGGCGAGACGTAGTTCGGCAGGCCACACTCCGCGCCGCCGGTCAGGTCGTACGAGCAGTCTTCCTTCAGGCCGGAGTAGTAACGCACGCCCCAGGTGGCACCGAAGTCGCCATAGGTCCAGTCCAGGTTGGCGTTGCTACGGATGCGCCAGGTCGAGTACTGACCGGCGTTGTAGGAGATCACGCCGTTGGAGAGGGTTGCGTTGTCCTTGCTGACGTAGTTGGTGTCCAGGTTGACCTTGAACTGGCCGAACGACAGCTTCGGCAGACGGTAGGTCACGTTGAAATCGTAACCTTCGGTTTCCCGATGACCGCGATTGGCCAAGGTATGCGTCAGGTTGATGACCTGGCCATTGGCGTCACGCGAGAACATGCCACAGGAAGCCTGGATATTCCGCAGGTAGCAGTCGTTCAGCACGTCGTTGGAGGTGACGCTGGTGATGATGTTCTTGATACGGATGTTGTACCAATCCAGCGAGAGATTCAGGCCGTCGACGTAGCTCGGGCTATACACAAAGCCGAGCGTCTTGCTGAGCGAGGTTTCGGGCTTCAGCTTATTGTTGGAGCCAGAGAGGAACGCGCTGTTGGACTGCGAGTCAGTCGAATCTACCGGCTTGCCCGAGGCATCGGTTTGACGGAAGTTAGCCCCCAGGCCGGCCGCACGGCACGCCGCGATCGCGTTGGCGTTGCCGCTGGCCACGGCACCAAAGGTGGCGTCGCAGGGATCGGTGTAGTTGTCGAACGTCTGTGACTGACCGCCATACAGATCGTTGATGGTCGGTGAGCGGAAACCCTCCGAGATACTGCCGCGTACCATCAGGTCGTCGATCGGCTTCCACTGGATGCCGAACTTGCTGTTGGTGGTGCTACCGAAGGTGCTGTACTTGGAGTAGCGGCTGGCCAGGTCGACCGACAGCAGCTTCGCACCCGGGAGGTCAGCCAGCACGGGGATGTTCAACTCCGCGTAGGCTTCCTTGGTGTTGTACTTGCCCGACGAGGACGCGGAGGCCAGGTCGGTGGAGTTGCCGGTCTGCGAGAACGCATCCGGCCGGTTGTAACCGGCCTCGCGACGGTATTCCAGTCCAGCAGCGAACTGCACGAGGCCGGCAGGCAACTGCATCACATCGCCACCGATGTTGGCGGCCAGTCCGTTGGTCTGGGTGCCATAGGTGCCGTTGGTGTTGACGCCGAGGTAGTCACGCATCTCCGGCGTCAGACCGCCCCAACCCGACAGGATGTTCACCGGCGTGCAGCCGGCGATCACCGCGCCCGGACGGCCGCACTTGACCACGCCGTCGCTGTCCTTGAAGGACGGGCCCAGCGCCTTGGTGAGATTCAGCAGGTTGTAGTTGCCGGTGCCGAAGACGTCGCCGTGGTTCTTGTTGAAGAAGCCGCTGACATCCCAGTTGAAGTTGCGCTCACCTATCTGGAAAACACCGTCGAGACCGGCGCCGACGCGGTAGGTCTTCAGCGTGTTCTTGGTCATGCGCGGCGTTTCGACGCCGCGGCGCAGGAACTGGACATCCTGCGGGGCGTTGTAACCCTGCTCGCTACCCAGCGGGTTGTAGTAGCTGTCCTTGTCCAGCGACAGACCCGTGGTGCCGGTACCGAGCGGATAGCCGGCGATCTGGATGTTCGCCGTACGCTCGGTGTAGGCCGTGTCGACGTGGGCGCTGACGTTGTCGGTGATGGCGTAGGTGGCCTTGCCGAACAGCGATTTACGCTTCGCGCCGTTGATCAGCATCATCTGCGGGTCGGCGTTGAAGTTGTCGACGCTGCGGTCGTAGGCGTGATAGTCGCCGAGCTTGGTCGGATCACCGCCCGGGTTGAGCTTGAGGCCATTGCCAGAGGGATCGTTGAGGATCAGGCCGCCTGGACCAAAGGACGATAGGCCGTCGGTCGGATGGCGCGGGCCATTCGGGTAGCGCGAGAAGTCGCGATCGTTCGCCCAGACCGGATCGTCCTTGGCATAGCTGCCACTGAATACGTAGGACAGCTTGCCAAGCTTGTTGCCCCAGGTGAAATCGTACTGCTGCTTGGTACCATCGCCCTGGCCGAACTGGCCGTAGTAGACATTGGCGTCGCCGCCCTTGATGTCGGTGCGGGTGATGATGTTGATCACGCCGGCGATCGCGTCGGAGCCGTAGATGGCCGAGGCACCGTCCTTCAATACATCGATGCGCTCGATGATCGAGGAGGGGATCGTGTCCAGGTCGGTGAAGCCATCGGCATTGGTGCCCCAGCGGCGGCCGTCGACCAGCACCAGCGTGCGGGCAGCGCCCAGGCCACGCAGCTCAACGGTAGCGCTGCCGGCATAGGTGTTCGATGTGAGCGAAGCGGAGCGGCTATAGCCCGGCGAGCCGGAAGCGGTGATACGGGAAAGGATGTCGCCGACGCTGACATAGCCCTGCTTCAGGATTTCCTGGCGACTCAGGGTGAAGACCGGCTGGGCGGTCTCGACGTCCACGCTGCGAATGCGCGAGCCGGTGACGGTGATGGTGTCCAGAGCCTTGGCTTTGGACTGGTCGGCGGCCGGGGCCGGAGTGGCGTCCTGCGCTGCGACTGAGAAGGTGTGCAGCATGAGCGCCGCTGCGATGGCCGTGGCCAGCAGTGTCTTTTGCTTCATTGTTTTGAAAACTCCGAACAAAAAATAGCCAGCCGCCAGCGCAGGCGCTGGTCATCTGGATATCTGGGATGGCACGCCTCGCTGGGGAAGCTCGCGTGCCCTGGCATCGCCGAAGCCTGTGGGAGAGGGCGATGTGAGCCCGAAGTTAAAACAACGTGACAGTTACGTGCAAGCTTGGTTTCACGTCAGGTTTGTGACTATGAGCAGTGCGCGGGCTGGTCGCTGCCAACAGAAAGGGCGCCGAAGCGCCCTTCTGAAGCCGTTCTCGTAAGGGTTGGGACAGCTATTCAGCCGCCGCTCCCGGCCTTGTTCCCGATGTGTTTATCGAGGAAAGCCTGCAGGGTGTTAAGAAACTCGATGTTGTTCTTTTCGGTGTAGAAGCCATGGCCTTCGCCTGGCTTGGACAGCCACTCGTAAGGCTTGTGGGCGGCTTCCAGGGCAGCGCGCATCGCCTTGGCCTGGGCAAACGGGGCGCGTTGGTCGGCCTCGCCATGTACCAGCAAGACGGGTACGTCGATCTTGTCGGCCAGTTTCGTCGGCGAGTTGGCGGCCAGATCGGCATCGTCCTTGCCGATCGCGGTACGCAAATAGCTGCGACCGCTCTTGCGGGCCTGGATGTCGCCCTTGTTGTACATCATGTCCAGGTCGTAGATGCCGGCATAGCCGACCGCACACTTGAACATGCCGGGGGCGCGAATCACCGACATCATCGCGGAGTAACCGCCGAAGCTTCCGCCGAAGACGCAGATGCGCGACGGGTCGGCATACTGCTCGGCGATGGCCCACTTCACGCCATCGATCAGGTCTTGCTGGATGCGTGTGCCCCATTTCAGATAGCCGGCCTTCTCAAAGCCGTAGCCGCGTCCACCTGAGGCGCGATAGTTGACCTGCAGCACCAGATAGCCGCGATTGGCCAGGAACTGGGCGTGATTGTCGTAGTACCAGGTGTCTTGGATGCCATGTGGGCCGCCGTGAGGCAACAACACCATCGGCAGATTGCTTTCCTTTGCACCCTTGGGGAGAGTGAGGATCGCCTCCAGCTCCATGCCGTCACTGGCCTTGAAGCGCACAGGGCGGCGCTCGGCCATCTTGGACGGGTCGATCCAGGGCATCGCTGCAAACAGCCTGCTCGCCTTGTTGGTGTGCGTGTCGAACAAAGCATAGATGCCCGGCTCACGGTCGCTACGTATGCTGAACAGCAGTTGGCTGCCGTCGTCGCTGAAATTGATGAAGTCGACGATCTTTCCCGGGAATTGCTGGCTCAACGCCATGTGCAGCTTGGCGGCTGGCAGGTCGGAATTGATATAGGTGAACTTGGGGATGCCCGTCGCCAATGCGGTTGCAAAGGGTTGCCGCGGCACTGGCGTCCATTGGATATGGGCTACGCTACCGAAGTCGCCCTTGCTGAGCATGCGCCGGTTGCCGCCAGTCTCGTCCTGCTCGATGAGGGACGCCGGGCCGGTATCTGCACTGTACTCGGCATAGATGCGCTGGTGGTCGGGGGTGAAATAGACCGGCGCGAAGGTCATGCCTACCTGGCTGCCGGTGAGCTTGGCCCACTGGTTGCCTTCGCGGTGGTAGACCACGTAGTCAAAGTCACTGTTACGGCCATAGGCAAAATGCGCCTTGCCGTCGGCGCCCACCATGAAGCCCATGCCGCCGACGCCGATATCGCCGATCAGTTGCCGCGTGCTCTTCTGCGCATCCACGTCGTACAGCATGCTCGTGTCTTCGCTGCCCCATGAGTAGGCGCGCATGTAGAAATGGCCGTTGGCTGGCTCAGGCATGCCCGATACGTAGCCATGTCCTCGATCTGAGCCGCGTGTTCCGGCGCGCGTACCGTATTTGCCGGCGTCGAATCCGTAGAGGTAATCCTGGTTCTTGCCATCCACGTCCGTGGCCAGGATCTCGCCGGTAAGGAAGGGTTTGTCGATCGAGCCGAACTGCTTGCCCTTTTCAACCACCAGGCGAGTCGGGCTGGTCCAGACGATGCCGGCCGGCAATTCGTACTTGGGCATGAGCAGCGTCTCGACGGGCCGGCTCATATCAGTCACCGCAAAGATTTTCAGCGCATGATTGTCGCCATCGTCGGTATCCACGCGCACGGCCACGTACTTGCCGTCCGGTGACAACCTGGGCATCGAGACTTGTGGGTGCCGTGCAAAATCCTCGACCGGTATGAGGTCGGCCGCGCAGGCCGCGGCGGGCAATAGCAGACAGGCTGCGGACAACGCTGTCCGCATCAGACGGTGTGACATGTATTTCCCCCTGAAACACGCCCCTCCTTGCGCTACCGGTCCATCGGGGCATCGCGGTCCGGTGAACGGCTGCGGCGCGCGACGATTCCCTGTCGCCCCACATTTCTCCGTCACTCCCCAGCAACGAAGGATGGGCCATCCGGCGGCGAGTGTAGCGATGGTGTGAAGGGAACGGGAAGGGGGCTGCATCCTCGGGCACGGCCGGGCCGGATACACTGTGTCTTTGCCGCCAAGCTCGTTGCCCATGTCGCTGCCTTACACCGTAGACATTCAGCCGGTCGCCTTCAGCCTCGGTCCGATCCACGTCCATTGGTACGGACTGATGTACCTCGGGGGATTTCTCGGGGCATGGCTGCTGGCGGAGTACCGCCGCCGCCAGGGGCGCTTGCCGGTGACGCGCGACGCGGTGGGTGACCTGGTTTTCTACGCCATGATGGGTGTGATCGTCGGCGGACGCGTCGGTTACATGCTGTTCTACACCGACATTCGCTGGATCTGGACCGATCCGCTGGCGCTGTTCCGGGTGTGGGACGGTGGCATGAGTTTCCATGGTGGCTTGCTCGGCGTGCTGGCAGCGGGTTTGTGGTGGTCGCGCCGGTATCAGGTGCATTTCTTCGACACGGTGGATTTCGTGGCGCCGATGGTGCCGATCGGGTTGGGTCTGGGCCGCTTGGGCAACTTCATCAACGGCGAGCTGTGGGGCAAGCCGAGCGACGTGGCGTGGGCGATGATCTTCCCCAACGCACCGGACCGTTTGCCGCGCCATCCTTCGCAGCTGTACGAAATGCTGTTGGAGGGCGTGGTGATGTTCACCGTGCTGTGGCTGGTGTCGTTGAAGCCGCGGCCGCGTTACCTCATCTCCGGCCTGTTCGCCCTGATGTACGGCTGCTTCCGTTTTGCGGTGGAATTTGTGCGTCTGCCGGATCCGCAGCTGGGCTACCTGGCGTTCGGCTGGTTGACCATGGGGCAGATTCTTTCGCTGCCCTTGGTCGTGGTCGGCCTGGTGCTGCTGGCGCTGTCGCGCAAGGCGCCGACCCTGCGCCCGTATACCGTCGCGTTGCCGGCGAAGGAGTAAGCGATGCGTGCCTATCTCGATCTGCTACGCCACGTGCTGGAGCATGGCACCGTCAAAGCCGACCGTACCGGCACCGGCACGCGCAGCGTGTTCGGCTGGCAGATGCGTTTCGACCTGGCGCAAGGTTTTCCGCTGGTCACCACCAAGAAACTGCATCTGAAATCCATCGTCCACGAGCTGATCTGGTTCCTGCGCGGCGATACCAATATCGCCTATCTCAAGGAACACGGCGTCAGCATCTGGGATGAGTGGGCCGACGCGCATGGCAACTTGGGTCCGGTCTACGGCCAACAGTGGCGTGCGTGGCCGACCGCTGACGGCGGTGTGGTCGATCAGATTCGCTGGGTGGTGGATGAGATCCGGCGCAACCCGGATTCGCGCCGTCTGATTGTCAGTGCGTGGAACGTCGGCGAGTTGTCGAAGATGGCGCTGATGCCATGCCACACGATGTTTCAGTTCTACGTGGCTAACGGCAAGCTGAGCTGCCAGCTGTACCAGCGCTCGGGCGATATCTTCCTCGGCGTGCCGTTCAACATCGCCAGCTATGCGCTGCTGACCCACATGGTGGCGCAAGTCTGCGGGCTGGGCGTCGGCGATTTCGTGCATACGCTGGGCGACGCGCACCTGTACAGCAACCACGTGGAGCAGGCGCGGCTACAGCTGACGCGCGAGCCTCGGCCCTTGCCGAGGCTGCAGTTGAATCCCGATGTGCGTGCGCTGGAGGATTTCCGCTTCGAGGATGTCGCCATCGTCGATTACACGCCGCATCCGGCCATCAAGGCGCCGGTGGCGGTTTAGTCCGGAAGCGATCGCCGCCCCGTGGGAGAGGGGGGGCTGAGCAACCAGGCGTCCGGACGACTTTCCCGATAAGTGAACCGATCGCGCTGATTCCGCCATCCATGAAGGACTCCATGGCGAGCGGAATCCCATCATCGCCCCGGCGACGTTCCTCGGTAGAATGTCCTGTTAGCGTCGCGGCTGGTTGGCTGGGCCGCTGTGCACTGATTGTCACTATGCCGGTCGTAACTCTGGAGATTTCATGGCTATTTCGCTGGTTGCCGCGCTCGACGAGAACTTTGCCATTGGCCGCAAGGGCCAGTTGCCCTGGCATTTGCCGGACGACCTTCGTTGGTTCAAGCAACTCACTCTCGGCAAGTACGTACTGATGGGCTACAACACCGCGGTGTCGGTGGGGCGCGCCCTGCCTGACCGGACCAACCTGGTGCTCACGCGCAAACATGAGGCGCCGTTCCCGGGCCAGATCACCGTGCGTTCGATCGACGAAGGCGTGGCTCGCGCCGGTGGCACCGGGCTGATGGTGATCGGCGGCGGCGAGGTCTACGCGGAGGCACTGCCGAAAGCGCGCCGGCTCTATCTCACCTGGGTGAATGCCGCGGTCGATGGCGCGGATACGTTCTTCCCGGGCGTGCATTTCAGCGATTGGACTGAAGTGTCCCGTGTCCATCACAAGAAGGACAGCGACCACGCCTACGACTTCGACATGGTCGAGTACATCCGCAGCGCTTGAGCGTGCTGCAAGCTCCCCAACCGATCCATGTGATGGCCGGCGTCATGGTCGATGCCGTGGGTCGTGTGCTGCTCGCGCAGCGTCCGCCGGGCAAGCACTTGGCAGGCCTTTGGGAGTTCCCTGGCGGCAAGATCGAACCGAGCGAGCCGCCAGCGTCGGCGTTGATCCGTGAGCTGTGTGAGGAACTGGGCGTGCTGGCCGAAGTGGCCGAGCCTTTGATCCGGGTGCCTTGGCAGTACGACGGTCGCCGCCTGCTGCTCGATGCCTGGATGGTGCGCGGTTGGGAGGGTGAACCGGTATCGCTCGAGGGGCAGGCGCTGCAATGGTGCCTGCCTTCGGCGATCGATCCGGCGATTCTGGCACCGGCGGATCGCCCCATTCTGCAGGCACTGCGCCTGCCGGTTCGTTATCCGATCACACCGGTCGACCTTCCGCCCGAAGCGTTCGAGGCTTGCGCCTGCATGTTGCGCGAGGCGCTGGTGCGTGGCGAGCGGTTGCTTCAGTTGCGTTTGCCCTTATGGCCATTGCGGTTGGTCCAAAAGCTGGCGGCTGAGTTGCTGCCTTTCGCACGGCAGCGTGAGGCGGCGATCTTGCTCAACGACGATATCGAGGGGGCTCGGGAGCTTGGCCACGGTATCGGCGTGCAGCTCAAGGCATCGCAACTGACGGCCATGGAAGAGCGCCCTCTGCCGTTGGATCAGCTCGTGGGTGCTAGCTGCCATGACGCGGCGGAACTAGCGCGAGCCTCCATACTGCGTGCCGACTTCGCCACGCTGTCGCCGATTGCCGCGACGGCCACCCATCCGGACGCGGTGCCGCTAGGCTGGGCGACGTTCCAGCATCTGGTTGAGACGGCAGCTTTGCCGGTCTATGCGTTGGGAGGCATGGGCGCCATCGACGTGACCCGCGCAAGATCGATGGGCGGGCAGGGCGTGGCCGGAATCCGTAGTTTCTGGCTGCCTGAAACGTGATCGTTTGGGGTCTGGAGGCGCTACGCCTGCTCCCGGTTCAATTCGCGGCGGCCAGCGCCAGGTAGCGGGTATGCAGTGCCGCGACTATCGTGTCCAGAGCCGCCTCGTCACCGTGGTTTTCGATCACGTCGTCCGCCAGTGCCAGCCGTTGGGCGCGGATGGCTTGCCGCTCGATCATGCGTTGGGCTAGCGCCGTATCAATGCCGTCGCGCCGCATTAGCCGTTCGAGCTGGGCGGCTTCAGGGGCATCCACCACCAGGATGCGGTTCACCCAGCGATAGTGCGCGATGTTTTCCGCGAGCAGCGGGATGGCCAGTAGGCAGTAGGGGCCGTGGTCGGCCTCGACACGTTCGTGGAGCCAGGCGCGCACGCGGGGATGGGTGATGGACTCCAGCGTGCGCCGAGCTGGCTCGTCCGCAAAAATGCGGCGACGCATGTGGGCGCGATCTAGCTGACCCTGATCGTCCAGCACTTCGGGGCCGAAAGCATCGACGATGGCTTCCAGTCCTTCGCTGCCGGGCTTCACTACCTCGCGTGCTGCCACATCGGCATCGTAGACAGCGATGCCGAGTGCCTCAAAGCGGCGCGTCACCGCACTCTTGCCGGCAGCCACGCCGCCAGTCAGGGCCACCACATAATTGCTGCGCCGCGCCGTCATCGCAGGCCAGTGACCTGCATATAGCCCTGCAGCAACCAGTCACCGGCGACGAACCACACCCAGCCGGCCACCGCGATGAACGGGCCAAACGGCATTGGAACTTCCCGCTGATGCCTGCGCAGCAAAATCAGCGCACCGCCAAGCAAGGCACCCACCAGCGAGGACAGCAGCACGATCGGGAGCAGCGCGCTCGGCCCCATCCATGCGCCCAGTGCCGCTAGCAATTTGAAGTCGCCGTAGCCCATACCCTCTTTGCCCGTGAGCAGCTTGAACAGCCAGTACACACTCCACAGGCTCAAGTAGCCAATGGCGGCGCCAATGATGGCCGAGGAGGGCAGCACGAACATCGGCAAAACGCTGAGCAGCAGGCCAATCCACAACAAGGGAAAGGTGAGCTGGTCAGGCAAGTACTGGGTGCGGAAATCGATGCCGGAGAGCGCGACCAGCATCCAGGTGAACACCAGGCCGGCCAGCGCAGGCCAGGTCGGGCCGAACTTCCACACGATCACGGCGCTCAATAGGCCACTCAGCAGTTCCACCAAGGGGTACTGGATGGAAATCGGCGCCTTGCAGTAACGGCAACGCCCGCGCAGCAGTAGCCAGCCGAACAGCGGGATATTGTCCAGCGCCGACAGGGGGTGCTTGCAATGCGGGCAATGCGACGGCTCGCGAACGATGCCGGGAGGTAGCGCTGTTTCCTCGGCCTCCAGCTCCAGTACGTCCCGCGCCTCCTGCCGCCACATGGCCGTCATCCGCTCCGGCAGGCGCAGGATCACCACATTCAAAAAACTGCCGACCAGCAGGCCCAGCACGCCTGCCACGGTGATCCAGGCCCAGAGAGGTAGCTCAAGCATGCGCGGTCTCGAAAGCTATAAAAAAAGCCCCCCTCCCATAGGGAGAGGGGCTTGGGAAAACGAGCTTACACTGTGCCGGCGAGCTTGAAGATCGGCAGGTATAGCGACACCACCATGCCACCCACCAACACACCGAGGATCACCATGATCAACGGTTCGAGCAGGGTGGAGAGGGTATCGACGGCGTTGTTGACCTCTTCCTCGTAGAACTCGGCCACCTTGAACAGCATGCTGTCCAGGGCACCAGATTCTTCGCCGATGGCGGTCATCTGCACCACCATGTTCGGAAATAGGCCGGTCTGGCGCATGGCTAGTTGCAGCTGGTGGCCGACCGAGACATCCTCGCGCATCTGTAGGACAGCTTCACTGTACACAATGCTGCCGGTAGCGCCGGCAACGGCTTCCAGCGCTTCCACCAATGGCACGCCTGCGCGGAATGTGACGCCCAGGGTGCGAGCGAAGCGGGCGATGGCTGATTGGCGGAGGATGTTGCCCATCACCGGTAGCTTCAGCATGACGCGGTCGAGGAAATGCGCGACCTTGGTGGAGCGCTTTTTGGCGGCTATGAGCGCGACAATGCTACCGATGATCAAGCCGATCACCAGCCACCAATAGTGCTGCATGAACTCCGAGGCACTGATAACAATCTGCGTCGGCGCGGGCAGCTCGGCACCAGCATCCTTGAAGGTCTGCGCAAACACCGGTACTACGAACAGCAGCAGGACCATGCTGACCAGCAAGGCCACCACCAACACCATCACCGGATAGAACAGGGCCTTCTTGATCTTGCTCTTGATGCCCTCCATCCGCTCTTTGTAGGTCGCCACGGTGTCCAGCACAGTGTCGAGCACACCGGCCGATTCGCCGGCATGCACCAGGTTGCGGTAGAGCTCGTCGAATTGCACCGGGTATTTCGCCAGCGCTTCGTGTAGCGCAGAGCCGCCCTCGATGCCCTGTTTTACATCGACCAGTATGTTCTTGAAGCGGACGTTCTTTTGACCATCGGCGATGATCTCGAAGGACTGCACCATCGGTACGCCAGAAGCCATCATGGTGGCGATCTGGCGACTGAAGATCGCCACATCGCGCGGCTTGACCGTGCTGCCGCTGGCGCCGAACAGCGGCTTGGACCGCTCACGCACGGTCTGCGGGTTCATGCCCTGGCGGCGCAGTTCGGCCTTGACGAGGGAGGCGTTCTTCGCCGGCATCTCGCCCTTCATGCGCTTGCCGCGCTTGTCCAGTGCCACCCAATCGTAGGTGGTCATCTGGCTGACGGTGGCACGCTCGGCACCGCGAGTACGCGCGTCTTTGGCAATTGCCGTTACTGTGGCCATGTGCGAATTCCCCTTCAGGCGGTCCGGCGTTATCAGGGCGCCGGACGGCAGATTTTCTGCAGCATACGTCAATTTCTCCGAGCCATTCCGTGCCACGGGACGCAACTCGAGTGCTACGGGCGTCCCGATCCGACCGGCTGGCCTCTCTTAGTCCTTGGTCACGCGATCGATCTCCGCGAGGCTGGTCACACCATTCTTTACCTTCAGTAAGGCGGAGGCGCGCAGATCGTTCACCCCCGCCCTGCGGGCTACCTCGGCGATCTGCAGCGCATTGCCGCCCTGCAGCACGATCTTTTGGATGTCCTCGAGCATAGGCATCACTTGATAGATGCCCACGCGCCCCTTGTACCCCTCGTTACAGTTATCGCAACCCACCGCCTCGTAGACGGTCAGCCCAGCATCGATCTCTTCCTGAGTGAAGCCAGCGGCCAGCAGCGTTTGAGGCGGCAGGTCCATGGGCTTCTTGCAGTCGTGCAGGCGACGGGCCAGACGCTGGGCGATCACCAGGGTTACCGAGGAGGTGATGTTGTAAGGCGCGATGCCCATGTTCATCAGGCGTGAGATCGTCTGCGGCGCGTCGTTCGTGTGCAGGGTGGACAGCACCATATGGCCGGTCTGGGCGGCCTTGATGGCGATCTCGGCCGTTTCCAGGTCGCGGATTTCGCCGACCATGATCACGTCCGGATCTTGGCGCAGGAACGAGCGCAGTGCGGCAGCAAAGGTCATGCCGCGCTTTACGTTCTGTTGCACCTGGTTGATGCCCTCGACGCGGATTTCCACGGGGTCTTCGACCGTGGAAATATTGCGCTCGGCGGTGTTGAGGATATTCAGCCCGGTGTACAGCGAGACCGTCTTACCTGAGCCGGTGGGGCCGGTAACCAGCACCATGCCGTAGGGTTTGTGGATGGCCTCCAGGTAAAGCTGCTTCTGGATTTCCTCGTAACCCAGCTTGTCGATACCCATCTTGGCGGAGGAGCCGTCCAGGATACGCAGCACGATCTTCTCGCCGAACAAGGTGGGCAGCGTGCTGACGCGGAAGTCCACAGCCCGGCTCTTGGACAGATTCAGCTTGATGCGACCATCCTGGGGCACGCGACGTTCCGCAATGTCCAGGCCGGACATCACCTTGAGGCGGGACGAGATGCGGGCCGCCAGTTTCATCGGCGGGCTGGCTATCGCGCGCAGCATGCCGTCCATGCGAAGGCGTACGCGATACTGGGTTTCGAATGGTTCGAAATGGATATCTGATGCGCCACGTTTAATCGCGTCGACCAGGATCTTGTTGACGAACTTCACCACGGGGGCATCGTCGTTGGCGTTGGCGTCGATACCGGTGGTGTCGGCATCGTCATCGCCCACTTCCAGCGCCAATTCGTCGAGGTCGCCACCACCCATGTCCGGCACGGCGTTGCTCATGGTGTTGAGCACGCTTTCGATCACCCGGTACAGTTGGGCGCGCTCCACCAGGATCGGTTCCACCATGCAATTGGAGTGGAACTTGATCTCGTCCAGTGCGTGCGACTGCATGGGGTCGGCAATGCCCACGAACAGCCGCTTGCCTCGCCTGAACAGCGGCAGCGCGTGATGTTTGTTGATCAGCGCTTCGCTGATGAGGTTCACCGGCATGCTGGCGGGCAGGATCGAAGACACATCCATGGCCGGCATGCCGAATTCAGCCGAAGCGACCTGGGTCAGACGGGCGCTGTCGACCAGGCTGTTGTCCAGTAGCCATGCTGCCAGCGTGGTCTTGTGGTTGGCAGAATCCACCACTGCCTTGCGCACGTCCGCCTCGGGTAGAACCCCGTCCGATACCAGTCGACGGGCCATACCTGACAAACCCGCAAGTGACTGTTGCATTTGCGTCGACATAACCAAAATTCACCCAGCCCCCTGATTGGTGGGGAATTTACTCCAGATAGCGTGGGAGGTCACCCGTCGTGGTCGGCCGGGTGTGAGCCAGGTGACGGTGTGCTCAGTTTCCAATGGGGGGGGGCAGGGCCTCGACCTGATTCAATATCCGGCCCTTTCAGCTAGGTAGGGGTGAATCTCGAGACGGCTTCCTGTTGAGATTATTTCGTCAAATCCGCCACAACAGCGCCAAACCATGGCGCGCTATCATCTCCCGTCAATCTCGGGGGAGTAGCTTTGAAACGCCTAAGTATCATCTTGCCTGCCAAGAACGAAGCGGCTGCACTAATGGCTCTGCTGCCCCGTCTGCGTGACGCCCAGCCGGAGGCAGAGATCATCGTGGTTGATGACGGCTCCACCGACAGTACGCGGGATATCTGCGCGTCCTTGGGCGTGCGATGCCTATCTTCACCCTATTCGATGGGCAATGGCGCAGCCATCAAGCGTGGTGCGCGAGCAGCTAGCGGCGACACCCTGATATTCATGGATGGCGATGGACAGCACGATCCGGCGGACATTGCGCGGTTATTGGAGAAGTTGGAGCAAGGTTACGACATGGTCGTTGGCGCGCGTGATTGGGGTAGTCAGGCTGGCGTTGGGCGAGGCGTGGCCAACACCGTTTACAACTGGCTTGCCACCTGCATGACTGGTCACGAGGTTGCTGATCTCACTTCTGGTTTTCGGGCGGTGCGCGCAGACAAATTCCGCGAGTTCCTGCACTTGCTACCGAATGGGTTCTCATATCCGACCACCAGCACCATGGCTTTCTTTCGCAGTGCTTACCCGGTGGCCTACCTCCCAATCAAGGCCTCGCAGCGCGTGGGCAAGAGTCACATCAAGCCGATTCGTGATGGGATCCGGTTCTTGCTCATCATTTTCAAGATCGCCACGCTGTACTCGCCGTTGAAGCTGTTTGTGCCGGCCAGCGCGTTGTTCTTCCTGCTTGGCTGTGCGAATTATGCATGGACGTTTGCTCATGGAGGGCGCCTGACCAACATGAGCACGCTGCTATGGAGTGCAGCGGTCATTGTGTTCCTTATTGGCTTGATCTCTGAGCAGATCACTGCGCTGACCTATCGCCGCGATGCCTGAGCGTCGGGATCCGCGTCCATGGGCGTTGCTGGTGACACGCAACTTTCCCCCGCTTGTTGGTGGAATGGAGCGACTCAATCGGAAACTGCTGGAGGCCTTGCAGCCAGCATGGCGCATGGCATTGTGTGGGCCCGACGGGTGCGAAGGGTTTGTTGCGCCGTCGGTGCTGGTCCGGCAAAGCCACGTCAAGTCGCTGCCACTGTTTCTGACTCACGCGCTGTGGCAAGCACTTGCGTTGGCGTTGCAGTACAAGCCCCAGGTGGTCGTGGCGGGCAGCGGTCTTACAGCGCCTATCGCATGGCTGGTTGCGCGCTGCTGTGGTGCCAAGGCCATCGTCTACCTTCACGGACTCGATGTCATTGCTCCAAACTTCATTTATCAGGCGTTGTGGCTCCCCTTCATTCGGCGATGCGATCTCGCACTGGTAAACAGCTTGAACACGGCGGAGCTGGCCAAGGGGGCGCGCATCGTGCCGGAGCGGCTACGGGTGCTGAATCCGGGTACGGACATTCCGGACCTGGATGCTGCCGCGGGTACGAAGTTTCGCCGCAGCAATGCTCTTGGCCAGCGGCCGGTATTGCTCTCAGTGGGCCGCTTGACGCAGCGTAAGGGATTGGCCCCTTTTGTTCGGCACGCTATGCCGGCCATCTTGGCGCGTCATCCCGATGCGCTGCTGCTGATCATCGGTGCCGAGGCGCGTCAGGCGCTCCACGCGCAGGCAGGTTCTCAGCAGGAGCGCATCCTCGCGGCGGCTCGCGAAGTAGGGGTCGAATCCAGCCTCCGATTCCTTGGGAACTGCGACGAGGATACGCTCGGAGCAGCATACCAGGCGGCCAATGTGCATGTCTTCCCCGTACTCGATCAGCCCGGCGACGTAGAGGGTTTCGGGATGGTCGCCCTGGAAGCGGCGGCACATGGGTTGCCCACTGTGGCATTCAACGTCGGTGGTGTGCCTGACGCGGTCCTGGATGGGCAAACGGGCGACCTTATCGGCAGCGGGGACTATGTGTCGATGAGCGATGCCATTGCCCGAAGGCTGGGTCAGACTCACGACCCGACCACCGTGGTGACGTGTCGCAACTTTGCGGCAGGAAAGTCCTGGTCGATTTTTGGTGAGCGTTTGCGTCAAATGCTGACAGAGCGGATGGTCGATTAACCATGAATACTCCGGTTGCCGGTGAATCCACTACAAGAGAGGAAGCGTCGCGACAGCCGCACGCTGTGCTGGATCTCCCGTCGCGTCAGCTGAAAGGCCTAAAGATTGAGCGGCTTCTCGGCCTCGAGTCTCGTCCACAGCCCATTCGAATGCTTGAGGTGGGTACAGGGTCGGGTGGCATCGCGTATTACTTCGGTAGGCATGCAAAGCTCCGCTGTGAGGTCGACGCGGTCGATGTGGTCGATAACAGACTGGTCGAGGATGGCTATCGTTTCCAGCGCGTGCAGGGCACGCGACTGCCATTCGCCGATGGGTCCTTCGATGTCGTGCTGACTAACCATGTCATCGAACACGTCGGTGAAGAGCGGGAGCAGCGCGCGCATCTCGCAGAGATACATCGCGTACTGCGCCCGGACGGTGTGGGCTACCTCGCCGTGCCCAATCGCTGGATGCTGGTGGAGCCGCACTACAAACTCGCCTTTCTCAGCTGGTTGCCGCGCAGATGGCGAACGCCGTACCTGCGCGCCATGAAGAAGGGACGTGATTACGATTGCGAGCCCTTGCAGATGCTCCAGCTTGAGTCCCTTCTTGATGATGCCGGTTTTCGATTCAGTAACCTATGTATCGAGGCTGCGCGAGCAACACTGGATATCGAAAAAAAAGGCTCAGTGCTTGCCGGCGTGCTAAGGCGCATGCCGGATAGGGTCATTGCGCCTTTTCGATGCCTCATCCCTACGCTCATCTATCGCATCGAGCGATCTGCGTGTGTCAACAGGTAGTCCAGTCGCTCGGCAAGAGTCGTCCAGCCTGCGGTCAATCCATAGTCCGCTCTCGGTGATGCGATCAGATCAAGCATGCGCTGCGCTAGGGCATCGGCGTCGCCCACGGGGGCGAGATGTTCTTTCCGCCCGTCCAGCATCCATCGCACCGGGTCAGTTGCCGTCGCGGCTACCGGAACGCCGCAGGCCATCGCTTCGCACAACTTGGCGGGATAGCTGTATCGGCCAAAATTGGTGTCTGCAGTGATAACACAGGCTATATCGAGTGCGTTGATCAACACAGGAAGCTGGTCGTCTGGAATGTAGCCTAGGGCAATGACTCCTGGCTCTTTAAGTGCATATTCCGGGGGGCGTCCACTAAGGACCAACTGCAGGTTCTTCTGCACGGAGCGGGCGCGTCTGAATGCCTCGATAAGTAGGCCGGAGCCCCGATTGGTGGCCCAGCTGCCGATATAACCCGCTAGAGTCGCATGGCTGGGCAAGGCCAGGCGTTCTCTGCACTGCATCCTGTCCAGCGGAACAAATTCTGGATCTGCGGCCATAGGGAGTACTTCCACCGGATGCCCATTGCGGCGATGCGATTGCAGAAGTCGTGCGAGCTGCGGTCCCGCAGCTGTAACGAGGTCGGCCGAACGTACCGCGCGGCGCCACATCCAATGCAATGGCAGATTCCATTGCATATAGGCTTCGAAGTTGTCATATGCATCTATGGCGAGGTGGGCGCGTGTGCGCTCGGCCAGATGACCTGCCAGCCAGCCACAATACGTGTCGGAGAAGCCAACGACCCAGTTGGGCTTGAATGTTTCAGCTTCATGTTTGGCGGTCTGAAGAAGTCGATACGGGCCTAGTGTGCGAAAGTCATGGCTGATCCAATCGATCCCCTCGAAATGCCTGCGTAGAGACGGGAGTCGATGGTGACTGCACAGCAGAACCTGTACCTCGTGTCCTCGCGCAGCCAATACTTTCGGCAGATGAAAGAAGCGTCCGTAGGGGCGTTCGATCAGATCGCGCTGCTGGGGGTGTCTTTTGCAGACAAAGAGAATTCTCATCAGCGACCCGTGCCATCGCGAAGGAGATTGATGAGATGCGAGGCTGAGCGCCGGAAATCGTAATGTACAGCGGCTTTGCGCGCGCCTTCACTAAACGTTGTGTAGTCCGTCATGAGATTTTGGCATGCTTCAAGCAGCGTTTCGGTGCGGTGTGATCGCACCTGGATGCCTGCATGATGGAGCGAGACTGGATTGAGTCCGACAAAGTCCGATGCGATCACGGGCAAGGCGGCAGCAAAATAATTGAACATCTTGCCTGCCGGCGAGCTCAAGTAATTGAAGTCACTACTGTGGCGATCGAGTTCGTAGAGGCAGAGCCCGATGTCAAAGTTGGAAAGGAAAGTGAGGATGGAGCTCTCAGGCACATAGTGCTTGCTGATGATGATGCGGCCAGCATTGACGAGGTCTTGGTATTGCTCTCGAATAATGGCCAGCCCCTGCTCGGTGTGAATTCCCTGTAGGGTCAGCGTGGCTTCTGGCCATGCCCTGATTAACTCCAGCATGGCCACGAGACCGTGCAGTGGCATGATGTGGCCTAGGTATACGAGACGTGGACTGCTACGGTCGATGGCATGATGCGTTGACGCGATGGGTGATATGGGTGCATCCGGCGCATTCTGGACATAGAAGACCGGGAGCTTTGAGGCGATTGCCTTACCGAACTGATACTCCAGTCGCTCTGGGCTCTGAATCGTGATTGAAAGTGCGTGCTTGCCAACTAGACGTTGGAGAATCGGATGCCAGCCGATTTCAAGGGAAAGAAAGTGAAATGGCTTGCCCAACAGTTTTGCCGCCATAGCGCCATCAGCATCTATCGCAATGACCTGAGTCGAGTTGCCGATGTCCTTTCGCGCCGAATGTGCAAGGGCCAGAGTGCGAAACAGTCGATAGCAGCCAGTCTTTTTTAATAGTTGAGCCAGTAGGCCAGGCACTTTGATGCGATGGAATCGTGCTGGATCGAGAATGCCGTTGTCGACACGCCCTGTATCCAATACGTGAGCGTGTACGGTGAAATATTTCGAGAGCAGATCGGCTAGGCGAAGTAGTGTGGGTGAATAAGCAGCCCAGTCATCCGGAAATAGAATTAGCACATTGGGTCTCGACCCAGAATGCTGGGAATGGATATGGTGAGACATTGCCTCAGGTGCGTCTAGCAAGATAGCAGGCGTTCCAGGTTGCTTCATTGAGAGGTTTTCCGCTCAACCATTCCTCATCCAATATAAGCTCGAACCCGGTCTTTTCGCAGGCATCAATGACATCATTGCGGAACAGGTAGCGCAAATGGTGCGTTTCCTCAATTAGATGCCATTCGGTTGTGGGTGGCTGTCTCGTGAAGAATCGATACCGTACATCGACCGTTTGATGCTCAGGGTCATGTTTCGGTTGTGCAATGCGCACGATGTCCATTGATTCGGCCCTCAAGTCCCGAACTCTGGTGTCTGGTCCACTGGCTCTAACCGCAGGTCCGTGCCAGCTGTCGAACAGAAACAAGCCCCCCTTGGGAAGATGGGCCGCGGCTGTGGAGAACGCGTCAATCAATGCCCGTGGTGTCGCCATGTAGTTCAGTACATGGAAACAAGCGATGACCGCGTCAAACAGAAGGGCTCCCCGATAACGGGTGGCATCGGCTGTCAGGAACGAAACACCTTCCAAATGATGTCGAGAGAGTCGCTCATTAGCCAGCGTAACCATGTCATGACTGGCATCGATCCCGACAACGTGTCGGCTTGCGCGAGCGAGCTCGATGGCATGCCGGCCCGTGCCCGAGCCGAGCTCAAGCAGGTGTTTGCAATCGTGCGAGTGCATGTCCAGCAGCTTAATGACATAGGTGGCTTCTGCCGCATAGTCTTTATCGGCATAGACCGTATCGTAAAAGCGAGCGAGGTTGCCGAAGATACTCATGAAAATTCGTCCAGCAGGATCTCGCAGACGCGATCCTGCTCGGCATCGGTCAGTCCCATGCCGCTCGGTATATAGAATCCCTGGCTGTAGAGCTGCTCTGCCACTGGGTAGGACTCATTATCGAATAGCCCTAGCCGACGAAGTACAGGTTGTTGATGCATCGGGCAGAAGAATGGACGAGTTCCCACTCCCCTGGAGGCTAGCCTACGCATAGCTTCCTCGGCACTGATGCCGGCTTCCTTGTCCAGCACAAGGCCAAATACCCAGTAGACGTTATCTGCGTACTCAGTACGAGCCATAGGGAGCTGTACCTTCGGCAAGGTGGAGAGTGCTGTGGTGTAGCGTGCTCCAAGACGACGCTTGTGGGCCAGGAAGTTGTCCAAGCGCTCAAGCTGTGCAACACCAATCGCAGCCTGCATATTGGTCATGCGAAGGTTCCAGCCCAGCCGTTCGTGCACAAAGCGCTTATGGGGCTGGAAGCAGAGGTTGCGCAGGCTGCGGCAATCATCAGCGAGCTGCTCGCTATTGGTGAGGATCATGCCGCCCTCGCCCGTGGTGACATGCTTGTTTGGATAGAAACTGAAGGTACTGATGTCACCAAAACTACCGCACGGTCGGCCCTTGTACGTCTGGCCATGCATTTCCGCGGCATCCTCTATAACCTTCAGGTCATACCGGCGAGCAATGTCGAGAACTGGATCCAAGTCGACCGGTAGACCATAGATGTGTACGACCATGATGGCCTTCGTACGAGGCGTGATCTTTCTTTCAATTTGGCCGACATCCATGTTCCAAGTGGTGCGGTCGCTGTCCACGAGAACCGGTACGCCACCCGCGCGAACGATCTGGTTAACGCAGGAGATGATGGTGAACGCCGGGACGATGACCTCGTCGCCGGGACCGATGCCAAGCGCTTCGATAGCTGCGTCAATGGCAGCCGTGCCGTTACAGACGGCGACACCGTGCCGACGATTGACCCTGGATGCGAATTGCTCCTCGAATTGCTTGATGAACGGTCCTTCAGAGGAAATCCATCCGGTCTCGATGCATTCAAGTAAATATTTCTTCTCATTGCCGTCGAGCAAGGGCGTGTTGACCGGAATCATGCGGCACCGTTCTTCAATTTGATTTGTTCTGTGGGAATGGCGTCGAATCGAGTCTTATCATGGTCACCGGCATAGGGTCCTTGCTTCACCTCGATGATTTCGGTGGGTTCGAGCATCTCAAAGCCGTGACCGCCGTAGGCAAGAAGAATCACGTCTCCAGCTTCGAGAATGGTGCTCTCTAAGTAATCCTTGGTGTCGGAGTAGAAATCCACGCGCAATCGTCCGCTGCGGATCAGCAATACTTCTTTGGTGTACTGTACCTCTCGTCGAACGGCATTGTGAACGTGCGGGGGAATGACATAGCCCGCGGGACGGTTCATGTATCCGATCTGTTGCGAGTAAGTGCCAGGCGTAAAGAACTCAATGCCTTCCTTGTGATAGGAGCGACGAATGATTATGGCAAGCTCTTTCTCATTGCAGAAAATACGCTCGATCATGATAAGTTCTTCAATGGGTAGATTGTTGTGTCATTGATTGTCGAGGTCGGTATGTGACGTATATGGCAATGGCTTGTGCCTTGATTAACATAGTGATGAGCACGCGGCGCAATTTCCGTCCCGGCGACTCATGGGCGACATCATCCAGGAAGTCGCGCATGATGCGCGCACACACGTCGTTGTGCGCAACGGGGACTGTGTGGATGCCATCGTACGACGATGTAACCGATGTTGAGTAGACGTCCGAGATCGCGGCGTGGGTGCCGGACCCATCGTTGCCGATATTTTCGACATACGATTGGCCGGGGTGAAGCGTCAGGCGGTTAGCAAGAAACAGACTGGCATGCCAGTTGGATGCCCAGGACTGGTTCCTCCCTTTGGCGCGTTTGACCAGGTGAACCAATGAATGGTGGCCATTGACGTCGAGATAGGCGGCAAGCTGCCGGCTCGCAACCAGGTCGTGGACTAAGCCGCGGGTGTCCGCGCGATAGAGTAGCCAGCGATCCGCCCAGGTTGCCCATCCCCAACAATCCCCTCCGCGAAGGAAGAAATAGTCCGGAAATCCATCTGCACTCGGGCTATAGGCATGTATGCAACCAACCTGGCGTAGGTCCTGGTAGGTGTTGAGGGCGTCATTCATGTAAGCAAGGAAGTGCCGCGAGACCAGGATGTCGTCCTCTACCACAATGACGCGCCCCGTATGGCCGATCACGCGAGACACGCCTTGGGTGATCGAGTGATACAAGCCCTGATTTGAGGGGGACGCATGTACAGACACGGAGCGGAAGCCTTCGGTTGCGTGAGCGAGGCGAAGTACCTCATCTACAGCAGGTTGCTCCAATGCGTGACGTGCCCCGTCAACGAAGATATGAAGATCTGTCTCAGCGGCCTCTGGATTGGCGCTGAGCGCGGCAAGGGTGCGCGCTGTGTGTTGCGGGCGATTGAACGCGAAGTAGGCGATGGGGGCATATTGGGTCATAGACCGAGCACGTTATGGTCGCGATAGAAGATCGAGGTGCAGCCGGGATGTTTGCTCACCGGCTGCGGGCCATGCAGGGGAAGCATGCGATAACCCATGCTGCGGAGGTGCTCGATGCCTGGTACGTACTCCTCCCGCTGTGCATCGTCCAGAATGATCACGCCGCCTGAACCTAGGAGGTCGGTAGCTGCTTCGAGGCATTCATTTCGATATAGCCCATCAACGATCACTACATCATACGGGCCGCTGCCATGGGCTGATCCTACATAGCTGGCAACCGTATCATCGGCGGCCCGCAGGATGCGTGCGCTGCATTGTGCAGCTACCTGGGACGCCCAGGTCGACGAGTGTTCGACTGCAGTGACTTCGCGAACGCGTTGGCTCCACCACAGCGTTCCCATGCCGGCGCCAAATTCGAGCACTCGCCAGCTGGCGCGAACGCGATCTGACAATAGAGCGATCGCTGGGTAAGTGAACCACGGTATAGGGTGGCCGGCCTTATCGGTGGCAAGGCCGGCTGCACGGGTTGTAATCCAGCCTATCTGATCCAAATAGCCCGATGTCGCGGCCTCGATACGGGCTAGCTGGCGCTTCAATGGGATTCGTATGTTCACCGTAGACCTCGCAGGCCCGGGAGCATGGCCCGGGTTTTCATCTTGAACAACATCCGTGTCTCGGCATGACCAAGGTCGGCCAAATACGTGGAAAGGAATTGCGCCACCAGAGTCGCCAACGCGGCACCTGAAATTCCAAGGTGCGGGATGAGCGCCAAGTTGAGAGCGACGTTGGCAATGGCGCCAACAAGCGTGCGTCGCAGCGCGTGTCCTGTGCAGCGCTCCAAGACCAACCATGTGGAACTAAGTACACCAAGCGCTACGAATGGCGCGGCAAGCACCTGAATGCGGAAGGCCTGTGCAGCTTCGGTGAAGGGCGTGCCGTAGAGCATGACGACGATAGGTTCAGCAAGTAGAAAAAGGATGAGTGCGCCGGCAAGGTGAAGGTAAAACACATGGCGCATCAACGTTTCCAGCGTGCGATCGCGTATGGCCGGACTCTCGACAGATTGCCGGGTTAGCGTCGGAAGCGCGGCGCGCAAAAGAAGCGCCGGAAGTATTAGAGGAACCTCAGAAAGCGTGACGACAGCGGAATATAAGCCAAGCTGCCGCGAGTCCAGCATGCCGGCAATCATGAACTGGTCGATACGCATATAAATGAACACGGCGATGCCCGCCATCAGCAAAGGCATGCTGTCCAATAATAGGGACTTGGCTTCTGAAATCCACACGGGGACGGCGATTCGTTTTCCAAAAACGTTCCCCTCGGTCGATGCTATAAGCAGGGTCGAGCGAAGCGACCACTCCGCGACCAATATCCACGCGAACGTCGAGATGCTAGCTCCCAGCAGTACGAAGACAATGCGGGCGATGGCGGCGACAGGTGAAAGCATGATGGCCACTTGAGCGATCCGCTTGCTGCGGTCACAGGCGATCAATTGCCATTCCGCGAGATCACCCACCTGCGCCAGAGGGAGCAGGCTTAGCACTATCAGCAATCCGGAAATGCCGAAGCTGTTTGCAGCAGGCACGTACGAAGCGAGAAGGACGATGGTTGAGCCGATGATGGCGCCACCCATCCGTAAGCGACGGAGCGTGGGGATGATCGACCCATTCGGCTTATTGCCGTCCAGCGCCAACTCGCGTGTAGCGATATGTTCGAGGCCCAGCGAAGCCGCTGTGGCCACAAATGTGGCGGAGGCGATGGCGAGCGAAAGTTGGCCAAAGGCTGAGGGTCCGAGATGTCGAGCGATGGCTAGCGACGCTGCCATGCTGGCGATCCCCTGCACGATCTTGGCAGTGGCCAGCCAGCCGGCCTGCTGAAGAATGCGGGAAGCGAACACCTCGCGGATCGCGTTCTGCCCCTGGCGCAGCGTCGACGTGATGACCTTCATTGGGAATGTGTAGACCCCGCACTTGCAGTAGTGTCGCTCTCAAGCCATTGTCGATAGGTTTGCATGAGGCCGTCCCGTAGATTCGTTTGCGCCCGATAACCAAGCGAGTGCAGGCGTTGGCTGTCCAAATATTTTCTTGGTGTGCCATCTGGCTTGCTGGTATCAAATGTCAATTGACCCGCAAAACCGACAACCTGGGCAATTTCGTGGGCTAGATCCAGAATGCTGGTTTCCATGCCGGACCCTATATTGATAGGCGCGAGATCGCTGTACTCGCGCATCAAGGTGAGCGCGGCATCCGCCAGGTCGTCCGAGTACATGAGTTCGCGCAGCGGTTTGCCACTGCCCCAGATGGCGACCTCGGTTGCGCCACTTATTTTTGCTTCGTGAATGCGCCGGATGAGCGCTGGGACGACATGCGAGTTCTCAGGGTGGAAGTTGTCGCCGGGACCGTAGAGGTTGGTCGGCATGCCCACGATGGCATCGAATCCGTATTGCCGTCGGTAGGCCTGACACATTTCAAGACCGGCGATCTTGGCGATGGCGTAGGGCTCGTTGGTCGGCTCAAGTGGCCCGGTAAGCAGATATTCCTCTTTGATCGGCTGGGGGCAATCGCGCGGGTAGATACAGGACGACCCGAGGAACAGCAACTTGCGTACTCCATGCTTCCAGGCGCTGTGAATGACATGGGTCTGGATCGCGAGATTGTCCCGAATGAACTCGGCCGGGAACGTACGGTTGGCATGGATGCCGCCGACCTTGGCGGCTGCCATGAAGACGTATTCCGGCTTCTCGTCGGCAAAAAACTGTTCGACCTGAAGTTGATCGGTCAGGTCCAACTCCTGGTGTGTGCGCAGCAGCAAATGGTCGGCCCCCTCAGCACGGAGGCGACGTACGATGGCTGAGCCTACGAGGCCGCGATAGCCGGAAACATGGATGCGGGCGTGTATATCCATCTGGCTTATTCGTGATGGTTGGGAGAACGATAGCCGGCGCTTTTGACCATCGCATCGCGGTGGGCGAGCTGAAGATCGGATTGCATCATTTCACGCACGAGCTGGGCGAAACTGATGGAGGGTTGCCAACCCAACTGAGCGCTGGCCTTGCTGGCGTCGCCGAGTAACGTATCCACCTCGGCAGAGCGGAAGTACCGTGGATCGATGGCGACGACGCGCTGACCTACCTTTGCCATTGAATCAGTAGATGCCTTTTGCACCACACCGTGTTCTTCGGCTCCATGGCCTCGCCATTCAATGGCTATGCCTATTTCTGCAGCTGCCTCGTTCACGAAGTCGCGTACGGAGTGCTGAATACCTGTGGCGATGACGTAGTCCTCCGGTTGGGCTTGCTGGAGCATCAACCATTGCGCCTCGACATAGTCGCGGGCATGTCCCCAGTCGCGCCTCGCATCCAGATTGCCGAGATACAAGCAATCCTGTAACCCGAGGTGGATGCGGGCAAGAGCGCGTGTGATCTTCCGTGTAACAAACGTCTCACCACGCAAAGGGGATTCGTGGTTGAACAGGATGCCGTTGCAGGCGTACATATTGTACGCCTCGCGATAGTTCACCGTGATCCAGTAGGCGTACAGCTTGGCGACGCCGTAGGGTGAGCGAGGGTAAAATGGCGTCGTTTCGCGCTGTGGAGTCTCTTGCACAAGACCGTAAAGTTCCGACGTCGATGCTTGGTAGAAGCGGGTCTTACGCTCTAATCCGAGAATTCGAATTGCTTCGAGTAGACGCAACGTGCCGATGGCGTCGGCGTTTGCCGTGTATTCTGGCGTTTCGAAGGATACCTGTACATGGCTTTGCGCGCCGAGATTGTATATCTCGTCTGGCTGAATCTGCTGAATGATACGGATCAAATTGGTGGCATCTGTCAGGTCGCCGTAATGCAGAAAAAAACGTCGACCAGATTCGTGCGGATCCTGATACAGGTGATCAATACGATCCGTATTGAAGGATGATGCGCGGCGTTTGATGCCGTGCACCTCATAGCCCTTCTTCAAAAGGAGCTCCGCCAGATAGGCTCCGTCCTGGCCAGTGATCCCGGAAATTAGTGCCCGTTTCATGTGTGGTTCCATGGAATTGAATTTGCCATCTGATGTTTAACAGTATCTGCTGTCATTGCAGGGCCGCCAGGGCGCGCCATTCAGCTGGGTCACTATTCAATTTTCGGCAACATTCTTTGTCTTCACTGCTTCCTGCCTCCGGGGTCTCTTCCGAATGCCCTCAAGTGGCTTGCATGCGAGCCGGGATGGCACGGGTGGCGGGCTCGAGGGTCTCGATGTTTCGTCGCGCCAATCCCTTCACTTATAGGTCATCGTTAGTCAGCCGCTGGCTACTGGAGGTCTCATCGGCGTGCCGTTTGCGTTCGTCACGACTACCGGGACCACCGATATAGAGGCGTGTCACGGGGCGAGGGTTCTGTGAAAACAGTTTGCTGCTGAGGATGGCAAGATTCGCCGTGTTTCTGATTGCTTTGAGATTGGAGGTATGTGGCCCGTTATCGCTGATATGGGTAGCGCATCGCTATGGTCTCGAAGAGAGTTTGTCCATTTCGGCAATGGTCTCATCGAGTGACCCGCCGATATTCAGGGTGCGCAAACGATCCAGCGAGTGTCTTGCCTCGGTAGTGTCCCCGTTCGAGACCAACATTTTTATCTTTGTGACCTGATAGGCCGATTCAGAAGGCTGTGCTTGAACCGCCTCCTCAATCATATGTAATCCAAGTGAGTGATCGTCAAGCACATTCCAGGCGTAGTCGCCATACATGGCGAGGAGCCGCGCGGTCGGGTTGGGATGAGAGAGTGCAGCCATGAAGGCTTCTATCATCCGATCCGTAGGAAGTTCGCAGTGGTGGTCACGCGCGCACTGGGTGAGGGCACCCAACGAGCTCTCATCCTGTATGCCCGGCTTGTGAGACTTCAATTTAGCGATCATGGAGTCCCACCATGCATCTGAAAGTGGCAAATGCATGCGCGAGTTCATAAAGATCAGCGCTTGCTCTGGCAGGATTGACGATTGAGGTAGGCCGGCAGCAGCCTCCAAGGGGGGGTAGGCCAGCTTCGTGAAGGGCGAAGCTGGGTCGTAGTGGGAGTAAACGATATAGGTACGACCCAATTCGTACTGCGCGCGGGGTGATTGCGGAGCACGGGCGGCTAACTCCTCGGCAAGTCTCAATGGATTTCCCCATGCTTGCGCGGTCATCGCGGTGAGGACAGTCCAGCTGAGTAAAAGCCCGGCCATCAAGACGTAGCGAGGTAGGGCAAATCCAATAGGTCGATGACCGTCAATGGCTGATTCTGGCGGTGTGTGAGATGGCACAAGTGTTGGAATGAGTGCCAGTAGCAGTCCAAAACTGGCGAAATAGTTGCGATGCTCATAAATGAGTTCGAGCGGGAGGACGGTCGCTGTCAGAAGATGGCAACCCAGGTACAAGGCAATCCCAAGCGCTACAAGAGGCTGGCGGTTGCGTGACCATAGTGCGAGTGCAATCAGCCATCCCAGCACAAGCAGGCTCAGCAGAGTCGTCCATGGCGATAGCAGGCTTGTCGAGATCAGGAAATCATCGTGATAGAACGACAGCGCCGACGGCGTTGGTAGCAGCGTCCAACCGATATAGTCGATGACGACACGGCACTCACTGAGTAATCTTGTGCCGAGGGAGAAATCGCGAGAAGCCCATGTTTCTGGTCGCATGATGCCGGGAAGAAGCCAAGCCATGCCTATAGCCAATGGGAGAGCAAGGATTAGCAGGAATAGCGCAATGAGACCTTTGTCTTTCTTTTCTGGCAACGCGCGGAATTTCAGCACTATCCATTCAATCAGAACCGCATAGAGGGGTAGCATCACGGCGGTTTCCTTGGCTAATAGGCCAATGCCGGTTGGAACGACAAGGCTAACCAAGCACAATGTCCGGCCCGTGATATTCCTGGCGCGCGATTCTTGCCCCGGATTCGCAGTGATGGTCGCGTCGCCAAGCATGTGACGCCGGCCAACGAGGTACCCAATCAATCCAAGGAGCACAAACAGGTTTGCCAGGCTTTCCATGCGCTGAACGACGTACAGTACAGGGGTGAGGTTGATCGGTAGCAGGAGCCAAGCACCTGCGATCAGAGCAGCTAGCATGCCCTGACGGCGAGTGGGGTTGTTGATGCCATCGACTCCTATCGCGGCTACTGCAAGCAGCATGCGAGCGAGCAGGAAGACAAGCAATCCGTTGAGCAGATGGATCGCAAGGTTGGTTAGCTTCATCCAATAGGGATTGAGGCCAGTCGTTAAATAATTGATAGCGAAACTTAGCGAGGCAAGAGGGCGCTTGAAGTCGCTGGCGGGCGATGAGAGGGCTGCGCGCACCAATGAAGGCACATTCGCGGTGCTGGGGTGTACGCCAGGGTTGTCGACAATGTTCGGGTAGTCGTCAAATAGGTAGGTGCCAGAGAGGCCGGGCCAGTACAGCGTAGTCGTCGCCACAAAGGCGGCGATCAGTACCCACCATCCGCTGCTACTTGAATATCGTTCTTGACTCATCGATGGGTTAAGTGGTCTGACCGTTCGTCTGCGAGTAGTGTATTACGTAGTCGCGCCAACTCTCGATCCCAGTATTGCTGCCGATCTAGCACCCAGGCGTGGATCCGTGGCATGCCGAAGCCTGGTGGGTCCTCGCGTTGTCGTTCCGCCTGGTAGTAATCGAGATGAGCAATGCCTTGGGCAGGATAGCCGGCTGAGCCCAGCAAGGCTGCTTGCTGAAGCGCGAGGGAAATGCGCACTTGTTGGTCGAGCGCGTGATTGAATTTCTCCAACGCTGCCTCGGGTTGCCCTTCCGCTAGCGCAATGCGGCCCCATAAGAAGTCAAGATCCTGAACGCGGCCGGGGATGTCAGTGAGTTGCGGATTTGATTGAGCGGCGTTCAGCAACTTGCCGATCGTTGCCAGGTTGAGTTCCGGGCAGGGTGGGGTGGGGCTCTGGTCGAGTGCTCGCCCAAACCAATTGGTAAGCAAGATGCCGGTGTCACGAGTGGTTTGCAGGGCGCGCACGGCCGAATTCAGCGTTGACGTATCCAAATGGCCCGCCTGGCAGCGCGCAGCTACCAGATTGAGAGCGAGTTGTACCTCGTCGGGTGACTTGTTCAGTTCGCCTTGCAGCCGTGTTGCTGCCCGATCGGGTTGACCAGCAGCCAGTTCCGCCTGTGCGGCATAGGCCTGTGAGCGAGCGGAATCGGGATTGATCCGTGCCCATAGCAGTGCCTGATCGTGCATGTTGCCCCATAGCTCGGCGCGTGCATGCGTCATCATCAGCAGAGCAAGCAAGAGCCCTGTCGCGAATATAGCCTTGAGTGCATCAAGTGAATATCGGCGAATATTCAAACCGTTAAGGGCGGCGCCTGAGCGGGTAACGCTGGAGTCAAGCGGTACGCCGCACAGCCAGAGGGCGAAAGGCCAGAACAGCAGCATGGCCGGCAGGTAGTTGCGGTGTTCGAAATACAACTCGAGGGCGACGGTGGACGACTCCAGCGCCTGGCCCGCGAAGAAAAATAGCACCGCTAGCGCTATGGATGGCCATCGGCGACGGAATCGGTAGGCGCCAGCGAGTAATGCAGACATGGCAAGAACGGCAGGGAGTGTGGTGGCGGGAGACCACAGTGAGACTGACACTCGGACTTGATCGTTGAATAGCCCGGAAGTGAATGGGTGCGGAAGCCAAAGTAGCCTCAGGTATTCCATCAGCACTCGAGGCTCTGTCAGCAGGCGCTGGCCGAGAGTCCAGGGGCGTGCCGCAGAGATGCCATGAATGAAACCGTTCCAGCCCACGTAGAGCAGGTAGCTAGCTACCAAAAGGCTTGGCGCACCAGCGAGTAGATACATCGAAATGCGATAGACCTGCCTGGATTTCCGGTTCGGAAAATCAGTCAAGGAAGGCAGTGTGCTGTCGATGACAAGGGCAAGCAATGGCAACAAAATGCCGTTCGCCTTGCTCAGCATGCTGAGAAGCGTCCCGCCTGCAAGCCCCAAAGCCATCCAGGCCAATCCGCTCGGAATGCGTCCTCGATGCAGGAGTGTTCGGCCACGTAGCCACACAAGCAAGCCGGCAAGTGTGAATGTCGCGCAAAGCATTGCTTCTCGCTGGACGATGTAGAGCGTGGTCGACACCAACAATGGGTGCAGGAGCCAAAAGGCGCTACCTAGGACAGCAGCGAGATCGGCGCGCCACCGTGGCGTTTCGTTTGTCGATATCTGCCGCAGCTCGCGACCTATTTGTCGCAGCAACAGCGCAATCAAAACGGCGTTTAACAGATGCAGGATCAGGCTTGTGCGCTTGAAAGGCATCGGGTCAGCCGGCCAGTCTTGCGCATCGGCAAGAAAGCTCAGCAAAGCCAGTGGTCGGCCCGTGGGGTCGGCGGTGCCAGACGTGACATAACGCCAGAAGCCAGGCCAATTGTTGATCGGCCCCTGGGCGCCGATGGCGGGAAGATTGACGAAATCGTCGAAGAGAAAGCCGCCACGCAATCCCGGCAGATATGCCCACCAGGCGGCGATCAATATAGCTGCGAGCGCCAGGGGCAGAAACAATTGACGGGGCTTCATACCGGATTTGGGTGTGTCAAGGCAGAACGAAAAAGAAGGGCCGCACTAGGCGGCCCCTGCGTTACAAGATGCCGTGCCTGGGAATTAACGACAGGCGGACGGCAGGTACTTCGCCGGCAGAGCGGTGCCAGCCCTGCAATGCCATTCGACGCTGCCTGCATGGGTAATTGGCGAAACGATGAGCGTGGACGGGGTGGTGCTAAGGACCTTGTTCGCCTTGGTGCCACCGTAGGCTGCAGTGATCACACCGCCGTTAACTGTTACGCTGCTCACGTACTGGCCCGTGATGCTTCCGGGCGCGGCCAAGCCGGCCGACGCGTTTGCGGTCGGGAGAGTGCCCTTGCTGCTGTAGAACTCGGCAATGGCGGTTTTGGAGCCATCAGCCAGCACTGCACCTTCCGACACCTGCGTACGGATCAGATAGTCCTGATACGCCGGGATGGCGATGGCGGCGAGGATGGCGATGATCGCAACCACGATCATCAGTTCGATCAGGGTGAAGCCCTTCTGCATGTTCTTCTTCATGGTGGTTCCTCTGTTTTTGGTTAGCTAACCGTTGATGCCCCCTGAGCCCCAGTCCCGATGCCCCCTAGGCGGGATCGGCCCCATGCTTGCGGTCAGGAACGACCAGGAAGCTCGCGGCAAGGTCAAGCAGCATATGTGCCATGGCTGCCGCGAACGTATTGCCGCATAGCGGCGGGCTCAAGAAGTGTGCCTAGGTTCACGAAAGCTCACAACCGAACATCTGATCTGGCTATCGGCCGCTCGAAATGTGATCTCGGAAGCAGTCGACTGGGTTGCCCTGAAGCGGCATTAGGTGACGTTTTTTGTCCTATGGGTCGGAGTCGCAGCGTCTACTGGCGGCAGGGTGCGGGCAGATATTTGGGATCGAGCTTACTGGGAGTGCAGGTCCAGGTGATGCTGCCAGCCTGTGTAACTGGAGACAGCGCGAGATAGATGTTGGCGCCATTGATATGGTAGTTGGCTTTTGAACCCTGGAACTTCACCGTTACCTTGCCGCCGCTGACGTCCACATTGGACACATAGGAGCCGGTGATGGATGCGGCGCTGGCCAGTCCCGCAGATTGATTGTTTGGCGGATACCTCCCCGTGTTGGAGAGGAAGTCCCACACAGCAGTCTTGGCTCCGGTGGCCAGACTCATTCCTTCCGTGACCTGGGCACGAATGGCATGATCCTGATACGCCGGGATAGCGATCGCGGCGAGGATCGCGATGATCGCCACGACGATCATCAGCTCGATCAGAGTGAAGCCCTTGGCTAGGTGTTGGCGTAACATGTCAGTCCCCTGTGTGTATCTCCAGGAGAAAGGCATGTTTCGTACCAATTTGAGGGGAGGCGAATGGCTTCGGGCCTTCGATGGAAGGTGAGTAACTTGATTTCGTGACCCGAAACACGCTTCGAGTCAGGCATTCGTTCCGGTGGTATATGCCTCATTTCACCCCATGCATCCACCGCCTGACCACCGGCGTCAACAACAGCGCTACCGCGGCAGACCCCAGCCCCAGCCAGACCATGTGCTGAAATAGCTCCCCATATTTGGCCGTAGCCACAGCCATATCGATCTTCCCATCCGCCGGAATATCCAGTGCGGCGAACTTGCCAAAGATTGACGCCAGCTGTTCGGAGAACGAGGTGCCCAGCCACCAGGCGCCCATCATCAGTCCGACGACTTGAGGGACTGAGAGTTGCGTCACAGCCGCCAGGCCAATCGGTGACAAGGTGACTTCGCCGATCTCAATCAAAAAGTAGCCCAGCACGATCCACCACACGCTGCCGAGGCTATCCGGGCCGACGGCATGGTTGCCCGCCATCAGCGGCAGGAAGGCAAGTCCTGCGAAGGCAAGGCCAATCGCACTCTTTACCGGCTTGGACGGATTCATGCCGTAGCGTTCGAGGAAGGGCCATAGCCACGCCATGATCGGCGACAGCAGCACGATGAACAGCGCGCCCAGGTAGGTGAGCGAGCTGGCGCTCTGCGGCAGCACGATGCAGTCGCGCACGATCAGCGCCATGCCGAGTACGGTGAGCGAACCGAGCATCACGGCGGGTGCGCGACTGCCGCGCATGCGCAGGGCGAGCGCAACCATGAAGGGGCTGAGGATCAGCGGTAGTACGGACCATGGCACGGGGTGGCCTTCGCGGATCACCAGTGACGGAAACAGATCCTTGGTCAGCATGCGGTCGTTGAACAGCACCCACGAGCCGTAGGTCTGCTCGTACAGTGCGAAGAACAGCAAGCAGATCGCCACGAAGAACACGCAGGCCAGCATCTGTTGGCGTTGCACCGGCGTGCAGCGCACGGTGACATACCAGCCGAGCCAGCCCAGCCATGCGGCCATGGTCAGCAGTTGCAGCCATAGCACGGCGCTACCCAGTTGCATCAATGCCCAGAGCGCGGGCAGGGCGAGCGCGGCACAGAGGTAGATGGTCCACTCCACATTCAATGGGCCGATCAGGCGGCGGCGAAGTGCTTCTGGGTTCGGTGGTTCGGCGTGGCCTTGCAGGTATTTCTGGCCGGTGAGGAATACGCTCAGGCCGGCAAGCATGCCGATGCCGGCTGCGCCGAAGCCGTAGCCCCAGCCGAAGCGATCGCCGAGGTAGCCGCAGATCAGGGCGGAGAACAATGCGCCGACGTTGATGCCGGCATAGAACAAGGTGAAGCCGGAATCGAGGCGCGGGTCGTCTTCTGGATAGAGCTTGCCTACGACGGTGGAAATGTTCGGTTTGAGGAAGCCGACGCCGCTGATGATCAACGCCAGCGACAGGTAGAACACGCTCAGGGCGAACAGATCGCGATGCACGACGCCGTCTGGGCCGATGGTGGCGGCGTGTCCTTCAACGGCCATGCCGAGGTGGCCGAGGCAGAGCAGCACGCCGCCTAACACCACCGCTTTACGCATGCCGAGGTAACGGTCGGCCAGGATGCCGCCCAATACGGGCGTGGCGTAGACCAAGCCGCCGTAGGCGCCCAGCACCGACAGGCTCTCCGCGTCGCTGAAGCCGTGATGCTTAATGAGGTAGAGCGCTAGTAGCGCTTTCATGCCGTAGAACGAAAAGCGCTCCCACATTTCAGTGAAGAAGCAGATGTACAGGCCTTTGGGATGGCCGAATAGCTCGTCTGGGCTGGCGGTGGTCGAGGGCGCCGGGGCGAGCGTGGTGGCGTTGTTCATCAATGCCTGCCAATACACAAAAGGTCGAGTATAGCGATGACGCCCAAGCCGATTGGCTCCCTCCCTTGCGTGAAGCGGGGGAGGGCCGGGTGAGGTGAAGCCCCGCAATGATGTCATGAGGCTTCGGTGCAAGGGCTCACCCCTCCCCAACCCTCACTGCGACCGAAGGCAGTCCCCTTTTCGGGACAAGCAGGGGAGGGAGCATGTCGTCGCGAGCTTTTAGCTCCTCCCCCTGCTCGCAGAGGGAGGGGTAAGTGCTCGCTTGCGTCTCGCGGCACAGGCACTTACCGTCACTGCTTCCGCAACGCCAAGGGAATTCCATCCATGAAACCCCTGTTTATCGCGCTGGCGCTCTCGCTGGCGACCGTGCCGGTGGTGGCCGCCGAGGTCGAGAGCCGCGCACCGCACCCGTTCAACATCCACGATCTGGTGATGATGGATCGCGTCGGCGACCCGCAGTTGTCGCCGGACGGGCGTTATGCGCTGTACACCGTGCGCAGCACCGACTATGCCGCCAACAAGGGCGTCACCGCGATCTACATGCTGGATCTGGAGCCGGCCGGCCAGCCACGCAAGGTGATCGACAAGGGTTCTTCGCCGCGTTGGGCCGCAGATGGTTCCTTCTATTACCTGGCGGCGAAGGATGGCGTGGCTCAGCTCTGGCGCTGGGGTTCGAACAAGCCGGCGCCCGGGTTGCTGGGCAAAACGGCGGCCACGTCGACGCAGGTCACGCATGCGCCGATCGACGTCAACGCGTTCAGGCTTTCCCCTGATGGTAAGCAGGCGCTGCTCAGCTTCGAGGTGTTCACCGATTGCGCCGATCTGGCCTGCACCAAGGAACGCCTTGACGGTCGCGAAGCAGACAAGTCCACCGGCACTGTCTACAACAAGTTGTTCGTGCGGCACTGGGACACTTGGGCGGACGGTCGCCGCGCACAGCTCTACATCACGAACCTGGATGGCGTTGATGAGCATCCGCGACTGCTCAGTCGCGACATCGACGGTGACGTGCCCAGCAAGCCGTTCGGCGGTGACGATGAATTCAGTTTTTCGCCGGATGGCCGCACGGTGTATTTCGGTGCGCGTATTGCCGGCAAAACCGAGCCGTGGTCGACCAACTTCGATGTGTACAGTGTGCCGGCAGATGGTTCTGCTGCGCCGAAGAACCTGACCACTGCGAACCTCGCCTGGGATGCCTTCCCGGTGCCTTCGCCGGATGGCAAGACGCTCTACTACCTCGCGATGAAGGAGCCGGGTTCCGAGGCGGACCGCTTCGGCATCACTGCGCTGGATCTCGACAGCGGCCAGAAGCGCGAGGTCGCTCCAGGCTGGGATCGTTCCGCCGGCGGCTTGCAGGTTTCCAATGACGGCAAGACGCTTTACGCCACCGCTGACGACCATGGCCAACATCCGCTGTTCGCTATCGACGCGGCCAGCGGCAAAGTCAGCACGGTGGTTACCGATGGTGATGTGAGCGGCTATGCGCTCGGCAAGTCCCGCTTGCTGTTATCGCGCGACGATCTCAAGCGCCCAGGCGACCTTTATGTCGCCGATCCACGTGGCAAGGGCCTCAAGCAGGTTACCCATTACAACGCTGAGCGTCTCAAGAACGCGCAGGTGGGCGACCCGGAGTTCTTCACCTTCAAGGGTTGGAACAACGAGACCGTGCAGGGTTACGTGGTCAAGCCGGTGGGTTACAAGTCCGGCAAGAAGTACCCGGTGGCCTTCATCATCCACGGTGGCCCACAGGGTGCGATGAGCAATAGCTGGAGCTATCGCTGGAATCCGCAGACGTATGCGGGGCAGGGCTTTGCTGTGGTCACCATCAACTTCCACGGATCGACCGGTTACGGTCAGGCCTTCACCGAATCCATCTCGGGCGACTGGGGCGGCAAGCCGCTGGATGATTTGAAGGCCGGCTGGCAGGCCGCGCTCGGCAAGTACAGCTTCCTCGATGGCGACCGGGCTTGCGCGCTGGGCGCCAGCTACGGCGGCTACATGGTGTATTGGATCGCTGGCGTTTGGAACGAGCCGTGGAAGTGCCTGGTCGATCACGATGGCGTGTTCGATGCGCGCGCCATGTACTACGACACCGAAGAGCTCTGGTTCGAAGAGAAAGAGAACGGCGGTACGCAGTACGACCACCCGCAGAATTATGAGAAGTTCAATCCGGTCAACCATGTGAAGGATTGGCGCGTGCCGATGCTGGTGGTCCACGGAGGCAAGGATTTCCGCATTCCGGAGACGCAGGGCATGGGCGCCTTCACCGCGCTGCAGCGTCGTGGTATTCCAAGCCAGTTCCTGCATTTCCCCGACGAGAACCACTGGGTGCTCAAGCCGCAGAACAGCGTGCAGTGGCATGAGACGGTCAATGCCTGGTTAAAGCAGTGGACGTCCAAAAACGCTGGGCAAAAATCCGGCGAGTAATGCGCGACCATAAAGAAAACGGCGGCCACGTGGCCGCCGTTTTCGTTTGCATCGACAGGCTTGGCTCAGCGGCTCAGAACCACTTCGCCCGCTTCAACCCGAAGAAGATGCCGGCGACCACGCTGATCACCACGACAATGATCATGGGGTACGCCCAGGGCTGGGCGAGTTCTGGCATGTGGGTGAAGTTCATGCCGTACCAGCTGGTGAGCAGGGTGGGGGCGGCGAGCATGGCAGCCCAGCCGGCCAACTTTTTCATCACTTCGTTTTGATTGAAGGTCACTAGCGACAGGTTGACGCTGATGGCCGCGGCCAACATTTCGCGCATGGCGCTGATGGATTCGTTGACGCGAAACACATGGTCGTACACATCGCGGAAGTAGGCGCGCAGCTCGTCCTGAATCAGGTGCGGGTGCATGCGCACCAGCTGGCTGATGATGTCCTGTAGCGGCGCGGCGGCCAAGCGCAAGGTCATCAGGTCGCGTTGCATGTCGTACAGTCGTCGTACGGTGCCGCGATTGAACGTGTCGGCGAAGATGTCCTTCTCCAACTCCTGCAATTCTTCGCGAAACTCGCGCACGATGGGCAGCAGGTTGTCGACGATGAAGTCGAGCACGCCGTAGAGACCGTAGCTCGGTCCCAGTGCGAGCAGGTCTGGGGTGTATTCGCAGGCGCGCCGTGCGGGTGCGTACGAAAGCGAGGCGCCGTGGCGCACGGTGACCAGGTAGCGCGGCCCCAGGAAGATGTGCGTTTCGCCAAACGCGATATGTCCATTCACCAGCTGCGCGGTTTGCACGACGACGAATAGCGAGTCGCCATAGGTTTCGATCTTGGTGCGCTGGTGAGCTTGCTGGGCGTCCTCGATGGCTAGGTCGTGCAGGTCGAATTCTTCCTGCAGCTTCAGTAACAGGGATTCGTCTGGTTCGTGCAGGCCGACCCAGACAAAGGTCTCCGGCTTCCTCAAGACGTCGCTGATGGCATCCAGCGTGATGTCGCCGATGCGCTTGCCGTCGCGTTTGTTGTAGGCGACGCAGTTGACGACCATGCTGGCGGCAGAGGATTCAGGCGTGATGGGCTGGATCAATGACATGGCCGAATCATGCCGTTTCCGAAGCAAGGAGGGCAATGACGGGACTGAACTGGTGTGTAGTTCACGGATTATTCCGATCTCGCCAGTGCACCTCGTCGTAGGCGCTATCATCCCGACTCAAAGGTGGGGACTGCACAGGGGCGCGGTTGGCGGATGAGTACGAACGAGTACCGATTGGGGTTTCGAGGTGATATCGAAGGGCTTCGAGCTGTTGCCATCTTATTGGTGGTGGCCGCGCACGCTGGGGTTCCGTGGCTCCGCGGCGGCTTTGTCGGGGTGGATGTTTTCTTTGTCCTTTCTGGGTTCCTCATCACTGGGCTGCTAGTGCGTGAAATTGCGGATAGCGGCCGCGTAGATTTCGTTGAGTTCTATCTGCGGCGATTGCGCCGGCTTATGCCGGCGCTGATCGTGATGCTGCTGACTGTGTGTGTGTTGGCATCACAGATGCTCGTCCCAGGGGATCAGTGGGAGCAGGCTGGTGCCGCTGCAATGGCATCTGTATGGCTGAGTAATATCCATTTTGCGCTAGCCAGGCTGGATTATTTTGCCCCGGGGGCCGAGTCCAGTTTGTTCTTGCATACCTGGTCATTGGGGGTGGAAGAGCAGTTCTACCTATTCTGGCCGATATTGCTGCTGGCGGCTTTTTTGGGAGGGGGCGGAAAGCTGATGCGGCTGAAGGCAGTGTTGCTGATCGTCTTTTTGATCAGTATGGCTGGATGCCTGTCACTCACGCAGAGTGTCCCACAGTGGACGTTCTACATGATGCCTTTCCGAGCATGGCAGTTTTCGGTTGGGGCGCTTGTTTGGATTTTTCTTCAACGGCAGATTGGTGAGGAGATCGTCGGACCTCGGGTCAGTGATTCGCGGGTCCTGTACTGGGGAGGATGGTTTGGTTTGGCCGCGATTGTTGGAGCGGGGCTTGTATTTGATCCAAATACTTCCTACCCCGATTGGAAGGCTCTACTGCCGGCATTCGGCGCTGCAGGGATTCTGTCGGCCGGGCCAAATTTCTCGGCACTGAGTGTTCCACGAATGCTGTCATGGCGTCCCCTGCAGTTGCTTGGGCGAGTTTCTTATTCCTGGTATCTATGGCATTGGCCCGTGCTGTTACTCATGCGAACTGAGCCGGGGTCGAATTTTGTGATCGATAGCGCGCTGGGGGTGCTGGCCTCACTGGCGATAGCGATCGCTTCCTATCAATGGATTGAGAATCCAATTCGCAGTCAGCAGCGATGGTTGACTCATCGGTGGGCATCTCTAGTCTGTGTAGTGCTGATATCGATAGCTGCTAATTTGTTGATGCTTGCTTGGCGCAACGATGCGTCGGATCAGCTGCAAAGATCTAAAACTCAACCGTATGCCGGGGCGAGATTAGATACGCCTGCCATCTATTTCCAAGGTTGCGACGAGGGGTACCAGAGCGTTCGAGTGCATATCTGTCGTTTCGGGTCTGAGTATGCGAAGCACACGGCCGTGTTGTTCGGGGATAGCATTGCGGGGCAATGGTTTCCGGCTATGATCGAGGTTTTCGATAAGCCAGGTTGGCGTCTGCTTGTGTTGACAAAATCAGCGTGCCCGATGGTAGATGAGCCGTTTTTCTACCCGCCCATCAAGCGGGAGTTTACGGAGTGTTCGGCTTGGCGCGAGAATTCGCTGAAGCAAATTGCTTCTATCAAGCCAGACGTGGTTGTGTTGAGCACGACCTCTACTCCAGAGTTTACACAAAGGCAATGGGTTGACGGCACGTCAAGGGTGCTAGGAAAGATCAGCGGGGCATCCACGCATATATACGTGTTACGTGATACGCCACAGCTTCCGTTCGACGGCCCAAATTGCCTTGAAACGCATAAAGTGGTCATCGCGGACTCCAATGCTTTGCTGTCCTGTACGGCGTCGTCAAAGAATGAGCACGAAGATCTTGTTTTTCATTGGTTGCAGCAGGCCGCCAGTCGCTTCACCAATGTCACGGTCATTGATCTGAATGACCTGGTTTGTCCGAATGGTGTGTGCAGTGCCGAGCGACAGGGTAAGGCGGTGTATCGCGATACACATCATCTGACCGGAAGTTTTGCCGCGTCACTCGGAAAGGCGCTGGGTGAGCGGTTGGCTGCTAGACCGCCCACGGGCCAGGACGACTCTGGGGTGAAACAGGGCTTCAATTGATTATTGTGTGCCCTGTCTTGGGGGGGGGGCTATAGCTGCCACAGCCTATCGGCAAGAGCCAACAAGCAAGGCGAAGCGAATGGCCGTCAGAGGAGTTCTGATGCCTAAGGCTCTGTGGTGGTGGAGTGCGCATCTTTGCGGATTCAGTTTCAACCCAGACGACGCAGCCCGCGCCGCAAGATCCAGGAGAGAGCCAGCCAACCCGGCAGGGCGAACAAAAGCCACGGCTGATTCTGCTGCACCACGCCGGGCAGCAGATGTAGCGACACAGCCACCACAAGAGCCAGCAGCTGGAGCAGGATGACGCGGTCGGCCCAATGCGAGGCGGCCATGCCTTTGCGGATGCGCCATAGCGTGGGCAGTAGAACGAAGGCCAGCGGGTTGAACAGCAGCAGATTGGCATTGGCCCAGGCTGAGTGGTGGGCGGTGAGTGTCCATAGCACGAGCTGCAGTACGCCAACGATGCCGGCCGACACGAGATACAAGGTGCCCAGCAGCGTCAGGCCGGTGGGCCAGTAGCGCGCTGCGATCACTAATAGTGCTGCGAACAGCAGGCCGGCGATGGCCAGGGGCATGCGTAAGTCGGGCGCCTGGTCGGGCGGTGTGTCCAGACGATTCGGCGATAGCAATTGTCCGTCTTGCGTTAGCGGCCGGGTGCCGCCCTGGCCGTCGCTCACCTGGACATGGGCGAGTTCGCGTTGCAGCACCATGGGCAGGAAGCTTTCCTGCCAGGCGTTGAGCGGCTGGTCGGCGTAGGGGCCGAGGCCGAGATCGAGGATCAGCATCAGCCAGGTCTGCGCACTCATCAGGCGCGCGGTTTGCTGGCGATAGGTCATGCCGCCGGTGCGTGCTTCGAGCTGTTTCTGCAGCACGCCACCCAGTGCGCGGTTCAATGCATCGCGTACGCGTGTGGTGCAGTTGTCGACATAGTAGTCGTAGTTGTAGCGGACGTTTTCGGGGCGCAGATTCCACATCAGGAAATCGCGCAGTGCCGAAGTCTGCTCTGGCGTGAGGGCCAGTGGCTGGCGCGTTACCGAGCGACCGGACTCGATGTAGTAGCGCTGGTCCGTCTCGGTGGTGGATGCATCCATCAGGTAGTGCATACGGCCGCGCGCAAAGTTCAGCAGGAAGCCGCTCTCGTCGAAATCGAATACGCCATAGTTGAAGTCGATCGATTCGCCGCTGACGGTATCTCGCAGCTCGATGGCGTCGTGGCCGAAGCGTTCCCAATAGGTTTCGCCCGGTCCATAGCTGATCAGCGCGACCTCGAGGTTCGCGCCTGGTGCGTTCGCCACGCCGGCATGCGCGCTGGGCGGGATGCCCGCCAGGAGCAAGGCGCATAGCAGGAGGATGCGAGCAGTCAGGCTCATGGGCGGGCGTTCCGGTTTTGGGGCGAGAGGCGATTCTGCCGGAGCGTCTTCAGTCGCGACAGCTCCGGCCATGGGGGCGGAGTCAGTCTTCCGCCTGGCGGGTCACCCGGAACTGCTGCACGCGACGGTCGTCCGCCTCGGTGACGTGGAACAGATAGTCGCCGATGGCGATTTCCTCGCCGACTTCAGGCAGATGGCCGAACTCGGAGGTGGTCATGCCACCCACGGTGTCGAACTCCTCGTCGGAGAACGACGCGCCGGCCTGTTCGTTGAAATCGGCGATCGGTGTGAGTGCGCTGACCAGCCAGCCGCCGCCGGCCTGTTCGTGCATCAGCTGCGGCTCTTCCTCGTCATCATGCTCGTCGTCGATCTCGCCGACGATCTGCTCGAGCACGTCCTCGATGGTGATGAGGCCGGCGACGCCGCCGTACTCGTCCACCACCAGGGCCATGTGATTGCGGGTGTGGCGGAACTCGGCCAAGAGCACGTTGAGGCGCATGGCCTCGGGAATCAGCACGGCGGGGCGCAGGATGGTGCCGATGCTGAATTGCTCGTCGTTACCCACGAACTTCAGCAGGTCTTTCGCCAGCAGGATGCCGAGAATCTCGTCTTTGTCTTCACCGTGGACGGGGAAACGGGAATGGCCGGATTCGACCACGATGTCGAGAATGTCGCGCAGGGGCGCGTCGGCGGAGATCATCACGATCTGGGCGCGCGGGACCATGACATCATCCACGCTCAGCTCGGTGACCTTGATGGCGCCCTCGACCATGGTGAGGGTGTCGTTGGACATCAGGCCGTTGGCCTGAGCGGAGCGCAGCTCTTCAATCAGCTCTTGGCGATTGCGCGGCTCGCCGGAAAACAAATGGCCCAGTCGATCCCACCATTTGCGGTGGGCCGGGCCGCTGGTACTGCCGGGGTCCTCGTTCATTACTCTTGCGGATGCTGCCCGAATGCGGGCGGAAACCCCAGTCTAGCGGAAATTTCGTGACAATTCAGGGCTCAAGCTAAGTGCTATTCCAACTCAGGCATACGGGTCGGCGATGCCGAGCCCAGCCAGGATGCGGGTTTCCAGGGCTTCCATGGCCTCGGCTTCGGCATCTTCGATGTGGTCGTAGCCGAGCAGGTGGAGTACTCCGTGCACGGTCATATGGGCCCAATGGTCGCGGGGACGCTTGCCTTGCTCGGCGGCTTCGCGGGTCACCACGGGGGCACAGATGGCGAGGTCGCCGATCAGCGGAAGGGCTATGCCGGGTGGCAGTTCGGCCGGAAAGGACAACACATTGGTGGCGTAGTCCTTACCACGGTAATCGCGGTTGAGGGCGCGGCCTTCGTCGGTGTCGACAATACGGATGGAGAGTTCCGTGGCTTTGCGCCGACGCGCACCACGCAGTGCGGCTTCCGCCCAGAGACGGAAGCTGGCGGAGGACGGGACGCCCGTACGTGGCGCGGCGTAGCCCACCGACAGTTGCAAAGTCGGTGCTGTTTTGGCTGTGGCAGAAGTGCGCATGCCGCCAGTCTTCACCGCCTTGCTGGCGCGGCTCACTTCGGTTCCTCCGTCTGCTCGAAGGCCTCGTAGGCGCGCACGATCTTCGCCACCAGCGGATGGCGCACCACGTCGCGCGAGGTGAAGAAGGTGAAGCTGATGCCGTCGACGCCGCGCAGCACTTCGACCGCGTGGCGAAGACCTGAGCGCACGTTGCGCGGCAGGTCGATCTGGCTGACATCGCCGTTGACCACCGCCACCGAGCCGAAGCCGATGCGGGTCAGGAACATCTTCATCTGTTCGACCGTGGTGTTCTGCGCTTCGTCGAGGATCACGTAGGAGTCGTTGAGCGTGCGTCCGCGCATATAGGCGAGCGGGGCGATCTCGATCACGTTGCGCTCGAGCAGCTTGGCCACTTTTTCGAAGCCGAGCATTTCGTACAGCGCGTCGTACAGCGGGCGCAGGTAGGGGTCGACCTTCTGCGTCAGGTCGCCAGGCAGGAAGCCGAGTTTTTCGCCGGCCTCTACCGCCGGGCGCACCAGTAGCAGGCGTTGCACGCGGTTGGCCTCCAGCGCCTCCACCGCGCTGGCGACGGCGAGGTAGGTTTTGCCGGTGCCGGCGGGACCTACGCCGAAGTTGATGTCATGCGTGGTGATGGCGTGCAGGTAGCGCGACTGGTTGGCGCCGCGGGCTTTGATCACGCCGCGTTTGACCTTGATCACCACCTCTTGTGCGCTTTCCGCGGCCTCGGCGGTGATTGCGTCGATGCCGGATTCGGCCAGGTGCAGGTTGATCTTGGCACCGGTGAGCGATTCGTTTTCGGCGCCGGCGTAGAGCACGCGCAGCACTTTTTCCGCGGCCTTGGTGGCGGCTTCCTCGCCGATCACCTGGAACAGATTGCCGCGGTGGTCGATCTCCACGCCCAGGCGCAGTTCGATCTGGCGCAGGTGTTCGTCGAATGGGCCGCACAGGTTGGCGAGGCGGGCGTTGTCTTCGGGGTCGAGCGCGAAGTCGCGCTGATTGAGTTCGGTCATAGGCGCGCGAGAGTAGCGCGCGGCGCCTCTCGGGGCCACTGGCGAGCGGGTCCGAGGGCTTGGGCGCCGCGAAAGGCTGGGGGCCTGCAAACGGTTTTGCTGGGTCGCCACTTGCAAATAATTAATCGCTTAATTAATTTATGGACATGACCAAACCCAAGCCCCCTTCCACCGCACCCCGGCGACGTAGCGCCGGCCGCCCGAGCGGTGATGAACGCGATCTGCGCGCACACCTGCTGGACGTTGCCATCGCGCGGTTCGCCCGCGACGGCATCGGCGGCACCTCCCTGCGTGCGATTGCGACGGATGCCGCCGTTACGCCGGCGATGCTGCACTACTACTTTGGCGACAAGGCGCAGCTGAAGCAGGCGCTGATCGATGAGCGTCTGTTGCCGGCCTTGATTCCCATGCGTGAGCGTCTGGCACAGGCGAGCGACGACCCGGCGGTGTTGGTCGCCGGCTTTGTGCAAGGCATCGGCGAAGTGGTCGCGAAACATCCGTGGCTGCCATCGCTATGGGTGCGCGAGGTGCTGTGCGAGGGCGGCGAACTGCGCGAAGTGTTGTTCAACCAACTCATCCCCAGTCTGCCGCAGATGCTGGCGCAGCGCTTCGCCGCGGCCCAGAGCGCAGGCCGTCTGAATCCGAATCTCGATCCGCGCTTGCTGGTGGTGTCGCTGGTGGGGCTGACGCTGTTTCCCGCGGCGGGTGCGCCGATCTGGAAACGCGTTTTTCGCGCCGACGATCTGGATCCGCAGACCTTGCTTACCCATACGCTGGCCCTGCTCAAGGATGGCGTGGGTGCGAACACCTTTGGAGCATCACCATGATCATCAACACACATGCAGCATGCCGACTCGCCTTGCTGGCACTGGGCTGCACGGTGTTTCTCGCTGGATGCGGCAAGTCGCCGCCACAGGCGCTGGGTACGCTGGAATACGACCGCATCACCATGCCCGCACCCGCAGCAGAGCGTGTGGTGGCGGTCAGCGTGCGCGAGGGCGAGCAGGTCACCGCCGGACAGCCGTTGCTGAAGCTGGACCCGGCCCACACCCAGTCGGATCTCGCCGCCGCCCAGGCCCAGGCGCAACAACAGCAGGCAGCCTTGCTGGAATTGCGCGTGGGCCCGCGGCAGGAAGACATTGCCAAAGCGCGTGCGGATCTGGCCGCCGCGCAGGCCCAGGCGCGCGATGCGCGTGCTTACTACGAGCGCCTGCTGCCGTTGCGCAAGGACAACTACGTGGCGGCATCCGATCTCGATCGCGCTCGCGCCGCCGCTGGTAACGCGGATGGACAGGCGGCGGCGGCTCGCGCAGCGCTTGATCTGCTGCTGCATGGCACGCGTCCGGAGCAGATCGCCCAGGGCGAAGCCACCCTCGCTGCCGCGATCGCGCAAGCCGAGGCGCAGAAGGTGCTGCTCGCCAAGCTGGATGTTGTCGCGCCGCGCGCGGGCCGCGTAGACAGCATCCCCTACAAGCTCGGCGACCAAGCGCCCGTGGGTGCGCCGCTAGTTGTTCTGCTTGCCGGCGACGCGCCCTATGCGCGCATCTACGTACAGGAGCCGATGCGCGCGAGCGTGCATGTGGGTGACACCTTGCGCGTGCATGTGGATGGGCGAGACAAGGCGTATCTCGGCAAGGTGCGCTTGATCCGCAGCGAGCCCGAGTTCACGCCGTATTACGCCTTGATCGGCGAAGACGCGGCGCGCCTCAGCTACGTGGCCGAACTGACGCTGGGGCCGGATGCGGCGGACCTCCCGGTGGGGTTGCCTGTGCGGGTGGACTACGCTGGGGCGGGCCCATGAGCGTCAACGGCAACGGCAACGGCATCGCCATTCGGGCGCACGGATTGACCAAGCGCTTTGGCAGCTTGGTGGCGGTGGATCATGTCGACCTCGAAGTGCCCAGCCGCCACGTCTACGGTTTTCTTGGTCCGAACGGCTCCGGCAAGTCGACTACCATACGCATGCTATGCGGCCTGCTGACGCCGAGTGATGGTGAGATCGATGTGCTTGGACTGAGCATCCCGAAGCAGGCCGAAGCGCTGCGCAGCCGCATTGGCTACATGACCCAAAAATTCTCATTGTTCGAAGACCTCAGCGTGCGCGAGAACCTGGAGTTCATGGCCGCGGTGCAAGGTGTGCCAAAAGCGCGTGCGCCGAAACGCGTGGATGAACTGATCGAGCAATACCATTTCGGCGATCGTCAGAAGCAACTGGCCGGCACCATGAGCGGCGGTCAGAAGCAGCGCCTGGCGCTGGCTTGCGCAGTGATCCACGACCCCGAGCTGTTGTTTCTCGATGAGCCGACCAGTGCCGTCGACCCGGAGTCGCGTCGGGATTTCTGGGAAAAGCTGTTCGAGCTGGCCGATGCCGGCACCACACTGCTGGTCTCCACGCATCTGATGGATGAAGCGGAGCGCTGCCATCGCCTTGCCGTTCTCAATCGCGGCGTGCTGGTGGCGGATGGCACGCCGATCGAGCTGACGGGGGCGTTGGAAGGGCATACCTTTGTGGTCGAGTCGGCTGATCCGCGACGCGCGCAGCGCGTACTGGTTGCCCTGCCCGATGTGCTCGGCGTGGCGCAGGTAGGTAACGCTCTACGCGTGTTAATCCACGGCGAGGGCGATGCGCTGTCGCATCTTAAGGAAGCGCTTGCCGGATCGGGTCAGGAGGCGGACGTCCATCCCGCTCCGCCGAATCTCGAGGACGTGTTCGTCGCCGTCACGCGCGAGAAGCGCGAGCCCCAGGAGCGTGCGGCATGAGCTGGCGGCGACTTTGGGCCATCGTGTTGAAGGAGTTGCGGCAGCTGAGTCGCGACCGCGTCACGCTGGCGATGATCGTCGGCATTCCGGTGATCCAGCTGGTGCTGTTTGGCTATGCCATCAACACCAACCTGCGCGGGCTCGACGCAGGGATTGTGGATCAGGCGAATACAGCGGGTTCGCGCGCCTTGGTGATGGACATGTTGGCGACCGGTGTGATCTCGCCTGTGGCGAGAGCCGACACGCCGGAGCAGCTGATCGCCATGCTGCGTCGGGGCGAGGTCAGTATCGGTGTGGCGGTGCCGCCGGATTTCGAGCGCCGTCGAATCGACGGCCGGCAGGTGGCGCAGATCATGGTCGACGGCAGCGACAATGTGGTGCAGAGCGCGGCGGTGCAGCTGGCGCAGGTGCCTATCGACAGTGCTACGCCGGATAGGCGTGCACCGCTGGTCAGCACGCCGGCCGGTGGGCCGATCAGCATCGTCAGCTTCTACAACCCGCAGCGACGCTCGGCGATCAACATCGTGCCGGGCCTGATTGGTGTGATCCCGACTATGACCATGGTGTTGTTCACCGGTATCGCCATCGTGCGCGAACGCGAGCGCGGCAATATGGAGTTGCTGATCGCTACGCCGCTGAGTAGCGCGGAATTGATGATCGGCAAGGTGTTGCCCTACATCGCCATTGGCCTGGTGCAGACCAGCGTGATTCTCGCGCTCGGGCGCTGGCTGTTCACCGTGCCGATCAACGGTAGCCTGCTCGAGGTCTATCTGGCGGCGGGTTTGTTGATCCTGGCCAATCTCACCCTTGGCTTGCTGATTTCGACGCGCGCGCAGTCGCAGTTCCAGGCGATGCAAATGACGTTCTTCGTATTCCTGCCGTCGATTCTGCTATCGGGTTTCATGTTCCCGTTCGCCGGTATGCCGAAGGTGGCGCAGTGGCTGGCGGAGATACTGCCGCTGACGCATTTTTTGAGGCTTATCCGCGGCATCATGCTGCGCGGTGCCAGCCTGTGGGAGTTGTGGGTGGATGTGCTTGCGCTGGCTGCATTCACCCTGGTGATGATGACGGCCGCGATCTTGCGTTTCCGCAAGCGCCTGGATTGAGGCGATTGCTCATGGTAGGAGCGCACCCTGTGCGCGATCCGGGCGAAGCGAGGCGCTTGGTCACTCGGGCCATCCCTGGCCCTCGCCCTACGGGCGGCGCACGCCGTGCAAACCGGCAATCCTGCCGGTTTGCCGCCCACAGGGTGGGCTCCTACGGTGCGATAGGTTGGACTTACGCTGCTTGCTGGTCGTCTGCCGTCGCTACGCGGCCACGCAATGAATTGCTCATCGCCTCGGTGATCACTACATCCACGAATTGGCCGATCAGGCGAGTTGGGCCGGCGAAGTTCACGTAGCGCATGTTCTCGGTGCGGCCGGTGAGTTCGTTGGGGTTCTTCCGGCTTGGCTTTTCCACCAGCACGCGCTGCACGGTGCCTACCATCGCTTCGTTGATTTTCTTGGCGTTGGCGTTGATGGTCGCCTGCAGGCGTTCCAGGCGCTGGTGCTTCGTCGCCATCGGCGTGTCGTCGGCGAGGTTGGCTGCCGGCGTGCCGGGGCGCGAGGAGAAGATGAAGGAGAAGCTTTGGTCGAAGCCGATGTCGTCGATCAGCTTCATGGTCTTTTCGAAATCCTCGTCGGTCTCGCCGGGGAAGCCGACGATGAAGTCCGAGGAGACGCAGATGTCCGGGCGCACCGCGCGCAGCTTGCGGATCTTCTGCTTGAACTCAAGCGCCGTGTAGCCACGCTTCATGGCACTCAGGATGCGATCGGAGCCGGCCTGCACCGGCAGGTGCAGATAGTTGGCCAGCTGCGGCACGTTGGCGTAGGCCTCGACCAGCGAGTCGGAGAACTCCAGCGGGTGCGAGGTGGTGAAGCGAATGCGGCCGATGCCGTCGATCTGCGCGATGGCGTGGATCAGCACGGCCAGGTCGGCGATGCCGCCGTCGTGCGTGGCGCCGCGGTAGGCGTTGACGTTCTGGCCGAGCAGGTTCACTTCGCGCACGCCTTGTGCGGCAAGTTGCGCGACTTCGACGATCACGTCGTCGAACGGGCGGCTGATTTCCTCACCGCGGGTGTAGGGCACCACGCAGTAGGAGCAGTACTTGGAGCAGCCTTCCATGATCGAGACGAAGGCGGTCGGGCCTTCGGCGCGCGGTTCGGGCAGACGGTCGAACTTCTCGATCTCGGGGAAGCTGATGTCCACCTGGGCTTTGCCGGTGGCGCGCTTGGCTTCGATCAGCTCAGGCAGGCGGTGCAGGGTCTGGGGGCCGAATACCAGATCCACGTACGGGGCACGCTTGAGGATGGCGTCACCTTCCTGCGAGGCTACGCAGCCACCGACGCCGATCAGCACCGGCTTGCCGCCCTGCTTGTGCTCCTTCCAGCGGCCGAGTTGGCTGAACACCTTCTCTTGCGCCTTCTCGCGGATGGAGCAGGTGTTGATCAGGATCACGTCCGCTTCGGACTCGTCCTGGGTCAACTCCAGGCCGTGCGATGCCTTGAGCACGTCGGCCATCTTGGCCGAGTCGTACTCGTTCATCTGGCAGCCGTGGGTCTTGATGAAAAGCTTGCCGCTCATGGCGCAGGTACCGGGTTTCGAAACAAGAGGGCGTCAGTCGCCGAACCGCGTAGTTTACGCGCCTCCAGGGTGGGCTGCCACCGAAGCGGCGAGTGGGATCAGGGACTTGCGCCTCTCGACGGTTCAACGAGGGCAGGGACAAGTTTGCCGTTGCGCACGAAACGGCAGTCTCGCGCTTGGCTTGCCCCACGGCTAGTTGCACACTGCGCGCCATGTCTGACGCCGTGCGACAAGGGGAAAGCATCGGCTCGTTCTTACGGGCTTTCCGTTTTGGCCCAGTCCTTGGCAGGCTGGCGATGGCGTGTGGATTGCTGGTTGGCGCGCTCCATGTCGCTCCAGCGCATGCCGGTGGCCTGTATCGCTGCACGGGCGGGGCAGGCGAGACGGTGTACAGCAACAGTACGCAGGGTTATCAGGGATGCCAGAAGATCGCCACCGTGGCCGACCCGACGCCACGACCTAAACCCAAGCCCGTAGCTCCCGTGGCAGCGCTGACCGGTGTGCAGGGTGTGGCGCGGACTACGGGCGGGGTAGTTTCAGCTGAGGCAACGGTTTCGTTGAGCGGCGTGCAGGGTTCGGTGGAAACCAGCGCTCACCCCCCTTCAGTTCCGCCACCTTCCGGCAAGCCCGGGCAGTGGATTTATAGCGAATCGAAGCAGGCGCCGGATGCGACAGCCCAAGCCGGTGATGCGTCGTCGTCCTCAGGCGACAAGGTATTGCGTGGAGCGGTCTATCGAGTGACGCGCGCCGATGGCAGTGTTGAATACACCAATCTGCGGCCGGCCGGACAAAGCGGGCACGCGGTCACCATGCTGTTTACTTATATCTCCACCTGTGTGGCCTGCAATCTGCACTCGCCGATTCATTGGGACAGCGTGCAACTCAACCTCACCGCGTACGCCGACACCATTCGTACAGCCAGTGTGGAGTTCGGTCTGGACGAAGCCTTCCTGCGCGCGATCATTCATGCCGAGAGCGCCTACAACCCGCGGGCGTTGTCGCTCAAGGGTGCGCAGGGGCTGATGCAGTTGATGCCGGCGACTGCGGGCAACATGGGCGTACGCGATGCCTTCGATGCGGATCAGAACATACGTGGTGGTGCGCGTTACCTGGCCCTGCTGCTCAAGAGCTTCAAAGGCGATGAGCGGTTGGCGGCTGCGGCCTACAACGCAGGCGCCGGCGCGGTGCAGCGTTACAGCGGAGTTCCGCCGTATGCAGAGACGCAGGTGTACGTAGAGCGCGTAGGCACGTTGCGCAAGCGCTATGGCCTGGCGATCAGGCCGCCGGTGGCGTCGTCGCAGGGGCCGGGGAGGGGCTGATTCCATATAGGAGTGAGTGGAGAGGAATGAGTTAGTGAGAGAGTGCGGCTCTTCGCCTTTACTCACTCCTCATTCCTCTCCACTCACTTCTATTTAGTATCAGCTATCAAGTGATGCCGTCGGCGTCATCGGTGGACGCTGGGCCAGGATCACATCCGCGTGGAAGGGGCTGCCGTTGCGCAAGCCGGAGACTTCCACTTTGCTCCCGGGCTTGAGGGCTGCCTCGCGGCGGCGCAGATCAGCAGGGTCGACGATGTCGTCGGTGCCGATGCGCAAAAGAATGTCGTGTTGCTGGATGCCGGCTTGCGCGGCCGGGCCGCCAGGATAGACGTCGGTCACCTGCGCGCCGCGCGCGGCGGCGGGCAGGCCGCTGTCGGCGGAGACCGGCACGAAGGCGTAGTCGGCACCCATCCAACCGCGCACGACGTGGCCGCTGTCAATGATCTGATCCAGCACTTTTTTCGCGCTGCTCACCGGAATGGCGAAGCTGATGCCTTCGGCATTGGCTGCCTTGCCGATCAGCAAGGTATTGATGCCTACCAGTTCGCCGTCGGTATTGACCAGGGCGCCGCCGGAGTTGCCGAGATTGATCGCGGCGTCGGTCTGGATGAAGTCTTCCGGATTCGCGCTGCTGAGCTGGCGCCCGATCGCGCTGATGATGCCCATGGTCACGGTCTGGTTGAGGCCGAGTGGATTGCCGATGGCGAGCACCACGTCACCGGTGCGTGCGGGGTGCTGGTCGGCGATGCGGATGACTGGCGGGCTGGATACGTCGATCTTCAGCACGGCAAGGTCGGTTTCGACGTCGGCGCCAATCAACTGGGCCTTGGCCACGCGACCGTCGTAGAGCAGGACCTGGATGTCGTCGGCCTTCGCGATCACGTGGTTGTTGGTGAGCACGTAGCCCCGGTCGCTGACGATCACGCCCGAGCCGAGGCTCTGCTCGCGACGCTTATAGATAGCCGGCCGGCCGCCGAACAGGCGCTGCATTACCGGGTCGGAATACATCTGCACGCCTTGCTCGGTGACCATCTTGTTGGCGTAGATGTTGACCACGGAGGGTGCTGCCTTGGCCACCGCGTCGGCGTACGATGCCGGGCCGCTTGAGTGACCGAGGTTGGTGGATGGGGCCGCAGTGGTAGTGGGTTGTCCGCTGTGCAACCCGACCCCGGCGCGTAACCGATCGCTCACGCCAGGCCAAAGCAGGCTGACCACGAAGGCCACCGCCAGCCCGAGAATGACGAAGCGGGCGATGAAGGCGAGCGTGCCGGCGGCATGTTTCATGTCGTGGGATAGCCGTTGGATAAGCGCATGGGTAGCGAAGGTGGGTGACGCAAGCGCCTCTCCGATTTTATTGTACGGGGCAGGGGCTGACGCTACACTAACGCGATTTTTGCGGCCCCTAAAGTCGCATCTCAATGGCGTAAGTACCGGAGAGCCTGATGGCGAACGAAGTCGTCGATCACGGCCGCCGCCGCTTCCTCACAGCGACCACGGCAGTGGTCGGTGGTGTGGGAGTCGTCGCGGCAGTCGTGCCCTTCATCAAATCGTGGGAACCCAGTGCCCGAGCCAAGTCGGCTGGCGCACCGGTGACGGTCGACATCGGCAAGATCGAGGCGGGTCAGAAGGTGACCTTCCCGTGGCGAGGCCTTCCGGTGTTTGTGGTCAACCGCACCAAGGAGCAGCTGGACGCTCTGCCAGGTCAGGACGCCCGTCTGGTCGACCCCAAGTCGAACGGCAGCTCCGCCGAGCAGCAGCCGGCCTATGTGGAGAAAGAGACCCGTTCGATCAAGCCCGAGTGGTTGGTCATGGTCGCGCTGTGCACCCATCTCGGCTGCGTGCCGGACTTCGTGCCGGTGATGAAGCCGGAGCCGTTCGATCCGGAATGGAAGGGCGGCTTCTACTGCCCCTGCCACAAGTCGCGCTATGACATGTCGGGTCGCGTCTACCAGGGCGTGCCTGCTCCGAAGAACATGTTGATCCCGCCGTACCATTTTGTGGACGACACGCACATCGAAATTGGCGTGGATCCGAAGGAGGCCGGCTAATGGCCAGCGTATTCACGCGTATCGGCGATTGGGTCAATGAGCGTGCGCCGAACATGGCGCCGGCCTATCGCAAGCACATGACCGAGTACTACGCGCCGAAGAACTTCAATCTTTGGTACTACTTCGGCTCGCTGGCGATCCTGGTGCTCGTCAACCAGATCGTCACCGGCATCTTCCTCACCATGAACTACAAGACCAGCGCGGCGGAAGCGTTCGCCTCGGTCGAGTACATCATGCGCGATGTGGAATGGGGTTGGCTGATCCGCTACATGCACTCCACCGGCGCCTCGCTGTTCTTCGTGGTGGTGTTCCTGCACATGTTCCGCGGCCTGATGTACGGCTCGTACCACAAGCCACGCGAACTGGTGTGGCTGCTGGGCATGCTGATCTTCCTGGTGCTGATGGCCGAGGCCTTCATGGGCTACGTGCTGCCGTGGGGCAACATGTCGTTCTGGGGCGCCAAGGTGATCATCTCGCTGTTCGGCACCATCCCGGTGATCGGCGGCACCCTGGTCGAATGGATCATGGGCGACTACCTGCCGGCGGACGCAACGCTCAACCGCTTCTTCGCGCTGCACGTGATCGCACTGCCGCTGGTGCTGCTGTTGCTGGTGGTGTTGCACATCGCAGCGCTGCACGAGGTGGGTTCGAACAACCCGGACGGCGTGGAGATCAAGAAGGGTCCCAAGGGCAATCGCTGGGACGCCAACAAGCCGGCCGACGGCATTCCTTTCCATCCGTACTACACGGTGAAGGATCTGTTCGGTGTGGGCTGCTTCCTGATCATCGCTGCCTTCATCATCTTTTTTGTGCCGACCTTCGGCGGCTGGTTTCTCGAGCATGACAACTTCCTGCCGGCGAACAACCTGGTGACGCCGACGCACATCAAGCCGGTGTGGTACTTCACCCCGTTCTACGCGATCTTGCGCATGATCCCGTCGTTCTTCAGCACGGCGATCTGGGGTGTGCTCGGCATGTTCGGTGCGATCGCGCTGCTGTTCTTGTTGCCCTGGATCGATGCCGGCAAGGTACGTTCCATCCGCTACCGTGGTGTGGGCTACAAGGTGAGCCTGGGCCTGTTCGTGGTCTCCTTCTTCGCCCTGGGTGCCGTGGGCGCCGGTGTGGTGGCTGAAGTCATCCCGGCCTGGTTCGGCAGCCACATCGACGTGACGTTCTGGGAGAACCTGTTCGGTCGCGTGATGACGGCAATCTACTTCGGTTACTTCGTGTTCCTGTGGGTCTACACGCATCGCGGTCTCGAGACGACCAAGCCGGTTCCGGCGCGGGTGGTGTATGACCATGACTAAGCGGCAGTCCCTGATGAAGCGAACTCTCTCCTCGATCGCGCTTGCGGTCGGTCTGCTGGTCGGCAGCGCCACAGCCATGGCTTCGGAAGAGGGCGGGTTGCCCTCCGCCGCTACCAATGTGAACGACAAGGCTTCCCTGCAGCGCGGTGCCAAGTTGTTCTTCAACTACTGCGTGGGTTGCCACTCGCTGAAGTACGCCCGCTATTCGCGCATTGCCGAAGATCTGGGGTTGTCCGAGAAAGAAGTCATGGACAACCTCAACTTCACGGGTGCCAAGTTCGGCGAGCCGGTGATCTCGCACATGCCGGAGGACTCGGCCGCGACGTTCTTCGGCAAGGCTCCGCCGGACCTGTCGCTGGAAGTGCGCGCCAAGGGTGCGGACTGGGTTTACGGTTACCTCAATGCCTTCTACCTTGACCCGACCCGCCCGGTGGGCTGGAACAACACGGTGTTCCCGAACGCCTCCATGCCGAACCCGCTGTGGGAACTGCAGGGGCTGCAGACCGCCGAGATGAAGAAGGTCGATGGTGAAGAGGTGGTCGAGAAGCTCGAACTGGCTCAGCCGGGCAAGCTCTCGCCGGCCCAGTTCAAGCAGGCGACGCGCGACCTCACCAGCTTCCTGGAGTATGTTGCCGAACCGGCAGCTCTGCAGCGCCAGCGCTACGGCATCTGGGTGTTGCTGTTCCTGGTCGGCTTCACGCTCCTGGCGTACGCGCTCAAGAAGGAATACTGGAAGGACGTCCACTAAGACGTCGCTCCGTGGCCAGCAAGCGGCGGCTTCACGCCGCCGTTTGCACATAGTCGATGGGGAGACCGCGCATGGTTCAAAGCGCACGTTCGCGATCCGTACTCACCCTGTACTCCACGGCGGATGACGTCCAGTGTCACCGTGCGCGGCTGGTGCTGGCGGCCAAGGGTGTCAGCTATGAGCGAGTGCTGATCGATCCGAACAAGCCACCGGAAGACTTGATCGATCTCAACCCCTACAGCACCACGCCCACGTTGATTGACCGCGAGCTCACGCTCTACGGAACGTCGGTAGTCTGCGAGTACCTCGACGAGCGATATCCTCATCCGCCGCTGATGCCGATCGATCCGCTGTCGCGCGCCCGCTTGCGTTTGGCATCCTTGCGCATCGAGCTGGATTGGCTACCCGAGATCGATACCATCCGCGCCGGCGGTCGTTTGGTGGATGCGGCACGCAAGCGATTGCGCGAACATCTGCTCGCCACGTTGCCTTTGTTCAAGGCATCCAAGTTTTTTTTGAATCCGGAAATGAGCCTGGCTGACTGCCTGGTGGCACCGGTGGTATGGCGCCTGCCCTGGCTGGGCGTGGAGCTGGGGCGTGAAGGCAAGCCCATCCTCGATTACGGTGAGCGGCTGTTCCACAGCCAGGGTTTTGCGCGCAGTATGACGGCGGAAGAAAAGGCCATGCGGCCTTAAAGAATTGTCCCGAGAGCATGAGCAATAACGATCAACACGTTCCGATGAGTTCCAATCGCCCGTATCTGCTGCGGGCGATCTATGACTGGATCACCGATAACAACCTGACTCCTTACGTGCTGGTGGATGCCGCGCGCGAAGGCGTGCGTGTGCCGCCGCAAGTGGTGAAAAACGGTCAGGTGGTGCTCAACCTGGCGATGCGCGCGGTGGCCAATCTCGATCTCGGCAACGAGTGGATCAGTTTCCAGGCGCGTTTCTCCGGCGTAAGCCAGTCCATCCTGATTCCGGTGCAGGCCGTGCTGGCCCTGTATGCGCAGGAAAACGGGCAGGGCATGATGTTTCCGGCCGACGAAGGCGGCGACACGCCGCCGCCTTCGCCCGAGCCGCCCAATGACATGCCGCCGTCCGACGGCGAGGATGCTGGCGACAAGCCGCGCCGCGGCGCACCGTTCCTGCGCGTGGTGAAGTAACTCACCCAAGGATTGCAGCCGTCTTCAGTGAAGGCGGCGGTTGCTTCCGCTTTCGTCGTTCAGGCCGGGGCGGAGGGGGATGACATTGCTTCCGTTACGAGTCGTGGCGGCGTCGCCGGGTATGCGTGTCTCGATCGTTGGCAGGCTCAGCCCGGTGAGGCGCCCTTCGACCACCCAGAGACGACCCGGTTCGCGGTCATTTCCGTCGATGCTTACCTCGAAGCTGTAGCTGCGTTCCCATACGCGGCGTCCATCGAGACGACGCAGGCGCAGCGTGCGCAGCCCTACGGTTTCGTCAAGCAGCTGTAGGCCATGCCGCTCGCATTGGCGACGGGCTTCCACCATGGCCAGTTCGCGTGCGCGGCTGAGCTTCAACCACAGGCCGATCACGCCAAGCAGCGCCAGCAACAGCATCAGGTCGGAGAGCTTGCTCATGGTCGCAGTGTGTGGGCGCAGGCCGGCGCCCACAAGTATGGAGTTAGTCCAGTTGCAGCCGTAGCGACAGGTCGATGGCCTGTACGTGTTTGGTCAGTGCCCCCACGGAGATGAAGTCCACGCCAGTACGGGCGTATTCGCTGATCGTCGTGAGGTCGACGTTGCCGGAGACTTCCAGTGGAACGCGGCCGGCGGTGATGTGTACGGCTTCGCGCATCAGTGGCGGGTTGAAATTGTCGAGCATGATGCGGTCGACACGAGCGCTCAGCGCCTGCTGCAGTTCGTCGAGGTTTTCCACCTCGACCTCCAGCAGCAAGGATGGATGCAGCCGACGTGCTGCTTCCACGGCTGCGGCGATGCCGCCTGCCGCGATGATGTGGTTTTCCTTGACCAGGATGGCGTCGTACAGACCAACGCGATGGTTATGTCCACCACCGCAGCGCACGGCGTACTTCTGTGCGATGCGCAGGCCGGGGACGGTCTTGCGCGTGTCGAGTACTTTGACCGGCGTGCCGGCGACGGCCTCCACATAAGCCGCTGTGGCTGTGGCTGTGCCGGACAGCAGTTGCAGGAAGTTGAGGGCAGAGCGTTCCGCGCTAACCATGGCCCGCGCCATGCCTTCGAGCTTGCAGATCACCGAGCCCGCGGTTACCCGCATGCCGTCGCCCAGTTGCCAGTTGATGCGGACGTTGGGATCGAGCCGTTTGAAGCAGGCGTCGAACCAGGCGATACCTGCGATGACTGCATCTTCGCGGCAGGTCAGTGTGGCACTGGCGCGTGCATCGGCAGGAAGCAGTTCCGCCGTGGCATCACCGTGCCCGATGTCTTCGGCGAAGGTGCGTTCGATATCCGCCTGGACTTGTTCGGCCGGCGGCGGGGCAAGCGTTTGCTGGAAGGTCATTCGGTGTCGGTGATGTTGGCTGTTGCGGGTTGGCTCAGGCGGCCGACAATGGCATCCAGCGCGCGATCGAACAGGGCGGTGGATTCCAGCACGCGTGCCTGGCCTGCGGCAAGGGCTGTGGCCAATTCATGCGGCGAATGGTCGGCGACCTTCAGGCCGCGCCGGTTGACGAACAGATAGCGGCCGCTCATCGGGCTGATCCAGGAGAGCTTGGCACGCTCACTGGTTTCGTCTTCGGTGATGAATTCGAGCCAGGTGCCGGGCTTCAGTGCCGCCACCACGCGCTGCTCTGGCGTGTCCTCCATCGGCTCGGGCGCGGGCTCGCTGGCTTCCAGCTCGGCCTCACTTTCAGCGATGGGCTGGATGCTCTCGGGGATGGGAAGAGTGGCGGCTTCTTCGACCGCCTGCACCTCCGCCGCGGGCACGGATTCGCCGAGCTGGTGGCGGTAGTAGGTGTGCAGTTGCGCCAGCAAGCGCTCGATGTCGTGTTCCTGGAAGGCCACGTTGGCCAAGCCTCGGCGCAGGGAGCGCTCGATGCCGGGCAGCATCTGTCTCAAGGTGCGGCGCTCTTCGATACTGCGCGCTGCGCGTGTGCTGGCGATGAAGTCGTTGACGAACCGCAGCGCGTCGCGGAAATCGGAAGACTCCTCACCTTGCCGCAGGATGGTCAGCACCAAGTAATTGGCCCACGCACGCGTCAGGATGCCGTGAATCAGCGGCGGCAGCGAATAGTCGCCGATGCGCGAAAGGATCTCGCGCGCCGCGCGACGGCGGGCCTGCTCTAACTTCTCGCGGCCACGGGTGGACTCGGCCACGCGCTGTTCGGCCACTTCGGCGCGACGGCGAGTCTGATCCTGGAACTCCTGCAACTCGAGGTTGAGCCGCTCGAAGATGCTCAGATCGTCGTCGAACTCCTGCAACAGACTGTCGACGATGGCTTTCACCTTGTCGTGCAGGCGGTGGTCGCGGTCGGACTCGGCCGACCAGCCCTTGGCGGCATCGGCGAGGCTGTCCAGTAGCCGGCGGGCCGGATGCTGGCGATGGGCGAACAGGCGGCGGTCGAGGATCGCCGCTTTGAGGTAAGGGATTTGCAGGCGCGCGAGCATGACCTGCATTTCGGTCGGCAGGTTGCGGTCTTCGAGGATGAACTCGAACAGCATGCCGACCAGGTCGATGGTGTCTTCGTCCATCGTGGCCACCTGGCCGGGGCGCTCGCCGCGCAGCGAACCGATCTGCGCGAGCAGTTGCTCCTTGAGGTGGGCCACTTCCCGTAAAACGCTGGCGTTCGACTGGCTGCCGCGCAGGGGAAGCGGGCTGCCCAGGGTAGACGCTTGGCTTTGCAGCACGCTCAGCGCACCGATCAGCTCGTTGACCGTGGGGACCTGCAGCGGTCCGCCCATCGGCAGGTTCTCGGGCAGGCCACCACGGCGAGCGCTGAACAGCGTACGCAGGGTTTGCAGCAATTCGTTCGATGCGCCGCCGTCGTCCGGCAATGCCTGGGTGCTACCCGTTTGGACCTGGGCGACGGCTTCGCTGGGGGCGCCTGCACTATCCGCCGCCGCACCAGCCTGGCGTGGCGCCTCCTGGCGCAGCTGCGGAAGCACGCCGGCGCGGACCAACTCGGCATTGATTTCCTGGTAGAGCTCGTCCAGCGAAGCCAGCACGTAACGGTCGAACAGCTTGTAGATGATCAGCTTGACGCGCATCTCTGCGGAGAGTTCGCGCATGGCCTGGCGAAAAGCTTGGGTAAGCGCGGCAGGCGCGACGGGATTGCTCGCGTCTTCCACGCGCATACCGCCATAGATGACCGACAGCCGCTGATTGACCGCGAACAGGTCGCGGGTGAGGCGGGTCTCGTTCTTGCCGATCATGCTGGTGATGGCGAGCGACTCTTCCAGCTCGTTGTCGGCCACCAGGGTCAGCTCCACCGAGCCGATCGGCAGCGGCACGCCGCCGAGGGTTTGGCGCTGCTGCGAGGCAAAGTCGGCGATGCCGCGCGACACAATGTTCAGGAAGCTTCGTTCCACCGCCGGCCGACGCTTGCGCACCTCGCGCATGCCGTCGAAGTAATGCATCTGAGCGGCGTTGTTTTCGGCTTTCTCGGCAAGGTCGAACAGTGCGTCGTCGACGTGCTCGAACAAGCCGTTGATCAGCAGCTGCAGGCGCCGCGAGGCAATATCGCGCACCGTATTCAAAAGCGCCCCTCCGCGTTCGCTGGATGGGTCCAGACGCTGGCTCAGGCTGACGATATTGGAAGGCTCACTGGCGTCTTTCATCGCCACACCCCTGAAGTGCTGCCATCGCGATGGCGGCCGATCTGGCCGCTTGGCAGCAACGATACGTGAAAATTTGTGACCATGTTATGCGCCGGTTGGCATCCCCAGCATCCCGTGGATCGCATTCTTTGGGGTGCTGGCGGCAGGGCGGGCCGGACTCAGGCAGCCGTTGGGAAGTCGCGCAACTGGGTGGTGCCGATGCCTTCTTCGGGCAGCATCACCGGAATGCCGTCGTCGATGCGGTAGATCACCTTACGGTCGGTGGTGATCAGGCCCTCGTCGAGCGGGCTGCGCACCGGAGTGCCAGCGACGGTGTCGACCTGGCCTTGGCCGATGGCCGTATTCAGTGCCTCAAGTTCACTCTTGCCGAGCAGTCGAACCGGAGTCTTGCTGACGGGGCAGCAGAGGATGTCGAGCAGACGCTTGTCCATGGAGTGCCGGATCGTGTGATAACGCGGAAAGACCGTACAATAACCCCTTTTGGATGGCCGGAACATGACTTCGACAGCCAAGCCGCCACGTGTCGGCATCGTGATGGGATCCCGCTCCGACTGGGAAACCATGGAGCATGCGGCCAGCGTGCTGACCGAACTGGGTGTGCCGCACGAAGTGCAAGTGGTGTCCGCTCACCGTACCCCTGATCTGCTGTTCCGCTACGCCGAAGAAGCGGTGGCTCGTGGCATCCAGGTCATCATTGCTGGTGCCGGTGGCGCGGCGCACCTGCCGGGTATGTTGGCGGCCAAGACCCGTTTGCCGATATTCGGCGTGCCGGTGCAGTCCAAGGCGCTCAATGGCATGGACTCCCTGCTGTCGATCGCGCAGATGCCGGCCGGCATCCCGGTGGGCACCCTGGCCATTGGCCGTGCCGGTGCGGTGAATGCCGGTTTGTTGGCCACGGCCGTGCTGGCGTTGAACGAGCCGGCCCTGGCTACGGCGCTCGAGGCCTACCGCGCCCGCCAAACCCAGACTGTTCTCGATCATCCGGATCCGCGCTCGTGACCGTACGCCGTCAACCTGTGTTGGGCATTCTCGGTGGCGGCCAGTTGGCACGCATGCTGGCTTTGGCTGCGGCGCCGCTCGGCGTAAAAACGCTGGTGGTCGACAGTGCCACCGACGCCTGTGCCGGGCAGGTCGCTACGCTGGTGGTAGCGGACTGGACCGACTATGCCGCGTTGGAGGCGTTTGCGCGGCAGGTCGATGTGGTCACTTTCGATTTCGAGAACGTGCCGGCTGAAACCGCGCACTGGCTGGCGCAACGCGTGGCTGTGTTCCCCGCGCCGCGTGCCCTGGCCGTGGCGCAGGATCGTCTGGCCGAGAAAACCCTGTTTCGCGAGTGCGGCCTGGGTACGCCGGACTTCATGGCGATCGACACGCGTGCCGATCTGGATCGGGCTCTCTCGACCATCGGTGCGCCGGCCATTCTCAAAACGCGCCGGCTTGGCTATGACGGCAAAGGGCAATTCCGCCTTCGCTCGTTGGCGGACGCCGACGCCGCCTGGGTCGCGCTGGGGCCGCAGGCCTCCGCCCATGGACTGATCCTGGAAGCCTTCGTGCCGTTCGAGCGCGAGCTGTCTGTGATCGCTGTGCGCGGGCGCGATGGCGACTTCCGCACCTGGCCGCTGACGCAGAACTGGCATACCGACGGCGTGCTCTCGCTGAGCCTGGCTCCGGCACCGGATGTCGGCTCCTTGCAGGAGCGCGCCACGCACCTGGCCCGCACCTTGGCCGAGCAACTGGACTATGTCGGCGTGTTCGCCTTGGAGTTGTTCGTGAAAGGCGGCGAACTGCTTGGCAACGAGATGGCGCCGCGCGTACACAACTCCGGGCATTGGACGATCGAGGGTGCGCTCACCAGCCAGTTCGAAAACCATGTGCGTGCCGTACTTGGTCTGCCGCTGGGCGATACCGCAGCGCGCGGCCTGTCGGCCATGTTCAACTGGATCGGCGAGCTACCCGATGCTGCGCCCGTGCTGTCGGCCGTCGATGCGCATTGGCACGACTACGGCAAGCAACCGCGCCTGGGGCGCAAGGTTGGCCACGCGACGGTGTGTGCTGCGAATGCGGAGCAGATGGTGGAGCGATTGGGCGGCATTGCCCATGCGCTGGGTCGGGATCAGCAGGTGGGCCCGGCGGTTCGCGAGCTGGGTTGAATGCGGCTTTTCCTCCACTGCGACCATAAAAAAACGGAGCCGTCATCGGCTCCGTTTTTGTTTGCCCGGTTCTATTTGCCCGGGGTGGGGATCAGGCCAGGTTCTTGGCCGCAAAGTCCCAGTTCACCAGTGCCCAGAACGCCTCGAGGTACTTCGGACGGGCGTTGCGGTAGTCGATGTAGTAGGCGTGCTCCCACACATCGCAGGTCAGCAGGGGCTTGTCGCTACCGGTGATCGGGGTGGCGGCGTTGGAGGTATTGACGATGCCCAGCGAACCGTCGGTACGCTGCACCAGCCAGGTCCAGCCTGAGCCGAAGTTGCCGACGGCCGACTTGGTGAACTCTTCCTTGAACTTTTCGAACGAGCCGAAGGCTTTGATGATGGCATCGGCCAGCTTGCCGCTGGGCTCGTTGCCGCCCTTCGGGCTCAGCGAGTGCCAATAGAAGGTGTGGTTCCAGATCTGTGCGGCATTGTTGAACACGCCGCCGGAGGACTTCTTGATGATGTCTTCCAGCGCGGCGTTCTCGAACTCCGTGCCCTTGATCAGGTTATTGAGGTTGGTCACATAGGCCTGATGGTGCTTGCCATAGTGAAACTCCAGCGTCTCCTCGGAGATGTGCGGCGCGAGCGCGCTCTTTTCATAGGGCAGGGCGGGGAGTTCGATCGCCATGTTGGGGCTCCTGGGCGGTTTGGCTAAGGGGAGTCGAATCGGCAAGCCCGCGAACGGTGGCCGATGTACGACTGATACACTATCGATCTGCATGCATTGTAATGATGAAACCCCGAGCTATGGACGTTAACGAGCGAATCAAGGCCGTGCTGGCCGAGCACCCCATCGTGCTTTTCATGAAAGGCACGCCGCAGTTCCCGATGTGTGGCTTTTCCAGCCGCGCTGCACAGGCATTGAAGAAGGCCGGTGCCGACTTCCATGCGGTGAACGTGCTGGCCGATCCGGAAGTACGTGCGGCACTACCGCATTACGCGAATTGGCCCACCTTCCCGCAGCTCTTCATCCAGGGCGAGCTGATCGGCGGTTGCGACATCGTGGAGGACCTGATGGCCTCGGGCGAGTTGGCGCGCATGGTCGTTGATGTGGGTGGAGCGGCACAGGCATGACGCTGGCCCAGACGTTTCTTCCAGACGGCTGGACGCCGGCCGCCGATTCGCTGGCTGGCCGCGTAGTGCTGGTAACCGGCGCTTATGGCGGCCTCGGTGCCGCGGTGGCACGCGCGGCTTCGCGCGCCGGAGCGACGGTAGTGATCACCGGCAAACGCAAGCGTCAGCTGGAACAGCTCTACGATGCGATGGTGGCTGAGCAGCTTGCTGAGCCGGTGATCCATCCGCTCGATATGGAAGCGGCTACGCCGAACGACTACCGCGCACTGGCCGAAGGGCTCGAGCGCGATTTCGGCCGTCTCGATGGCATCGTGCACGCTGCCGTGAGTTTCAACGGCCTGATCCCGATAGCCATGCACAAGCCCGACGACTGGCTGCGCGCCCTGCACATCAATGTGTCTGCCCCCTTTGCATTGACCCAGGCGTGCATGCCGCTGTTGACGCGGGCACCCGACAGCTCGGTGGTGTTCGTGCTCGATGATCCGTCGCTGGTGCGTAAGGCGCACTGGGGTGCCTATGGCGTATCCAAGGCCGCCCTGGAGCGTTTTGCGGAAATCCTGCATCAGGAGACTGAGAGCAGCCCGCTGCGTGTGCATACGTTATTGCCAGCGCCCATGCGCACGGCGTTGCGCCGCGAGGCGTATTTCGGCGAGGACACTACTAAGCAGCCGTCGCCAGACGCCACCGCGGAAGCCGCTGTATACCTGCTGGGTCCGCAGGCCGTCGCGTCGCGCGGCGCCCTGCTTGATCTGCGAAAGGCCTAAGCGCACCGTGCACGTCATTCACCGCGCGGCCACCGGGGGCTGAGATGGAAACGCAGATGACCACGCTATCGGCGGCGATCCTGCTGTTCCTGATCATGGATCCGCTGGGCAACATCCCGATCTTCCTCAGCCTGCTCAAGGATGTGGCTCCAAAGCGCCGTCGATACGTGTTGGTGCGCGAGTTGCTGATTGCGCTCGGTGTGCTGCTCGGTTTTCTGATGGGCGGCCAGCTCATTCTCAAGCTGCTGCAGCTGCGGCAGGAATCGATCAGCATCGCCGGTGGCATCGTGTTGTTTCTGATTGGCATCCGGATGGTGTTCCCGCCGGCAGATGGCGGCGGCATTTTCGGCAAGCCCGGCGAAGGCGAACCCTTTATCGTGCCGATGGCGATTCCTGGTGTGGCAGGACCTTCGGCCATGGCGGCGCTGTTGCTGTTGACCAATACTCAGCCGGGCCGTACGGCCGACTGGGCGATCGCACTGCTCGGTGCCTGGCTCGCTACGGCGGTGATTCTGCTGTGCTCCACCTACTTGTTTCGCTGGTTGGGTGAAAGCGTTCTCACTGCACTTGAGCGGGTGATGGGTATGCTGCTGATCGCCTTGTCCGTGCAGATGTTCCTCGGTGGCATAGCGGCTTATTTACACCTGGCTGTTTGAAACAGCGCCGTACGGAAAGCGGGCGATAGCTTGCCCTTTAGCAATCACCTTGCTGTCATAATCCGCAGCGAGCATGGGCGAAAGTACAAGGAGACGATCATGCTAAGCGTCGAACAGACTCTCAATGAACGTCTGCCATGGTTGGCCCAGCATCCCGGCATCTTGCGTCCGGTTGCTGGCATGCTGGGGCGGCTCGCCGATGAGGATGGCTTCAATCGCGTCCTCACGGCGGTAGGCGACGTTGAAGGTTTCGACTTCGTCGAGCGGGCGCTCGACGTGTTGGGGGCTAGTTACTACGTCAATCCTCGCGAGCGCGAGAACATTCCGGTTGAGGGTGGCGTGCTGATCGTGGCCAATCACCCGCTGGGTATGGTCGACGCGCTGGCGTTGCTCCAACTGGTGGGCTCGGTGCGCAGCGATGTGCGCTTGCTGGCTAATGACTGGTTGGCATCGATTCCGCAGTTGAATCGCGTGTTGCTGCATGTGGATGTGTTCGGGAAGGGCGCTGCCTCGCGCATGCGCGCGATCTATCGCGCACTCGATCGCGGCGAAGCGCTGATCGTGTTCCCGGCCGGCGAAGTGTCGCGCGTGCGCGCCGACGGCGTGCGCGATGGTCGCTGGTCCGATGGGTTCGCCCGCCTGGCCATGCGTAGCAAAACGCCCGTGCTGCCGATTCATGTCGCCGCGCGCAATTCCGCCATGTTCTACGGCCTGTCGATGTTGGCCAAGCCACTCAGCACGGCCATGTTGCCGCGCGAGGCGGTGGCGCCGATCAAGCGTCGTATCGGTTTCAGTGTCGGCGCGCTGATCAGCGCCGAGGAAGTGGAACAGCGCAGCGGTGGTTCGACCGAACAGGCCGCCAAGTTGATGCGTCGGCATGTCTATCGAGTGGGGCGCCGCCGCGGGTTGATCTTTGGCGGTCAGGCGCCGCTGGCTCATCCAGAGCCAGCGGATCGTGTCATGGCCGAGTTGACGGCGCAGGCCGAGAAGCTGGCTGATCTCAATGATGGCAAGCAGGCTCTGCTGTTTAAAGGGGCGGTCGATAGCGTGGTGCTGCGCGAAATCGGTCGGCTCCGTGAGTTGACCTTCCGCAAGGTCGGCGAAGGCACCGGTGCGCGCCGTGATCTCGATGCCTACGACCCGCATTACGAACATCTCGTGTTGTGGGACCCCAAGGCGCTGCGCATCGTCGGTTCCTACCGGTTCGGTCACGGCGGTCGCCTGATCGCCGAGCGCGGCATGGCCGGCCTCTATACCTCCAGCTTGTTCAACTACTCGCCAGCGCTGGAATCGCGCCTGGCGCAGGGGCTTGAGTTGGGGCGCAGCTTTATCGCGCCGGCTTACTGGCGCTCGCGTGCGCTCGACCAGCTATGGCAGGGCATTGGCCTGTATCTGCAACGTCATCCGGAGCTGCGCTATCTGTTTGGCCCGGTCAGCATGTCGGTGAGCCTGCCACGTGAGGCGCGTGAATGGATTGCCGCAGCGCATAAGCACTATTTCGGTGCGCCAGGCCTGGCTGAGGCACGCCAGCCGTTCGTGATCTCCCCAGCGGTGATTGATTTGGTGCGCCATGCACTGGAGGGGCTGGATCCCGCAGCCGGCCTGGGCAAGCTCAAGCATCACCTGGATGCGCTGGGCGTCAGCCTGCCGGTGCTGTATCGCCAGTACGTCGACCTGGTGGAGTCGGAGGGCGTGCAGTTCCTCGACTTTGGTGAAGACCCCGGTTTCTCCGGCTGCGTCGACGGCTTGGTGATGCTCGATCTGGCCACGCTCAAGCCGGCCAAGCGCGCGCGCTACCTCGGCAAGGCGTAGAGAATTCCCATCCATCCGCGTGAGCCGGGGCTGTTAGCTTGAGTTAACACCCAAGCCCCGTCTCAGCGGTTGCGTGGTTGAAGAGTTGAGGTGGAGGGAGAGTCTACCTCTGGCTTTAAGTGGTTGTTTTTGTATCACTTGCTCGACAAGCCACCTCGATGGTGTGGGTCGGGTGGGGGATAAAAGCGACGTGAAATCGTCACAGAATTGTCTTACACTGCCGTTAAAGTCCGCTTAACATTTTGTTGGCAGGCGGGGCGGTCTCGCCGCTTAGTAGCTCGGATCAAGTAAGAACTTTCCGGGGAAATCAATCAGCGTTTTCGATGCGTGCCTGGCATGAGCCGGGCATCGCTATGTTTGATTTCCGATTCGTAATTTTTTTCGTTGCGCGCCCAAGGGACTAAATAACCGTGAACAGTCGAATTCGTGCCAGAGTCTTGCCGTTTGCCATCGCATCGTTGCTTGCCATGTCGGTGCCCGCCATCGCTCAGGACACCTCGTCCTCGATCAGCGGTCGCGTGCTGGATGCCAGCGGCCAGCCGCTCGCCGGCGCCACCGTGGAGATCGTGCATGCGCCGACCGGCACCACCAAGACCACCATCACCGACGCCAACGGTCGCTACGCTGCGCAGGGTCTGCGCGTGGGCGGTCCGTTCGATGTGAAGGTGGCGAAGGGCGGTCAGCAGACGGAGCAGGACAATGTTTATCTGCAGCTCGCGCAGGACACGGCGGTCAATTTGACCGTGGGTGCCGCCGTGGCCGCGAAGAACCTGACGGGCGTGACGGTATCGGCGAACGCGTTGTCGCAGACGTTCACTCCGGAGAACAAGGGCATCAGCACCAATATTTCGCGTCGTGAGCTGGAGGCAGCGCCGACGCCGGGCCGTTCGATCCAGAACATCGTGCGCATGGATCCCCGCGTGGTGATCAGCGATCGCGCCCGCGGCGAGATCTCTGCCATCGGCCAGAACAGCCGCTACAACAACATCACCGTGGACTCGGTCAGCGCGAACGACCCGTTCGGCCTGAATGCGAACGGCCTGCCGACCCTGGGCACGCCGATCTCGCAGGACACGATCGAGGAATACAACATCTCGACCGCGAACTACGACGTGGGTACCCGCCGCGGCGTGGGTGCGAACATCAATGCGGTCACCAAGAGCGGTACCAACGATTTCCACGGCTCGGTGTACTACGCCTTCCAGAACCGTGACGACATGATCGGCGATAACCCGGCCGGTGCTCGATACGCCGGTTTTGCGCGCCAGTGGACGGCTGGCGGTACGGTCGGCGGCCCGATCATCAAGGACAAATTGTTCTTCTTCGCGTCGGCCGAAAAGAGCACCCAGATCGGCTCCGGCAGTCCTTACGGCCCGGCCGACTCCAGCGCGGCCACGCCGATCGCGAATCTGACTTCCGCGCAAGTGCAGGCGGTCCGCGACGCGGCCGCACAGAAGTGGGGCATGAACAACCTGGGTTCCGTCGGTGGCGGTAACTCGAACCTGCTCGACAAGCGCTACCTGGCCAAGATCGACTGGAATATCACCAACAACCATCGCGCCAGCTTCACCTACAGCGAGACCAAGGAAGAAAAGCCGGTCATCAGCGGCAGCACCACCAAGCTGGTGCTCTCCAGCGGTTGGTACAAAACCAAGGTTGACAACAAGAGCTACGCGCTGCACTTCTACGACGACTGGTCGGACATTTTCTCTTCCGATACCACCCTGTCGTATGCGGACTTCGACCAGAAGCGCGGCCCCAACGGCGTGGCCATGCCCGACGTGACGGTCTATCCGGCCACGTTCAACGGTCCGGCGGTCGAATTTGGCACCGAATCTTCCAGTCAGGCCAACGTGCTGAAGGTGAAAACCCTCAACGCCGCCTGGGCAGGCACGCTTTACCTCGGCGATCACACCGTCAAGGGTGGCTTCGACTACGAGCACGATAAGTACTACGACCTGTTCCTGCAGAACCTGTTCGGCAGCTACACCTTCGAAGATCTGAGGGGCAGCCCGAACACCGGCCTGCAGAACTTCCTCGCTGGCAACTATTACCAGTACCGCTATTACCGTCCGGCCGATGGCCTGTCGCTGGCTGACACCGCAGCCGCCTACAGGCTCAACCAGTGGGGCATCTTCCTGCAGGACACCTGGCAGGTGAACAGCAACCTGTCGGTGCAATACGGCTTCCGCGTCGACATCCCGTTGATGAGCGACAAGCCACTCTACAACGGGAAGTTCGCGGCTGCCTTCAAGGAGCCGGACGGCACTCCGCGCAACAACCAGGTGACCATCAACGGCAACCGTGTCATCCAGCCACGCGTGTCGTTCAACTACACCTTCGACACCGAGCACATGACCCAGCTGCGCGGCGGCGCGGGCCTGTTCGTGACGAATCCGCCGGGCGTCTGGATCGGCAACATCTTCTCCAACTCCGGCATGACCCAGGTGCAGTACAACTGCGGTCCGACCCAGCCCAAGCCGTGCAATACCAATCTGCCGGCGTTCAGCCCGAATCCGAGTGCCCAGAACAACGGCGCGGCCGGCGGCCAGATGACAGTGAACACCGTCGAGCCGGGCTTCCGCATCCCCAGCGCTTGGAAGATGAGCCTGGGTTTCGACAAGGAGCTGCCGTGGTACGGCTTGATCGCTACCGCCGATTACGAACACATCAAGCAGCGTGACGCGATCTGGTATCAGAACCTGAACCTGGGCGCGCCGACCGCCGTTCTGCCGGATGGTCGCCTCAGCTATTACGCCAAGCCGACGATGGACCCGAAGGCCGCTGGCCAGTCGTCCCGCGCCAACGCGAACCCGGCGTTCTCCGACGGTGTCATTAACTTGGCCAACACCAGCCGCGGCAAGGCCGACAGCCTGACCCTCGCGCTGAAGAAGCCGTTTGCGGACGACTGGCAGGCGATGGTCGGCTTCGCCTGGAGCCGCTCCACCGAGGTCAATCCGGGTACCTCCAGCGTGGCCCGCTCGAACTACATCAACAACTACGTCCGTAACCCGAACGAGAACGTGGCGAGCGTCTCCAACTACTCGATTCCGCGTCGCGTGATCGCGTCGCTGACCTGGCAGCATCGCTTCTTCGGCGATTACGTCACCAGCGCCAGTGCGTTCTACGACGGTCATTCGGCGGCGCCGTACAGCTGGGTGTTCGGCAACGACGCCAATGGCGACGGCGTGGCCAACGACCTGGTCTACATCCCGCGTCCGGGTGACGTGGAGTTCGGCTACCGGGATCCGAAAGGCAATGTCGTGCCGATCGATCCCCAGCTGGTGCAGCAGTTCTATAGCTACGTCCAGAAGAACGATTACCTGAAGGAGCACCAGGGCCAGATCGCCCGTCGCAATGGCGATCGCGCCGGCTGGCTCAACCAGATCGACCTGAGCTTCAGCCAGGAAATCCCGGGCATCTTCAAGGGCAACAAGGGCGAGATTCGCTTCGACATCTACAACTTCACTAACATGCTGAACAAGAAGTGGGGTATTGAGAAGCGCGTCAACTTCCCGGGCGGCCGCAATTTGGCTGACTTCGCGGGTGTCGACCCGACCACCGGCAAGTACATCTACGACATCACCTGTGGCGGCAAGGTCGCGACCTGTACGAGCTACATCCAGAACGGCGGCTACAGCCCGCAGGCGGTTCCGACCTATATCAACAACAACGACGACCTGGCCCAGCGCTGGTCGGTTCAGCTGACCCTGAAGTACAAGTTCTAATCGGTCGGCCCAATCGGTCGGCATTTAGGAAAGGCGATGGCCGGTACTCGTAAGGGTGCCGGCCTTCTTTTTGGCTTGACCCTGCCACGTCCGGCGCGAGAAGCTAAACGGTCCGCTGCAGTCCGCGCGGGCCGTAGCCGCCCAAGGAAAGCGGCGAGGAGAACCATACGTATGAACGATATGCAGTCCGGTAAAGCCGGCAAGTCCGCCACCGTCAGCGCGCGCATTTCGCCCGCCGGTGGCCTGGACATCCTGTCCCGCAATGAAGTGATTCGCCTGCGCGATGCCAGCGGTTCGGGTCTGCACGCGCTGCTGCGCCGTTGCGCGCTGGCGGTGCTGACCTCGGGCAATCTCAGTGATGATCCGGGCTCGATGTTTGAGCAGTATCCCAACTTCGATATCCAGGTGCTGCAGCAGGATCGCGGCATCAAGATCGAACTGACCCACGCGCCGGGCCAAGCTTTTGTGGATGGCCAGATCATCCGGGGTATCAATGAGCTGCTGGTCGCCGTGGTGCGCGACATCGTCTATGTGTCGACGCAGCTGGAGCAGGGCGGTTTCGATCTGGACGACTCGGTGGGCATCACCCACGCAGTGTTCGAGATTCTGCGCAATGCACGCATTCTGAAAGCGCAGATCGATCCGAACCTGGTGGTGTGCTGGGGCGGACATTCGATTTCGCGCGAGGAGTACGACTACACCAAGCTGGTGGGTTATCAGCTCGGTCTGCGCGGGCTGGATATCTGCACGGGCTGTGGCCCTGGGGCGATGAAGGGACCGATGAAGGGGGCCACCATCGCGCATGCCAAGCAGCGTCGTCGCAACAATCGCTACATCGGCGTCACCGAGCCGGGCATTATCGCGGCGGAATCGCCGAACCCGATCGTGAACCATCTGGTGATCATGCCGGACATCGAGAAGCGCCTTGAGGCCTTCGTGCGTATCGGCCACGGCATCATCGTGTTTCCGGGGGGCGTGGGCACGGCGGAGGAGATTCTCTATCTGCTCGGCATCTTGCTGCATCCGGACAACGCGGGCATTCCGTTCCCGCTGATCTTCACTGGCCCGAAGCAGTCGGCACCTTATTTCGAGCAGATCGACCGCTTCCTGCGCCTTACCCTGGGCGACAGCGTGGCGCAGTATTACCAGATCATCATCGACAACCCGGGCTCCGTGGCGCACGCAATGGTGCGCGGTATCGACAAAGTGCGTAACCACCGCCTGGACAACAAGGATGCGTTCTTCTTCAACTGGGCGTTGAGCATTCCGCTCCCGTTCCAGGTGCCGTTCCGCCCGACTCATGAGGCCATGCGCGGCCTAGCCATCCATCGCGACCGCCCACGGCACGAGTTGGCGGCGGACCTGCGTCGCGCCTTCTCCGGCATCGTCGCCGGCAACGTGAAGGAGGATGGCGTGCGCGCCATCGAACAGCATGGTCCGTTCGACATCGACGGCCAGGCCGACATCATGCGTGCGCTGGACGAGCTCCTGCAGGCTTTCGTCATTCAGCACCGCATGAAACTGCCCGGCGGCGCCGCTTACGTGCCGTGCTACCGAGTGATCACCGGCTGAGGGGGCGGTCGGTTGAAAACGGGCTGTCAGTGGCTTGACAGCCCGGCGGCCAATATTCAAACTACGCAGCTCACCCCGCCCGAATAGCTCAGCCGGTTAGAGCACTTGACTGTTAATCAGGGGGTCGTTGGTTCGAGTCCAACTTCGGGCGCCAAATTTCAAGGACTTACCTCACGGTAGGTCCTTTTTTATTTTCCATTGCGGAAAATTGAGCGGCGCGGAAGCTGCGTTGTTCACGAGGCACCCTTGCTCGCGCTTTCGATTGGCGAAAGGACTGATTTGTCCGCAGCTGGAAGGTTTGCTATCGGTCGAAATCGGATATCGCGCTTGTTCGCCCTTGCTTGAAACCGCTCCATTCTGGCCACCCCAGGTCTGGCCGTCGAAGGCCAGACCCAATAAAGCGAACCAAGGCTCTGGCGGTGGTATTGGGCCCTGCGCCGAGCTTGATTAGTCGGCTGGTGGCTTGCCGGTGTTAGCCGCCAATTGCGCGGCAAAAGCGCGCTGGTAGGCTGGCCGCGCTTCGCCGCGGGCGACATACGCCGCGAGGTTCGGAAATTCGTCCAGGATGCCTGATGGCTTCGTCCTGAGCAGCACCGACACCATCATCAGGTCGCCCGCGCTGAAGGCGCTATCCAGCCAGTCGGCATCGCCAAGGCGGGTGGAAAGCTGGCCCAGGCGCTGGCGGATGCGGTCCACGACCAGCGGCAGGCGCTCCTTGCTCCACGGCTTGTCGCCCTCCTGGAACTTGGCGATGACGAGTTCCATGATGCTGGGCTCTACGGAGTTGAGGGCGGCAAACATCCATGTGATTGCACGTGCCCGGGCATTGGCATCCTTCGGCAACAGGCCTGTATGTTGCTCGGCGATATGGAAGACGATCGCGCCGGTTTCGAACAAGGCCAGATCGCCTTCCTCATACGTTGGAATCTGTCCAAAAGGATGAAGCGCCAGATGCGCGGGTTCCTTCATCGCCTGGAACGACACGTATCGAACGTCGTAGGGCTGGCCCACCTCTTCCAGCGCCCAGCGAGCGCGTATCGCGCGCCAGCCCCTTGCCGCCGTCGGGCGACCGTTCAAAGGCGGTAATGGTGATGCTCATGGTGATGTTCCTCCTTTAGAGCCTGTTCAATATCTTTTCGTAGCCCGCGAAAAGATATTGAACAGGCTCTCAGATATCTCTCGATCGACCTTCTGCAGCCCTCGCACCGCGATGGCTGCAGAAGGTCGCTAACACGCGAGGATGCTCCCAGCGCCAAACCGCCCCGGCATCAGTGACTATGCATGCCCGCAGGCGTTCCGTCGGACCAATTTCCGATCCCGACCAAGAACACGAGAATGGGCGGCAAACCTTTCATTTGGGGTTGTTGGTCCGGAGAGAAGAACCAATAGGGACTGGACATAACCGGTGAGCCCTCTGCGCCGGAACCCCAATCCTTACCGTCTTTGACCAGGGTGTCGAACATGAGATGAGGCATGTTGTGGTCCCCGTCGTCGGTCAGATACGACGATTTCGACAGCATGTAATCCATGGCGCCGCTTTCGAGGTCCGGCAGTTGTTTATTTTTGTACGCGGCGTGGAGTGCCGACAGCATCTCCGCTTTGGAACGACCCGCCATCGCCATTTTGGCGCGCAGATTGAAGATGGGGATGATCGAACGTGCGGCTTGGGGGTTCAGACAATCGGCAGCCCTTATTTTCGGGTTCCAGAATTCAGGCCAGTCAAACGGCCCTCCCCAACTTCTACCCACCACGCAGACAAACCCGTTCTTGCCTTCGACCGCTGTCTCGTAGCCTTTGCGCCCTAGAACCAGGATCGTAGCGTCGCGGGAAATTGACTCCGGCGCCGCACTGCGCGCCAGGGCTATTTCGGCTTCCCGGTTCGCCATGAGGTATTGGTCGACTGGCGCCATCTTCGGGTAAGGCGGCGCCACACTGGGTTTCTGCGTATCCTGCGACATCGCTTGCTGCGATGCACCGAACATCGCAAGCAGTACAAAGCTCATGATTTCGATGGCGCGCTTCGCTTTTTGCATGGGATTCCTCCTGACCATGGGTATGTTTCAGTCAGCCCGCAATAGGCGCTGATCGGCTGCCTTCACGATGTCGACGAACGGCCGAACCGAAATTCGACAAGTCGTCGGGAAAAATCAGCTGTGTCCGCATTGAGCATGGATTGATTCAAGCGGCGATAGCCTAGTGCTTTCGGAGGGGCCGGAACTCGGGTTCGTGCGTGCCGGGAAATCCCAAACCTCAAGGCCGAATGATCATCTCAGCTAGTACGCGGGCAGTACCACCAAGGGATGTCTGGCAGGGCTCTCGGAAGAAGAGATGGTCTGAGCGATGTGAAAAAATGAGCCGCAAGCCCGTTGCCAAGCGGGCAAAGCTGGTAGGTTGTGGAAAATTAAGTCGGCTAACTTATTTATCCTCATCTTTAATCGGGCTGACTGTTAATCAGGGGGGGGCGTTGGTTCGAGTCCAACTTCGGGCGCCGAATTCGACAAGGCCTTGCAGCGATGCAAGGCCTTGTTTTTTGCGCGTGCGGGATGAGCCATGGAAGAAATGAATCCTCTCTTGCCCCGGCGATTCATCTGACACTGGCGCATTGAGACGCCTCGTCGGTGGTGGGTGTATAGCCGCGCACACGACCAACGTTGGAGACTTTCACACCCAGTACGTGACTGGCATCGCCGCGGCGACAGATCAGCAGGGTGAGGTTGTTGCCGCCGGCGGAGCCATCGGGCTGAAATTGTGTGAGGCGGCGGCCCGCGGTGCTTTGGATGGTCAGGTCGGTCGAGCTGTTCGAATGATTGCGTTGAGGTGGGCCGTCCAACTGAGCGGCCTGCTGGCCCCGAAATCCCACCAGCCAGCCACCATCCCAAAGCACCTCGGCGCTGCAGCGCTGGCCATCGCGAGTGGGGCAGGCGAGGGTGGGCCTGCCGGTTTGCACGGCCAGGGCGCGTGCGTGCTGCAAGGTGGCGATAAGGTCGGTTTGCGCCACGCGCACTTTATTGCTTCCCAACAGGTGCCATAGCGAGGGCACGGCGATGCATGCCAGGACGGACGCGATCACGATGACCATGATCTGTTCGATCAGCGTGACGCCCCGCTGCCCTTCGGGGCTGTATCGTTCATGGGATGAGTTCAAGACCGGGCTCCTGCGTTGCCAGGAAACCGATGCTAGGAACTCTGCATCGCGTTGCCTGCAAGCGGTCGAGGCCAATCGGTGTCGGAAACTGCTGACACCCTCTGTCAGCAGGCCCGATTTAAAATGCTCCAAGGTGACCGCATGTGGACTGCCATGACCGACCGCTTCGAGCTCGTTTCACCCTACAAACCCGCCGGCGACCAGCCGCAGGCCATTCAGCGTCTGACAGAGGGGTTCGAGGCCGGTTTGGCCTCGCAGACCCTGCTTGGCGTGACCGGTTCCGGCAAGACCTTCACCATCGCCAATGTGATCGAGAAGATCCAGCGGCCGACCATCGTGCTGGCGCCCAACAAGACGCTGGCGGCGCAGTTGTACGGCGAGTTCAAGGAGTTCTTCCCGCACAACGCGGTGGAGTACTTCGTCAGCTACTACGACTACTACCAGCCGGAGGCCTATGTGGTGGCCTCGGATACCTTCATCGAGAAGGATGCTTCGATCAACGAGCACATCGAGCAGATGCGCCTGGCCGCAACCAAGGCGCTGCTGTCGCGCAAGGATTCGCTGATCGTGGCCACCGTGTCGGCCATCTATGGTCTGGGCGATCCCGAGGATTATCTCTCGCTGCGTTTGATCCTGGCGCGCGGCGAGCGCATCGATCAACGCGCGCTGATCCGCCAGCTGACCGAGCTGCAGTACTCGCGCAACGAGTTGGAATTGAAGCGCGGCACCTACCGCGTGCGCGGCGAGATCATCGACGTGTTCCCGGCCGAGTCCGAGATCGAAGCGCTGCGCATCGAACTGTTCGATGGCGAAGTGGAAAACCTCTCGCTGTTCGATCCGCTCACGGGCGAGACCATCCGCAAGGTGCCGCGCTACACCGTCTATCCGCGTACGCATTACGCCAGCACGCGCGAGAGCGTGCTCAACGCGATCGAGACGATCAAGGTTGAGCTGAAGGATCGGTTGGAGCAGCTGTACAAGGACAACAAGCTGGTCGAGGCGCAGCGCCTGGATCAGCGCACGCGCTTCGACGTGGAGATGATGGCCGAGGTCGGCTATTGCCAGGGCATCGAAAACTACTCGCGCCATCTGACCCGCCGCGGCCCCGGCGAGCCGCCGCCGACGTTGTTCGACTATTTGCCGCCGGACGCGCTGCTGGTGGTCGACGAGTCGCACGTTACCGTGCCGCAGCTGGGTGCGATGTACAAGGGCGACCGCTCGCGCAAAGAGACGCTGGTGGAGTTCGGTTTCCGCTTGCCTTCGGCGATGGACAACCGGCCGCTGAAGTTTGAGGAATGGGAGCGTCGCGCCCCGCGCTCCATCTACGTCTCCGCTACGCCGCGCGAGTACGAACTGCATAAATCCGACGATGCCGTGGTCGAGCTGGTGGTTCGTCCGACTGGCCTGATCGACCCGGAAGTGGAAGTGCGTCCGGTGCGTACGCAGGTCGATGATTTGCTCGGCGAAGTCCACAAGCGCGTAGCGATGGGCGATCGCGTCTTAGTGACGACCCTGACCAAGCGCATGGCGGAAAACCTGACCGAGTATCTCGGTGAGCACAACATCAAGGTGCGCTACCTGCACTCGGACATCGAAACTGTCGAGCGCGTGGAGATCATCCGCGACCTGCGCCTGGGTGAGTTCGATGTGCTGGTCGGTATCAACCTGCTGCGCGAGGGCTTGGATATGCCCGAAGTGTCGCTGGTGGCCATTCTCGATGCCGACAAGGAAGGCTTCCTGCGCTCCACCGGCTCGTTGATCCAGACCATCGGCCGCGCTGCCCGTAACGTGCGTGGCAAAGCCATCCTCTACGCCGACAACATCACCCGCTCCATGCAGGCGGCGATGGATGAGACGGCACGTCGTCGCGAGAAGCAGGTGGCCCATAACGAAGCCCAGGGCATTACGCCACAGTCGGTGGTGCGGCGCATCGCCGACATCATGGAGGGCGCGCGCAGCGAAGGCGGTTCGCGCGGACGTGGCGCCAAGGCGGCGAGGGGGCGGGCCGTCGCCGAGCAGAGCGCCGACTACGCAGCGCTCAGCACCGACCAGGCCAGCGCCATGATCAAGCGGCTGGAGGCGCAGATGTACAAACACGCTGAAAACCTGGAGTTCGAGGATGCCGCCAGGTTGCGCGACCAGATCCACCAGCTGCGCGAAAAGGCTTTGCGCTGAGCGGGCGGGTCACCTAGCGGGTAGTTGTCGAGGGGTGGATGCTCACGTATACTGCGCGGCTCGCACGGCATGCCGGCGAGAGCTTCGGGCGGTTAGCTCAGCGGTAGAGCACTACCTTGACATGGTAGGGGTCACAAGTTCGATCCTTGTACCGCCCACCAATTTGAACAAGCACTTAGGTCACCTTAACGGGTGGCCTTTTTGCGTTCTGGCAGTGCTGTTGCTTCATGGTCTCGTCGGTGGCGGTGACGGTCCGTCATTGGCCGTTGGGCCGGTACGTTGCATGCTTCTCGGTGTGCCGCTCGCTGCATGCCTTTCCCCATTCGAGTCACAGGCGCACGGAGCTGGCGATCAGCTTGCCCCCGATGCTTCTGCCTCGTCACTGGGGCAGGCATGGCGTCCGTTGATATTCGTTTGAGAATCCTCACGACCCGAGATGGCGGCCGGGACAATGCGATCCCGTTACTACGCGCTGAGCCGCGCCGCGCCATTCGGCGCCGGCGTATCGCTGGACAGCTATACGATCGATCCTAACGTGCCCACCTAGCTGCAACTGAACATGCTGCCTGTGTACGGGCAATTGAAGCGACAAGGTGTCTCGCCGCTGTTGCTGGTAGTGCCGCGTCTGCGACCGATCCTTGCCCACTATGCACGCCTCTTCGCGTCAGGTCTTGGCGTTCTGTCGTACAACGAACTCCAGACTTCACGGACGACAACGTCGTCGGCACGTTGGGATAGTTCCTTGGGGGCGGTGCGAAGTATGTTAGGAAATTGTGCAAACTCTTAATTTATAGGAATAGTTCTATATCTCACTAGGACGTGCTTTCCTACCATGCTCGCATCCCCGCATGAGGACATTCCATTGCGCATTGCGATTCTGGAAGACACCGTAAAGCAGGCCCATTCCGTGGCTGGCTGGTTGCACCGGGCTGGCTATGACAGCGTGATCCGTCATGACGGCGACAGTTTTGTGACGCTGATCGAATCCGAGCCGGTGGACATGCTGCTGCTGGACTGGGATGTGCCCGGCAAGTGCGGCATCGACGTGCTGAAGTGGGCGCGCGAAACGCAGTCGCAGGTGCTGCCTATCATCATGCTGACCCAGCACGACGACGAGGGCAGCATCGTGCATGGTCTCGATAGCGGCGCCGATGACTACTTGGTCAAGCCCGCGCGCGAACAGGAGCTGGTGGCGCGGGTCAGGGCGCAGGCACGCAAGTACTACCCGGAGAAGTTGCGCGAAGAGAAGCTCAAGGTCGGCCGCTACGTGCTGGATACCGCAGCGCACAGCGTACAGGTGGACGGCGTGGACGGGCAAAAGGTGGTGAGCTTGTCCGCGCGCGAGTTCGAACTGGCCCTGCATCTGTTTCGCAACGTGGGGCGCATCGTGACCAAGGACGTGCTGATCCAGCGCATCTGGGGTTCCACCGACCGCAAGTACGACGCTACCCTGGCGACCTATATCAGCAAGCTGCGCAGTGCCTTGCAGCTTCGCTCGAAGAACGGCATGTTGATCTCCACTGTTTACGGCCATGGTTACAGGCTGGAGCAACTTAGGCCGGCCGGTGGCGTGCTTGCCGGCGGTGGACAGCGTTCGGCGTCTCACTCATCGGCGGCTGGCGCGACATGGAAGGCCGGTCCCCGTCCTTGATCCGCCTGCTCGCCAACGAGGGATAGCGTTCTGTGATGGGGGCCAGTCGTGATGCTGTCTAGAGTCGTCCTGCGCCGCATGCGGCGAGCAAGCCTTGCTCGGGTCGCTTTTTTGGTGGCCATGCTGGTGCTGGCCGCCCTCAGCTGGCACCCGATGGGGGCCAGCATGTCGGGCGCGTTCGACAAGGTGCTATTCGATCTCACGGCGCGTTTCATTCGTCACCCCAGTTCCGGGCAGGTGGCCGTGGTCAATATCGACGCAGCGGCCCTTCGCGAATTCGGCGTCGAGGGCCTGGCACGGCAGAGTGGCCGATTGATCGAACAGCTCGATCAGGCGGCCAGCGTTGCGTTGGAATTCACCATGGTGCCGAAGACCCATGCCAGCGAGCTCGCCGCCGCCATCGCCCGCAATGGCCGGGTGGTATTGCCACTGTCGATGGGTGCGGTCGACGAACAGGTTGATGTCTTTCCACCGGAGGTGAGCACGCAAGCGGCAGGACGGGGGCAGCGCCACGTCACCGTGGGCCACTATGGCGTGGTGACCGGCTTCGTGCCTTACCTGGCATCGGGCCGGAACAGCTATCCCCATCTGGTGATGGAAGCGATTCGCGTCGCCGACGTGCGGACGGCGCATGAATCCATGCACCGTCATCTGCGTTCCGACGCCTTGTCTCTCGCCGAGGCGAGGAAGGACGCCGTGCTGGTCATGTTGCGACAGCCAGGGCAGATAGCTCAGTACGCCTATGCCGATGTCGTCAGCGGACGCATCCCCGCGGAGGCATTCGCCAACAAGATCGTATTCGTCGGCCAGTCGATCTGGGAGGACGGCGGGTTCCAGATTTCCTCGTTGAACATGGACGCCGCGTCGCGCGCGCAACTCGATGCGCTGATCGCCGATGCGGTACTCACCGGCAATATGGCGAGCGAATTGCACGGTACCGCGGCGATTCCGATCTATTTGGCGCTGGCGCTGGGCATGATGCTGATCTGCATGCTGATTCCCGGTCGCTGGATGCATCTATGCGCACTGGGCTGGTTTGTCCTGATGTTTGCATTGCCTGCGCTACTACTGATCGGCATCCGTCAGTGGCTGGGTCTGGGTCTTCTGCCGCTGATCTGTGTGCTGATCTATGCGTTCTTCGCCTGGGAGCATCTGCGCGAAACACTGCGCTTGATGCGGCGTGAGATAGACAAACTGAGCTCCATTTCATCGGTTATCGGCAATACTCGCGTGGGGCGGCCCCTTCGCCCTCGCGCCGTGGAAGGGGCCGATCCGGTTGGCGAAATCCGCGTGGCGATGGGCGAAATTCGCGCTTTGCAAAGCATGTTCGTCAACATGCTCAACCAGATGCCTCACTCAGTATTCCTGGCTATCGACGGGCGCATTTCCGTGTGGAATGCCAAGGCTGCGGAGGTCATGGATGCCTCATCGTCGACTTCCGTGGCACAGATGCAAGAGCTGATTGCGGAGCATTGCCGTGGCAACGAGGCCGATCATCGCGAGGTCATGTTGGACAGCCGTGCGCACATGCTGTTGTTCGCGCCTTACGCAGGTTTCGACACCTCGCTGCACCCGGCGGCGGAGAGTCACTCATCGTACTTGGTCTGCCTGATCGATATTGCCAGCCTGAAGGAAGGGGTGGCTTGGGACAAGCTGGCGTTGCGTCATATCGCCCATGATCTGCGCGGTCCGCTGTCCACCATCATGGCGTTGATCGAGGAGCGAGCCGGCGCAGAGCCGCACGAGGCGCTGCACAACGATCAGGTCTTTCTGGACGACTTGCGCCAGCAAGCAGATTATTCGCTGCGTGTGGCGCAGGATTTCCTACAGCTATCGCGCGCCTAACAGCTCGACCATGGCACCTTCGCGCCGGTGGTGCTGCAGGACCTGGCGGCCGAGGCCATGGATTGTCTATGGTCCGCCGCAGAGCGTCAGTCCATCGAGCTGGTGGGGCCCGAAGGTACGCTTGAAGACACTTTGTCGTGTGGCAATTCGGACATGTTGATTCGCGCGCTGGTGAACGTGCTTGGCAACGCGATCAAATATTCACCGCCGCATACCACCATCACCTTGCGCCTGGCCGATGCAGGCGCCGAGGGTATTGCCCTGCATGTGGTGGACCAGGGTATCGGCATTGCCGAGAGCGATCTGCCTCGGTTGTTCGATCCTTTCTTTCAGGCGGCCGAACATGACGGTGCGAAGGCGGGCGTCGGTCTCGGCCTGTCTTTTGTGAAGGCGGTGATCGAACGACACGGCGGTTCCATTCGCGTGACGAGCGAGGTCGGTCGCGGTACGGATTTCGGGATAGTGTTGCCCCGCGCTTGAGCCGGTTAACTAGCGTTGGGGCGATGATCGATTACGACTGAGCGCTGACGTGGGCGCGGCATCCACGTACCATCAGGCGGCTTTTCCTCAGCCTGCCTGGAGTCGCCGTGACCTATCTGTGGATCAAGAGCCTGCACGTGTTGTTCGTGATCGCCTGGATGTCGGCGGTGTTCTATCTGCCGCGCATCCTGGTGAACATCGCCGAAGCCGGTGATGATGCGACGGTGAAGGCGCGCCTGTGCCTGATGGGGCGGCGGCTGTACGGCTTTGGGCACAACCTGTTCGGTATCGCCTTTCTATTCGGCCTGGCGTTGTGGCAGGGCTGGCGGGTGTTCCCGCGCATATTGCCGAACGTTGCCGCTTCCATGCACTGGATCGATGCCAAGCTTGGCCTGGTGGCGCTGTTGCTGGTCTATTTCATCTGGACGGGGCGCCTGCTCAAGCGCTGCGAGCAGGGTGGTGCGCTGCCTTCCGCGCGCACATTGCGGCTGTTGAACGAGCTGCCCGTGCTGGTGTTGCTGGGTGTGTTGTTTCTGGTGATCGCGAAGCCGTTTTGAGCGGCGAGATGTGGCCCCTCATTCCTCACTCCGCTTCACTGTTTTCCGCTCCGTAATACCCGCGATACCACGCAACGAATCGCTTCACGCCTTCCTCGATCGAGGTGTTTGGCGCGTAACCCACGTCGCGACGCAAGGCGGAGACATCCGCCCAGGTGTCCGGTACATCACCAGGCTGCATCGGCAGCAGGCGTTTTTCGACGGTGCGGCCGAGGTTCTGTTCCATCAGCTCGATGAAACGAAGCAGTTGCACGGGCTGGTCGTTGCCGATGTTGTAGACGCGATACGGTGCGCTTGAGGTGCCGAGGTGGGGTTGCTCGGCGTTGTAGTCCGGATCGGGTTGGGCGGGATGGTCCAGCGTGCAGATCACGCCTTCGACGATGTCGTCGATGTAGGTGAAGTCGCGGCTGTGATTGCCGAAGTTGAATACGTCGATGGGCTCGCCGCGGCTGATGCGGTCGGCGAACAGCATCGGTGACATATCCGGCCGGCCCCACGGGCCGTACACGGTAAAGAAACGCAACCCGGTCGTCGGCAGGCCATAGAGGTGGCTATACGTGTGTGCCATCAGCTCGTTGGCCTTCTTGCTGGCGGCGTACAGGCTCACGGGATGGTCGACGGCGTCCTTCACGGAGAACGGCAACTTGCGGTTGGCGCCATAGACCGAGCTGGATGAGGCGTAGACCAGGTGCTCGACTGGGTGATGCCGACAGGCCTCCAGCATGTTGATGAAGCCCACCAGATTGCTCTGCACATAGGCCTGCGGGTTCTGCAGCGAATAGCGCACGCCGGCCTGGGCCGCCAGGTTGACGACGCGTTGCGGCTTGAATGTCTCGAATGCACGGTTCACCGCCACGGCGTCGGCCAGATCGGCACGCAGATGGGTGTAGCCTGGATGCTTGCTGAAACGCGCCAATCGCGCTTCCTTCAGCGACGGATCGTAGTAGTCGTTGTGATTGTCGATGCCGTAGACCTCGTCGCCGCGGGCGAGCAGGCGTTCGGTGAGGGCGGCGCCGACGAAGCCGGCCGTTCCGGTGACAAGGATGCGCATCAGGGTGTCCTGGAAGATCAGCGGATCATTCTATCGGTTGCGGCTGGGACATTCGAAATGTTCTCAATTGACATCGAGCCTTGCGCTAAACTAGCTTTCTGTGACCCATCCTAAGAGGCAAGGTGGCCCGCGCCCAAGCGCCGGCCGAGTGTGCGACATGGCAACTACCCGCTTCCAACGCTGATCCCGCCACGCCTTGTGCTTCCACAAAAGGGCGCGCGGCGCCTTTATTTTTGCCCGTCATCCAGACGGGCAAAGCAAAACCGGCCATCCATGGCCGGACTCTTCAGAAAAGGCACCCATCACCAGGGTGCGTATCAGGTACCGACATGATTGAAATTACGCTACCCGACGGCAGCAAGCGCCCCTTTGACCATCCCGTCACCGTGCAGGACGTGGCTGCCTCCATTGGCGCCGGCCTGGCCAAGGCCACGTTGGCCGGCAAGGTGGACGGCAAATTGGTGGATGCCGGCTTTCCGATTGACCACAACGCCAGCCTTGAGATCGTCACCGAGAAGAGTCCGGAGGCGCTGGAAATCCTGCGCCATTCGACGGCGCACTTGCTGGCGCAGGCTGTGCAGCGCCTGTATCCGGGTGCGCAGGTCACCATCGGTCCGGTGATCGATAACGGCTTCTATTACGACTTCGCCTATGAGCGCCCCTTCACGCCGGATGACCTGGTGAAGATCGAGGCGGAGATGGAGAAGATCGTCAAGGAACAATTGCCGGTATCGCGGAGCGTGAAGTCGCGTGACGACGCGGTGAATTTCTTCCGCGGCATCGGCGAGGAGTACAAGGCCGAGATCATCGAGAGCATTCCTTCGAATGAAGAGCTTTCGCTGTACACGCAGGGCGAGTTCACCGACCTGTGCCGCGGCCCGCACGTGCCCAACACCGGCAAGCTACGCGCGTTCAAGCTGATGAAGGTGGCCGGCGCCTATTGGCGTGGCGATTCCAATAACGCGATGCTGACGCGCGTGTACGGCACCGCGTGGCTCAATGACAAGGATCTCAAGGCTTACCTGCATCAGCTGGAAGAGGCCGAGAAGCGCGACCATCGCAAGATCGGCAAGGCGCTGGACCTGTTTCATCAGCAGGAAGAAGCGCCGGGCATGGTGTTCTGGCACCCGAACGGCTGGGCCATCTGGCAGGTCGTGGAGCAGTACGTGCGCGGTGTATATCGCAGTAGCGGTTACCAGGAAGTGCGCGGTCCGCAGATCATGGATGTGAGCTTGTGGAAGAAGTCCGGCCATTGGGACAACTACCAGGAAAACATGTTCTTTACCGAATCGGAGAAGCGCACGTATGCGCTGAAGCCGATGAACTGCCCGGGCCATGTGCAGATCTACAACACCCATCTGCACAGCTACCGCGATCTACCGATTCGCTATGGCGAGTTCGGTGGCTGCCATCGCAATGAGCCGTCCGGCGCACTGCACGGCATCATGCGCGTGCGAGCCTTCACGCAGGATGATGGCCACATCTTCTGCACCGAGGCGCAGATCGAACCCGAGGTGACCGCGTTCCATCAGCAGGCCATGAAGGTTTATGGCGATTTCGGTTTCGACGATATCGCACTGAAGATTGCCCTGCGCCCGGACAAGCGTATCGGTAGCGATGAAGTGTGGGATCGCGCAGAAGACGCGCTGCGCGCCGCGCTGCGTTCGGCGGGTGTCGAGTGGGAGGAGCTCCCGGGTGAGGGGGCTTTCTATGGCCCCAAGATCGAGTACCACATGAAGGACTCGATCGGCCGTGCCTGGCAGGTCGGCACCATGCAGGTGGATTTCATGATGCCCGAGCGCCTGGGCGCCGAATACGTGGACGAACACAGCCAGCGCAAGCATCCGGTAATGCTGCACCGGGCCATCGTGGGCTCCATGGAGCGCTTTATCGGCATCCTGATCGAGCACCACGCAGGCAACCTGCCGGCCTGGCTGGCGCCAGTGCAGGCCTCAGTGTTCAGCATTACCGACGCCCAGTCCGAGTATGTCCGTCAGGTCACGCAAGCCCTTGTCGATAAAGGCTTCCGAGTACAGGCCGATTTGCGCAATGAGAAGGTCGGCTATAAAATCAGGGAGCATACGTTGCAGAAAGTCCCTTACCTGCTGGTGGTCGGTGATCGCGAGAAGGAGTCAGGGGGTGTATCCGTACGTACCCGTTCCGGTGAAGACCTGGGCAGCATGCCGCTGGCCGAGTTCATCGAACGCCTGGAAACCGAGACCCGGCGCTAAGCGCCAGGCCGGTCATTAACAAGAACTCTTCTGGAGGATAGTGGTATCGCTACCACCGACAACAAGGGCAATCGCCGTAACCTCGAAATCCGCGTTCCACGCGTTCGCGTGATCGGCGCTGATGCGGAACAGCTCGGCATCCTTACCCGCGACGAGGCGCTGGCACTGGCGCAAGAGGCGGGCATGGACCTGGTCGAGATCCAGCCGAACGGCGACCCGCCGGTCTGCCGCATCATGGATTACGGCAAGTTCAAGTTCGAGGCCCAGAAGAAGGCCCAGGCGGCCAAGAAGAAGCAGAAGCAGGTCGAGATCAAGGAAGTGAAGTTCCGTCCGGTGACGGACGTGGGCGACTACCAGATCAAGCTGCGCAACATGCTCCGCTTCCTGGAAGAGGGCGACAAGGTCAAAGTCACCATCCGCTTCCGCGGTCGAGAGATGTCCCACCAGGACCTGGGCCAGAACCTGGCCAAGAAGATCCAGGAGGACGTCGGCGAGAACGGTCAGGTCGAGTCGTTCCCGCGCCTGGAAGGCCGCCAGATGGTCATGATGATCGGGCCGAAGAAGAAGCAGTAGGCCCTCAAAACGGCGGCCTAGGGCCGCCGTTTTGCTTTATGGGGGTAGCCCTTGCACCGCCTTTTGGCGCTGTCATCCGCTCCGCTCCGGGAGCGCGGCATTTAGAGCTGGTATTGCCCCCCATCCCTCCGTATAATCACCGGTTCGACCCGCCAGGAAGGGTCGTGAACCGATCGTGGCAGGACGGAAAGCGTGGCTTCGGGCTACCGCCAGATCAGTCAGAAACCGGGGTCTCAACCCCCATCAAGGAGCATTACCCATGCCCAAGATCAAGACCAACCGGGCGGCGGCGAAGCGTTTTCGCAAGACCGCGTCCGGTAAGTTCAAGGCCGGTCACGCCTTCAAGTCGCACATCCTGACCAAGAAGTCGACCAAGCGTAAGCGCGGTCTCCGTGCCACCAACCACGTCAAAGCTTGCGACACCAAGGGTGTAGCACGCATGTTGCCGTACTTGTAAGGCGAGGAGATAAACCATGGCTCGTGTAAAGCGTGGCGTTACCGCCCGTCGTCGTCACAAGAAAATCATCGGCCGCGCGAAGGGTTACTACAACGCCCGTCGCAAGGTCTTCCGCGTTGCCAACCAGGCCGTCATCAAGGCCGGTCAGTACGCCTATATCGGCCGTAAGCAGAAGAAGCGCCAGTTCCGCGCTCTGTGGATCGTGCGTATCAACGCTGCTGCCCGTCAGTTCGGCTTGTCCTACAGCCGCCTGATCAATGGCCTGGCGAAGGCAGGCATCACGGTCGACCGCAAGGTGCTGGCCGACATCGCCGTGCACGACATCAAGGCGTTTGGGGCCATCGCAGAAAAGGCGAAGGCCAGCCTAGCCGCTTGATCGTCAACCACTGACGATATGATGTGAATCAAGCGGGGAGAAGGCCAAACGCCTTCTCCCCGTTTTTGTTTCTGTGGACTTCCAAACCGGAATCGCATCGATGGACGATCTGGAAAGCCGCGCCGCGCAGGCGCAGGCTGAAATCGACAAGGCCGATACGCTGGAGGCGCTCGATGCGCTTCGCGTCGGTCTGCTGGGCAAGAGCGGCATCGTTACCGCCGCATTGAAGGCGCTCGGTGCGTTGGCACCGGACGAGCGCAAGGCACGCGGCGCTGAGGTGAACCGGGTTAAGGATCGCCTCGCCGACACGCTTGCTGCGCGCAAGCAGGTGCTGGAGCAGGCCGAGCTGGATCGTCGCCTCGCTTCCGAAAAGCTCGATATCACCCTGCCTGGTCGCGACGGCGAGCGTGGCGGCATCCATCCGGTCACTCGTGCGCTGGAACGCATCAGCGCGATCTTCGCCCGCCTGGGCTATCAGCGCGCCGATGGTCCGGAGATCGAGGACGACTGGCACAACTTCGAGGCGCTGAATTTCCCGCCGCACCATCCGGCGCGCGCCATGCACGACACCTTCTATTTCGGCGACGGGCGCCTGTTGCGCACGCATACCTCGCCAGTGCAGATCCGCTCGATGCGGGGCCGCCAGCCGCCCATCCGCATCATCGCGCCAGGCAAGGTCTATCGCAGCGACTCGGATCAGACCCACTCGCCGATGTTTCACCAGATCGAAGGCCTGCTGGTCGACGAAACCTCCAGCTTTGCCGATCTCAAAGGCACGCTGGCCGAATTCGTCCGTGCCTTCTTCGAACGCGATTTCGAAATGCGCTTCCGCCCCAGCTACTTCCCCTTCACCGAGCCCTCGGCCGAAGTGGACATCCGCTGGGACGCCGAAGACGGCTCCACGCGCTGGCTCGAAGTGCTCGGCTGCGGCATGGTGCATCCCAACGTGCTGGAGAATTGCGGCATCGATCCGGAGCGCTATACGGGCTTCGCTTTCGGTCTCGGCGTCGAGCGCTTCGCGATGTTGCGCTATGGCGTGTCCGACCTGCGCGCGTTCTTCGAGAACGATCTGCGCTTCCTCAAGCAGTTTGCCTAAGAGCCAGGGACGGGGACTGAGAAGTAGGGGCGTGGCCCCATCGTTGCGCAAGATTCGGTTTTCGCGCCCTCGCTACTCATCCCTCACCCCTCGAACAAAGTGAGCCAAGCATGAAATTCTCCGAGAACTGGCTGCGCGAGTTGGTCGAGATCAAGGCCGACCGTGCCGCACTGGCCCATGCGCTGACCATGGCGGGGCTGGAAGTAGAAGAACTCACGCCGCTGGGCGAAGGCCTGGCCGGTGTGGTGGTGGTCGAAATCGTCGGCGCCGAAAAGCACCCGGAAGCTGATCGCCTGCAGGTGTGCAAGGTGAGCATGGGGCAGGGTGAGCCGCTGCAGATCGTCTGCGGCGCGCCGAATGCGCGCGTGGGCATCAAGGTGCCGCTGGCGACGGTGGGCGCCAACCTGCCGGGCGGCATCGCTATCAAGGCAGCCAAGCTTCGCGGCGTGGAATCGTTCGGCATGCTGTGTTCGGCCAAGGAGCTGGGTATCGACGCCGATGCGTCCGGTCTGTTGGAGCTTCCGCTGGACGCCCCGGTGGGCAAACCGCTAGCCGACTACCTCGGTCTGCCCGATGCGAGCATCGAACTGAAGCTCACCCCGAATCGCCCGGACTGCCTCGGCCTCGTCGGCCTTGCGCATGACGTCGCGGCCTTGTTCGGCAGCGCGGTGAAGGTGCCTGCACAAGCCAGCACGCCGGTGAGCAGCGAAGCCGGTCGTGGCATTCGGCTCGAAGCCGGCGCCGATGCGCCGCGCTACCTCGGTCGCGTCGTCGAAGGCATCGATCCGCAGGCGCGTACGCCATTGTGGTTGGCCGAGCGCCTGCGCCGTTCCGGTCTGCGCCCGATCAGTGCCGTCGTCGATGTCACCAACTACGTCATGCTCGAGCTGGGTCAGCCGTTGCACGCGTTCGACAATGACACGCTCGAAGGCGACGTCGTGGTGCGTCACGCGCGCCATGGGGAAACCGTGAAGCTGCTCGACGGATCGGAAGCCAAGCTCGATAGCGGCTTCGTGCTGATCGCGGACGAACGCAAGGCGTTGGCCGTCGCCGGCGTGATGGGCGGTTACAACTCGCGTGTCACCGACACCACGCACAACATTTTCCTGGAATCGGCGCACTTCGCCCCGGCGGCGATCATGGGACGCGCGCGCAAGCTGGGCATGCATACGGATGCTTCGCACCGCTTCGAGCGTGGCGTCGATCCCGAGCTGCCGCGCCGTGCGCTCGAGCGCGCCACCGAGCTGCTGCTCTCCATCGCCGGCGGCAAGGCGGGTCCGGTGTTGATTGCTGAAAATCTTGCCGACTTGCCGACGCCGGCAACAGTGACGTTGCGTCGCGTGCGCCTCAAGCGCGTGCTGGGCGTGGATGTGGCCGATGCCGAAGTCGTGCGTATCTTCACCGCGCTGGGCATGCACATTGAAACCGTCGCCGATGGCTGGCGCGTCACGGCGCCCAGCAGCCGTTTCGATATCGAGCGCGAAGAGGATCTGGTCGAAGAGGTCGCACGCATCTTTGGCTACGACAATATCCCCACTCACACCCCCGCTGGCGCGTTGACCTTGGTTGTCGAGCCGGAGGCGCGCATCAATGAACTTGCCTTGCGCGAACAGTTGGCGGCGCGCGGCTATTACGAAGCGGTGAACCTCTCCTTCCTGTCGGCCGACCTGCTGGCCCGCTGGGGCTTCACCGAGTACCTGGTGCCGCTGGCCAACCCGTTGTCGGCCGACCTGGCGGTGATGCGCCCAGCGCTGCTGCCGGGCCTGATAGAGGCTCTTCGCCACAACCGCGCCCGTCAGCAGGAGCGTGTGCGCCTGTTCGAAGTGGCGCGGGTGTTTGCTGCGGGCGACCCGCCGCTGGAAACCCCGAGCCTGGCTATCGTCGCCTGCGGCTCGGCGCACGCCGAGCAGTGGGGCGAAGCCGTCCGTCCGCTGGATTTCCACGACCTCAAGGGCGACCTGGATGCTCTGATCGCTTGGGGCGGCGAGCCGCAGCGCTGGTCGGTGCACGCCGACGGCCTGCCGGGCTGGCTGCATCCGGGGCGCGGTGCTCGTGTTGCGCGCGATGGTGAAACCGTGGGTTACCTCGGTGCCCTACACCCTCTGCTGGCCAAGACATTGGACCTGGGGCCGGACGTCCACGTGCTGGAGTTGGCTCTGGAGCCCCTGCTGGCCCGCCGCCTACCCAAGGCCCAACCGGTACCCCGGTTCCCCTCGGTACGTCGCGATATCGCTGTCGACCTGCCAGAAGAGGTGCAATGGGCACAGGTCGAGCAGTGCGTCCGCGGCGCCCTGGGCTCGCAGCTCAAGGCGCTGGATCTGTTCGATCGTTACAGCGGAAAAGGGGTCGAGATTGGCCGAAAGAGTCTCGCTATGGGCTTGATTTTGCAGGACGCTTCACGCACGCTTACCGATGACGACGCGGATCGCTGCGTACGTGAAGCAGTAGGCGCGTTGGAGACAGCATGCAAGGCAAGATTGCGAGGATGACATGGCGCTGACCAAGGCGGAGATGGCCGAGCGCCTCTTTCTCGAGGTGGGTCTCAACAAGCGTGAGGCAAAGGAATTCGTGGACGCCTATTTCGAGGTGGTCCGCGAAGCATTGGAAAAGGGCGAGCAGGTGAAGCTGTCGGGTTTCGGCAATTTCGACCTGCGTCAGAAGAACCAGCGCCCGGGACGCAACCCGAAAACCGGCGAAGAGATCCCGATCTCGGCCCGCCGCGTGGTCACGTTCCGCCCGGGGCAGAAACTCAAGGTGAGAGTCGAGAGCTATGCTGGACCAAGGGAATAACACCGAACTCCCGGCCATTCCGGCCAAGCGTTACTTCACCATCGGTGAGGTAAGCGATTTGTGTGGTGTGAAGCCACACGTGTTGCGCTACTGGGAGCAGGAATTTCCCGCGCTCAATCCAGTCAAGCGTCGCGGTAACCGCCGTTACTACCAGCGCCACGATGTTCTGATGATTCGTCAGATCCGTGGCCTGCTGTACGACGAAGGCTTCACTATCACCGGCGCACGTGCGCGTCTTGAAGGCCCGCAGGCGCGTATGGAAGCCAGCATCTCCCACCAGATCGTGCGCCAGGTGCGCATGGAGTTGGAGGAAGTGCTGAGCTTGTTGCGTCGCTGAAACGCGCTCCAAATAACTTTCATCAAGGTCTGGCGAACTGCTAGACTTGCAAGCTTGCCGTATCGTCGGGGCGTAGCGCAGCCTGGTAGCGCATTTGCCTGGGGGGCAAAGGGTCGTGGGTTCGAATCCCGCCGCCCCGACCAATTCGGTGAAATAGACAAACGGCGCCTCGGCGCCGTTTTTCGTTTAGCCCGAGAGATCGGCGAATCAGGCCGCCATGGCGCCCAACGTCAGCACCGAGGGCAGACGACTGTCCGGATGCATCCGCAGCAGCTGATAGGCGACGCCGCCTACGCCCGGCAGCAGGCCTGGCACGAACACCTCCCGCGTCACGCCGCAGTTGGGGTTGTAATCCTCGAGGCTCGTCAGCATCTGCGCCAGCAGTCCGTCGCGCGTCATGCCTTCCGGCGCTTCGTCGTGAGCGATGGCGCGATCCAGAAGTTCCCAGGCACCCATGTCGCCATGGCATAGGCAGTGATTCCAACCCAGGCCCATCCGCGTGGTGGCTTTGGCCGCACGCTGTAGCAGCACGCGCGTCTGCGGATTTTCCAGATGCGGGTCGATATCGAGGTGCGCCAGGCCGATGCCGACCGCGCCATGGCACCATACGGCGGTGGTCTTGGGGCCGCCGAGTTTGCGCAAATCCAGCCAGTTCTGTTCCTCGGCATCGAACAGCGAATCTTCGAAGTCGAAAGCCGCGCGGGCGGTGCGTTCGAACTGCGCGTCGCCGGTGGCGCGCGCCAGCTTGAGCAGGGCCCAGCCGATACCCGTTACACCGTGTGAGTAGCCGCCGAGACCTTCCGGCCATCGCTGTGGATGTACCCAGTACGCGCGGTCATCCGTATAGCGCGCGTCGTTGCACAGCTGCTGCCCCAGCTCCCTGGCCATGTCGAGAAAGCGTTGCTGCCCGGTATGCTCGGCTAGCGCCAGCAGCGCGGAAATTGCGCCGGCCTTTCCGGTAAGCACGTCATTCATTTCGTCGGCTGCGGCTGCCTCGAAGATGCCTTCAGCCAGCGCGCAGGCTCGCTGCACTTCACCATGGCGGTCGCCGTTCCAGTGAGACAAGGTCAACAACGTCCATATCTGCGAACCGAGACCGATATAGGCGCCGGGTGTCGGTGGACGTGCCTTGACGTTGTCTTGCTTGATTTGCGCCAGCCGCTCTTCCGCCACGCGCAAGGTGTGCTGTAGGTCGTCGGACAAGGTTTCGATACCTTCCACCATGTCGGCGCGGCCTGCATGCATCTCGCGCACGTAGGCGGCGGTGAGCAGCGCCACGCCCGACAGGCCCGCATACAGATCCGTGGACAAGGGCTGCACCGACCAGCCGGTGGGATTGAGCACGGGCGCGACCCAGGCCACGCTGCGGTCCTGGCCGCGGATCGCATGGCTCAGCAGACCCTGCATGATGCGAGCCGCCATGGCGCGGCGTCGCCTATCCAGCTCGCCATGGCGGATGGATGCCGGCGCGAGTCCCGCCAAGTGCGATGCCCAGCCGTCATTGAGATAGGCGCTGACCATCGTGGCTCGGATCACATTGCGTTGGAATTCGAAATCCGAGGCATGCCAATGCCGCAATGCCGCCGCCGCGAGATCGTTGGATGGTAGCCAGCGATCACCGCGCGAACCTTCCAGCTGGCCGTCGCGGACCAGCGTGTGGAAGAAGGGGATATCGCCGACCAGCAGGTCTTCGACTTCGTTACGGATGACGACCGGGTCGCTCGGCGCGGTAGCCACATTGGCCGCCATCTTGGCCAGCAGATCTTCGGCGCGCTGCCGCGCTTGCGGTTCATCGTGCAAGGACACGGGATGCCAAAGCATGCGGGCGATTTCCGCATACGCCTCGGTAGACCTCACCACCACGCGCACACGGCAGTCCGCAAATACGTCGAGGCGCGGCGCCAGTTCGCCGGAGGCATCGAGTCGCCGCAGCGTAGCGGTCAATTGATCGAACGCTTCCAGTGCTTGCGGCCAATGCATGGCCAACGCGGGTTGCTTGCTGGGATGGTTCTGCGCCGTGGGTGCGGGAACCATGGCCGAGCCCAGATGCGCCTCGTCGGTTCCCGCCTTGATGATGGTGGGTATGGACATCATCGGCTGCTGATCCGGGAGCGACCCGACCCCGGAATGATCGATGCCGCGCCAGCCAAGTGCCTGTGCCCGTCCGGGCAGCAGGCCAATGCTGAGCACCGCACCCGCGATCAGTTGCGCTGCTCGGTCCAGGGCTTGGCCAAAACCCGAGGGCGGCATGGCGATCCTGGGTGTGAACAAGGTTTCGCAATCCACCACCACCGGCCTGTCGCCGTTCGCGATCAGGTTTTCCGCATGAAGATCGCTGGCGCCGAGCAGGTGCATGATGGCCAGCCAGTGCCCGATGCCGCGATAGAAACTACGCAGTTCGTCCTCGTCCGCCGCGTAGCGGTGTTCCATGAATTCGGTCCAGCCATACTCTTGCCGATCCATGGCGCGAGGCACGCCGATGTGCAGGGGATGGTCATGATCGGCTGCCAGCTTGTCGATGAAATCATGCAAGCTGATGTCGACAGCCACCGAGCGCGGCTTGTAGACGATACGGCCGCCTTGGCAGCGCATCAACGCAACGGTGAAGCCGCCGCGGTGACTGTCGCCCGCGCCAAAGCTCAAGGCTTCCAATTCGCCGGGCGGCGCGCCACACAGCATCTCCAGGCTGGCGCGATCCGCGGCCCAGCGTTGAGCGAACAACAGCGAAGTGCGGCAGCGGTTGCGTATCACGCATTCGACACGCTGCAACAACGTTGGATAGTGTTCCTTGAGTCCGTCCCAAAAGGCAGGTTGGGACGACTGCTGTAGAAAATCAGCCCATCTCGCAGCGGGGTCTTCGCCATTGAGGCGCTTGTAGACGCGCGCCGCATTGAGTTCCACCAGCAATGTGCGCGTGAGCTTGGCATGAAGAATGCCGAGCAGCGAGTCGCGCGTTTGCTCCGTGATGAGTTCGCGTTCGCCGGGATGAAGATTGGGAACGACGAGAAGCTGGGCTGTCAGCTCGGCCATGAAAGGCGCGAGCAGACAGCCCAGCGGCGGTGCGAAACTATCGGAGATAGCGTCGGACACCTTGCGTGCTTTAACAGCAGTAGGCGATAGCGGAGCCCGTGCAGATAGAGCCGCAATAGCCCGAACCACAAAATAGATCTTCGGAAAAAATCTGCGTAGCGCCGGTGATATCGGCTTCTGCGAATTGACCGCTGACAAAAAGCGGACCGGCCGGGTTATCCGAATTAGCGCTGCTGCGCCACTGGTCGGCTACTTCTTGAGTTGCATCGAGCATGACTTCCTCCTCACATGGTATGTGCAAGACGACAAGTACGATTGCCCCTGTGCGAGCTACCTGAGCTGGTAGTCGCCTTGACCGTATAAACCATCGATAAGGGTTGCGTCAACGACGCAGCGGTCGCCGTGAGTTACGCATGTGGCGATAAGGTGATCTGCTTTGCAACTCGGTCAATGGCTTATCGGGCGGCTTTATTGCGGTATGCGTCAATGCTGCCGTAAATGCAGCAGCGTCACTACCGCATATACCCATGACGTATTGATGATGCGCTAATCGTATCGCCCGTTTTGGCCGGCTATGCGCGAATGATTGCGAACAAGTTGTCGATGACCGGTTCGAACGTCTATCAAGGCACTTGCAGCACAATCTTCCCGACATGTTCGCCGGTCTCCATCAGGCGATGGGCGTCCGCCGCCTGCGCGAGTGGGAAGACCCGGTAAATCATGGGCAGGCATCGTCCGGCCTCGAGCACCGGCCATACGCGGGCCAGCAGGTCATTCGCGATCTCCGCCTTCTCGGCGGTGCTGCGTGCCCGCATGGTCGAGCCGGTTACGATGGCGCGCTTCAGCGCAAGCATCTGCAGGTCGATCTGTTCCGCAATCGTTCCACCTAGAAAGCCGATCACCACTAGGCGGCCATCGCGTGCCAGTGCCGCCAGATTCCGCTCGAAGTAGGCGCCGCCCATGATGTCGAGGATCACATCGACGCCGTGGCCATCCGTCTTGTTGAGTACGGCGAGGGCGAAGTGTTCCTCCCGATAGTTGATCGCCTCCGCACCCAGTTCGCGGATTGCCGCGCATTTACGCTCGTTGCCGGCCGTGGCGAAGGCGTTGATGCCGAATTCGCGGCACAGCATCAGCGCTGTGGTGCCAATGCCGCTGGTGCCGCCGTGGACCAGCACGTGTTGTCCCTTGGCCGCCTTGCCGATGCGAAACAGGTTCGCCCAGACGGTGAAAAAGGTTTCCGGTATCGCGGCCGCCTGCACAGCATTCAGCCCGTGTGGCCGTGGCAGGGTTTGTCCGGCGGGAAGCACACAATATTCGGCATAGCCGCCGCCGTTGGTGAGGCCGCACACTTTGTCACCCAGTGAGAAACCTGTGGCGCCTTTGCCGATGGCGACGATCTCGCCGGCCACTTCCAGTCCGGGTGTTGGATGCGCGCCGGGCGGCATGGGGTAGTTGCCCAGCCGCTGGATGACATCAGGCCGGTTGACGCCGGCGGCCTCGACCCGCACCAGCAGCTCACCTTGTCCGGGCGAGGGAACTGGTACGGTACGTGGTTGCAGAACGTCGGGACCACCGGGCGTGGTGATCTCGATCTCGGTCATCAGCTCCGGCAGTGCGGTTCGGGTCATGACACGGGCGTTGCAGTGGCCAACGACTTCGTTGGACGGGCCGCTACGTTACCCCTTGCAGCAGTGAAGGATGCGTGTGTGCGGACGGCGGCTTCGTCCAAACGAAGCGCGCCACGGAAGCTTGCGACCGATCAATACAACACACGGCTCCGCAGTGTGCCGGGAATGGCGGCCAGCTTGTCCTTGAGGATCGCCGCCTGCGCCTGGTCGGCGGAAACGTCGATCACCACGTAGCCGACCTGTGAATCGGTCTGAAGAAACTGGGCATCAATGTTGATGTTGCCGGCCGAGAACAGTTCGTTGATGCGCGAAAGCACGCCGGGCACGTTACGGTGGATGTGCAGCAGACGCCGGCTGTTCGGATGCTCGGGCAGGGTCACTTCGGGGAAGTTGACGGCCGACAAGGTGGAGCCGTTGTCGCTGTAGCGCACCAGCTTGCTCGCCACCTCGATGCCGATGTTGTCCTGCGCCTCCAGCGTGCTGCCGCCGATGTGCGGGGTGAGGATGACGTTGTCCATGCCGATCAGCGGCGAAACGAAGGCATCGTCGTTGCCCTTGGGCTCCACCGGGAACACGTCCACCGCGGCGCCCGCGAGATGCCCGCTGCGCAGCGATGCGGCCAATGCGTCGATATCCACCACGGTGCCGCGCGACGCGTTGATGAGCAGGGAGCCTGCGCGCATCTTGGCCAACTCGGTAGCTCCGATCATCAACTTGGTGGCCGGCGTCTCGGGCACATGCAGCGTCACCACGTCGGCGCGCTCCAGCAGGTCGTTCAGGCTGCTCGCGGCCCGTGCATTACCCAGCGACAGCTTGGTTTCGACGTCGTGGAAAATCACCCGCATGCCGAGTGCTTCGGCCAGCACGCCGATCTGCGTACCGATATGGCCGTAGCCGACGATGCCCAGCACCTTGTCGCGCGTTTCAAAACTGCCCGCTGCCGACTTGGTCCAGCCGCCACGATGGCACAGCGCATTTTTCTGCGGGATACCGCGCAGAAGCATGATCGCCTCGGCGATCACCAACTCGGCGACGCTGCGCGTATTGGAGTAGGGCGCATTGAATACGGGGACGCCGAGCACTCGCGCCGCTTCCAGGTCGACCTGGTTGGTGCCGATGCAGAAGCAACCGACCGCGATCAGGCGGCGGGCATGGTTCAGCACGTCGGCGGTGAGGTGGCTGCGCGAGCGGATGCCCACGATGTGCGCCTCGGCGATGCGTGCTTTCAGCTCGGCCTCCGGCAGCGACTTCTCATGGAACTCGATCTGGCTGTAGCCGGCGTGGCGGAAACTCTCCACGGCGCTCTGGCTGACGCCTTCCAACAGCAGGACCTTGATGTCTTCTTTCGGGAACGAGGTTTTCATGGAGAAGTTTTCATGGAGGGGCGGGGCCGATGATCGCAAAGCGGCACTATGCGGCACCGCAGCACTGGACCGCAACGGCTTCGGCTGGCAGGCTTCGTGGATATCCCACGGAGCCATCATGACCGCCTCCCTTCTGGCCGACCTCGCTGCGCGCCTGCCAGCCTTGCGCCTGCTCACCGAGCCCTCCGACCTGGAGCATTACGGGCGCGACTGGACCCGCCGCTGGACGCCGGCCCCACTGGGTATCGCGCTGCCAGCTAGCGTCGAAGAAGTGCAGGGCATCGTGCGCTGGGCCAATGAGAAGGGCGTGGCCCTGGTGCCCTCCGGCGGCCGCACCGGGTTGTCCGGCGGCGCTGTGGCGGCCAACGGGGAACTGGTGCTGAGCCTGGAGCGCATGAACCGCGTGCTCGGTTTCGATGCCGTCGACCGCACGCTCACGGTGCAGGCAGGCATCAGCCTGCAGGCCGTCCACGACGCAGCGCGCACGCATGACTTGATCTATCCGGTGGATTTCGCGGCGCGCGGCTCTTGCTCCATCGGCGGCAATATCGCTACCAATGCCGGCGGTATACGGGTCATCCGCTATGGCAATACGCGCGAGTGGATCGCCGGCCTGACCGTGGTGGCGGGTAATGGCGAGTTGCTCGAACTCAATCGCGGCTTGATCAAGAACTCCAGCGGTTACGACCTTCGCCAACTCATGATCGGCTCGGAAGGCACCCTGGGCATGGTGGTGGAGGCGACGCTGAAGCTGACCGATCCGCCGCCGCCTTCGCAGGTGATGCTGCTGGCGTTGCCGGACATGGCGGCGCTGATGCAAGTGTTTGCGCTATTTCGCGCAACGCTTCAATTGCAGGCTTTCGAGTTCTTCACCGACGTAGCGCTGCGGCACGTGCTGGCGCATGGCGCGCAGCGAGCCATCGATGGCGACTATCCGTACTACGTGGTCACCGAGTTCGATGCCAATGAAGAGGCAGCGCTGGCCGCGTTCGAACATGGCGCGGAGCATGGCTGGATCAGCGATGGTGTGATCGCCCAGAGCGAGGCCCAGGCCGCCGCTTTGTGGCGCTTGCGTGAAGGCATCACCGAAAGTCTGGCGCCGCATCGCCCCTACAAGAACGACATCTCGCTGCGCATCAGCGTACTGCCGGCGTTCCTGCAGGAAATCCAGGCGCTGCTGGCGCAGGAATATCCGCAGGCCGAGGTGGTGTGGTTCGGCCATATCGGCGACGGCAACCTGCATATCAACGTGCTCAAGCCCGAAGGGCTCAGCGATGCGGACTTTATCGCCCAGTGCGAGCACGTGACCAAGCTGCTGGCCGCGACGCTGCAGCGCCATGGCGGCAGCATCTCGGCGGAACATGGGATCGGGCTGGTGAAGAAGCCTTACCTCGGCAGTACGCGGAGCGAAGCGGAGATTGCGCTGATGCGTGGGGTGAAGGGAGTGTTCGATCCGAAGGGGTTGATGAATCCGGGGAAGGTGTTTTAGCTGCTTCTTTCATGATGCGGTATCGCAAGGGCTTACCCCCTCCCAGCCTCGCTCTGTCCCACGGGACTAGCTTCGCGTCGCAAGCAAGGGGAGGAGCTAAAAGCTTGCGACACCCTGCTCCCTCCCTTGCTCGCAGGGGAGGGTTGGGGAGGGGTAAGCCCTTGAGACAGCCCCCACCACACCCATGCTAGCCTTCGCGATTTCCACCGCCGCTTGAGGAGCCTCCCCCATGGCCCAGGACCGCCGCCCGCTGTACCCCGAGATCGAGCCGTTCGACAGCGGCATGCTCAAGGTCTCCGACCTGCACACGCTGTATTACGAGCAGAGCGGCAATCCGAATGGCAAGCCGGTGGTGTTTCTGCATGGCGGTCCCGGTGGCGGCACCAACCCGAAATGCCGGCGCTTCTTCGATCCGGCGGTGTACCGGATCGTGCTGTTCGATCAGCGCGGTTGCGGCAAGTCCACGCCGCATGCGGAATTGACCGACAACACCACCTGGCACCTCGTCAACGATATCGAGCGTGTGCGCGAACATCTGGGCATCGAGCGCTGGCAGGTGTTCGGCGGCTCGTGGGGTTCGACGCTATCGCTGGCCTATGCGCAGACCCATCCGGACAAGGTCACCGAGCTGGTGCTGCGCGGCATCTTCATGCTGCGCCGCTGGGAGCTGGAGTGGTTCTACCAGAAGGGCTGCGACGCGCTGTACCCGGATGCGTGGGAAACCTTCCTGCACGCGATCCCGGAGGCCGAGCGCGGCGATCTAATGAGTGCCTATCACCGCCGCCTCACCAGCAGCGATGCCAAGGTGCGTCTCGATGCGGCGCGTGCCTGGTCGGTGTGGGAAGGGGCGACCAGCTACCTCTATCAGGACCCGAATTTCATCGCTTCCAGTGGCGAGGAGGAGTTCGCGCTGGCGTTTGCGCGCATCGAATGCCATTACTTCGTCCACGGCGGCTTCTTCGAGCATGACGACCAGTTGCTGCGCAACGTCGATCGCATCCGCAAGATTCCGACAGTGATCGTGCAAGGCCGCTACGACGTGGTGTGCCCGATGCGAAGCGCGTGGGATCTGCACCGCGCCTGGCCGGAGGCCGATCTGCGTATCGTGCAGGATGCCGGTCATTCGGCTTTCGAACCGGGTATCACGTCGGAGCTGGTGGAAGCGACCGATCGTTTCCGCGGCTGAGTAGACCCTTAGCCATCCACGCTGGAATACCGACGTGGATGGCTTGCCTACGAACTGATGGTTTTCGGTAGCGACGCCACGGCACGCGAAAGTACGTGCAGGCCGAGATGGTCGCGTTTGGCGTGGCGTTTCGCACGAGCGGCAAGGGCAGCAATCGACTCGGCGCGTTGTGGCAGGGGCGGCGCGACTTGCACGGCGCCGATCACCACGGTCGTCAATGGAAATAACTGAGGCTCCCCGCGCCGATCCTTGCCGCGCAAACCGCCTCGCGCACGGTCGGCCGGATCGAACAAACCGGACGAGCGCAGCTTGAACGCCTCGACGATGTGCTGGCAGCGCGTGACCCAATCGCGGCTCTGAAACAGCACCACGAAATCGTCGCCACCGATGTGCCCGATGAAATCCAGCGTGGCATCGATCTGCTCGCTCAAGATGCAGGACAGCAATCGGATCATCTCGTCGCCACGGAAATAACCATAGCGGTCGTTGAAGGGTTTGAAGTCCGTTAGGTCCACGTGAGCGACGGCGAAGGCTTCGCTGCCGCAGAGCAGTCGCTCCAGATGTTCGGTGGTGGGAATGTTGCCGGGCAGAAAGGTAAGTGGATTGGCGTGTCGTGCCGCGTCGATACGCAGTTCGCTGACGCGGCGCACCAGCGACTCGCCGGTGCCCAGGCCGCGATACTGGCCGCCGCTGGTCACGATGAAGCCATCGCTGAGATAACGCTGGTCTTCGCCACGCAATACCTCGGCGAGGCTTTCCAGACTACGTTGTTCGTCGCACACCAGCGGGGAGTGGTGCATCAGCGCCGTGCAGGATTTGCGCGCCAGCAGCTCCCGCGCGAAAGGCTGTGCCATGCGTTCGTTGACGAGCCGCCGGTTGATGAGTCCGATCGGCCGGCCGTTCTGCACCACGGCAACGGCATGCAGCTCGGGACGGCTGACGAAGAGCGCCATCACGTCGTCGTTCGACTGCCGCGGGTGGACCGAGGGTGCTTCCATCATCAAATGCCCCACCTGGGTCGGTCGCTGGGTCACTGGACCGCGTGGGCGGGGCGGCACGGGCACGGCCGGTGCATACAGGGCTTGCCGCGCTTCGTCGCGCGGCTCCATCACGGGCTGGCTGGCGGGTCGTCCGATCAGAAAGCCCTGCGCATACGGAATACCCAGCTCGTGCATGATGCGCAGGTCGGCGGGATCTTCTACGCCTTCGCCGACAAGATCGGTGCCCAGTGTCTCGGCAACCTGGCACAGCGCACGAACGATGGCCAAGCGCTCGGCGCTGCGCGAAAGACCGTTGATGAGATAGCGGTCGATCTTGACCACGTCAGGGTGGATCTCATTCCACATCTCGAAGTTGGAGTGGCCGTTGCCGAAATCATCGAGTGCGATGCGCACGCCATGCGCCCGCAGGTAGCCAAGCGCGTGGGCGAGTTGCACGGGGCTATCGACCACGTCGCGCTCGGTCACTTCGATGGTGACGCGCGCCGGGTCCAAGCCCGAGACGGTCAAGGCGAAGAGCACATCGTCTGGTCGCATGCCGTCCTGCAAGATGGCCTGCGCGCTTAAGTTCACCAATAGCCGCCCCGAGCCTCCGTACGCGGCGAACGCGCCACAGAGCATGCGCGCGGCATGCAGTTCCACTTCAGCCAGCCGGCCCTCGGCACGTGCAATGTCGAGCAGGTCCAGTATCGAGAAAGGCGCTGGGGCGAAGGTGCAGCGGCTCAAGCCTTCATGCGCGACGATTTCGAAAGTATCCAATCGCACCAGCGGTTGGAATACCGGCACAAGACTGCCAGGCGCCAGTGCGCGACCAAGCAAATGGCGTCGTGAATCGTCACGGGGTGTCGGCAGGGACATGTGAGGCTGGATCTTGTCAGGCCGGGGCGGTGGTCGCCGGCCATTCGTCCCTGAGCGGGCTCGGCGAGATGGAGTTAGCTTCGAGTACATGGGGGGTCGACGGGTCGCCAGAGCAGCGCGGGAAGGCAGTTCGTTGCGCCAACGTGAGGCCTTCGAAGTAGGTGCGTGTCCGTTGAGATGAAGGTGCTTGGTCGGAATTCGTTTCTGCTTCAGCCATTTGATGGTTCTAAAGCGAGCATCGGCAAAATCGCACTGAATTGTGTCGCGCAGATGACTCTTGTGCTTTGGTCCACACAAAATCGCAGACCCCAAAAGCGAAAGCCCCGCCTGTTGCGAGGAGGGGCTTCCTTGGTGGATGCGTTGGATCGGTGTTGCGCAGAGGCGCCAACTCAGCCTGCGTGCAACTGCTTTGTGCCAAAGATCTTGTCGCCCGCATCGCCCAGGCCCGGCAGGATGTAGCCGTGCTCGTTGAGACGCTCGTCGATGGCCGCGGTGTAGATCTCGATATCCGGGTGCATCGCTTCGATGCGCTTGAGGCCTTCCGGTGCGGCGACCAGGAACAGTCCCTTGATGCGCTTGCAGCCGGCGGCCTTGAGCATGTCGACGGTGGCGACGAGCGTGCCGGCCGTGGCCAGCATCGGGTCGACGATCAGCGCGATGCGCTCGTCCATGCGGCCGGTGAGCTTCTCGTAGTAGGTGATTGGCTTGAGCGTTTCCTCGTCGCGCTGCAAACCGACCACGCTGACCTTGGCCGCCGGGATCAGGTCCAGCACGCCCGGCAGCATGCCAAGGCCTGCACGCAGGATCGGCACGATAGTGATCTTCTTGCCCTTGATCTGCCGCACCGTCAGCGGGCCAGCCCAGCCGTCGATGGGCTGTTCGATCGTTTCCAGATCCTTGGTGGCTTCGTAGGTGAGCAGGGCCGCCACTTCGGAAGCGAGCTCGCGAAATTCCTTGGTGCTGATGCCGGCGCGGCGCATCAGGCCGAGTTTGTGCTGGATCAGGGGGTGGCGGACTTCGACGATCTTCATGGGGGTTCCTGCGGGGCTGGATTTTCTGATTGTGGCGCAGGACAGGGGGCGGATGCTCGCGACACCGCCCCTACTTCGTCATTCCGGCGCAGGCCGGAATCCAGGGCGTTATCGCTTGGTTGTCGCATCTGCGTGCGCTGGCTCGCCTGCCGCGGGCTTCCGAACCGCTGCCGCGGTCCGGGTCACTTTCTCTTTGCTGGCCCACGCACCCGCAGGAGCGGGTGCGAACAGCGCAGCTGGCCCGAAGGGCGGAGGGCATGGATGCCCGGAGTAAAGAGAAAGTAACCAAAGAGAAATGGCCTGAGAGCAGGCGGTGTGCTCTGTAATTGCGCCTTTTCCAGTGTCAGGCGTTGGGATGACGTTCTCTTGCGTCGTTGTGCTTTCGCTTTTTCTCCCGCCCCAAACGCGCGAGGCGTCGTTCCCAGGAACGACGCCTCGCGGCAGCTTGAAGCTGATAAAGCGATTACGGATGGTTGCTCAAGCAGTCCTTCATAAAGGTCTTGCGAGCGTCGCCCTTCAACGCCTTGGTCTTGGCGTCAGCGTTACAGCTCTTCATCTTCTCCTGCTGCGTCTGCTTGGCGGTCGGCGCAGCAGCGGCGGGTTCGCCCTTCATGCAGGCGCTGACGGCGGCCTTGAACTCGGCCCCTTTCTTGCCCGCAGCCTGCTTGCTGCAATCGGACATGTGCTGCTGCGACGAGGTGAGTTCCTTCTTGGCCGGAGCGGCAGCCGTGGTGCTGGCAGCCTGCGGTGAGGCGAAGGCGGTAGTGGCAGCGAAAGCCAGGGCAGCGCTGGCGGCGATCAGGCTGAAACGCAAGGACATGGCGAAAACCCTCCTGAGATGACCGGCGAGTGCCGGCGTCGCAAGTCTATGCTGCCTTGCGACTTTAGCTAGAGGGGGAGGGCGTGTTCTGTGTATGCCCGATTCATCCTGCGACGGTCAGAGCCGTCGCAGGATGAGGTTGGCGTCAGGCTGCTTCGGCCTTGAGCTTGCGCGGCCCCTGCAACAGGGCCTGGCGCACGTTTGCCACCACCAGGTCGACCTCGGCGCTGGTGACGTTGAAGTGCGGGGTGAAGCGCAGCGAGTTGACGCCGCCATGGATCACGCCGACGCCGCGCTCGCGCATGTACTCCTCGGTGGAGCCCGCGCCGTAGCACTTGAACTCCGGCGACAGCTCGCAGGAGAACAGCAGGCCGGTGCCCTGCACTTTGGTGATCAGGCCGCCCAGCTCACTCTTCAGCGCGTTGAGCTTGTCGACGAATTCCTTGCCGCGCTCACGGATGTTGGTGCGCACCGCATCGGTAAGCTGATTCAACGTCGCCAGCGCCACGTCGAGCGCACGCGGGTTGGCCGTCATGGTGTTGCCGTAGATGCCCTTGCGATACAGCCCGGCGGCGCGCTCGCTGACGGCCAGCACCGACAGCGGATACTGGCCGGCGTTGAGCGCCTTGGAGAAGGTTTCCATGTCCGGCGCCGGCAGGTTCTCGAAGCCTGGGTAGTCGGTGATCGAGAGCACGCCGTGCGCACGCAGGCCAGCCTGGATCGAATCGACCAGCAGCATCGAACCGTGCGATTCGGTGAGCGCGCGCGCCGCCTTGTAGAACTCCGGCGTTACCGCGCGACCCGGGTCGCCTTCGCCCATCACCGGCTCCAGGAACATCGCCTCGATGAACCAGCCGTGCTTGTCGGCATCGGCGAAAGCCGCTTCCAGCTGCGCCACGTCGTAAGGCGCAACCGTAATCAGCGTGTCTTCGTGGCGATAGCTGGCCAGATGCTGCTGATAGGTCTTGCGGGTGGAGTCCGAATACAGCGCCGGTTTCTCGGTACGGCCGTGGAACGCACCCTTCACCGCAAGACGCTTGATGGTGCGGCCGGCATAGCGTGCGCCCGTGTCGGTCATCAGCTTGGCGTTGACGTCGGCAATGCGGCAAGCCAGCGACACCGACTCCGAACCCGAGTTGAGGCACAGATAACGCGCGTACGGATTGCCGCCGCGGTTGCGGCCGAGCTCGCGATCCAGCGCCTTGGCGAGGCGCATCTGCGACACGTTCGGCGTCATCACGTTGGCCATCACCTGCGGACGGCTCATCGCCTCGCGGATCGCTTCGTCGTTGTGACCGAAGCCGAGCATGCCGTAGCCGCCGTTGTCGTGAATCACCGCACCCTTGAGGGTGACCACCCACGGGCCGCGCGCGGCGGCGGGCAGGTAAGGGTTGATGCCGTCGTCCGGATAGAAATTGACGAAGCCGGCCTGTGCCTGCTTCATCTGTTCGGCTTCGTCGAGCTTGAGGAAGTCCGCAAGCTCGGCGCGCAGCGCGCGATGCTGCGCCACGGCCTCGCCGATCGCCTGGGCCAGTTGTGGATGGCTGGCGGCGAAGCGCTCGATAGTGGCGTCGTCCAGGCCGGTGGTTTGCGGCGCGCCGCCGAATTCGCGCAGTTCGCGCAGCTGATCGATCACACCCATCGGTAGTCTCCTCGCATCTGCCAGCGCCTCGCACCCAGCGCGAAGCAGGCCGGCTTTTAAAATAGTGCGCACGGTGGGCCTTCCCTCCGGCCCGCGGGCGAAACGCCCGGCCGCGCGGCCCCGTGGGCGGAAGCCGCTGACGCGCAGGGGCTCAGAATAACCTGAGGGTCAGAGGGGCGGTACCCCCTGCGCAGAATGGGTCCGAGCATCGCCAGGTGACGCATGTCATCCGTAACGGCTGATGCCGGCAACTACTGGTGCGGCGTGGTGCTGCGCAGAATGCCAAGCCAAGGAGGGAGGACCTATGACAAACACATCTGTACCTGTTGCACGCTTGGCTGCTGCCGTAAAGCGCTACGGAACATTGACCGCCGTTGACGGCCTGGATCTCATGTTGCACCGCGGCGAATTGCTCGCTTTGCTCGGCCCGAACGGCGCCGGCAAAAGCACCGCGATCAGCTTGCTGTTGGGCCTGGTACGTGCGGATGCCGGCAAGGTGGAACTGTTCGGGCAGGACCCGCAGCAGATCATGGCGCGCCGCCGCATCGGCGTGATGCTGCAATCCGCTACTTTGCCGCCCACGCTGCGCGTCGGCGAACTGATCCGACTCACTGCCAGCTATTACCCCGCGCCGCGCACCGTGCAGGAAAGCGCTGCATTGGCAGGCGTCACCGATTTGCTGCAGCGCCCCTATGCCAAATTGTCCGGCGGCCAGCAGCGCCGCGTGCAATTTGCGCTTGCACTATGCGGGCGGCCCGAACTGTTGTTTCTCGACGAACCCACCGTGGGTATGGATATCGAGGCGCGTCAGAAGCTGTGGGTAGCGATCCGTCATTTGATCGCTGAAGGCTGCAGCGTGGTGTTGACCACGCACTATCTGGAAGAGGCCGAAGCCTTGGCTGACCGCGTGTGCGTGATGGCGCGCGGCAAGGTGATAAGCCAAGGCACGGTTGATGATCTGCGCGCACGGGTGGCGCTGAAGCGCGTGCGCTGCATCACCACGCTCGACCTTGCCGCGGTATCCAGTTGGCCCGAAGTGGTCGAGGCGCGTCGCGAGGGTGAGCGCTTGTGGATGTCCACCGCGCACGCCGAAGCATTGGCGCGTCGGCTGCTGGATGCCGACGCCCAGCTGGCAGAGCTGGAAGTACAGCGTGCTGGTCTGGCCGAAGCGTTTACCGAACTCACCCGTGAAGCTGATCCATCCGCCGACGAACAACGCGAGGCTGCCTGATGAACGCCGTGATCTCGACTCTCGATACATCGCATGCTCATGTCGGCATGCCGACTCGCCGCGTGATCGGCGCCTATCTGCAGGAGGCGCGCTCGGAGTGCCTGCGCTATCTGCGCAGCCCTGGCTTCCTGATTCCCACGGTGATGTTGCCGACCGTGTTCTATCTGATGTTCGGCATCGTGCTAGGGCGGGCCAACGGTGCCGATGCGCCGCGTTACCTGCTTGCTGCGTACGGTACGTTTGGCGTGATGGCCCCGGGTCTGTTCGGTTTTGGTCTGGCGCTGGCGCTGGAACGCGACAACGGGCTGATGATGCTCAAGCGCGCGTTGCCGATGCCTCCGGGCGCCTATCTGCTTGGCAAGATGGCGATGGCGATCGTGGTGGCTGCGGTGGTTTCCGTGTTGCTGCTGTTGATGGCAACGCTGTTGGCCCACGTGCCGCTGACGGCATCGCAGATGCTGACGCTGTTCATCACCGACCTGTTCGGCGTGTTGCCGTTCTGTGCCATGGGTCTGCTGCTGGGCACGCTGATCAAGGGGCAGGGCGCACCCGGCGTGGTCAACCTGATCTACCTGCCGATGGCCTTTCTGTCGGGCTTGTGGGTTCCACTCGCCATGATGCCTAAGATCCTCCAGCAACTGGCACCGATCTGGCCGAGCTACCACCTCAGCCAACTGGCCTTGTCAGCCGTGGGACTGGGGCAGGGTATCGCCTGGCCGCACGTGGCGACCTTGCTGGCCTACACCGTCGGTTTCGTGATGCTGGCCGCACACCGCTTGCGCAGGCACGGTTGAAGTAGCATGCGGATCGAGCGGCCTTTGGGGAGATCGTGGTGATGCTCAACTTACTTCAGTCATGGCTCGTTCCTGCGCCGGATTCCCGCATTGCCGCCATCCAGCGGCAGGGCAAGTCGCCGAGGGTCGAAAGCGTGCATTTGTTGTGGTCGGCATGGGTGTTCATCACGCCGGCGCTGGGCGGTCAGTACGACTTGCGCTGGGCGCTGATCACCCTGGTCTCCTATCCACTGTTCATGCTGTTGTTCGCCAAGGTGATGCTGGCGCCGCGCCGCGTGGCGCCTTGGTATGCACTGACGCTTGCCACGCTGGGTATCGTGCTGTTGCCGTGGTATCCGAGTGGGGTCACCTATTTCGTCTATGGCTGCGTGTCGACGAGCCTCGCCAACTCGCGACGCTTCCTGCCCTTGTTCATGCGCTTGGCGGTGCTCAACGGCGTGTTCCTGCTGGTAGCGATGGCGGCGGGCTACCCGTGGCAGTCCATGGTGGCAGTGCCGTGCATGACCATCATTATCGGCACGGTGAGTCACGTCGAACGCATCGAGCACGAGAAGGACGCCGCGCTCAAGCTGTCGCAGGAAGAGGTGCGGCGCCTCGCCGCCACGGCGGAGCGCGAGCGCATTGGTCGCGACTTGCACGATCTGCTCGGCCATACGCTGTCGCTGATTACGCTCAAGTTGGAGCTATCGCGCAAGCTGTTCGATCGAGATACTGAAGCGGCGCGGCGCGAAGTGGCCGAGGCCGAGAAGGTGGCGCGGCACGCGCTGGCTGAGGTGCGTTCGGCGGTCACCGGCATTCGTGCCACCGATATCGCCGCCGAAATGGCGTCAGCGCGATTGCTGCTGGAATCGTCTGGCGTACATCTGGACTATGCGCCACCGCCTTCAGGTCTGCCGTTGGATATCGAGCGCGGCTTGTCCCTGATCATGCGCGAAGCCGTCACCAATATCGCGCGGCATGCGCAGGCCAGCCGGGCGCGTATCGAGCTGGGACGCGACGGCCACGTGTTGCGCCTGTGCATCAGCGACGATGGTCGTGGCGGCATTGTCGAAGACGGCAATGGTTTGTGCGGCATGCGCGAACGCGTGCGGGCGATCGGTGGCAACCTCAGCATCGAATCGTCGCGTGGGCGGGGTACGAACTTGCTGGTGACGGTGCCTTTGCCGCCATCGCGCGCCCAGCCGCTTGAGATTTCAATAGAGCCTCGCCGCAGTGAAGCGCAGGGCTCTTCCATTATGGAACCATCGAAGGACGCTGCATGATTCGTGTGTTGTTGGCCGAAGACCAGGCCATGGTGCGTGGCGCCTTGTCGGCGCTGCTCAATCTCGAGTCGGACATCGAGGTGCTCGGTTCCGCGGCGGATGGCGAAGCCGCCTGGCGCGAATTGCAGCGGTTGAAACCCGATGTGCTCGTCACCGATATCGAAATGCCTGGCCTGACCGGCCTGGAGTTGGCGCAGCGTATCCAGCGCCACGAATTGCCGATGAAGGTCATCATCGTGACCACCTTTGCACGCCCGGGTTTCCTGCGCCGCGCGCTCGATGCGGGCGTGTCTGGCTATCTGCTCAAGGATGCTCCGGCCGAAAATCTCGCGGAAGCATTGCGCATGGTTCACCGTGGTGGGCGATCGATCGATCCGCAGCTGGCATTGGAAGCATGGTCGGAGGCTGATCCTTTGAACGACCGTGAGCGTCAGGTGCTGCGCTTGGCCGGTGAGGGTCAGGCGGCCAGCGATATTGCCGTCCAGTTGAATCTCTCTCACGGCACTGTACGCAATTACCTTTCCGAAGCCATTGGCAAATTGGGAGCCACTAATCGCATCGAGGCTTATCGATTGGCGCGCCAGAAAGGGTGGTTGTAGGAATTATTCGTATTCGTTAAAAAATCGCTTGCATCGATAATCGCCATCTCGTAATGTTCGCAGCCTTCGCCATGGCCGGCGATTTCACTATGGAAACCATCATGCCGTACGTTCTCGACAACCCAGCTCTGCCGTCGCGCTTTCATCGCGATGCATTGCTGCGCGTGTGCGATGAACGACCCATGCACGGCAAAGGTTTTTCCTGATCGACTGATCCCGCTCGCGGAGATCGGTCACCCCGATCTCCCGAGGCAACGCGAACGCCCTCGGGTCGCCACACCCGGGGGCGTTTTGTTTCTGGCGTTCGCAAGGGAAGACCATGCATCGAAAAACGATGCTGAGTTCGATGATCGGAAGTTTTCTTCCGCCCTGAAGCATCCGGCTGCTTGCTGCAGTCGAGGCAGGGGCGCGACTGCAACCGGCGCATGTGCGCTGTGCTCTGATGCTTCGGCACGGGCGGTGCGGGTTATCGGATTTCATCATGTATTCGGGCGCTTGCGCCCACACAGGATTGCCGGTTGGCGACAGCCGGCAATACGCAGCATCTAGCGACGGATTCCAGCGGTACGGGTTCAAGCGCCCGTCCGGTGCGCACGGCATTGCCGCAGCGTATGCCAGGGTTCGCACGAGGGTGTTGCAGTATGACGTTAGCTCAGTCGGGTAGAGCAGCGGCTTCGATGCCGTTGGCCGCCGGTTCAACTCCGGCACGTCAGCCATTGGATAGCTCAAGTGGTTAGAGCATCGGTCTAATAAACCGAGTGTCGCGGGTTCGACTCCCGCTCCAAACATGACCTCAAACGTCATGACCCGGGAACGAAAGTTCCCTCCCAGGAAGCGCCCTGTGTGGCGTCCGGTGTGTACGCCATGGAAGGCGACCGTTGGACAAGGCAGCGGGTGCGGTGATGGACCCTTGTCCCGAGTCGGGGCGGGTGGCGATCGGAGGGTATTGGATGCGGTTTGCCGCAGCGATGCCGGATGTTTGCCATCTCCCTCGGCAAGGCACTTGGGTTTCGTGCCGCAGGCGTCAAGGGGCGCTTCCGCCTTATTCGAGTTTTTCGATAGGAAAGCAACTCCGAATCGATTATCCCGCGAGGGAGAGGGCAGTGTGCTCTCGATTATCTCAAAGTGCTTGTTTGCGCGGCCCCGATCCGCCCTCGCGAATGGATTATCTGAAGCGGATCGAATCAAGGGATGAAAGGAGTATTCCCATGTTCTGGATCAAGCAAATCGTGATCGGCGACGGTGAGCGCGGTTTGCTGTACCGCAACCGTCAACTGCAGCGCGTCCTGTCCGCAGGCGTGTACCGTTACTTCGACCCGTTCGGGCGCACCGCGGTCGTCTTGCACAACGTGTCGCGCGCCGAATACGCCGGCGCCGACGCCGAAGTGCTGATGGCACAGATGGGTGCCGGGCTGGCCGCGCACTTTCTGGTGGCCGACGTCAGCACGCGCCAGGTAGGCCTGGTGTTGAAGAACGGCAAGCTGGAGGACGTGCTGGCGCCGGGTACGCGCAAGCTGTACTGGAAGGATTTGGTGCAGGTTGAACTGCGCTTGGTGTCGCTGGCAGACACGCTGGAACTGGAGGCCGATGTCGCTGGCCGTCTTCGCCAGCTCGGCGTGCTGACCAAGGTCGCCGTGACGGTGGACGTGCCGGTGGAGTCGGCGGGTCTGTTGTTTGTCGACAGCAAGCTGGTGCGTACGCTGGCGCCGGGCTCCTACGCCTTCTGGAACTTCCAGAAGAACGTGGCCGCCGAGGTGATCGAGCTGCGCGTGCAGTCGCTGGAGGTTTCGGGTCAGGAGCTGTTGACCCGCGACAAGGTGAGCCTGCGCGTGAACCTGGCCGCCAGCCTGCGAGTGACCGATCCGGTGGCCGCGCGCACCAAGGTGGCCAAGTACAGCGATTACCTGTATCGCGAGCTGCAGTACGGCCTGCGCAAGGCGGTTTCCGCCAAGACGCTGGACGAATTGCTCGGCGACAAGGCGTCGCTGGACGCGGACATCTTCGCCTATGTGTATGGCCGCGTCGGTGAGCTGGGTTTGGAAGTGCTCGGCGTGGGCGTGAAGGACGTGATCCTGCCGGGTGAGATGAAAGACATCTTGAACAGCGTGGTGCAGGCGGAGAAGGCGGCCCAGGCCAACGTGATCCGTCGTCGCGAGGAGGCGAACGCCACACGTTCCCTGCTCAACACGGCCCGCCTGATCGAGGAGAGCCCGGTGTTGATGCGGCTCAAGGAGCTGGAGGCGTTGGAGAAAGTCACCGAGAAGATCGACAAGCTGACTGTGTTTGGCGGCCTGGATAGCGTGCTGACCCAGCTGGTTACCATAGCCAAGCAATAACAGCGGAAAGAGTAAAAAGGACGATGCGGCGGACGGAATCGCCGCATCGACACAACAAGGATTGATGAGATGAACACAAACACCCCATACGAACTTTTGCACGCTGAGGGCACGGCCACCCCGATCAAGGGCTGGGTGCACGGCGTGCCGCTGGAAGAGCAAGCGCACCGGCAGCTGCAGAACATGGCGGCCTTGCCGTTCGTCGGTCCGTGGGTCGCGGTGATGCCGGACGTGCATCTGGGCAAGGGCGCCACGGTGGGTTCGGTGGTGCCGACGCGCGGGGCGATCATCCCCGCCGCGGTCGGCGTCGACATCGGCTGTGGCATGGCCGCGGTGCGTACCACGCTTACCGCCAGCGATTTGCCGGACAACCTCGCGCAACTGCGTTCAAGCATCGAACGCGGCGTACCGATAGGCAACGGGCCGGGCGGTGATCATCGTCGTCTGCCGGACGGCATCGACACGCGCCTGGTGCAGTCCAGGCTGATCGAGCGGCTGGAACGGATCAAGGCCAAGCATCGCCAGATCCGCACCGACAAGATCGACCGGCAGCTGGGCACACTGGGCGGCGGCAATCACTTCATTGAAATCTGTCTCGACGAGGCGGATGCGGTGTGGGTGATGCTGCACTCCGGCTCGCGCGGCACGGGCAACCTGATCGGCAGCTACTTCATCGAGCGTGCGCGCCGGGAACTAGCGCATCGTGTGCTCGGCTTCCACCTGCCGGACAAGGATCTGGCCTTCTTCATGGAAGGCGAAACCTTGTTCGACGATTACGTGGAAGCCGTGTCCTGGGCCCAGGACTACGCGCGCCACAACCGCGAGGCGATGATGACGCGGGTGCTGGGCGAGATGCGTCACCGCTTGCCGAAGTTCCAGCTCGACAAGACAGCGGTGAACTGCCATCACAACTATGTGCAGCGCGAGACGCATTTCGGCGAATCGTTGCTGGTGACGCGCAAGGGTGCAGTCAGTGCCCGCGAAGGCGAGCTGGGCATCATCCCTGGCAGCATGGGCACCAAGAGCTACATCGTGCGCGGCAAGGGCAACGCCGATAGCTTCCACAGCTGCAGTCACGGCGCCGGTCGTGTGATGAGCCGTACCGCGGCGAGGCACAACATCACGCTGAGCCAGCACCGCGAGGCGACCGCTCATGTGGAATGCCGCAAGGATGCTGGCGTGATCGACGAATCGCCCGCTGCCTACAAGTCGATCGATGCGGTGATGGCCGCGCAGTCTGACCTGGTGGACGTGGTCCATACCCTGCGCCAAGTGTTGTGTGTGAAGGGCTGATGTCCGGCTTTTCATCGCCATCCAACGCCGCTCCTTGGGGCGGCGTTTTTTTTATGGGGCCGGGCGTCTGGCTAGAATGCCCGTCGTTGGCGGTTTCGGTGGGAGATGCACGTTGCGCAGAGTCATGATGGCTCGCTGGATTCCGTTGCTGCTGGGCATGTGCCTGGCAGCCTGCCATTCCGCGACGACACCTCTCGATCACGATGCCTATGTCTGGCAGCGGCAATGGAATACCTCCGTTGTCTTCGCGCTGAATCAGTCGGCCGATCTTGTGCGCGACTGGCGCGTGCTGGCTGCGCAGACCGATGCGCGCGGACAGCTTCGCCTCATGGCGGTCGATCGCGCGGCTCTAGCGGCGACCCATCGGCCGGTGATCCTGGTCATTCGCATCGAGGGGCAGCTGGCGCAGTGGGATGAGGATGCACTGGTCGCGCAGATACTGGCGTTGCGTGACGCATGGAAGGGTTCGGCGCTAGTCGGTATCGAGATCGATCACGATGGCGGCACGGCACGCTTGCCGGCCTACGCGCATTTTCTTGCCCGATTGAAACCGGCGCTTGGCAAGCTGCCTCTATCGATTACGGCATTGCCGGCGTGGTTGTCTTCGGGCGACCTCGACCAGGTGATCGCACAGGTCGACGAGGTGGTGTTGCAGGTGCATGCAGTGCAGTCGCCCCGTGCCGGTTTGTTCGACAAGGCCTTGGCGCGCGTATGGGTCGATCGCTTCGCTGCCCGCAGTACGAAACCCTTCCGTGTCGCATTGCCCACCTACGGCACGCGGGTGGCCTGGGATAGCGATGGGCGCTTGCTTGCCGTGCAAAGCGAGGCGCCGGTCTTGGCAGGTGGCATGGAGGCCAGTGAGTTGGTAGCGCAGCCGGGGGAAGTGGCGAAGCTGCTGACCTCATTGCGCAACGATCCGCCGCGTGGTTTGTCGGGCATCGTCTGGTTCCGTCTGCCGACGCCGCAGGACGAGCGCGCCTGGAGTCTGCCGACCTGGCGCGCGGTGGTGACGGGCGCGGCATTGACGAACCAGGTGACCGCCTTCTTCCAGGGCGGTGCCACACCCGGGGCGGCCGATGTGATCCTGCGCAACGATGGCGATATCGATGCCAGTTTGCCGCGCAGTATCCAACTGCCAGCGGGGTGCACCGTAGCCGACGGCGTCAATGGCTACGTGCTCGGATTCCGCAGCGGCCAGCGCTATCTGCAGCGAGCGCAGGATGGTTGGCTGCACGGCCATCGCCAGCGCGCAGTGGGCTGGGTGCGTTGCGATGCTGCGAGCGGGCAACCCACCATGGTTCCCTGACTATTCCGCTGTAACGGTTTTCCCCTCATCATTGCGCATTGCGGAGCCGCTGAAGGGGATGGAGTTCCATGGATAAGCGTCAATGGATGGTGGCCGGTGTCATCGCCGGCATCGCCGTGGCGACGGTTTGGGCCTGTGGTCCGAACTTTCCCAACCAGCTGCTCGACCATCGCGAAGGCACGCTGAAGGCCACGCCGCAGAACAGTTTCGCCTTTGAAGCCAGCCATCTGCTGCTGCCTACCGATGCGCTGCAGGCAAGCGAGTCGGACACGCCGCCGAGCCCGAACGACCCGGCTGCCATGGCCAAGGCGCAGGGCCTGTCGCCGGAACAATGGGCGCGGGTGGTGAAACTGCGTGAAGCCGGCGATGGCAAAACGGCTTTCGAGGATGGCAAGGATCTGCCCGACGACCTGCGTTGGTACACGGCAGGAGCGGTGGATTTCACCCTGGCGAACCTGTCCTGCGAGGGCAGCGACGAAGCAGTCGACAAGGCGCGGGGCGAGCGTTGCGAAGGTTCCATGGACGAGGTGATGAATCGAGCCGTCGCCAGCTTCGAGAAGGTGCTCGCGCTGCCACCGGAAAAGGCACGGTTGCGCTCGGTCTGGGCGGCCTACATGCTGGGTCGCATCCATGCGGAACGGGCTGGTGTGCAATCGAATAACGCCGAGGCATTCAAGCGCGAGCGTGATGCGGCGGCAAAGGCTTTCGAGCTGGCCCGCACGCACGCTGTGGAGGGAGCCGGCGACACGCAGGGCCTGGCGGTGGCCAGCTTTGGTGAAGAAGCGCGCCTCCATCTGTATACCGGCGGACGTCAGTGCGGCTGGAACGAGATGTCGAGCACCAGCGATGACTGCGGCCATAGCCTGGCGGCGTCGGACCTCAAGCACGCTATGACGTTGTATGCCGCTCAAGCGGGGCATGGTTCGCGCGGCGCGGTGCAGTCGCTTTCGGTGATGGCATCGATAGCGCTGGACGATGACAAGCGCGCGGTCGAGCTAATCGATAACCCCGTGTCGCAACAGCTGTTGGTCGCTTACGCGCTGGCGCGGATGGGCGATGAAGTCACGGAGTCCGCGGCGGGCGCAGCGCAGGTAGCCAAGCCCAACCCGCGGTTGGTGGCCCTGGTATCGGCCATCGAGCAGCGTGGGCTGGACCACGTGGCCGGCGCCGATCGACTCGCCGCATTGGCCTATAGCCTCGGCCGTTACGACCTTGCGGCCAAGTTGGTGGACAAGGCGTCCGGTCCGCTGGCGAGCTGGGTGCGCGCCAAGCTTGCCCTGCAGAAAGGCGATCTCGCGGCGGCCACTGCTGCCTACGCTGATGCGGCGAAGGCATTCCCCAAGGCTAACGATCCGAAGGCGAGCATCGAAGCCACCAATGTGCAGCTGATGGTCGGCGAGCAGGGTGTGCTGGCGCTGGCCCGCGGTGAGTACGTGGAGGCGATGGGACGGCTGTACGACGCAGCGAACGCCGTGGGTGGCAGCGGCAACGTTTATAACGAGGATGAGAGCAGTGGCGAGGGGTATGGCAACGATGCGGCCTATGTCGCCGAGCGTGTATTGACCCTCGACGAGTTGAAAGCCTTTGTCGATGCGCATGCGCCGGCATCGCCCGCTCCCGCGCCTGCCCACGCCACGTCGACAGCGCCCGAGCCTTACTACGGCCGCCCGCCGCTGGCCGACAATCTGCGCTGGCTGCTCGCGCGGCGCTTGATGCGGGCCGGTCGCTATGACGACGCCCAGAGCTATTTCCCGGTGAGCGGGGACCGTCGCTTTGGTGGGGTGGACTTGCGCGCCAAGGCACGCGAGTACGCCAACGCCTTGCATGACGGTGAACATGCCTGGACCGGTATCGGCAAGGCCGAGGGGCGTTACGCCGCGGCGGTGATCGAGCGCGAGCAAGGCATGGAGCTGTTCGGCTACGAGCAGGGGCCTGACTACACCGACATCGGCGGCAGCTTTCAGGGAGGCAGCGGTCACTCGGCCGACGATCTGAAGCAGGCTCTGGTCACCGACGGCGAACGCCAACGCTATGCGGAAAGCGGCGCCAAGCCTGATCTACGCTTCCACTATCGCTATCTTGCTTCCGACCGCGCCGCCAGCGCGGCCGACCTGCTGCCCCAGCGCTCGCAGGCTTTCGCGGCGGTGTTGTGCCATGCGACCGGCTGGATGCTGGAGGGGCCGCCTGATTACAGCGATCACTATCAGGGCTACGGCGAGCCGGCGCCGGATGAGCCATCGGAGCGCAAACAGAGATCGACGGCGCTCTATCAGCGTTACGTGAAGCAAGGGCCGCATGTGGACTGGGCGGCGCATTTCGGCCGCGACTGCGAAGAACCTGACTTCGACAGGGCACGGGCGATGCAGCGACACCAGTATGTGGTGCGGGCGAAACACATGGTGCGTCATGGCTGGCCGCTCGAAATCGGCGGGCTGGCGCTGGTCGTTGGCGGGCTCGTCTTTTGGCGTACGCGCAGGCGCAAAAGTAAGGCGGCAGGTTGAGGTGCCTGGGGATGCGGGATAATGTCCCGTTTCCCAGGCCGAGCCGACCGTTGAAGAAGTCCGATTTCGATTTTGACCTGCCGCCGGAGCTGATCGCGCAGGCGCCCCTGGCCGAACGCACGGCCAGCCGCCTGCTGTTGCTGGACGTGGACGCTCAGTCGCTGCAGGACCGGATGTTCCGTGACCTGCCTTCGCTGCTGCGTGCCGGCGACCTGCTCGTGTTCAACGACACGCGTGTGCTGCCCGCGCGTCTCTATGGGCGCAAGGAAAGCGGCGGCGCGGTGGAGATTCTGATCGAACGCGTCACCGGCGCGCACGAAGCCACGGTGCAGTTGGGTGTAAGCAAGAAGCCGAAAGAGGGAGGGCGCATCGAGTTGGCCGATGGCAGCCATGCGGTAGTGCTCGGTCGCGATGACGCGTTCTTTCGCCTCCGTTTCGAATCACCCGATCCCTTGGAGCGTCTGCTGCTGCGACTCGGCGAGATGCCGCTACCGCCGTATATCGAACGCCATGCCGATGCGAGCGATCTGGAGCGCTACCAGACCGTGTTCGCCCGCGAACCTGGCGCCGTCGCCGCGCCCACCGCCGGCCTGCATTTCGACGAGACCATGCTGGCGCAGCTGCGCGAGATGGGCGTGGAATTCGGCTACGTGACCTTGCATGTCGGCGCCGGCACCTTCCAGCCAGTGCGCACGGATGACATCAAGGATCACCAGATGCATCGCGAGTGGCTGAATGTCGGTGCCAGTCTGGTGGAGCAGATTCGCCGCACGCGTGCGAAGGGTGGTCGCGTGATCGCCGTGGGCACCACGGTAGTGCGCGCTTTGGAAAGCGCAAGCCGAGAAGGCGAGTTGCAGCCGTTCGCTGGGGAGACTCAGATATTCATCTTCCCGGGCTATCGCTTCAGCAGCATCGACGGCCTGATCACCAACTTCCATTTACCGCAGTCGACTTTGTTGATGCTGGTGTCGGCGTTGGCGGGGCGGGAGTTTGTGCTGGAGGCGTATCGCCATGCCGTGGAGCAGCGATATCGGTTCTTCTCCTATGGCGATGCAATGATGATTTTGCCGCGAGAGGCTTGAGGCTCTTTGCATTCTCGTCTGCTATTCCAGCGCAGGTCAGGTGCGGCCTACACGCTGCTTTTGCTCTGCGCTCTTTGCTCTTGATCTCCGGGTCCCCTGTGTAGCGGTGAGGGCTGGACGATCAGGCCCGCAGGGGCATGGGCACGGATGCCCATGCCTCCCGACAGGACACCAAACGTCGTGTCGAAAAGCCCGGCCAGCCCTCACGGACCCGCAGGCGAAGCCGGAGGGCGCGTAACCGGGGTGGTCTTTCTCTTGGTTACTTCTCTTGACTCCGGGCATCCATGCCCTCCGCCCTTCGGGCCAGCTGCGCTGTTCGCCATCGCTCCTGCTCAGGCGTGACCAAACAAAGAGAAGTGACCCGGCCTCCGGCAGGAGGACGGAAGCCCGCGGCAGGCGAGCCAGGGCAGGCAATCGCGACAACCGAGCGATAACGCCGCCGGATGACCAGCTTCGCTGTTGTAAAGCGCCTCCGGCCTACGCCGGAATGACGAAGTAGAAGCGGTATCGCGAGCACCCACCCCTCACCCCAACCCTCTCCCCGGCGGGGAGAGGGAGCAGAAGCATGCTCATGCACGCGTTGAGTTGTGCACAAGAGACAGGGCCTGCGCCGGCGTGACGAAGCAGAAAGGGCGTCGCGAGCAGCCACATCCCGAAACACGCGATAATCCCCTCTATGACTTCCCTGCAATTCGACATCTCCGCCACCGACGGCGCGGCCCGACGTGGTCGCCTTACCTTTGCCCGCGGCACGGTGGAAACGCCTGCGTTCATGCCGGTGGGCACCTATGGCTCGGTCAAGGCCATGACCCCGCGCGACATCAAGGACATCGGCGCGGAGATCATCCTCGGCAACACGTTTCACTTGTTTCTGCGCCCCGGTCTGGAGATCGTCGAGCAGTTCGGTGGGCTGCATAAGTTCATAGGTTGGGACAAACCCATCCTCACCGACTCCGGCGGCTTCCAGGTGTTCTCGCTGGCACATAAGCGCAAGATCACCGAGGAGGGCGTGACCTTCGCTTCGCCGGTGGATGGCTCGAAGGTGTTCCTGTCGCCGGAAGAGTCGATGCGGATTCAGAAGACGCTGGATTCGGACGTGGCGATGATCTTCGACGAATGCACGCCGTATCCGGCGACGGAGAAGGTGGCTTCGACTTCGATGGAGTTGAGCCTGCGGTGGGCCGAGCGCTCGCGCCGTGCTTTCGATGACTTGAAGAACCCGAACTCGCTGTTCGGCATCGTGCAGGGCAGCGTGTACGAGAACCTGCGCCGCCGTTCGGCGGAGGGCCTGGTGAACATCGGCTTCGACGGCTATGCCGTAGGCGGCCTGGCGGTAGGTGAGCCGGAAGCGGAGCGCAACCACACGTTGGATTTCACCGTGCCGCTGTTGCCGCAGGACAAACCGCGTTACCTGATGGGTGTGGGGCGCCCGGAGGACATTGTGGAAGCGGTGCGCCGTGGCATCGATATGTTCGATTGCGTCATGCCGACCCGCAATGCGCGCAACGGCTTCCTGTTCATCGACGAAGGCACGCTGCGCATCCGCAACGCCAAATTCGCCATGGACACCCGGGTGATCGAGGAGGGCTGCGACTGCTACGCCTGCAGCAACGGTTTCAGTCGCGCCTACCTGCGGCACCTGGATCGCTGCAACGAAATCCTCGGCAGCCAGTTGGCCACCATGCATAACCTGCGGCATTACCAGCGGTTGATGGCAGGTTTGCGCGGGGCCATCGCTGCCGGTTCGCTGGACGACTTCGTGGCCGAGTTCTACGCCAAAAGGCAGCGCATCGAGGCTTGAAGCCTCTGTAGGAGCCCACCCTGTGGGCGACCGGGCTCTGTGAAGCAGGGCCCGGTCGCCCACAGGG